>CADALO010000007.1:934-4463 GCA_902788805.1 uncultured Bacteroidota bacterium | reverse complement strand
TATTAGTCGCCTGTTCGCTGTCACTCACGAAATCTTGTGAATCTCGTAGATTATTACCCTTCGGGGCTTTCTCTTTCAACATTAATTGCCGCGAATTGGACGTTAATTGCTCGTTAATTGGTATTGGTGAACACGAATCACTTGAATCTGCTGTTGAACACGGATTGCTCGGATTTGACTGATTTGCATCAGATAACACTTTTATTTCTGTCTCACAGATATCACGGTTATCACAGATATTGTCGCCTTGCGGCGAAGCATCTTTCGGTGTTTTCTGAGATTTCTGTGTGACCTTTGATAGGCGGCGGGTGGCGGAGGCGATGAAGGCGGAGGCGGAGGAACCTTCCTGTTTTGTCTTGTCGTGCTCCCAGGGGAGTTTGTCGCTGGTCGCGGCAGGGGTGCTGGTGGCCTTTGCTGCGGCCTGGGTGTCGAGTTCTTTGTTGACAGCTTCGACGTTGGGGAGTATGCGTTTGAGAGCTTCGAGGATCTTCGCGCCCTCATCGGTGCGACCTTGGTCAAGACGAAGCTTGAAGACGTCGGCAGCGGTCCAGAACATACAGAGGGTGGTGTAGCGGCCACGGTGGGCGGCGTACATCGGGCGGATGGCGTCGAAGGCCTCCTCTATGCGGCCCTGCTTTATTAGAAACTGTTTTGAATTTATCCAATGATATTCTTATGCCATATAATCGGTGCTTTTTTCACGGTCTTTCGGTTACAATGGAACCCCATTGCGCCCTCAATACCGTAAAAAAATCCCTCGATTCTATGCCCAATAATTCTCATTAATAAAATCAAAACAGTTTCTTAACTCAAATATCTCTTTTACAGTCATAATGTGAGTAATGGGGTTAATGGGCAGAGTTAAGGACCTAGTGGCTGTCTTTATTGCTCTACAAAATCAGAAGTTGATGACGATAGCACTGTCGTAGTCGGTGTGAAGCATAAAAAGACCCGATGACGAGGCGGTGTACATCGAGCCAGTGTGACAGCCTTCACGCCGCTGTATGTTGCCAGCGGCTCGTCCTTGGCCGTGGACTGGTCGCCATTTATCACCTCGAAATCGCCCAGCGAGACATAGACGGGCGTCAGTATCACAATGTTGTCCTTTTTGCATCCTGAAACCAGAAGCAGGGCGGCAAGCAACGGCAACAGTCTCTTCATAGCAACTGGCGGCTAAAAGTCCATATTGTAATCGTCAAGCCAGTCGGTCTCGACGGTGAAGTCGCCGCTGACATCGGCCGAGTAAACCGAGCCGGTGAGCACCGTCATACGGTTGCGCTTGAAGGGCACGTTACTGACCACCTTGTGGGAGATGGAGTTGCCGCCCGCGTCGAGGACATCTATGGTGACGTTCACTGTCTGCTCATCGGTAGCGAGGAAGAGGTAGGTGATTGAGTTGGTGGGGTTTCCCACGGCACTCTGTATCGGGAGCACATTGCTGAAGCCGGCATTGGCTGTGGCCAGGCCTGTGGTGGGGTTGAAGCTCTTGCCTCCGGCTGAGAGGGTGGTGCGTACGTTGACCGCGTTCTCGGTGCATCCATCGGTAGAGGTGATTTTGAGTTTGGAAATCACGCGACTGAGGGTGGCGCTGATGTCAACGTCGTCGTTGGCATTGGTGATGTTGACAGCCTGAGTGGCGGCGAAGGTCTCGCGTGCAGGATTGTTGCCAAAGGTGGCGGATGTCGGGCTGGTGAGGGTAATGGCGGGCTCACCATCGTTGAGACCATAGCCGAGAACCACCATAGTATAACTGCCCATAGGCAGGGAGAGGTCGAAATGTCCGAATGTGGTGTATGTGGTGGCATCGGCACGCATCTGGGTGGTCTTGTACTGCTCGGTGCCGTCTGATGTCTTGTAGAAGGCCAGCGTAATGGCCTTGACACCTGCGTAGTCGGCCACATTCTCGGAGGTCTTTGACATATCCTCCTGGCTGATGGCGAAGTCGTTGACGCTGACGTGTACCTTGGCTGTACCAGTGTCCTTGTGGCAGGCAGCGAAAAGAAGAGTTGCTGTTGCTAATAGGAATAAGAGATTATTCTTCATGTTGTTTTGAATACTATTGTCACAAATATTATGGATTAGTCGCGACGGAAGATGTCGCGGGTGTAGACCTTCTGCTGGACGTCGTCGAGGCAGGAGTCGTAGCGATTTGCTATAATCGCTTGCGACATCTCTTTGAATTTCTTTAAGTCATTCACGACGAGGCTGCCGAAGAAGGTGCTGCCGTCCTCGAGGGTGGGCTCGTAGATAATGACCTGGGCACCTTTGGCCTTGATGCGCTTCATCACGCCCTGGATGGCCGACTGGCGGAAGTTGTCGGAGTTGCTCTTCATCGTCAACCTGTACACGCCTATCGTCGGTACCGGTAATGCGTTATTGTGTGAATGCGTTAATGCGTTAGTGGCTGGCGCGTACTCGTTGTTTTCGGTGTAGGCGTAGTAACCGGCCATCTTGAGGACCTGGTCGGCAATGAAATCCTTGCGGGTGCGGTTGCTCTCGACGATGGCGGACATCATATTCTGAGGCACGTCCTCGTAGTTGGCCAGGAGCTGCTTGGTGTCCTTGGGCAGGCAGTAGCCGCCGTAGCCGAAACTGGGGTTGTTGTAGTGGGTACCGATGCGGGGGTCGAGACCGATGCCGTCGATAATGGCCTGGGTATCGAGGCCTTTCATTTCCGCATAAGTGTCAAGCTCGTTGAAATAGCTGACGCGCAGGGCCAGATAGGTGTTGGCGAAGAGCTTCACGGCCTCAGCCTCCTTCATTCCGACAAACAAAGTCGGGACATCTTCCTTGATGGCAGCCTCCTGCAGCAGGCGAGCAAAGACGTGAGCTTTCTCGGTGAGCCAGTCGATGTCGGTCAGAGCCTTGATAGCTTCGTTCTCCTCCTCATATTCCTTGCCAGCCATCATCTTGGGCACGCCCACGATGATACGGCTTGGGTAGAGGTTGTCGTAGAGCGCTTTGCTCTCGCGCAAGAACTCAGGCGAGAAGAGCAGATTGAACTTCTTGACGCCTTTCTGCTGGTATTTGACATAGAGGCTGCGTGTGTAGCCCACGGGGATGGTGCTCTTGATGACCATCACAGCTTCGGGGTTGACCTTCAGCACGGCATCGATGACGGACTCGACAGCACTAGTGTCGAAGAAGTTCTTCTGACTGTCATAGTTGGTGGGGGCGGCGATGACAACAAATTCGGCATCGCGGTAGCCGGTCTCTTGGTCAAGGGTGGCGTGAAGCGACAACGGCTTGTTGGCAAGATAGTCCTCAATATAGTCGTCCTGAATGGGCGACTTCTTGTTGTTCACTAAGTCAACACGTTCCTTGACAACGTCAACGGAAGTGACATCATTATGTTGTGCCAACAATGTGGCAATACTTAAACCGACATAGCCGGTACCAGCAACGGAAATTTTCATTGATAAAGGTTAAGGGTTAACGTTTAAAGGTTAAAGATTTTTATGGATGCTCTTCGAGCAGAAATTAAACAAAATTTTGTTCAAATTTGTACAATTTCTCGCCATAGGCGATG
>CADALO010000007.1:0-872 GCA_902788805.1 uncultured Bacteroidota bacterium | reverse complement strand
GAAATTAAACAAAATTTTGTTCAAATTTGTACAATTTCTCGCCATAGGCGATGCATAAGATGTTTAATGTGGGTAATGGTTAAAACTTGAGTCAGTTAAGAGTGAAAAGTTAACGTTATAGTTAGAGTTAAAGTTAACGAAGTTTGTTACAAAGCTAAAGCACCCTCAGTCACACATTCTTAATGCCATTTTGTCAATTACAACAGGCGGCATTCGAAGGCGCTTGAGGAGTCTTGTTCTTTTGGAGTGCAAAATTAAGATTTTTTTTTAATACGACAAAATTAATTTCAGTCCATTACTAAGAATAATTTTTTATTAAATATAATTCATTGATATTTAAGTATTATTAACTATTGCATAAAAATGTTTTTTTCGCCCAAACATTTTTTCAAATACATATTTTAAAAGTAATACATTATTGATTTTATGATTTTCAATACATTTTATCATTACCTTACAAAAACCTGCATTTTGATGTCCTTTCAAGAAGAAAAGAAAAGAAAAGATTACAGAGCGACGGCACTTCGAGCAACGAAAACCATAACGAAAACACCGGGGACGGGGCATCGGCCAGTGTTAAAAGATTAAAATGTTAAATCAGGGCTTTGCTATGGCAAGGCTTTTTTTGTGCCTTGGGCATATAACAAAATAAAAATGCGCCAACTGCCACATTAAAATGCGTTAAAATGGCAGAAAGGTTTTTGAACACGGATTGTAACGGTTAAAGATGTTTGAACACGAATTGAAGTAACGGTTAAAGGTTAACGGTTAACGGTTAAAGTTTTTTGAGGATGCTCTTCGAGCAGAAATTAAACAAATTTTTGTTCAAATTTGTACAATTTCTCGCCATAGGCGATGCATAAGATGTTTAA
>CADALO010000006.1 GCA_902788805.1 uncultured Bacteroidota bacterium | reverse complement strand
TATTTATTTATACTCCAGTTATTTGCTACAAAAATACAAAATAATTCCAAAATGCAAATATAAGGTCTCGGAGAGGGGTGGCCGAAGGCCGGGGTGTGTTGCACCAGCCGTTCCGATAGCGTTTTTATGCAATATTTTGCAGCTCGTTGCGTTACTTTGTCTGTCGGTTGCAAGGTGAGGCCTTATTGCCTTGCACGCCGGCGCATAAAGCTGACAGTGTGAATATTGTACAATCCATAACGAATCCTGATTGGCGGCGTGCCCTGCACTCGTTCCGCACCTACCTCAAGCTCGAGAAGCGGCTGTCGGACAACTCGGTGGAGGCCTACCTGCGCGATGTGTCGCATCTGGCCCAGTATGCCATCGAGCAAGGCAAGTCGCCCGAGCAGATTGAGCTTGACGACCTGCGCGGGCTGGTGGGTGAGTTGCACGATATGGAGGTGGCCTTGGCCACGCAATGCCGCATTGTGAGCGGGCTGCGCACTTTCTACAAGATGCTTGTGATAGAGGACGTGGTGAAGGACAATCCAGCGACGCTGCTAGAGATGCCCCGCTCGTCGCGCCATCTGCCCGATGTGCTGACCAACGACGAAGTCGACGCTATCATTGCCACTTTCGACCTGAGTATGCCCGACCAGGCGCGCAACCGCGTCATCGTCGAGGTGCTATACGGCTGCGGTCTCCGCGTGTCGGAGCTGGTGAACCTGCATCTGTCCAATATCTATGAGAAGGAGGAGTTTCTGCTTGTGACGGGCAAGGGCGACAAGCAGCGGTGGGTGCCCATCAATCACACGGCGCTGCATCTGATGCTGCAGTATGTGGCCACGATACGCTCGCATCAGCGCATCCGTCCGGGCGAGGAGAAGTATGTGTTCATCAACCGTTTGGGGACGCACCTGTCGCGCAACTATGTGTTTATGTTCCTGAAGGAAGCCGTGGCCAAGGCGGGCATTGAGAAGACGATATCGCCCCACAGTTTGCGCCACAGCTTTGCCACAGAGCTTGTCACCAACGGTGCCGACCTGCGCGCGGTGCAGGAAATGCTGGGTCACGAAAAGATTACAACCACAGAGATTTACACTCACCTTTCGCATCAGTATCTGCGCGACACGATAACCAATTTCCACCCGCATTATAGGGCTCTTTAGCAGGCTTTAACAATTTTTAAGATTTGTATTTGAAACTTTTTGGTCCCCTTAAGCTACTATAGTAGCAGACTGATTGAAAAAGTTTTGTTATCTTTGCAGTCGTGTATTATTGCTGTGCATTGTGTGAATAAATGCTATAATATATTAAGTAGCAGGGGATTCGCTGTTATTCGCGGTGTTGTTTTCGCCGTGATAATGGCAGTGTGCGGCTTTGCGGCGCAGGCACAGCAAGGCATCGTCAAGGTCGATGTGCCCGACACGGTGTGCTATGGCGACACGGTGGAGGTCACCTTTGGATTCGACGAGAGCTATAGCGTGATGTTCCAGTATGAGGAAGTTACATTGGGGCAGGACGACAAGATTTTCTTGCCCGACGGTGAGCCGTGTGGCGATATGGGGTGTGCATACATTTCATCGGTGACGTTCGACCAGTTTCCCGACACGGCAACGGTTTTTTCGGTGCAGGCTATCAGGTATTTGCGCATCAATATCGAACATTCCTATATTGCAGATTTGTATATCAGCCTTCAATGTCCCACTGGGCAGAGTGCCAATGTGCTGCGTTTTGGTGGGACAGCCAATTCGCAATGCAATGCCGAGATTCCGGAGTCGGGGCGCGTTTGGCTGCAGGGAGAGAATATAAGTTTGGGCTCTTATTTTGGACAGCCGATTTATTATCCTGGTACGCACAGCGGCTGTGATTCGACAGTACCGATCAATGCTGCCGGGGTGGGCTGGAACTATTGCTGGAGCAGCAACACGGTGTCGAACTACAGATATGCCTCGGGCGACGGCATTCTGTACCGAATGGGTCACAGCCACGATGACCGCACTGTCGACTCGAGCGATGTCGAGAACTACTCTAATTTCTACCATCCCGACCAGTCGTTCAGCTCGCTTGTGGGCTGTCCGCTTAACGGCTCGTGGTCGGTCAAAGTGATTGACGGCTATATGCGCGACAACGGCTATATCTTCAGCTGGTCGTTGTCGCTCGACGCCAACCTGGTGGCCTTTACGCCCTGTCCGGTCGACTCGTTCGCCATATTCGGCGATGGCGCCACACGTGTGGGCGATTTTGCCTACAGGCTGGCAATGCCTGCCGCCTTTGACCACGACACCACGCTGGATTATACCTTCAGGACCTACGACATCTGCGGCGGCATATACGACACAAATGTTTCCATCACCTTCCTTGCGCCAAAACACACTTGGGAGGAAATGAGCGTGGTGGAGAACGATCTGCCTGTCACCTTCAACGAGATGGAGTTCAATGACACTGTGACCGACTTTGTTTTTCCGGCCTACGAGGGTGTCTATGGCTGCGACAGCCTGGTGCATTTCACGCTCAATGTGTGGCGCAACTACAACGAGACGTTCGATACGGTGGTTTGCAGTTATGACCTGCCTATAATGTGGCACGACACGCTGCTTTATCGTTCGGAGAACATTACCTGCCACAACCAGACATCGCACGGTGCCGACAGCATTACGACGCTGGTGCTGACCGTGATTCCTGCCGACACGGTGGAGACGTATGCATCGTTGTGCAAGGGCGTGACGTATACCTGGATAGACGGCGTGACCTACGACGACGACTCGATACAGCCTGTCGTGGTGTTCCATACCGACGGCTTGTGCGATTCGATTGTGCGGCTCAACATTTCTTATAACAGAGATTCATACAAGGCTTTTGTCAGGGCGTCGCCCAACCCGGTGACGGATGTAAACACGGAGGTAACGCTCACCGACGTGTCGAGCAGCACGAGCCGCAAGTGGTTCCTTGAGGACAGGGTGGACACGGCCCGCAGCTGCCGCTTCTCGTTTGTATATCCGAGAGATTCGATGGAGGTGCTGTTTACGGGACGCGATTTCTATGGGTGCACCGACACCGCGACGGTGGTGGTTTACAGCAATGTATATGTCTACTGGATACCCAATGCCTTTACGCCCGACGAATCGACGAACAACCGCTTCTCGGTCTTTTCGAGACATATCAAGTCGGGGACGGTGCATATTTTTGACCGCAAGGGGTTGCATATCACCGATTTCGATGCTCTGACTGGCGAATGGGACGGCACCAAGAACGGCAGGCCCTGTCCGCAAGGGGCTTATGTTTGGAAACTGACCTATACCACTGATTTTACCCCTGAGGTTCAGCAGAATGACATAGGCACTGTAACTATTTTGAGATAAATCAGTTTTTTTTCGTATCTTTGCAACTGCATAAAAGTGTAGTTTTGCATTATGGAAAATACTGAAAAAGATATAATTCAAGAAGTTACCAATAAAGACTATGAGTTTGGTTTTACCACCGACATCGCGACCGAGACTATACGCAAAGGTTTGGACGAAGATGTGGTGCGCTTGATTTCGCAAAAAAAAGGTGAGCCCGAGTGGTTGCTGGAATTCCGCCTCAATGCGTTCCGCAAGTGGCAGTCGATGAAGGAGCCCGACTGGGCACACCTGGAGTACGAGACACCTAACTACCAGGACATCATATACTTCGCTGCCCCGAAACAGGAGAAGAAGAAGTCGATGGACGAGGTGGACCCTGAATTGTTGGCTACATTTGACAAGCTGGGCATTCCGCTGCGCGAGCGCGAGGCGCTGGCAGGTGTGGCCTACGATGCCATTATGGACTCGGTGAGCGTTAAGACGACATCGCAGAAGATGCTGGAAGAGAAGGGTATACTGTTTATGCCCATCAGCGAGGCCGTGCAGAAACATCCTGATTTGGTGAAGCAATATCTGGGCTCGGTGGTACCGAGTGGCGACAACTTCTTTGCGGCTCTTAACAGCGCTGTCTTCAGCGACGGCTCGTTCTGCTATATCCCAAAGGGCGTTCGCTGCCCGATGGAGCTGAGCTCTTATTTCCGCATCAACGCCAAGGGCACGGGCCAGTTCGAGCGCACGCTTATTGTGGCCGACGAAGGGGCCTATGTGAGCTATATGGAGGGCTGTACGGCTCCGCAACGCGACGAGAATCAGCTGCACGCGGCTATCGTTGAGATTATCGCACTCAAGGATGCCGAGGTGAAATACAGCACCGTCCAGAACTGGTATCCTGGCGACAAGGACGGTAAGGGCGGCATTTACAACTTTGTGACGAAACGCGGCATCTGCAAGGGTAGCCATTCCAAAATCAGCTGGACGCAGGTTGAAACCGGTAGCGCCGTGACGTGGAAGTATCCAAGCTGTATACTGCAGGGCGACGACTCGACGGCCGAGTTTTACAGCGTGGCCGTCACCAACAACTATCAGCAGGCCGACACTGGCACCAAGATGATTCACGTCGGCAAGAACACGCATAGCACCATTATGTCGAAGGGCATCAGTGCCGGCCATAGCCACAATAGTTACCGTGGCTTGGTGCAGATTGGCAAGGGCGCTGAGAATGCCCGCAACTACTCGCAGTGCGACTCGCTGCTGCTTGGCGACAAATGTGGCGCGCACACGTGGCCCTACATCAAAGCCAACAACCATACTGCCATACTTGAGCACGAGGCCACCACTTCGAAAATCAGTGAAGACCAGCTCTTCTACTGCCAGCAGCGCGGCATAAGTCCAGAAAACGCTGTAGGACTGATAGTCAACGGCTACGCCAAGGATGTGCTGAAAAAGCTGCCTATGGAGTTTGCTGTCGAGGCGCAGAAACTGCTTAGCGTCAGCCTGGAAGGGAGCGTAGGATGAGTACCCAGATAAAGACCACCACGCAGGAGATGGCGCGTGTGGAGGCTTCGGAATACCGTACAAGCACGGGCCTTGTGCCTGTTGTTGTGGTTCTTGACAATGTTCGCAGCAAGAACAATATTGGCTCGGTCTTCCGCACTGCCGATGCTATGGGAATCAAGGAAATATATTGCTGCGGCATTACAGCGACACCTCCCGACAGGGATATTCACAAGACAGCGCTGGGTGCCGAAGAAAGTGTGCCTTTCTGCTACAGCGAGGACACTCACGCCGCTCTCGATTTCCTTAAAGGGGCGGGCTACCGCATATATGCCGTGGAGTTGGCGCACAACAGCCTGATACTTGGCAGGGACAGCATTGAGACCGACCGACCCATAGCTCTCGTTTTAGGCAACGAGATTGACGGAGTGCAGGAGTCTGTCCTTGAACGATGCGACGGTTTTCTCGAGATACCGCAGTACGGGTCAAAGCATTCGCTCAACGTCAGCTGTGCTGCTGCAATAGCAATGTGGGAAGTATCTAAACAACTAAGGATATGACAAAAGAAGAAAGAATGAACGCGGCTCGCCAGTTGCACCGCTCGGGCTGCAACTGTTGCCAGTCGGTGGTGATGGCATACGCCGACAAACTGCCTATCGACAAAGAGAGTGCTGCCAATGTGGCCGCTCCCTTCGGTCGCGGCCTCGCCGGAACGCGCGAGGTGTGCGGCTGTGTCAGCGGTATGGCGATGGTCTGTGGCCTGACGGGTCATACCGCCGATGTCCGCACCCTTATAGAGAAATTCCGTGAGGAAAACGGCGACATCGCCTGTGGCCGCCTGCTGCAGATGGGTAAAAAGCCCTGCCCCGAACTGGTAGCCAACGCCGCCGGCCTGCTGGCGGAGATAATATAATGTGAAATGAGTGTAACATACATTTCTGCTGATGAGGCTGTTATGCTCGTCAAATCGGGCGACCACATACATTGGCCGTGTGTGAGCGGGGCGCCGGAGTATTTGATTGAGGCTCTGGTGCAACGTGCCGACTCGGAGAACGGAGAACGAAGAACGGAGAACGGAGAACCGCTGCGGGATGTGACAATAAGTCACTTCTACACAGAAGGCTATGCCGACTATACGCTGCCCAAATACAAGGGTGTATTCCAACTGGATTCATTCTTTGTAGGCGGCAATGTGCGTGAGGCAACGCAGTCGGGTAGGGCAGACTATATCCCCTGTTCGCTCAGCGAGACACCGCGTATGATCAAGACAGGCGCCGTGGGCTGCGACGTTGTCTTCCTGATGGTTAGCGAGCCCGACCAAGATGGCTATGTGTCGCTCGGCACGTCGGTCGACTATATGCCCGAAGCCATAGAGAAAGCCCGTTGTGTTATCGCGCAGGTGAACCGATACGTGCCTTTCACCTTTGGCGACAGCCGCATACACGTCTCAAAAATCACAGCTTTTGTGCGTCACGACAAACCGCTTAACGAGGCGGCACCATCGAGCCTTACAGATACTGACATCGCCATCGGACGGCATTGTGCCGCACTGATTCCTGATGGCGCTACTCTGCAAATAGGCATTGGAAACATCCCTACAGCAGTCTTGTCTCAACTTGGTGGCCACAAGGATCTTGGCGTTCATTCAGAGATGTTCTCAGACAGCGTGATACCACTCGTGGAAAAGGGTGTAATCAATGGCCGTTGCAAGCGCACCGACCCTGGCAAGCTGACGGCAATGTTTCTCAAAGGGTCGCAGCGGCTTTACGACTTTGTGGACCGCAACCCAGATGTGCTGATGAAAGATGTGGGATATACCAACAATCCAGCAGTAATAGCTTCAAACCCCAAGGTTGTGGCACTCAATTCCGCCATCCAGATTGACCTTACAGGCCAGGTGTGCTCGGATTCGATGGGTACACGCATATTCTCAGGCAGCGGTGGCCAACTCGACTTCATCCTTGGTGCCACCTACAGCGACGGCGGTGTGCCGATTATCGCTATGCCGTCAATTACTGGCAAGGGTGTCAGCAAGATAGTGCCGACACTTACTCCGGGTGCCGGTGTCGTCACACCGCGCACACTGGTGCAGTGGGTGGTGACCGAGCAGGGTGCTGTCAACCTTTATGGCCTCAGCCTCCGCAAGCGTGCCGAAGCACTTATAAGCATAGCCCATCCCAGCGTTCGCGATGAATTGCAGAGCAAAATAAATTAATTATTTTTAATAAATCACAAATAATCATTAAATTATGAAAAAGTTATTTTCAATTCTAATCCTCGCTACAATTGTAAGTGTGGCAAGTGCACAGTCTATCAGTTTCCAGCAGGGCAAAAAGGCTAACAAGAAAGCTTATGCGCCTAAGGCTATCAAGATATTGCCCGGTGACTCAGATGGACAGTTTATAATGGTTGACCCTTTAGGCCGTGCGAACGTTATCAATGTCCGTTTGGTTGATGGCAATTGGAAAGAAATCAAACACACAGAAATAAGCAATACTTCGGATTATAGTATCGAAAAAAGTTTCATCAACGGCAACAATATCCATCTGATGCTTACAAATTATGAAAAAGGAGGTTTCTCGGCTCGTCATATATCGCTTGACAAATCTTCGTTCAAGATTATGTCGGACTCTGTGTTGCTTAATATCGAGTTATCTAAAGGGGATGAGTTATATTATTGGACCGCCTCGTCGTTGGAAAAAAACTTTTATGGCTTTGTCTATGCCGTCTACAGCAAGAAAACCAATATGGTCTCGACAAAGGCTATACTGTATGATGCCGATATGAAAAAGCTTTGCTCTGAACCGCTCAAAAATCAAGGCGTTCATCAGATGCTTGTGACTGAAAACGGAGAGATTGTCACCGCCACTCTTGTGGGTTCTGTTTTCAGCATCAATGTATTGGATTTGGAAGGATCCAAAGCTGGCAGCTTTTCCGTTAAAGAGAATGTTGAACAGGTGTCTCTGCTCGGCTATACTGACGGCAAGGTTGTGTTGACCGCTCTCGAATCGGATGGTAATGGCGACAAACGCAAGTTCTCAGGATTTCACGCTTATCAATATGATTTGGAAGTCGACAAGTTGGTTGTCAACAACAGTCATAACTTTACAGAGTCTGAAATCTGCGTGTTCCTGAATGAGGATGTAAAATCAAAAGCAAATTCAAACAGTGTTGACCGTATCTTCTGTAAGGATAATCTTCCCACTCACGATGGCGGCGCGGTCGTCTATCAGCGCACCTGGACCAGTTCTATACGTGATATGAGTACTGGTATGACGTCTGACAATACTGTTAGTATGGGCCTTCTTATGGTCAAGGTCAACAATAATGGCGAAATCGTATGGACTCGCGGCATTATGCAGAATAACCAGAATGCAGGCAGTTCCATTGTCGGCCCTCTTCTGTTCAGCAATGGCGATAATATCTATTTGCTTACAAATGAGTCAAAAGATGAGGACGATGTATACGACCCGACCAAGCCGGCCAAACGTAGCAAGAGCTTGATTTTTGCCAATTACGCTCTTTCTATATACGGCTTCTCTCCTGATGGCAACGGCTTTAAGAAGATGCTCGAAAAGGATGAGAAAACTATGATTCTTGGCCCATTGTTTAATATTGGAAAAGACAAGTTCTGTTTGTTTACAGGTACTCTTTTCCCGAAAATCAGCACAATCTCTTTCTAAATACCGTATGACCAACAAACGTAAAATAATCAACGATCCCGTCTATGGCTTCCTGACCATTGACGACGACATCATATTCGACGTAATATCGCATCGCTGGTTCCAGCGCCAGCGCCACATCAAACAGTTGGGTTTCACCTATTTGGTCTATCCGGGAGCTGTCCATAGCCGCTTCAGCCATATGCTTGGAGCTCTGAATCTGATGAAGCGCGCCATCGACGTCCTGCGTTCAAAAGGGGTGGAGATAAGTCACGAAGAGGCGCTGGGCGTGCAATTGGCTATACTGCTGCACGATATAGGTCACGGTCCCTTCTCGCACACCTCCGAAAGGGTGCTCTGCAATGTCCATCACGAACGGCTGACGCAGCTGTTTATGGAAGGCATAAACAAGGACTTCGACGGACGCCTGCAGACGGCGATAGAGATCTTCGAAGACCGCTATCCGCGCCATTTCCTGCATCAGCTCGTCTCATCGCAGCTCGATATGGACAGGCTTGACTACTTGGGCCGCGACTCATTCTTTACCGGTGTAAGCGAGGGTATTGTGGGCACCGAGCGCATTATCAATATGCTGAACGTAGCCGACGACCGCTTGGTCGTGGACGAGAAAGGCATCTATTCTGTCGAGAAGTTCATCATCTCGCGCCGACTGATGTACTGGCAGGTATACCTGCACAAGACCGTCATCGCCGCCGACAACCTCTTCTACAGCATCTTAAAACGTGCACGTGAACTTATGGCTCAAGGCACAGCACTCGCTGGCTACGAGCCGTTGCTCTTCTTCCTCCGTAACCGTGTCACTGAGATTGATTTCGAGAACGACCCTGCTGTCCTCGAACGCTTCGCGGCAATCGACGACGGTGACATTATGTCGACAGTAAAGGTCTGGGCCGAGTGCTCCGACAACGTGCTGTCCACCCTTTGCCGTCACCTGCTGTGGCGCCAGCTGCCCAAGGTTCTTGTGTCGCCCGACGAGTATGCTCCGTCCATTGTTTCCGAGCATATCGCACAGGTGTCGCAGGCTTATAACTTGGACCTCGACCTCGCGTCCTACTTTGTCGGTACCGGACGCTTGGTGAACCGCAGTTACTCTTTCGACGATAGCGAAATAAAGGTGCTATACAAGAACGGACGCTGCTGCAGCATCAGTGAGGCCAGCGACCAACTGGACCGCAGCTTCCTTGAAAAGACTGTCACGAAATATTATATCTATTACCCCAAACTACCAGGCAGCAATGCCCAGGTATTGGCATAGCCACTCTTTGGCGGCGTTGATAAGCATCAGCGCTCCAGTCTCGTGAGCGGGCATTCCCATAGCGTTGCCGAAGTCGCCCACCACTACATCAACATCCGTTACCCCCTGCTGTTGCAGGAAGGCGATGAGGTTCAATGTGTTCTCCACAGGCACGGCGCCGTCCAGGGTGTGATGCACCAGCATCAGACTCTCGTCGCTTCTCGGCGTCCATCCTTTGCACAGGTTGTCGCCGTCCAGTGCGGCCATCATACGGTGCGAGACGCTGCTATTGGTGTCCATCATCGCAGGTGTGATGAATACACTCAGGTCGTTCGTACCCACCAGGGCATCTATTTCCTCGCGGGTGTAGCGTTTGTTGAGCACCCAGTCGTCGATATGGCTCAGCACCGGCTCTAAAAACATACTGTCGCGCGCAATGCCAAGTTCCTTGAAATGGTTGTAAGCCAGCATCACGCTGATGACAGTGCTGGGCATTGCCGAGCGGTCTATGACCACGAAGCGGCGATAGGTGGCCGGCAAATCGTAGGAGCCGCCTCCGGCGAAGGTCTTGGTTATGTGTATATTGGGATACTTTTCGGTAATGAGACGCACCACAGCCAGCGAGGTCTGTCCACCCTGCGAATAGCCGACGTTGAATAGATTGTCTTTCCAGCGAAAGCCCATATTTGCCAGCAGTTTGCGTCCCTCGATGAGGGCATCGACGGCAGCCTGTGCATTGTCACGGCTTATGCAGTAGGCCTGGGGCTTGTCCTCGGTGACGCCAAAGCCGTAATAGTCGGGCGATATGGTGATAAGTCCGCTGCCCACAATCATAGCCTGTTCGCCAAGGTAGCCCAGCGACGGACACTGGTCGGCGCGGTATACAGTGAAATGGTTGTATAGCATAATGCCCTCGGCAATGTCATTGGTTGTCAGCTTGTCGCTCATCGTAATGGTTGCCGAAAGGGTCACAGGCTCACCGTAAGGGTCGGTCGAAGTATAAGTGAAGTTATAGGCGGTCATTTTGTCGGCGGCATAGTGTACCGTGCTTGTCAGCTGCGCTGTGGTTGGCTGCTGCTCAATTGTTGGCTCTTCAGGCTCCTCGCGACTGCAGGAGGTAAACAATAAAACGAAAGAACAGAGCATTGCTGCTGCGCTGTAACGGAATGACTTATAAAATGATGAGTTCATAGACTATGTTTTAGTGGATTTGCAAAAGTAAGAAAAAAAACAATATCCGCCGACAGTGCTTAAAGAAAAACAATTGGCCAGATATGAAAAAAGTCTGCCACCGATTGGTGGCAGACTTCAGTGTTCTCTATCTATTCAGAGATTGTTTTATTTCTTCTTGCCTTTCTTGGGAGCAGGAGCCTTGGTGTCCTCGATGCCGAGTTTGGCTTTGATGGCTGCGGGGATGGCATCCTTGTGGACAAGGATATTCATCGTTTTGTAGCGCACAAATGCCTTCGAAGCGTAGAACATACCGTGGTAGTCGCCATAGTCGCCCCAGCTGTTCTTAACCATATAGTACTCGTTGCCCATCTGGTCGGTGGCCTTGCCGTAGATCAGCATACCGTGGTCGTCGGTGGTCTCCCAGTTGTCGTAAGCTTCCTGACGTTCCTCCTGGCTCACCCAACGCTGCGGTGTGGGGTGCTTGGCGGCCTCGTCCTGGATTTCTTTAGCCTTCATACCGCTCCATTTAGCCTGGTCGCTGCCAATGCTGGCCTTGACCTCGGTGGCGGGAAGGACGCAGAAGCCCTTGCGGACGCCCAGACGGAAACCCTGCTCGCTGACGTCGCTGCCCCAAGCAATGGTGTAACCGTTGTCGATAGCGTAGTCGAAGATCTCCATAAACTCATCCAGCGGCACATTGTAGCTCAAGCCCCAGCGCCAGTTGTCCTGAATCTCAAGGACAAATTTCTCATAGAAAGGATGGTGGGTGAAGCTGGTGATGCTTACATAGTCGTCGGCGTTGAGACCGGTGCTCTCATAGAAGCTCTTGGGGGTGTACTTCACACCGTTGTAGGTGAACTCGGTGGGGCAGGTGCCCAGATAGATGTCGTGTACAGCCTGGATAGCCTTGAGGCACAGCAGCTCGTGGTTGCTGTTGCGCTGCATCTTGCTCTGCTTGCCTTTTGCGATGGCCTCGACCATTGCATCGGTCAGGGCGCTGAGCTCGCTGTGGTCAGAGAGAGTGTCGCCGTAGGCCGCACCCGGACGCATCTCGCTCTCGGGCACAAGGCCGAAGGTCTTCATTCCATAGATGACGTCGCCGAAGGCGCCGCCCTGGCTGAAGCTGACATCGCCGTGGGTACGGATGGCAGCCATAGCGCGGTCGCGATAGGTGTTGCTGACGATAAACATCTCGCTGAAGTCATACTCGCCCTTGCCCATACGCAGCAGCTCGGACTCGATGAAAGCCAGGCCGCTGTAGCACCAGCACGTACCTGCCTTGTTCTGGTTCTTGACACTGGTGACGGGCAGTTCCTTGCTAACGGTGAACTTGTAGCCCTCTTCGTCTTTGTTTTCGTCTGCCTTCTGAGCGAAGACGGTGGCGCTGATAGCTATAGCGCCGAGGATTGCAAAAAGTTTTTTCATTGTTTTATAATTAATTGTATTGTTAATTGATTTTCGGTGAAAAGATAAGGGTTTCTTATTAATTGAACGGATTGTCAAACTCGCGTTTTACCATATTCAACTTGTCTTCGGCGTAGTCCATCTCCTGCATCAGGCGCTCAAGTTCGGCCTCATACTCCGCCTTGTCGTCAAAGTATGGCATATAGCTGTCGCGGAATTGCTCGTAGCGCTCCTTGGCGTCAAGGAATTCCTGCTCGGCATTGAAAAGCATATTTGATAATTCTCCGTACATATAGTTGTCGGGTGTCCGTTACTCTTCGGGGGCGAACATCGGGTCCCAGGCGGGCAGAAGGATGGGAGTCTGCGACAGCAGGGCGCGGATGTTGGCGGGGATGTATTTCTCCTCGAGCACCACGCGGAACATATACTCGTTGAACCAGTCGTTGGTCATAATCAGGTTGCCCTGATAGCCGTAGTTGGGGCCCCAGCTGTTCTCTACCATCCACTTCAGCGGCTTGCCGTCCTTGTCGAGGTCGACGGCGCACAGCGTCATAGCGTGGCTTGAGCCGCTGGCGAAGGTGCTGACTCTCTGCTTCTTGTCCATACCAAAGGTGGTGCCCATCAGCGAGCCGTAGTCGAAGTTGTTCGGATCCATAAAGCCCTTGTCGCGGTCGAGGAACTTGCCCACGTCGCAGCTGAAATACATCATCGTGCTGTCCTTGATCGAGGCAATGCACATCGGGGCTATGTCGCTCATTGGCAGGTTGATGTACTTCCAGTTCTGGCCGTCATAGACGTGGCGGTCGTACTGTATCTCGTAGACTTTGTAGTACTCGCGTGTGGGGTCGTTCATAACCATATAGTACTTCGAAAAGTCGGTCTTGGCGTATTTTGCGTAGAACGACATCGGAGTGTAGCGTTCGGTGCTGACCACCTCGCCTTTTGCGTTGCGCTCGGTCCAGGTGAACTCGGCAGGAGGCTCGCCCATCGTCAGGGCAAGCATACGGTAGATGGTGCCTAGCATCTCGGTCTTGCGGCTTTCCAGCTTGTGGGGCGTGGCGCCTTTGGCGGCTGCCAGCTCGCGCAGCTCGAGGCCGAACTCGCGTAGCTTGAGGCTCAGCAGGTTGCTGATGCTCGAGGTGTTGTTGGTGTTGTAGGTCTCAGGCATAACGTCGCTGGGCACAAGGCCGTACTTCTCCACCAGGTTGGCGATGCCGGTAAACTGGCCTCCGTCGCCGATGGGGTTCTTGAACAGCCATTCCACTTCCTGGTCGGTCATCGGTTTCTTGTAGGTGTCGATAATGGCTTGCAGGAAGAGGTTGCTCTTCTCCAGCTGGTCGTAGAAGAAGGTGTATGCCTGCGAGAACTGGAAGTCGGCCGGCAGGTTGTGCTGGCGTATAGCCTTGTTGCGCATAACGTTCATACCGGTGAACATCCAGCAGCGGCCGCTCGATTTCTGGTCGGTCACGGCCTTGCTGACCACGCGGTTCGAGAAGTGCGAGTCGAACTTGGTAGCGTTTTCATAGTTCATTGCAAGCTTGGCGGGGCTCTGGTTGACAAGGATGTTGCGCATAGCCTTGTCGCTGGCGCTGCCGCCGTACGACTTCTTGATTTGCTGCATCATCTCGCTGGTGATGCCGCCGTTGCCATCGGGTTGGACGGTCTTGTTCTTCTGGGCCGTCGCAGTGCCTGCAACCGACAGGCACAATAATGCTGTGGCAAATAATTTTAGTTTGTTCATTGTTATATTATTATTTGTTATTCAATTCTTTGTGGGGCTTTGCGTCTCTTTTTGCCCATTTTACGCGACTGCAAAGATAATAAAAAAAACGCGTTCCATACAAAAAAAGTTTTCGACACACCTTTTTCTGCCCGACCGCCTGAAATGTTAAAATAATGTTAAAAATATGGTGAATTTAGCCAATGTTTTGATAATCAATAATATGGCTGAATAATACCATTGTGACGCAACTGATTGAAAGCCAGTCTTTCAAGGGACCAACTCCGTCATATGTACAATAATATATGTACAATACTTGTACAATATTTGTACGTTTACAATTGTACAAGTATTGTACAACTATTGTACATATATTGTACAACGACCGGAGTTGGTACGGTTTTGTAACGGGGATGTAGCGGTGAAAAAACGGAGGATCTACGTCCTATTTCCGGGCGCAGTGCGAGCAGATGCCTTTGACGACATATTCGGTCTCTTCGGCAACGAAGCCTTCGGGCAGGGGTACGGGCGGTATGGTGATGTCGGTGAGGCAGAATGTCCTGTGGCAGCGTGTGCAGGTGAGGTGCACGTGGCCTTGGCAGTGGCGCGTGTCGTCGTGATGGCAGACGCAGTATTTCTGCACGCCGCTGCCGTCGTCGACGCTGTGCAGCAGGTGGGCGTCGCTGAAGAGGGTCAGCGTACGGAACAGGGTGGAACGGTCGACGGTGGGCAGCACCTCTTCGAGGTCGCTGAGGCTGAACACTCCGTCGGTGTGGTGGCGCACCTGGCGCCATATCATTGTGCGTACGGCTGTTACGCGGATACCTGCATTGGATAGGGTTTCTTCGTCGGGCATTGTTTCGGTGTTTGGTTTTAAAGGTTCGCTCCCTGCGGTCGCTTGAAGGGTTGGAAAGGTTTTAAAGGTTCGCTCCCTGCGGTCGCTTGAAGGGTTGGAAAGGTTTGAAAGGTTCGCTCCATGCGGTCGCTTGAAGGGTTGGAAAGGTTTGAAAGGTTCGTTCCCTGCGGTCGCTTGAAGGGTTGGAAGGTTTGAAAGGTTCGCTCCCTGCGGTCGCTTGAAGGGTTGGAAGGTTTGAAAGGTTCGCTCCCTGCGGTCGCTTGAAGGGTTGGAAGGTTTTAAAGTTTAAGACAGGTTTCTTTTTAACCTTTTCAACCCTTTCAACCCTTTTAACCCTTTCAACCTTTTCACCCTTTTTAACCTTTTCAACCTTTTTCAACCTTTTCAACCTTTTCACCCTTTTCACCCTTTTCACCCTTTCCAACCTTTAACGTCGTTTTTCTGTTTTTAGTGTGCGCATTGCGTTGAGGACGGCAAGGACTGTTACTCCGACGTCGGCAAAGACGGCCATCCACATCGTGGCTACGCCGAGCGCAGCCAGCAGGAGGACGAGCACTTTGACGCCGATGGCGAAGACTACATTCTGGCGGGCGATGCGCAGAGTGCGGCGGGCAATGCGAATGGCGATGGGTATCTTCGACGGGCGGTCGTCCATCAGCACTATGTCGGCTGCTTCGATGGCGGCGTCGCTGCCCAGTCCGCCCATAGCTATGCCCACGTCGGCCAAGGCCAGCACCGGCGCGTCGTTGATGCCGTCGCCCACGAAGGCAGTTGAATGCGTTAATGCGTTAGTGTGTGAATGTTGGAGTTGCTTGAAGAAGCTTATTTTGTCCTGGGGCAGCAGTTGGGCGTGGTATTCGTCGATGCCGAGCTTGGAGGCTACGCTTTGGGCAACGGCCTCGCTGTCGCCGGTGAGCATAACGGTGCGCTGTACGCCCAGCTCTTTCAGGGCTTTGAGTGCTTCGGCGCTGTCTTCTTTTATCTGGTCGCTGATGACTACGTGGCCGGCGTAGTCGCCGTCGATGGCGATGTGTATGACGGTCCCCGTCAGATGGCACTCGTGCCAGTGCGCGCCGATGCTGTCCATCAGTTTGCTGTTGCCCACGCATACGATGCTTCCTTCCACGTTGGCACGTATGCCTTGGCCTGCAATCTCTTCGACGTCGGTTATCTTACAGCCGTCGGTGGCTTCGTCGGGGTAGGCGTCGCGCAGGGCGGCACCGATGGGGTGGGTGGAGAAGTGCTCGACGTGCGCGGCGAGGTGCAGGAGGTGCGACTCGCTGTATTTCTCGGGGTGGACGGCCTCGACGGCAAAGCGTCCGTGGGTCAGCGTGCCGGTCTTGTCGAAGACCACCGTGTCGACCTTCGAGAGTATGTCGATGTAGTTGGCACCTTTGATGAGGATGCCTTTGCGCGAGGCTCCGCCTATGCCGCCGAAGAAGGAGAGTGGCACGCTGATGACCAGTGCGCAGGGACAGCTGACAACGAGGAACATAAGGGCGCGGTAGAGCCATACGGCGAATTGTGGATTGTGAATTGTGAATTGTGAAATGAGTGGCGGTACGATGGCCAGGGCGATGGCGGCAAAGACCACGACGGGCGTGTAGACGCGGGCAAAGCGGGTTATGAAGGCTTCGCTGCGCGATTTGTGCTCGGAGGCGTTCTCTACGAGGTCGATTATCTTCGACACCGTGCTTTCTCCGTAGGTCTTGGTTACGCGGGCCTTGATGACGCCGCTGACGTTGATGCATCCGGATATGATTTCGTCGTCGACGGAGACTTCGCGCGGAAGGCTTTCGCCGGTGAGGGCTACGGTGTTGAGGGCGGTGGAGCCTTCGGTGATGACGGCGTCGAGGGGCACCTTGTCGCCTGGGCGAAGGATGATGGTTTCGCCTAAGGCTACCTGTTCGGGATTGACGGTCAGTTCGTTGCCGTTGCGGACGACGGTCGCTGTGTCGGGCCTGATGTCCATCAAGTGGGCTATGCTTTGGCGGCTGCGGCCTTCGGCATAGCCTTCGAATAGTTCGCCTACTTGGAAGAAGAGCATTACGAAGACGGCTTCGGGGAACTGCGTCTCGGCTCCGGGCAGGAAACCGATGGCCAGCGCGCCGATGGTGGCTACGGCCATTAGGAAGTGCTCGTCGAAGGCCTCGCCGTGCAGGATGCCTTCGGCGGCCTCCTTGAGGGTGTCGAAGCCCACGATGAGGTAGGGTATAAGATAGATTAACAGCAACTGCCAGGTGGCGAGGCTGGTGTTGTGTTCGATGAAGACGGCAACGGCCAGCAGCAATGCGGCGGCGATAATCTTTATTAATAGTTTCTTGGGCGACTCGTCGTGGTCGTGGTGATGTTCGTGCCCTTCGTGGTGGTGGTGTTCGTGATGGTGCTCGTGATGATGTTCGTGGCAGTGGCACTCATCGTGATGTCCGTGTGTAGTGTGGTGATTATGAGCCATAATATTGCATTTTTATTGTTTGTTTTCTGAATGCAAAATTAAGGCTGTTTTCTTGCAACTGAGTTGCAATGTTTGTGTGGCAGTGGATATTGGGGGAAGTTAAGGGGAGTTAAAGGACAATACAATCCGGCAGGGTCATTTGTCCCTTAACTTCTCTTAACTCCCCTTAACTTCCCTTTAGCTCCCCCCTTAACTCCTTAAAACAGCAGGAATTTCTCTTTGAAGCGCATATAGAAACCGAAAAGGAGGTCGGTCTTGCGGAGGTCGAGGTCGTAGAGGGCGTCGACCTGTAGGCCGAGGTTCAGTCCTTTGAATTCGTGTTCGGCAGAAAGGGTGAATGTAAGTATGTTGCGAATGTCGGTAGCGTTGGCAAGGCTTGGCGATGCAGGGATGTGCAGGGCACTGTAGGCGTTGGCCGACCAGAAAAGAGGACTGCCGAAGGCACTGAAATAGTGGTCGCCGTGCCAGAAGCCGGCAATGGCGCGGAGGGAGAAGTGCGACAGGTGGTATTGGTTCCAGTGGAGCCATTCGTAGGAAAGGGTGGGGTAGAAGGCCTTGCCGCCGTGGTCGAGGGTGTTGTCCTCGAGGTGATAGTTGTAGAGAGAGGCGTCGAGTTTGAAGGAGTGGAAAGATGGAGTGAAAGTGTTTGAGAATGAGTATTTGATTTGCAATCCGACGCGTTCGTTGAATGTGGTTACGGTGTTGGTGTCGATGGTCTTGACCTCACCTCCGCGGTGGCTGGCGATGAAATGTACAGGCAGATTGAATTGCCAGCCCAATTGGTTGTATTTGTCAAGGTCGCATCCATTCCACACCTCTTTTTCAATATTAAATTTTGCTATTCGAAAGATGTGGCTTGTTCCCATTGTGAAGCGCTCCTGGTCGGCAGTCCAGGGTGTGAGGTAGTGTGTCCAGTCGAGCCAGGTGTCGCTTTGCCAGATTTTTGTCTTGGTAAGTATCTGCAGGCCGTCTTCCTGATAGTCGTATATCCATCGGGCGGGGTCGTAGACGGCTGGTGCCAGCTGGTGTGTGTTGCTGCCGTAGATGGTTCCTGCAACGAGGGTGAGCCACTTGGTCGGTGCGTAGATGAGTGAGAATGTGGGGCGCAGACGGTAGAGCGAGTCGAGTCCGGCGAAGGCTGTGGCGTTGAAGCCGACGCGCAACTGGGCACGCTCGTTGATGCCGTAGGCGAGGGCAGGCGAAAGGCGGAAGCCGGCGACGGAGAATCCTTTGGCGAACGGTGTGGCATACTCGGCATCGAAGAAGAAGCCAGCGGCGTCGATGTCGAGCGTCAGGTGGCGGCAGCCTTGTATGAGCTCACGGTTGGTTACGGGCAGGTCATATAGCAGATGCATCGAGTTGTCGGAGCTAATGCCAAGAGCCGACGGATGGTGCGGGTGGCGCGGTGTGACTCTGGTCGTGTCCTGTGCCTGTGTCGAGGCGATGCCCGTCAACAGGGCTAATGTGAGTATGAAAAGGTGTTTCATTTGCTTTGGATTTGGAATTGCAAAGGTACGTAAAAAAAGTGAATTGAGAACAGTGAATAGTATAATGTGAAAAGGGTTTTTGTTGCCTGTGACAAAAAAATGGTGTTCTTTGTCGCAGATAATTAATGAGTTGGCAAATGTTATTAAATTTATTATTTATATGTCGATTATTTTTGGTATTTTTGCACGAAAATTTAATGCTATGTATACAGATACCACAAAATTTATTGGCGAGGGTTTGACATACGACGACGTCCTCCTCGTCCCCAGCTTTTCGGACATTCTTCCGCGCGAAGTTAAGGTTGACTCGCGCTTCTCACGTAACATCACACTTAACATTCCTATGGTCAGTGCCGCAATGGACACTGTGACCGAGGCTGCTATGGCCATCGGTATGGCTCAGGAGGGTGGTATCGGTGTGTTGCACAAGAATATGTCGATAGAACGTCAGGCCAACGAGGTGCGCAAGGTGAAACGCTCGGAGAACGGTATGATTGTCGACCCCGTGACGCTGGACAAGGATGCGTTGGTAAAGGATGCATTGAGCCTGATGCACGAATATCACATTGGTGGCATCCCGATTGTGGATTCCAACAAGATGCTTATAGGTATGGTCACGAATCGCGACTTGCGTTTTGAACGCAATATGAGCCGTCCGCTGAGCGAGATAATGATTACCGACCTTGTGACGACGCACGTGGGCACGACGTTTGAAGAGGCTGCCGAGATATTGCAGGAGCACAAGATTGAGAAACTGCCTGTTGTGAACGACGAGGGCCAGTTTGTGGGTCTTATAACCTATAGCGACATTATGAAGAACAAAGAGCACCCGTATGCCTGCAAGGACAACAATGGTCGTCTGCGTGTGGCTGCCGGTGTTGGCATCACGGCTGATATGATGGAGCGTGTAGACGCTCTGGTCGCCGCGGGTGTAGACGCTGTTGTCATCGACACCGCCCACGGCCATTCGATAAGGGTTGTGGATGCGCTAAAATCGGTCAAGGCTAAGTATCCGACACTTGACGTGGTGGTTGGCAATATCGCTACGGGCGAGGCAGCGTTGATGCTGGCCGAGGCCGGTGCCGACGCTGTGAAGGTTGGTATTGGACCGGGAAGTATCTGTTCGACACGTATCATTGCCGGTATCGGTGTGCCGCAGCTTACGGCAGTGTGCGAGGTGGCTGGTGCATTGAAGCAAGGTGGATTTGACATACCGCTCATCGCCGACGGCGGCATTCGCTATAGTGGTGATATCGTCAAGGCTCTTGCCGCTGGTGCAAGCAGCATTATGATCGGTTCACTTGTGGCTGGTGTCGACGAGGCACCGGGCGAGACCATCATATTTGAAGGCCGTAAATTCAAGTCGTATCGCGGTATGGGCTCGTTGGAGGCTATGCAGAGCGGCTCGAAGGATCGTTACTTCCAGGACAAGGAAACAGATGTCAAGAAACTTGTTCCAGAAGGCGTTGTGGGCCGTGTGCCTTACAAGGGATCGCTCAACGAGGTGCTGTATCAGCTTGTTGGCGGTTTGAAAGCCGGTATGGGCTACACTGGCTCGAAGGATATTGAGA
The DNA here is from genome assembly GCA_902788805.1 of uncultured Bacteroidota bacterium. Classification (GTDB taxonomy): domain Bacteria; phylum Bacteroidota; class Bacteroidia; order Bacteroidales; family P3; genus Colimorpha. The sequence continues at coordinate 171,038 of CADALO010000006.1, read as the reverse complement.
CCTTGCAGAAGGCTAAGTTTATACGTATTACTGCAGCTGGCCGCACAGAGAGCCACCCGCACGATATAGCCATTACCCGCGAGGCCCCGAATTATTCGAGATAAACCAAATTATGACCTTAACTTTAACATTGTAAGATAATAAATGAGGAAGATTTTTGTTTTGTTGTTTGCTGTCGTTATGGCTTTAGGCGTCAACGCCCAGAAAGCCGACGACCCTGTTATTTTCGAAATCAACGGCAAGAAGATATATAAGTCGGAGTTTATGAAAGAATTCCTGCGCTCGGTGGGTAAAGACCCCAGCGCGGCTCCCACGGCTTGTACATACGAGAAACGCCAGGCATTGATGGAGCATGTTGACCTGTTTGTGAACTACAGAGTGAAGCTGGAGGATGCTTACGAGCAGGGCTTTGACACAATGCCGGATATGATTAAGGAACTTACAGGCTACCGCAATGAGTTGGCGGCACCTTATCTTATCGATTCCGTTACACTTGACCAGCTCCTTAAGGAAGCTTACGAGCGCAACCACTACACGTTGCACGCAGCTCATATTCTTGTGAGGATGGGCAACCAGCCCACACCGGCAGATACCCTGAGAGCCTATCAGGAGGCTATGGAACTGTATGAAAGGATTAAGAAAGGCGAGGACTTCTCTGCAGTGGCGATAGAGTACAACGAGGCTCACCAAAGAGCTGAGCGCCCCTCCGACAGCAGGCCGAAAAAGGATGATGGCGATTTGGGCAATTTCAATGTCTTTGAAATGGTCTATCCTTTCGAGTCGGCTGCTTACAATCTGGAAATTGGCGCGGTCTCAAAGCCTGTACGTACGGCATACGGCTATCACCTTGTAAAGCTTATCGACAAGGTTCCTTATCTGGGTAAGGCTTCATTCCAGCATATATGGGTGGCAGAATCTTCCGATCCTTCAAAAGCCGAGGGTATTATCAATCAGGCTTTCGAGAAGATTTTGAGCGGTGAGAACTTTGCCAATGTGTGCAACGACTATTCAGACGACCAGAGTACAGCCGGTCAGGGCGGAGCTCTGACCAATATGAATGTTAGGGAAATACCGCCTGAATATGTGCGTATTCTCTCGTTTATGCATCCTGGCGATATGTCTAAGCCATTCCACACTCATTATGGCTGGCATATTGTAAAGCTGAACAGCAAGGACAGTCTGCCGTCGTATGAGGAGATGCTGCCCTACTACAAGCAGCGTATGGCCCGCGACGTTCGCAGCCGCAAGCCACGTAATGCCTTTGTGGAGCAGTGTAAGAAACGCTACAATTTTGTCGACTACACTACGACTTACGTCACCGTGAAAGGCAAAAACGGCAAGCGTGTCAAGGAACCTAAAGCTTCACTGGCTGAATGCAGGGCAGCATTGACAGATTCTCTGTTCATCAAGACTTGGCGTTACAGCGACACAATGGTTAAAGATATGCGTCCGCTGTTCTGTGTAGAGGACCAGGAGTATACTGCAAAAGACCTGCTGAAATTCATTGAGAGAAACCAGAGATACGAGAAATCGTTTGACTTGGATATGTATCTGAAAGACAGGTACGAGAACTTTATCAAAGACAAAGTTTTTGAATATGCCGACAAGCACCTTGAGGAGGAACACAACGAGTTCGCACAGTTGATGAATGAATACCGTAGTGGCCTTATGATTTTTGCCTACAACGACAAGATGATCTGGTCGAAAGCGATAAAGGACACCGTGGGACTTGCTGGGTTCTACGATACTTATTCAAAGACACGCAGCATTGACAACGAGGCTGACGCACCGTATTTTTGGAATGAACGCGCCAGTCTTACCGTTGTCAACGTCGCGGACAGCAGCGTTGTGGCTCCCGCCAAGGTTGTCAAGATTGTCGAGAAGGCAGTCAAGAAAGGCTGGACGGAAGACCAGCTCACGGACAAGATCCGTGCTTCCGTGAAAGGTGACGGAGAATTTAAAATAACAGGCGGCACCGTTGTCGAGAAAGAGCACCAGAACATCCTTAAGCCCAACCAGTGGCGTAAGGGTGTGTATGAGAGGCCGCTGCCGAAGGGGTATGAGATTGTCAGGGTAGACGAGCTCTACAATCCTACATTGAAAACCGTCAAGGAAGCTCGAGGCTACTATATAAATGAATACCAAACTTATTTGGAAAAGAAGCTGATTGAACAACTGAAAAAGAAGTACAATGTGGTTGTTCATCAGAATGTTATAGACGAAATTACGTACTAATAAAACTATCAATGATGCGCAAGGTAGTTGCATTATTCTTATTTGCTGCCATAGCCACGGTTGCCATCGCCCAGAACGAGCAGGCAAAAGGCGATAACGAACCTGTCATAGACAAGGTAGTTGCTATCGTTGGCAAGAATATTGTCAAGTTGTCCGACATTGAAAACGGATACGTTTCCATTCGTATACGCCAAGGATATGAGAATGCTTTTGAAAACCGATGCAATATCCTCGAAGGTCTTTTGATATCGAAACTGCTTGTCCACAAAGGCGAAGTGGACAGCACCGATGCAGATATCACCGACGAAGATGTTGAGTCTAACGTGCAGCGATACATCAAGGCTTACGAGCGCCAGTATGGTAGCAAGGAAGCTATGAGACAGGCTACAGGCTACACCTACGATGAAATGAAAGAACTGTTGTCCAGGATGCTCAAAGAGCGAATGCTGACAGAGCGCGTGCAGTATAATCTGACTAACAATGTGAAGATTACGCCTTACGAGGTCAACCAGTTCTATAACAATATTCCCAAAGACAGCTTGCCGACGATAGAGGAGACATACGAGATTGCCGAGATAGTGCGCAAGCCTGAAATCAACGATGCAGAGCGTGAGCGCGTCAAGCTGGAACTGAACAAGATGCGTGAGCGTGTGTTGAAGGGCGAAGTGCAGTTCTCTACTCTTGCAGCCCTCTATTCAGAGGATCCCGGCACTGCCAGCAAGGGCGGCGAACTGGGCTTCTATCCGCGTGGCGAACTGGTCGGTGAGGTTGAGGCTGCGGCTTTTGCCCTAAAGCCAGGCGAGGTGTCGCCGGTGATCGAAAGCCCGTTCGGGTTCCACATCCTCCAATTCATCGAACGCCGCGGCAACACCGTCAACTGCAGGCATATCCTCCTGACTCCCAAGGTGTCGCCCGAAGACTTGCTGCGTAACCGCATCCTTCTCGACAGCATCGCACAGGAAATCAGGCTTGGACATATCACCTTTGCCGAGGCCGCATCCCGCTATTCGGACAACGCCAACAAGATTGAAGGTGGCAAGGTGACGCACCCCGTGAACGGCGGTTATCAGTTCACGCTCAGTGAGCTGTCAAAGCTCTATCCCGGCATCGGTTTCTCCCAAATGAACGCAGGTCAGGTCAGCAATGCCACGGCGATGAAAACCGATGAGAACAAGGATGCCTACCGACTTGTAACGGTCGTTAAGCGCAACCCTGAGCACAAGGCAAATCTCACCGACGACTACGACCGCATCTATAACGCTGCACTTGAAAACGCCAAGCAGGAAAAGATATTCGACTGGGCTCAGAAGACAATCAAGAATACTTACATCCACATCGACAACGACTACAAAGACTGCAACTTCCGACTCAAATGGTTCGAGTAGCAAATCTTTAATCACAAACCACAGAACAATAAAATGGCATCAGATACAGAATCATTGAACAGGCTGGTTCAGAAATATCAGCGACTCAGACAGGAAATAGGCAAGGTCATCATCGGACAGGACAAGGCCGTAGAAAGCCTGTTGCTCTCCGTGTTCACCGGCGGCCATTGCTTGCTGGTCGGTGTGCCTGGACTTGCAAAGACATTGATGGTAAACACGCTGTCCAAGGCTCTCGGCTTGAAATTCAGCCGAATCCAGTTTACTCCCGACCTGATGCCGTCAGATATTACCGGAACGGAGATCCTCGACGAGAATCGCAAGTTCCGCTTTGTCAAAGGCCCTATATTCGCCAACATCCTCCTTGCCGACGAGATCAACCGTACTCCGCCTAAGACACAGGCCGCCCTGCTTGAAGCAATGCAGGAGAAGTCGGTCACCGTCAGTGGCCATAGTTACCCACTCGACAGCCCGTTCTTCGTCCTCGCTACGCAGAACCCCATAGAGCAGGAGGGAACCTATCCGCTGCCTGAGGCCCAGCTCGACCGCTTTATGCTCAACATAAAGATGGACTACCCGTCGTTTGACGAAGAGATGGACATCGTAAAGCGCACCACCGTTGATATGAATGGCGAATTGGAAGTTGTCCTCTCCGCTGAAGAGATTTTGGAGTATCAGTCGGTTATACGCCGTATGCCGGTGCCCGACAACGTGGTGTCATACGCCGTAAGCCTGGTGGCTGCCACAAGACCCGACAACGAGGGCAACCAGCTGGCCCACAAGTATCTCTCGTGGGGCGCCGGCCCCCGAGCCTCGCAGTACCTCATTATGGGTGCCAAGACCAACGCAGCCCTCAATGGCAAGTTCTCGCCCGACCGCGAGGATGTCGACGCTGTGGCTACCGAGGTCCTGCGCCATCGCCTTGTGCGAAACTACTTCGCCGAGGCTGAAGGCATATCGACCGACAGCGTCATCAGTGAACTTAAAAACTCTGTTAAATAGTAATAACAACTAATTATATTATGAACCGTTGTGCTAAGGTATTCGCTTCAGTAGTGTTTTTGGGACTGTCGTTGCTGTTTTGCGGCAACACCCAAGGGCAGACAGGAATCTACATTCCCAGCGCCAAGCCCATCAAGAATATGCAGAAGGCTATGGAACACCCCGACCATTTCTGCCTGCTAATCAACTATAGTGGCTCCTCCGCCACCTATAGTACCAGCGACCTCGACTGGCTCGACTCGGTCTACCGCGTTGCCTTTGCCGACCGCACCAACCCCAAGTTCTATGCTATTACTATCGAAGGCTATAGCAACAGCGAGGCCCTCTCCGAGGAGCGCGTGAACAGTATCTACACCTACTTCGCCAACCGCTGCTATGCCCCGTTCCCCATCCGCTATGCACCCAATCCTATCAAGTGCAACTGTCACGGCGACACGGTGGAGATTGTGCGCTATGAAGTGCCTGTCACCCGCACTGCCTACAACGTCCGTGACCTTCCAGAAAGCAGGCTGACGTTCAACAAGACTATGAAGCTCAACAACTGTGTGCTGATAACGCTCCATAACGACCCCGATGCCTGTCTTGGCGCTGCGCGTGGATGTATGGTGCCCTCGGTTGACAGCACCGTGCGCGGCTACTATGCCTCGGTGTTTATGAAACGCGGAGCCCTCTACAACGTGCAGGAAACCAAGGACAGCTGCCCTTCCGATGTAAGATTCTCCATCGAGGAGCACCTTGAATACAAGCCCATAGTGGAAGACTATTTTCTGGTGCCGCACCGCAAGCAAATCATCGTCCAGGTCGGTTACATTGTGCTGCACAGCAGCCTTAACCGCAAATACGGCGAATGCTCGCAGGTATTGCCCGACTCCATCTATGTACGTTTCCCTGTCACTCAGGAGCAGCTTGACAACAAGATCCGAATCTTCGGCAAGAAGTATTCCGAGAAAGGCGTAGAGTACAAGGCCCTGACGACCAAGAAAATGCCGTCCAAGATATCGCTAAGCGTACAGGCATCCATCAATGCTATGCAACTCGACACCATATTCCTCGGCAAGCGCATTCAACCCAACGAGCTCAGCGACTACTTCTACGAATGCAAGACCGATATGGAAGACGGCTCCTTCGCCGCCGACGGCAAGCACTGGAAAGCTTATCGCCTGGGCAGGCACGGTGAATATGAAATCAAGAAACCTCTCAGAGCCTTGATGCGAATCGTCGAGGACGAAGTCGATGAAATTGAGGAACAAGAGTCAGACCGACGCTACAAGGATGACGAAGAGATAGAGTAACAATCTGTCATTCAGACAATCAAACTTTACATAATGGCATATTTACAGACTGATGTGACCAAGGTCACAACAAGAGTATTGCAAAATATGAAGATGCACGGCGAGAAAATCGCTATGCTTACCGCCTACGACTTCTCGATGGCGCAGCTGCTCGACCGCACCAAGATCGACGTGGTTCTGGTGGGCGACAGCGCCGCCAACGTTATGGAAGGCTACAAGACAACCCTGCCTATCACGCTCGACGAGATGATAGTCTACGCCTCCTCCGTCGTTCGCGCCATCAACCGTGCCCTCGTCGTGGTCGATATGCCTTTCGGCACCTACCAGGGCAACTCCAAGCAGGCCCTCGCTTCGGCCATAAGGATTATGAAAGAGACCGGAGCCGATGCCGTCAAACTCGAAGGCGGCGAGGAAGTCCTTGAATCGATACAGCGCATACTCAGCGCCGGCATTCCCGTTATGGGGCACCTGGGACTGACACCGCAGAGCATCAACAAGTTCGGAACCTACGCGGTCCGCGCCACCGAAGAAGATGAGGCCAACCGGGTAATCCACGACGCCCACGTGCTTGAAGAGGCGGGATGCTTCTCTATGGTACTTGAAAAGATACCTGCAGCCCTCGCTTCGCGCATCGCCTCCGAAGTCAAGATACCTGTCATAGGCATCGGTGCCGGCAGCGGCGTCGACGGACAGGTGTTGGTGCTTCAGGATATGCTGGGCATAACTCAGCAGTTCAAGCCGCGCTATCTGCGTCTCTACGGTCACATAGGCGAGGATATATCGCACGCCATACAGCAGTATATATCCGATGTAAAATCAGAGAGTTTCCCCAACGAGAAAGAGCAATACTGACGTTATTGCCTTATATTATTAATGCTTGAATGCTTTAACGGAGTGTACATCACCCGTTAAAGCATTCAAGCATTAATACGTTACGGTAACTGGCGTTACTTGTTTATTCCTGTTATAATCAGCTCAATCTTAGTGTCTTTGAATGCCTGGTGCTTGTTGAGGGCAGCGGCTGCGGCGCGTTTGATTTCGTTCTGCGTCATACCGGCAATCGTAATCTGGTCGGGATTCATACCGTGAGCCACAAAGAACTCCTTGACGCTCTGCGCGCGAGCAATTGAAAGTTTCTGGTCGGCCTCAATGTCCACAGCGTATGACTGGACGTAACCCTTTATTTGGAAGGTTATGTCAGGATGGCCTTTGAACATCTGCATATAGTTGAGCAGCGAGGTGTCGCTTTCGGGCAGCAGGTTGGCGTCGTCGTCAAAGTAGATGTCTGCAATGGGGAACTTGGTGCCCTTCTCGGTGCGATTCATATTGAAGCGCAGCAGGGTGTCGTCCTTGAAGATGTTGGAATTGAACTCCTTGAATATCGAAAAGTAGCCGTTCTTCTTGGCATAGAGCGCATAGTTGAAGCCGGGCACAAACTTGATCTTGCCGCCTCTGAAGGCCGGGTTCTTGGCGATGGGGCGGTTGTCGGTATTCTTCTCAAGAATAAGCAGGTCTACATCGATATTCTTCTTCAACACAGGATCATAGAACACCACCAGCGGCTCGAACGACTCGACCTGAATCGACACCTTGATGGTGTGGCCGTCGCCCTTGCTGCTCTTGTTGTCAAGCACGATGTAGTAGGTCTCGCCCTTGCGGACGGGGATGGATTTAAGGAAGTCTTCGTCCTCGTTGGGGGCGATGAAGAAGCGTTTGCCGTCGGCCTTCATTCCCATCGTGGCGCTGGTCATACGCTTGCTGCGCGGCTTGGCAGTCACTTGTCCCTTCGAGTTCTTGGGCGTTGCGGCATAGAGGCCGGCGGTGTCTTTCGACGAAAGGTCGGCGGCCAGAGGTTTCAATTTGTTTTCAATCAGTCGGTTGCTGAAGTATACATCGGTGTAGCGGTACACGAGGAAGTCGTAGTCGTCCCACTCGCTGTTGGGCGTAATGCTGATTTCCAGATTGCCAGAGTAAGGCACGGTGAACTTATACCACGTGGAATTGTGCTCATATTCAAATACATTGGGGTTGCTGCGGTCGCGCATAATCTCCTGTATGCGTCCAGCTCCCTGCGGTGCCTGGGTGGGACCGAAAGGCACGTCGGGCATCAATTCGATGGCAAAGAGGCAGTCGTTGCTGTTGGCCGGCAGCTCAATGTTGGCGGGCTCCTGTTTCACAGGTTTGGTGGCCTTGCCTTTGTTGGTCTTGCTTTTATTCTGTCCTTGAATGTTACCGGCACTGAAAACCAGAGCCATAACAACAAAAGGTATAAACAACTTGTTTTTCATTTCAGTAGTCTTGTTGCAATATTAATGTCATTGCAAAAGTACGAAAAAAAAATATAATAGGGCCTCTTAATAGGTTAAAAATACTAAAATAATACATAAGTCGTTGCTAATCATTAATGTGTTGTCGGTGTCGACCTCGTTTTTACTATGCTTCCCCGCGGCACTTTGTTGATGAGTCGGCCTTGTTTTTGGCGTTTTCAACTTATATGAGCATCGTTTAAGGCTTATATGTACAATAGTTGTACAATATTTGTACGTTTACAATTGTACAAGTATTGTACAACTATTGTACATATATTGTACAACGACCGGAGTTGGTCCCTTAATGGGTTGGAAATGTGGCACTGTTGATTTTGCTCTGGTCCGTCGACGTTTTGGGGTGTGATTTGACGGTTTAAGATGTTGTAATACAGCGAATGAAGAGATATATGCGTTTTTTTTGTGATTGGTTGCTTTTTTTTACGTATCTTTGCAAGATAATAATGTTTAACAATTAAAACTTTAAAACACTATGGTAGTAGAAGTTAATGACAATAATTTTGCTGAGATCAAGCAGACAAACCTCCCTATCCTTCTTGACCTTGGAGCCACGTGGTGCGGCCCGTGCAAGGCATTGGCACCTATCGTTGAGGAAGTGGCAGCCGATTTTGAAGGCAAGGCCGTGATTGGCAAGGCCGACGTCGACGAGTGCCCCGAACTGGCAGCTATGTTCCGTGTGCGCAGCGTGCCTACGGTGCTGTTCATCAAGGGCGGCGAGGTCGTTGACAAGTCGGTAGGCCTTGTTGCCAAGAGCACTCTGGTCGACAAGCTGAACGCACTGCTTTAATATTGACATTAAGATAGGGTCTGACGTTGGCTTTGACTGTTGAACGACAGCCGTTCGAGGCTTGTGTCTGCTTATTGCGAGGTCGGAGTCAAGGTCAACGTTAGAGTTTATGAGGTTCGATGTTTCCCGAGATTGAGAAATACAAGTCGCTCGATTTCTTTGCGCGCCAAGTGGTGGAAGGCTTCATCACGGGTTTGCACAAGAGTCCTTTCCACGGCTTCTCGGTCGAGTTTGCCGAGCATAGGCTCTACAACAGCGGCGAGTCGACGAAGAATATAGACTGGAAGCTCTATGGCCGCACCGACAAGTTGTTTGTGAAGCGCTATGAGGAGGAGACAAATCTGCGCTGCCAGGTGCTTATAGACCAGTCGTCGTCGATGTATTTCCCTTTGGAGCGCCAAGGCAACTTCCGCAAGCCCAACAAGTTGACCTTCTCTGTCTATGCCGCGGCGCTGATAATGGAGCTGCTTGTGCGTCAGCGTGACGCCTTCGGGCTGACGCTGTTCTCGGACAGTGTCGAACTGCAGACCGAGGTGCGCTCGTCGGTGCTCCACCAGCGCTATGTCTATTCGTTGATGGAGAAGCTGTTGCAGCCTGTCAAGGCCGACGCCCTCGAGCAGAAAGGCACCGACGTGGCGGGATGCATCCATCTGCTGGCCGAGAAGATGCACCGTCGTTCGCTTGTGGTCATCTTCACCGATGCCTTTGTGCGCGAGGAGGCAATGGAACCGCTGTTCGACGCTATGCGCCATCTGCGCCACTGCAAGCACGAGGTGCTGCTGTTCCACACCTTCGACCGCGACAAGGAACTGGAGCTGAACTATGGCAACAGACCCTACTATTTCATCGATATGGAGACCGGGCGCAAGGTCAAGGCGTTCCCGGGCGAGATTGCGGAGCGCTACCGCGAGGCTATGGGCGACCAGGTTGAACGTGTGCGCCGCCACGCTATGCAATACCACATCGACTATGTGCCAGTCGATGTCAATCTGGGCTTCGACCAGATTATGCAGCCCTACATCTTGAAGCGTTCGCGGCACTATTGATATTGAATGTGCGAAGAAAATTATATGAAACTTGTGGGCTGTGATGCCCGCGCAATATTATGAATTATGAAAACTAAAAAAATGATTGTAGCTGTTGTCGCCGCCTGTGCGATGCTTTGTGTGTCGTGCGGTCCTAAGGAGGGCGTCATAGCCAAGGATTACAAGATTGACCTCATTATGGCTCAGGACAGCCATTATGTGAACGATGCGCCCTATTTCTCGACCGGCGATTATGTGGAACAGGACTGGAATTGGGACGGCGACGAGATGTATCGCATTGACTATCACGGTGGCGAGCATCCCTATCAGGAGAGTTTCTTTCACGAGGGTAATCGCATAGTGCGCACTACGGTTCCGGCCTATAATATCCGTGCCGAATACTTCTACGGCACCCGCCAGCTGGAGCATATAGAGGTGTATGCAAGTGACGAGCTTTACAGCTATATGGCCTTTGTCCACGACGGACAGACGCTTACCGACATTGTGTGCCACTACTTCGCAGTGTCGGACACCAACAATGCCGTTCTCGACAGGATGTCCAACCCGCTGCGTGTGCTTGTGGGCGACGAGGTGGCCGGATGCCTTGAGCAGAATGTGGCCGTTGGCGCAAAGGGAGCCAAAGACGGCACGAAGTCGGTGCGCTACAAACTGAGCTGGAACGGCGACAACCCGACGCGCATCACTTGCACCGATGCCGAAGGGGAGAAGGTTATCTACCTTACGTACGAGGAAACGGACAATCCTTTCTATCAGCTCTATGGCTTCCGCGGCTTGACCGACCCGATTTTCGGCTTCGGGATGCTCTCGCGCAACAATATCCGTACCATCCGTATGCCATACAATAGGAATAAGAACCAGCTGTTTACTTACAGCTATGAATATGACGGCGATGCCGTTGCCAAGCGCACTTTGACCTACAGCTACCCGTCGATAGAGGCGTTGACACTCGACAGTGTTATGTACAAGGTGGTGCGCACGGAGCGATTCAGCTATATCAAGGAGTGATGGAACTAATTGATGTGTCGATGAGGGATATGAAACGTCTGTTGCTTATAGTGTGCATTCTGACTGTGGCTGCCGCGGGTTGCAAGTCGCATAAGGAAGCGTTGGTGAACGCTCGCCCTGAGTTCAACTCGGAGGAGGTGTGGCGTCTCAATGCAATGCGTGGCAAGGAGGTGGTGCCTCTCAGCGGCCAGCAGCCTATAACGATACAGATCAACCCCGAGGCGGGCACTTTCAGCGGCACCAGTGGTTGCAACCGCTACTTCGGCAGCTTTAAGGACAAGGGCGGCGGGAAGATGGCCTTGTCGGACTTCAACGGCACGAAGAAGGCCTGTCCCGAGGCTTTCCACAAGGTCGAGAACAGCTATATGCAGCTGCTGCAACGATGCGACGGCTTCAAGCTTACGGAGTATACCCTTGAGCTGCTGCAGGGCGACAAGGTGCTGCTGTCGTTCGAGAAAATCAGGGAGTAAACAGGGAGTGCGCTATGGAACGCCGGACTTATTTCGTCGATGTACTGCTGCCCCTGCACCTTCCAGACACTTATACCTACAGGGTCCCGTTCGATTACAACGACTACATAAGGGTAGGGCAGAGGGTCGTCGTCCAGTTCGGCTCGAAACGCCTGTATTCGGCTATTGTACGGCGCGTGCACGAGACGGTTCCGTCCTACACGACCAAGTATGTGCTGTCGATTCTTGACCTGGAGCCTGTAGTCACGGAGCGACAGCTGCTCTTCTGGGAATGGATGGCGGCCTATTATATGTGCTATCCGGGCGACGTGATGGCTGTGGCCATCCCTTCGGCATTCCGCCTGTCGAGTGAGTCGTATATCGTTGTCCATCCGGATTTTGCCGGCGAGTACGGCAACCTTGGCGAGGATGAAATCAAGATTCTTGACGTGCTGTCGCGCAAGGGACGCCTTGAGATTGGCGAGATTGCCGATATTACGGGTTATCAGAAGATTATGCCTCTCATCAAGTCGATGATAGAGAGGCATATCATATTGATGGACGAGGAACTGCGCCAGCGTTTTACGCCGCGCAAGTCGGTGTGGCTGGCGCTCAACGACAAATACCGCGACGAGCAGAATCTGAAGCAGATCTTCGACGAGATGGAAAAGAAGAGTTCGAGCCAGAAGCAACTGCTGGCCCTGATGCAGTTCCTGCAGTTGAGCGGCTTTGGTCAGAGGGAAATCAAGAAGAAAGTGCTCGCGGACAATAAGGAACTTTCGGCGTCGGCAATAGACACTCTTGTCAAGAAGGAGGTCTTGGTGCAGATTCAGCGTGAGGAGAGCCGCCTGCAACACTACGAGTCCACGACCGATGTCGCAAGCATAGCGCTGAACGAAGAGCAACAGAGGGCGTTTGATACCATAGTGGCCTGCGACAAGGCTGTAAGCTTGCTTCACGGTGTCACGTCGAGCGGCAAGACGGAGGTGTACATACGTCTGATTGACCGCACGCTGCGTGAGGGCAAACAGGTGCTGCTTTTGCTGCCTGAAATCGCTCTTACAGCACAAATCATCAACCGTCTGCGCAAGTATTTCGGTGATTCGGTCGGTGTCTACCATTCGCGTTTCAGTACCAAGGAGCGTGCCGAGGTGTGGCAGCGCACGATGGATGCCTCTGAGTCGGGCTACAAGGTCCTGCTTGGGGCGCGGTCGGCATTGTTCCTGCCATTCCACAACCTGGGACTTGTAATCGTGGATGAAGAGCACGACAGCAGCTACAAGCAGAACGACCCTGCGCCACGCTATAACGGACGCGACAGCGCAATCTACCTGGCCCGTATGTGGAATGCGAAGACATTGCTGGGCTCGGCCACACCGTCGGTGGAGAGCTACTTCAACGCCCAGAGCGGTAAGTACGGCTTTGCCGAGATGACCCACCGCTACGGCGGCATACAGATGCCTGAAGTGCTTTGCGTCGATATGAAGGATGCACAGCGCAAGCGCGAGGTTCAGATGAACTTCTCAAAGTTCCTGCTCACATACATCCGCGAAGCAATACAGAACAAGGAGCAGGTGATTCTGTTCCAGAACCGTCGCGGCTTCTCGCTGCGGCTGGAGTGCGATGTGTGCCACTGGATTCCGCAGTGCAAGCATTGCGATGTGTCGCTCGTTTATCATAAGGCCACAAACAGCCTTCGCTGCCATTACTGCGGCTACTCGATTCCTGTTCCGCAGGAGTGTCCTGCGTGCCACAGCACTACGCTGAAGATGAAAGGCTTCGGCACGGAACGTATAGAGGATGATTTGGCAATCCTGATTCCCGAGGCCCGAATCGCACGAATGGACCTTGATTCCACATCGCAGAAGAAACGTTATGTGGAGATTCTCAATGACTTCGACGATCACAAGATAGATATTCTCGTAGGCACCCAGATGGTTACCAAGGGCCTTGACTTTGACAACGTCAGTGTGGTAGGCATTCTTTCGGCTGACAACCTCATATCATTCCCCGATTTCCGCTCCTACGAGCGTAGTTTTCAGCAGATGACGCAAGTGAGCGGTCGTGCAGGCAGACGCGGCAAGCAGGGCAAAGTCATCATCCAAAGCTACCAGCCTTATCATCAGGCCATACGCGACGCTATGGCCAACGACTATGTCTCGATGTACAACAGTCAGATTGTGGAACGACGCGTATTCAAGTACCCGCCCTACTACAAGCTGATTGTCATTACGTTGAGACACCAGAAACAAGATATCGTCGACACGGCGGCAGGACTTTATGCCTCGAATCTGCGGCAACACTTCGGTGAGCGAGTGCTGGGTCCCGAGTATCCTTCAGTGTCCCGCATCCGCAACCAGTATCTGAAGCGTATAATGGTGCGCTTTGCAACCGGCGAGGCTATAAGCGAGGGGAAACGTATTATGCTGCGTATTGCAGACGAAATGCTGAAAGACAAGTCATTGGCCCGTGTGCAGATTGTCTTTGATGTTGACCCACAATAAAATATTTTTTGTCGGTTTAACTTTTTTTAGTACTTTTGCATTTCTTAGAAAATAATAATTAATACATAAGATTATGATAGCAAAAGAGTTATTGAATCCACGCAGCATCGTTATATGCGGTGCTTCCAGTGATGTACATAAACCGGGCGGCAAGTCGCTGAAAAACCTCCTCGAGAGCCCCTTCAAGGGACAGGTCTATGCCGTTAACCCCAAAGAGACTGAAGTTCAAGGTGTAAAATGTTACGCAAAAGTAGAGGACCTGCCGCAGGTCGACTGTGCAATCCTCTGCATCGCTGCCAAGTTCTGCGCCCAGACAGTTGATGTCCTGGCCAAGGAAAAGGGCTGCAAAGGCTTCATCATCGTCAGCGCTGGATTCTCGGAGGAGAATGCCGAGGGCGCTGCCATCGAGAAACATATTGTCGACACTATAAACAGCGTTGGCGGTTCACTCATCGGCCCCAACTGCACAGGCTTCCTCAACACCAACTATGCTGGCTGCTTCGACACTCCTATTCCGCCGCTTGACCCCAAGGGCGTAGACTTCATCACCGGTAGCGGTGCCACGGCTGTCTTCATCAAAGAATACGGTATGAGCAATGGCTTGAAGTTCAACAGCGTGTGGGCAGTGGGCAACTCGGCTCAGCTGGGTATTGAAGACGTACTCGAGCACCTCGACAACACCTTCGACCCCGAGAAGTCGAGCCGCGTCATTATGCTTTATATGGAGAAGATCGGCGACCCGCAGCGTCTGCTCAAGCACAGCCGCAGCCTCATCAACAAGGGCTGCCACATCGCTGCTATCAAGAGTGGCGGTAGCGCCGCCGGTAGCCGTGCCGCCTCAAGCCACACCGGAGCTCTCGCTACCAACGACGCGGCTGTAGACGCCCTGTTCCAGAAGGCTGGCATCGTCCGTTGCCAGAACCGCCAGGAGCTGACTACCGTATGTGCTGTCTTTATGCATCCCGAAATCAAAGGCAAACGCTGCGCTGTCATCACCCACGCCGGTGGTCCCGCAGTTATGCTTACCGACGTGCTCAGCAACGGTGGTATGGAGGTGCCTTCGCTGAAGGAGCATCCCGCCAGCCCCGCACTGCTCGAAAAACTCTTTGCCGGCTCAAGCGTCGGAAACCCCATCGACTTCCTTGCCACCGGTACTGCCGAGCAACTGGGCTATATCATCGACACTGTCGAAAACGAATATACCGACATTGACTTCTCGGTCGTGATCTTCGGTTCGCCGGGACTTTTCTCCAACAAGGAGGTCTACGACCTGCTTGACGAAAAGATGAAGACCTGCAAGAAACCTATATTCCCTGTCCTGCCTTCAATCATCAACGTCAAAGACGAGATCAACGATTTCATTGCCAAGGGCCGTATCAACTTCCCCGAAGAGTGTGTGCTGGGCAACGCTATCTGCAAGGTTTACAATACGCCCAAGCCGCAGCCTGAGCACGTTGACGTGCCGCAGATCGACGTGGCCCGCATCCGCAAGACCGTCGACCGCTGCAAGGACGGCTATATGGAGATTGCCAACTACAACGAACTGCTCGACGCTGCCGGTATCAGCCGCAAGAAGTCGGTCGAGGTCAGCAAGAAAGAAGACGCCCTTGCTTTCGCCAAAGAGGTGGGCTGCTCGAAGGATGTGCCTCTCGTAATGAAGGTTGTCGGACCTCTGCACAAGAGCGATGTCGGAGGTGTGACCCTTGGTGTCAAGGACCTCGATACTGTGGCCAAAGAGTTTGACCGCTTGATTGTTATCCCCGAAACCTACGCTGTCGAGATGTACCCAATGCTGGACGGTACCGACGTATACATCGGAGCCATCCGTGACCCGAAGTTCGGCCATCAGATATTCTTCGGCCTGGGCGGTATCTTCATCGAGGTGCTGAAAGACGTCCAGAGCGCACTGGCACCCATCACCGCTGCCGAAGCCAAAGAGATGCTTACCAAGCTCAAAGGCTATAAGATTCTGCAAGGTGTGCGTGGTCAGGAAGGTGTTAACCTTGACCTCTATGCCGAGCAGGTGGCACGTGTCAGCGCACTGGTTCAGGCCGCTCCCGAGATTGCCGAGATGGACCTCAACCCGCTGCTGGGCAATCCTCGCTACGTCACTGCAGTCGATGCCCGCATCCGTCTGGAGAAATAATCTTATTTACATATAAATGTAAAGCCCTGCACTATGAAAAAAGTGCAGGGCTTTTTGTTTGTCAATCCACTTTCAGTTTGGTGAATACCGCTTCGGGGACGTCGCGGTCGGTGTAGTGGATGCTGCACTCGGCTTTGGAGAAGTTGGGGTCGAGGTAGATGCGGCCGCTGATGTTCGAGTTGGCCTTCAGCAGACGGTCGGCGCCGTAAATGACCACCACGTTCTGGTAGGTTTCGCGTTCGCGTGTGGTGTATTCGCCGCCGATGGTGTCGGGGCTGGTGAGCGACACGGCATATCCTATGCTGCCGCTCGTGCATTGCTCATAGTCGACCACTTTGCCGGTGAATTCGAAGTCTTCGTAGTTGCTGCAGGCGGCAAGAAGCAGCAGAGCAGCTGCGGCGATTATCTTTTTTGTAATACTCATCTCTTAATTTTTAATTATTAATTCTTAATTTTATTTCAAACCGACACTCCGAAGTCGCGCAGGGCGGCGTTGAGCGAGGTCTTCTTGTCGGTGCTTTCCTTGCGCTGTCCGATGATGAGAGCGCAGCTGACGCTGTAGTCGCCGGCGGGGAAATGCTTGGTGTAGCTGCCAGGGATGACGACGCTTCGTGGCGGCACATAGCCGTTGTAGTAGACAGGTTCAGAGTTGCTTACGTCGATAATCTTGGTGCTGCCGGTGATGACGGTGTTGGCTCCGAGCACGGCTTCGGTGCCGATGTGAGCCCCTTCGACTACGATGCAGCGCGAGCCTATGAAGCAGTTGTCCTCGATGATGACGGGAGCGGCCTGAACGGGTTCGAGCACTCCGCCGATGCCCACTCCGCCGCTCAGATGCACGTTGCGGCCAATCTGTGCGCAGCTGCCCACGGTGGCCCAGGTGTCGACCATTGTACCGCTGTCGACGTAGGCTCCGATGTTGACATAGCTGGGCATCATCACAACACCTTTGGCGAGGTAGGCACCGTAGCGGGCCACCGCCGGCGGCACTACACGTACCCCCTGGGCGGCGTAGTTGCGCTTGAGGGGTATCTTGTCGTGGTATTCGAACGGGCCAGCTTCGATTGTCTGCATATCGCAAATCGGGAAATAGAGCAGCACAGCCTTCTTGACCCACTCGTTCACCTGCCAGCGCATTGCGGCGTGGTCGCTCCCCACAATGGGTTCTGCCACTCGCAGAAGACCTTTGTCGAGTTGCTCGATAACAGTCCTAACGGCCTGCCGTACATCTTCGTTTTGGAGCAAATCGCGGTTGTCGAACGCCGCTTCAATGGTCTCTTGTATGGTGTTATTCATTTTTTTTGACTTTTTTTCAATTCTTTACAATAAAAAACGCTTTTTTGAGTAATTACAAAAGTACGAATAAAAAATGAAATGGTAACAAATATTCTTAATAAAATCAGGTTCACGCTTTTGGCTGCAGCCATTTGTGCAGTGGCGACCGCTGGTGCGCAGAACCGCGATGTGATGAGCGCCTATCAGCGCAATATGCAGCCTCTGCTTGAGAAGATTATGAACGCACCCACCGACAATGAGCGCTACAATGCCAACGAGCAGTTTGTGCAGCTCTTTGAGGAGGCGCTGAACGTGGAGGAGTCCATCCACTGGAAGTGGGAACTGGGTACATACGTATCGGTTCTGACATCGAGCGACCGCCAGTTCAGAATCATCACTTGGCCAGTGGTGCGCGACAATGGTGAATATGAGTGCTTTGGCTTTGTCCAGTCGTACAACGCCAAGGCTGAGCAGTATGACGTTTATGTGCTTCACGACAAGTCGGATGAGATAATATCGGCCAACGAGGTAGTGCTTGAGCCTGAGAATTGGCTTGGGTGTGTTTACCAAGAACTTGTTGAGACTAAACACGAGGGTAAAGAATATTATACCTTGATTGGCTGGTCGGGTGTCAATGCCCTTACGCAGCGCAAGGTGATAGAGCCTATATGCTTTCGCGGTACCGGTTCCAAGCCCCAGTTCGGCCAGGCTTTATTCCGTCGCGAGAAGAACCTGAGGCGAGTGGTGCTTGACTATTCGAGCAGGGCGATGGTCAATGTGCGTTTTGACGAGCAGGTGGTGCGCACCTATGAGAACAAGAAGGTGAAGAAGAAAGGCCGCACGATAAACGTTCAGGTGCCCAAAGAGGAGAAGATGAAGATGATACTCTTTGACGAGATAGCGCCGATGCTGCCAGGTATGGAAGGACTGCCGCAATACTATGTGCCGACGGGCACCGAAATGGCATACATCTTCGCCAACGGCCGCTGGGAGTTGCGCGACAATGCCCAGGGTCGCTTGGAGGACCAGAAGCTCAACAAAGAGTTTGAGCCCCTGCCCAAGACAGAACCTTCGTATAAAGTTGATAAATAATCTGCGCCCCCCCCCCTCACCCCCTAAAACCATATAACCCTAAAACCTTTTTAACCCTAAAACCTTATAACCCTAAAACCTTTTTAACCCTTTCAACCTTATGAAGAAAAATCTGATTGTACTCTTCTCAATTGTAACAATGACAGCATTTGTCAGCTGCTCTGAGTGGGCAGGCGACCCCATCACACAGAAATTCAACATCGATGGTACTTACACCGAACTTGAGGTGGAGGACGCCTTCGATGTTGTTGTCAGCGACACGGCGACGATGATTTCCATCACGGCTGGCGAGAACGTTATGCCCAAGGTCAGAGTCGTCAACAATGGCGACAAGCTTAGCATCTACCTCAAAGGGTGGGCTTCCAACCGCGGAAAGGATATGACGGTCATTATCCCTTACAATGCGGATTTGAAGAAAGTTGATTTGTCTAGCGCATCCGATTTCTACAGCGAATTTCCGCTCACGGGCCAGAATGTTGAGATAGAGCTTTCGGGTTCTTCCGATTTCTATGGCGACATCGAGGCGGAAGAGGTCGATATGGACCTTTCGGGATCTTCCTCGGTGAAGGGCAACGTAACGGCATCGGAGCTTGAGCTTGATATGAGCGGTGCATCGGATGCAATGCTTACGGGGCAGGTGTCGACACTTAAACTCGGGCTTTCGGGGGCCAGTAGCTTGAAAAGGAGCATTGTCGGAAGCCATTACGCCTTTGTCTGCGATAACTGCGAAGGTTCGATGTCGGGTTCCAGCGATGCCTATATACATTGTGACGGCAGCATAACGGTCAGTCTTTCGGGCGCCAGCGACCTGTATTATACGGGCAGCGCCGTTACGAGGGGCAGCAGCACTTCTGGCAGCTCCAACATCGTTCACGACGAGTTGTGAAATGTTGAAATGTTGATATGTTGATACGTTGATGCGTTGATGCGTTGTCGCGTTGATGCGTTGATGCGTTGATATAATGTATAAATCACAGAATCTGCCAAATACAAGGATTGAGGTGGCCGATGCCTTGAGGGGTATCGCCGTGGTCGGCATCATCTTGTATCACTCCGTAGATCATTTCAACACAATCACTCAGCAGCCGATAGCCTATACGTTGGCGAGCGACCAGACTGTGGCTGACGTGTTGACTTGGCTGTTCTCCGGCAAGATGTACGGCATCTTCGCTATGCTCTTCGGGCTGAGTTTCTTCATTATGAACGACAACCAGCAGCAGAAAGGCAAGAGCTTCGCCGGGCGCTTTGTCTGGCGAATGTGCCTGCTGTTCTTCTTGGGTGTCGTAAACACTGTCTTTTATGACGGCGACATTCTGATGTTCTATGCGTGCTACGGGCTGCTGCTCATCCCCATCAGTTATCTGCCGTCGAAGTGGGTGTGGTGCATCATATTCCTGCTGGCCATCCAACCCGTAGAGCTGTTCTGTCTGCTGACCGGCGCGACGATAGACCATTCCACTATGTGGGAGATGTATGCAAAACTTACAAGTACGCACCAGAATGGCACCTTTTGGGAGAACGCCCTTACCAACCTAAGGTACGGCTTTGTGGAGAACCTGCGTTACAATGTATACAGTGGGCGATTGACGCAACTGCTCTGTCTGTTCATTCTTGGTATGCAGTTAGGACGGCATCGGATGTTCTACAACGAGGGGCACAATATAAAAATCTGGCACCGAATACTCATCAGCTCGCTCGTCGTCATCGTGCTGGGTTTGGTGGACTTCGGCCCATTGCACACGTGGCTTACACCCATCTATAATCTCACCATCCTGCTGACGATAGTCTCGTTGATAGTTTCTGCCTGGTATGCTTCAAAGGCAGTGCGCCGTCTGCTTCGTCATCTCTGCCTTTTCGGACGTATGAGCCTCACCAACTATCTGCTGCAGTCCATCATCGGCTGCGCCATCTTCTGTGGCTACGGCCTCGCCTGCTACAGTCTTTTAGGCACCACCTACGCTGTTATGGTTGGATGCGGAATGGTTGTGTGTCAGTATTTCTTCACCCGCTATTGGCTATCCAATCATTCGCGAGGTCCGTTGGAAGGCCTATGGAGAAAACTGACCTGGATTTAGATGTGATTATATCTAGAAAGTCCAGTTGAAACAATAGAGTGTTAAAGTTTGTTAAAGCCCTTGACTCGTCCCTTGGGTCATATATTAACTTTGCAGCCGATATCAAACAAGCATTATTATCGTACGATGATGATTTACAAACAAAAACTAACAATCGGAGAGTTTTCAAAGTTGATGCAGACGACCGTAAAAACATTGCGCCACTACGAACAAAAGGGGTTGTTGCTGCCCGACGAGGTGGACGAGTGGACGGGCTATCGCTACTACAGCATCGACCAGATGCAACGACTGCAAAGTATCCGCGATCTGCAGCGGCTCGGCTTCTCGCTGGAGGAAATCAAAGACCTGCTGGAGGACGACTCGTCTACGCCCAGCATCCAGCAGATGGACGAGAAAATCAGCGAAACGGAACGGCAGCTGCGTCTGCTGGTTGCACGCCGCGAGCGGTTGCTTAACTGGAGGGACTCTCGCAAACAAATCACAACAATGGAAAAGTTTAGCATTCAAAGTCTTCCGTCAATTATCGTCGCCTCGCACCGCGAGGTAATTCCAAACTTTGCCGCCATCGGCCCGATGTGCTACGAGAAAATCGGTCCTGAGATGCAGCGTCTTGGCTGCAAGTGTCCGCCGCCGGGCTATTGCTTCACTATGGAACACAATAAGGAGTACACACCGACAGACATCGACATCGAGTACTGCGAACAGGTTGAGGAGATGGGCACCGACAGCGCCATTATTCAGTTCAAACGGCTGCCCGAAGTGCCTAAGGCTCTTTGTATAAAGCACGTCGGTCATTATGAGCGTTTCTACGACTCGTTTGTCGATGCCTTCCGCTACATCGAGGAACAGGGCTACCGTATCATCGGCCAGCCCCGCACCTGCTACATCGACGGTGCCTGGAACCAAAAAGACCCTGAGCAGTGGCTGTCGGTGATACAGATACCGATAGAGTAAATAATCCCCGGGAACTCTTGGTGCACCCTCTGCCACAATAAAACGAGCATCATCTCGTTAGTGCTGTATGTCCGAGCATTGGGAGATATACGCCGACTGGAACCCGTGGCACGGGTGCACCAAGATTAGCCCTGGGTGCAAGTACTGCTATGTCTACCGACAGGACGAGATGTATGGTAGTGAGATTGCCAGCAGCCTATGCCGCAAAACCGGCAACTTCAACCTTCCGATAAAAAGGAAGCGCGACAAGTCGTGGAAGATAAAGAGCGGGAAGCTTGTATTCACTTGCTTTACATCAGACTTCCTGATTGAGGATGCAGATGAATGGCGCCACGAGTGCTGGGAGATGATAAAGCGCCGCAGCGACCTATGGTTCTATTTTTTCACCAAGCGCATCGACCGCTTCCTGGAGTGTGTGCCCGACGATTGGGGTGAGGGCTATGATAATGTTGTCGTTGGCTGCACCGTCGAGAATCAGGAAATGGCAGATTATCGCTTACCCATCTTTCTTTCGCTTCCAATAAAGCACAAAAGCATCATTGCGTCTCCGCTACTCACGGCAATGAACCTTATGCCATATTTGGACGAGACCATTGAGGAAGTGTCGGTAGGAGGGGAGTCTGGTGTTGATGCAAGACTGTGTGACTACGACTGGGTGCTTGCCCTCCGTGAGCAATGCATTGCGAAAGATGTTCCATTCCGTTTCCATCAGACAGGAGCCCGCTTCATCAAGGATGGTCGGATGTACCGTGTGCGCCGCTGCCACCAGCTTAGCCAGGCACACAAAGCCAATATAGACTACAAGATTGGCAAGTATTTAGTACCAGAAACGGTTCGGTTTGAGTGGAAGGAGAGCGACTACCATAATAAGTATAATTAGGAGGCAAAAAAAAACTTGATGGAGGAGAGAAAATGAATACACTAATCATTTATGGCAGCCGTTATGGTTCGACAAGGCGCTATGCCGAGCGTCTGGCTGAGGAAACAGGTGTAAGCGCCGTTCCCTGCGCGGAAGTGGAGGAACTATCGGAATATGACCGCATTGTCTATTTGGGGGCACTCTATGCGGGAGGCGTTATGGGACTTAAGAAGACTGCGGCTATGCTGTCGCCGAACCAGGAACTGATTGTCGCAACAGTGGGTCTTGCGGACCCTGCCGATCAGAGCAATATTGCCAGCATACGAAACTCACTCAGGAGCCAGGTCGGGGCCGGATTCTATGACGAAAGCCGCATATATCACCTGCGCGGGGCCATTGACTACAAGCATCTGGGCTTCAAGCACAGGGTTATGATGTCGATGCTTCACTCCAAGGTTGCGAAGATGCCCGAAGAGGAGCTCAACGCCGAGGCGAAGGCGATGCTCGAAACATACGGTCAGGTGGTGGATTTTGTGGATTTTGACTTGCTCGAGCCGTTGGTCCGTGCTGTAAGGGGTGATGGCGGCCGGTAGATACAGTTCTGGCTTTGACCTTTTGCAGTTGATTATACTCCCAGCAAGAACCGTCTAAGGCCGAAACGGAATTATATAATGACTTTTTGTCTGTTTATCCGAAAATAATTCTTATCTTTGCATTTTCATACTAAAGTGTAAATGCTTTGCAAGGTGTTATTTTAGAAAATATTAATACTCCTGAGGAACTTCGCAAGCTGCCCGTTTCCGACCTTCCGGAACTGGCACGCGAGCTGCGGCACTACATCGTGGACACGCTGGCCACTCACCCCGGCCATCTCGCGTCGTCGCTCGGCACCGTCGAGCTGGCAATAGCATTGCATTACGTTTTCGCCACCCCCGACGACAAAGTGGTCTGGGATGTCGGCCATCAGGCCTACGCTCACAAGATTCTCACCGGACGGCGGCAGCAGTTCCCTACCATCCGCACCTACACCGGCATCAGCGGCTTCCCGCGTATGGACGAGAGTCCCTACGATGCATTTGGCACAGGCCACAGCTCCACCTCCATCTCCGCAGCCCTCGGTATGGCCACCGCCTCCAAGCTGCAGGGCAACACCACACGCCAGCATATAGCCGTCATAGGCGACGGCTCGATGACCGGCGGCGAAGCCTTCGAAGCCCTCAACAACGCCGGCGTCTCCAAGGCTAATATCCTCGTCATCCTCAACGACAACGGCATCTCCATCGACAAAGCCGTCGGCGGCCTCAGCCGCTATCTCGTCAAGATAACCTCGTCGCCCAAATACAACCGCCTCAAAGAGCGCGTGTGGCGCACCACAGGCGGCGACGACAAACCGCTCAAAGCCCGCAACTTCATCTCCAAAAGCCTCTCGGCGCTCAAGTCCTCGCTGCTGTCGCGCTCCAACCTCTTCGAGTCGTTGGGCTTCCGCTATTTCGGACCCATCGACGGTCACGATGTAGAGCAACTTGTCGAGGTGCTGTCGAGCTTGCGTAAGCTCAACGGTCCCAAACTGTTGCATATCGTTACCAAGAAGGGCAAAGGTATGAAAGAGGCCGAGCAGAACCCCGTGACCTACCACGCACCGGGCAAATACGACGCCGAAACAGGCCTGCAGCTCCACACCGACAACAGCCACCAGCCACTGAAATACCAGGATGTCTTCGGACACACCATAATAGAACTGGCCGAGCAGAACGACCGCATCGTAGGCATAACGCCCGCTATGCCAACCGGATGCTCGCTCAATCTGATGATGCAGCAGATGCCCTCAAGGGCCTTCGACGTAGGCATCGCCGAGCAGCACGCCGTCACCTTCGCCGCCGGACTCGCCGCACAGGGAATGACGCCCTTCTGCAACATCTATTCCTCCTTTATGCAGCGAGCCTACGACCAAGTGATTCACGACGTGGCCCTGCAGAAACTCAATGTGGTTATGTGCCTCGATCGTGCTGGTCTTGTCGGCGACGACGGCCCCACCCACCACGGCGCCTTCGACCTGGCCTACTTCCGACCCATACCCAACCTGACCGTCTGCGCCCCGATGGACGAACACGAACTGCGCGATATGATGTACACCGCACAGCTCGACAACCAGGGGCCCTTCGTGATACGCTATCCCCGCGGCCTCTCGGTCCATCCCGACTGGCGCAACGCAATGGTCGCAATGCCCATAGGCAAAGGACGTTGCATCACTGAGGGCGAGAACGTTGCGGTGCTGACCATAGGCCACATCGGTAACGAAGCCGCCCGAGCCGTCGATGCACTTCGCAGCGAAGGCAAGAACGCCGGCCACTACGATATGCGGTTCCTCAAACCGCTCGACACGGCTCTCCTCGACGACATTGCCGCCCGCTACCGCGCCATCGTCACCGTCGAGGACGGCACCATCGAAGGTGGTTTCGGCAGCGCGGTCCTCGAATACCTCCAAGACTGCCGCAACAGCGACACCTCAATGCCGATGCCGCCAGTTGTAAGACTCGGTATTCCAGACCATTTCGTTACCCACGGCCCCGTGCCTCAGTTGCAGAAAGACTGCCGTTTCGACGCCGAAAGCATAAAAAGCGCCATAATAAAACTATGGAATGAATAAACGCCTCACAACCACGCTATTCCTTCTTCTGGCACTCTCGTGCCAGGCGCTTGCCTACGACTTCTCGAAAACAATCCACAACAACCAGAAACTCTACTTCACCATCCTCCAGCACCGCCCCGACGAGGTGGTGGTGGTAGCCCCCAACGGCACTGGCATCGGCTACGGCAAACTGCCGCAACCATCGGGACGTCTCGTAATCCCCGATCAGGTGCAGTATGACGGCAACACCTACCGCGTTGTCGGCATCGCATCCTTTGCCTTTGCCCGATGCGACAAGCTCACCGCTCTCACGCTGCCCGAAAGCCTTACCGAGGTCGGCGTCGGAGCCCTCGACAGCTGCGCCTCGCTGCGTTCACTCACCATCCTCTGCGACAGCCTTGCGCAGGCTCTCAGCATCTCCCGCCATTGTCCGGCACTAGACACCTTGGTTATAGGCCCTGCGGCGCGTGTGCTGCCGCCGTTTATATTCTCGGAATTGCAAAGTATCAGTTATATAAGCCTTCTGTCGCGCGAGCCGGCAATGATGAAGAACCTCTTCTTTGGATGCACCTCCAAAGCCGTCCTTCATATTGGCAGCGAGGTGAGCCGCATACCGCAGTTCTTCTGCTACAACTTTTCGGGCCTGCGCCAAATCGTCTACGACAGCGATGCCCCAAGTCTCTCGGTTATAGAACAATGCGCCTTTGTGGGCTGCACCGGCCTTGACGACATCACGCTGCCGCCGTCGCTTGTCCGCATCGAGGCCAACGCCTTTGCGCACTGCCAGCCGCGCTCCATCACCTTCCTCTCGCAAAAGCCCCCGTTGGCCCCGGTCGTGGCCCTGCTTGGCATCGACCCCGGCACGCCGGTCTACATACCTTGCCACACCCTCGGCCAGTACGCCAACTCGTCTATTGGCCGTGTTTTCAGCAATTTGGCCTATGCCGAGAACTGCCCCGGCAGCGGCTCGCCCACCGCCGAAGTCATCTACATCCACGACACTGTCTATATCCACGATACGGTCTACATCCGCGACACTGCGGCGTTGCCCGACGAAGAGCCGACCGACGACACTGAAATCCAGCAGCCTGACGATGAGGAAACGGAGCCGCCGCTTACCTTCTTGCTCGATGGCAAAGTGCTGCGTATCAGTCCGGCAACCGCTTTGCGCGGCGTCAGTGTCCGTGTCTTTGACGAAAAGGGCCACCTTGTCGTCGACCAACGCATACCCGACGACCAACCCACCGACAACTACTACGTCAAACTGCCAAAACGCCAGCGCTACTTCCTACGCCTCGATATGGGGTCGCCGATACTGATTGACGTTCCATTGCAGGAAGTAAAGCAGTGATTTTCAGTTGAAACGATATAAAAACAGGGTGATTTTGAGTCCAAAATCACCCTGTTTTCTAACCGCCTCATTTCCGGCCTTTCAAGGTACCAACTCCGTCATATGTACAATATATGTACAATACTTGTACAATATTTGTACGTTTACAATTGTACATATATTGTACAAGTATTGTACAAATATTGTACAACGACCGGAGTTGGTCCGTCGCTGGTGCGTGGTGCTGGCAGGGGCAGGGCAGGGGTGTGGCGGAAAGTTTTTTTTCGCTCTCACAGCAAAAAAATTTTGCCGTTACAAATAATTGTCGTATTTTTGTTTTTTCATTGCTTTTCAATACGTTGTTGCTATACAGCGTATTAGGCGTGAAAATGGCTGTAAATTGCATTGAATTATATAAAAATAAATTAAAAATAAGTAATATGACACCTTCACACATCGAACACATTGGTATCGCAGTTACCAATCTGGATGAAGCCATCAAGTACTGGGAAGACGTAATGGGCCTCAAATGCTATGCCATTGAGGAGGTTACAGACCAGAAAGTCAAGACCGCCTTTTTCAAGGTAGGCGACGTGAAAATCGAGCTTCTCGAGCCCACTTGCCCCGAGAGCACCATTGCCTCGTTCATTGAGAAGAACGGCGGCAAGGGCGGTATGCACCACATTGCTTTCGCCGTCGACGACACCAACTCTGCACTGAACGAATGCAAGGACAAGGGCGTGCGCCTCATCGACCAGCAGGCACGCAAGGGAGCCGAGAACCTGAACATCGGTTTCCTGCACCCGAAGAGCACTCTGGGCGTACTGACAGAGCTTTGCTGCAAATAAAAGAATTTTCGAGGTGGAGCCAGTGCGCTAAGGACTGCGTGTAAGCCTCACATTATAAACCTACAAACAATTCAAATATGGCATTTGAAGAGAAAATAAAAGAGCTTCTTGACAAAAGAAACGAAGCCAAAATGGGCGGTGGTCAGAAGCGCATCGACAAACAGCACGAACAAGGCAAACTGACAGCCCGCGAGCGCATTGCACTGCTCCTCGACGAGGGCTCGTTCGAAGAGTTCGATATGTTTGTAACCCATCGCTGCACTAATTTCGATATGCAGAAACAGTCGTTCCTCGGCGACGGCGTCGTCACGGGCTACGGCACCATCGACGGCCGTCAGGTCTACGTCTTTGCACAGGACTTCACGGTCTTTGCCGGTTCGCTGTCCGAGACTATGTCGCTCAAGATTTGCAAGGTTATGGACCAGGCAATGAAGGTCGGCGCTCCCGTCATCGGTCTCAACGACTCGGGCGGAGCACGTATTCAGGAAGGCTGCAACTCGCTGGCCGGCTATGCTGAGATTTTCGAGCGCAACATCCTCGCTTCGGGTGTCGTGCCGCAGATCAGCGCCATCTTCGGCCCCTGCGCCGGCGGTTCGGTCTACAGCCCGGCTCTGACCGACTTCATCCTTATGTCGAAGGAGAACAGCTATATGTTCCTCACTGGCCCGAAGGTTGTGAAGACCGTTACCGGCGAGGACGTGACCACCGACAAGCTCGGCGGCGCTATGGTCCACGCTACGAAGTCGGGCGTCGCCCACTTTGTAGGCGAGACTGAGGAGGCTACTCTGCAGCTTATCCGCGACATTATCAGCTACATTCCTTCCAACAACTTTGAGGAGGCT
Organism: uncultured Bacteroidota bacterium; assembly: GCA_902788805.1. Taxonomy (GTDB): domain Bacteria; phylum Bacteroidota; class Bacteroidia; order Bacteroidales; family P3; genus Colimorpha. Next base: position 142,959 of record CADALO010000006.1, on the reverse strand, counting down.
CCCTACGTTCCCACCGAGGACCCGATCGACCGCTTGGAGGACAGCCTCAACTCCATCATTCCGGAGAACCCCAACCAGGCCTATGATGTCAAGGACATCATCCACGCTATCGTCGACGAGGGCAAGTTCCTCGAGGTCCACGAGAAGTTCGCTCCCAATCTGGTGGTCGGCTTCGCACGCTTTGGCGGTGTCTCGGTAGGCGTTGTTGCCAACCAGCCCAAGTCGATGGCCGGTGTTCTTGATTGCAACAGCAGCCGCAAGGGTGCCCGCTTTGTGCGTTTCTGCGACGCTTTCAATATTCCTATCGTCACATTGGTCGACGTTCCGGGCTTTCTGCCTGGCACGGGTCAGGAGTATGCAGGCGTTATCGCTCACGGCGCCAAGTTCCTCTTCGCCTATGGCGAGGCCACGGTGCCCAAGGTTACGGTTACTCTCCGCAAGTCATACGGCGGTGCCCATATCGTTATGTCGTGCAAGCAGCTGCGCAGCGACATCAACTACGCTTGGCCGACGGCTCAGATTGCCGTTATGGGTGCCAGCGGTGCCACCGAGGTGCTGCAGGGCCGCGCTCTCAAAGAGATCACCGATCCTGAAGAGAAGGCTAAGTTTATGGCTGAGAAGGAGAAGGAATACAACGACCAGTTCGCCAATCCTTACAATGCAGCCAAGTACGGCTATATCGATGATGTCATCGAGCCTCGCAACACGCGTTTCCGCGTGATCCGCGCTCTCCAGGCCCTTGCCACCAAGAAGGATAGCCTGCCTTTGAAGAAACACTGCAACATTCCGCTGTAGTAGTTGACGGCTGATTTATTAGACCGAAACTTTTTTTAAAACATTAAATATTTATCAAACAATGAAAAAAGCTTTTATGACTGGATTCCTCGGAATCGCTTTCGCATTCGCAATGGTTGCTTGCAACGGCAATGCTACAACTGAAGACACCACCGCAAACGAACCCTGCGAGATGGAGCAGGCTGACGATGCTTGTATGCAACACTGCCAGATGACTTGCCCGGACAGCGTTTGCCTTGCTGCCAACTGCGAGAACTGCGCTTGCCCTGAGACCAGCCCGTGCAAACAGAAACCTGAGTGCAAGGGTGACGGCCAGTGCTGCAAGAAAGCTGAAGGCGAAGGCTGCCAGAAGGCTAACAGCGAGTGCTGCAAGCAGAAAGAGGAATGCAAGAAAGAATGCGAGAACCACAAATAAGATGTGTTTCTCCTGAATGTTGAAAGGTGAGAGTGGGTGCCTCGTGCACCCAACTCTCTCCGTTCAGCAGTCATAAAACTCTTAAATCAAGCAGAAAACAATGAATATCATAAGTAAAATTCTATCAGCTGGCATACTTGTTCTGGCATTGAGCGCCTCTCCGTCGTGGGCTCAGACAGCAGAACCCGTAGCCGAAGATACTGCGTTGACACACTTTGAGATGAACAATCCTCACAGCGCAATAGGAGTGGATGTGACTGACTTCCAGCCTGTCCAGGCCTGCTATGCTGCCAATCAGGATATGTTTGTCGTCATCGACAGTATCGACAACGCTGTTGACATCGTCTATCGTCGTGAGAAAATGATGTTCGACACGACCATACGCATCGTCGCTGACGAATCGCGTGGCCGTCACGACCTTGTCAACGTGTTGCGCCCCAAGAGTGTGGGCTTTTACGACGGTTATGTGCTCTTCCTGGCTTCGGCCAAGAAGGACAGCTCTTATCTTGCTGTTGTCGACCTCGACGGCAAAATTGTCAACAGAGTCGACTTCGGTTGCTGCAGCTATGCTTTCAAGGTTTATCCCGACGAACTTATTGTTGTTGGCCGCAATCCGCTGGGCTATGACATCAACATCCTCGACCTGACCGACGGCATTGCCAACATTAGCCTTGGCGAGGGCAAGTCCACCAGTCACCACTACCACGTGCCGAAGCAGGCCGACCGTATCCGCGAGTCGGACCCCGTCGGTATCGGTCTGACGGTTGTGGCTGTGTCGGTAGTGTTCCTGGCCCTGCTCTGTATCTCGTTGATACTTAAAGGCTATGGCAAGCTTATTATGAAGACTCAGGACCGCAAGGCCAATAAGGTTGCCGCCAAGTCGAGCGAGGTCGCCGCAATGCCCTCTGCTTCCGAGACTTCGGGCGAGATCTATGCTGCCATCGCCGCTGCCATCTACCTTTATGACGAGGAGATGCACGACGAGGAAAACACCGTCATCACTATTCAGAAGGTGGAACGTGCTTGGACCCCCTGGAACGCTAAGTTCTATAATATGAATCATTATTTCAACAATAATAAGAGATAGCAAGATGAAAAACTTTAAATTCAAAATAAATGGCACGGAATACTCGGTGGACATCAACGAGGTTGAAGGCCAAGAGATTAAATTGGATGTCAACGGCACGCCCTATAAGGTTACTGTTGACAAGGAACTGAAACAGAAACAGGTCGTTATGACCACCCGCACGGCTCCGCGCGTCAGTGCAGCTCCTGGTGGCGCTGTACAGGCATCGGCTCCTGCAGCAGCTTCGAAAGGCTCGAAGGTCACCACTCCTCTTCCAGGCACGATACTCGACGTTTTCGTCAACGTGGGCGACAAGGTGAAGGCTGGCCAGACCGTTGTTCTGCTTGAAGCTATGAAGATGGAGAACAACATCGAGGCTGATGTTGAAGGCACTGTCACTGAGGTCAAGGTCCGCAAGGGCGACTCTGTCCTCGAAGGCGATGTTATGGTTGTTATCGGATAAGTTTGTAGTTAAAAGGGTTAAAAAGGTTGGAAAGGTTCGCTCCCTACGGTCGTTTAAAGGCTGATAAGAACCAACCCACAAACCTTTATAACCTTTAAAACCTTTTAACCTTTAAAAAATAAGACAATGAACATATTAGCTTCAGGTGGCTTTATGGACTTTATGTCGACGCAGCTGGTGCAGTTCCTGCATTACACCGGTTTCGCCAACGTAGAGTGGGGCCACATTATAATGATTTTAATAGGCTTGATATTCATCTTTTTGGGTATCAAGAAGGAGTTTGAACCGCTGCTCCTCGTTCCTATCGGATTCGGTATGATTGTGGGTAACATTCCTTTCTATCCAGGATTGAAGATAGGTATCTATGAGGATGGCTCGGTGTTGCATATCCTGTATCACGGTGTGCAGAACGGCTGGTATCCGCCGCTGATTTTCCTTGGCATCGGCGCTATGACCGATTTCTCGGCAATGCTTAGCAATCCTAAGCTTATGCTTATTGGTGCCGCAGCTCAGGTGGGTATCTTTGCCGCCTATATGGGTGCCCTGGCTTTAGGCTTTGCCCCCAACGAGGCCGGTGCTATCGGCATCATCGGTGGTGCCGACGGCCCGACGGCTATCTTCTTGTCGTCGCAGTTGGCTCCCGACCTGATGGGTGCCATCGCGGTGTCGGCTTACTCGTATATGGCTTTGGTGCCTGTGATTCAGCCGCCTATTATGCGACTGCTGACCACCAAGAAGGAGCGTACCATCCGTATGCGTCCGCCGCGTCAGGTGACCAAGCTCGAGAAGATCTCGTTCCCCATCTTGGGCCTCATCTTCTGTGCCTTTATCGTGCCGTCAGGTCTGCCGCTGTTAGGTATGCTGTTCTTCGGTAACTTGTTGAAGGAGTGCGGCGTGACCAAACGTCTGTCGGAGGTTGCATCCAACGCCATCGTCAACATCTGCACGCTGCTTATCGGTATCACCGTTGGTGCTTCTACGCAGGCTACGTCCTTCCTTACCGGCCGTTCGGTACTGATTTTCGCACTCGGTGCAGGTTCGTTCATCGTTGCCACCACTTTCGGTGTGCTGTTCGTCAAGTTTATGAACCTCTTCCTGAAAGAAGGCAACAAGATCAACCCGCTTATCGGTAACTCCGGTGTGTCGGCTGTGCCCGATGCTGCACGTGTGTCGAACAACGTAGGCTTGGAGTACGACAGGACCAACTACCTGCTCCAGCACGCTATGGGTCCCAATGTGGCCGGCGTGGTGGGTTCGGCAGTCGCTGCAGGTATCCTGCTGGCATTCCTGCACTAATCGAATGTCGTTTTCCAAATTTTATCACAAAGTCCCGACCGAAGTCGGGACTTTTTTGTTTCCCCAACGGCAATTGCCAGCAATCAATCGGCAATTACCAATATTATAATCTATAAGAATTGTTAGCCTCAAATATTTTTTTTGCCATATCCGGAAAAGTTTGTAATTTTGCAAAATCAAATTGGAACGATATACACATAAAACTATAGAGTATTATGGAAAATGACAATATAGACAATGGTGTTGATATGGCATCGGAACCTGCTGTCGCTTATGGCCGTGTGGGAAGCCGTAGAGAAACACCAAGCAGTACTATTCGTAAAATATCACGTGCCCAACTGGAAAAGGAAACAATCACATTAGAAGAGCTGGATTGTCGATTAACTTCTTTTATTGACAGGCATTTTGAGATTGCGAAATGAGAGTAGTCATAGGTAATCACGTGTATAGCACTATAGAGGAATTTTATAAGATTGCTCTATCATTGCATATCACTCTGACAAGGACTGTCGTTGAAGAAAAGAAAGACAGACTTATCTCTGCATTGAAAGCCCTTGGCAATTATCCTAATATGTATCCAATAGCAAGACTGAATGAACATTGGCGTATAATGGGTTACAGAGAGTTTATATGTGAGGATTTCCATTTTGCTTATGAGATTGTAGATGTTGAGGGAGAACTGATAGTGTATGTTGTTGACGCAGTACATAGTTTGCTATACCACTGAAACGTAATAAAAGACAATATAAATAACCAATTAATACACAATAAAAAGAACAGAAATTAGAATAAACAGACATAAATAGAAAAGCGTTTGCGCTTACGGAATTATAATACCTATGTGGCTGATTATTTGTGCATAGGTATTTTTTATTTTGCCATATTGGGAAAAGTTTGTAATTTTGCAGCGTCGTTTCGAGAGAACGGCAGACATATAAATAAGACGTTGTAGACGTTTTATCTGCGGCTACTTGAATCTGGTAAATTCGCAATCAACCGTTAGATGAAGCAATGTCCAACGTCCATTGTTGCGTATATACACGTTCCGTATATATCGTCAGCGTGGGCCTCGGTGTTGCTTATCCTCGGTTGATGGGCATACCAGAGCCTAAGTAGCGGGATAAGTAACGAAAGTTAGATGTCCGCGCTTCTTTTTTATGTGTTTATATGTATGAAGTATTAATCTTAAACAATAAATAATATGAAGAAAAAACTACTCTTAATTGTTACCACACTGTTGGCTGTTGGGCAAAATGTTTTTGCATATGACTTCTCTGCTGTAGCACCCTCAGGGCAGACACTTTATTACAAAATCATCGATCCAATAAATCATTATGTCAAGGTCACCTATCCTAAAGATGATCTAATAAATCCTGACCCTATTTGGACCGGATCGTTACCTGCATCAGAGACTTATGGCAATAATCCAACACCTTCAGGATCCTTGGTTTTGCCCGACACTGTATCGTACAATGGCATTACCTATATGGTTCGTGCCATAGGTCCCTATGCTTTATGTGATTGTCCTTACCTTACATCTGTCGTAATGCCCAATACTGTAGATAGTATAGAAAACTATGCTTTCTATAATTGCATTAATCTATTAAATATTACTTTCTCTAATACTTTGCGATATGTTGGATCAAACTCTCTGTCTCATTGTCATTTGGGTGATGTGGTATTACCACCATCCGTCCGTATTTTAGGAGAAGGAGCTTTAGCACATTCCCATATTACCAACCTCACATTGAATGACTCTTTAGAGAGAATAGAACATTGTTGTTTAAGCGGTAATCTTTTCACATCATTATATATTCCCGCTTCTGTAAACTATATTTCAGACCCGTGTGAGTATATGGTTAACCTGACGTCTATAGTAGTTGACCCAAACAATCCTATTTATGATAGCCGAGATAACTGCAATGCCATTATCGAAACAGCGGAAAATAAACTGATACAAGGTTGTAATGGTACAACCATTCCCATTGGTGTTGTTTCTTTTGATTTATGGCCATTTATGGGTTGCTACTTTGAAACATTGGTAATGCCTAGCTCTGTTATAACTATGGATTGTTTCAGAGATTGTCATATTAATAAACTCGTTATTAGTTCACCATTAATTGGTTGTCCCGGAGACAATATTGATACTATTCAATTACTATGTCAAACTCCACCAAGCATCTTGGTGTCTTCTCTTAACAGGTTTGATGAGGCTGGAATATATACGAAACCAATCATTGTGCCTTGTGGTACATTATCTGCCTTTCAGTCGGCATCTGTCTGGGAAAATTGTACAAACATAAGTGAGCTTGGCACACCACAGGTTACTTTGAACGCTGAGAACGGTAGCGCAGTTGTTGTATCTCAACCCACTTGTGGTAATGACACTGTTATCGTAAATGCTATCGCCGACACTAACTACCATTTTGTCAACTGGAGCGACGGCAGTACGGAGAATCCATACACATTGGTGCTGAACGGCAACACGACCCTTACCGCAAATTTCGCCATCGACAGCGTGATGGTTGCCGCCACTCCCGAGAATCCTTTCAAAGGTGTGGTTCTTGGCGGCGGCAAGATGCCCCTCGGCGGCACAACCACTCTTATTGTATATCCTACAGGTAACAACATATTCCTCGCCTGGAGCAATGGTGTGACTGACAATCCCTACACCTTTACAGCCACTTCAGACGTCAACTTGACGGCTATGTTCACCCTGCCCGACACCATTATCTATCGCGACACAACCTATATCAACCACTACATCCACGACACCACTTTCGTCAACAACAATATCCACGATACAAGCTTAATGTTTGTGAACAACTACGTACACGACACTACCTTCATCAACAACTATGTGCACGATACGACAATCCTTTTTGTAAACCAATACGTTCACGATACGACTTACATCAACAACCACGTCCACGATACAATCATTCAGTACGTAAACCAATACGTCCACGATACAACCTACATCAATAACTACATACACGACACAACCATCCAGTACGTGAACAATTATGTTCACGATACTGTTTTCATAAACAACTATATCCACGATACGTTGCGCTTCGTTACACAGATGTTTGACACAACCATCGTCAACAACTACCAGTTCGACACAATGATTGTCAACACATACACCTACGACACCGTCTTTGTTACCAACTTTTACTACGATACAGTTCTTGTGCACGATACGATTTACATAACGGAACAAGGCATAAACGGCGCAGAAGAACTGAACGCCAAGGTATACACAAACCGCGGTCAGGTTGTGGTTGAAGGTTCCGACGACAATATGGTGTGGCTGTACGACATCACTGGTCGTCTTCTTGCCACCGAGCAGGATCCCTTCTCGCCTATACACTTTGATGTTCCTGCTAGTGGCGCCTATCTTGTCAAGATTGGTAACTATCCGGCGCGCAAGGTGGTGGTGATAAGATAGCGGATTTGTGCGTGTAAAGCCTTAGTTGCGATGAATTTGTAATCATTGGTGCTTGCAAATCCGAGACGGCAGATTTCGGTTGGGCTGTCAGTGCGACACACCCCGCACTTCGTTTTTGTTCACCGCTTCGCTATCGGAACGGCCACTGGCAGTTCCTTCTCCCTTTTCCGAGAGGGGATGGCGCGGCGGCGCCCCATTGACAAATGTTGGCAATTATTGATAATCAAAACGATGCGGCAGCCCATCCCCCTCTCGGAGAGGGGTGCCGCAAAGCGGCGGGGTGTGTCGCACAAGCATCCAAGATAGAGAAGCAGTGAATTAAAGCCTATGTGGGCTTGTGTTGCACTGGCAAAGGGTTTTCCCTGTGTTTTTGGTCGGTATTTGTCCGTCTGTTGTCCGCTTGTTGTCCGCTTGATGTCCGCTTGTTGTCCGCTTTTAAAGCGGACAACAAGCGGACAACAAGCGGACATCAAGCGGACAACAAACGGTGTTGGTTCGGTGGAAATGGCGGGGTGGCGTTTGGGGCTCGGCGAGGAGGAAAAAATATGCAAATAGTAAGAGGAAACTAAGAGGGAAGTAAGAGGGAAGTAAGAGGGAAGTAAGAGGGAAGTAAGAGGAGGGGCATTGCTGACACACTCCTCAGTCACTTCGTGATAATTTGCGACACGCAATCTGCTCTACGCGCTCCACTGGAGTTTGTACCCCCTAACATAGGGGAGCAAACTGAGCGGTTGAAAAAAGAGCGGTGTTTGTTGCGATTAGTTGTGTTATTTCATAATTATTTCGTATTTTTGCAGTTTGAACCAATGGGCCCTTTGAGGGTTCTGTTGGTGTATTGAATTGAAAAATAATTAATTGAATAAAATAATAATATTTATATATAATGGAAATTGCATCGAAATACAATCCTCGTGCCGTTGAAGAGAAGTGGTACGAATTTTGGTTGGAGAAAAAGTTGTTTCATTCCGAGCCCGACCGCCGTCGCCCTTACACGGTGGTTATCCCGCCGCCCAATGTGACTGGTGTGCTGCATATGGGCCATATGCTGAACAATACGATTCAGGATGTGCTGGTGCGCCGTGCGCGTATGATGGGCAAGAATGCCTGCTGGGTGCCGGGAACGGACCACGCCAGCATCTCGACCGAGGCCAAGGTGGTGAAGATGCTTGCCGAGCGCGGCATCAACAAGCGCGACCTGAGCCGCGACGAGTATATGAAATATGCCTGGGAGTGGAAGGAGAAGTATGGCGGCATCATCCTGAAGCAGTTGCGCAAGCTTGGCGCCAGCTGCGACTGGGACCGCACAGCCTTCACGATGGATGACATACGCTATGAGAGTGTTATTCAAGTGTTTGTCGACCTCTACAACAAGGGCTTGATTTACCGCGGTGCCCGTATGGTTAACTGGGACCCGCAGGCGCTGACGGCTGTGAGCGACGAGGAGGTGATCTACAAGGAGAGCCACGGCAAGCTGTTTTACCTTCGCTACTTCGTGGAGAACGTAGAACGGAGAGCGGAAAACGGAGAACGGGACTATATCGTTGTGGCCACGACGCGCCCCGAGACCATTATGGGCGACACGGCAGTGTGTGTGCATCCCGAGGACGAGCGCTACCAGTGGCTGAAGGGCAAGAAGGTTGTTGTGCCTGGCGTTGGCCGCGTGGTGCCTATCATTATGGACGAATACGTTGACCGCGAGTTCGGTACTGGCGCCCTCAAGATTACGCCTGCCCACGACATCAACGACTACAATCTGGGTATGAAATACAACCTTGACAGCATAGATATCTTCAACGACAACGGCACTCTCAACGCCAACGGCGGCAAATATGCCGGTATGGACCGTTTTGCCTGCCGCAAGGCCATTATGAAGGACCTTGAGGAGGCCGGTCTTGTCGAGAAGATAGAGGACTATGTGAACAAGGTGGGTCACTCGGAGCGTACCGACGCCGTGATAGAGCCTAAGCTCAGCACGCAGTGGTTTATGAAGATGAGCGACATAGCCAAGAAGGCCCTCGAGGTCGTTGAGGACGGCAAGATAAAGTTCCATCCCGACAAGTTCAGAAACACCTACCGCCACTGGCTTGAGAACATCAAGGACTGGTGCATCAGCCGTCAGCTATGGTGGGGCCATCGCATCCCGGCGTGGTATCTTGAACTGAGAACTGAGAGCGGAGAACGTAGAACGGAGGTGGTTGTGGCCCTTAACGAGGAAGAGGCCCGCAAGATTGCCGCCGAGAAGTACGGCTATACCGGCGAATTGCGTCAGGATGAGGATGTGCTCGACACCTGGTTCAGCAGCTGGCTGTGGCCTATCAGCCTCTTCGACGGCATACGCAATCCTGACAACGAGGAGATTAAGTATTACTATCCTACCGACGACCTGATCACGGCTCCCGACATCATCTTCTTCTGGGTGGCTCGTATGATTATGGCCGGCGAGGAGTACAGAGGCGAGGTGCCTTTCAAGAACGTCTATTTCACCGGCATTGTGCGCGACAAGCTGGGTCGCAAGATGAGCAAGTCGCTCGGCAATTCGCCCGACCCCATAGAGCTGATAGAGAAATACGGTGCCGACGGTGTGCGTATGGGTATGTTGCTGACGGCACCTGCCGGCAACGACCTGCCTTTTGACGAAAGCATCTGCGAGCAGGGCCGCAACTTTGCCAACAAGATATGGAACGCTCTGCGTCTGGTGAAAGGATGGCAGGTTGAAACGGAGAATGCGGAGCGCAAACCCGAGAACGAGGTGGCCGTGGAATGGATGGAGCAGCGGATGGCCTGTGTGCTGGAGCAGATAGAGAAAGACTTTGACCAGTACCGCCTGAGCGAGGCGCTAATGAATACCTACAAATTGATGTGGGACGACTTCTGCTCGTGGTATTTGGAGATGGTGAAGCCCGCCTATGGCACGCCTATCGACAAAGAGACCTACGACGCAACCATCAGCATCTTTGAACGTCTGATGTATATGTTGCATCCGTTTATGCCTTTTGTCACGGAGGAGGTATGGCACTTGTTGCAGGAGGCCGACAGCGAGGCAAAGGCCGAGATGATTGCCCAGAGCAGCATTATGATACAGCATATGCCTTCAAGCGTGTTCTACGACCAGCGTATGCTCGACGACTGCACGATGGCCCGCGACGTCATTGCCGGAGTGCGCAACCTGCGCAACAGCCGCGGCCTGTCGCCCAAAGAACAGTTGGAACTCTTCGTCGTGTGCGGCGACGGCAAGCGTATGAACAGCCGTTTCGACAGCATTGTCAAGAAGCTGGCCAACGTGAGCGACATCAAGTATGTTGACAACAAAGTCGAGGGTGCCGTGAGCTTTATGATAGGCACGACAGAGTTCTTTGTGCCAATGAGCCAGAATGTCGACGTGGAAGCCGAGAAGAAGAAACTGGAGGAGGAACTGAAGTATGCAGAGGGTTTCCTGGCCAGCGTGATGAAGAAGCTTGGCAACGAGAAGTTCGTCAACGGTGCGCCCGAGAAGGTGGTCGCCGTCGAGCGTCAGAAGAAGGCCGACGCCGAGCAGAAGATAGCTGCGCTGAAGGCACAGATAGAGAATTTGAAGGCTTAAACGAGTAAATGATTGAAAATTAAAAGTCTTGATATGAAAAAGAGAAGTGTTTTTCTGACAATTGTATGCCTGACGGTGATGTCGGTCGCCGACGTGAAGGCGCAGGAAGCCTCGCTCGACACGCTGTTGAGCCACATCAGGGAGTTGTCGTCGTCGAAGTATGAGGGCCGTCTGGCTGGCACAGAGGCCTATATGGACGCGGCCGACTATGTCATATCCGCCCTTGAGCGCTATGGCGTGCAGCCATACAAGGGCGAATGGGCGCAGTACTTTGAGACAGAGTGCAACGAGATAGAGAACTGCACGTTCAACAGCTATCTTGGCAACAACAAGGACGCCAGTCAGGTGTATGTGTTGGGCCGTGACTTCTGCTGCTCGGGAATGACCGGCAGAGGCTATGCCGACGCACCGGTGGTGTTTTGCGGATATGGTATCGACAACGGTGCCTTCGACGAGTATGCCAATGTCGACGCCAAGGGCAAGGTTGTGATGGTGTTGAGCGGTGTGCCGAGTTTTCTGCCTTCAGGTGTGACAAGCAAATACCTGCAGCTGAGGGACAAGGCGCGAGTTGCGAGAAAGCACGGTGCCTGTGCCTTGGTGGTTATCAATATGGCTGCGAACTGCTCGCCCTACGAGGTGCAGGGTGCTGTATATTCGGGCGAACTGCCGCATTTGGCAACGTTCCCCGTCATACAGCCCACGCGCGATTGCGGCGACCGCCTGTTGCAGAACGAGGTGATGACGCTCGAAGAAGCTGTGCAGAAAATCAACGAGTCGCACAATCCCCAGTCGTTCCACCTGAAGAAGAAATTCGAGATTGAAGTCAACACCAAATATCATCCGGCAGCACTGACAGCCAATGTGATAGGCATATATCCCGGCTCGGATCCCAAGATGAATGGCGAGTATGTCGTTGTGGGAGCCAATCTGGATCACGTGGGTATGCAAGGCACCACCTGCCTGTTCCCCGGAGCCGACGACAATGCGTCGGGCGTAGCTGCGCTGCTCGAGACGGCCCGAATGCTGCAGTATTCTGAAGACCAGCCGTCGAGGAGCATAGTGTTTGTGCTCTTCTCGGCAGGCGAGCAGCAACGGCTGGGCTCGCAGATATTTGTGTCGAACTTCACGCCGCTGAAACGCATCGAGGCTTTCGTCAATGTCGCTTCAGTTGGCTGTGGCGACAGTATAGCCGTGATGGGCAACAAGAGGTATCCCCATCTGTGGGGCGTAGCCAAGCGTGTCGACACGGTGTATTGCTCAAACGATGTGGCGGTTGGAATGAAGACGATGCCCAAGGGCGACGCCGTGGCGTTTGACCACGTGGACATTCCGTCGATAACCATCACCAACTTCAAAGGGGCACGCTACAATCACGTGCCGAGCGACATAGTGGAGAATATTGACCGCCGCTTTATCGTCAAGGCCACGCAGCTCTTGTTCGAGACGGTGCTTGACCTGTCGTTCGGTGAATACCAGGGTCGCTCCAATGCCTCGAAGCGTATCAAGTTCGAATGATGAGTAGGAAAGGTTTAAATAAATAGAAATGTTTGCCTTATATAAGAAAGAATTGTCGTCGTTTTTCTCATCGTTGATGGGATATTTGACGATAGTGGTGTTTTTGGTTTTCACAGGACTGATGCTGTGGGTGTTCAAGACGAGTTTCAACATTCTTGACTACAAGTATGCAGGTCTTGACGGCCTGTTCCTGCTGGGACCGTTCCTGTACTTGTTCCTGATACCCGCGCTGACGATGCGTATGCTTGCCGAAGAGAAGCGCAACGGTACGCTGGAGCTGCTTCTGACCAAGCCTTTGTCGGAGTTCACGGTTGTTATGGCCAAGTTCCTGGCAGGTTTTACGCTGGTGGTCATATCGTTGCTGCCGACGCTGGTCTATTATTGGAGCGTATATCGACTGGGCGATCCGATGGGCAATATCGACACCGGCAGCGTCGTGGGCTCGTATATCGGACTTTTGTTCCTTGGCGGTGCTTTTGTGTCGATAGGTCTGTTTGCATCGTCGCTGACAAGCAACCAGATAGTGGCATTCATCGTTGCTGCGCTGTTGTGTGCATTCTGCTATCTTGGCTTCGAGTCGCTGTATCAGTTGATGAGTGGCAAGGTGGCGCTGGTGTTGCGCGGATTTGGCTTGCAGGCACACTATGAGTCCATTTCGCGTGGTGTGATAGATACGCGCGATGTGGTGTATTTCCTGTCGATTATTACGCTGTTCATTATGCTTACACGGCTTGTACTGCAGTCGCGCAAATGGACGGGAAGAGTTAAGAAGAATTAAAGATTAAAGAGAATGAGAAATATTCGCCGTCAAAATATTCTGGGAATAATAGCTGTGTTGCTGGTGTTGGTCTTTGCCAACGTTATCAGCAGCTACTTGTTCAGGCGATTTGATTTGACATCAGAGAAGCGCTATACGCTGTCGGAGTCTACCAAGGAGGTGCTGAAGGAACTGGACGATCAGGTCCTGTTCCGCGTGTATCTTGAAGGTGACGACTTGCCGGCCGAATACCGTCGTTTCCGCAACGATATCAAGAATATGCTCGACCAGTTCAGGGCATATAGCAGCAATGTCGAGTATGAGTTCATCAATCCCAATGCCTTCAAGACTGAAGAGGAGAAGATGCAACTGTATCAGACACTTGTCAAGAAGGGACTGGTTCCGATACCCATTGCGACAGAGGAGGAAGGCGTGCAGAAACAGCAGGTTGTCTATCCTGCTATGGAGGTGACCTACAAAGGCAGGGAAACGGCATTGCAGCTTCAGTCGGCAGGTTTGAGCAGCCGTTCGACCGAGGAGGTGATAAATACTTCGGTCGAGAACCTCGAGTACAATTTTGTCACAGCCCTTCATCGCCTGATGCGTCCTGTCCAGGCCCGGGTGGGTTTCCTTACGGGCCACAACGAGCTGGATAAGATTGACATATACGATATCCAGATGTCGCTCGTGGACGACTACAAGGTTGAGAATGTGTATCTGAATCAGAATATCAATGCCTTGACCGGCCGCATACAGAATGTCAGCGACTCAAGCGTTACGGTAAGCAACAAGTATGATGTGCTGGTTGTTCCCAAACCGTTGGAAACCTTTAGCGACAAGGATTTGTATGTCATAGACCAGTTCGTGATGTATGGAGGCAAAATCCTGTGGCTTGTCGATGCGCTTGATGCCGATTTGGATAGCCTGCAAGGAAAAGAACAGACCTTTGCCACCCGTCTTCCGACCAACCTTGAGGAGATGTTTTTCAACTATGGCGTACGCATCAATCCTGATCTGCTAATGGATTACCGTTGCCGCGGTATACCGATGATGGGCAACGACAACCGTATGCAGTTGGTGCCGTGGTATTATTTCCCGACGTTGGTGCCTAATTCAGACCATCCTATTGTGCGCAATCTTGACGTTCTGAAGACTGATTTTATCAGCAGCATCGACCTAATCGACAATAATATAAAGAAGACTGTGCTGCTTACTACATCCGATCACGTACATATCAAGAACGCCCCGGTCAATGTACAGCTTGCCGATGCGCGTATTCCGGTCAACGAGCAGTTGTTCAACCGCAGCAATCTGCCTGTGGCTGTGCTGCTTGAGGGCTCTTTCCAGTCCCTGTTCAGGAACAGACTGGCGACGGCATTTATGGAACTGTCGGAGATAGGCTATAAGTCGGAATGCGAAAAGCCAACACAGATGATTGTCGTCTCGGACGGCGACATTATCCGTAACGGTGTCCAAGCCAGCGAACAGGGCTTATATCCCTTGCCGCTCGGGTATGACAAGTATACTGATGTAATGTTCGCCAACAAGACGTTTATACTGAACGCTATCAACTTCCTGGCTGGCGATGAGGCAATGATCGATGCCCGTCCCAGAAATATCGCAATACGACGTCTTGATGTTGCAAAGGTCAAGTCGCAGCGAGGCTACTACCAGTTTGCCAACATTGTCTATCCGGTTGTGCTGGTATTGTTGCTTGCCGCCGTGGTGTTGTGCGCCAGAGTGCTGAGATACAGAAGAAAACAAATGTAACATCTTTTTAAGACTACAATGAAAACTAAGAAAAATCTAATAATAGCTTTGTTAATTGTCCTGCTGGGCATAGTCACTCTTGTCGTTGTGCTGTCGCGCAGCCGCAACCACACCTTCAAGCAGGACTTTCAGATAGAGGCAGCGGGCTACCCTGGTGCTGTCAGTAAGATATTTATGGCCGACAAGGAGAACCATCAGGTTTTGCTGTCCTATGAGAATGATTCGCTTTGGCTTGTGGACGAGAAATACCCGGCCAGTGAACCGATGATAGAGCTGTTGCTCCAGACGCTCTCGGATATGCGTATTCGCAGTCAGGTCAACAGCGCTGCAGCAGAGACTGTTACCAAGCAGCTTGCTGCCAAGAGTGTCAAGGTGGAAGTGTATTATAAAGATTACCGCATCAATTGGTTTAACGGCAAGATGCGTCTCTTCCCATATACAAACCGCCGTGTTATCTACGTGGGACACGACACGCAGGACAATATGGCCACTTATATGTACCGCGAGGGCGACAAGTATCCATACGTCGTCAACATCCCAGGTTTCAGAGGATGCCTCTCGCCGCGTTTTGTCGTCGACCATTACGCTTGGCGCAGCCATTCCATTGTCAGTCTTCCAGTTCAGCAGATCGCCAAAGTGGAACTGCAGATTCCTTCCAAGCCCGAAGAATCGTTTTCAGTAGAAAGGGTAGGGGATGGATTTGTGTTCAATATGCTAACCCCGCCTCAGCGTGTCGACGGCTTTGATACGGCTCGCGTGGCCCAGTTGCTGTCATCGTTTGTCAATCTTAACTTTGACGAGTATGCAAAGGCAGTGCCCAAGGTTGAACTTGACACCACTTTCTCGGGTGCACCGAGGACAATCCTCACGGTGACAGATGTAAACGGCAAGGCCCGCACTCTGAAGACCTACATAAAATACACCAATCCCGACGACCTGCGTTCTATGCCAGATACCTCAATGTACGAGGTTTTCGACATAAACCGTCTTTATGCAATTCTGGACAACAAAGATACGGTGCTGATCCAATACTACATCTTCGACAATATCCTCCAGCCGGCATCGTTCTTCTTGGGTCGCGAACACTCCTATTTTGCCAGATAATACAAGCGATGAGTCCACTGTTCCTTATAACCAACGACGACGGCTACGGTGCAAAAGGCATACAGACCCTTATACGCGTAGCCCACGAATTGGGCGACATCGTTGTTATGGCTCCTGAACGCAACGCCTCGGCGTTGTCGCATTCGCTTACAAGCAGCCGCCCTTTGCGTGTACACACAATCTCTGAAATAGAGGGCAGTATGGTGTATCTGTGCGACGGCACACCGGTCGACTGCGTGAAGCTGTGTGCGGAAAACTTCTGCCCCCGCCGCCCCGACCTTGTGCTTTCGGGCATCAACCACGGCAGCAACTCGTCGATCAACGTGCTTTATTCGGCCACTATGGGAGCCGTTTTGGAGGCTGCCGTAAGTGGCTTGCCGGCAATCGGATTCTCACTGCTTGATTTCTCACCCGATGCCGATTTTGAGCCGTCGGTGCCCTTTGTTAGGAGTATTATCAAAAAGGCCCTTGAGAATGAACTGCCGAGCAAATATGCGCTCAATGTCAACATCCCGGTGCCGGCAGACGGTAAAATAAAGGGAGTCAGGGTCTGCCGCCAGTCGCAGGCCAGATGGGTTGACAGCTATGAGAGACGTGTCGACCCGCACGGTCGTCCGTACTACTGGCTTACAGGTAATTTCGAGTGTGACGACATATCAGAAGACACCGACCAATGGGCGCTTCAGAACGGCTATGTGTCAATCGTGCCTACGACTACCGATTTCACAGCTATGAACTTAATTGAAAAGATAAGAAAGGATTATGAGTGATTTGCTGAAACAAAACAGAGTGCTGGCAGGCTTGTTGCTGTCGCTTGGCTCAGAATTGGTTACAGGAGTCCTGCTTTGGCTTGGACTTTTCATAGCTCACCAGCCGGTAGAAAGCCATATCAGATGGTTTGGAATATGCTTCGTGCTGCCTCTGCTCATACTGCGCCATTTCGCTAAAAAGAAACAGGACACGCAGATTGTCAAGACAATGATTATTGCGCTGTTCGTGACGTTTATAATCTTTCTTTATATATTGTTCAAGACTAAAGCTATAGCACTGTGAAATACTATATTATATCAGGAGAGGCCTCTGGCGACCTGCACGGTTCCAACCTGATGCGGGCACTGTTTGAGCGTCAGCCCGATGCCCAGATTCGTTTCTGGGGCGGCGACCGAATGGCTGAGGTCGCAACCGAACACGGTGCCAATGCTGTCCAGGTGCGTCACATACGCGATTTGGCTTTTATGGGCTTTTTCGAGGTGCTCTCACATCTCAAAACCATATTCGGCAATATTAGCTTTTGTAAGAAAGACATAACAGAATTCAATCCCGATGCTGTTGTCTTTATCGATTATCCGGGATTCAATCTCAAGATAGCCAAGTACACCCATAAACTTGGCCTTCGCAATGTCTATTACATCTCACCGCAGATTTGGGCTTGGAAAAAGAACCGCATACGCCCTATGCGTCGCGACCTTGATAAACTATGCTATATTCTCCCGTCCGAACGGAAGTTCTATGCTGATAACAATTTTCCGCAGGCGGTATATGTCGGGCACCCTCTGCTTGATGAGATAGCACATTTCAAGGAAGAAAAAGCGGCTTTGCAGCCGTTGGCTTCTGCACCACGCCTTGTGGCCCTGCTGCCAGGCAGCCGCAAACAGGAACTCAAACGGATGCTCCCTTTGATGATGCAACTGGCTGCCAAGCATCCTGAGTGCCGTTTCTCCGTTGCAGGAATGACACTTATTGGTGAAGAATTTTATCGCAAGTTCATACCTGCAGGTATTTCAAATGTGGACATACGCTTTGACGGCACCTACCAGTTGCTTTCCGAGGCTGAATCAGCCGTCGTATGCTCGGGCACGGCAACGCTCGAGACGGCCCTGTTCCGCGTGCCGCAGGTGGTATGCTACCAGTGTAACAGACTCTCTGCCGCCATTGCTCGTGTGCTTATAGGCAACAAAATCAAGTATATTTCGCTTGTCAACCTTATTGCCGACCGCCCTGTTGTACGCGAGCTGATACAGGGACAATTCAACCTCAAGACACTCGACAGCGAGTTCTGCTCGATAACGTCCAACGATGAGCGTCGTTCTGCAATTATGGCAGAATACGACCGTCTCATTGCCATACTTGGTGGTCCCGGAGCCTCAGCCCGTACTGCCGATGAAATAACAAGCATTGTCAAACAATAACCAACAGCCTTACTACGATACCTTATGAAACGCGTCGCAATCATACTACTCCTTCTGCTTTCCGCATTCACGGCCTCAGCCGACAAAATCAAGGTGCGCCTGTTCTCAAACAGCAACATCGAAGCCATCAATGTCTCGTTCGACCTCGGGCTCTACGACCTCTATGCCAACGACACTCTGTTGCTTGAGCCCTCGCTTGGCGAAGGTATGTCGGTCGAATTGCTCCCGACAGCGACAGGCGTTAAGATATCCGTGAATGGCTATGAATATGGTATTTACAAGCAGGCTTGCATTATGGCCACCGATACCGCCTGCATAATGTGCCTCAATCCTACCGGTGTCAAGCAGCGCACCTACGAGGGTGACCTGCTTGTCTCTGCCTACGACAAGTCTAATCTGCGTATAATCAACAGTGTCGAATTCGAGACCTACCTTGCTGGCGTCGTGCAATCGGAAATCTATGGACAGCAGAGCGACATATTCCGCATTCAGGCCGTAATATCACGCACCTGGGCGTTGCGCAATATGAAAAAACACCGTGCCGACGGCTTCAACTTCTGTGACTATGTGCATTGCCAGGCCTACCAGAACCGTTGTGTAAGGCCCGACATAATGCTTGGCACTATGCAGTCGTCGGGTGAGACCATTGTCGATGCCGACGGCAATCTTATCGACACGCCGTTTCATTCCAATTCGGGCGGACAGACAGCCAATTCTGAAGATGTGTGGCGTACAGCCTTGCCTTACCTGCGCTCGGTGCAGGACACTTTCTCCTACCGTATGCGTCAATCCAACTGGACCAAAGTGATATCCAAGGACAAGTGGCTCAACTACTTCTCCAAAACTCACAAGCTCAACACGCAGGATCCCGAGGTGCGCAACACTCTGCTCACCTTCTCGCAGCCTCAGCGTCAGGCTCGCATACTCGGTGTGCCGCTGACAAGGGTACGCACCGACTTCGGTCTCAAATCCACCTTTTTCTCGGTATCTACCGACTCAAAGACCGGCGATGTTATCCTTAGCGGCCACGGTTACGGCCACGGCGTGGGCCTCAGTCAAGAGGGTACAATCCGTATGGTGTCGCTGGGCATTGCCTACGATTCCATTATAAGGCACTATTACACTGGTGCACAGATACATCACGATGAGAATACTTCCCCAAAATACGTGGAACACTTTGTCACCGAGATAACCAAGATTATAGATGAAGACAAAGCCAACCCGGGTCAGAAGAAATCGAAGAAGGACGACTGGCTTGGCAAGTTGTTCCGTGTTCGCGACCGTATGGACCGCGAAGAAGAATACGACCCGACAAAGGATGAAAAGGAGTCGGACTGGAAAATAGAATGGTGATTTTAAGTTTATTTAAGATATTCAATATAATAAAACACATTAAACGCAGTTATATCCCTTTTGTTGAACGAAACAAACCGATACTAATCTGAAAATAATATGCAAATGATGAAAAAAATAATACCCTTTTTGTTCCTCGCCGCTTTGATGGTTTGCGACTTGCAAGCCCAAGTACAGTGGCGCACAATGGAACAAGCATCGCAGGTTGATATAAAGTCAAACAAAAAGCTATTCTTCGTCGACTTCTCGACCTCGTGGTGCGGATGGTGCAAGAAGATGGACCAGGACACATTCTCCGACCCTGTTGTCGCAGCCATCCTTAACAAATTCTACATTCCGGTTAAGTTCGACGCTGAAGGCAACTCCACCTTCACCTGGAACGGTGTTAAATACAGCAACACCAAGACCCCTGGTCAGCGTCCTCAAACCCACCCCTTTGCACGCGCCATTCTTGGACAGAAGATAGGCTTCCCCTCGTTCGCCGTCTTCAATAGGGAGAAAGGGCTTTCGCAGATACTGCAAGGCTATCAGAACGCCTACGATTTCTCTATGCAGCTCTGGTACATCTGCAACGGCGACAGCCAGCGCTACACCTACGAGGAATACCAGAAAATCTTCCCGACCGAAATCAAGCCCGATATGATGAAACGACTCGGACTCGACAAGTAGCACTCTGGCTACCGGCCCGACACAACGTATAGCCTATCGTATAGGCGACACAGATTAATAGCCGACATTTGCCGGCTATTTCTTTTTGTGCACGCTCTTGCCCGAAACATATAATACTGGAAACGGACAGCTATCGATATACTCCATCATCTCTTTTGGCGACAAAAAAAAGTCGTTCTGTCCGAGTGCATTAAAAGGATGATTCGGGTCAGCTGAGTCGCACTCGTGGGTCGAGGATGCCGTAAAGTATGTCCACGATGATGTTGATCAGCACCAGCAGGATGCAGATAAATAGGATGGCGCCCATCACTACCGGGAAGTCGTATTTCTCCAAGCCGTCGACAATCACCACGCCCATTCCTTTCCAGTCGAACACGTATTCGACAAAGACGGCTCCGGCCAGCAAACCTGCCAGCCAGCCCGATGCGGATGTCACAATGGGATTCAGTGCATTGCGCAGTGCGTGCTTGAATATGAGTCTGCTCCTCGACATACCTTTGGCGCGGGCAGTCCTTATGTAGTCTTGCGACAGCGCTTCGAGCATCGAACTCTTTGTCAGCTCTACCAGTACAGCCAATGGCCTGATGCCCAGTGTCAGCGCCGGCAGGATGAGGTTGCGCAGGTCTATGTATTCGCCGCATCCGTAGTCGTCTACGGTGTAAAGGTTACCGAACATATTGAGGTGCGTCACATCGGACAGGACGTAGGCAAAGAACCACGCGATGAGTATGGCCGCAAAGAACGAAGGCAACGACATTCCTAGCGTGGACATCAGCAGCGTCAGATGGTCAATCCAAGAACCTTTGTGCAAGGCCGCCACGATGCCAAGCAGAATGCCCACTATGACGGCAAAGAGCATCGCCGTCAGCGCAAGCACTGCCGTTTGTGGAAATGCGGTGGCAATAATCTCGGTCACTTTCCTTTTGGACTGGTACGACCTGCGAAGGTAGGGCATCTTTGCCACTACCGAGGTCGCTCCAAGCTTGACAATCGTGCCGTAGGGCTCGTATTTCTCCGGATCCAGATACCAATAGCTGTTTTTGTCGCGGTTGTTGTGGAACGAGATAGGGGAGAGGTCGTTCAGATAGCCTGCGAACTGCACTCCGATGGGCTTGTCCCTGCCCAGGTCGCGGTTTATCATCTCCACGCTCTCTGCATCTGCACGCTGGCCCAGCATCATCCTTGCCGGGTCGCCGGGCAGTATGTTGAACAGGAAAAACACCAGCGTGACGACTCCCAGTATCACCAAGAGGCCGTAGAGCAAGCGTTTTCCTATATATTTAAGCATCGGTAATGAGTTTTCTGTGTCGCTATCGGAGTCCGTGCACTACCGATTTCTTTGCAACGAAGTCTTTCAGATAGAAGGGCTCAAAGTATGCCACATCCTCTTTCTCGCCCTTGCGTAGCTTTTCCTCTGCTTTTGCCGCCATACCTTCAGCTGAGATGGTGAAGGCGGTGTCGTAGCGTGCGTTGGGGTGTACAGCCAGCAGCTGGCGCGTCTTCTCGGCACCGTCGCCTATGAATGTCACCGGTCCTTTGTCGAGCCATTGGTCGTAAATGCCGGCCTCGATTACTTCTGCTTGCGTATCTCTAACTATGCCGTCCCTGGCGTAAAGGGCTGTGTAGCATTCCATTCTTCGAGCGTCGATCATTGGGCAAACCAGTCCGTCATAGTCTTTGTGACGGGCAAAGTACAGGTCGGCCATATTCTCTAAGGTTGGCACGGAGAGCAGTGGGATGCCCAGTGCATAGCAGATGCCTTTGGCGCTGCTGACGCCTATTCGTAGGCCTGTGTATGATCCAGGGCCCGATGACACACACACGGCCTCAAGTTCTTGGGGCTTAAGTCCGTTTTCTTTCAACAGTTTGTCGATGAATACTGCCAGTTTCGACGAGTGTGCGTTGGGTTCGTCGCTGTGTATTTCGGTAATGATTTTGCCGTCTTTCTCGAGGGCGGCTGAGCATATCTGTGTGGCTGTTTCAAGCAGTAGTATGGCCATAACGAGGTTGTAGTTGTTTATAAGGATGTTACCTCATATCGATTACCTCGACATCGGGGTTTTCTTTTTGAGGAAAGACGAAGGTGTTTGCATTGACTTTTGCCGTTGTGAACTTGCTTACATCATACTCAGCAGACGAGGAGTCGTAGTTGTGCATCTCCATTCTCCGTATGACGTTGTTGCTGTTTATGATGAAGCGTATCTTGTAGTAGCTTTTGCTTTTCTTAGGCGTGAGGTCGATGACGGCATCGCCGTTGCTCTCTTTGCGGATGTACTTGGCTTTGAAGTTCTTGGTGTAGTTGGCCAGCAGCGCGCCGGGGTTCATCAGGTCGTCTTGGGCGTCGCTTAGATTGTTGACCACGACCTCTTTTGAGCTCTTGTTCCAGTGCCACGTGGCGGTGCCGTCGCAATAAATTGTGTTTCCGTCAAAGCTAACGCAGTATTTGCCGCGCTGGTAGGTGACGTTGGCGGTTTGTTTTGCGGTGGCCTTTTTGTTGCTGTCTTTGTTTGTCATTGTGACAGTGAAAGTTACTCCGCTGGCGTTGTCTATTTTCTTGGATGCTTTCTTCAGTATCTCGTCGGCATTTTTGTCATAGTTGCCCTGCGAGGTATGGGTTATTTGCGCCGTCAGGGAGGTGGCGCAGAAGAGCAGCAATAGTATCAGGATTGTTCTTTTCATTGTTTTATTTTTTGCAAAAACGTCGAATGGCGTTTTATATTGCGTCGTTTAGACAAATAAATGACCTTTTGCAGGATTGCTGCCGTGCAGGATGCCATTATTCATAATAAGTGATTTTACGAATGATGAAATGGTTGTCACGTCGCCGTGTCACCCAGTTGTCGTAACTGTCGTATGTGTATTCGTAGTGTATGGTATTCTCTTCTCCGGTAAAGTTATCGATATAGGTAGATACAAATCCTTTCTCGTTGTAAATGTATTCTTTGTTGCCATTTGAATACCGATGCCCGCTTTGCTCTTTGACAAGAAGACCTTGGCTGTTGTAAATGAATGTGGAGCATCCGTCGCATCCATCTTCGCATCTTTCCCAGTTGCACCATTTTGTCATCCTGCCGTTTTCGTCGTAGGTGCATCGGACTGTGTCCTGGAAGTGGTTGTATATTTGCATCGTTACGCGGCACAGCGAGTCGCAGTGGTATTGGTTTGTGTCATAAATCTTTTGTTCGCCCTCTTCGTAGTAAAATTCGACGGCGTATGACAGGCAGCCGTTTGGTGAATAGTGATATTGTCTTCTGATGCTGTCATAGTTGTTCCACCACTTCTCCTCAGTCAACCTGCCATTGGTGTAGAGGTATATGATGTAGGGATACTCAGCGTGCATAAAGCAATTGTGTTGTAGGATTTGCCCGTCTTCGTTGAAAAGCAGGTATATGGTGTCCCAGATGGTTGTTTCACCGTCTTCGTAGATTGACATATCCAGGAGCTCCACTTCTTTCACAGGGCCACGCAGGTTCTCATAACTCAGAGGATCGTCGTTCAAGGTCAGAAGGCCTTGTCCTGTCACAGTGCTGCAAGCCATAACCAGCAGTGCTAAGGATAGGAAGCGTTTGATAGCATTCATTATTCGCAGAGTTTGACTATTTCTCAAGGCTCCGCAACCACTTGATTTCGTCAGCCCAACGCATCGGATCGGGAGTTTCGAGTATGATTGGCATATCGTCGAAGCGTGGGTCGTTCATAAAGTGCTCAAAGAATGCTTTGCCCAAGAATCCTTCGCCCAACACCTCGTGGCGGTCGACGTGTGACGATGCGGCTTTCTTGCTGTCGTTGAGGTGGATGGCACGCAGGTACTTTTGGCCTATGAGCCTGTCGAACTCTTCAAAGCAGAACTGGTAGCCCATTTCTGTCGACAAGTCGTAGCCGGCGGCAAGGGTGTGGCAGGTGTCGATGCAGACGCCCACACGACTCTTGTCGTCGATGCCCTCTATGATGCGCGCTATGTGCTCGAAACGCCAGCCAAGGTTGGTGCCCTGTCCGGCGGTGTTCTCGATGACGGCGGTGACGCCCTCGGTCATTGACAGTGCCAGATTAACCTCGCGCGCTATCTGGTCGAGACATTCTTCCTCGCTGACCTTGTTGAGGTGGCTGCCGGGGTGGAAGTTGAGCATCTGCAGTCCCAGTTGCTGGGCGCGTGTCATCTCGTCGAGGAAAGCGGCACGGCTTTTCTGGAGCGTTTCTTCGTCGGGCGAACCGAGGTTGATGAGGTAGCTGTCGTGCGGCAGCACATATTTGGGACTGAAGCCGCGGTCAGCAAGCAATGCTTTGAATCCGTCAATCTCCATCTGAGCCAGCGGCTTGCTGACCCAGCTGCGCTGGTTGCGTGTGAACAGGGCAAATGCGTTGGCTCCAATGGCCTCTGCATTAAGGATGGCGTTTCCTACGCCACCCGAAGCACTAACGTGAGCTCCGATGTATTTTGTCATAAGGGTTAAAGGGTTTTAGGGTTAAAGGGTTTTAGGGTTAAAAGGTTTTAGGGTTAAAAGGATTTAAGGTTGTAGGGTTATAGGGGTTTGTTGTTGGTTCTTTGTTCTTCGTTTTGATCGTATTAGTATGGCGAGTAGGGATGTGACTCCAATAGCGGCGGCAATCCATATCCACAAATGGTTGTTATGCTTGGGTGCATCGGACTCTGCAAAGGGGTCTTCAGCACTGAGGTATTTGCCATCAGCAATAAGTTGCAGGGCGTATTCGAGCATCACGTCGGTCTCGCCGTCGTCGCCCATTATCAGTTCTCTGTAGGTCAGAGGTACATTATGGTCTGGCAACAGACCGCGCCCCCAAGGTGTGCGGGCGCATACGGTGGTGTCGAACACCACCTTTACCATTGGTATGGCTATTACTCGCATCAGGTTGGGGAGCATTATATGGGCACTTTCATAGGCATTGATGAAGTGGTATGCAGAGCCTGTCTCGCGGCCAACGCTGACACCGCGGCGGTTGCGAACCAGAACGGCAGGGAAGATGGTGGCACACGACAACGAACGGCCGTTGGTGAGCACATAGACGCGGCCCTTGTATTGGTGGGCGCTGTCGGGCATAATGCAGGATGTCGTTTCAGCAGTGTCGAAACAATAGAATCCGGGCTTGCCTTTCATTTGTATGTAGTTAGGGAAAAGTGTGTCTTCAGGTCTGAGGTTCTCGCAGTATTTCAGTCCCTCGAAGCCGCTGCGTTTGTTCACAAAGAGATGGCTTCCTTTCTGACGGTTCATAGGCTTCTGCGCAAAACAGGCCAACAGACTTTTCATTGCTTTGGAGTCGCCGCCATCGTTGTTGCGCACGTCGACAATCATATTGTCAGCCCTGCAATTTCCAATCCATTGCAGCATATTTTCGAGAGTTTTTGGCGGTATCTCAAAGGAACGGATTGAAAGGTATGCCGTTGAGTCGTTCAGCATCAGTGCAGTGTATACGCTGTCCGGGTCGGGATTGCGGTTGATGTTTCTCCAAGCAATGAATCTCTGTTCGTCAGCGCCCTCATAATGTATTGGAACCTTGGCGAAAGGTATGTCAGCCTCCTCGCCGTCGTGGAAGACGACGTGCATTTTTGTGTTGGCATTGGCATCAGGGTGCAGGAAAGAAATGACTCTTTGCATTAGTATAAGCTGCTCGTCTATCATACTCTGCACGTTGAGGTCGTACTTTACTGTGTATTTAACAGCCTGATGCACATAGTCGTGCGCTGGCATACCGTCGATGCTTTTCACTGTCCGGCCAACATATTGCTCATAACCTTTGGCAGCCCTCATCACGTGGATTGAATCATCGCACCAAACGAAGTATAGCTTTGGCCAGTAGATATCCCTTATTACCTGGTTGTCGAGGTTGTCGGGCAGTGGTGTTATATGGCTGTCGTGAATCAGGTATGTGAGTCGGGCCATAGGCTCTAAAGAATGGTGCGGGGTGGGCTTGGTAATCGACTGCCGCAGGGCTTCCATACTGTCGTGGAACGCCTCTTTGCTCATCCGCTCGTTCAGCGATGGGTAGAGCTCGACAAACACTTTCTCGAAGATAGTGAGGTCTTCGCGCAGATGCTCGACAGATATCGGGTCCTCACGTACAATAGGCTCAAGGTTAAATGTGCTTTCAAGACCGAATGGTCCCATCGGGTCTATATTGTATCCTCCCTTGTTAAAGACCTGAAAGCGGAGCGACGGTTTCTTTATACCTCTGTATGAATAGCTTAGTAGTCCCAGCGTGTCGCCTGCTTTTACCTTTTGACCTTTATGGAAGGAGTATTTGCCGTATAGACCACTTAGTTGAATCACACGCCCGTCGGTCAACCCGACTCTCAGCTGGCCTGAGGTGTATTTAGGGTCATAGAAACTGAAATCGCATTTAAAGGAAGCGATTTCCTTGTCCCAATTGTCGATTTTGTCATATTTTGGACCGTATACCGAGAATAGCTTTGGGATGAATACAATGCTGATATCTTCGATAATGCCGTCTACAGGACATACCACTGCGTTGCCTTCCGTTCCACCTATGAACAGGTCGCTTTCGTTGAGCTCTTTGTCGATGTGGGTGTTTGGCTGACTAAGGATGTTGGCACCCGTCTTTTGCCCCGCAATGGGCCAAATCCAAACTTGTGCTTGGATGTTTGTTGCTGCCAGCAGCAATGCAAACAGCAATAATTTACGTGTTTTCATAATGATAGGTTCTGGTTTTTGTTTGGCTTATTTGACTGCAAAAATACACTTTTTCGTTGACACGGCAAAAATAAATTTGGTCAGTTTGAGAAAAGTATGTATTTTTGCAGTTGGTTTTAGACGAAAACCACGAGGCGTTATGCTCGACTCTTGCCTACGGAAACGTGAGAAACTTCCAATAAAACGCAAGGACGGTATGGCGGTTCGCGTGTATAGCGTGGACTGTATCCTATTCTTCGTTTTAAGGTAATTCTCACGACCTCCGTAGGGAGAAGTGGCATACGGTGCCACGTCTTGTTTTATATTAAACTCAACGCGGCACGGAAGAGTTATGGAACCGGAGTGGCAGCGGCATATCTGCCATAAATATTATGCGTATAAGATGTTTGATTGGTGTGTTTGCAGTAGTTTTATGTACAAGCACCGCATTTGCACAGGATGTTATCCATAAAAAGGATGGTACAAAAGTTGAGGCTAAGATACTAAGTGTTAACGAGGATTACGTTGAATTCAAAAGATGGAACAATCAACAAGGACCAACTTTTGCTATTTCCATAGAGAAGGTGTTTAAGATTGTTTATTCGAATGGAGATGTGGATGTTTTCAATGAGCCAGTTGAAAAACCAGCGCAACAACCTCAAACTACATCCTCTCAAGTAACATCAAATGATATGTCTGATGCGATTCTACTCTCTCGTATTGCTGATTTGGAAGCAAAGGCAAAGCATATTAACGCAGTTGGAAATTGGGTCGGAACTATTTCTTGCTTTGCTGTGTTAGGAGGAACTATTGCTATCGGGGTGGTTAATGATTGGGGTGAGGGGGCTACAATAATTGTCGGAACCCTCGCGACATCGGCCGTTCTTTTGGGAGAGATTTCATTGTTTAATTCAAGTGAGAATTCATATAAAAGTCAGGCTGATGCACTTAGGAACCAATTGAAGCATACCGCTATGCTGTCTATTTCGCCAT
Source organism: uncultured Bacteroidota bacterium (assembly GCA_902788805.1). Lineage (GTDB taxonomy): Bacteria > Bacteroidota > Bacteroidia > Bacteroidales > P3 > Colimorpha. The sequence continues at coordinate 114,896 of CADALO010000006.1, read as the reverse complement.
CAATAATAAAAAGCAGTACAAATAATACTTTAGCGAGCGGTTTGGCATTAACGTTTAGGTTTTAACCAAATGGAATTGACGAAGCGTTACGCTCTTTCTGCGGATAGGAACATAGTAAATTATATAATAAGGTAGAATTTGTGTGGTGGTTTACGTACTTCAACGTGGACTATTTGCATCTTCTCTTTGCAAGGATATTGCTAGAACCTCTATCTAAGAAAGAATGTACTAGCACCACGCTTCCTGTTTTTTTGATAATAGATCGTCGAGGTGCAGAAGAGTTTTTGAACTGAGAGGCAACAGTATAAAACGCCATTTATAAGATGAAACAAATAGTAAAAGCATTGACAAAACTTGCTATGTTTTGTATGATAGCATTGCCTTTCTATCCATCTGGAAGCATTGCTCAAACAACCAAACCTCGCAATGGCGAAATATACTTTTATCAACATATTGAAAAAACAGGAGACGAATCTCAAATTGAATGGATAGCTATTCAATTTGTTGACGAAGGAATAAAAACGATGTCACATTCTCATAATACATATTTTGGTGGACCAAGTTTTGATGAATTTAAAGCTGATGTGATTAAAAATATATCAAAAAAGGTCATTATTAAGTTGTCGACAAAAGATTCAAAGGGAGGCAAGACTGTATACAAGAGGGTAGATGAAAGCATTGATGGAAGTTTTACATATGAGTTTTCTCAGTCATATAGTTCATTAAAATATACATATTCTTATTATAACGAGTTTGATGATTACTATGATCACGGCTCTGATATATATGATATTATTAAATGACTGTAATTATGGTGGTTGTGTATTAATAAGGAGAGGGTATTCCCTGCCAGAAAACATATCCCGTACCAATGCATATCTTTTCGCAGTGACGCAGGATAATCGTTTGCTGCTATTAGAAGTCTAGATTGTTGTTATCTTCTTTGTCATCGCGTTTAGGGCGAGGCATTCGGCGCGGGTGATGGATTGTGTGGAGGTGCGGTCGCCCCAAGGGGAGAGGATTAGAAGGTTGCCTTGGGAACAGGCCTCGGTGAAGGTTCCTCCAGGTTTGGTAAAGGGGGTGAAGCTGTTGGCTGAAAGGAAGATGAGTGGCAGGTGAGCCTCAAGGGCGGCGCGCATAACGGCTTTCTCGCCTTCGCTGATGGCGGGCGACACCAACACGGCACCCTGCCGTGCCGCTGCGAGGTAATGTTCCACGGTGGCCTGTCTCTGTTCTTTTGTGAGGCTGCGGGAGCACTGTACCTGCAGCTTTGTGGGTCGGTCGAGCAGGAAGCGGTTGCCAATGGCGGCGTAGGTCTGTCCGGCGTACTCCAAGCCGAACCGCACACGGAAGAGATTAGGATGCTCTCTTTTGGCGAGAAGTCGGCACGGGTTGTCGGCGAGGTAGTCTATCCAGCGTTGCAGTTGGCCGTCCTGCAGCAGGATGCGGTCGTTGTAGCCTCGTTCGAACAGAAGTCCGCGTTCGTGGCCAGTATGGCGTGGTTGTGATGTGTGTTGCGACATTGTCGCAACATACCCTACTAACTGCCGGTACTCCTTATTGCAGCCTGTTTTGAAACCTTTTATCACTGTGCCAAGATGCTCTTCCATCGTCTTTTTCACGAAGAGGATGCCGTGCAGGTGGTCGGGCATCAGCTGCAGTGCCAGCAGACTGACTTCGGGGTAGTGCTGTGGTATTTCCAACCAGCATCGCTGCACGGCCTCTCCCAGAACCGAAAGCTCCATCCGTGGTGCCTCCACGCTTCCTTTAGGCGCGTTGCTGTGGCCTATTACTTCGCCAAAGAGTTTTCTGCGTCCTTCCACGACAAGCGTCACCATATATATGCGCCGTTCCCTGTAATCGTGATCGATACAGCGTCGTTTCATCGATGGAATACGGTCCCTTGCAAATGGTTTCTGCTGCTCAAATGTTTTTTTGTCCATATAATTTTTTTAGCCGCAGGTGCATACCCACGGCTAAAATCAGTTGTCCAAATGTGTTTTTTAAGCTTTCAGCAGGAAGTCGATGTTGCTACGCAGGCCGTATTCCTTGGTGTTCTCCATTTTGGTCTTGAAGACCTTCATCTTGTTTGGCTTGCCTATGAGTTTGAGCTTGCCATCCTCAAGATTTTACCGACACGGCAAAAAATAATTATCAAAGAATATTGGTAAGAATTACGTAGCCGGCTCTGCATTGCAGCAGGGCCGGCTACGTGTGGTGTCTGTGATTATGGCAAGATTACTCTTTGCCGGCCTCGATAGACTCGTTTTTGTTGGTGTTGTAGGCACATTTCTCCCAATTCAGCGTGCCGTTCTGGTACCGTACTGAAATCCAGCCATAGTGTACGCCGTCGGAAAGCACGAAGCGGCAGCCTACATAGAACTTTTCGGGGAGCGAGTTGAAGTCCTCAAACATAGCGTCGCCTTGGCCTGCGAAATTGCTCTGGGGACCGATGACGGTGTTCTGAGCAAGCGGGGCCAGATAGTCCCAAGCTGACGTAGAAGCGACAATGTTGTTGCCGCCTTCGGTCCACTGGTATGCCAGATAGGTGTTGTCGCCTTCGCCGTTGATGCTGAATTCCAGTACACCGTCCTTGTCGAAATCAATGCCGTAGGCATTTGGGTTGGGGTAATCGCCAATGGTGATGCTTCCGTTGCCGATACGACCGACAGCAATGGTTGACGTCTGGTTGTTGCCATTGTTGTTGTCGTTAGGAGTCTGTCCGTCGTTGTCTTTTTCTCCACAGGCTACCATAACGGTTGCCAGCATAGCAATGAGGAGTGGTCTCAGTTTTGATTTCATAATGATTTTAGTTAATTGTGTTGTTTAATGTATTAAAAGACTGACTGTTTGTGTCTTATGCTTTCAGCAGGAAGTCGATGTTGCTACGCAGGCCGTATTCTTTGGTGTTCTCCATCTTGGTCTTGAAGACCTTCATCTTGTTGGGCTTGCCTATGAGTTTGAGCTTGCCGTCCTCAAGCAGCAGGGCGGTTGCCTCGCGGATGGCTGCAACAGTAGCCTTGGGGTTAACCATAATGTACTCTTTCAAGCGGTCGTCGCGTGTCTCGCCACCGTGCTTCGGGTCGAAGAAGTCGGTGTAGTGCGGGTTGATCTGGAACGGCACGATGCCCATACAGTCGAACGAGGCCGGCATCACGATAGGCATATCGTTGGTGGTGCAGAGTGTGGGGCCAGCCACATTCGAGCCTGCGCTCCAACCCATATACGGCATACCGTCGAAGGCACGCTGGCGGATGGCCTGCATCAGACCCGTGCGCTGCAGTTCCTTGACCAGATGGAAGGTGTTGCCACCGCCTACAGCCACGCAGTCGGTATCATACACTGCATTGATGGGCAGTGCTTTGTGGTGTGCCGATTGAAGCTTTACTCCAAATTCGGCATACACTGCAGCCACTTTCTTTTCGTATGCGTCGTAGCTCTTGGTCAGGCCGCCTTCAGCCAGGCTCACGCCTGCGTAGGGGATGAAGAGCACTTTCTTTACGTTGTGTCGTTTGCAGAAGTCTGCAATCATATCTTTGCACCAGCCAAGGTAAGCCTCGCCGCGCATAGTTGAGTTGCTGATAAGTAGCAGGTTGCGTTTATCCATTGGTTTAGGGTTTTAAGGTTTTAAGGTTTAAGGGTTTTAAGGTTTAAGGGTTTAAGGGTTTTAAGGTTTAAGGGTTTGAATGTTCTAAGGTTTGTTGGTTGTGTTTTTGTTGGATATGTATTTGATTAGGTTGTTGATTGAAGCACTTATTTTTCGTGTTGAGCCAATCAACTTTTCTTGTTGTTCTATTGTGCAATAGCCTAAGTCGTGACATAGGTGTAACATACTCCTTACTTCAGAACAGCTGCCTTTGGCAATATTTAGAAAGCGTATGTTCGTTGCTTCAGAACCAGCGTCACTTCCTTCGGCAATGTTATTCATTATTGAGACGGAGGCTCTTTGAATCTGATCGCGGAAGCCATAGTCTTTTATGTCTCTCATTATTTTGTAAATGGCTATTGTTAAGGTTTTTGCATCCTGCCATACGACTAAATCTTCGAAGTGTGCCATAATGGATTCTCGTTCTCCCTAAAACTCTAAAACCTTAAAACCCTAAAACCAATCTACAGGTCCAGCGTTGCATACGTTGCATTCTGCTCGATGAATTCGCGGCGGGGCGGGACGTCGTCGCCCATAAGCATCGAGAAGGTGCGGTCAGCACTGGCGGCGCTGGCGATAGTGATCTGGCGCAGCTGACGGTTGTCGGGGTCCATAGTCGTCTCCCAAAGCTGCTCTGGGTTCATCTCACCAAGACCTTTGTAGCGCTGCACGTGCACTGCCGATTCCTTGCCGCCGCCCAGCTCGTCGATGGCGCGCAGGCGGTCGTCCTCGGTCCAGCAGTAGACGTTCTTCTTGCCTTTCTTGACCGAATAGAGCGGGGGAGTGGCCAGGTAGACATAGCCGTTCTCGATGAGCTCGGGCATATAGCGGAAGAAGAAGGTCAGCATCAGGGTGTCGATGTGCGAACCATCGACATCGGCATCGGTCATAATGATGACCTTGTGATAGCGTAAACCTTCCATATTCAGTGCTTTGCTGTCCTCGGTGGTGCCAACCTTGACGCCCAGTGCGGTATAGATATTGCGGATTTCCTCGCTCTCGAAGGCGCGGTGCTGGAGTGCTTTCTCGACGTTCAGAATCTTGCCTCGCAAAGGCAGGATTGCCTGGAAGCGACGGTCGCGGCCCTGCTTGGCGCTTCCGCCTGCCGAGTCGCCCTCGACAAAGAATATCTCGCACATCGACGGGTCGCCGTCCTGACAGTCGGCCAGTTTTCCAGGCAGTCCGCCGCTACTGAACACGGTGCCACGCTGCACCATCTCGCGGGCCTTGCGTGCGGCCTGGCGTGCGCGTGCGGCGAGGATAACCTTTTCGACGATGGTCTTGGCCTCGTTGGGGTGCTCCTCAAGGTAGTTCTCGAGCATCTCGCTCACAGCGCTGTCGACGGCACCACGGACTTCGGTGTTGCCCAGTTTGGTTTTGGTCTGGCCTTCGAACTGAGGCTCAGCCACTTTGACGCTAATGACAGCCGTCAGACCCTCGCGGAAGTCATCGCCGCTGATGTCCACTTTGGCTTTTGTCAGCATACCCGACTTGTCAGCGTAGGCTTTCAGCGTGCGCGTCAATCCGCTGCGGAAACCGGTCAGGTGCGTGCCGCCCTCGTGGGTGTTGATGTTGTTGACATAGCTGTGCAGGTTCTCGCTGAACGATGTGTTGTACTGCATAGCGATCTCGATGGGAATGCCCTGGCGTTCGCCCTCGATGTAGATGCATTCCGGCATCAGGCTCTCGCGGTTCTCGTCGAGGTATTTGATGAAGTCTTGCAGACCCTTCTCCGAGAAGAAGCGGTGTTTGCGTGTGGCTCCGTTCTCGTCTTTCTCGCGCAAGTCCTCGATAGTCAGCTCGATACCCTTGTTGAGGTATGCCAGCTCGCGCAGGCGGTTCTCAAGGGTGGGGTAGTCGTATTCCGACACGGTGAAGATTTGTGGGTCGGGATGGAAATGTATTCTGGTGCCGCGCTTGTCGGTCTCGCCAACCTGCTTGACGGGATACAGCGGAATGCCGCGGCTGTACTCCTGACGGTAGATCTTGCCGTCGCGGTACACCTCGGCTGTCATACTGTCGCTCAGCGCGTTGACGCAGCTTACGCCCACGCCGTGCAGACCGCCGCTGACCTTGTAGCTGCCTTTGTCGAACTTGCCGCCGGCGTGCAGCACGGTCATAACGACTTCGAGGGCCGAGCGGTGCTCTTTCTCGTGCATATCCACGGGAATGCCGCGGCCGTTGTCCTCAACGGTGATGGAGTTGTCCTCTTCAATGGTGACGCTTATCTTTGTGCAGTAGCCGGCAAGGGCTTCGTCTATCGAGTTGTCTACCACTTCGTATACCAGATGGTGCATACCTCTGAAGTTGACGTCGCCGATATACATTGCGGGACGCATTCTCACCGCCTCCAAGCCTTCGAGCACCGTGATATTATTGGCACTGTAATTCTCTTGTTTCGTGATGTTTAAATCTTCGCTCATTGTGTCTTTTTCTGTTGTATTTTAGTTTGCAAAATTACTAAAAAATCTTCGATTTTGCCCCCTTTTTCCAACCAATTTTTATTAACATTTTGTGGAAAAATAATATTTTGGGGTTATCGTGCTGTGCTACAGCTGCTTGACGTGCTTTGCGCACACTCTGTTTCCCCCTGTTTGCCCCTTTGAGATACCGCTGAAAAAGCCCTGTTTTCTAACCGTTTCATTTCCAGCCTTGTACAATAGTTGTACAATACTTGTACAATTGTAAACGTACAAATATTGTACAACTATTGTACATATATTGTACAACGACCGGAGTTGGTATGGCGAAAACAGGGCGAAAAAACGGTCAAAAGTCGGATGGAAGACAATATTTTCGCCAGTTGGGGCGTTATTTGAAAAAATAGTTGTAACTTTGCAGACTGAAAATATGGCTTGAAATGTTGAAGAAGCTGTCGATGTTACTGATATTGAGCGCTTTCTTCGCAACGGCTCTGGCTCAGGAGTTCCGTTGCGGCGTTACTGTTAACTATCAGAAGCTGCAGAACACAACACAGCAATATGAGTCGGGCGACGTCAAAATCTTTGAGACGATGAAGCGCAATATCGAGGATTTTATCAACAACCGCCATTGGACAAACCTTGAGTTTGAGCAAGTTGAGCGCATCGACTGCTCTATCAACCTCATACTGACGCAGCGTGCGTCTGCCACCGACTTCACCGCCCAGCTGTCGATCCAGTTGCGGCGTCCTGTCTACAATTCTAACTACACCACCGGTCTCTTCAACTATATGGAAGGCGCCAACGATTTGGTGTTCTCGTTCAATGAGAGTCAGCCGCTTGAGTTCGACCCTAACTCTTACTTCGACAATCTCTCGTCGACGCTGGCCTATTATTGCTACATTATGCTGGGGCTTTACTTCGACTCCTACGGCCCAAACGGTGGTGAGCCGTTCTTCGATATGGCCCGCACCATTGCGCAGACCACCAAGGCTGCTAACAGCAACCTAAAAGGCTGGGGGCCAAGCGATAGCCAGAAGTCGCGCTACTGGTTTATGGAGAACCACACCAACTCGGCATACGAGGCGCTGCACAGCATCTACTATTATTATTACCGCCTTGGGCTCGATATGATGACCAAGGATCAGCCTGCGGCACGCCGCAACATCATTGAGGCTATGCGCTACTTGCTGCAGCTGCACAAGAAACGCTCCAACCTGCTGTCGGTCACGCAGTTCCTCGACGTGAACATTGCGGAGATAGTCTCTATCTTCACTCCGGCGCCGGCTGACGAGCAGAAGGAGATTTACGACATCATCAAGGAGATTAGTCCTATAAATGTCACAAAACTGAAGGACTGGAATATTAAATAGTAACTTTAAACGGAAATATATAACAAACTTTAAAATAAAAGATTATGACCCAAATACCAATTCAGAAAGAGGTGATTGACCGCATCGCCGCAAACAACAAGATAAGCAACCCCGGCAAGGCCAGCATACGTGAAATGCGCAAGATGATTCAAGACGTTGAGCGCGAGACCGATGTGCGCTTTGTCAAGATGGAGATGGGCATTCCTGGCCTGCCCGCCCCCAAGGTTGGTGTCGAGGCCCAGATCGAGGCCCTGCGCAGCGGTGTGGCAAGCATCTATCCCGAGATATATGGTACCGCTGATTTCAAGCAGGAGGCCGCCCGTTTTGTCAAGAATTTCCTTGACATCGACGTCACGCCAGAATGCTGCGTGCCCACCGTGGGTTCGATGCAGGCCGGCTTTGCCAGCTTCCTTACGCTGACTCGCTATGACGCCAAGAAGACCAAGGTGCTGTTCATCGACCCGGGTTTCCCCGTTCAGAAGCAGCAGTGCCGTGTGCTGGGCATCCCGATGAAGACCTTTGACGTATATGAATACCGTGGTGACAAGCTGCGCGACAAACTTGAAGAAGAACTTAAAGACGGCGATGTTGCTTGCTTGATTTACAGTAGTCCTAACAATCCCGCTTGGTTCTGCTTCACCGAGCACGAGCTGAAGATTATCGGTGAGATGGCCAACAAGTATGGTGTGGTTGTGCTTGAGGACGACGCTTACTTTCTGATGGACTTCCGCAAGGACTACAGCGTGCCTGGCAAGGCTCCGTTCCAGCCCACCGTTGCCAAGTATACCGACCGCTATGTACTGATGATTTCGGGTTCTAAATCATTCAGTTATGCCGGCGAGCGTATCGCTATGATGATTTGCAGCCCCACGCTGTTCAATATGGAGTGTCCCGACCTGGCCCGCTACTACAGCCAGACGCAGCTGGGCCGCGCCTTGATTTTCGGTACTTTGTATTGCCTCAGCTCCGGTACCGCCCACAGCGTGCAATATGCTATGGCAGCGATGCTTAAGGGTGCCAACGACGGTACTTTCAACTTTGTTAAGGACATCAAGGAGTATGGCGAGAAGGCTGAGGTGATGAAGAAACTCTTTACCGACAACGGCTTCTATATTGTCTACGACAAGGATATGGGCGAGGATATTGGCGACGGCTTCTATTTCACCTTCTGCTATCCGGGTTTCGGTGGCGTAGACCTGCTTAACGAGTTGATTCGCTATGGTATCAGCGCCATTGCCCTCGACATTACCGGTAGCCACAAGCAGGGCATCCGTGCCTGCGTTGCCCTTGTTCAGCGCGATCAGTTCCCCGACCTCAAGGTTCGTCTGGAGCAGTTCCACAAGGACCATCCGGTGGAGTAAATCACTGACGTTGTGATATAAATGAAAGGCGGCGGATTCGTAAGAATCCGCCGCCTTAATTGTTCTTTGTTATTGCGCGAGGGTTTTAGTTGCCAGGCTTATTTGGATTTTTTGTCTTTAGCGGTACCTTTGCCTTTATGGCATAAGAGTCTGTGTGCGAGTTCGGAAAGTGCTATTGGCAGGGCAATGGCCAGTACCGTCGTGACTATAAAGAAGGGGATAAATGTTAGCGTTCCCGTGTGGATGGATGAATGCGCAAGGCGTACGCAGCCCCAGATGATGAACATCTGCAGTAGGTATATCCAATAGCAGTTGCGTGATATTGAGGATAATGTGGCTTTTATGGGACGCATTTTCTCAAATGCCATTGCCAGCAGGTAGAAGCAGGGCAGGGCAGCGGTGCCTGTCACGAGGCTCCACCAGCCTAACTGCGGGAATTCGAAGCCAATGGCTTCGCCTTGGCCGAACAGCCAGGCGCTGAAAGCGACAAATGGCACGGCCAAAAGTCCCCACATCCAGACTTTTACACCTCTTATCTCGTCGATCCATTCAGCGCAGAGCACGCCAAGGCAGTAGAAGAACGTCAGGCTGCAGAAGTCGCTGGTAGCCAGGAATGCGGTGCCGTCGTGCATTGCAAGGAACATTGCCCCGATGCAGCACAGCACACGTACCCACTGAGGCAGGCGGAAGAAGAGCGGCGAAATCAGGTAAAAGCCAAAGAGGATGTAGATGTACCAGAGGAAGGAAGCTTCGCTCCAGCGAGGGTAGAGTAGGAGGTTGCACAGCGAATGGAGTAGATAGTCGGTTGTGAATGGCGCCTCCTTGACGAGGCAGGCCAGCAGGGCTACACCCATTCCGATGACAAGGAACCAGAGGAAGAACTTCTTGAATTTGCGCCAGATATACAGACCGTATTCTTTCAGGCTGTTGGTACCCTTGTAGGTGTAGCGGATAAGGAAGGCTGAGAGGAACAGGAACATCTGCATATGGAATGAGTATATCCAGTTGTGCAGGCCGTGGTACCATTGCGGCTCGAACCCGACGCTGAAATGCCCCATCACCACCATCAGCATAGCCATTCCAACCATCATATCTACATATATAAGACGTGTATGCTTGTTTTGTCTATTTTTTGCCATTTATATTTTTTTTTATCGCCTGCGGCGAGAAATTCTACAAATTGGATTCAAATTTATAAAAATAAACTATATAATTTGTGTATAATTTGAATAATTACCACGCAATAGCGTGCCGAATGTTTATCGCCTGTGGCGAGAAATTCTACAAATTGGATTCAAATCTATAAAAAAAAACTATATAATTTGTGTATAATTTGAATTATTACCACGCAATAGTGTGCCGAATGTTTATCGCCTGCGGCGAGAAATTTTACAAATTGGATTCAAATCTATAAAAAAAAACTATATAATTTGTGTATAATTTGAATAATTTCCACGCAATAGCGTGCCGAATGTTTATCGCCTGCGGCGAGAAATTTTACAAATTTTATTCAAATTTTACAAAAGTTTAATCTTTTCAATTTCTCCACTTTTATCATCGCGTTCGTACCATTCAGAGTAAAGACTTTCTGCTCCAAAATTAATAATCATACCATATTGTATATGGGTGAGATTCATATAATTCCATAGTTGACGACGTTGTGGAGTGTCAATATGTGCAATTGCTTTTAATTCAACAATTATATTGTCGTTTATTACCAAATCCATACGATATGTTTGATCAAGTTGGATATCATCCCAAAAAATAGGAAGATATACTTGGCGTTCAACTTTATAGCCTTGTTGCTCTAAAACGTATTTTAATGCCGCTTCATAGGCAGATTCAAGAAGTCCTGGTTTATATTTGCGATGAACAAGCATAGCACAACCTGTTATGTTGTGAAAAAAACGATATTTCTCGTTGTATTCATTAATGAGGTTCATATTTGTATAATTTGGTTTTAATTTGAATAATTTCCACGTAATCGCGTGCCAGCTGTTTTTATCGCCTTTGGCGAGAAATTTCATAGATTTGATTCAAATTTCACAAATAATATATTAATGAATAATTTGTCTATAATTTGTATAATTTCCACGCTGTAGCGTGCTAAAACAAATAATGTGATTACACTGTGTCGATGAAGTTGCGCTCAGCTTTGGAGAAGAGCAGCAAGCCTATGAACATCGTCACCACAAGGCAGCCGGTGCAGTAGAGCAGCCCCATCCAGTCCATCTGTCCGATGCCCGTGATAGAGTAGCGCCACGACTCGAAGATGCCGCTCAGCGGGTTGAGTTTCAGCACCCAACCGTAGTTCTTGTTGGCCGCGATACTCATCGGGTAGATGATAGGCGTGGCGTACATCAGCAGACTCATTCCAAAGCCCACAAGCATATTCAGGTCACGGTATTTGACTGTCATTGATGATATTATCATACCCCACGACATAGCCGTCAGCGCCAGCAGAATCAGGTAGACCGGGAACATCAGTAGCTCCCAGCGCGGGCAGAGCGGAGCACCGGTGATGACGTAATAGACGTAGACCACGATGAGCAGCAGCAGCTGAATACCGAAGGTCACGAGCGACGACGTCATTCCTGCCAGCGGGATGATCAGTCGCGGAAAGTAGACCTTGCCAAATATGCCGGCATTGGCCGCCAGCACGTTGCTGTTTTGTCCGAAGCAGGCGTTGAAGTAGTTCCACATAAGGATGCCGCTAAGGTAGAATACAGCCTGAGGCACGCCTCCGGTCGAGATACCCGCCAGTCCGCCAAAGACGAACATATACATTATCGTTGTGAAAATCGGGCTGATGAAGAACCACGCAAGGCCCAGTACCGTCTGCTTGTAGACCGTCACGATGTTGCGGCGCACATAGATGCTGAACAGGTCGCGGTAGTCCCACATCTCTTTGAGGTTGAACTGCATAAACTTTTTCCGCGGCTCAAGTATCGCGGTCCATTGTTCCTGGGTGTTAGTGGTAGTATTGTTTTTTGTGTCCATTCGGTATAGATTATAGATGGAATAAATCTGTAGAGTATTTTGGTGTGTATTGATTTGAGTTATTTGAGTGATTCGTGTTTAAAAGGATATCATTCAATTAATGTCAATTCGAACGAAAGAATTGTGTTGCCTTTTCGAAGGCAGAGCCAAGCATAACAATGAATAGTGGGTATACGGGTAGGAGTAGTCTCTCGTGCGAATCACAAGCATTTAAGACTATTCCAACTGTATAGGCGAAAATGATGGCAATAATCAGGAAATGCCCAATAGGTATTGATTTATTGATGATAAAGTAAACCAGTAATGCAATTGAGGCAAGGATTATTATAAGGTATAACAATGAAAGAGGAAATGACAGAAACAATGAAGATAAGAAAAGTACAGATGACAATGGCGTGTGCGTGTTAACTGCAGCCTGCATACGCTTGTCGCAACTCGAAGCAAAGAGTTGAATGCGGTATTTTTGCCATTCGGATTTGTGACTTTGGATTATTTCGTCACATCCTTCAGAAATAGGAACTATCGATTCGGGATGTTCTGTAAATATTTGGTATAAAAAGCCATAGTTGCCGGTATAATGTTCGTCAATATAATCAATCCATTTTTTGCTTTCAGGAGATTTGACATCAGACGCATCCCAGAATCCACCACGATGAGCGTCATATATCTTGTTGACGACAAGTGCAGACGATGTGCCGAATTTACCATACACATTCATATAAGCATAGCAGTATGCACCAAAGCAAGCTATACAAATTATAGTCAGCGAAAATGAGATTATTTTGTGTTTGAATAGAGTCCGATGAAACAACCATAAAACTGGCAGTATGGCAAAGAAGATTATGAAAGTAGGCCGTAGAAATACAAGTAAGATTAGAAACAGATGAAGTGCGATGTTCTTTGCAATAGTTGGTTTGTATATAAACGAAAGCACGAGGTCGGTCATAATCACACAGCCAGATATACACAGAGACTCGGTCAAAATCTCGTTACACCATCCAGGAGCGATGCAAAGAATGTAAAATGTTAGTGTAATAAACCGAATGGTTTTATTCTTGATAGTATAGTTGGTAATATGTTGTAGCGAAACAAGAGAGATAAGATAAATGAGACTCTGAAAAATGGTCATCGCTGTCGGTAAACCCTCGATTCCAAACAGTTTGATGAAAGCTTGGCACAAAAGAGGGTATACCGGTGTTCGCAAACAATCTATTTTGCCATCAAGAAAGTTCTGCCCTGCAAGAATGTAATACTCCGTGTCAAAACTGTTAAGCGCCGGAGTGAGGTTGTAAAGGGTCAATATTATTATGGCAACCGTCCAAAAGATAATTGACTGTGAATGAGAGATCGGTTTTATTGTCTCCATTTTTCAATAGTTTTCATTGTTTTATCCCACCATTTGCAGAAACGCATACATCTGTCGTATAGTTTTGCTGTAGATCGACGTTGGTGTAGTTTGTGGATTTCGTCGAGTACCTCCATGTCGGGTTTTAGTTGCGGAGGAATATAGGTGTTAAGGATATTTTCCCGTTCTTTTATCTGGCGTTCGCTCCATTGTGCACTTATGCCGTTATTGTCATAATTGACAATGGTTTGATGAATGTGTTGGAATCGTAAACCTCGGCATACCGCTTCCATACAATAAGCCCAGTCTCCGGCAATTAGGTATTTTTCGTCGTATGGATGACCGTCGAATACCTGTCGTTTAAAGAATGTGGCTTGATGGTTTATGACATTGTGTATGAAGTAGTTTAGCGTTACCGTATCAGGATAATGTTTATCAATAGTCGATCCGTCGGGATAGTGGAGAAGAGCATCTCCATAGTTGATGTCAGCATCCAAGTTGTTTAAAAACAATTTCTCGAGAGTAGTGTCCTCAAAAAGTGTATCGCCACTGTTCAGTATTTGAATATACTCGCCTTGTGCGTGAGCAATACCTTTATTGATTGCGTTATATATGCCTTTGTCTGGTTTGGACACCCAGTACGAAAAATGGTCTGCGTTTTGCTCTATTAATTCACGGCTACCATCGGTGCTGCCACCATCAATGACAATCCATTCGAAATCTGTGAATGTTTGGCAGATAACACTCTCTAGGGTATTTCGTAAACCGTCAAGGTTGTTGCGGTTGATGGTAATAATGGAAAGTATCATTTAGATCTTAGCTTTTCAATTAACCTTACAATTTTTTCCATCCTTATGACGCGTTTTTCTGCTCGCGACATAATTGACTGGTAGGAACGGTGGCTTGCAATATGTTTCTTACGTTCGTCGATGATTCGAAGCCGTTCAAGGTCTGGAATAATGTAGCTGGGAATATACTCTTCGATTACTCGTCTTCTCTCAGCAAGATGTGATTCGTTAAGGTGTGTACTGATACCGTCTTGTGGGAAATTGGTAATGCAGATTGGCAAATGTAAGAACTTGTATCCTTCGGTTAATAGTTGGATATATAGTGCCCAGTCGGAACAAATACGAAAGTTTTCATTATAATGGTGAGTCTTGAATATTTCACTTTTGTAAAAAGTTGCCTGATGACAAAGTGTGTCTGTATAGAAATAATACAGGCTTAGCGAATCGGGCTTCTGTACCAATTGTGTTCCTCGGGTATCAGACCAATGGTACATAGCATCTCCATAAATAATATCTGCATCGTGTGGGGAATCGAAGACTTTAGTCAAAACGTCGTTGTCAAATAGCCAATCTCCACTATTAAGGAAAAGAAACCAGTCACCTTTTGCTTGTTTGATTCCTTTATTCATAGCATTGTAAATGCCTTTATCAGGCTCAGATATCCAATAAGCAATACGGTCGGAGTGCTGTTCGAGTATTTTTCGACTACCATCGTCACTTCCTCCATCGATTATAATCCATTCGAAGTCGCTGAATGATTGTGATATAACGCTGTCAATAGTGCGTTTCAATCCTGTCTGATTATTGTAATTGATAGTTATTATAGAGAGCTTCATGAATTATTATTCAGGGTTTTGTTGTAGACATCAATATATTTTTTTGCTATCACTTCTGGAGAAAAATTGTCTGATACATATTGTCGCAATACAGCGCTGTCATAGGTTGTATTCATTGCCTTTGCTATTCCATCTTTAAGAGATTGAACAGTACATTCTTTGCACACAACGCCAAATTCAGGATGAATGTAGTCTTTCATAGCACCAGTAGGAAATGCCACAACAGGTGTACCGCAAGCCATTGCTTCGATTGGGGTTAGACCAAATGACTCATCATAAGAGGGTGCAACGAGAAAATCGGATGCTGAGATAAGTTTTGAAAGCATTGTAGAATCAGAGATTTTCCCCAAATAAACAACATCTTCTCTTTGTTTCGAGATACTATTTGTATAATAATTACCTACAGCGCAAATGATGATATTGTTTTTCCCCATCTCTTTGATGGATTGAAGTAGCACAGGGAAACCCTTTCTTTCGTCATAGATGTATTCTGCAATGAATAATAAAATAGTCTTATTAGCTGGCAAATTAAGCTCTATTCTGCACAAATTCTTATCGTAAGGTTTAAAAATATTGTAATCTACACAGTTATATATCTTTATAACAGGACGATTGCCCAAATAGTCTGTTTTTGAAATAAGTGTGCTCATATCATCAGATAGAGAAATCAGAGATAGTCTTTTGGCGCAGGAGATTGATTGTTTCTTGATATCTATGAATTGTTGTTCTATTTCTCTATAGTATGAATTATAACGATCAAAATAGATTTTGTAGTGAAATCCACCATAGACGAAACCTTTGTCGTGAATAGTCCAAACAATGGGTTTCTTTATTTTTTTAAAAAAAGTGGGATAATTGATGAAATCATCACAAAAATGTAAGTGTATTACGTCTGCCCACCGAACAAGAGGGTGTTGCTCAACACGATAGGGTGATACTGGATATGTGTAGTGGCAATTATGACCATTTGAACGAGCTTGGTCATGCATACGCCACCATCGTCCCATAAATAGATTAGTACGGTAAAGAAGGCTTTTGATTATTTTAGACAAGCCGTGATTCTTACGGAAGTCAAGAAGAGGACGGTATACGTAAATTTGGTTTTCTCTGTCAGAGTTTCCTTCGAGAGTGAGGAACCGGCTGTTGATAGAGGTCTTCAGCAGTGCATTATGCAGTCGTAATGCAGCCAAAGCAGCACCTCCTATTTGATGAGTGGATATATGTAGAATACGAATGTCAGACATTTTTTGTGTGGTTTTCAATAAATGAATCTATGTTAAAGAAGTACTTTTCTACATCTTTTAATTGTTCATCGTCAAAATTCCACCAATCTATTTTTCTTAGGGCGTCTATTTGTTCTTCATTAAATCGGTATCTGTTTATTTTAATAGGGCAACCAATCGCGATTGCGTATGGTGGAATATCTTTCGATACAACCGCTCCAGCACCAATAATGGCTCCATCGCCAATGGTTACTCCATCCAAAATAGTCACATTCGCACCTATAAATACATCGTTACCTATTGTAATAGGTTTGCGTTGCTCAATTTTGTCTTTTGTTGAGAATGATATGTTGTTTGGCGATTTTACCGAATAAAAAGAAGGAGAAGTGCTTATTCCGTTGGTTGGATGAATGCCCCAGCCACAAATCAAATTTGGACCAATTGAGCAAAACTTCCCAATTTTTGTATAATATGAAATCCAGGCATTATACGAAATATATGTATAATCACCAATTTGGCAATCGTAAATATGACACGGAGTGTGGATTTTTACATTTTTTCCTATAGTATTTCGTGTATTTGTATTGCTCAGATAATCCCAGTCAATGTCTTTACCTAGAATTTTTAACTCAGGACATATTTTAAATGCAATATGACGCAATAGTTTCTTAATTCTGTTCATATAATATGGTATTTTTTCATCCTTCCAATAATAATTGCAGCTAATTTAAACTTTATTTTTTGAAAAAAGGACAACTTGTATAACTCTGTTATTTCGTTAGGATATAGTTCTAATCCTTGTTTGTATAGTTGAAACAAGGCGTATTGTTCCCAATACGATTTTCCTTTAAAAACCAGATTGCCTATTAAGTCTTGAGAAATCTCTTTGCATGGCAAACTGGCACTGATATCATTACAATTATAAGTCATAACAGGTGTCGAACTTCTGAAAATACGCTCTTTTCGCATCATTGAAAAAATAGATTCCGCATCTTCATATCTGCGTAGCTTCTCATTAAATGGATATTTGAGTAGAAGTTCTCTTCTGTATAATGACGCGCCTGCACGTGGCATACACAATTCTGCACACCAAGCAAAGAAATTATTTTTGACAAACCCTGTTTTGTATCGACTTGAATATTGAGTTTTATTGTTGTTCCTTTCTATGAAATAGTTGCAACAGAAAAAATTACAATTTTTCCCATTTTCAACTAAAGACATAAAATGTTTAAAAGCACCAGGTTCAAACCAGTCGTCCGCATCCATAAAAACGATCCAGTCTCCTTTCGCTTTTCTAACCCCTAAATTACGTGCGACGGAGGGACCACTATTGGGTTGTGTGTATACGGATATTTTATTGGAATGCAGTTCGTTGATAATAGTAAGCCCATTATCGGTAGAACCATCATCAACGATGATGATTTCATAGTCATTATATTCCTGGTTGAATATAGATTCCAAGGTTTTTTTTATGGTCGCTTCTTTATTATAAAGAGGAATGATAATGGATAGCATTTTTTTGGGGAGGCATTATTTTACCAATAACAGGCATTTTCCACAGTATGTGCTGCAGCCGGTTTTTCGCTTTCAAGAGGATGTACCCAATGTTCGTTTGCGAATTTCAGATATATGTCTTGTTCTGTTTCCCATCTTTTCCCTAGAATGCCAAATATGATTTGAAGGGCACCTCCAATGTGCACGGCTTTTTTCCCTTGTTGTTTGCAGTGAGCAGCTATTGGCATACCATATGCGCCACAGCCAATAAGAGCCACGTCGTAGTCTATTTTGTCGATTTGTTGCTCCATGTGGTTTAGTGCATCGAACCAAGTATTAAAACCGTTTTGTTCTCCGCCAATAGATTGTATGGCTTGTACAATATTCAAGGATGCAAATTTTGGAAGTGTTTCCTTGTTTTCGAAAAGCAATTCACGGCGATTATATTGTTTTTGAATGCTTTCGGCAAAAGGATGCACTACAAGTATTTTTTTCCCTTTCAGACAGGCAGTCCATGGCACTTTGCTCCAAAACGGTACAAGATACATTATATTTACCCTTATACATTCTTGAGACAGAGTCAGGTTATCCTCGGATCCTACCCACGCTCCTAATATGTCAATATTTCCTACAATGTCAACAATAAAATCAGCAAATTTGGAGAGTGATTTGTTGTCATTCGGGAAAAAACCGGCATTTGTTAACATTCTTTCTTTTGTATTTTGGCTAATCCAAAAAGGATAAATAGTTCGGAGAAAAGAAAAAGGATGTCCTTTTTTGTAATTGATAGTAGCATCTAGTTCGTTACTTCCGAACCTCGAAATCATACAAGGTTTGTCAGAAGTTAAAGCCATTGTAATAACTGCGGCAACCTTGTCAGGATCATTGATTGTATCAGCAGACCACTCGTTCCGATTAACAGGATGCATAATATATTTATCCCTATAGTTTTTTATGATACGGTACGAAATAGGGGAGATGAGTTTCTTTAGCATTGTGTGTTCTTGTTTATTTCTTTCTCCAAACCTCAATTTTATGCAATGGTTTATCAATGAACTTGCATAACATGTAGAATGCGTTGTGCAGAACTCGGAAAGACTTTCTTCTCTCTACAAATTCCCATTTTTGTATGTATTCTAAATCCTCTCGTAAATGATATGGTACATATTTTTCAAACATTAAGTATTTTTCGTGAAATACAGTTTCGTTTGACTGTGAACCTATCCCTGAACCATCAAAAAATGTAATAAACTGATTAATGTGTTCAAATCTTTTGTTTTCAAGGATTAGTTTCATCTGCATTGCCCAGTCAGATGCAATCCTGAATGTCTCATCGTATTTTGTTGAGTCAAATAGCTCTCTTTTGTAGAATGAGGACTGATGGTTTATGGTTTGAACTAATAGGTATGAGAAACGCAGTTTGTCTGTGTATGTGCGAGGACTTTTTACTCCATTTTTAACCCATATCATATTTCCGTAAACAATATCGCATTCCCATTTTCTGTTAAAAACCTTCTCGAGTGTGTTATTTTCATATAACCAGTCTCCGCTGTTCAGGAACTGCAGCCATTTCCCATTTGAATGGGCGATACCTTTGTTCATGGCATTGTAGATACCTTTGTCAGATTCGCTGCACCAGTAGGAGAAATAGTCTTGGTACTGTTCAATCAGTTCGCGACTGCCGTCGGTGCTACCACCATCAATGACAATCCACTCATAGTCGGTGAATGTCTGGGATATCACACTATCGATGGTGCGTTTTAGACCGTCGTGATTGTTGAGGTTGACTGTTATTATTGACAGAGTAGGGGTGTCTTTCATTTATATTAATATGTCAGTCCATATGCCCATAATGGAATTATGTTTGGGTATTCGCATTTTATATCGTATTGGGCAATATAGGCATTTTCAATCTAAGAAATATTTTTCAATTGTTTGTTTCGTCCGCCTAATCCAAAGGTCAGATTATTGATACATAAGTTGGATCTAATTGAATTACAAGTTGGATTATGTGCTTTATAGTATCTATAATTGATTGTATATATCCGCTAATTTCTTTGCTGATTCTTCCCAAGAATACATTTTCATGCGTTCATAACCTTTGTTAATAAGTTTTTCTCTGTCTTCACTACTCATTTGCCATAGTTGCTCAAACACTTCGTAGAAGTTGTTTTGTCTTTCGTTGAGTTCGAAGTATAATGCCGCATTGCCTGCAACCTCTGGGAAACAGCTGGCATTGTTCAGTAACACTGGGCAACCGCACGACCAAGCCTCAAGAATTGGAAGACCAAAACCTTCGTACAATGATGGAAATACAAAAGCCACAGCATTGTGGTATAGGGAATGAAAATGAGAGATAAATGGATCAAAATGATGAACTTTATTTTGTATTTTAAGATCAGATATTATTTTTATCTCATTTTCAGTAAAGCGATATCCGGTACATACAAGATGTAAGTCAGAAAAGTCGTTCGTTATTTTTGCATACTCTTTCAGAAATGGGATATAATTTTTATAATTCCATCTGCCACCGATATATAGTAAATATGGAAAATCAAACAATTTATTATTGTCATTGTGTTGAATAATAGGAACACCATGAGGTACAACAGTGATTATCCCCGGGTCTATTCCGTATAATTCCACAATGTCATTCTTTGTCTTTTCACTTGGCGTGTGGATGTGCGTCGCCCGTTCTATGAGTAATCGTTTGTTGGAAACCAATCCCCCGTCACGATAGTATTGAGGTAACAACTCAGGAACCATATCGTGTATTTCAAGTACGAAAGATTTATTTCCAATGTATTTCAAAAAATAAGGGTCATAATATGTTGGTTCGAAAATATCAAAACTACCTTTATATAATTGTTGTATTGTATTGAATTTGTTCTGAAAACTATGATTTAATATATGTGTAATTGTTCTGTGTAAAGGAAAGTAATGTTTTGTGAAAAAAAAAGAATTTGTTTTTTTTATGGGTTTGAGAGTTTTGACGAGTCCACCTTCTTTAAGTGACTGATTGTTGCTTGCTTTGACAGATATTATACAGTGACAGTATTGTTTTAAGAAAGGTGTTCTATCACAGTACACTTTAGAAATTCCCCCCCATGATTGGCTCTCAAAAATCTGATGGTCAAAGAGAATAGTTTTCATTAGCGTTTTAATATTAATACCATTGTAGAATCTCATTCATTACAACACAGGTTCAGTCTCTGTCATTTTCATTGCAGGGTTTTGTAAAACTAATACAGATATGATTTAAATAATTAATTTGTAATTATTTACTTTAATAATGGTCAAGTAGTTGAAATAAAATATGTAGTTTCTTTTTCTCAATATTTGACGCTACTTCACCAGTATCTTTGGATAATGCTTTTTTCAATACTGTTGCCTTGCATTTTTCAAGAAACTCCTGTAATTCATCGTAATTGTATTAAAGGCTACATTTTTGAAAATATCACAATACACTTTTTCCAAGTGAAAGAATGCGATTTTCTCATCATTCCGACTCTCAAATGCTTGTATGGTTATAAGAAATCTGAAAAACATATCATAATCATCTTGTTATCATATTCTGGGCGAAGTCCTAGAAATCTATCGAATGCCATTGTTCCATGAACTAAAAAAAACACTGCTAAAACCAATCATTACTGCCTGACAAATAGTCGTAAGGATAGCTTAATACAATTGCGTATAATCTTCCTTTTTAACCTTTTCATATTCTAAATTATTCTCCTTATAAAGAGTTAATATTATGTTCTTAGCTTCGATATATTTCATGATAATAAGTTGTTACGCATATTTCTTGACAAAACACATATAGTATAGGTAACCGATTTTTTTAGGTAGATATTGGTGTAGAGATAAGAGTACCTCTCCTATAGAAGCTTTCATTTTTTTTAATTCCCAAGGTCTCCAGAAAGGAGTATTTCTTATTAATTTGTAACAAGACTTACATAATGAAACATTTCCATCTTTATAAGCATTGATAATTTGGGAGTATCTACAATTCTGTATGTATTTGTATATTTGGGGATTATGCCATAACTCTTCTTTTTTTGAAGCATATATTGCTTGCAATCTGCAGGCTTTGGAATAGTTTATTATGTGAACTTCATTGTTTTTGTCAGTGTCCAACGAATTGGAATGTCTATAATATGTATAAGTGTATTTGTTAGTTACCGACAATGATTGAAGGTTGCATGCGACAAGAAAACTCCAAAGATAATCTTCGTGGATTATTCCTTCTTCAAAGAATAGATTGTATTTGATAATATAGTCTCTGCGAAGTAACTTGTTGAATGGCATAATAAAAAACTTCCGATCTAGAAAACAATCTAATATTCCATTTTTATATATGCCATCATTTAAAGATAACAAATTTGAAAATTCGAATTTGTCCATATACTGTTCATCATATTGAACAGTCACGTTTCCAATTGACATTTCCGTTTCTGAACCAATCTCAATGGTTTTCTTTAATTCTTCAATGCAATCGTTAGATAAGTAATCATCAGAATCTAAAAAAAAGACATATTGTCCATTGGCATGAATAATACCATCATTACGTGATGCAGATACTCCTTTCGTTTCTTGGTGTTTTATTATTTTAAAATCGATGTCCCCATTATACTCTTCTATTAATTGTTCAACAATCTTAAGACAACCATCTGTACTGCTATCATCAACCAAAATACACTCAATATTTTGGTAAGTCTGATTTATAACAGATTCGATGCAGCGTTTTATGTATGGTGCAACATTATAAATCGGTATTATGATAGAAACATCCATGGTTTATTGAAATTTTTTTCGAAATGAAGAATAAATGTTGGAAAAACGCATTATTATAGTAGGTCGACACTTGTTTCTTCTCCACTCTTTAATATAATGATAATCGTGTAATAGTCTTCCTTCATTCAAAGTATACTTGTTGAATTCATCGTATAATTCTGGCACATGTTCTTTGATAAAAATATCAAAAGCAATTAATTCTTCATTACTGTAATTCAATCTGAATACTTTAAAGAAATTATAGTAAATGTTGTAGATTCTCTCCACAAGCCTTCGTCTAAGATAAAAAGATTGTGGCTTGTTTAATGATTCTTTTTTTATTTGTTTATAATATAAAATCATATTTTCTACAACTCTAATATCTTGCCAGAAATTATTTTTGTATTTTACTGGATCCATCGTTTGGTCAGCTCTACCAATTCTGTATTGGTAAATCACATCATTGAAGTATCCAATTGTATTGACTGCCGACATTGGTGAGAATGCCCATTCTTGATCTGTATAAGACAATCCTTCTGACTGGCTATAATTAATAGATTTTAATAAATCTGTTCTATAAGTGATAGCATGCATCTGTAGGTATGGTATACCCGGCACAAAAAAGTCTGTTAATGTATTAAAGGTATGATTATATGTATAATTGTCCACGACTACACCATCTTCTTTTACAGTTTGATAGTCGGAAATAATTAAATCACAGTTGTTTGTGTTTAAGAATGAGATGAAAGACTCAATTTTTTCAGTAACAAAATAATCATCAGCATCTAATATTTTTACATATTTCCCGGTCGTAATACTTAATCCAACATTAATGCAACTCCCATAATTGCCATTTTTTTTGTCAATAACTTTAAATGTTTCAGGATAAGATGATTCATATTGGTGTGCTATCTCAGAAGATGTGTCTGTTGACCCATCGTTTATCACAAGAATTTCCATTTTATCCAGACAGTCTTTGTCGCATACAAGCGAAGAAAGACACTGTTTTAGATAATGTTCCATGTTGTATGTTGGAACTATAATTGATAATAGTTTGCTAATCATTTTATCATAAAAACTTTAACTAAAACATTTTATATTAAGTTATTGGTTCGTATTCTAATAGTTCAGTTTATCTTTAGCATTTTTCGTCTATAGTGTATATAATTAGATAGGCCCGCTGCCGCTAAAAAACGAGATTCCACTTTACATATTTGTTTTAAAGAAAACATCTCAAACTGTTTGCACATAGAATAGTATATACAAACCGAGTAATACAAGGATTTATTAAATGATTGCCATAATTCTTCATCCACATCGACTTTTTTCATCACTGCTTTCATTTTTATAAATGCATCCAAATCAGAAATGAAATAAGGATTAAATTGTTTGGATATAGAAGACATAGCTCCAAATTGCCGTTCAGAATACTTGTATACAGGAGTTGTGGAATAATGTACCATACCATTCATATTGCACAAATAATCCACATTAAATAATCGATCTTCATTAAATACTATATTCGGAGCAAATAATATATTGTTTTCACGAATGATTGACGCCTTGAATAGTTTATTCCAAATATACCCTTGATATCTGTAATTCGATGGCTTAAACATTTCTTTTAACGCATCGCACTTAGAAATAAAACATTGTTTTCTGTCATCAATAGCATAGATACACGCACCGTCTTCATTATAAACCTCATAACCGAACATTAGATATGACGTTTGATCCGTAATCAAACTGACCATATATTCAAGCGCATTGTCAAAAATCGCATCATCAGCATCCACAAAAAAAAACCATTCTCCTTGCATATGCTTTAGACCTAGATTTCTTGCAGAAGATACACCACCATTCTTCTTGTGGAAAACACGGATACGTCCATCCTTTTTTGCGTAATCATCACAGATTATTCCAGAATCATCCGTGCTGCCATCATCGATTAACAACAGTTCAAAGTCTTTAAACGATTGACATAATATACTATCAATACATTGATTTATATATCTGTCGTTGTTATACACTGGAACAATAATGGATAGTTTTGGAACCTTCATCTCAATGAATTCAATAAATATTCTTTAGCTTTATTACGCTCTTTGTTTATTTTATATTCAAATACATCCCAATTGACATTTATTTCTGTAATTGCATTCATTCGATCTATATGGACTCCCATTTTATCTATCAATGTCTTTACTCGCGAATTCATATTCATTCCCCAGCCGACTCTATCAATAAAAGTAAAGGGCCTATGGAAAATCATTGCAAACACCATTGCGTGGTACGAATCGGCGATAACTCTATCCGCATGTTGGATAAGTGCGACAAATTTATTGGGGTTACATCCAGCATATCGGATGTCATTCATTACATCGATAATCTTGCAATGATTTTCAAGTGATACTTGATCTATGTATTGTTTATAATCCCCCGTAATATCACCCAACATATATACTAAAATATATTTATTAGGTACAATAATGTGTTTTGTTAAAACACGCCAATCATCTTTTGTTAATAAAAATGTTGGATCTATTAAAACTGGTATTTCCTTGCGAGTGGCATCTCTAATAATTTTTGCACCTTCATTTTCACGACAGGATAATGCTCTCCAATCTCGCCATAAATCCTTGTATTGTTGGATAGAAACCTGATCAACAGAATCCAATCCAATACTAGGTGCATAAGCAATTCGTTGTTCCGGTTTCGCAAATTGAAGAAACATATAAGGGTCTTTCCCCCAAATAAAGTTGGGATTCCATATTTGATCGCTTCCGGCAATAAAAAAGTCATATTTATTTGCAAGTGACGGTAATATATCATCTGTTACTACTACATTAGACCATTGAATATATCGCTTGTTCCAAAAATAAAAGTTACCAGCTTTTTTATGTTCTATTTTTCTATGATATGGAATAAAATAATGTATAACGTTTTTCTTATTTCTCCACCATTGACGTTGGTTCCCTCTAATTGGACGATTTAGAGTCTCCACTTCACATTCCATTCTAAGTAAAGATTCTTGTAAAGCGTAGTTTTGCAGTCTATTTCCAAAATTATAGCCATCGTTGGTTATAGTAACAATTCCTATTCTATTCATAATATACTATTATCTCAATTATCAGGATCTAAACGTAGAAGATTGTATATATTGATTCCGTCTATTATTATCAATCCTTGAAGTACCTTAATAAGTGCAGACTATTGATGGATACTCGCCGTAATTATTGTAAATGGATGAATTGGACAGTGCAATTCATTGACACATAGTGTTTATTTATCTCCGTTTTATGAATAATAAAGTGAGTATAATGTTGAAGGATTCCGCAATAATAATTGTCTAACGAAAGGTTGAATGGCAAAAATCATTGCCATGTAATGTTTTCTTTTATTACTTTGGCGGGGTTTCCTGCAACAACAGAATGAGATGGTACGTCTTTTGTGACGATGGAACCGGCTGCTATGATAGCACCTGATCCAATCGTTACTCCTTTAAGAATAACAGCTCTTTGCCCAATCCAAACATGATCGCCGATATGTATTGGCATTGCAGTTTTATTATTGTTTCCGACAATTTTATGGCCATCATAGGAGCGTATAACTACATCGCGACCAATGGTGCATCCATGTCCTATCTCAATCAAGTCGCCACAGGTAATCTGGGTATCTTCGTTGATGAATCCGTCGTGAATAATCAAAGTTCCACCACTGATGACTCGTATGTAAGATCCTGCAAACATTTTGAAATCACCCTCGATTTTTAAAGTGGCATTTTCTTCAACTAAGATACGTGTCTCTTTCTTTGAATTCTCTACTTGTTTTATTCCGCAGAATAATTTAGCATTCAATATTAATCGAGACTCTTTATCTAGTTGTACGATAGAGTTCGAATAGTTTATAAAAGGAACAGTACTATTTTTTTCTACTTTTTTTGAAATAAAGTTTACATAAAGAAAAGTTGACCATGCGTTATAGGAGCATTTAAGTCGTTTTACAATAGATAAAAACTTTCGTATTTTTGTTAGGATAGAAGAAATAGATTTCATTTTTTCTGATGGTCTATCGGGTATTATGTTGAAATGTTTTTTTGATACTTCCTCAAATGGCAAATTGTTTAGGTCGTGAAAGAATTTTTCTCTATCTTGGTTCGAGGCTTGAATGGATGTGGTGATGGCAGGGTTGCCAGAAAGAGCGTCATCCAATGAGAATTCTTTTCGGATAATACGCGGGCTAATTTGATTGAAAAGTTTTTTCCCTTTGTCGGTATTTATCATTACGAGTGATGTACCCAAGTCTTGATCCAAGGAAGCGTCTATTGATTCTATTCCCCAAAAATCGGCAAGTGTGATGTCTGATTGTTGTGGGAATCCTTTAAATGAGCAATTGTAGCATGACAGACGAGCAAAATTTCCATATTGTAAATACCCTACAAAAAAAGGATCGTGCCATCGGTCTTCACAATATTCTTCTCCGTTTTCAAAAACCACTTTTATGGAGAAATTGTGCCATCCCCATTTTTTATTTTTGAATTTTATTTTAGTTGCATGTGCCTTATGTTTCCTTTCGAGCATGTCCATATATGAAAGGAATACAGCTGGAGAGTTAACCCCACGGCAAATAAAATCGCATGTAATGAGGTTTGGATAGTCTTTCCCGAGGTAATTCTTTAATGCAGTAACTTGGCAAGGTGCGCCACAATATAAAACCGTCTTTCCTTCTATTATAAGGGAAGATATTTTTTTATAACACCCACTCATGTCACTTTGCAAATATTTCGAACTGCGTATTGCAGGAAGGTGTTTCTTGTTATCCGAAATAAAATGTGAAACCGTGTGATTTCCGTTGAATACCGCACCGCAAACAAAACCACCATTATTGTAAATATGTAGTGCAAGTTCTGAGAATATTCCCCCAGAAGTACTATCTATACGTATTTCGGGGTCTGTCGTGTATGCTGCGTATACAATTGGCTTAGTATATTTGTAGTTATCAGAGGGCCTGTTTAGGATCGGACATACTTTCTCGCATTTGTTACAGTTGATACATTTATTATAGTCGATTGAAGGCTGGGTAAACCCTTCCCTGTCTTTTATATAATTGATTGCAATGACAGGACATACGTCACCGCAAGCATTACATCCGCAGCAAATATTGGGTAAAGGTAGTTGTGGCATAATAACAATAGTATTCCTAAGGCAAGTGGGTTAATAGGTTATTTGTCCGTCGATTAATTCATTGTTGTGTAGAATTGCTCCCCAGCTCTTGTTCCAAATGAGGTACTCTTTCTTGTCCTTTTTATTGTAGTATTTGATATCAAAAGAAAGAACATCTTCAACACGATCATAATTTCGACTTCCTTCAGAGAAATCTTTGCTGCCTGCAACCAAGTCCACTTTGTATCTTCTTTTTGTGAGCCCATGATTAGTTATGCGAAAATGTACTTTGAAAATAGAGACGCCTGGTGGGATATACAGAGGCTTGGTTAAGAACCCTTGTACAACTCTGTTGTCTTCATCTTTAATAGATACAGTATATTGGCAGCGTTCAATTGACATCTTGTTACGCTTGACGATGGCCACAATTTCTAAGGGCTCATCAGTACCGATGTTGGCAGCGTCGTTTAGTATTTTTGCTTCAAGGAATTCTATTTCAGTAAAGCAGTTGTCTCTATTGCGTCTATGTCCTGACTTTATTGTGGTTTGGGTGATGATGTTGATTCTTTCAGAATCTTGTAGATAACGATCGACACAATCTTCTGCACTTGCAATGAATTTGATTGTGCCATTGTTTAATATAACCCCGTTTTTGCATAAGTTTTTCACAGCAGACATGTTGTGGCTCACGAACAACACAGTCCTTCCTTCGCCTCGGGAGACGTCTTTCATTTTGCCTATGGCTTTCTTTTGAAATTCAGCATCGCCAACAGCGAGGACTTCGTCAACAACGAGTATTTCGGGGTCGAGGTGGGCGGCGACAGCGAATCCAAGGCGGACCATCATACCACTGCTATAACGTTTTACAGGTGTGTCGATGTATCGTTCACAACCACTGAAGTCTACTATCTCATCAAGCTTTTTGTCGATTTCCCATCGTTTCATTCCGAGGATGCAACCGTTCATATAGATGTTTTCACGTCCGGTTAGTTCGGGATGGAAGCCTGTGCCGACTTCGAGAAGGGAAGCAATTCGGCCTTTGGTGTAAATTTTGCCAGTAGTAGGTGCTGTGACACGACTGAGAAGTTTAAGTAAGGTGCTTTTGCCGGCACCATTCTTGCCTATAATGCCAAGGACATCGCCTTCCTGGACTTCGAGATTGATATCTTTGAGAGCATATACATAGTCGGAATTGCCTTTTGTGCTGCGGTCGTTGGTCTCGCCAATCTTGAGGTAGGGATCCTCCTTGCGCATAACGCTGGTTATCCACCACCTTCGCAGGTCGTGGCTGAGAGTGCCGGTGCCGACAGTGCCTAATCGGTACAACTTGCCGACGTTTTCAAATCGTATTACGGGTTGCATTATTAAGGTTGCTTGATAATGATTATATAAGTCTTTTAAACGGATTTATCGAATTGCTCAAATGATATTAGGTCTCGCAGACAATGTGGATGCTATGTGCCAGATGAACAATTCAAATTGAGAATGGAGTCCAAATCGTGTGCTAATTTTGCAGAGAACACATCGGCGCCGTAACCATTGAGGTGTGATGCGTTCATAAATAGGGATGTATCGTAGTTGATTGTATCGTTTAAATAATTCATAAAAAGGCAGTTTTCCTGTTCTGCCATTTCTTGAACAAATGAGATAAAATGATCCAAATTTTTGACTTTCTGTTGTCCTTGGTAATAAAACGGGGAGTAAATGAGAATAACTTTTGAACCATCATTTTGCATTTCTTTGACAGTTTGACGGAATGAATTAATAATTGTGGAGTCGTAGCAGCAGTCTATGGAATGGTCTTTGGTTCTACGTAGTTCAGTGCCGTCAAATGAAGGGCAATATTTCACATACCCTTTGTATACATCCATCACCGCATCTGGATATGTTTGAATCATATTTCGCCTCCAATAGCGGAGCAAAGGAATTGTGCGGTCAAACCAGTTTACATTGTTTTCCCTTGAGTGTATCTCTTGCCAAATATCGTCGTCCCAAATATAACCCATAAATTGTTCATCGCTATAGCCGTTTGATTTTGCAAAAGAACGGTGATAAATATCCCAAATAATATAGCGAGGTTGGCGATTGTGGTATTTCTTGTATTGATGATAACGGAAAATATCCATATCGATTTTTTTACCGTCCAATCCAAGATTATAGAAATCGTTATTCAATATGCTTTCAAAAATTATTGGGTTGTAGTGGTCATATGTACGGGAACTGCCAAGCACTATCATATCGGATGTGATCCTTGAATTAAAGATATCTTCCCAAATACGATATTCTCTGAATTTAGAATGGCGAATACGTATAGAGAGATAATAATCCAATACACAGGCTATAGTAAACCAAATAATAGCAAAAAAAAGAATCTTCTTCAGTAAAAGCTTCATTAAGTTTATATTTTCTTAGTCTGTTTGTAGTTGTTTCTATACTCAATCTTAATTGTATTGCTCGTTTTCGCTTTGCAGTGTTTCTTTATTAGTGGTTGTAAGATGCATTTTTTTTGATTTGCAAAAGTTAAAAATACTATCCAAATCTTTAGAACATTTAGCAGAGAAAACATTGGCTCCGTGTAAATTAAGATGAGTGGCGTCTATGAAATACGATGTATCATAACACATAGAATCGTAATTATAGTTTAAGAAGATACAATTGTTATCTTCTGCAATTTGTTGATAAATAGCAAATAAAGAATCCATACCAGCCTGTTTTACCTGCCCTTCGTAATGAAAAGGTGAATAAATAAAAATAACCTCAGAACCGGATTCTTTCATTTTTTTGACGGTATTAAGGAAATCAGGCAGTAGTTCCGGATTATATCCCATTGGAATTGACTTGTCTTCCAGCTTGTTTAGATTCTCTGGGTTCCAATGCCAATCTTTACCTTTAAAACCCTTATAATACCCTGTGTTAAAATGCTTGTTTTTTATAGCATAACCTATAATGTTTTTCTGTCTGTAGTATCTCAACAATGGAACATATCTGTCGAAAATTGTAAATTTATGTCTTGAATTATGAAGTAAACGAAACACATCGTCATCAAAAAGATAAGGAGCAAACTGATAGTCGAAAACTCTTTGTGAATACCCAAATGCACCATTACAAAGATCCCAAATAATATATTTGGGTATTCTGTTTGAATATTTATAATATAGATTGTACCTTAAGATGTCTTTGTCAATCAAGTTGCCGTGCATTCCGAGATTGTAACTGTTGACTCCTAAGATGCTGTCAAAAATAGCCGGATTATAGGCATCACTAGTTCTCGAACTGCCCAAAAATAGCATATCCGCATCTATACGACCATTGAAAATATCTTCCCATACAGCAATTGCACGAGTTTGAGATGTGCGAATCTTATGGGTGATATATATGTCAACAGGTATAGATAATGCAAACCATATTATGAGGAATATAATTATATGGATGCAGAATCTCTTCATTCTAATATATATTGAATCAGTTGGTTAGAATTGAAAATAAATAAAAGTTTCTTGTTGAGTGGAGAGGAGTACAATGCTGAGCATAATGGTGTAGTAAATGATATATCGAACAACACGATAACGGCTTTGTATTTGAAATTCGTGTTCGTTGTTCCTGTTTATCCATTCAACGATAAGCATTATTGCGATGAATATAAAACACTTTGAAATCATCGGAATGGAGATAATACTTATGTTAAAGATTCCTCTGAAAAACTGCATTGCCTGGGTTATGTCATCGCTACGGAAGATAATCCAGCCGAAGGTGGCAAGCAGGAAGGTGAGGAGTATTTGCAGTAATTCTTTGAAAGTGGGAAAAGAACGATTGGATGCTATGTTGTCAGTATATTTCCTATTCTTGCCGAGAAGTATTAGTGGCAGGAATAATAATGCGTGAAATGCCCCCCAGATGATAAATGTCCAGTTTGCTCCGTGCCAAAATCCACTGACCAGGAAGATAATGAATGTGTTGCGGACAATTTTTGCCTTTGTAGTACGACTGCCACCAAGAGGAATGTATATATAGTCACGGAACCAGGTTGTCAGAGATATGTGCCAGCGACGCCAGAACTCAGCAATGTCGCGACTGAAATAAGGATTGTTGAAGTTGCGTTTCAGTTTAATGCCAAAGAGTTTTGCGCAACCGATGGCTATGTCTGAGTATCCGGAAAAATCGCAGTATATCTGAAATGAAAAGAGTATGGCAGCTACTAACAAGGTGCTTCCACTGAAGGATGGTATGTCATCCCATACCTGGTCTACAAAAACGGCGCAATTGTCAGCAACTACCATTTTCTTAAAGAAACCCCAGAGCATTTGGCGGCATCCGTCAACAGCCGCGGCATAATCAAATGTGCGTTTTTGTTGGAATTGTGGCAAAAGATTAGTCGCCCTTTCTATAGGTCCGGCAACCAATTGGGGAAAGAAACTGACAAATGCAAAGAATGCAATGATGTCTTTTGTAGGCTCAATTTTATCACGATATACATCAATTGTATAACTTAGCGCTTGGAATGTGTAAAAGCTTATTCCGACGGGCAGAATTACACTTATCAATATCTGATCGTTACTAAGAGTAGGAAAGATGTCAAAGAATGACTCGACAAAGAAATTGTAGTATTTGAAAACACCGAGTATAAGCAGATTTAACACAATATTGCATATGTTTACCACTTTCGCTTTCTTTGTGTTTTGCGAGGCTCGATTTTTTTCAATCAGTAAACCACTGGCCCAGCTGCAGAACGATGTAATGGCTATCAGAAACAGAAATCGCCAGTCCCACCATCCATAGAAGAAATATGAGGCAATAACGACAAAAAAATTCTGTATTTTTATACTTTTTTTGAATACAAACCAATAAAGTAGGAATACTATTGGTAGGAATAATAAGAATTCGGGTGAGTTGAAAATCATTGTTGGTTTATGTAAGGTATTAATCGTTTTGCTAAGTTATGGGAAAAAACATTTGCTCCTTCTTTATTCAAATGGACATATTGTGTAAAGTATCGCTCGTTTTTACAAATTGAATCTTGCAAATAGTTAATGAATATTGAACCAGTTTCATTTGCAATTCTTTGATATGTAGATACTATTTCATTTGTGCCAATTAACAATGGAACCCCTTTGTAATATAATGGAGAATAGACCAATACCACAAAGGAACCATCGTTTCTCATTTTTAATAATGTGTTCTTAAATGAAGCAAGAATACTACTGTCTATTGTGCACTTTAGATCATTTGCCTCAAATAATTTTGTTGCAGTAGTGTCTATAATGCCACCTTCACCTACATATCCCTTGTAAGGATTAGCATCATTGCGAGCATTTTTAAAAGCATAATTAAAAATATAAGGTTTTTTCCAGTATCTATATAGTGGAATTATTCTGTCAAATATGTTGAAATCGTGCTGTGGAGAATCCAGATGACTCCATATCTCTTTTTTGTACAGGTATGGCGTGAAGATTCCATCATACCATCCGTCGGAGAAACAAATAGATTGACCATGTACGTCCCATATTATTATTTTGGGTTGGTGTTTAGCATATTTTTTGAATATATTATATCGTAAGATATCCATATCAATTTTCTTCCCGTGTTGACCTAAGTTGTAACTTGTAAAACCAGTTATACTGTCAAAAACAGCAGGATTGTAATGATCACATGCTCTTGAACTGCCAAGGATTATTATATCTTCATTTATTTTTGAATTTAAAACATCTTCCCAAACTCTAATTGCTCTGGACGATGAACCTCTAATGGCTTTTGTGACAAAAAAATCTACGATGGTAGAAAAAGCAAGCCAGATTGTAAAAAAAAATATTGTTTTCTTCAGGAAGAGTCTCATTGCTTATTGGAGGCAAGCAGTTTTTGATATATTTTTGTGAAATAATCAAGTCCTAATAAAGAGATAATGAGATATAATTCCTTATCCTTATTTTTCGTTGTTGTAAATAGAGTTGACAAAGGAGGCCTTGAACGTTTTATTCTTTTTTTGTATATATCGAGATTGCAATTAGGAAAAGCGAATATAATGTTCTGCAATTCCCTTATTACAAAAATGTATTGTTCTATCAAGAGATGTTTCAATTCGGGGAAGGCATATCGTCGCTCCAGACGGGAAATGTCGCACGAGAGCAAATCTAAATGTCGATTTACATCGTCGGTATGGGTTGTTGAAACAGATCGATGATAGTAGTGGTACTGTCCTTTTTCGGAAATATAGAAATTGTCTATATTCTTAACCAACTGATCAACAAAAGTGTAGTCTTCGTGAAGATGTCCTTCGTGAAAATTTAGGACATTAAAAATCTCTTTTTTAAAGATTTTGTTGCACACTGAAGCGGTCACAGTTGGAAGATGTTCTAGGAACTCGATTTGGATTTCCCTGTTCGATTGAAAGTACCGTTCTGGATATTTGCATAGTATTCCACCATTTATATTGTATCCTTCAAAGGTGGGGAATTGGACAACTTGCAAGCTAGGATTCTCTTTTAAGATCTTTATGTTTTCTGCATAAGTTTCAGGGGTTATCTCATCGTCGGAATCAACAAAAGTAATATATTCACCATTTGCTATTTCTATACCTTTATTCCTTGCGGCACTTTGGCCATGGTTAGATGTGTGTATTACATGGATTCTGTTGTCGTCTGCTGCGTATTGTTCACAAATATCCCCGCTTCTATCCGTTGAACCGTCATTAATCAAAATTAACTCCCAATCCTGCCATATCTGATTTAATACACTCTGAATGCAGTTGTCAAGATATTCTTCGGTGTTGTATACTGGAACTATTATGGAAAGAAGTGCGGGCATCTTAATGGGATAGAAGTATATTGTCTATTGCAAGAATGATTTTATTAACTGAGATGTCTTTTATTTTTAAAAGATTGTTTTTCTGATATTTTTTCAAAGTGTTATCCCTATACATTTGATCTAACGTTTCGTTAAAAATATATTCTTGGTTTGGTTGGTGCAGTTTTAATGTGTGGTATTCGTTACAACTGATTACAACGCACGGACGGTTGAGCTGCAGAGCAAAATGGTATAGGGATGTGTTTACAGTGACAACAAAGAGGGCGTGAGCAACAAGCCAAGTATATTGCGCAAAGGAGTAGTTCCTTCCGTTGATAAGATTTTTTGCAACCTTGGGTGTAAGATTTGTACATATGTGTTTATAATCCCCGTTAAATAGAATCTGATAGTTCTTTCCTGCAAGGTGGTTGATGATGGTAATTAGTTGTTCATCAGATAATTTTCCTTGCGTATTTCCGCCTTCTACAAGTAACACATAGTTGTCGATTTTTACTGGTGGTTCAATGATGGGAAGTTTGTGTTTAAAATCATTTGAAAGAGGGATAAACTTAGTAAAAGTGGCATTATTCCTTTCCTCATAAAAAAAGTCAAATGGAACACCTGCATCATTGTATTCTACTTTGCATCGAATGATGTTCGCCATACACTCTTTGCGGAAATTCAAAAACACATCGGTTTTGAACAATTTGAAGAATATGCATTCAATGCTTTTGGGGCTCAAGCAGCTTTCGAAGTACCGAACCACATCAGTTTCTTCTTTGTCGAAAGCCTCTACTATTTCTTTCCAATGTGACATGGCTATAAGTATCACTTTATATCCGTGTTGTCGTATGATAGGAAAGTAGTTACGAATCCATAGGTAGTCCCCAACTCCGCCACTGCCAGTAGTAACTACAGCAATCTTCTTCCCTGAAAGTCTCCAACTTAAAACACGCAAAAAATCTCTAATGGTTGATGTCGTAAACCCCTTATGTCGGCGCAGATAGTTGCGTAATTCGATGGGCGAAAAGGACATATAAAGAACTATTTGATGAATGGTTTGAGAAATAGTTTATAGGGTATTCTAAAATACCAATGAGCGTTTAGAGTATCCCATATTTGCAGAGCGTGACGTCTGTCTTTTGAATTGCCAAAAATCTTATAGTCACTTCCAAAAATGCGCGGGTAGTATTTGTTGATCATATAACCAAATTCCCAGTGAATATCTCTGTTTGGATTTTGGCTTAATCCATCGCCATCAAAATAAGAGATGAACAAGTCAATCTTTTGGACGCTGCACTGGTGTTTAAATATCACACGTGTATTGAAATCGACATCACCGCTCATATAGTATTTTTCATCATAAAGTCCATAGTCAAGAAATAATTGCCGACGATAGAATGTTCCTCCGCTGTGAGGCAATGGATCTGATATAAATTGATAGAATGTGAAGTCGGAACTATGATTCCCCATAGGCGAGCGTCGTTCGCCCTGTATAAACCAAGTGTGTCCAAAACAAAGGTCGGCAGTTAACCCTTCGTTGAAAAAGACTTGTTCGATAATTGTACTCTCAGTTAGGTGGTCTCCACTATTCAAAAAAAGCAAATACTCGCCTTGCGCCATTCGGATGCCTTTGTTCATCGCCTGATACACACCGTTGTCTTTCTCGCTAATCCAATGCGAGATATAATCGCTGTGAGCTTCGATTAATTCTTTACTGCCATCGGTACTTCCTCCGTCAATCACAATCCACTCCATATCCTTGTACGTTTGTGCAATAACGCTGTCAAGGGTTTTGTGTAAACCCTCAACATTGTTCAGATTGACAGTAATTATTGATAGTTTAGGCATCAAGTCCTCCTCTGGGTTTCATGAAATGATTGTAGAAATATAAGGCTAGTTTATTTCGTTGCAAGAATAAAAACAGACGTAAAGCCTCATTTGTCTCGCTTTGGCTGTAAAGTTTGTTGCGACTGTTTACTAGTCTTGGCATAATGGACTGAATTATCTCTTGTTGACACTGTTTTTCGATGTTGTACATCGTCTTGTATGCATCAGCTGTAGTCTTTGAAATTGCACAATTTGTATACTTAATGGGGCAATTATCCAAAAAGAATGATTTCAACAGGAATTCCAACCAATGTGTGGGTTCTGCAAATGTGGAAGTAAGTGTTCTTTCGTCGATAAGGCTTCTTTTGATAAATGCAGCTGATAGTGCTATTGGATGCTCCATCATACGGAATAATGATATGTCGTCACCTTTGGGACCTATTGCTTTTGTACGATGGAATGTTTTTTTGATTAAGGCGTCCCCAAATACAATATCTTCACTGTGTGAATTTTCAAATACATTTTGCAACACTTTTTTTTCAGTCAATACCTCTCCTGGCGAAAGAAAAAGCAAATAATCTGAATCGGATGTGTGAGCTGGTTCTCCATCCTTCAGCACCACCCACTCATAGTCTTTATATGTTTGCGACAAAATGCTTTGCTCTGTTTTGGAAAGTGCCTTTGAATTGTCAGAACAGTATGTAACTATTGTAAGATTTGGCATAGCCTGTTTAGTCTTTAGCGAAGCTATTCTTTGATTCAATTGTCACCGATTTGTATACTTTTATCAATTCTGTGACGTGATCATCAATGCTTTTGACGTGTGCAGATGATTGAATAGGATGATTAATGTATTGTTTTATTGCCACTTGAAGTTCCGTAACGTTGTTTGGTTCCACCAGCACCCCTTCATTTTCATTATGTATCTGCATTTCGGCACCTCCACAACGTGTTGCAATGACATAATTGCTCTGCTGCAACGCTTCTGCTATATCAAGGCCGAATATCTCCATACAAATAGCCGGGTGTATCAGGCAGTCAAATTGGCTTGTCATCGCTGACGTTTTTTCATAGTCAATTTTTCCGTGCCAAATGATTCGATTGTCTTTGCGATATTTACAACGAAGCTTCTTCTCGTATTTAGTGTCACCTTTACTACTGGATCCTCCAATTATGTGCAGTTCAATGTTTTCATTTGTTAACCGATTAAAAGCTTCTAACATAATATGAACGCCCTTAATATAGTTTATACGGCCGATGTAGTAAAAGTTTATATGATTGATGATTGATGATTGATGATTGATGTTTAGTGTCTGTGGTATACCGTGGGGTATGACGGTAATTTTGCTTTGAGAGCATCCATTGCGTTTGAGGGCATCGGCTATTGCATTTGATGGGGCTATGAAATGTGTAGCAGATTCCGACAACTCTCTCCATTCTTCCAACTTCTCGTATACAATTAGACCGGTCTCACCTATAGGGGATAGAAATGGTATGAATGGCATTTGTTTTAGACGTTGTCCTATACGGATATATCTTTGTTGTGTATAATGACGTAGTAGCGGATACCAAAAAGGGCCCGTTTTTGTGTTACGCAAATAGCATTTAATGCAATGATTGAACTCTGCTGAAATACGGCATATTTCATCTTTTGCATTCAACAATGCTCCTGCAGGACAAACAATCCCGCCATGATGTGCGGTAACAATACAGGGTATACCGAGTTGCTTGCATATACGTGAGGCAATTAACTTTTCGCCATTGGAGTGAACGATGTCGGGTTTGATATTCTTGATTACATCACGTAATGTTTCTTCGTTGTTAACTTGATATACGGAAATACCTAGATATTCTTTAATGCAGGTCTGTAAACTATTGTTGAAAGATATGACGCTTGTGGTAATGTCCGTACGGCGCACAAACTCTTTTATAATGTTTCGTACATAAACCTGTCCACCACCATAGTCGGAAAAGAAATCACCAGATGCAACAACCGCTACTCTCATCGCTTCCATATTTTTTTTGCAAATTCACTCACGGCTTCATACTGTTTCATTAGGTCGTGTTTTTGAGCGAAGTAGTATACTGGACCTCGCTCATAGTATGTGTCAAGCCAAGATGATTGACACCAATGTATAGCTGTTTTGTTATGAAAACAATAGCGATTGCCGTAATGTTCTAATGGATATACAACGATGTCGTTTCCCAACTCTTGATATTTGTTTTCAGCGACATATCCATATTTTGTAAGATTCCGTGACATAAAGTGACAAATGGTTTCCTGTTCGGTTCCGACAAAATGCATATTATTATATGAATCTAGGCATTCTTTCAGGAATGGATGTCCTTTTTCGGAGCCAATTATGGCCGCCTCAATATCATAGTATATCTGATTGTCTTTGATATAGGGTTCTGTACCTGTAAAGAACTTGTGGGTTAAGTATATGTCAAATTTTTTCAGCACTTCCACATCTGAGTCCAAGTATATACCGCCTTCAGTATACAACGCATACATCCTCATATAGTCCGCCGCGAATGCCCATTTTTTTTGTTCAATGGCCTCTTTAACAAAGGGAACGCTATTGAAGTCAAAACTTTTATTATCCCACAATCTGATTGTGTAATCAGGGAGTTTTCGTTTCCAACTTCGTAAACAGCGTTTTACCAGCTTTGGATATTCACTACCGCTAAACCAACAAAAATGTATTTTCTTAGGTATCATTTTGAGGATTTGTGGTTGTTTGTTATTTTTTCAATCTTTTTGTAAAGTGGCATCCAATAGGGGTGGTGGTAACAGAATCTGAACAACGGACCTCTGTCTGTAAAAAACCAACTTGATGCATTTAAGTGATGTGCTATGGTTTCAGGAGTGTCTATTTTATTGTGATTTTGTATAATTGGTTCTGCCCAAATAAAAATATTATTCTCTAACTTTTGATTTTCAATAATCTGTTGATATCCGTATTTTTTTAATACTGATTCCATCACAACTGGGGCAATAGCCAATTGTAAAGAACCGTCAGGTTTATATATGCTTCTGGCTCGTTCACTCCATACGTCATACATACTTGTGGAATATGCTTCGGGAGAGACGTCGCATTCCTTAAGTTGATGATAATAATTCATCATTTCTTGTAGCACAGGAAAACCTTTAACAGAGCCAAAAACTGCTGCTTCAGGAAAAGCATAGTTTTGTTCTGCCATAGCGTCAATGCCCCAAAATGCATTACAATCAAGCAATGAATCAAATGGTTTAAGTACAAGAACATCAGAATCTAAATAAATACCTCCTTCGGTGTAAAGGGCATATAATCGTATGTAGTCTGCAATAGTAGCCCATTTGTGCATTTCATAGCACTTTTTCATATATGGGATACTTTGAAAGTCAAAACTGTTAGCATCCCATAGTCGTAGTGTATAATCAGGAAGATTCTTCTTCCAGGATCGTATACACTCTTTGATCTTGGGTGGATACTTTTCTCCACTAAACCAGCAATAATGTATTGTCTTGGGTATCATTTCCTTTTTGTTTCAATCCAGTGATAGAGTTTCATTATATTGAGATTCCAACATATTTTGTAGAACAAACCTCTTGGTTTTGGTTGGAACCAGGACATTTCGCCCCAATGGAATGTATAGGCGTCAGGGCTGGAAGTTGGAGCAAGTCGGTCGGCAAAAACAGATGATGGGTAAACCACAATACCTTCTCTAAGCTCTTGAAATTTGTCCTCTACTATAAATCCATAGTTTTGCTGAAGTATCTCCGACATAGAGTAATTTGTTACTTTGGTATCAACGGTTCCATCGTTTTTAATAATATTCGAATGCTCTAAGGCTGACATACAGTCTTTTATATATGGATGCTGAAGCTCTGAACCAATTACTCCCATCGAGAGGTTGGTGACATTCTTCTTTTCTTTTCTGTTTATATCGATGGAAAAGACTTGTGTGCCTATAAATAATCTATGATCAAGGAATGTATCAAGAGGTTTTAGTACTTCGGTATCGGTGTCAAGATAGACTCCGCCATATTTGTATAGCGCCCATAATCTTACATAATCAGACGCGAAAGCCCATTTTTTTGCATTGTAGGCGCTCTGCACAAATGTGGGCGCTTGGGAAATGTCGTAGGTGTTTTCGTCCCAAAACATTATCTTATAGTCGGGCAAGTACTTTTTCCAACTCTCGATACATCTTTTTATTGTATCAGATTGGTTGCCGCGGCCAAGCCAAACATAATGAAGTGTTTTGGGAATCATATTATCGCAGTTTCATTAAGTTTATACCCGTCAGTCTCCAAATACGGACGAGGGGAACGCCGTGTCTTTTTTGCTTACCACAATACTTATACAAATCTATATCTGTCGCTTTAAGCCACTTATCATATTTTAGTAACTCTTCTTTTACCCCTTCCACTTTACCCGCGTATATGGGTGACATCATTAAGTGATATGTCCTAACGATTGTACCGCGTACGGTTTCATCTATGAATCTGTAAAGGTTATGATTCAGCGTGGTTTGGGTATTTTGGAAAAACTTTGTGATGCGCTGGCTCATAGCGGCATAGTCTTTGTAGTGTTTGGCATAGCCGGCCGTACTGGTACTTTGCTCGTCGCTGCCGCGGAAATAGACGGTGACGTTGATTGGTAGTGCGCAAATAGTCTGCACGTGGGGTAGGGGGTAAAGGTTGTATTCTATGTCGCCATAGTAACGGTCGCCAACTTTGATATCGTTGTCGCGTAGTACTTGTGTCCGATAGGTAATGGCGTGAATTGGAAAATCCCAAGCATTGGAATGGTTCTCCCAAAAGTTGTTTAGAGACATAGGTTTATTGTATATCTCTTTATGGTAGGAGTGACGTGTGTATTTGTCTTCAGCTTTGAAGTATTCGGTGTAATCAGTTGCAATATAATCTATCTCATTGGATTTGAGAAAGGCGACATATTCTATCAAATTCTCAGACGAAACCCAGTCGTCGGCATCGACTTCCTTGATGTATTTGCCTTGTGCTTCGCGAATGCCGAGATTGATGGCGGTTCCCCAACCTCCGTTTTCTTTGTTGATGACGCGTATAATCGATGGGTATTTTGCTTCGTATTGATGCAATATCTCTAACGTATTATCCTTCGAACCATCGTTGATGAGTAGAATCTCTATGTCATCAAGGATGTCGTCTACAAGCATTGAATCAATGCAGTGGCTAACGCAGGATGAAACGTTATAGCAGGGTATAAGAAAGGTGAGGGTTTTCATTTGTTCGAACACGAATTACACAAATTGCACGAATTTTTTTGTTATCACATATTGTGTGAATCTTAATAATCATTATTAATATCCTACAATTTTGTAGACTATGCTGCCGGCCCATTCGTTGATAAGTTCTTTCCAGTCAGTCAAGGGTTTCCATTGAGGTAGGAACTGGTAAGCTTTTGGATGGGGCTTAGGGTAAATGTTGGTTGCATATCCTTCAAGTGTCCATCCCTCAGCCTCGAAGCAGTTTAGGCTGCGTTTTAGATGCGTGGCGGAGGTTATTATCAGACATTGGTCTGACTTATAGCCAAGTGAGTCGAGTATCGCTATACTGTAAGTGGCATTCTCACGTGTGTTGCGGGCATAGTATTCAAAAATCAGGTCGTCACTATGCAAGCCAAAGTCGCTAAGGTATGTCCTGAAATATTCTTCTGTACTTTTACCATCGTGCGATTTGGATATTGTAGCATCGCCTGTAATCATTATCTTTTCAGCCACACCGCTTTCATACAGTCTGATGGCTTCCCAAAGACGTTCTCCGCGATCGTCTATAAAATTGGGCTGCATTGTCGCTGTGTCAAAGCTGTCGCTGAAACCTCCCATAACGATTGCAACTTCGTAGTGCTTTTTAGGCAATTTCTGGTGACTGTATTGACGTGTGGTCATATACTGAGCCCATTGCAGCAGCGGCTTATTGCTGAAGACGAGCAAAATACAAATAGCACTGATAAACAACCCACGACGCCACTTTTTGTTTTTTATAAAAAAAGCCAGGATAAGAAGCAGAAAAATCCACGTCAGCGGAAGAAGGAAAATCTTTAGTATTTTGGATATTACAAAGAACAATTTTGTATAGGTTTATGGTTAATGTATATAAGGATTAAAGAGGTTTTAGGATGCTCTGCGAGCAGAAATTAATCAAATATTATTCAAATTTGTACAATTTCTCGCCATAGGCGATGCATAGAATAACGTATAACATTTACCTATGTAATATTTTTTTGATGAAATCGTAGCCAAGGTTGTGGAGACGCATAAAGTAACCTATCTTGCTGATAATACCGAGGTCGTGGTGCTTTTTGAAGGCTTGCACAAGTTTTTCGTCTGGCTGAACGTTTGGATCAATGATAGTTTTGTTGCCTAACAGTTCGACGTTATGTCGCTCGTCGTGCCATCCAACGTGGCTGGTGGAACTCTTTAAGCCAATGTTCTGCACTTTAGACAATATCGGGTTGAC
This sequence comes from uncultured Bacteroidota bacterium, assembly GCA_902788805.1. Lineage (GTDB taxonomy): Bacteria > Bacteroidota > Bacteroidia > Bacteroidales > P3 > Colimorpha. Next base: position 72,381 of record CADALO010000006.1, on the reverse strand, counting down.
TGTCCACATTTTTTGCTTCGATGCAGCGTATGCCCATCTGACTGCCCACGATTCGATGCGCTCACGATGCTCCATTTCGAGGGTGCGGAAAAGGTCGTTGCCGCCCATATCGAAGGCTTTGCGTCGTTTCTTGTTGCGCGCTAAATAATTGAAGTCGCTCACCTCCCAGTCAACAGTCTCCCAGCGGTCACTCCAAGTGGCCCACCCCCAGCACTGGGCGCGAGGAACTAGAAACACACTGTTTTTGTCATATTGCTCCATTTCTTTCAAGTTGGGTGTATATCCCGATATACTCCAAATGTCGCTGCGGTCGCGGTAAGCCTCCAATGCAGCATTCATAAATGTCAGAAAGTCTGGTGCCACGACAAGGTCGTCCTCAAGTACGATTATTGATTCGTGCTTTTCGAGTACGGTTGTTACACCGTCAATTACCGAGCGGGCCATACCCTTGTTCATTCTTGCAGGGTAAGGATGAATGGCCTTGAATCCTTGCAAGTTGTCGAAAAGTGCACGTACTTTCTCTACGTCGTCAGCCTCTGAATCGTTACGGGCTTCGTCCATAAAGACATAAAGTTCACTGTCGGCACACTCGGGACAAGCCAATAGCGATTCAAGCATTAATTTTGTGGTATCGTATCGTTTGTATACAAATAGGCAGATGGGGGACATATTTAAGGTTTAAAGGTTTAAAAGGTTCGCTTCGCTTGAAGGGGTTAGTATGATGTTTGATGTTTGATGTTTGATGTTGGGTGTATGATGTGTTCTATCTTAAGTTTTTGTTTTCGCCTTTGCTTATCTTTTTGTTTTCGTTTTCGTCTTCGTTCTCGTTCTCGTTCTCGTTTTCGTTTTCGTTCTCGTTTTCGTCTTCGTCTTCGTCTTCGTTTTCGTCAAAGAGGTATTAGGTTAATCTTTTTAAGAGTTTCATTCTTAGGGGATAGGATATAAAGGTTAATATGTTGTAAAGATATAATTTTTTGTTACGGTGCCAGTGCTGGGACTTGCGTATTTCACTGCGGCATTTGCGTCCTTGGTGCGGCAGGCGCAGATATATCGACGCTCGCATCTTATGCCATTTTGCTATGTATTGGTCAAGGTATGGCAGCGGTTTGTTGGAATAAATCTTTTTCAATTCGCGACCAACTACATCATCTTCTGCAGGTATTCGCTTGGGGCGATCCATTGCAGACTGCTCGCCAGTGTAGAATACACTTTGTGGCACAGGACAATAGGCTATTGTTCCCGTTGCGGCCAAACGTGCCCACGTTAAAAGGTCCTCGCCCTGATGTACACCCTCTGGAAATCCTCCAATTGCCTCAAGTGATGCTTTTCGCACCATAACACTTATAGAGCAGAAGGGCGGCTCGGATAGGGCTGCAACTTCAAAATAGTTGTCTAAAATCAGTGTCGGTATGCCGTTGGTTGTTATGATTCTGCTTTGTGGCAGGCTGTTGAGCTTGATATCCTGAATGTCGCCTTTGCTGTCACAACGCTGATATGACGTGGCATAAACCGAGCAGTCAGGATAGCACTCTTTGAGTGCCAGAACAGTTTCGAGAAATGTCGGTTTCCATTCGTCGTCGGCGTCAAGAAATGCCACATAATCACATTGTGACTCGGCCACGCCTCGGTTTCGGGCCATAGATACTCCCTTGTTGTCTTGCTCTACAAGTTGCAAACGCTCGTCGTGAATCTGCTTAACAACCTCTTCACCTCCGTCGGTAGAACCGTTGTTTACAACAATCAGCTCGAAGTCCTGAACCGTCTGGTTCAGAACCGACCGCACTGCGCGTTCTACGGTAGCTGCTTTGTTGTAAAGTGGGATAATGACGGAAAGCATTTTATGTATGATGTATGATGTGTGATGTATGATGTATGGTCTTTAACCTTTAACCGTTAAACTTTAATCTTTATAAAATCTTTAACCTGTAACCGTTAAACGTTAACCTTTATAAATTCTTTAATCGTTACTAAAAATTAAGTCCTCGTTCTGAATATTGGTATGTGGGTTTCTTGACCTTGTTTAGCATTCCAAGCATCATTCCATATAATGCAAAAGGATAGCCTGTCGATGCCATTGTGTATGTAACCACATTCTCGCTGTACATTGCTGCAAAACACCCCGCAATGCCTCCGGCAGCAATCATTGCACAGCATTTTATATGGTTGGGAACATAGTTAAGAGTGGTAACAATAAAACAATGAACAACGACAATGATTCCGACTATCATATAGAGCCAGAAACCTATAAGTCCTGTGTCGCACCGCATCTGCACATAATCGCCGTGCGTTTGCTTAACGCCTGCAGGATTGTCATAGAGAAATTTCTGGCAACTACCAATACCACTGCCTTTTAGTTCGTGACCCACATAGAATTCTCTTTCCAACATTTTCCATACTGCTTCTCGTCCATTGTTGCGAATCTCATCTTCGGATATGTTTCCTTCACGAAGGTCTTGGATTGTCAGCTCATTTTCAGTATCCTTCCAAAACATTTTGTCGTGGAATGCAGGTACATAGAATATAATTGCCAATCCTATTCCGAGCACACCGGCAATATAAGGCAGTGATACCCATTTGTGTTTTAGGAACATAAATACGGCCAATCCGCTGAACATTGCCAAGAGGCCGCTACGGTGAACCATAAAGATGCAGGGCAAAACGAACAGTATCGCCAGTATTAGATCTTTTTTGTCTTTACCGTAGTAATAGTACAGTGCAAAGGAGGTAATTGATATCGTTACATAGTTAAGATTCAGTGCTGTGGCATACCAGAAGGTTCCGCCAAAGAAATTTGCAATAAACGGGAAATAACCAATCAATGCACTGATTATTGCTACTCTGCGTGCCCAAACACAACAGGAAAGGAATATTTGCTCATCGCGCACTATAGCAGATGCTGTTATCATTATTATCATCGGGTACAGATACTTGAGGATGTATCTAAACCCATATTCGAATGAACTTGCATAAGTCATTGTGTAAACACACCATAAGATGTATATAAGATAAGCTACCGTTCCTGCGCCCCATTTGGGCTTTTCTACACAAACGAACAATGACATTAAAAGAGCTACTTCCAATAGAAGTAGTCGTATTGCTTGCAGATTGAATCCTCCTCCAGTGCCGTGGCCACCGCCCGACGACGATAGAGCCAAAGTTCCTGTAGCATAGAGCAGAATAAAGAACATCTCGGTGCCCTCGATAAGCAGATATTTGCTGCTGTTCAAGGGATCCTTGATGCGGGCGCTGTAACGGAACATATAAATGAAGAAGTATGCATTCAGCACCAGGAAAATGATAAGATTAATTATTCCGCTCACGGTTTGGTAAAGGTTTTAGATGTATGATGTATGATGTATGATGTATGATGTATGATGGTTAACGGTTATAGGTTAAAGTTTAAAGTTTAAAGATGGTTGGTCAGCCTTGCGGCTTTAAAATTATTCAAAAATCTTATAAAAATAATTCAAATTTTTTTTTTTAACACGAATAGCACGAATGACACGAATTGAGTAAAGTTTAAAGTTTAAAGAAATATGATGTATGATGTATGATGTGTGATGTATGATGTGTGATGTATGATGGTTAAAGTTTATAGGTTGATTGATCTTTTGAACACAAGTGATACGAATAATATTTTGTTAGATTTTGAATGTTTTTTTTAAATTTTGAGCGGAGCGACCAATATAAACGAATGCTTATTCGTTTGATTCGAGAGATTCGTGTTCGTTTTTCTTTAACACTAATTGCACGAATGACACGAATATTATTTTGTTAGATTTTTAATTTTATTTTCTTGAGATTTTGAGCGGAGCGACCAAGAACAAAAACTATTATACAATTTTAGAGTAGAGAGAGAGTATTGAAGTACTATATCGTTCGAATGAGAACTGTTTCGCGTTTTGAATAGCATTATTACTGAGGCTCTCCATCTTTTCTGGGTCGTTTAACAGTTTAATCGTTTTCTCCGCAAGGTCTTCCGAACTTCCGTTTTCAAATAGAATCCCATCCACATCATTGTGGACAATCTCGTTCAAGCCACCTGTTGCGGAAGCGATGACTGTCCGTCCTTGTGCCATTGCCTCAATAGCAGTCAACCCAAAACCTTCGCTTCGTGAAGGAACCCATACAAAACTCATACGCTTGTATAGTTCTGGCAGTTTGCTGTATTCTACCCGACCAGTCCATTCAACATTTTTTTCAGAAATACCATATTCCTTTTGCTGCTTCTCCATTTTAGCCCTTTCCTTGCCGTCACCGACAATCAGTAGCTTGCATTCAGGGAATCTGTTGAGGACCTTTGCAAAGGCTGGCATTACTATATCGACGCCTTTTATTGTTTCCAGGCGTGCAACTATACCTATTGTCAGTTGAGGGATTTTTTCTCCATTGCAGACAATGTTGAAATTGGGTGCTAAACAATTGTGTATTGTGAAATGGTCGTGTTTTGACAATTTGACATTGTCGTTGTAAAGACTGCTGCTTCCAAAAAAGCTCTTTTCAGCCACTTCAGTTACACAAGTGAAAACAGTTACTTTGTGTTTCTGCAGGAATCTCAACAAAAACAGGTTTTTGTATATGCTTGCATCGGTGTGCAGTGTGGCAATGATATTCTTGATCCCCAATCTTTTTAGTATTATTATTGGCATTGCGCCCGGGGCCATATATTGCACGTGGGCAATCTTGGGACGGTACTCTTCGACCACACGGCGCAGACCTTCTTTGAGGAATTTGTAAACCTCGCGGTTGCCGGCAGGACGTCGTCCATAAGCTGACAGACAAACAACCCTGCTGCCGGCTTTTTCGAATAACTGAACTATTGGGAAGTCGTATTCGAAATAGCACACAGTGACACAATGGTAGCCGCCGGCTGTCAATGCTTCGACCAGACGCAATGTCTGCATCTCGGTTCCACCGGATTTAAGGCAAGGAATTCCTATGAGTACTGAAGATGTCAATGGATAAAGAGGTTTGAGGAGTGATGTATGATGTGTGATGTATGATGTATGATGTATGATGTATGATGTGTGATGTATGATGTGTGATGTATGATGTGTGATGTATGAGGTATGAGGTGTGATGTGTGATGTGTTGTATCTTAATTTTTCGTTTTCGTCTTTGTTTTCACTCTGCTTTCCGTGATTGTGGGGCGTACACGGGGGTACGCCCGTACGGAATTGCTATTTTCGTTTTCGTCTTCGTTTTGGTTTTCGTTAAATCTTTTTACAAGCATTTTTGGTAGGCTTCGATGGTCTGTGTTGCACAACGTTTCCACGAAAACTTTGAAGTCTGCTCGAGACATTGTCTGGCAAGATCGTTTTTTTTCAGGTTTCCTTGTTCAAATTCTGCCATATAGTTGTACATCGCGTCTATATCGTCTGGGTCGACATACAGGGCTGCTTCGCCTCCAACCTCTGGTAACGAGCTGTTTTGACAGGTCACCACAGGTGTTCCGCAAGCCATTGATTCCAATATCGGTAGTCCGAAACCCTCGTATCGGGACGGAAAGAAGGTCGCTGTAGCCTCGTTGTAGAGTATGCTCAGTTGCTCGTCATCAACGTCTTTGGCTATTTGTATGTGGTCGATCAGATGCGGCTGGTTGCAGTACTCTATTACCGTTTGCGGAGCTTTAGGCCAGACAAGTACAAGTTTGTGCTGTGGGTTTTGCTTAACTAGTTTCTCATAGGCACGTATTACAGACATTGTGTTTTTACGCCCGGTGCTGCACGAAACCGTTAGAAAAAAAGGATTGCCTGTTTTTTTGTCCTGACGTGGATAAAACAAGTCGTCTCTGTAGCCCCACGGACATACGAAGATTTTATCTTCAGCTATGCCCATATATTGCATTATGTCGCGTTTGGATGCTTCCGAACAGGTTATGATGCCTTTGCAGCGTTTGGCAAGGGTAGGGTAGAGGCTTTGGTAGTATTTGTAGTTGAAGACATCATCTGGATAAGAGAAATACATCGCGTCGTGTATCGTGACCACGGTTTTTTGAGGCTTTGCCACCCACTCAAAATTGTGGGGGATGTGCAGTAAGTCGTAACGGGTCGCGCATTCACGTACGCGGAAGTTCTTTATAATCTTGTTGGCCCAGTCTTTATGTGGAAAGCAGATGTGCTTATTAGTAAAGCTCAGACCTAATTGTTTACCGCTGATACCTTTGGTGTTTTGAGAGTAGAGCACCACTTCAAACGGCAGATTGTCCATCTTGTCAAGTGCCTCTACGAGCTCTTTTGTAGTTCGACCAATACCCGATATCCATCCCTTGCTGTAGAGTGGCAGAACTGAATTAATGTCAATTACAATTCGTTTCATTGATTGGTCGCGCTTGTTTGTTTTTTATCTTCAGCAATCTTGTGCAGCGTGTTGCTCCACTGTGTGTTGACTTTTTCTCTCAGAAATCTATTCTTATAGTTGCTCTCAGCTTTACTGCCCAGTTCGTCAGCCAACGCCTTGTTGCTCCACAGCTTAATTATCTTTTCCTCGAGGTCGTCGACGTCCAATGGCTTGAAAAGGAGTCCGCAAGTATCACCGCTCTCTTTGTCGGTCATTAAATCCGGAAAGGCACCGTGACCAGGCGCTATGCAGCATCGACGATGCGAAGCGGCCTCGAGCAGAGCTACAGGAAATCCTTCGTAGCAACGGCTGGGGACAACGATGAATCGTGCGTCGGCATAGAAGCGTGCCAGTTGACGGCTGTTGAGATGACCGCAGAGTTTCACGTTGGAGGGTGCCTCTATGGTTTTGTCGTCGCGTGGAGTCCCTGCAAAGCGAAACTCTATTTCCGGATGGCGTCTCGCCACCTCAAGCAAGATGTCGTAGCCTTTCTCCTCGCTGAGCCTTCCTACATATCCGACATAGTCTGTGTCGCAGTCGGGTAGGGGTGTGTCCTGTGGCTCAACGTATTCAATGCAGTTGGGTATAATGCTTATATTGTCTTTGTCGAATCCTGCGGCAATCAGTTTTTGCTTCTGGAATTCGGTCAAGCAGCAGAAGAGATCTACATTGTCCTTATAAGCTCTAGTGCGGCGGGCCACCATATTGCGCAGCGCGTAGCCCAAGGAGCGCAAGCGGCTGTGCTCGCAGTTGTAGCACAGGCAGTCGCGCTCGTTGCCTTTCTGAAGGCAGTTCTCGCAGGGGTTCCCGTCGCGTAGAAACAATCCGGTTGGACAGACGAGGCGGTAGTTGTGAACTGTCATAACCACAGGTACACCGGCTTTACGGCACAGCGGTAGTACTGCCGGTGAGATGAAAGGGTAGAGGTTGTGTATGTTCACAACATCGGGTCGGAAATCACGCAATGCCTTGCGCATCATCCGCCGTCCCGACAAACTATAGATGCCTGAGAAGAATCCGTGTATGTTGCCTGTCAGTGTGTTGCGTGCTTTGGCGGAACTGCGTCGAAGCATTGCCACTTCGTTGCCCGACTGTTTGAGGTCGGCAACCATACGGTCTACTACGGCCTCTTCGCCGCTGTAGACTCCATAGTCGTTATGTACCACAAGTATTTTCATTGCACAAAGCGGCTATGCGTCGCCTGCAGAACATCAATCGCTGTTAGTATTCCACTACGTTGCCGCCGGCCTTGCGTTGGGCTTTCATCTTTTCAAAGCCTTCACGTACTGCCGGATGGTCCATAATGATAACTGTTGTACGGTTCAGTATGAAGGGATCGTAGTCAAGTATACCGCCAAGATACTCACGCTTTAGCTGTTTCTCAGGTATTCCATATTCGAGTATCAACCGGTTGTATACTATATCTGCTCGATTCTTGCTTAGGAAGTCGTTTCGTTTTACGGTACCTGTCTTCGAGTCAGCAGAACCGTAAAGGTAGAAGGTCTTATCGGGATATGCCTTCATAAGACGTGCCATCTTGGCTATCTTCATTTCTTCCTTAGGACGTATGTCCCATTTGTCGAGATCGAAGAACACCATCTCGTATGGCAGCATACGCTTCATCATAATGGAGTCGAACGACACGCTGTCGGGGACATACTGCTCGACAGATGGACTTGAGGCTTTGTAGCGTGTTACGAGTGTGTCGTGATATAAGATGGCTACCGAGTCATTAATGGTGTCGTATTGTACAATTGTGATAAGGTCGATGTAACGCACCACGTCGAGGTCTTCCTGCTGTATGAATGCCACAAATTTGGGCATTTCAGTGGTGTTGTAGGGAATGATGTTCTTCTCAACGTAGTATTTTTGACGTCTCTCTTTCGAACGGAAATTGAAGTCGTAGCATATTCCAGCCATAAGAGAGAACTCTATGTCGGGAGCCATACGCTCTACACCGGTAATGCGCTCGCGGTCAAAGTTGCCTTCCATAATCGACAGTCTGGCGTCGCCCTGTACGGCGAAATACGGTGTCAAAGCATAGCGGCAGATGTAACCGAGATGTCCTTCAGCGGCAAAGTTGGTGTTCTTGAACATATGCCAATCGTGAGAATAACCAATCCTGTTCGAGAACTTCTCAGGATTGTCTTCCGATATGCCTACGCGTACATTGAAACCGGCATAGACAATGTGCTGGAACGAGCTGTCTATCTTGATTCTGTCGTATTTTTTCATATATGACAGGTTGACCATTAAGTCTAAGCCTGCATATATGTACTTCCAGTTCTGGACAAACAGATTGTCGTTGTTGTCAAGCGGCCAGTAGTATCCGCCCAAGGCACCGCGAATGGTGTCGTTGCCTGATATAAGTGTGTTGGTTGAGGGGCCCCAGCAGTTGCCATAGTCAGCGGTGAGTGTCGAGCGGTTTTGTAGATAACTTTCTTTAGTGATGAAACCACGCTCGCTACCTGTACCAAACGCACCGCGTATACCGACCACGGGGAATATCCAGTGGCCCAATTGGGCTTCAAACTGCGGCATTACTCTCTTGAAAAGACTTCCTTTGGTGTCCTCGAAGCCATAGAAGAGGTGTCCGCCAATATTCATATCGAGTGTCCAGTTGTCCCAAGGATGGGAACGCACCCAACCCACGTAGTGCTCGCCAGCCTTTCGAATAGTATCGATGAGTGAGCTGCGCTGTTCGGTCTGTGCCTTGACGGTACATCCGAGAGATATGAGCGCCAATAGTATGATGATGTGTTTTTTCATAATCGTTATTTGTTACCGGTTTTCCGATCTCCGTTGTTTGTTTTCTGTTTCCCGTTGTTGATTTTCACCTCGCCGCCACCAGCACGTCCTTCTTTCTTCATCTCTTCGAAGGCTTTGGCAACAATGGGGTTGTCCATAATGATAACGGTGGTGCGGTTCAGCACAAATGGCTGGTATTCCAAAATGCCGCCCAGATAGTTGCGCGTCAGTTGGTCGGGATTAACTCCGTATTTGTTGACGAGTACGCTGTACACGGTGTCTGCTCTATGCTCGCTGAGGAACTGGTTCCTTGCAACGGTACCGGTCTTGGAGTCTGCAGAGCCTGTCAGAATGAATTTCTCTTCGGGGAATGCCTTCATAATGGTGGCCATCTTTGCAATCTTTACCTCCTCTTCGGGCAGGACATCCCAGCGGTCTAACTCGAAGAATACCATCTCGTAGGGCAGCAATTGGTTCAGTAATATCTCCTTCAAGGCCTCATCCCATTTCTGACGACCGGCTTCTTCATTGGCCTTGATCAGAGCCAGCAATGAGTCGTTGGCGCGCTGCATATCGGGACTCATTATATTCTGTATGTCGTATGACACAAGGGTGTCGAAGTGTGTAACTGAATACACCGTGTCAATCTTGTGTACCGTCGTGCTTATGGTCTTCACTTTCTGGTCAATGACTACTTTCTGTCTTTGGGTGAACTTATTGCGTTCTTCTTCAGAGCGAATGTAGAATTTGTATTGCAATCCCACGTGAAGATTAAAAATCTTGTCTACATTAAAACCGGGCGATTCGATTGATTGTATCCACTCTCGGTCGAAAAGACGTTCCATCGCTGAAAGGCGAGCGTCGCCATAGATGCTCCAATGCCTGTTGAAATTGTACTTGCAGATGTAGCCTAAGTGGGCTTCGGTACGGTGGTTCTTGTCGTCTGTCTCGCTTTGCGAAAACTTAGTGTGGACTCCGAGATACACAATGTTGTTGAACTTTTTTTCAGGGTTATATCCTTCAGTACCGCGGAACAAAGCCAAATCGAGGAAGATATCGCCACCAAAATACCAGTAGCTCCACTTCTGTATCAGCAAATCGTCATTGTAGTCCCAGTAATATCCGCCCAGCGGCAATCCATTTGCATCGGTTCCACACTCTCCAATGCCGCCGTTCTTGTTTTGGATTAGGTTGTCTTTCAGCAGAAAGCCACGTGCTTTGCCAAAGCCGGCTCCAACGCGGAAACCGAACATCGGGAAAATGCGTCGACCCACCTGAAACTCATAGTTGGCTGTCAAGCGGTCTTTGAATGGGCCTTCTCTGTCGTCGGTGCCATAATATAGCTGACCGCCGCCCTGTACCTGCAGGAACCAGTCGTCAAGAAAATGCGAACGTACCCAGCCAACACTGTTCTCGCCCCTTACAACATCCTGGTCTGCAGCCTGCAGCGCACGACCAAAGGCGATATACTCTATGTCGTCTTCCTGCGCTCTAAGCGTAAGTCCAAACGACAACAAAACTAATAATAAACAAACTCGCTTGCTCATATTTTTATTCTCTGTTTTTTATTTTCAACTGTCTGATTCACCGTCGCCATAGCCGTAACCGTAGCCATAACCATAGCCGTAACCGTAGCCATATCCATAGCCGTATCCGTAACCATAGCCGCCATAGCCATAGCTATGTTTACGAATTTTGTAGTTGTTAAGGATAATGCTCATATTCTTCAGCTTGCCAGTCTGGTAGAACTCTTCAAGCTCCATAAGGATGCGTCGGTCGGATGTCTTCTCTTTGATAACGAAGAATGTTGCATCAACCAAGCGGTTCACTATTGTGGCATCAGCCACGATGTCGATAGGCACGCTGTCGATGATGATTATATCGTAATGCTCGCGGGCCCAAGCCACAAGCTCGTCAAAGCGTTTGCTCATCAGCAACTCTGCGGGGTTGGGCGGTATAGGACCGTTGTGTATAACCTTCAGGTCGGGATAAATGCTGTCGCTGTCAATCAACTCTTCGAATGAGTTCTCTTGGGCAGACAGATATGTGGTCAGACCGCGTTTGTACTTCTCTTTAGACCCGTGCCACGACTCGCGTTTGCGGATATCGGAGTTGATCAAAAGCACTTTTTCGCCAGCATAGGCAAACGACAAAGCGATGTTATATGCCACAAGGCTCTTGCCGTCGCCCGACATCGTCGAGGTCAGCATAAGCACCCGTCCGCCCTGCACTTCACCGTTCATAAACTGGATGTTGTTGCGCAAAATTCGGAAGGTCTCGTTGAATCTGTCTTTGCCGCTCTTGGTGATGATGCGGCTTCCGTCGCCTTCCACCATCGGGATGATGCCGGCCACAGGTATCGAACAGTAGGCCTCTACATCCTTCTTGCTCCTGATGCGGACGTCAAGCCACTTGATCAGCATTATCACACCGATTGGGATAAGCAGAGCTATTACAAATGCCAGCGAATAGGCCTTTGACGGCACGGGCGACACTTTGCCGCCGGCAGCATAGTCTATTACTCGTGTGTCGGCATCGGTAATAGTCAGCTTCAACGCATTCTCCTCGCGCTTGTTCAACAAATACAGGAACAGCTGTTCTTTGATTGACTGCTGTCTTGCAAACGACTGCATCTCGCGGCGCTGCGTAGGCACCATATTGATTGCTGAGTTGGTGCGCATCGTCTGGTGGCGATACTCTCTGATTTTTATCTGTATCGATTGTATGTGGTTCTCAAGGGTGCGCAGTATCGTTGCGCGCATTGCATCCATCTGCGACTCTTTCTCGACCACCATCGGGCTCTTGCTGCTCGAATTGGCTATAAGCAACTGGCGCTCGCGGACACGCTTGTTGTACTCTTCAATCAGAGCTCCGACACTTGCATCGCCTATCGATAGGTTTGGCAACATCGTGTAGGGTTCCGACTCGCGCACTTTGTTCTGTAGGTCTTGGGCAATCCTTACAGCCACCTCTTCGTCGACCATAGCCTGCGAATACTGGCTGCGGCTGCTGATGTTGGTGCCCATCTCTGTGTTCATATCGCTGATGTTGTGCTCACGCATATAATGCTCAAGGTCGCCCTCGACATCCGACAGCTCCACGCTGATCACCTGCAGGCGCTCCTCTATAAAACGTGCCGTGTTCGCAGCCACGCGGTTCTTGTATTCCACGGTGTGGCGATTGTAGGAATCAATCCACAGATTGATGATGTCTATGCCGCGTTTCAGGTTGATGTCGGTCATCGAAAGCCTGATGTTGCCGGCATCTTCGTCGACTATAGCTGCACTCATACGGCCCATATAATAGCCGGTGGCCTCATTCAGCGGACGGTAGTCAATCAGCATATACTCTTCCTTGATGTGCGCAAAACCGGCACGGCGGCTTATCACTATCACTCCCTTGGGCGTTACCAGCGTGTCGCCATATTGGCCTTTCCACATCATCGGTACTTTGCCTTTTTCGTTCTCAATAGATGTCAGAACATATCCTTTCTCGTTGCATTCAATCTCAAAGCTGCACGCAGGATAGGTGTTGTCTACAAAATGAACGTCAACCGGCGACTTGTCGTAAAGGTCTTCGTCCAGGAACAGATGCGGCTTCCTGTATGTCACCGTGAGGTTAAGCTCCTCGACGACATCCTGTATCACTTGATGCGACTTGAAGAAGTGAATCTCTTTCTCTGCAGAGCTGGGCGTGCGGAACGCCTTCATCACGTCTTGGTTTATCTGTTGGTTGGGCGAGTTGATCTGCATCGTTGCCGCTATAGCGTAGGTGTCCGGGCTCATCTTCAGATAAAGCCACGCACACACCATACATATCACTAACGACACGATAATCCAATACCACGCAGACATAAACAACTCTATGATGTTGTGGATAATAAATCGGTTTGTATTCTTGCGTACTGCGTTGTTGGCAGTATTGTCCGCTTTTGCCTGATCTATCATATTTTAGAGGGTGTAAGGGGGTGAGGGTTTAAGGGTTTGAGGGTTTGAGGGTTTAAGGGGTTGAGGGGAGTAACGGTTAAAGGTTAACGGTTAAAGAGTTATTTTGTTTTAACTTTGTTTTTTGCTGAACAGGGTTACTACCAAGGTTACTAAGCTGACGGCTGTTGTGACTATCGACAGGCGGCTCAGCCAGAAGTCGACGATTCTGTTGCTTCCTCTGATGGCTGTTTGCGACGGCCACACGTATATCACATCGTTTTGTTGAAGATAGTAGTAGGGCGAGAAAAGAATGTCCTTTGACAAAAGGCTGATATAGTCGGAATTCAAAACGCCGTCGACTTCACGCATAACCAATATCTTGTCTCTGCGGATGCCAATGCCACCACCCAAAGCGCCATTGCCGCCTTGCGCAATATTGGCCTTGGCTATCAGGTCGAATATAGTTGCCTTGCCGTCCTCGAACTCGTAGATGCCGGTCGTTCCTTCGCCAATCACCGTCACCTTGAAGTTAGTGATCTTGATGCTCACCGTCGCGCCATACGCCAGGCCTGCATCGGCAATCTTCTGCGAAATCAGATGCTCTGCCTCCGAGCAGGTCAGACCTTCAACCTTCACCGTGTCGATAAGCGGGAAGTTGATGTAGCCGTCGCCGTTGACCATATACTCTGTCAGCGACTCGCCGCCCTCGACGGTGTTGATTTTGTTGTTAAACATCTCGGCAAGCATAGGCAGCTTGTGTGTCACCACGATGCGCAGGTTGTCGCCACGCTTGATGTGCAACTCGGGCATAGGCTGCATCTTGTAGTATGTGTCGACGTCCAAATCGTTCAGCAGCACATACTCTTCGACGGTGCCGCAACTTGTGGCCAGCATCATAACTGCTGCCACAAACCATAGTTTTGTTTTGAAAAAACGCATATTGATATGTTGATAATAATTCGCAGACAAGCCTGTCTGCACAATTCATAATTCAAAATTTGATATTCACAATTCACTTCTGTGCCGCCTTACCCATCTCACAAACCGCGGACCCGACACAAACACTCTGCGCCACATCCTTCGCGGCTCGCGCACCAGCCGCCACAGCCACTCAAGTCCTATGCTCACCATCCATTTGGGCGCGCGGCGGACACCGCCTCCATAGAACTCAAACACGGCGCCTATCGATGCAATCATCTGCACGCCTGTCAGCTGCTCGCGGTAGCGCGCCACCCACTTCTCCTGCTTCGGTGCCGTCATCGACACAAACAGCACGTCGGGACCAAACTCATTCACCTTGGCTACAATAGCGCTGCTTTCCTCCTCACTCAGCCTCTCGCAGTACGACGGCGAGAGCGTCCGGACCTCAACGCCGGGGTATTCGCGTTTCAGGCGCTCAACGATGCCTTTCAGCACCTCTTCGCTGCTGCCCATATAGAACACGCGACCTTCGCGCTCTGCCACTTGGCGCAGCAGGTGACGATGGATGTCGTCGCCGGCAATCTTGCCAATCCGTACTCCTCCAAACCAATGCATTGCCTTGCACACGCCCACACCATCGGGCAGCACATAGTCGCTGCCGGCCAATGCCGACTTGAATTCGGCATCGTCCAGAGCCGTGACGAACGAATGTGGGTTCAAACAGTTCACCACGCGCGCGATATGCTCTCCGTTTTGGGCATCCAGTCGCACAACATCAATATTGTCGACAAGATTGTATTCAAAAAACTTCTGCATCGGTTGATAGTGCTTCGGGCTATGTCTTGATGTGGAACGCAGGCGGTCGCGCCTGCATAAATAACAAAGGTAAACCACCGTCAGTCCCATACGAAACCACGTGTTTCAATACCTTTTTTGCCCCTTTTTACGCGTATTATATAATAATAAATTGTACGTAATGGGTTGATAATATTCGCATTGCGTCCTTTTAGGGCGTATGTTTATTACCACAAAGATACATTTTTTCTCGTAAACCACAAAATTTTTTTGCTTTTTCACCGATTATTAACACTTTTCTTATCCGCCAAATTCCTCGTTTCGCCCTTACCACTCCCTTATCACTCCCTTACCACTCCCTTACTACTCCCTTGTTACGTCCCTTTCACTCCCCATTCACTCCCCCACAAAAACTCCGTCTGTTGTCCGCTTGTTGTCCGCTTGATGTCCGCTTGTTGTCCGCTTTTAAAGCGGACAACAAGCGGACATCAAGCGGACAACAAGCGGACAACAGACGGAGTTGGTACCTTGAAGTCATCGTCTTGTCGCCTTGTTTTTCAAGGCTAAAACGGCCTCTGGTGCAATGCCGTTTCAATGGCGCAAAACTTTTGTCGCTCACGAAGGCAATAAAAAACACATTTTAAAGTTTATCGAGTCGACTATAAATCTTATTATGATGAATTTTCTCGACCTTCTCATTGCCATACCGCTTGGTTTTCTTATCTTTAAAGGATATAAAAAGGGACTTATCTACGAGTTGGCCTCGCTCGCGGGCATTGTTATCGGTAGCCTCCTCGCTGTCAGGCTTGCCAACTGGTTTTCAGCACTTATAGGCCTCGACGGTGAGAACGCTCTCCTCATCGCCTTCTTCATCATTTTCATCGCGGTCATTATCCTTTCGCTCTTCGCAGCAAAGCTTGTCGAGCGTTTCGTCAAGCTGATGCACGTGGGCATAGTCAACAATCTGGCCGGTGCCCTGTTCGGGTTGCTTAAAGGGGCCTGCATAGTTGGAGTTTTGCTTTATTACGTTGCGGTTATCGACTTGAACGAGAGGGTGTTGACTCGCGATGCAAAAGACACCTCGATACTCTATCGTCCCGTCGAGCGTACTGGCCGCAAACTGGCCGGCAAGATGGACTACTACGTCTCACTGCGCAAACAGCAGCACGAGCAACAAGAAAATGCAAATCGTTGAACTCCAAGAGTCTTTAACCTTTAACCGTTAAACATTAACCTTTACACCCGCGTGCTCATTCTCGCTCCAATGCAAGGCCTGACCGAACTGCTTTTCCGCAGGGTTTACAACCGGTGCTATCCCGGTGCCTTCGACTATGCCGTCAGCCCGTTTCTGTCGCTCACGCACGGCAACCTCAAGGTGGCGGACAAGAAGATTGAGGATGTGCTACCGGCGCTGAATGACGGCAGCATACCTGTTGTGCCTCAGCTGCTTGGGCACGAGCCCGACGAGTTTGTCGACCTTGCCAACCGCCTTTTCCAGTTGGGTTATGATGAGGTCAATTGGAATATGGGCTGCCCTATGCGGCGTGTGGCTGCCAAACACCGCGGCTCGGGCATCCTGCCTTACCCTGACGAGGTGAGGGCTTTGCTGGATTTTATTGTCCCGCGGCTGCAGCCTCGGTTGTCGGTCAAGGTGCGATTGGGCTATCTGTCGCCGGATGAGATAGATAGGATTGTGCCGGTGCTCAACGACTATCCGCTCAAGGATGTCACCGTCCACCCGCGTATCGGTAAGCAGGTCTATTCGGGACGCCCCAATCTCGACAAGCTTTCAGAGGTGCTTCAGGCTCTGCACCATAAGGTCATCTACAATGGCGATGTCTGCTCAGCTTTTGACTACGGCAAGATTCGAAGCCGTTTCCCTCAAATCAAAGATGTTATGATTGGTCGCGGAGTGCTTTACAACCCTCTGCTACCCATACAGATACGGCAGCAATATGCTGCTGATTTCGCTGATGACGCGCCCGTTGGCAATGTCTCGGTGACGGCCGCGGGTTTCATCATCGAGCTGATGAATGAGATTGTATCGCTCGATATTCGTGACGAAGCAAAGATACGAAAGGTCAAGGAATATTGGTGCCTGCTGTCGAAGGCGCTTCCTGGCACCGAGGAGAGCAAGCGTAAAGTTCTTCACGCCACTGACTTGGATGCCGCTCTGCGCCTTATACGCGAAATGGCAAAATAGACGGCCGCTCCGACACCTATGCCCAGCAAAGCTCCGCAGATTACGTCGCCCGGATAGTGCTTTCCCAGATATACGCGGCTGTAGCCTGTTATCATAGCCCATCCGAACATAAGATATGGCAATACAGCACTCCTAAACTTTCCGTTCTCCGCTCCCCGTTCTCCGTTCTCCGTTCTCCGTTCTCCGTTCTCCGTTCTCCGCTTCCCTCCGTACATCAGGCTGAAAAACATTGCGATAGCGAATGCGTTGGCACTATGCGACGAGACGAAGCCGTACAAGCCGCCTTTGCCTGTGTGGAACATCCGCACGCCCTCCAGCTCGTGGCAGGGGCGTAGGCGTTGCACACCTTCTTTGATGGCGTTGGTGCTGATTTGGTCAGCCAGCAGAAAGCAGAGGCCTATGCCGGCAAGGACCCATAGCCAACCCTTGCGGTCGTTGCGCAAGGTGATGAAAATGTATGCTGTAAGTATGACAATCAGCCAACTCCACCCTTGGCTGAAACACCACATCGTCCAGTCAAGCCAGTCGCTGTGGTGACCGTTGACCCACTGGAATACGGTTTGGTCAAGAGTTATTATCTTCGTCATTCAACTTTTGGAATATCAAGTCCTTAAGCTCTTGGATGTTGTAGCCCGACACTGCGCTTATCATTATCGTGGGCAGCGTGCGCGGAAGTGTGCGTTTCATCTGCTTTATCATCTCCTCGTCAAGCATATCGCACTTGGTGACGGCCAGTATGCGTTGTTTGTCAAGCAGTTCGGGGTTGTATTTCTTCAACTCCTCAAGCAGGATTTTATACTCTTTTTGGATGTCCATACTCTCGCACGACACCATAAAGAGCAGTATGGAGTTGCGCTCTATGTGGCGCAGGAATCGCAACCCTAGCCCTTTGCCTTCGCTGGCACCTTCGATGATGCCGGGTATGTCGGCAATGCAGAACGACTGGTCGTCGCGGTATTTAACGATGCCAAGGTTGGGGGTCAGGGTCGTGAAGGGATAGTCGGCTATCTCGGGCTTTGCTGCTGACACGACGGAGAGGAATGTCGACTTACCGGCATTGGGGAAGCCTACAAGTCCCACATCGGCAAGCACTTTCAGCTCGATTATGACCCAACGCTCCTCAGCTGGCTCGCCGGGTTGGGCGTAGCGTGGTGTCTGGTTGGTGGGCGACTTGAAGTGGTCGTTGCCCCAGCCGCCGCGACCGCCTTTGGCGATGATGGCTGTCTGCCCCTCTTCGGTGATCTCGCACAGCTGCTCGCCGGTCTCTGCATCGCGGCACACGCAGCCCAGGGGCACGTCGAGTATCTGGTCCTCTCCCTCGCGGCCCGTGCAGAGGTTCTGCCCTCCGTTCTGTCCGTTCTCGGCAAAGACGTGCTTGGTATACTTCAGGTGCAGCAGTGTCCAGCGGTTGGTGTTGCCGCGCAGCATCACGTGACCGCCGCGGCCACCGTCGCCACCGTCGGGACCTGCCTTGGCGTTGTATTTCACGCGCAGCAGGTGTGCAGAGCCGGCACCGCCTTTGCCCGAGCGGACCAGAATCTTAACGTAGTCGACAAAGTTAGAGGTCATTTTCTTTTCTCGATTTCTGCAATGACATTGGCGGAAATCTCTTTGATGTCGCCATAACCGTTGACTTTGACGTGCAGGCCTTTGCCTTCGTAATAGGCGGCGACGGGAAGCGTCTTGGCCTCATATTCTTTCAGACGGTTTTTGATGGTCTCTTCGTTGTCGTCGCTGCGGCCTGATATCTTGGCGCGTTCCAGCATACGGCGTATCAGTTCTTCGCGAGGGACGTCGAGGCTTATCATACAGGTCAGCTTACGACCGTGTTTGGCAAGCAGTTTGTCGAGGGTCTCGGCCTGTGCCACATTGCGCGGGAAACCGTCGAAGAGGATGCCCTGCGTGTCGCGGGCAATAGCGTTGTCGATCATCTCAACGACTATGTCGTCGCTGACAAGGCTGCCCGAGTCCATTATGCTCTTGATACGTTTGCCAAGCTCTGTGCCATCTGCAATTTCCTTGCGAAGCAGGTCGCCGGTCGATATGTGGTTAAGGTTGTACTTCTCAACCAGCAGGTCGCTCTGTGTACCCTTACCGGCACCGGGAGCGCCAAATAATACGATGTTTAACATTGTTTTATGTTGATATGTTTTATGTTGATATGTTCTGCTTTAATATGATTGTGTTGATATGTTGATATGTTTTATGTTGATATGTTCTGCTTTAATATGATTGTGTTGATATGAAAGCGTTAAACTTGTTGTCTTTAAACATATCAACATATCAACGTTCAACATATCAACGGTTTATTTTACCGATACAATTTCGATGTCGAAAATCAGTGAGCTGTTGGCGGGGATGATGCCGAGGTCCTGGGGACCATAGCCCAGTGCTGACGGGATGATGAGTGTTAGCTTGCTGCCGGCAGGCTGGTTGATGATGCCTTTCTCCCAGCCACGGATGAGCGACTGCTCTCCGACGCGGTAGCTGAGGGGCTCGTAGGGGCGACGGCTGTCGTAGATCTCGTTCTCCTTGGCTACGCTCTCAAGGCTGGTGTCGAACACCTTGCCGTTGAGCAGGCGGCCGGTGTAGTTGATGGCTACCTGGCGGCCAATCTCAACTTTCTGGCCGTTGCCCTTCTTGTTGACGATGATGTAGAGGCCTTCCTCGTCAGGAGTGGCTTTGATTTTGTTGTCGGCAACATACTGAGCCAGAGCTTCTTTTTCAGCGGCCTGGGCCTGCTGCATATTCTCCATATAGTTGGCCTGTTCCTGAGCCATTTCCTCTTTGGTGATGATGTCGGTGAGGTTGATCTCATAGATGAGTTTCATACCGGTTCCGGCTTTGTAAAATTCCGGGAAACGGAAGCCGCGGCTTGCCACCGAGTCGGCTTCGACCTGGAAGATGGCCTTGTCACCGATGTGCATCATCAGCAATCCCTCGGGAAGGTCGCCCGGGAAAGCGGGGTCGTTGGCCATAAGTATACGGTCGGGAGTGTCGACACGGCCAAGGATGGAGTCGCCCAGCTTCAGCACACAGGTGCCAACGAGGACATCCTGGGGCTGCACCTGCTGTGCACCTTTGTTGGTCTCCAAAAACTTGTATTTCAGTCCGCTTTTGGTGGTTTTGAATCCATCGCCACAGGCTGTCAGCAGAACGCTGCCAAGTACGATTGCGGCGAAAAGTTTGAAAAGTCTTTTCATTTCTGTAATTGTTTAAATTTATTGATTGTTATTTACTCTTTGTTAATTGATATTCAGTTGTTAATTCACTTTTACGTCGATGACGAGGATTGCTGACTGCGGTATGCGGTCGCCGTCGCCACCTATGCCGTATGCTAGGTTGGAGGGCAGTATCACCTTGGCGCGGCTGCCCACGCTGAGCTGCAGCACAGCCTGGTCGAGCCCTATCATCTGCTGGCGTCGTCCGGCTACGTAATCATCCGTTATGTCGCTGTATATCAGCTTGCCGTTGATTGCCTCGACGCTATAAACGATATGCACCGAGTCTTCGACGTTGATCTTCGGGCCACGGCCCTTTTCATACTCCCACAGGCGCACACCTTCGGGCAGTTTCTGCATATCCCATTTGCGCCGTGCAACATATTCGTTGATTGACGTTTCCTCTGATTGGGCAATGGTCCTGTTGGCATTGATGAAGTGCTCCTTGAGGTCGGGCGTGTTCGATGTCGGATTGCCAACCATAGGTGGGTCGTTATGGCAAGCTGAAAGCATTGCAATGCAGATAATTATCAAAGGCAGTCGTCTCATATCTTTTGCGTGTTTTTAAGGTGTGACGAAAGCTCTTTGAGCATATTCTCTTCCAGCACTTTCAGCGATGTCTCGAAGTCGTAGGGCGATGTGGCACCGCTGGCCTTTGTGTGTCCGCCGCCACCGAAGTACTTGTGGGCGAAGACGTTGACATCGAAGTCGTCTTTCGCACGGAACGAGAGTCTGACCCTTCCATCGGTCTCTTTCACCATCGCTCCGACAACCATTGGCTGCATCATAAGTGTGTAGTTGACAAGACCTTCCAGGTCGTTGGCGGTGCCACCAAGGGCGGCCAGGTCCGCAGCGTTGATATAGATGTAGGCGAAACCCACCTCGGGAAATATCTTCAGACGCTGGCTCAGCAAGAAGCCAAGGATTTGCATCTTCTTGATGCTGTAGTTGTTAAAGGTGCGGTTGTGGACGTCGGCAGCCCCCACGGGGTGGTGCAGCAGTGCCGCCGCCGCCTCATAGAGCGACGGGTCCTCGTTGGCGTAGGCAAAGCAGCCCGTATCGGTGTTGATGCCGTGAAACAGGCAGCGAGCCGTTGGCAGAGCGATAGAGCTGTCGCTAATCATCTGGACGAAAAGCCAGTAGAGCAGCTCGCAGGTCGACGAAAGGTCGGGGATGGAGATGACCGTGTTGAAGAGCTCTTTGTCGGGGTTATGGTGGTGGTCCACAAGCAGTTTCACCGCCTTGCTTTGTGTCAGGGCCCTGTCGAGCGGCAATATGCGACCGGCGTTGTTGAAGTCCACGCCCCAAATCAGGTCAGCCTCGGCAAAACGCTGCTCGCAGAGCGCAAGATTGTCCTCGGCATTGATGATGATGTCTGAATCAGGCAGATAGCGCATATCGTCGGGGCAGGGGTGGGGCAAAGCGACCGTTATTTGCGGCATCGTGTCGCCGGCAAAAAAAGCCGTCCGCAGCCAGTGGTAGGCACCCAATGCTGAGCCCACCGCGTCGCCGTCGGGGTTCATATGCGACACGATTACGATGTTTTTGGCCTTGCCAAGATGCACGGCAAAGCGTTCAACGAGCTCGTTATCAAGAGTTAAAGCCATCTTTATACTATCTTCAACAAATTACAAAGATACGCATATTTTCATTATATAATAGGGCTGTTGATAAAATGATAATAACTTGTTGCGGCGACCCCGTTCCCTACATCCGTCCTGCCGCCCATCTGTAACACCCAGCAATCGTTTTTAGACCTCCAAAATCTCCTTCTCCATTGGCATAAGTCTGTTTTGCCTTCATTTATCATTTTTACCTAATTCTAACAAAATACCTATCAAATTCTACTTTTATGATATTTGATAAGAGTTTTGTAAAACTTTGAGTAAACTTTGGGAGGAATTTGGTCTTGTTAATCAGTCAGTTGAAAAAGGCGTTTTTTGAGCCTTTTTTCGAAGTTGTAAACTTTTCTGTTTTGCTGCTTTAATATACTGTATATATGCTTGTTATGTTTTGATATTTTCCAAAAACGTTGAAACTCGTCTTTCGAGCTGCAAAACATCCGTTTTTTATCATTTCTTCGGATTAGTCCGATTCCTGTTTTGTGGTTTGGATTATAGTTTGTATCTTTGCAAATTATTTAACTGGATTCATATGTTAGGTGCAATTATAGGTGATATTGTTGGCAGCCGTTGGGAGTTTAACCCAACTAACAATTATTGTTTTGAGTGGCTTTCGGAGAAGAATAACTTTACGGATGACACTGTTTGCACTATTGCTGTAGCTGATGCATTGATTAATGGCCTTGATTTTGGAGAGACAATTCATAAATGGTGCAACGACTATCCGCATCCTATGGGCGGATATGGCGGACGCTTTTGTCAATGGGTTAAAAGCAGCAATCCTGACCCATACAATTCTTTTGGAAATGGCTCGGCAATGCGTGTTAGTCCTGTAGGACATTGGTTTGATAACTTGGAAGATACACTTGCTGCCGCTGCCGCCACTGCAATGCCTACCCATAATCACGAAGAAGGTATTAAAGGTGCGCAGACTGTTGCACTGGCTATTTTTAGGGCAATGGAGTATAATCGTATGTTTTATCAGAGGGCTCCGCTTCATATAGATGAAATAATTAACGAATGCGTTGCTTTCTCGGGTTACAATCTTGATTTCTCAAGAGAATCTGTGCTGAACAAGTTTGATGAAACCTGTCAAGGGACCGTCCCAGTTGCTCTGAAAATCATTAGCCTTAGCACGAGTTTTGAGGACGCAATACGACTTGCTGTTAGTCTTGGTGGTGATGCCGATACTTTGGGCGCTATTGTTGGTAGTATTGCTGAGGCAATATGGGGCATTCCGTTGTGTATGAGGGACCAAATTGAGCGGTATTTGCCTGGCGAAATGCTTGGAGTAATAAGTGATTTTCACCAAGCTCGTCCTGTTTCCTTTAAAACTTTGATTGATACCACTTTCTACAAAAAAAACTATAGTGAAGTTACTTGGGATTTGCTTGACGATAAAGAGTATGATGAATTATACGATAGTGTTGATAAGAAAAAGGATGAATTAAGGCGTCTGATGCAGGAACGCGGTAAGAGACGGAAGAATTGGTGAAGTGTCTGGTAGCAAGAAACGGATTGATTAAGAATCAAACAATGAAACAGGAAGACGAAAATGGTATTGCGTTGAATACCGAAGCGATTAAGTCTTTGCTTGACTGGTATGTTGAGAAAAAGACTTGGGAAGATGCTAAGCTTGAACGCTACAAATGGGAGGCATTTAAGCGGTTTGAGGAGTTTTATTATACAGAACTGCCTATAGAAAAGCGCGTTGAGTTGGCATTTTCGAGAGCTGACAACTTGCTTGCCTCGTATTCTTATTACCCTTTGGGTATGCTTAGACACGTGATACCGTATTGTCCAGATTTACTTGATACATTGTATGATGAGGGCGTTGAATTGCCAAAAAGAATCGAAAACTATGTTGCAATGTTCAGCAAAACTGTCAAGAAAATGACTATGGGGGGATATAATGGGTGGAACAAAAAGGAAGAAGTGTCGCTGCATCAGGACGTACGCGCCCTCTCTGTCTATTTGTCGATGCGTTATCCAGAAAAATACTATTTGTATAAGTATGATGTGTTCTGTTCTTTTGCAAAGTGTGTCGGCTATGAAATAGTACACCACTCGCGTCCCGATGCAGTCAATCGCCTGCTTGAATATTTCGATTTTTGTGACGCAGTGAAAGTGGTGTTGCTTAAGAATAAACAGTTCGTCAAATATTACAAAGCGTGGTTGAAAGATAACAAGTATAGTGATTCGAATTTCAATCTGTTGACTCAGGATTTCATATATTCTGTGGTGTGCCATAGGAAGCCGTTTTCGCATCCCAAAGATGTTTTGTTTATGGAGGCAAATAGTATTATGGATACTATAAACAGGCAGGATCATTCTACCAAAGGTAAGAATGTGGATTATGCAAAAAGTGACAGACTCAAGCGTGGTTTGGGTAAGGACGGCGAACAGTGGGTTATGCAATATGAACAGGACAGAGTGGGGGAATGTAATGTGAAAAATATTGCAAGTGAGTGTGACACGGCCGGATATGATATTCTGTCGGTTGAGGATGATGGCTCAACACCTCGTTATATTGAAGTGAAGACAACGACTGGCAGCATTGATACACCATTCTTCTTTTCTGACAATGAGTTGAAGTTTAGCGAAATGCACAAGGAGCATTATTATTTGTATCGGTTATATGAGTATGGCAAGGCACCAAGACTTGTTATAATTCACGGCAGTCTTAATGATGTCCCGGCTTATCCAGTGAACTACAAATGTGTAGTGTCTGAATGATATACGATTATAAGCAACATTTCTTTGTCTTGACCCCTTTTACCACGCCTGGCCTTTGCTGACCATCCAGGCTTGGGCTTCTTTGTTGCCGAGTTTGGCGGCCTTTTTGTAGCTCGAGGCTTCGCGGGCGCTGTTGCCCTGCTTGGCGTATAGTTTGGCTATGAGGCAGTAGGTCTCGTGGTCGCGGTCGTTGATGGCGACGGCTTTCTGGTAGCTGCGCAGCGCCTTGACGTAGTCGCCCTTGTCGGTATAGACCTGTCCGAGGCACTTGTAGGCGTCGGTATTTTTGGGGTTAATGCGTGCAGCCTTTTGATGGTAGGCCACGGCTTCGTCGTAGTTGCCTTTGAGGGCGTAAACGGCACCGAGGCGGTTGTAGGCAGGAATGTAGGTGCTGTCGAGACCTATGATGGCCTCATAGCACTGGACGGCTTTCTTGTCGTCGCCACGCTGGATGTAGGCTATGCCGAGGTAGTAGAGCAGCTTGATTGACTTGTTGTCGTGCTGCAGGCCCTTGCGCAGGTGAGAGATGGCGGTTTCGTAGTTGTTTTTCTGTGTGTACATAACACCAAGGTTGTAGTAGGCGTCGACGTTGTTGGGGTCGTTGGCAAGGGTCTTGCGGAACTGGGCAAGGGCGTCGTTGTCGTTGCCGCGGTTGTAGTAGATTACGCCCAGCGTGTTGGTGGCTCGAGGCGATTTAGGGTCTATCTCGAGAGCCTTCTTTACCCAATTGATGGCATTTGTGAAGTTCTTCTTATAGTTGTATATCAGCGCCATACTGCAGTATGCCGATGCACTCTGAGGGTTGAGCTCAATGGCCCGTTCGGTGAGTTGCTGCAGCTGGTCTACGCTGCTGATGAGGCCGCAACGGATGCCTTCGAAGTCGTTGTTCTCGATGAGGCAATAGACGAGGTGTTCATAGGCTTCTGCAAGGGTGTCGTTGAGGGTGGTGGCTTGGAAGAGCGACACTATTGCTTCGTCAAGGTGGGCGCGCTTCTCTTGAAGTTTGCCAAGCATAAGCAGCGGAATGGCGTTGTCGGGCTCAGCGGCAACGGCCTGTTCGTAGTAGTTTTGTGCACGGTCAAGCAGGTCGAGCTTCTCGGCATTCTGCCCTTTGGCAATCAGGTCTGAACTCTGGCATAACGCTGTGCCGCAGAGCGACAGGACTATAAGTAGGAGTAATGCTTTTTTCATTGTTATGTGTTTAGCTGATTTTGCCCCAGGCGAGGGCACGCTTGTTTTTCTGGATGTAAAGCTTCAGGCAGGCGTTATCGAGCTCTTCGAGTCGCGGGTCTCGGTCGAGGATTTCCTGCACACTTTCGCGAGCGGCACGCACTATCGGCTCGTCGTTGACGATGTCGGCCAGCTTCAGCTGCAGGATGCCGCTCTGCTGCAAGCCCTGCAGGTCGCCGGGGCCTCGCAGTTTCAGGTCTGCTTCGGCAATACGGAAGCCGTCGGTGGATTGGACCATAATGTTGATGCGTTCGCGGCCGGAGTTGGACAGCTTGTCGCCGGTCATCAAAATGCAGTAAGACTGCTCGGCACCGCGTCCCACGCGTCCGCGCAGCTGGTGCAGCTGTGAGAGCCCGAACCGCTCGGCATTCTCGATAATCATTACCGACGCGTTGGGCACATCGACGCCCACCTCGATGACTGTGGTGCTGACCATTATCTGTGTCTCGCCGCGTTTGAAACGGCCCATCTCGTAGTCTTTGGCTTCGCTGTCCATACGTCCGTGGACGATGCTTATCTGGTATTGCGGCAGCGGGAACTCGCGCACAATGCTTTCGTAGCCGTCCATCAAGTCTTTGAGGTCCATTGTCTCCGACTCTTCGATGAGCGGGTAGACGATATATACCTGGCGCCCCTTGGCAATCTCGCTGCGAATGAAGCTGAACACCTTGAGGCGTTGGCTGTCAGTGCAATGTATAGTCTTAATGGCCTTGCGTCCCGGCGGCAGCTCGTCGATAATGGAGCAGTCCAAGTCGCCATAGAGCGTCATTGCAAGCGTGCGCGGAATGGGTGTGGCGGTCATCACAAGCACGTGCGGCGGCTGTGCGCTCTTGGTCCAGAGCTTGCTGCGCTGCTCGACGCCAAATCTGTGTTGCTCGTCGATGACCACAAAGCCGAGGTTGCGGAACACCACATCGTTCTCTATCACGGCGTGGGTCCCGATAAGGATATCTATCTCGCCTGCCTGCAGGCGCTGTTTGATCTTCTTCTTCGCCGCAGTCTTGACCGAGCCTGTCAGCAGCTCGACACTGACTCCCAGGCCTTCAAGCATCTGCTTGATATTGGCATAGTGCTGGTTGGCAAGTATCTCGGTCGGTGCCATAAGGCAGGCCTGGCAGCCATTGTCTATGGCTATGAGCATACAGAGCAGTGCAACAAGCGTTTTGCCGCTACCTACGTCGCCCTGCAGCAGGCGGTTCATCTGGTGGCCGCTCTTCATATCGGCACGTATCTCTTTGACAACGCGCTTCTGCGCACCGGTGAGTTCGAAGGTAAGCCTCTCGTTGTAGAAACGGTTGAACTTCTCTCCAACAACCGAGAACATATACCCGTTGCTGCGCATCTGGCGGTCGTGCTTTGCGTATTGATAGTCAAGTTGTAGCAGGAACAACTCCTCGAATTTCATCCTTTGCCGCGACAGGGCGATGTCGTGCTGGTTGAGTGGGTAGTGGATGACCTCTATGGCGTTGGCTCGGTCGGGCAGACGGTATTTGGCAATGACGCTTTTGGGCAGCGTCTCCGGTATGCGGCCTTCTGCCAGTCGCAGCAGCTGCTCTGTAAGCTTGGCGATGCCTTTGGTGTGCAGCCCTTTGGCCTTGAGCTTCTCGGTCGACGAATAGATGGGTATATATTTCCTGTTCGATGCCGTCTCGTTGTCGGCACGCTCCAGGTCAGGGTGCGCTATGTTGATGTGGCCATTGAAGACCGACGGCTTGCCCATAACGATGTATTCCGTGTCAGGCTTCAGCGACTCGCGTATCCACTTGATGCCCTGAAACCACACCAACTCAATCTGTCCCGTGTTGTCGCGCAGTTGGGCTGTGAGCCGCATCGAACGCCCTTCGCCTATGGTATGCATATCGTGGATGGTGCCCCGCAACACCACGTAGGGGTCGTCGATATTGATGTCTCTTATCGTCGAGCGCTGCGAACGGTCCACATAGCGATAGGGAAAGTACTCCAGCAGGTCGCCGTAGGTGTAGATGTCCAGTTCGCGTTGCAGCATCGCTGCACGTGTAGGGCCTACGCCTTTAAGGAATTCTATCGGAGTGTCGATGAAGAGCACGGGAGGCTGGCTATTATAAGTGGTGGCTACTATACAACGTATTCATTCACATCTTTGCCGAATGCGGCCAGTTCGCGCACCATCGATGAACTGATGGCTGCATACTGGGGCTCGGCAAGCAGTATTACTGTCTCGATGTCGGGGGCAATCAGACGGTTGATGTCGGCAATCTTCTGCTCGTAGGCGAAGTCGGAGCTGTCGCGCACACCGCGCAGTATGTATCCGGCACCCTTCTGGCGGCAGAAGTCGGTGGTCAGGCAGTCGTAGGTGTCCACCTCCACTTGCGGCATATCGGCCACGGCGCGCCGTATGTGTCCAATACGCTCGTCCAGCGGCAGATAGCCTTTCTTGTCGATGTTCACTCCAACGGCCACTATAATCTTGTCGAAAAGCGGCACGGCACGCTTAAGCAGTGCCAGATGCCCTGTAGTCATAGGGTCGAACGACCCCGGGAAAATTGCAGTCCTCGACATTATTTCTTCTTTTTATTCTTGTTCTTATATTTGTTGTTGTCGTCACCAAACACATAAAGCACCCTCAGCGAGATAGACGAGTTGTAGCAGTCGTTCGACCAACTTTGGGGCTTGATGTCGCCTTCGTTGCGATAGCCCCAGAAGTTCCAGTCGCGTTTCACGGGGAGGATTGAATGCTGGTAGCGGAAGTTGAGCGTAAGCCCGCGCCAAACGGGTATGCGCACGTCGATGGCGGCGGCAAAATCGTTCTTGAGGAACGTAAGATTGGCCGTGTCGGGCATAAATATATGGGGTTTGTACGCCATAAAGCCGTGCGGCTGCTGCACAAGGCGGCTGTAGACAAGTCCCATACCGAACGTGACCCCTCCGTAGGGGTCGGTGAAGTGCACCGTCAATGGAATGTCGACATAGTTCATAGTGAAGTGGAACAGCGCGTAGGGCGAACTCGTGTTGTTGTAGGCGCCGCGTTGCGAGAATGCAGCTTCCATCGACAGATGCCACTTGTTGTCTTCTGTCAGGTCGACCATAGCACCCACGCCTGCGGTGATGCCCCACTTGCGGAAGCCACGCAGCTCGTCGCCGCGCATCTGCGACACCGTGGCGCCAAGGGCAGGGTAGGCCCTGATTATCTGACGACTCTTGTAGCGTTGCGCCTCGGCAGGGGTCAGGCCTGCGACAAGCAGCGCGATAAAAAGTAATATAGTCTTTTTAGTGTGTGGCATAAAATCTTTCAACTTGCTTCTAATACCACGTAAAACGCAGTTGTTGAAAAAAAATTGTTGCGGCAACCACATAATGTTTAAAAAAAATGCAGTAATTTTGCATTATGGAAATTACACAGAGAAATAGCGCAAAGAGAAAAGAAAGAATTACTTACGAGCAAGCTTTCTCGCTCAACGGCAAGACACCTCCGCAGGCGGTTGAACTTGAAGAGGCCGTTCTGGGCGCCCTGATGCTCGACCAAAACGCTCTGAACAACACCATTCAGATGCTGCGCACCGAATACTTCTACAAGCCTGAACATCAACGCATATTCAAGGCCATACTGACACTTTTCGAACAATCCAAGCCCGTCGACCTGCTCACCGTAACGCAGCAGCTAATGAAGGACGGCCAGCTCGAAGAGGTGGGTGGCGCAATGTACCTCTCGCAGCTCACCAACCGTGTCGTCTCGGCGGCACACATCGAGTTCCACTCGCGCATCCTGTCTGAAAAATACATACAACGTGAAATCATACGTGTATGCACCGAGACCCTCACCGAAGCCTACGACGAAACCACCGATGTCCTCGACCTGCTCGACAAGACCGAGCGTGTGCTGATGGATATCGACGAAAAGAATTTCCACTCGGAATACCATAATATGCAGGACGTCCTCCACACCGCCTTCGAACAGATCGAGGCGGCGCAGCAGAGCGACAACTCCTACAGCGGCATACCGACAGGCTTTGTCGACCTCGACCGTATGACCGCAGGTTTCCAGGCCGGCACCCTAATCATCCTTGCCGCGCGACCTGCAATGGGTAAGACGGCTTTCGCCCTCACGATGGCCCGAAACATCGCCGTCGATATGAAAATGCCGATAGCCTTCTTCTCACTCGAAATGACTGCCGTCGAGCTCGTTATGCGTCTCATCAGCAGCGAGTCGGGCATATCGGGCGACCGCCTCAAGAAGGGTGAAAAACTGCCCGAGGTCGAGAAGACACAGCTCTACGCCAAATCGCAGATATTGACCGAAGCGCCAATTTATATTGACGACACGCCGCAGCTCTCAATCTTCGAGCTCCGCGCCAAGTGTCGCCGCCTCAAACAGCAGCACGGCATCAAGGCAGTCTTCATCGACTACCTGCAGCTGATGCAAGCCGGCGGCGAGCAGTCGCGCAACGGCAACCGCGA
The DNA here is from genome assembly GCA_902788805.1 of uncultured Bacteroidota bacterium. Taxonomy (GTDB): domain Bacteria; phylum Bacteroidota; class Bacteroidia; order Bacteroidales; family P3; genus Colimorpha. The sequence continues at coordinate 42,206 of CADALO010000006.1, read as the reverse complement.
GCAGGAAATCAGCCTCATCTCGCGCCAGCTAAAGGCTCTGTCGAAAGAACTCGGAGTCCCCGTCATTGCCCTGTCGCAGCTCTCACGTGCCGTCGAGACACGTGGAGGCACCAAGAAGCCGCAGCTCAGCGACTTGCGTGAGTCTGGCGCCATCGAGCAGGATGCCGACATAGTGATGTTCATCTATCGTCCTGAATACTACCGCATTTTCGAGGACGATGCCGGTTCAACGCTCGGTATGGCCGACATCATCGTCGCCAAGCACCGTAGCGGTGAGACGGGCGAGGTGCGTCTGCGTTTCGTTGCCCAGTATGCCAAGTTCGAGAACCGCGAAAGTGAAGGCCGCTACAATATGGCAACCGGCCTCCAGCCCAACACGGGCTTCGACAACGGCGGCGCCGTAATCCTCGAGTCCAAGATGAACCGCGACATCGACAACACCTCCAACGCCGAGAACGAAGGTATGTTCCAGTAGCCCCCACCGTCCCGTATCGGACGACGGAAAAAACTGCAAATTTATTGCCCGACAACGGATGTTGGCGGGCAATTTGTTTGTATTTTGCTTTGTTTCTGTGTGTTATGCTGTTGAAAACGGCCTGTATCCTCGTCGTCTTGCGGTCGTGGCAAAACCGTACCAACACTGGTCTACAATATATGTACAATAGTTGTACAATACTTGTACAATTGGTAAACGTACAAATATTGTACAAGTATTGTACATATATTGTACAACGACCGGAGTTGGCATGTCAATGGGCTGATAATGAGCCTTCTGGAATTCGGGCCGTTTTGGGGCTGTTTTTAGCGTGTTTTAATGCGAAAAATAATATATTTTTTTGCCGTTTCAATAAAAAAGTGTAACTTTGCATTTGCTTTGTATACCAAGGCAATGTCTTATATATTTGAAATTCAATAATAAATATAAATTTAACATCGAAAAATGGAAAAAAAAGACCTTCTGAAAGAAACCGTACAACACATTGACATCAAGAAGTATGACTCGACCGAAATCATCGACGCTATGCGCCGTATGTCGTTCACCAGCCGCGACACTGCACGTGCTGCCGACATATTGATGAAGATGTGTGCCGAAAAGGAATGCACTAACATCCTGACTATTGCAGGCTCGACATCGGCTGCCGGCTGTATGCAGGTTTATGTAGATATGGTGCGCAACAAGATGGTTGACGTGGTTGTCTCGACCGGTGCGTCGATTATTGATATGGACCTTTTCGAGGCCTTGGGTTTCAAGCACTACATAGGCACGAAGGAGAACGTCATTCCCGACACAAAGCTGCGTGAACTTTACATCGACCGCATCTACGATACGTTTATCGACGAGGAAGAGCTGCAGGCTTGTGACAACGCCACGTTCGAGCTGGCCAATATGCTCGAGGCCCGTCCCTACAGCTCGCGCGAGTTCATCTATGAGCTTGGCAAGTGGCTGCACAACGGCCGTGCCGTGAAGAAGGACAGCCTGATTCAGACCTGCTATGAGTGCGGTGTGCCTATCTTTGTGCCCGCATTCAGCGACTGCTCGGCAGGTTTCGGCATCGGCAAGCATCAGTGGGAGCGCGCCAAGGAAGGCAAGCCTTATCTGAGCATCGACTCGGTGTGCGACTTTATAGAGCTGACTAAGATCAAGATGGCCTGCCCCGAGACAGGTCTCTTTATGGTCGGTGGCGGCACGCCCAAGAACTTTGCCCAGGACACCGTTGTCTGCGCCGAGATTCTGGGTCACGAGGTACCGATGCACAAGTATGCCATCCAGATTACCGTTGCCGATGTGCGCGACGGCGCCTGCTCGTCGTCCACGCTGCTCGAAGCCGGCAGCTGGGGCAAGGTGAGCGAGGAGTTGCAGCAGATGGTCTATGCCGAAGGCACCACAGTCATTCCGCTTATCGCCTCGTATGTTTACCACAACGGTCCGTGGCGCGAGCGCGAATACAAGAACTGGCAGAATATTTTTACCAAATGAGTTGTTGAACAAGCAATTCATTTGTCACTGAACACATTTACCGACTAATATGGATGATTGTATCCGTCAGAAGATTCGCGAACTGATACAGCGCGAGGTGGTAGTGGCTACCGGATGCACCGAGCCCGGTGCTGTGGCTTTGGCAGCGGCCAAAGCAAGAGAAGTGCTGGGCTCGATGCCCGACCATACCGAGCTGTTGCTGAGCAAGAACGTTTATAAGAACGCTATGGGCGTGGGCATTCCCGGCACAGGTATGATAGGTCTGCCTATCGCTGTGGCCATTGCCCTCACGTCGGGCGACTCGCATCGCCAGCTGGAGATACTCACGGTGCCCGGAGAGGCTGTCGAAAAAGCCAAGCAATGGCTTGCCAACAACAGCGACAGCATCAAGATAGGGCTGAAGGAAAACTGCGAGGACAAGCTCTACATCGAGTGCATCTGCCGCAAAGGTAGCGACTCGGCCACGGCAATAATTTCCAAGCGTCACACGAACTTCATCTATGTGGCCCGCAACCAAGAGGTGCTGCTCGACAACGACTGCGCTTCGGGCAGCGGCGATTGCGATGGCGACTGCTCGCTTCACCTGTCGGAACGGCTGGTGTATGACTATGCCACCACTGCGCCGCTCGATGAATTGAAGTTCATTCTTGACACCGTGGAGCTCAACAGTGCCGCGGCCACCGAAGGCTTGAAGGGCTACGGCTTGAACACGGGTCGCATCCTGATGGAGAACGCCGAGGGCGATATCGTCCACACCGTCATTGCCCGCACCGTTGCGGCATCCGACGCACGTATGGATGGATGCACGCTGCCTGTCTATTCGAACAGCGGCAGCGGCAACCAGGGCATTGCCTGCACGCTGCCAATCTTTGAGTATGGCAAAGCCAAGAAGTGCAGCGAGGAGCAGGTGACAAGGGCGTTGATACTGAGCCATCTGACGTCGATATATGTCAAGCGCGGCATCGGCCGTCTGTCGGCTCTGTGCGGCATAGTGAATGCCTCGATAGGCGTTACGTCGGGCATCACTTATCTGCACGGCGGCAACTACGACCAGGTGTGCTATGCCATTAAGAATATGATCAACACTCTTGCCGGTATGGTATGCGACGGTGCCAAGCCCTCTTGTGCCCTCAAGATGTCGACCGGCCTCTACAGCGCTTTTGTCAGCGCAGAGCTTGCCTTGCACGACAAGGTGGTGGATGCCTGCGACGGCTTGTCGGAGAAGGACATCGACTATTCGATACGCAACCTGGGACGTCTGGGCCACGAAGGTATGGACCAGACGGACGACATAGTGCTCGACATTATGACCCACAAGCAAATGTGATTGTTGAAAAAAAATTGGACCGATTTATTTGCATTTCAAAAAAAAACAGTAATTTTGCCACTTCAAATTAAATAACAAAAGATATGGATTCAAACAGTATTAGATCGAAAGAAGAGTTGTATTCACAGTCCATTAGTGCAGGAAAGCGTAAATACTTTTTTGATGTAAAGGAGACCAGAGGCGGCGACAAATTCATTGTTATTGCCGAGAGCCGCAAGTTGTTTGACAACAATACAGGCAACTTCTACTTTGAGAAAAACAAGATGTTCCTTTACAAGGAGGATTTTGAGAAGTTCCAGCGTGGTCTGAACAACGCCATCAGCTTCATCGAGACAGGCATCATCCCCGAGGAACCCGAGATGTATGCCGAGGCTGAACACAGCGAGACCACTGCCGAAGACCCGTTAGACGATATTTTCAAACTTTAAGAATCAATAGCGAAATTGGGAAAAATAATTTCGATAGCCAACCAGAAAGGCGGCGTGGGCAAGACGACCACTGCCACCAATCTCTCAGCGTCGCTGGCAGTGCTTGAATACAAGGTGCTGCTCATTGATGCCGACCCGCAGGCCAACGCCACGTCGGGTCTGGGAGTGAATCCTGAGACGGTGGAACAGAGTGCATACGAGTGCTTTCTGGGACAGGCTGCAGCAAAAGACTGTATCGTTGAGACCGATACTCCCAACCTTTATCTGCTCCCGACACGTATCGACCTGGTGGGTGCGGAAATAGACCTTGTGAACGAGAAACAGCGCGAATTCTATATATCCAAGGCGCTGGCTCCTATACGCGACGACTACGACTTCATCATTATCGACTGCTCGCCGTCGCTTGGCCTTATCACCATTAACGCCTTGACGGCATCGGATTCGGTGATAATCCCTATCCAGAGCGAGTATTTTGCACTCGAGGGCTTGGGCAAACTGCTCAATACCGTGCGTATAGTGCAAACCCGACTGAATCCGAAGCTTTCAATAGAGGGCCTGCTGATAACGATGTACGACTCGCGTCTGCGTCTGGCCCGTCAGGTTGTTGAGGATGTGCGCAGTCACTTCAAGCAGATGGTGTTCGATACGCTCATCTACCGCAATACCAAGCTGGCTGAGGCTCCAAGCTACGGTCGCTCGATTATTATGCACGATGCCACCTGCCAGGGAGCCATCAACTACCTCAATCTTGCCAACGAGATACTGCGTCGCAACGGTATGGGGAGAACTGAAAGTTGAAAACCGAGAGTTGAGAGAGAACAATTATGACTACAAAGAAAAAAACAACAGGATTGGGACGCGGACTTGGTTCGATTCTGCCCGATGTGGACATCGATGCCGCTATGGGCAAGGGCAACCTTACCACCGCCATTACAACCATTCCGCTCGATAGTATAGAGGCCAACCCGTTCCAGCCACGCAAGGAGTTCGACCAGCAGGCGCTTGAGGAACTGGCGCAGTCGATTAAACAGCAGGGAGTCATTACTCCTATCACTGTCCGACAGATGCCTGACGGCAAATACCAGCTCATAGCTGGCGAGCGACGCCTGAAAGCCTCCAAGATGGCAGGTCTTAAAGACATTCCTGCCTATATCCGCATAGCCACCGACACGCAGATGATGGAGATGGCACTGGTGGAGAATATCCAGCGCGAGAACCTCAATGCAATGGAGATTGCCTTCTCGTATAACGCACTCATTGAGGAGTGCCAGTTGACGCACGAGCAGCTGAGTGAGAAGGTGGGCAAGAACCGTTCCACGATTACAAACTATCTGCGACTGCTCAACTTGCCGTCGGAAACGCAGCTGGCCCTTGGCAGCGAGCAGATCAGTATGGCGCACGCACGCTGTCTGGTCAATGTCGAAGACACTGAAACTCATCTGGCGTTGCTGCACGACATTATCAACAAGCAGCTCTCTGTGCGCCAGACCGAGCAGTTGGTCAAGGAACTGAGCAAGCCCAAGGCACCTGTGGTACAACGCAAGAAAGAAGACTTGCCGGAAACGCACGCCGCCTCTCGTTCGGCACTGAAGCAGTATCTGCAGTCGGAGGTCGACATCAAACGCAGTCGCCGTGGCAAAGGTACACTGACCATACACTTCAACAGCGACAAGGATTTCGAACGCATCATAAAGCTGATAAGCGAATAGTGATTTGACGCTACAGGTTGGAAATATGAGCATTACAAAAAGAGTAGGGATTCTGTGCCTTGCTCTTTTTTGTGCTGTCTCTGTCAAGGTACAGGCGCAGGCCGACACGGTGCTTCCTGCCTCGCAGGGCAGGGTGGAGGGAACCGTGCATCGTATGCCGGAAGTGAAGGAGCATAGCGCCAAGAAAGCGCTGATACTGTCTGCCGTGCTGCCTGGTGCCGGCCAGGTGTATAACCGTCAGGCCTGGAAGATTCCCATCATTTATGCTGCTATCGGTGGAGTCGGCTATTACACCTATAGCAACTACACCCAGATGAAGCTTTACAAAGAGGAGTATCTGTACCGTGTTAATAACAATGGCGCATCGCTCCATCCCAACGACGCGGACATATCAAATGCTCCGACATCCAACATATATAATATGTATGAGACCTACAACAAGACATTCCAGTTGTCGGTCATTATCGCGGCGGCGGTCTATGGCATCAATCTGCTTGACGCATACGTCTTTGGTCATCTTTTCGACTTCCAGATTTCAGACGACCTGTCGCTCAACGTAATGCCGGGTTTGAATCCTTATACCAGTTGGAACCCTACTTCGGGCTTAGGTGTCTCTTTCGCGCCGACAGCAGGCATAAGACTCACATTCTGAACTGCTAATCTTTTGCTGTATCTTGTAATTGAGAAAACCATATATGGCCGCTATTCTGTAGCGGCCTTAATTCTTTATTTTGCGTTTTTCTTCAATCTCAGCCATAATCCACGGCTTTGATGTGTCGAAAATCTCCTCTATCGGGTGGCTTAGTTTCTCTACAAGAAGGTGTGTGTTGTCCTGGTGTTCAATATGTTCAAGTTCTTTGACGACATTGTTCCAGTCGTGGGTGGAATCGAGCAGGTTCACAAAGTTGTAAAGGTCGAAGTTGTTGATAATCATATTGTCGATACCTTCGGTCTCAATCTTTGAATGAGCTCTGGCCAGCTTGATCTCGCCCACTTCCTCAAGCACGTGCAAATACTTCTCGTAAAGCACATATTCATTGAGCAGGAAGGCCACGGTGCGGTCACTGAGCAGGTTCCATATCGCCGTGGGCAGCGGTCGTGCTACGAAGCGTCCAAGCATAAATGCTCCGGCCTTCAGACCGCTTAAATGTCGCTGTATGCACTGCTCCGAGGCCCGTTTGAAGAAGTCCACCTTACGGTTGTTGCTAAGTAGGTTGAACACCCTCGACTGGTCCAGATGGTCGCCCATCTTGCTTTCAAGCACCTGACGCACATACAATTCGGCGTTGTCGCTATACCAGTTGTTCACTATTCCGCGTGCTGTCTCAGGTTTGTTCTGAAGGTCGCAGCGTATCAGTCGAGCCAACTTGTTGACATCGGTGATGAATGCCGCCTTGTCCGACGTAACTATTTGTTGGTAACGCAGATAAGCCTCCTTCATATCGGCAAAGAACTTCTCCTCTTCAGGCTCCAGTTTCACGGGTTCACCGTTGATGTATTTGGTGAAACGCGCAGGCTTGTAGTTTGCAACACCCTTGAATATAGTCTGCTGCTTTGATGAGATTGTAATCTTGTCCAGCTCGTGGATGACCATTCCTTCGCGGTTCACAAGACTGTTGTCGACCATCGATATGCCGTAGCTTTGCAGGTCCATCAGGGCTGGAATGCCATATCCGCGGCAGGCTGTCACCACGTGGATGGCGGCGGGCGACATACTGAGGATGGCATCCAACTCGCCGAGGGTTATAGTGTCCTCGGGCACAAAGCGTTCCTGACACAGACACACCGACATACCGCTCTTTTTGAGTTCCTGGGCCCTTTGTGCCGAGAAGCAGAGTGTCGCGGTGATTGCCGTGCGGGGCAGAACGCTGAGTCCCTTGCCAAAGAAGTCGAGTTTCGACATTGAATGGTCGTCAATCGAATTGCTCACAATCTGGCGCAGATGATAAGGCTTTATGAGCGACACGACGTCGTGCTCTTCAATCATACCTTTGTTCAGCATATCTATCGAAGATATAAGGGCAGCACGGCCCGTCATCTCCGACTTGTTGAGCTGAAGCACAGCGAAAAGGCTTGTCTTACGAGGGCGAGTCTCCACTGCGAACTCGATGGTTACGGGCGATTTGTGCCTCTCCTCAAGCGAGTCGAGCAGCGGGTCAAAGTGGAATACGGCAGGGTATTCGGTCTTGATTTCGTTGCGGTTAGAGTAGGACAGGTCTATCGACGTCACATCGCCGGTCATAATCTCCTCACCGAATATGTTGCGGTAGCTCTCCACCTGTCTGCCGCATCCTGTGCGGCTGTGATAGCTGTAGAGCACGCCGGGATACGATTCCTCGTTGCCGATAGTCCACACCATCTTTTGCAGGATGAACGACGGAAACGCCTGCTTGCCCTGCATAAATGTGAGGATAAGGTCTTGGTTGTTGGTGTAGAAATTACGCACGTACTCTATCAGTTTCAGTGCTTGGTAGTGGGCGTCCGACAGCAGCCGCTCTCCGTCCTCGCGGCACTCCACTATCGCGTGCTCCATAGCCGCTATTCGTTGCATCTGCTCGTCGGCCGTAAGTTCTATATCGTTGCGGTCATACTTCTTCTCAATAGAGAGCATCTCGCTGATTGTGTGCAATGTGCTGAGGTATACTCGGTTGGCTATGCCGCCACGGTGCTTGCCCAGGCCCTTGTAGGCCGCTCGGGTTACGCCGACATTGAGCAGTGTAGGCATCAGGCCGGGGATATACTGCGGCATAGCGCAGCGAATGGCGAAGACAAGCGGATTGTCTGAACTGCCCAAAGTGTAGGAGGTCATAATCTCAAGGTCGCGGATTGCCTGTTCGACAATCTCGTGCAGTTTCTCCTTCTTGTTGAACGCCGCCGAAGTGATGATGCAGAAGTCGGGCACCGGATAGCAGTTGCGCGTCAAGTCGAGCAGCATACGTCCTTTGTAGCTAATCTGCTCGTCGGTGAAGTCTCCGTCGCTGAGAGTGGTAATCAAGTCGTCGGAATGGAATATGGCATTGTTGGCCACATATTGCTGACATTCAATGCGGAAGGCGTTCCTGATTTCCTCCAGTTCCGCGTTCTTCTGCGGGGTGTAGCCTGGTGCCATCCGTTCGTCGCACAGAGCGTCGCCAAAGCGTTCGCGCAGCAGCAGTTCGAGAAAATGCTTCTGTCTCTCGCCGCGCTGCCGCATCAGATAGTACATATCGTACCATCGCGGCGGGAACTCGTGGCGGCTGTCGTCGCCTTCCAGTTTGTATATCACGGTGCCAGGCTTGTTGCCCTTCAGTTGGTTGTCCTTGTCTTCTATGTTGCGGTTGAAGATTTCGCGCCCCATATCGGCGTATTTCTTCACCATAAAGTAGTTGGGGTAGCTTGCGCGGATAATAAAGTCGGTAATCACGGTGAGGTTTATTGAGTTGATGTTAATTATTCAGAATCAGTGTTGCCGCCGAATCTATAATGTTGTCCCTGCCGGCGGCGATGGCAGCTGGGCTGAGGCGGACCACCTGGTCGGGCGGCACGCCGTGCTCGTAGTTGATGCCGTCGGGGGCTATGGTGCGGCTGACGCAGAAGCGATAGTTCCATCCGTTGGGCAGAGCGCCGCCGCTTGGGACGGCCAGTCCGCCGGCCGTCGTGTCGCCCATAACGGTCACGTTGGGGTAGCTCTTCAGGCAGAGAGCGAAGCTCGATGCTGCACTGTAGCAGCCGCGGTCGGTGAGCAGCACGAAAGGCTTGGTGAAGGGCTCGTTGTCGCCGTTGTCGGGGGCATAGACCTGCTTGAGCGGGCCAAAGTCATCGTGTGCGGGTCCGGCCTTCATCTGAGTGGAATAGAGCAGCTGCCCCTGCGATGGCAGAAGCGCCATCAGGTTCCACTCGTTCTGTATCTCGCCGCCTCCGTTCTGACGGATGTCGAAGACAATGCCTTTGATGTCGGGATAGCGGTTGATGACGGTCTGCATCAGCGCTGTCGACGCCGAGTTGCTGAACGAGCTGTAGCGGATGTATAGCACCTGTCCGCCGGCAATGCTGTTGTATACCAGACCGCCTGTGGTGTGGTGGTCGGCGCGCAGATAGTTGAGAGCCACAGTGTTCAGGTCGAAATTGGAGTTGGCATAGCGTTGCAGGTAGATCTGTTCGCTGCTGGCAATGTCGTAGTTGCCCCAGATGTCGACGTGGCCGTCGTCGAGGGTGTTGATCATCTTTTTGAGGATAGCGAAAAGGCTGTCGTTGCTCATTTCGTCGTAGACTCTGGGCCTCAGCGAGTCGCGCACGGCGTCCCAGTCAACCTTCTTCACGTCGAAGAGCGAGTAGCGCTCGTCGATTTGCTGCCACAGATAGTCGAACGTGGCCGTTGGCGTGGCCTCGGTGTCGCGGGGCATAAATATCTTCTCGCAGCCGGCAAAGAGCATCAGCGCCAGCAGCGCCGTTGTTACAGTTTTATGATTCTTCCAGAGCACGAGCGTTTGCTTTTAAGTAAGACAATGAAATCGATGTGCAGCAGATGCGAAGCGTGGTCGAAACGCCACTGCCCGCTGTTGCCCGATGAGCGGTAAGTCCATAGGTAAGAGACAGATATGCGGTTGTAAGGGCCCGTCAAGATGTCCAATCCGATGTCGGTATAGATTGCGGCAAAGGGCTTGATGTGCCACTCGTAGTCATCGAACAGGGCGTCCATCACGGGCTGTGCGGCGGTGTAGTTGTCGATATAGGAGTAGCCCGGACGCAGCACTGCCGCCAGCGGCATCAGGCCTATCTCGCAGTGCATCTGCTTGTCGGCCTTGTCGATGTCATAGCTGTTGAAGATGGTGTTAAGGTAGAGGTCGGCTCTCAACGACAACTCGGGGCCGATGAAATCGCTGACGCCGGCAGCGGCGTTCTCATAGTCGGGATTGACCGTGACATCGAGGAAGTTGGCAGCGCCAAAGCCTGCAGAAAAGAACACATAGTGTTTCTTCTGCCCCAGCGGATATTTGTCGTTGTGCCCCAAATAGAGTTTGTCTTCGCTTTCGAGCGACCAGAGGCTTGTTATGTGCCGTTTCATCTTGAACCTTAGTGTGTTGCTGATGCCGAACGAGCCGAAGTTGAACTTGGGCTGCGGGGCATCCTCGAGGATGGCGACCGAGGTGAAGGCGTCGACGGTGGTGGTCCAGCGTCGCATACCGCCCAGTTCCAGCCCGACGACGGGCTGGAGCGCAAGGCCTTTGAAGCTTATCGGCGCAGTGCCCAGGTCGCGATAGAGGGCGTAGCCAGCACCGATGCCGAGGCGCAGCGAAGTGGTTTTGTGGCCGTAAGAGTGCTGAACCACAATCTCTTCCAGCTTTGTTGTGTCGCTCTTTTCCTGAGCGCTCACGGCGGAGGGCCACAGGCAGGCGGCGGCAAAAATCAGTAGTGCGATATGTGATGGCAGATGGCGCATTGTGGTTTGATATTCAAATGGTTGGTGGTTTAAAAACAGATTGATTGATATTTGTTTGGGACTGCAAATATACAAAAAAAGGCCGACATCGCTCCAAGTCAGTTCCAAAAAGGCAAAAAAGAGGGACCAACACCGGTTGTTGTCCGCTTGTTGTCCGCTTGATGTCCGCTTGCGCTTGTTGTCCGCTTGATGTCCGCTTGTTGTCCGCTTTAAAAGCGGACAACAAGCGGACATCAAGCGGACAACAAGCGGACAACAACCGGTGTTGGTAGGAAGGAGGAGCGTTGTTTTTGTTGGCTTTTCTGGGTTTTTCTATTTTGGGTTGTCGGAGGAGTGTTTTCGGGTGGTGAAATGTGTTAGTAGTCGGTGGAAAAATAAATTTTGCCGAAAGAGGTGCTGTTTGCGAAAAAGTGTGTATTTTTGCAGAATTAAATCAAGAGATAGAATTATGGAGATTAAACTGGAAAAGATAGAGTTCGGTACGCTGCGCCGTTCGGTTATATTCTTGTATGGCAGCGAGGTAGCGATGCGTTCGCTGCCGTTCAAGCGCGAGGAAAGTGCGTATGTGGAGGAGAGGCGTAAGAGAGACATTTCGTCGCTGGTGGTGTTGAACCGCCTGCCGCAGAAGATATATGTGCAGAATTTCGACAGCGAGAAGCCGAGTGGCGAGACGCTTGAGAACTTGCGCAAGGCTGCCGCCGAGCTGCAGCTGATGTTGGCCAAGGAAGGTGTGACGAGTGTGGCCGTTACGGGCGAGGGTGTGATACCCGAGGAGGTCGTCGCGTTTGTTGAGGGTCTGGCGATGGCCAGCTACCGTTTCGACAAGTATAAGGCCAAGAAGGACACGCTGTTGGAGGAGATAGTGGTGAGCAGCCACATTCTCGACCCAAAGTCGCTCGAGGAGAATGTTCGTCTGTGGCGCCGCATCAATGTGTTGCGCGACTGGGTCAACGAGCCGGTGATGTATCTCAATGCCCCCACGTTTGCCGATATGCTGAAGGCCGAGGCCGACAAGGTGGCCGGCGTGAAGTGCACCGTTATGGGCCAGAAGAAGATAGAGAGCCTGAAGATGGGCGGCTTGCTGGCTGTTAACCGTGGCAGCGAGGACGAGGCGCGCTTTGTGGTGCTGGAGTACAAGCCTGCCGACCGTGTCAACAAGAAGCCTATGGCCTTGGTGGGCAAAGGCGTGATGTACGACACCGGTGGCTTGAACATCAAGCCCGAAGACTATATGACAGAGATGAAGTCGGATATGGCTGGCGCGGCGACTATGGCATCAGTGGTGCTGGCGGCCGCCGAGAACGGCCTTCCCGTCTGGCTGAAGGCCTATCTGCCGATGACCGACAACCGTCCGGGAAAGAATGCCTATGCCGCCGACGATATTCTGCGTATGTATGACGGCACTACGGTGGAGATTACGAACACTGACGCCGAGGGCCGTCTGATACTGGCCGACGCGATAGCATACGCCGACGCTGAGCAGCCGGAGCTGATAATCGATGCCGCCACGCTTACGGGCGCGGCAGTGCGTGCACTGGGCGACGGTGCCGCGGCGGTGATGGGGCAGGATGCCGAGGGACCGATGGAGCTGCTGCGCATTGTGGGCGAGAATGTCTATGAGCGTGTGGCTGTGCTGCCGTTCTGGAAGGAATATGACGAGTTGCTGAAGTCGGAGGTGGCGGATATGATCAACTGCAACCTCGAGGCAAAGGCTGGCGCGATAACGGCAGGTCGTTTCCTGGCCCATTTCGCGCACCATCCCTATATCCATATCGACATTGCCGGCGTTGCGTTCTACGGCAAGCGCAGAAGTTTCTATGGCGCCGGCGCTTCGGGCTGGGGCCTAAGGCTGCTCTATGCCTTCTTCCAGATGTATGGAGAGAGAAAATAACGGAGAACGGAGAACTGAGAACGGAGAACGGAAAGGACACACGCCCCGCCCCTGCGGGGCACCCTCTCTAACTTAGAGGGGGGATGAATAGAAAGCGAAAACGGAAAGCGGAAAAAAATAAATAACATCTCGTACGGGCGTACCCCCGTGTACGCCCCACCACCTCCCGCCTTTAACCCCATCCAACCCTAAAACCCTATAACCCTATAACCCTTCAACCCTATAACCCTTCAACCCTAAAACCTTTAAAACCTTTTAAGCGAAGCGAACCCTTTAAACCTTTAAAACCTTTTAAGCGAAGCGAACCCTTTAAACCTTTAATATGACAAAGACAGAATCGCACAAGATAAAGGTCGCCATTACGCACGGCGACATCAACGGTATCGGATATGAGGTGATACTGAAGACTTTTATGGACAGCCGTATGTTCGACCACTGCACTCCGGTGCTATATGGCTCGACCAAGGTGGCATCGTATCACAAGAAACTGCTTCCGCCGCAGATGCAGGAGCTGAATTTCAGCGCTATCAACGATGCGTCGCAGGCTATGGACCGCAAGTTCAATGTGGTGAATCTGATTCCGGACGAGATAAAGATAGAGATAGGCAAGTCGACAGAACTGGCGGGCCAGATGAGCCGTATGGCTTTGGACCGTGCGTGCGAGGACTTGAAGCGTGGTGCAGCCGATGTGCTTGTTACTGCGCCTATCAACAAGAAGAACATCCAGTCGAAGGACTTTGATTTCCCTGGTCATACGGAGTATCTGTCGAGCAAGTTTGGCGGCAAGTCGCTGATGATGATGGTGTGCGACAGAATCAGGATTGGTATTGTTACCAACCATTTGGCGCTGAAGGATGTGCCGTCGGCCATCACGAAGGAGCTGCTGATGGAGAAGATAGAGCTGATGCATAACTCGCTGAAGCGCGACTTCGGCATCCCGATGCCCAAGATTGCCGTTCTTGCAATCGACCCGCACGCCGGCGACAACGGTGTTATCGGCGATCAGGATATGACAGTTGTGAAGCCCGCCATAGACGAGGCTTATGCCAACGGTGTGCTGGCCTATGGTCCGTATCCGTCTGACGGCTTTTTTGGCAGCAGCGAGTTCAACAAGTACGACGGTGTTCTGGCATTGTATCACGACCAGGGCCTGATACCGTTCAAGCTGATGTCGTTCACCGAAGGAGTGAACTACACGGCCGGACTTGATGTTATCCGCACGTCGCCGGCACACGGAACGGCCTACGACATTGCCGGCAAGAACAAAGCCAGCGAGCAGTCGTTCCGCCACGCGGTGAACCTGGCGTGCGACATACTGCGCCACCGCAAGGAATATGATGAACTGACAAAGGATCCGCTGGAATGAAGAAACTGATGCTGATAGACGGGATGGCGATGGTCTACAGGGCGTACTATGCCTTGAACCACAATCCCCGTATGAACAGCAGAGGTATGAATACCTCGGCGGTGCTGGGCTTTACGACGACGCTGTATGATCTGCTGCGCAGCCAGAAGCCTACGCACTGCGCAGTGGCTTTTGACCTGTCAGAACCGACGTTCAGGCACGAGCGCTACGAGCAGTATAAGGCCAATCGCGACGCTATGCCTGAGGATATACAGCAGGCGCTGCCATATATACACAGGGTCATAGACGGCTTTGCGATACCTATTGTCACCAAGGCAGGCTATGAGGCTGACGATGTGATAGGTACGCTGGCGCACCAGGCAGAGAAGGCGGGCTTCGATGAGGTGCTGATGGTTACGCCTGACAAGGATTTTGCCCAATTGGTGACAGACAATGTGCACCTGTACCGTTTTGGACGTATGGGCAAGCCCGACAGCATCTATACACCGAAGGAGGTTTGCGAGGCGTTTGGCGTTTCAGAGCCGTCGCAAGTGGCTGATATTCTTGGCTTGTGGGGCGATTCGATAGACAATATTCCCGGCATTCCCGGAGTGGGAGAGAAGAAGGCCAAGCAGCTGGTGGGCGAGTTCGGCAGCGTGGAGAATCTGGTTGCCCACAGCGACGAAGTGAAGAACGAGAAGCTGCGTGGCTTGGTAAAAGAGTATGCTGAACAGGCACTGCTTTCGAAGGAACTGGCAACGATATGCCGCGAGGTACCTGTGGAACTGGATGAGGCTATGGTGGCAGTTACGCGGCCCGACTATGAGGGACTCGCGGCCATCTTTTCGGAGCTGGAGTTCAAGGCTTTTGCCAAAAGGGTTTATACTGACCTGAGTGTCAGTGACCCGGAACTGGCTATGAAGCTGAACTTAAGGACCAAGGGAACCGGGAACGGAGAGCGGAAAGCGGAGAACGGAGAACGGAAAACGGAGAACGGAGAGCGACGGACGGCGAAGAAGGCTGACCCGCTGCAGGTGTCGCTGTTCGGCGAGGAACCGCAAGTGGCAGAAAGCGTTGTGCGGAAAGCGGAGAACGGAGAGCGCAGGACGGCGACGATTGAGACGTTGACCGAGTTGGAGAACAAGGACTTTGCCATTTTTCTTGACCAGGATGCGAAGAGCAAGGATGTGAAAGGACTGGCGTTTGCGACGGCTGATGGAGGAGCCACTTACCTGCCGTTTGAAGGGAATGAGTATTTCTCGTTTGTGCAGACGGCAATGGAGAATCCCTCGACACGCAAGGTCTGTTACGATTTGAAGCATCTGAAACATATCTTCCTTGACCACGATGTGCATATCAAAGGCGAGGTGTTTGATGTCCAGTTGGCGCATTATCTGCTTGATTCTGAAGCGCGTCATTTCTTGGATTTCATTGCTTCGAGTGTGCTTAACGAGAACTTGGACGAGACAGCACCGGACTTTGCCTACACTGCAGCCGATGTGCTTTTGAGGCTTTATGAGCCTATGCGCCAAAGGCTGATAGACAATGATATGTATGCACTCTTCAGGGATATTGAGATGCCTTTGGTTGATGTGCTGGTCGATATGGAGCGTGAGGGCGTCAGGATTGATGTCGATGCCTTGCGGCAGTATTCGGCTGACTTGTCGAAGGAGCGGGATGAGATTGAAAAACAGATATATGAGGCAGCAGGAGTGCAGTTCAATATCGGCTCGCCCAAGCAACTGGGCGAGGTGCTTTATGAGAAGCTTAAGATTACGGAGAAGCCCCCGCTGACGGCAACAAAGCAGTACAGTACGGCCGAGGATGTGCTGATGAAGCTGCGCGACAAGCATCAGATTGTGCCTATGATTCTGGAATATAGGTCGTTGAATAAGCTGGTGTCTACTTATCTTGACTCTTTTCCCAAATTGATAAACCCTGTTACTGGACGGCTGCATACGGTGTATAACCAGGCAGTTACGGCTACGGGACGTTTGAGTTCGTCGAATCCTAACCTGCAGAATATACCGATAAGGACGGAGCGTGGCCGCGAGATACGCAAGGCGTTTGTGGCACGCGATGAGGATTACAGCATACTTGCTGCCGACTACTCGCAGATTGAACTGAGAATCATTGCGTCGTTGTCGAAGGATGAGCACCTTATGGAAGCTTTCAGAAACCATTACGACATTCACCGAGCAACGGCGGCTAAGATATATCATATTGACATTGAGGATGTCAGCAGTGAACAGCGCAGAAACGCCAAGTCGGTGAATTTCGGTATTGTATACGGTATCAGCGCGTTTGGATTGTCAGAGCAGCTCGACATTCCGCGCAAGGAGGCTGCTGGATTGATAGAGGAATACTTCCAACAATATCCTTCAATTAAGAAGTATATTGACGACAATATCGCTTTTGCCCGCGAGAATGGCTATGCGCAGACGCTGCTTGGGCGTAGGCGTTATCTGTATGACATTAACAGCCGCAACGTGGGCTTGCGCCAGTTTGCCGAGCGCAATGCCGTCAATATGCCAATACAGGGCACATCGGCAGATATGATCAAGATAGCGATGATACGTATTTGGCGCAAGTTCAAGGAATTGAACCTGAAATCGAAAATGATTCTTCAGGTGCACGACGAGTTGGTGTTCGATGTCTACAATCCAGAGCTTGAGACAGTGAAAGATATAGTGAAAGAGGAGATGCAGAATGCGTTGCCGTTGACAATTCCTGTGGAGGTGGGCATCGATGTTGGACACAATTGGCTGGAAGCGCATTAATAAATAGTGAAATTGTGGAGAGTGTAGAGAAAATCATATTAGGTATTGACCCTGGCACAAGGATTTTGGGCTACAGCGTGTTGGAGATAGTGGACGGAAAGCCAAACGTTCTGGTGCTGGACGTGCTGTATCTAAAGCAGATAGCTGACTTCAACCTGCGTATACGCAAGATATTCGACTCTACGCTCAGAATAATAGATTCTTATCACCCCGACCATCTTGCTATCGAGGCTCCTTTCTTTGGCAAGAACGTACAGTCGATGCTGAAGCTGGGAAGGGCACAAGGCGTTGCAATCGCTGCAGCGATGAGTCGTGACCTCTCTTTTTCTGAGTATGAACCGACGACTATCAAGCAGACGGTTACAGGCAACGGATTGGCAAGCAAGAAGCAGGTGGAGATGATGCTGCGCTCTCTGATGCAGTTTCCCGACGAGCCTCGCTACCTTGATGCTACCGATGCTTTGGCTGTGGCGTATACTTGCTTTGTGGAGCGCTCCAACCCACTGGCGGACGTGAGGGAACAACTGAAAGTGAAAGCAAAACGACAGACAAAGTCGCGACGCAAAGCGTGGGCCGACTATGTCTCTCAAAACCCTGAAATAATTGATAACTAACAAAAACTGATATTTATGGCATCAAAAGCAGGCGAAGGATTCAGTAGCTCGTTCGGAGCTATTATGGCAGCGGCTGGTTCGGCAGTCGGACTTGGTAATATATGGCGTTTCCCGTATATATGCGGCAAGTATGGCGGAGGAGCCTTCCTGTTGGTGTATATTTGCTTCGTGTTTTTCATAGGTATGATACTTATGATGAGTGAGTTCGTTATTGGCCGTCGTACTGGTGAAGACCCGATGAAAGCCTATCCCAAGCTGATACCGCATCGTCCGGGATGGAAGTTTGTGGGATTGGCCGGTTTGATTACGTGCTTCCTCATACTGGCTATCTATCTGGTCATATCCGGCTGGACGCTTAACTACTTCTGGGAGTCGCTGACCGGTACGCTGGCAGGCATTGCCGACGGCGACTTCGGCACGCATTTTAACGCGTTTGCCTCCTCAACGTGGCGGCCGGTCATTTTTGTGGCACTTTTTCTACTGTTTACGACCATTGTTATCATTGGCGGTGTGGAGAAAGGCATTGAACGTGTGTCCAAACTGCTGATGCCCATACTCGTAGTGCTTCTTTTGGTTCTCTGTGTGCGCTCGCTGACGCTCGATGGCGCTTCGGCAGGTGTCGCCTATTTGTTCCAACCCGACTTCTCCAAGCTTACGGGCGAGGGCATTCTGGCAGCATTGGGACAGGCCTTGTTCTCGCTGTCTGTCGGTATGGGAGTTATGATTGTCTATGGCTCGTATCTGCCTGTCGATGACAATATTCTGAAGACATCGGTATGGATTACCGTATGCGATTTTGCCATTGCCGTACTTTCAGGCATAGCTATCTTCCCGGCGGTGTTTGCTTGCGGACAAGACCCGACGGGTGGCCCTGGATTGGTTTATCAAGTCCTGCCTATGGTGTTCAATTCGTTGGGTGGAATCGGACGGTTCTTCTCCATTGTCTTCTTCCTGTTGCTCGCATTGGCGGCCCTGACTTCGGCCATCTCACTGCTCGAGGCCCTTACGCAATGGCTCTCAAGCGAGAAGGTAGGGCGTGCAGCTTCGGCAATATTGATGTCTGCCGCTGTTGTGCTGCTGGCTGTCGCTGCTTCGCTCTCATTCGGCGATGGCATTTGGAGCGGCTTCAAGCTTGGCGGAATGCAGTTGTTCGACCTGCTTGACAAACTGACCGGCACCATCTTGCCGCCTGTATGCGCTCTGATGACAATCCTGTTCTTCGGATGGTTTATGAAAAAGGACGATATCATCGACGAACTCTCCAACCACGGCACAGTCAAGATAGGTTATTTCAAAGTGTTCTATTATTTCCTTGCACGTATTGTGGCGCCTTTGGCGTTGCTCATCGTGCTGATTAGCGGTTTAATAAATTAATCCGTCGTCGTACAATGCACAGAATCCCTGTCATACTGGCTCTTGCGCTGCTTATGGTCTCCTGCAACTCTATTGTCAAGAAAAAGACGATAGATGCAAAGAGCGTTAATTTTGAGGCTACCTATAACGAGGACTTCGACAATGTCTTATATCCCTCGATGTTGCTGGCTCTGGCTAACTATCGTGGCGATGATATGGACACTCTCTTTACGGTGAGTGTGGTGGCACCTCAAAACAATGCGCTGTTGCGTATTGTGGTTGACTCAACGGTGCTCAACTATGTGAGTATTACGCAGGAAATGCTGCCTAAAAAGGGGAATAAATACACTTTTGCCCCTGTCATCAAGTGGAAGTTTCAGAGTATGTACCGTATGCGGCAGCAAGGTATTATAGACCTTACTTTCACCTGCTACATCAACGACGAAGAGGTGGACGTAAAGAACATTCGTCTCAATTACCGCCCGACAAACGAGTGTCTTATGTCCTTGATAGGCAAGGATGGCCGCTACCACGACTATCGTTGGCTCTTTGCCGCCTATGTCGATGAAGACCATCCAAAGATTGACGGCATACTCAGCGAGATTTTGTCGCAAGGAATAGTCACTACCTTCGATGGCGCTAAGAATGAGAAGAAGGTCGAGACGCAGATGCGCGCCATCTGGTACTATGCCCTCAACAGAGGCCTTTCGTATTCCTCAATCACCTGTACCTCAAATGGTTCAAAGAAAACCAACTCCCAGTATATACGCTTCTTCGACGATGTATATGTCAACCGCCAGGCCAACTGCATCGATGCCTGTGTCTTCTTCTCGTCCATAATGCGCAAAGTGGGGCTGCTGCCGGTCATATTTGTTGATCCTTGCCACGCCTATTTGGGTTACTATACCGACAAGAGTAAGAAGAAGATAGCACTCCTCGAGACAACCATCACAGGTTGGGTTAATCTGCCCGAACTTGATGAGCATTACGATGCCGAAAGCGGCTTGCTTGAAGAAAAATACTATGCCAAAATCTCAAAGTATCTTAACGACAGGCAGAAAGCGACCTATGAGGCTGGCAAAATGACACTCGAAGACATCAAGAAGGCTGTGGCCAACAATCTCTTTGACCGCGCCGCCGACTATCAGAAAGAAAACTATAAAAACAACCGCTTGCTCTATTCCGACACTTCTCAGCAGATGTACCGGATGTTGGTCATCGACGAAATGCGACCACTGATTTCTCCTATTCCTGCCGTAGAAGAGTAAACCATAATAAAAAACAACAGTTCAATGCGCTACGCCATACATCTTGCCTACAACGGAACCAACTATTGCGGCTGGCAGACACAGCCCGAGCTGCCCACCGTGCAGTTCACTCTAGAGTCGGCGCTGTCCACCCTGCTGCGCATCCCGATAGCCATTGTGGGCTGTGGCCGTACCGATACAGGCGTTCACGCATCCGACTTCTACGCCCACTTTGACCTCGACGGACCATTGGCCGACAACCTTGTGTTCAAGCTCAACAGCTACTTGCCGCCCGACATAGCCATATTCGACATCTTCCCCGTTGCCGACAACTTCCACGCCCGTTTCAGCGCCCTCTCGCGCACCTACAAATACTATGCTGCCAATGCCCGTCTGCCGTTCTCGCAGGGCCTCTATTGCCGCATCTACTTCAACCCCGACCTCGATGCTATGAACGAAGCCGCTAAGGTGCTGATGCAATATGATGATTTTACGAGCTTTGCCAAGCTGCACACCGACAACAAGACCAATATCTGTCACCTCACAGAGGCGCAATGGAGCAGGGAAGGGGAGATGCTGGTGTTCACCATAACATCCAACCGCTTCCTGCGCAATATGGTGCGCTCCGTTACGGGCACCCTCCTCGATGTGGGACGCGGCAAGCTCACCATCGACGGCCTTCGTGCCATCGTTGAGCAGAAAAACCGTTGTGCCGCCGGAGTTTCTATGCCCGCCCAAGGCCTCTTCCTTACCAATGTCGCCTATGAATGGAGTAAACTCAAACTATAAATTCTTAAAACCAACCCTCCAATCCTAAAACTTTAAAACCCTAAAACCCTCCAACCCTTTATGAAATACACCGAAGTAACAATAACACTCTCCAAACTTGAGCCTTATAGAGACCTGCTAATATACAGCCTTGGCGACGAAGGCCCATACGACAGTTTTGAGAACACCAATCAAGGCCTGAAAGCCTATGTGCCTACGGCTGACTATGACGAGGCGTTCCTTGAGCAAGCCCTCGACGAGGTCAGGCAGATGAACGTTGAATGCACCTGTACCGTCAACGAGTTGCCTGACAAGGATTACAACGAAGAGTGGGAGCGTCAGCACCAGGCTGTTCTGGTCGAAGGCTTCTGCTACGTGCGTGCCCCGTTCCATCCACACCGCAACGATGTGAAGTACGAGATTGAAATAGAGCCTAAAATGTCGTTCGGCACGGCTCATCACGCCACGACCTACCTTATGCTCTCGCTCCTCGAGGCTGAGCCAGTCGAAGGCCGTCGTGTGCTCGATATGGGCAGTGGCACTGGCGTGCTGGCCATACTTGCCGCGATGAAAGGCGCAGCTTACGTCGAGGCCATCGACATAGACGAATGGGCGTTCCGCAATGCTCAGGAGAATTTCGAGCGCAACGGCGTTAATGTCACTCCGTTACTTGGAGATGCTTCGCTGCTGACCACCGACAAAAGCTTCGACATCATTCTTGCCAACATCAACCGCAACATACTGCTGCGCGATATGCAGGCTTACGCACGTGTGCTGAAGTTGGGTGGTACGTTGCTGTTGAGTGGCTTCTACGAGCACGATGTCGAGGTGCTGCGCGACAAGGCCGAGAGCCTTGGCCTTCGCCTCGTTCAACAGAAGAGCCGCAACGAATGGACGGCGCTGAAGCTTGTGAATGTAGGAGTTAAGTGAAGTTAAAGGGAAGTTAATGGAAAGTTAATGGAAAGTTAATGGAAAGTTAATGGAAAGTTAATGGAAAGTTAATGGAAATTAAAGGGACGTTAAAAGGACAATACATTTGTCATATCAACATAAAACATATCAACGTATCAACATAAAACATATCAACGTATCAACATAAAACATATCAACGTATCAACAGATAAACATATCAACGTATCAACATAAAACATATCAACGTATCAACAGATAAACAAATCAACAATTAAACAATAATAATATGGACCTAACAGGAAGAAGACAAAGTAACAATGTAGAAGACCGTCGCGGCAAGGGCGGTAAAATAGCTGGCGGAGTAGGTATCGGTGGTGCGCTGATAGCTGTCATTTTCGCACTCTTTATGGGTGGCGACCCGTCAGAGGTCATTCAACAGCTTGGTAGCCAGACAACCGAAAACACCGAATACGTTGCTACCGAACAGGAAAAACAATTTGAGGTCTTCGCTCGTCAGATACTGGCAAGCACCGAAGATGTCTGGACGGCAGAGTTCAAGCGTATGGGTCGAACCTACAAGGCTCCAAAGCTGGTGCTCTTCCACGGCAGCGTACAGAGCGGCTGTGGCAACGCAAGTTCGGCAATGGGTCCGTTCTATTGCTCGGCCGACCAGTGTGTCTATCTCGACCTCGATTTCTTCAACGAGATGCCTAAATCGCTCGGTGCTGGCGGTGACTTTGCATACGCCTACGTCATTGCTCACGAGGTGGGCCACCACGTGGAGCATCTGCTCGGTGTCCTCGGCGAAGCTCATAGCAAGATGGCGCAAGTGTCTGAGACTGAGAAAAACAAGATAAGTGTCCGCATCGAACTGCTTGCCGACTTCTATGCCGGTGTGTGGGGTTACCACGAGAACAAAATGTTCGGCTCGCTCGAAGATGGCGACCTTGAGGAAGCCATCAATGCCGCTCAGAAGATTGGCGACGACTATTTGCAGAAGAACGCTCGCGGCTATGCCACACCCGAGTCGTTCACCCACGGCACGTCCGCACAGCGTATGCGCTGGCTTAAGAAGGGACTCTCGACTGGCGATATGAGCCAAGGCGACACTTTCAGCCCTGCCTATAACACATTATAAACCGGCCATTTGACTGGCCATCCTAACCTGTCTTGTGTCAAGCGACACAAGGCAGGTTTATTTGTGCTCGATTTTGCTGGTGCGCGATGCCGAGAAATTGGTTTTAGGATTGCCCGAGTAGGAAAGGAGACTTGTACCGCTCAGCTCCATCTCTATGTACTTGCTGCAGTCAATATTGGCCGAACTGCATCCTGAAAGTCCTCCGCTGACTTCAGATGTGTTGAGTTTCTCACCTCTGAAAGAGGATGTTCCGCTCAGGTCCATTTCAACTCTGTTGGCTTTGCCGGTCAGGGCGACACCAGAGGCCCCGCTCAAATCAGCATCGATGTCGTTGCAAGTGATGTGGGATGTCACTTTCGATGTTCCAGAAAGGTCCAAATCAATATTATTGGCCTTAAACGTTCCTTTTATCTCGCTTGCACCACTCAAATCGACATCCAGATTGGCACATTTTATGTCTGATTTGCAGGAGGATGTGCCACTCTGTGACAGCTCTACATTCTTGGCCGTAATGGATGGAATTTGGATGTGCGAGGCTCCACTTAGCTCGGTTTTGAAGTTAGTTGTGTTGATTGGCAACGATGTCGAAAAAGATGCAATTCCGTTCAGGGTTATCTTTGAAAGCCGCAGATTGTAAGGTATATACACATATCCGCATCGGGCGCCGTCGTTGGTGTTGAGGCTGCTCACACGGTCGAGGTCTACGACAAGCGTGCCGCTATTGTAGCGGACATTGAGATGGTTCTTAAGTTTCTCATTCACACGCACAACGATTGAGTCGACGGTGTCGCACATAACCACTTGGAAGCTGTGGCCCGCATCAATTGCGTTGAAGTTGGCAACGGGGAATTTGAACGTGACAAGCGCGTCTTTCTTGCTTATGGTGATTTTCTTGCCGCCCTTTTTGCCTTTTACAACGTATGAGTAGTTGTCGCAATTGAAAGTTACGTCGTGATCGGCAAAGTAATCGCCGAGATCTTCCATCATATCTTCCAGAACCTCCATTGAGTCTTCGAAGTCTTCCATCGTTGACTCAAAGTGGTCGGCCATACGTTCTATGCGGTCTTCTGTTTGCGATGAGCATTCGGATGCTGACAGAGCCATTGCAAATGCTAAAATGATTGCTGTTGTTTTCATTGTTTTTCTGTTTTATGTTGATTTGTTGATATGTTTTATGTTGATATGTTGATATGTTTTATGTTGATATGTTGATATGGTTATATGTTAATGGGGGACTATTTGATTATTAAGCCGAATTTTATTGGATAAAGGTCTTGATTGGACGATTGGAACAGGGGTGATGTCGCCACCTGCAGGAAGAGTCCTATGTGCTGGAAACGCATATCTATGCGAAGGTCAATTTTGTAAGGCACCAACGAGTTGCTGATATCAGTCACGCTTTGATGCTCAATGTTGCGGGTGTCGAGCTCGTGCTTCAGTCCGCAATGGCGCGTATTGATGGCAAGTGCCGGCAGCGCCGTGATGCCCATTTCATAGTTGTTCGTCCTGAATCCGAGGGTCACGGGCAACGATATGTAGCGTGTCACAAGCTGGCTCGACCAATCATTGAGGTCGGTGCCGTCAAAATATTGATTGATAGCAATAAAGTCGCTGTAACTTTGATTGGGAAGGGCATCGATTGCATTGCGGATATTGCCGTTGGCGTCAATCTCTACAAGTGGGTTGGAGAACTTGTATATATCCGACTCGTACCCGACGCCTAACAAGAATTTAAAGTGGCGAGTCATAATAACAGCATACTGTGCTTCCAGCTGCCACGACGAAAAGGAGGTCTTCAGATTGTATGCTCCGTCGAGTTTCGAAAGACCGTTGTACCACTTGTCGCCCCAGTTGGTAAAAGCCCACAGGAACGACGGTGAGAAGCGGTCCTCAAAGTAGTATTCCCAATCCTCATCCCAGTATTCCGATTCATCTTCAGCGACCTCGGTTTCTTCTGTGTCGAATTCCGAGCCGTCGAAAGTATACTGGTTGTCCCAGCTGTTCCAGAAAGCGGTGTCCGTCGAATCGGGCACGGTAAACTCCTCGGAAACAACTTCGACAATTCCGGCTTGTTTGCGTTTCAAATCCCTAATATGTTCTTTATACTCCTCTTTTGATTTCCTCATTTGCTCTTTGGCCTCGTTCAACCGGCGACGGGCATCCTCAATCGACTGGTGCAACGCCATATTGTCTGTTGTTTCTAACGGTGTGTTTGTGAATGAGTTGACAATAATGGTGTCGGCTTGGAACTGATAGTCCTCGTCGCCTGGTTTCCCGTAGATGATTTCGGCCTGCTGGGTGCGGTTCACAAACTGCAGGTCGTTGCGTTTTAGATGCACCTCATATATCGCCACGCCGTCGGCGTCGTCGATGAGCAGCGTCGTCCCTTTTACGATGATGAAGTCATTGCGGAATTTCCACTCTTTACTGTCGCAGTTCACATTGATGTAATTGACTGTGTCGTAAACAAGTGTCACTCGGCTTTTGCCTGTCGCCTGCAATCGTGTGATGGTGCGGTCGATATTCTGTTGCACATTGAACTTGCCGTTCTGCGACACTGCAACCACCCGGCCGTTCTGCAACCCGACTACAGTCATCGACTTTGTTTGGCTTTTGTCGTCCTGGGCGAAGGCGTGTCCGCAGCCAATCAGCATCAGAAACACTGCGAGTGAATAGATTGCTTTTTTCATATCAGGTTATTTTTCAATAAGTTTACAGAATTGGTTATATAGATTTGTCTGGAACTCGAGGCGGCTGAGCCTAAGGCTGTTGACCAAATCTTCAAAGGGATAGTTGCGTGCAGGACGTTCATCTGCAACACTGTCGATGTCGGCGTCGACGTATGTTATCAGCTGGTCGGTCACAATCGGCTCGCTGCTTTCAAACTCGTCGGTCGACAAGGCAAGGTCGAACGGCAGAAACTTCGAGTTGTACATCGTGTCGTCCTCTTCGATATATGTTATCAGCTGATCGCTGCTGGCAGGCTTGGTTTCCGTTTGCGCGATGGCTTCAACTGGCTGGACGTCAGATGTCTTAGGCGTTTTCTTGATGACTGGAGCGACTTCCGCAACTAATATTTCTGGTTCATTCTCAACGGTGTCGGCTATGACAGGGATTGATTCGGCTTCGTTTTGCGCCAGCATTGGCTGTTGAGCCGGCGCCTGTTCGCCTTCATTGCCGGACATAAAGTGCAGAGCCACAGTCACCAGCAGAAGCAGGCAGGCGGCAGCCGACACCTTGCTCCAAAGCGGCAGCACCGCTCTCTTGCGTGGCGTGGATGCAGCCATTTGGCGTAGCCGCACCTTGTTGGGGTAAACGGCTGTGGTGTCGGCCGTTATGCAAAGGGTTGGGTCGTAGCCGTCGGCCATCTGCTTCCATTCAGGGTGCTGCGACAGGGCGGCTTCGACCTTTGCCATCTCGTCGGGCGTGAGCAATCCCTCCTTGTATTGGAATAGCACCAGCTCTATGTTGTTGTTCTCTATTTTCATATTGCTTTATCTGATTTTCATTTTCGTGAGTATTGTCTTCATTTTCATTCTTGCTCGAAATGCGGTGACTTGTACCGTCTTGTAATTCATACTGGTAATGTCTGCTATTTCGCGATAGTCGTAACCTTCTATGTCGTGTAGCGTCAGTACGGTGCGTTGCAGGTCGGTGAGTTGTTCGAAAGCTTTGACTATGGCGTCGTTGAGGTCGTAGTTGTCGAAAGGAGTTGCTACCGTTTCCATTTCGGGTGCCATTTCCGATTGCGCCGACAGTCTTACGTTGTTGTGGCGGATTGAGTCGATGATTTTCCTGCGAGCCACCGTAAGCAGGAATCCCTTGCAGTCGTCGAACGAGGCTTTTTCGTGTTGCTCCCACAATGCCGCAAAGGCCTCTTGCACAGCATCGTCGCACATCGATTTGTCGCTGCAGCAGCGCAACGCGAAACGATAAATATCGTCTGCAAATAAGTCTATTGCGTTGTTGTATTCGTCCAGCGTCATCTCGGGTTCTATGCTTTTCTACTATATAATCGTTTCAGACCCCCAAAATGATACAGCTTGAAAAAAATTTTTTTCATTCGACCCCTGGAATGGAACAACGATTCTCGGTGGTGAAATTGTGGTAATAAATCTTCTTTGGGGTTATTTAATTGAAAATCAATGAATAAGGCGGTATATTCGCGCTGTATTATAATCGTTTCATTTCCAGTGTGTTACAGAATCATCTTCGGTCGTTGTCCGCTCGTTGTCCAGTTGTTGTCCAGTTGTTGTCCAGTCACGAACGGACAACAACTGGACAACGAGCGGACAACGAGCGGACAACGACCAGTGTTGGTGTGGCGCAGATGCGGTGGAAATACAGAGATTTCACGTGCAGATGGTGTTGTCTTTGCTCGTGGGAAACCGGAAGCGTGTAAAAAATGGGGTGGGGTAGGGTGGTGTCGGGATGGTGAGACGCTGTCTAATATTTGTCGAATTCGCAGATTTCGAGGTCTTTCGGGTGGTCGTCGATGGTGAGTCGTACCAGTGTGGCTACGCGGTGGAATCCTTGTCGGCCAGCGGCACCAGGGTTGATGTGCAGCAGGTCGTAGCCCTTGTCGTACATCACGCGCAGTATGTGCGAGTGCCCGCAGACGAAGATGTCGGGGCGTTCGGCTATAATCAGCGGCAGGATGTGTTTGTCGTAGTGCCCAGGGTAGCCGCCGATGTGGGTCATAATGATTTTATGCCCTTCGCGTTGAAAGAGTTGCGTCTGTGGCAGCAGGTGGTGCATATCGGAGCAATCCATATTGCCGAATACGGCGACGACGGGTTTGAATTCGCGGAGCTTGTCGAGCACGTCGATGCCTATGTCGCCTGCGTGCCAGAGTTCGTCGCATTCTGCGAAAAAGGTGTAAACCTGTTGGGGAATGGTGCCGTGTGTGTCTGAAAGGATACCGATGCGCATTGGGTTTAAGGGTTGGAAAGGTTGAAAGGGTTAAAAGGGTTAAAAGGGTTTGAAAGGTTGAAAGGGTTTGAAAGGTTATAATGATTCGTGCGAGATTATATCGAGCTATTCGTGTAATTCGTGTTCAAAAATCCGTGTTATCTGTCCAATCCGTGTTCAAAAAGCATTCCGTGTCAGCTCTATGCGCTCCACTGAAGCGTGTACCCCATAACTTTGGGGAGCATTTTGTATGATAACGGAATTATTTGAAAAATATTTGTATTTTTGTAAAAAATATTTTGTCTGACTATTTGTATAAAAGATTAAATGCGAGAAGGTAAGGGGAGGAGCGACGGTAATGCGCTCCGCGGAAACAGATATTTTGCGCCGTTTTTGATGATTGTTGCGGCCGCCTTTTGGGGCGCGTCGTTCATTTTTACCAAGGGCCTGTTCTTGAATGAACCGGCCATTACGCCTACCATCATTCTGACCGGCAGAATGCTGATTGCCACGCTGTTCACGGTGCCGTTGCTGCTGTTAACGGGCAGGTTGGAGCGCATCAAGAAGGGGCATCTGCGCTATTTCTTGATACTGGCTTTCACCGAGCCGTTTATGTACAGCATCTGCGAGACGGGCGGCGTGCAGTATGTGTCGGGCAGCCTTGCGTCGATTATCGTCGCCACGATTCCGCTGTTTATCCCTTTCGGTATGGCGCTGGTTTACAAGGAGCGGCTCAAGGTGAATGCCGTCATTGGCGTGCTGCTGTCGCTGGTGGGTATTGCGCTGATGTCGCTCAACAGCGATTTCTCGTTCTCGGCAAGTCCCAAGGGCTTGGCACTGCTTGCCTGTGCAGTGTTCATCGCTGTGGTTTACACGCTTATACTGGTCAAGGTGCTTGACCATTACCATCCGATTACGATAACGTGCTATCAAAACCTTATAGGCCTGTTCTACTTCCTGCCGCTGATGCTCGTGATGGATCACGAAAGCCTGCCGCTGCTGTCCTATTCGCCCAAGATGTGGCTTATGCTGGCCTTTCTCGGTGTGTTTTGCTCAACGGTGGCGTATATGCTGTTCAATTACGGCGTGAAACGCCTTGGAGCCACATCGGGCTCGGTTTACAACAACATCATTCCCGTGTTCTCTCTGCTGCTGGCTCTGGCCATAAGGCAGGAGTCGTTCAGCTGGCTCAAGGTGGCGGGAATGGCGATAGTGCTTTTTGGATTGACTGTGGCTCAGCGAAATGGGAAAAGAAAAGAGATTTCGTCGGATGCTGTACAATAAATAAACGCTTATGTCGTTAAACATAGATATGAGAAAAGTTAGAAACATCATAATATGCTCGCTGCTAATGGCTTTGGTGGCCGTTGGATGCGACCGCTTCGAGGGCGACACCGAGGTGCCGTCGTATATCAAAGTCGATGCTGTCGTCGTTGAGGACAATCCTTCCGACTCGTGGAGCCCTGACAAGGGCTTTTTCTCGTCGAATGTGGATGCCGTCAACATAATCATCTGGAAGAGCGGTGATACCGCCGAGACCAACCTCGGCACTTTTCAGCTGCCCTGCAAGGTGCCTGTGCTGCGCAGCGGCGTCATCGACCGTATGCGGATAGTTCCAGTTGTGAAGCAGGACGGCGTTGCCGGCAAGCGCATTTCATATCCTTACTATGAGCCAATCAACTTCACCGACGTGACCCTTGCTGCTGACTCGGTGACGGACTTCGACACACTGCGTACACGCTATATTTCCAAGTCGTTGATGAAGGTCCTGTGGCAAGAGTTCTTCGAGCCGGGCCCTGGTGAGATAACGTTCGACTCGACGGTGAAGCGCTGCTACAGCCTCGACACCGTCCCGCAAGGCAACGGCGGCTACGGATGCGGCGTTGTGCGTGTGCCCGAGGGTGCCACCTACGTCAGGTTTGCCACCGACACAACCTATACTATCAACGACCCGCAAGCCATCGTGTATTTGGAGATGGATTATTGGAGCGACTTCGATTTCAGCGTGGAACTCAAGAATCCCTCCTATCAAGACGGGCCGGTGGAGCTCTACTCGCATATGACTATCTACGGAAAGCCGGAACGTGGCTGGCAGAAGATTTATATCAACATCGGCGCCCTGTGGTCGAAACGCTTTAACCATTACCCGCACATCAGGCCGCATTTCACTATCCTCAACGACGAGGGCAAGAGCGGCAACCTCTTTATTGACAACGTTAAACTGGTGGTGTTGTAGATTGTGAAACGTGAAATGTGAATCGTGAAAACAGGACGTCAGACAGCAAAATATATCTTGTGGGACGCTTTCGCGGCGCTCGTAGCTTGGGCTGTGTTTTTCTTCTACCGCAAGCTGTCGATCGAGCACAATCGTTTTGACGATGTCAACCTTGTGTTTCAGGACCGCAATTTCTGGTGGGGCATTGTTCTGCTGCCTATCGCTTGGTGCTGCTTCTATGCCATTCTGGGTACCTACAAGAATGTGTTTCGCAAGGCTCGCCTCAAAGAGCTCCAGATGACCTTCTGGGCGTCGCTGATAGGTGTCATTGTCATATTCTTCGCGCTTCTGCTCGACGACAACATCTATTCCTATCGCACCTATTACGTCAGTTTCCTGATGCTCTTCGTGCTGCATTTCGCGCTGACCTACATCGGGCGGCTGTGCATAACATCACGCACGGCACGCCTGATACATACACGCAAGATTGGCTTCCCGACACTGCTTGTGGGCAGCGGCGAGAAGGCTTACAATACTTACCTTGACCTTGACAGTCAGGCAGTTTATTCGGGCAACCTCTTTGTGGGTTTCATCAAGGTAAACGGCTACACCGACGAACGTTTGGCGCAAGCTATGCCTTATCTCGGTGACACGGAGGCGATTAACAGCTTGATAGAGAAGTACAATATCGAAGAGGTTATTTTTGCAATTGATGACCGCGATGACACGAAGATAACACAGATTATTCGCCTGCTCGACAGCAGAGACGACGTGATTTTGAAGATTACGCCCAATATGCGCGACATCGTATACGGCTCGGTCAAGCTCAACTCTATTTTCCACTCGCCCCTCATCACCATCAATCCGCGTCCGATGGAGGAGTGGCAGTACTCGGTCAAGCGACTGATGGATATTCTGTTGTCGCTGCTGGCACTCGTGCTGCTCTCGCCGGTGTTCCTTGTCACCGCCATTATTGTGAAGTGCACTTCGCCAGGACCTATCTTCTATGCGCAGGAGCGTATTGGCTATCGCGGCAAGCCGTTCAAGATGCACAAGTTCCGCTCGATGTATGTCGATGCAGAGGCTTCGGGTCCTGCCTTGTCGAGCGACGACGACCCGCGCATCACACCCTTCGGTCGAATTATGCGCAAATATCGCCTCGATGAGATTCCGCAGTTCTACAACGTGCTGAAAGGCACTATGTCGCTTGTGGGTCCTCGTCCCGAGCGGCAGTATTTCATTGACAAGATTGTGGAGCGGGCGCCTGAATATATGCTGCTGCATAAGGTTAAGCCTGGCATAACATCGTGGGGGCAGGTCAAATACGGCTACGCTGAGAATGTGGACGAGATGGTGGAGCGTCTGCGCTATGACTTGCTTTATTTGGAGAATATGTCGCTTGCAACCGACATCAAGATATTGCTTTATACGGTTTTGATAATCTTCCAGGGACGAGGAAAATAAATGAGAGTCAAAGTGGAAGTATAAACAGACAATGGAAATCATAAATAAATCAACAAAATAAAAAAAACTTAAATGAAAAAAACAATTTTAACCATTGCAACTATGGCATTAATCGCTACGGGTTGTCACAAGAAAACCGAATTGACTTCGGGTATCAACCTCGACAACCTTGACACAACCGTGTCGCCGCTTGAAGATTTCTATCAGTACGCCTGCGGCGGCTGGATGAAGAACCACCCGCTCGATGCTGAGCACTCGCGCTACGGCTCGTTCGATTTCCTCGCAGAGGAGAACCAGAAGCAGCTCAAGGGCATCATCGACTCTGTCTCTGCCAACAAGAACGAAGCTGGCTCGATTGCCGACAAGATCGCTACGCTCTACAACATCGGTATGGACAGCGTCCGTCTGCAGGAGCAGGGTTGCGAACCCCTCAAGCCCTACCTCGAGGAAATCAACAACCTCAAGACCCGTGAGGACATCTGGAATGAGATCCTCAAGATGCACCATCGTGGCAATCACGTATTCTTCGGCGTTTTCGGCGAGGCTGACAAGGACGACGCCAAACAGTGCATCGCTTGGGCTTACCAGACAGGTCTGGGCCTTGGCGACCGCGACTACTACCTCCTTGACGAAGGCAACAACGCTAAGCTCCGCGTCGGTTATGTCGAGCTGATGACCAAACTCTTCGCTATGGCCGGCTACGACCAGATGAGCGGCATCAAGGCCGACAAACTCGCCAAGATGGTTATGGACTTCGAAACCCGCCTTGCTAAGTCGCACCTGACTCAGCTCGAATGCCGTGACCCCTTCGCAACCTTCAACCGCTACACTCTTGATGAGGCAACCAAATTCACTCCCAACATCGACTGGAAGGGTTACTTCACCTCGATGAACATTCTCGACGGTATGAAGAGCTTCAACATCGCTACTCCCAAATGTCTCGCCGAGGTCAACAAGGCTTTGGCTGATGCCGACATCAACACCATCAAGGCTTACTTCGCTTGGCACGAGATCAATGCTGCTGCCTCTTACCTCAGCGACGACTTTGTCAATGCTAAGTTCGACTTCTACGGCAAGCAGATGAGCGGCAAGGAAGTCAACCGTCCCCGCTGGAAACGCGTCACCGATGTCGTTGACGGCGCTATGGGTGAGGCTCTTGGCAAACTCTATGTAGAGAAGTATTTCCCCGCAGAGGCCAAACAGCGTATGGAGGTCCTCGTCAACAACCTTATCGAGGCTCTCGGTCAGCGCATCGATATGGCTACTTGGATGACCGATCAAACCAAGGCCAACGCACACGCTAAGCTCAGCACTATCTACGTAAAGATTGGCTATCCCAACAAATGGCGTGACTACAGCGGACTTGAAATCAAGGACGACAGCTACTATGCCAACATCGTTCGCAGCAATGAGTTCGATATGGATTATATGCTCAGCAAGATCAACAAGCCCGTCGACCGCGATGAGTGGGGTATGACTCCGCAGACGGTCAACGCCTACTACAACCCGACAACCAACGAAATCTGCTTCCCCGCAGCTATCCTCCAACCTCCTTTCTTCCAGTTCGATGCTGACGATGCCGCTAACTATGGCGCTATCGGTGTTGTCATCGGTCACGAGCTGACCCACGGCTTCGACGACCAGGGTCGCAACTACGACAAGGACGGCAACCTCAACGACTGGTGGACCGAGGAAGACTCTAAGAACTTCGACAACAACAAGCAGGTCCTTATCGACGCCTTCAACGCTGTCAAGGTTCTCGACGATCCTGAAACCTATGCCAACGGTGCCCTCACCCTCGGTGAGAACATCGCCGACAACGGAGGTCTGCACGTCAGCCACCTTGCTATGATGAACGCTATGGCTAAGGGTCAGATCAACAAGGACAAGATGGACGGCTTCACTCCGCAGCAGCGTTTCTTCCTTGCTTACGCAGCTGTTTGGGCTTCGAATATCCGTCCCGAGGGTATTCTCCAACTCACCCAGATGGACGTCCACTCGCTGGCTCGCAACCGCGTCAACGTCACTCTGCCTCACATCGGCGAGTTCCACGATGCTTGGGATGTCAAGGCTGGCAACAAGATGTGGCTCGATCCCGACAAACGCGCCCAGCTTTGGTAGTGTAAGGCTGCCGACGTCCGCGTCGGTTATTACCGAAAAGTAACTCATTATAAAACGGAGGCAAATGCCTCCGTTTTTTTATGCGTCAATCGTAGGGCACGGCTAAATCTTTTACTCATATAGGCAGTTTTGTCTTTTTTTTGTATTTTTGCAAAACAAAACCAATGTTATGAAGCAACGTATTGCTCTGCTTTTCAAGTTATACATTCTCTTGCTGCTCCTTTTCGTGTTGCAGAAGGCACTCTTTATGCTTGTGAATATGGGTTATGCCGATGGCGCGCCGTTCGGTGAGTGTGCGCTTGCCCTTTGGCACGGATTGCGCTTGGATTCTGTCGCTGCGTCCTATCTGCTTATAATTCCGCTTCTGCTGGCTGCTGTCAGCTGTATAGTCAGAAAGATGCGCCTTGGGAAGGCTTTGGACTTTTACTATGTTCCAATAGCACTGGTTATGGCTCTTGTCTTTGCCGCCGACCTTGTGCTCTACCACTTCTGGGGGGCCAAGATTGATGCCAACGACCTGATCTATGCATTGAAACCAAAGGATATGTTCGCCAGCGTCAGTTGGTGGACGATACCCATAGGCATAGTGCTTATAGGTGCTTTAGTTTGGTTCTATATTTTCTGCTTCCGTCGTGTGACAGGGAAGGACTACAAGCCTGTCGCCAACCGCTGGGCGGCACTGCTCTTCATTCCGCTGGCAGGACTGGTGTTCCTTGGTATGCGTGGTGGCGTATCGCAGTCGACAGCCAATCCGTCCTATGCTTATTATTCCAATCATTCGTTCTGCAACCACTCGGCTTTGAACCCGCTTTTCAATATGTTCCACTCGCTGTCCAAAAAGGAAAAACTTGAAGATGAGTTCAATTTTATGACCGACAGCGAGGCTGAAAGCATTGTGGCTCCCTGTTTCGTGACAAGTGCTGAGATTACAGACACTTTGCTATCTGTGACGAGGCCAGATGTGTTGCTTGTCGTATGGGAAGGCGGTGGTTGGGATATGACGATGAACGACAGCGTCGCTCCCAACCTGATGCGATATGCATCTGAGGGCGTGCTGTTTACCAATTGCTACGCCAACAACTTCCGTACCGACCGAGGACTTGTGTCTATCCTGAATGGCTGGCCTGGGATGCCCACTACGTCGCTTATGAAAATGAGCGGGCTCTGCGGACGGCTTCCCTCCATAGTGCGCACGTTGCGTGGTGAGGGCTATGCGACACGCTTTGTTTATGGTGGCGATATCGACTTCACCAATATGCGTGGCTATATGCTTGAAACTGGTTTCGAGAGTGTTGCCGGTGGCGAGGACTTCGGCCGTCAGGCCAAACTCAGCAGTTGGGGTGCTCCCGATGCCTATACGTTGCTGCCTTCGGTGTTTGGCTATGACAAACAAAACGACAAGTCGCGGCTGGACGTCATCCTCACCCTGAGCAGCCACGAGCCTTGGACCGTGCCAATGCAGCGTCTGGCCGATGACCGCAAGAATGCGTTTGCCTACACCGACTCCTGCCTGGCGGTGCTGATAGACAGCTTGAAGCGGATGCCTGTCTGGGACAGCTTGCTTGTCATTATCGTTCCCGACCACGGAGTGCCGCTCTCCTCCTCGCAGTCGACAAGCGACTACAGGGTGTCGCACATCCCTATGGTGTGGATCGGCGGCGCAGTGAAGAGCCCTCATAAAGAAATCGACATTTTGATGAGCCAGAGCGACATAGCGGCAACGCTTCTGTCGCAGATGCAGCTCGATTCCAAGCCTTTCCCTTTCAGCCGAAACGTCCTTTCCCCTCAATACACAAGCAACTACCACTTTGCCGTCCATTGTTTCAAAAACGGATGCAACCTGATTGATTCGGCGGGCGTAACGCGCTTCGAATGCGCCGACAACTCGGCAACGGCCCTCTCCGGCTCGCACGGCGGCAACGAGGCGACATTCATCAAGGCGATGCTGCAGCATCTCTACAAATCAACTGCGGCCGTCTTCAAAAAGTAAAGTATATATCACAAACATAAAAAATAATCAAATGAAAAAAAGTACATTATTTGTAATCGCAGCCGTGGCTGTATTGGCTGCAAGCTGCTGTGGCGGCAAGGAAGAGTGTTCCAACGGCACTGTCAACGCCACCGATGCAATAATCAACACTATTATGCAGCGCAAGAGTGTGCGCTCCTACACCAGCGACACTATTGCTGCTGATGTGATGGAAAAACTGCTCCGTGCCGCCGTCGCCGCCCCGTCGGGAATGGACGTCCGTCCGTGGCATATCGTCGTTATGACCGACAAGAGCCAGTATGACAAGCTGTTTGAAGGCAACTTCAATATGGAGAAATTCCAGCAATCTGCCGCTGTGGTCATCTTCTGTGCCGACACCACCGTTACGCGTGCTCCGCGCGAGAACCCCAACGGTCCTGTCGAGACCAAGCCCAACAGCATTTGGCGTGACGATATGGGGGCCTGCACCGAGAACTTCCTCCTTGCTGCCGAAGCCTATGGCCTTGGCGCCGTATGGACGGCCTGCTATCCTTTCCACGACCGTATGGACCCTGTGGCTGCCTATCTCAATCTGCCCGGCAACATTGTGCCCTACAGCATCGTTCCTGTTGGCTATCCTGCCGGCGACGAGCAGCCCAAGGACAAGTGGAACCCCGAGCGCATACACTACAACCGCTGGTAATGCCCGTCAAGGCATAGCAAAAAAAAAGAAAACAGGACGACAGCCGTCCTGTTTTCTTTTTGCATTATTGGCGTATGTTACATATACTTGAATTCTTCAATCTCTCTGCGGTCACGCTTTGTCGGGCGTCCCGAGCCACGGTCGCGCTTCTCGAAGCCGTATTGACGCGCCATCTGTATGCGCTCATACTCCTCTTGCGGTGTCAGGTCTGTCAGGTAGTTCTCCACCAGTTTCGCTCCCACGCGGTTACCCAGCAGGGCCTTCACCTGTACGGTCCGGTGCATCTGGTCGATGTTCAGCTCGTAGATCTCGCCTTCGCTGATTTCGTGCGACGCCTTGACAGGCATTCCGTTCATCTTCACGCGACCCGACCTGCAGGCGTCGGTAGCCAGGCTTCGCGTCTTGAACAGTCGCACGGCCCACAGGTATTTGTCAATGCGTATATCGCTCATTTGGCGCGGAAATAAATGTTCATAGGCACACCGTGGAAGTCCCACATCTCGCGCATCCTGTTCTCCACAAAGCGACGGTAGGGGTCGCGAACATATTGCGGCAGGTTGCAGAAGAACACAAACTGCGGATAGGGGGTGGGGAGCTGGGTAATATATTTGATTTTTACCCATTTCCCTTTCACGCTCGGCGGCGGATTCTGCTCCTTGACGATAGGCAGCAGGGCATCGTTGAGCTCCGATGTCGATATCTTGCGGCTACGGGCGTTATACACCGCGCGAGCGGTCTCCAGCACCTTGTGGATGCGCTGCTTGTTGATGACCGACGTGAAAACAATAGGCACGTCATCGAACGGCGATATTCGCTCGCGTATCAGCTGCTCGAACTCTTTGTGCGTATTATTGTCTTTCTCAATCAAGTCCCACTTGTTGACTACTATCACCACGCCTTTGTGGTTGCGCTGAATAAGGCCGAAGATATTGAGGTCCTGCTGCTCAAGCCCCTGCGAGGCGTCAAGCATCAGTATGCACACGTCGCTGGCTTCTATGGCGCGCACCGAACGCAACACCGAGTAGAACTCCAGATCCTCGCTCACCTTGCTCTTTTTGCGCAATCCTGCCGTGTCGACAAAGTTGAAGTCGAACCCGAACAGGTTGTAGTGCGACAGCACCGAGTCGCGCGTGGTGCCTGCAATGGGCGTCACAATATTGCGCTCTGTGCCGGTGATGGCGTTGATAAACGACGACTTGCCCACATTGGGGCGTCCCACTACGGCTATGCGCGGCAGCCCATCGCTATGCTCTTCTTCGCCTTCGTCAAAGTCGGCCACCACAGTGTCGAGCAAGTCGCCCGTGCCACTGCCGGTGATGCCGGCAATAGGGTAGAGTTCACCCAATCCGAGAGCATAGAACTCGCCTATAGTCTCCTGGCGAGCGGCGGTGTCGCATTTGTTCACCACCAGCAGGACTTTCTTCTTGCAGCGGCGCAGCATATCGGCCACATCTTCATCCATAGGCGTAAGACCCTCTTTGGCGTCGACAAGGAACAGTATGACGTCGGCCTCGTCTATGGCCAGCGCCACCTGTTTGCGTATCTCGGTGTCAAACTCGTCGTCGCCGCCAATCACATAGCCGCCTGTGTCGATGACCGAGAAGTGCTTGCCGTTCCAGTCGCTGTGGCCGTACTGACGGTCGCGGGTCACGCCGGCAGTCTCGTCGACGATGGCCTTGCGCTCCTCTATAAGTCTGTTGAAAAGCGTTGATTTGCCCACATTCGGGCGTCCTACAATAGCTACAATATTAGACATATTTCTTTCTCGAAATTCTCCGTTCAATAATCATTATTCGCTCGCCTCCTCGTCCACCGAAAGCAGTATTGCTTCCGGCAGGTTGTCGTCAATTATTCCGAAGCAGTTGAGGGCGGCATAGCTCTTTGTGAAGTAGGCAATGCCATAGATGGTGTCGCCCTGATACAGCATCCTCGACGAGCGGTAGGCTATGATGGCGTTGCTGTAGCTGCCACTGGCGTTGGTATACGAGCCGCCGATGCTTTCGGGCGACTTGATGTCGAGGATGTAGGCAAGCTGCGAGTTGGAGCACAGCTCGCCGCCCACCACGACGCCTTTGAACCGAAACTCCTCGATGTCGCGGTTGCAGGCAGCGAGGAGTACGGTGGTAATCGTTATGATTGCTAAAAGTATCTTTTTCATTGGTTGGTATTAATTATTTCTTCGTTTCTTATCTCTCCGAGCTGCTGCCCAGGAAGAGGTTGAGACCCACCGAGATATTCAGATGCTTGGCATCTACAAGGTAGAGGTTCGAAATGTAGTCGAGGAAGGTATAGATCTGCAGCGTGCGGAAAGGAGTGAGGGTAAGACCCACACCGGGGTTCACCCAGCTCCAGCTGCCGTTGCTGCTCAGCACCGATGCCGATGCCACCACCTCGACCCAGTCGTGGATATTGACGCGGGCCAGCAGCGATGTGCGGCTGTAGAAACCCACGTTCTGGGTCTTGAAGACATCGCCTACCTTGACCAGGCCGCGCTCAAACTCGCCGTGGAACAGCAGGCCGGTGCTGACACCGGGCGTAAGGTGGAACATACCGCCCACGTTGACTTTGGTGGGTATCGAGGTCCAGTAGTCGGCACCGCCGTCTACAACCTTATATTCGGCCAGCGACGACAACGAGTCGATAAGCATCTGGCTGTAGGTCGAGTCGAGCGTACCGCCGTGCATCAGGTTGCTGACATCCATACCGCTGAAGGTGAAACTGTTGTTCTCGCGTGCCGAAACCACCTTCTTGATGTTCTCCGTCCAATGGATTCCGGGGCCGAGGTCGATGATCGAAGCCGATACCTCGAAGAGGTCGTTCTCGTAGTGTGCGCCAAGGTCGAAGTTAAGACCGTAGTTCTTCGGGAAATAGCTGCCAATCTCGAAGTTGGTCTTGCCCGAAACCGTGTCGCGTATCAGGTTGACGGCGCCGGCATAGTTCATATCGAGGTTGAGGTCGGCGGTCATCGTCGAGTAGTCGGGGGCAGTGGTCAGCGTGAGCGACGACCCTGCGTTGGAGAGGTCGAGGTAGCCCACAAGCATCTTCACACGTGCGCCGATGGTCAGATGGTCGTCCATAAGGCGTATGCCTACGCCCAAGGCTCCTTCGCCGTATGCACGGGCGCAGATCAGGTTGCCGTCAAGCAGCTCTATTACGTCGTCACCCGTATGGCCGTAGTTACCTTCGTTGAGGAACGTCACCAGACCCTGTGGCAAACCGAAACCAAGGTCCACCTTGGCCTGAGCCGAGAGGGTAAGGAAGAACTTGCCGAAGTTGAGGCCAAGGCCCACGGCGTTCACATTGGTACCGAAGCGTATCTTCTCGCCGTTGGCCAGCGTGTCGAGCAGGCTGTTGGCATTGATGTAAGTCTTCTGTGCCGCCGTATCCACCTGGAATATGCTGGAGTAGGCGAGGGGACTCGAGAAGTCGAGGTTGGCGCCCGGCAGCGAGAGGTATACTCTCGAGCGGCTCGGGAAGAAAGCGGGGTTGGCCGTGTTCATCAGCGGGTTACGCGACGAGCCGTACATAATGTTGCTCTGGGCGTTGAGCACCTCGGGCATTGCCATTGCCACCATCATCAGCGCCACGGCTGCCAGTCTTGCTACGTTCTTTCTCATCTTGCACCTCCTTTCTGGCTTTCTTCCGAATTGCCGTTGCCGCCTAAATCAATGTCAAGCGTATACTCGGGTTTGAGTTTTGCCCAGACACGCAGGTTGAGCTTGTCGTTGCCCTGTATCGATACACGGTTGCGCACAGGGTCGCCGGTAGGCGACGTGTTGAGGCCTGCCATCAGACGTATCTTCTTGGTGTTCAGCAGCGCCTCGAAGACGGGCTTCGTTATGGGCACCTGCACCAGCGTCTGCTTGGGGTTCGTTGCCGTGTATAGGTTTGTGGCGGGGTTGAGGGCAACCTCGGCACCCTCGACAACGGTCACGGTGGGGTTGAGAATGTCGCACATAACCACATCGTTGGCGTCGACAAACTGTGCACTCACCAGCAGCGACATCGGTATGCCGTTCTGACAATCGATATATATCATCGACGAGTCGATGATCAAGTCATCAAGTCTGAACGAAGGCTCGAAGTTGATGTCGGTCTGATAGCGGAGGTTGTCGATATATGCCGACACAGGGAATCGCACCTTGATGTCGCCGTTCATATCGATGGCCGTGACGCCGATGGAGTCGGCCACGAAATCGTTCTCGCTTATCGTCGAGGCGAAGAAGGCGGCTTCGAAGGCTATGTTCATACGGGCACCGTAGTGTATTTCCTTCGGGCGATGGTTGATAGCCGCGCTGATGTCGGTGTTGTTGAACAGCGTTATGTACTCTCCGGCAATGAGGTTCTCGATGGGTATCGAGTCGGGTGCCGTATTCGCCGACGGATAGATGTGATACAACTGGTTGTCGTGTCCTAAGACATCGATATAGAGCGAGTCGTAGTACACGTGCACGTGATACTTGTCCATCATTGCCAGGGCGCTGTCGTTGGCCTCGGCCTTCAGGTAGGCCCTGAAGTAGACAAGCAGGCTGTCGACCTCGATCTGCGTTGTGTCGAGGAAGGTCATATTGTCGAACAGGTCGATAGCCACCGAGCCTGCTATCGAGCTGCGGGCTATGTGGACAATGTCGCTCTTGGCGCCGCCGCCTTTCGTACCCTTGCTGTTGTCAAAATCAACGTGCCACGGCATAGAGGTGTCGTAGACGATGGTCAGGATACCACGGCTATCGACCTCCATCTTGGCGTAGGAGATTTGCACCATCTGCAGCATATCGAAGATGGTTGCCGAACCGCTTCCGATGGGTACGCCCAGCGTGGGACTGACCTCGCCGTGGAACGACATCGGGTAGTTGAGTGCGTTAAAATCGTTGAAGCCATCCTTAAGGCAGGATGTCATCAACAGACTGGCAAGCACAAGAAAAATAGACAGTTTTTTCATTTTTTTGTGTATTTGTCAA
This sequence comes from uncultured Bacteroidota bacterium, assembly GCA_902788805.1. Lineage (GTDB taxonomy): Bacteria > Bacteroidota > Bacteroidia > Bacteroidales > P3 > Colimorpha. The sequence goes on along the minus strand of CADALO010000006.1, from coordinate 956 downwards.
TGATTTATACTTGTTATTGGATTGTTTCGTTGTTTTGAATTATTTTGCAAAGGTACGAAAAAAAACGATACAGCCAACATAAATGTGCTTTTTTTATATAAAATATATGTTCACTCGCATTTTTGACGCTGAAAGCATTGCCGCTTTACAACCTCAGGTTGCAAAGTTGCCCGGGGTAGGCTATGTGTCATCAAAAGCACTCTGAGAGTGCCCTTGCCTCTGCGTCCGACTCTCTTCGGGCGACCCCTTTAGGGTCGTATTGCCCTGTCAGATACCATAATCCGCGGGTACTCCGCACCCACGGTTATTGAGCGTCAACCCCTTCAGGGTTGCAGACAGGCACTATATCCAACTCCCCGATTTGCCCCTCAAACTCCCACATTAACGCATTCCCACATTAACGCATTCCCACATTCCCACATTCCCACACGGGGCAGGCAGGGATGCCTGCGCTCCGGACCAACACTGGTCGTTGTACAATCAATATATGTACAATAGTTGTACAATACTTGTACAATTGTAAACGTACAAATATTGTACAAGTATTGTACATATATTGTACATATGACGGAGATGGTCCATTGAAGGTCTGGAAATGAGACGGTTGTGAAACGGTGTCAAAATCAGTGTGATTTTGGTGTAAACGGTTGATAATTATAGGTTTGTGTGTGGAATGCCCATATTTAAGCCGAAAAAGAGCCGAAAAAGAGCCCCGAAGGGGCGACGGAACACAGGCTGGGGTGGAGCACGGCGGAACCCCTGCTGGAAACGAAGCAAAATAAAAGAGCCCCGAAGGGCCGACGGAAAGCGACGTAGGGCATTGGTTTGACGGTGCGACACACCCCGCCGCTTTGCGGCACCCCTCTCCGAGACCTTATATTTGCATTTTGGAATTATTTTGTATTTTTGTAGCAAATAACTGGAGTATAAATAAATAGACCAAAAAAGAGGGAGCG
>CADALO010000005.1 GCA_902788805.1 uncultured Bacteroidota bacterium | reverse complement strand
TGATGCTTACTGCTTTTGCCGTTGTCCGCGATGATACTCCCTATGATAATTTTTCAAAAAAAAATTTTGGTGAATCATAAGAATAGGGGATGGCGCGGCGGCGATTACTTGATATTCAAAGTGATGCGTCAGCCCATCCCCTCTCGGAGAGGGGTGGCCGAAGGCCGGGGTGTGTCGCATTGTCAAATCATCATAGTTCAAGGTGTGTCGCATTGTCAAATCATCATAGTTCAAGGTGTGTCGCATTGTCAAATCGTCAAAGTCCAAGATGCATTGCACTCTCAAACACCATAGCCCAGGAACAATACATCCTTTTTGCTCGAACGGTTGGTTCTGTGTTCGGTCCTGTTTTTATCATTTCTTCCGATTTCGCCTGTTTTGGCCACCTTTTCCTGCCAAAAGCCTCTTTTAGTGCTTCTGGTTGGTGTTAAGTTGTTGTATGTCATTGATTAAACTTTCGTTTTAAAGCCGTTTTCAACCCCTCGAAAAAGGCTCAAAAATGCGAAATTTTAACCATCTGATTTCCAGGTACCAAATTCTTACCAAATTTTACCCAAAGTTTTACCAAATTTTTATAAAAGTTCACGTCAGTAGAATTTAATAGGTTTTTAATAAGAATTTAGCAAAAAGTCGGATTGGCGTTAGGGCTTAGTCGAGGCCTTGCGTCGGCGTCGGCAACAGGGCGAATTGTGGCGTGCTTTTTTGTGAATTGTCTGGGAATTCAATTTTTTTTAGTATTTTTGCAAATTGTTTCAGTTATATATAAATCTGTAATTTTATAATTATCACAATGTTAGAAAAACTTGAAGCCATATATTCCCGCTATTGTGAGATTGAGCAGCAGATGAACGACCCTGCTGTGACGTCCGATATGAAACGCTACGTGAAGCTGAGCAAGGACTATAAGGATCTGCAGCCGGTGGTGAAGGCGTATCGTGAGTATAAATCGCTGCTCGACACCATTGCCGAGTGCAAGGAACTGCTTGAGAATGAGAAAGACCCCGAGCTGAAGGAGATGGCCAAAGAGGAACTCCTGTCGAGCCAGGAGCGTCGCGAGAAGATGGAGGATGAGATACGCATTCTGCTCATTCCCGCCGACCCGCAGGACTCGAAGAATGCTGTGGTCGAGATTCGTGGCGGCACGGGCGGCGACGAGGCCTGCATCTTTGCCGGCGACTTGTTCCGTATGTACACCCGCTATTGCGAGAAGAAGCATTGGAAGGTCGAGGTCACTGACTTCAACGAGGGTACTTCGGGCGGCTACAAGGATATCACCTTCACTGTTACGGGCGAGGGCGTCTACGGCCTGCTGAAGTATGAGAGCGGCGTGCATCGCGTGCAGCGTGTGCCGGCCACCGAGACGCAGGGACGCATCCACACGTCGGCTGCCGGCGTGGTGGTGTTGCCTGAGGCTGAAGAGTTTGATGTAGAGCTGAATATGAACGATGTGCGTATCGATACCTTTTGCGCCTCGGGTCCTGGCGGCCAGTGCGTCAACACCACCTATTCGGCTGTGCGTCTGACTCATATCCCCACCGGTATCGTGGTGTCGATGCAGGACCAGAAGAGCCAGATCAAGAACAAGGAGAAGGCCATCAGCATTCTGCGCACACGCCTCTATGAGCGCGAGTACAACAAGTATATGGAGGAGCTTTCGTCCAAGCGCAAGACGATGGTTGCCACGGGCGACCGCTCGGAGAAAGTGCGCACCTACAACTATCCGCAGAGCCGCGTCACCGACCATCGCATCGGCTGGTCGATGCATAACCTGCCGGCATTTATGGACGGCGACATCGAGGACTGCATCGAAGCCCTGCAGCTGGCCGAAAACGCTGAGAAGCTGAAAGCATCGGTTGGATAAATGGAAAGCGGAGAACCATTTCAAGCGAAGCGACCCTTTAAAACCTTTTCAACCTTTAAAACCTTTTATCTATGAAAATAAAATATCTAAAACTCAAGAACTGGTTACTTGTCTCATTGGCAGGACTGTTAGGAATCAACTTGTCGTGCGAAGAGATGCGTGTGGATGAATACGGCTGTCCTTCCGCCAATTTCAACGTTAAGGGTAAAGTCACCGACCCTCAGGGCAATCCAATACCTGGCATCCAGGTCAAAATGGATTATAATTTCGATACAACGGACGGAGGCGGCATATACTCGGTGAATTCTGGTGGAATACCAGGTCAAACCACACATTTCGAGGTGGTTTTCACGGATATTGACAGCACCGAGAATGGTCTTTATGAGGCTAAAACGGAAGATGTCTATTTCGACCATTCCGAACTCACCGGCGGCGACGGCCATTGGTTTGAAGGCTCGGCCACCAAGACGCTCAATGTCACATTGCAGCCTGCTGAGGAATAAACAATTATTTCAGACTATCATCCCCGATGCGACCATCAGGTGGGCGTCGTTGTCATAGATTGAGGCATACTGGCCGGCAGCGATGCCTTGTATCTTGCTGTCGCTGCTGAGGTGGAACAGGGTGCCGTAGACGGGGTCGCTGACGCGGCTCAGATGGCCTTGGGCGAAGTCGGGCGTGTGGCGTATCTTGAACTTGACGGGGATGTTCCAGTCATCGATGGGGCTGCTGTCGGTTGGTGTGTTCCAGATGTCGGCGCTGAGGTAGTGGAACCCTAGCAGGTTGATTTCCTTGCCGTACTGGGCTTCGGGCGTGTAGCCTTGACTGACGTATAAGACGTTTTCTTCTATGTCCTTTTTGACAACGAACCAGGGGCCGCCGCTAAGGAACAACCCCTTGCGCTGTCCGATGGTGTGGAACCAGTAGCCTTTGTGGGTGCCGAGCACTTTGCCTGTCTCGAGCTCGACAATCTTGCCTTCCTTCTCGCCCAGGTAGCGACGCAGGAAGTCGTTGTAGTTGATCTTGCCGAGGAAGCAGATGCCCTGGCTGTCCTTGCGGTCGGCCGAGGGCAGATGAGCAGCTGATGCAATCTCTCTCACTTCGCTCTTCATAAGGTGGCCGATGGGGAACATTGCCTTGGCTATCTGAGGATAAGTAAGTTGCGTAAGGAAGTCGGTCTGGTCCTTGATGGGGTCCTTGGCAGTTGCCAGAAAGGTAGTGCCGTCAATATTTTCAGTTGTTGCGTAATGGCCTGTGGCGATGCGGTCGTAGCCTTCACCCCGCTTGTCGATGAAGGCACCGAACTTAATCATTCGGTTGCACATCACGTCGGGGTTGGGCGTGAGGCCTTTGCGGACCGAATCGATGGTGTAGCTCACCACGTTGTCCCAATACTCCTTATGCAGGTTGACCTCCTCAAAGCGGCAGCCGTATTTCTTGGCAATGAAGGTCGTAATCTCGATATCCTCTTCCGCCGGGCAGTCAATGTAGCCTTCTTCGTCCTCCATACCGATGCGGATATAGAAGATGTCGGGCGTGTAGCCCTGCTCCTTGAGCAGATGTACCACGACCGAGCTGTCAACACCTCCCGAGACCAATGCTGCAATGTTCATTTTTAATTTCGTTATTATTTGGTTGTTGATTTGGGCTTACACAGGGGTAAGCCATTTTTTTAGGGCTTACACAGGGGTAAGCCCCTGCGGTTTCAGCTTTCCGTTTCCTGTTCTCCTTTCTCCGTTCTTCGTTCTCCGTTCTCCTCGTCCTCGGGCAGACGTATGCTCTTGAAGCGGCGTTGACGCTGCTTCCAGCGTTCGCGGGCGAACTGCTGCATATCGCTTACCTCGTCGTTCTCGTCGATGATTTCGAGGCCGAGAATGGTCTCTATGATGTCCTCAAGTGTCAAGATGCCTTGGAATCCGCCATACTCGTCAATAATGATAGCGATCTGCTCTTTGTGCTTGAGCAGCGAGTCCCATATCTCGCTGACAGACTTTTCTTCGTTGAAGAGCGGAATGTCGCGTTTGATGTCTTTCAGACGTTTGTTGAACTTGTCTTCGGCCAGGTCCTCGAGTGCGTCGCTGCGCAGAATGTAGCCGGTTATATATTCGGGGTCGTCGGCATAGACAGGAATGCGGCTGAAGTGGCTGTATTCCTCCACCTTGTAGAACTCCTTGAGGGTCATCGACTCGGGCGCTACGGCTGCTACCGAGTGGGGCGTCATAACGTCGTAGGCCTTCACGTCGTCAAGCTTGATGACATTCTGTATAATCTTGTTCTCGTCCTCGTCCAATACGCCTTCGTCCTCGCCCACGTCGGCCATTGCCGCCACTTCCTCGCGGCTGACGGTGGTCTCGTCTTCTCCGCGACGTGAGAACAGTTTGGTGAGCAGGCCAATCAGCAGCACCAACGGATACATCAGCACTATCAGAACCCTTATCGTGCGTGCCGTGAAACCCATCAGTCGTTTCCAGTAGGTCGTACCTATGGTCTTGGGTATGATTTCGGAAAAGATAAGAATCAAGATTGTAGTGAGCGCCGACATAATGCCGAACCAGTTACCACCGAAAGTTGCGGCCTGGGCACCCACACCGGCGGCACCTATGGTGTTGGCTATAGTGTTGAGCGACAGTATGGCGGCAATAGGCTTGCCGTTGTCGGTCTTGTATTCCTTGAAACGCTTGGCGGGCTTGAAGCCTGCGTCCTCGCGCATCGTGATGTATGACAATGGCGTAGACATCAGCACCGACTCAAGGATGGAGCAGAGGAACGAGATGCCCATTGCGCCAAGAAGGAATATCAGAAGGAGGGTTAAATGTGACATTAAAATGGTTTGAAGGGTTTTAAAGGTTGAAAAGGTTATAAAGGTTTAAAGGAAGTTAAAGTGGAATTTTAATTGGGAGTTAAGGTGGGAGTAATAGAAGGACAAATGATTTTGTATAGTCCTGCGCGTAGCGCTTAACTTCCTTTTTTTACTTCCAATTATACTTCCTATTATTACTTCCATAATTATTATTGACTTAACGACGCTTTTTCTTTTTTATTGCTTTTGAGAGCAATAATGATTACGGCTGCGAAGATCAGAGCGATGCCGACTGCCAGGCGTGAGGTGAACGGCTCGCCGAAGAGGAAAATGCCTATCAGCACGGCCGTCGTAGGCTCAATGGCGCCCATAATGGCGGTAGGCGTCGAGCCTATATACTTGGCAGCATAGACCATCATCACCAACGCCAATATCGCGGGCACTACTGCAAGCCAGCTTACACATAGCCAACTCGTGGCGTTTTGAGGCACCTGCAGCCCACCCGAGCAAAAGGCCATCGCAAGATTTCCCAGCGCACAGTAGATCAATACATAGAAGTTGATTTTAAACGACGACATATTGAGCTTTGCGCGGTTCATCACGATGATGTATACAGCGTAGGTGAGGGCAGATATGAGCACAAGCACGATGCCTGTCGCCGACAGGCGCGTCCCGTCGGGGCTCCAGTAAAGGAGCAAGACGCCTACGAACGAGAGCACGATAGACAGTATGGTGGAGAACGTCAGCCGCTCTTTGAAAAACAATGCCATTATGCCTGCGGTAAGGACCGGATAGACGAACAATATGGTTGAGGCAACGCCTACGGCCATCAGCTTAAAGCTCATATAAAGCGTAAGCGACGATGCCAGAAAGAGCAGCCCCAGGCCCGTCAAAGCCCTGAACTCGTGCCTGTTGATGCGCAGGCTCTCCTTGCGGAACATCATAACTATGGCTATGATGATGAATGCCAGTCCGAAGCGCCAGAAGAGCACACTTGCCGGCTGCATACCTTCGCTGTACAGTTGTGCCCCGAGAGGGTTGGTGCCATAGCATACCGCGGCACCTATTCCGCACAATGTGCCGAATATCTTTTTGTTAGTTCTGAGTGTATTATATTGATTGTCTGACATTAACCTGCATTTTTCTCATTCTTTAGGAATTGCAAAGGTACGAATAATTTGTATACGCCGCTAAATTGATTTGCCGTATCTGTAAAATGCGTTTGCAAAGTGTGTTAAATTCCACTTTTTCCTGACTGTAGTTAAGTGATTGCAATGTGGTATTTTGTATGGGGCGCCCTCGCTCGTTGTCCGTTCGTTGTCCGATTGTTGTCCGATTGTTGTCCGATCATTGATCGGACAACAATCGGACAACAATCGGACAACGAACGGTGTTGGTCTGTCGAAAATCTTGATTATGAACGTTCGTTTCGCGGCTTGGAAATTGTGTGGCAATATTCCATCAGTTGTCCGTTTTTCAAGACAGGACACAAAAAAAAAGACGCCGAAGCGTCTTTTTTGTTATGTGTATTTCAAAGATGTATTTGCGGGGGTGTGATTGAATCAATCGGGGAGGTCGTCGAGGAAGTTTCTGCCCTGCGAGATTGTTCCGTCAAGGTTTATGCGGGTGCGTGTGGCATCGCTTTCTGCCGAGTGCGGGGTCTGGTAGATGGGCTCGTTGGTGAGCTGTTCGGTTGTCATCTCTTCGATTTGTCTGGGCCCGTTGGGGTCGTTGTGCAGCAGTTCGTTCATACGTCTGATGCGTTCGGCGCGCTGTTTGAGCTTTATGTCGTTGAGGTCCTCGTCGTTGGGCTGCAGGGCCTTTTCGACCTGTCTGTCAACGATGGCCTCTCTCTCTGTTACAGGCTGGTTGTAAGCAATGGGCTCGGTCTTTTCGACGACGGTTTGGCGTGTCTCGACCACTGGTTCAAAGGCGAAAGCCGGTTCTTCCTTTATGGCTACCTCTTCGGGCTGTTGGACGGTCGAGGCGCTGGGCTGTTGCGCAGGGCGTGAGATGATGCGGATTTCGTCGAGGTGGCTGACACCGCAAGCTACGGGTTCTTCTTCGACTGCGGCTTCGCAGAGTTCGGCTTCCTGCGGCTCTTCCTCTTGCATCGGAGTGTCAAGAACGAAGATGCGGCGTCCGTTCATTTCGGCTGTCGGTTTTGGAAGGGTGTCGTCCACAACTGTTGTGGTGCTGGGCTTTTCAGCAACCGGCTCGCTTGTCTGCTGGGCTTCGGGCTCTTTGGTGGTCCTCAACTCGGGCTCTTCGACGGGCTTGGTGGTGTCGACGGTGTCAAGTTTGTATACGACGGTACCTGGGCGCTGCTCGAAACCGGTAGCGATGAGAGTTATGCGCAGTTCGTCGTTGAGGCTGTCGTCGTCGCCGGCACCCCAGATGACGTTGGTTTCGTTGTTGCCTGTAAGGTCGGTGATGTAGTCGGTGACTTCGCCGAGCTCGTCCATAGTGATCTGGTGGCTGGGCGAGTAGGAGAAGTAGAGGAGGATGTTCTTTGCGCCGCGGATGTCGTTGTCGTCGAGGAGTACCGAAGTGGTGGCCTCTTCGATGGCTTGGCGTGCGCGGTTCTCGCCTTGTCCCTCGCCAGCACCCATCAGGGCGGTGCCGCTCTTCTCCATAACTGTGTTGACATCGCGGAAGTCGATGTTGACATAGGCAGATACGGTGATGATTTCAGCTATGCCTTTGGCTGCGGTGAGCAGCACGTCGTCGGCCTGGCTGAATGCCTGGTTGAGGGGCAGATTGCCGAGGTGGCGCAGCTTGTCATTGTTGATGACAAGGATAGCGTCGACGTGTTTCTTAAGTTCTTCGATGCCTGCTGCTGCCTGCTCTTTACGGCGTTTGCCTTCGAAAGAGAAGGGCATAGTGACGATGGCCACAACAAGGATGCGAGGCACCATTTCGTCGTTGATTTCAATGCTTTTGGCTATCTCGGCGATAACGGGAGCTGCACCGGTGCCAGTGCCGCCACCCATACCTGCTGTGATGAAGAGCATCTGGGTGTCGTCGCTGATGGCTTCGCGAATCTCGTCCTTATGCTCAAGGGCGGCTTTGCGTGCGTGCTCGGGGATGTTACCGGCACCGAGTTTGCCAAGTTCTATTTTGTTGGGTACCGGCGATGCGGCAAGAGCCTTGGCGTCGGTGTTGCAAACGATGAAGTCTACTCCGTGTATTCCTTGGCGGAACATATGATTGACAGCGTTGCCTCCACCGCCACCAACGCCGATGACCTTGATTTTGGCAGGCTGTTGGCGCAGCGGTTCAAACTGCATAGATGTTGCAGGGTGCATAAATTGCGCTTGATTGTCGCTGTTCATAGAAAATGTGCTTTCTTCCATTATACTTATTTCTTTGTAGATTGTTGACTATAAGAGATGTAGATATATTATATGCTTGTTGATATTTTTTGTAAAATTACGACAACGGGCGGTTCTGGCAAAGTTGTTTACGATTTAGTTTTCAACAAGTTGTTAACGGAGTGACTTGCGGTGCCCGGAAGAGGATGCCTTCGTCGCTTAGTGATTAGAGTTCCTGTTCTTCGTTGCCTTCGTTGCGGATAGTGTCGTCGCCAAAGACTTTACCGAAATACTTGTCGATGGATTTCATCAGCTGTGCACCGAATTTGCCTTTGTTTTTATTGGTCTTTGGAGTGCTGTTGTCGGTGGTCTTGGGCTTTTTAACCGTTGGCTCTGTTGTCTCCTGTGTAGGCATTTCGGCGAAAATCTCGTCGGTAGTCTTTACCGGTTCAGGCTCTGCTATAGGCTCTGGCTCTGCCGGGGTCTCTGTCTCGATTTCTTGATTGTGACGTTCTTTCTCGTCAAGCTCGCGGAAACCATAGATTACCAGTCCGATACCGGTGGCATACATCGTGTTGATGATTTCGGGGTCGGAGTCTTTGTCGAGATGCTCGTTCGGCAGTCCGATGCGGGTGTCTATGCCTGTGGTGAACTCGGTAAGCTCTTTGATATGACGCAATTGCGCGCCACCACCGGTGAGAACGATGCCTGCAAAGATGTGTTTTTCGAGTTTTGATTTCTTGATTTCGAAGTCAACCTGCTCGAGGATGGTCTCGGTGCGGGCCTTGATGATGCCTGCTAGGGTGCGCATACTGATCTCGCGCGGAGGCTGTGTGCGAAGTCCGGGGATGGAGATGATATCGTTCTCGCTGACATTCTGAGGCAGGCAGGAGCCAAAACGGGTCTTGAGGGTCTCGGCCTGTTCGCGCAGGATTTTACAGCCTTCCTTGATGTCGTTGGTAATGGCGTTGCCAGCAAGTGGGAGTACCGTCGTGTGGCGGATGACGCCTTCGTGGAAGATGGCTATGTCGGTCGTACCGCCACCAATGTCGACAAGAGCCACGCCTGCGTCGCGGTCGGTGTTGTCGAGGACTGCGTAGGCGGAGGCTATGGGCTCGAGCACTACGCCTTTGATTTTAAGTCCGGCACGTTCAACGCTGTCGTGGATGTTGATGAGGTTCATCGTGTTGCCCGTGACGATATGGAAGTTGGATTTGAGCTGTTTTCCTGCCACGCCCACTGGGTCGACATCGGGACTCAGCTCTTCGCCGTCGACGACAAAGTTCTGCGGGAAGATGTGAATGATGTCCTGTCCGGGGTTGAGCATAATGTTTCGCTGTTCGTCAATGAGCTTGTCGACATCCTCCTGTTCGATGTACTTGTGCTCGGGCGGAATGACGACGGAACCCACGTTTTGGATGCTGCTGATGTGTTGTCCGGCGATGCCGACATAGACTTCGGTGACTGGGATGCCGGCCTGTTCGGAGGCTGTCTCCACTGCCTTCTGGATGGAACGCGCGGTGTCCTTGATGTTTTTGACCACGCCGCGCTCGACGCCTTTCGAGGGGGTCTTGCCGAAGCCAATGATTTTGATTTTGTCGTTCTCGGCACGTTGACCGATGAAGCAGGCGATTTTGGTTGTTCCGATGTCGAGTCCGACTACAATGTCATTTTGGTGGTTCATAATATGTATATTTTAATGTTTGAGTCTTTTGTATATTAAGGGCTTTCGCTATTTCTTTGTGCAGACAACCTGTCCTCTGTACTTCAGGTTGATTGAGGAGTATGTGTCCCATCCCACTTGGCTGATTCCCTGGTCGAAGAAGGACCATAGGTTGCGGAACTTCTGCTCCAAGAGCGTGGTGTCGCCAATGTTGATGGTTGTCGTTCCCAGCTTTGGAACGAGGTAAAGGTCGCCTTTCTCGCCGACATATACTTGGTCGAACACGTCGCCGTATTTGGGATTGTCGTGGAGAAACGAGGCGAGTTTCCATATTTTCATAGGTGAAGCGGGCTGGTTGTGAATTGAGGTGTCGGCGAGGTTGATTTTTGACGGTCGTGCAAGCAGTGGCTCTTCAAACATTGTGTTTCCCACAAGGATGTGGCAGTAGTGCTTGGATGATAGTGGCATACAGGTGCCTTGTCGTGATATGTAGAACTCATTGCCTTGATAGAACATTCTGACAACAGGGGTGTGCGGCGTGACGTTGACGATGAGTTTGCCGCCGGTGGTCACGTGGGCGTCTGCGTCGAGAATGTAGGGGTGACGCTTCAGTGTCTTGAGGATGGATTTCTTGTCAATGTCTTTTATATCGGTTTTCAGCAGGTTAGGGTAGCTCAGCAGGATAATGCTGTCAACATCGTGGCTGGTTAAAATGGTTGTGTTGTAGTCGGAAGACACGGTACTCTCAAGTCCTCGCATCGTCGCATTACGTCTTACGATATGAAACGTGAGGACTATTGCTGCAAGCAACACTACGATTATTATATGTTTAAGATATTGACGCATTAGCGGGCTTTATGTTTTGGGTTATAAATCTGATAGTCTTTGTTCGAGGATTGGCACGAGTCTGTCGATGTCGCCGGCTCCCATCGTCACGACAACGTCGGGGCATAGCGCTTCGACAAGGTCGGGGACTTGCTCGGCACTGCATAGATACTTGTTCATAGTCTCCATTTTGCGCAGAATCATACCCGACGAAACACCGGGGATGGGCTTTTCACGAGCGGGGTAGATGGGCATAAGGATTATTTCGTCCAGAGGTTTGAGCGCCTCGGCGAATTGGTCGGCCAAATCCTGGGTGCGTGAATAGAGATGCGGCTGGAAGATGCCGACTATTCTCTTTTCTGGGTAAAGGTATTTGATTGATTCTATTGTTGCTGAGATCTCCTTTGGGTGGTGAGCGTAGTCGTCGATGTAGACCAAGTCTTTTGTCTTGATGCGTACATCAAAGCGGCGTTGTATTCCCTGGAATGTCTTGAGGCCGCTGCGTAGTTGGTACTCGTCAACGCCACAGCTAAGAGCTACTGCTGCTGCGGCTACGGCGTTCTCTACATTGTAAAGACACGAGTTCTGTAACTCGATGTCGTAGAGCACTTTCTCAGGTGTGCGTAGGTCGAAGTATATGTTGCCATTATAGTTTCGCACATTTATGGCATAATAGTCGGGTTCGATGGAGCGCGCGGAGTATGTGTGGCATTTGATTTCCTCGCTGATGTGAAGGTGGTGGCAGTGGCTATGCTCGTCCTCTTCTTCGTGGTCGTGGTGATGCTCTACCAGCCCTTCCTTTACGAACAGCGCTCCTTCGGGAGATGTCTGGTTGGCAAATTGCTCGAAGGCTTCGATGAGTTTTTCGTGTGTGCCGTAGATGTCGAGATGGTCGGGGTCGGTAGCAGTGATCACGGAGTAATATGGGTGCAATTGCAGGAAAGAGCGGTCGTATTCGTCGGCTTCGACGACAATGTATTCGCTTTGGGTGTTGACCAGCAGGTTGCTGTTGAAATTCTTGGCTATGCCTCCAAGGAATGCAGAACAGCCAAACTCTGTCTTGCTGAGGATGTGTGCTATCATCGAAGATGTGGTAGTCTTGCCGTGCGAACCGGCCACAGCGATGCATTTCTTGCCACGTGTCAGTTCGCCAAGCACTTGGGAGCGTTTTTTCAGCGGACAACCGCTATTCTGGATATGTAAGAATTCTTTGTTGTCCTGTGGTATGGCGGGAGTGTAGATGGCAAGGTCGATATTGTCGGGTATGAGTGCAGGGTCGTCATCATAATGTATACTAATGCCCTCGGCCTCAAGCTTTCGTGTCAGTGGCGAAGGTGTACGGTCGTAGCCGCTGACGGTATGTCCGCTTTGCTTGAAGAAGCGCGCTATGGCACTCATTCCGATGCCTCCTATGCCTAAGAAGTAGTAGTTCATTTTACGTTCAGTATTTTTTCGATTTCATCAACAATGCTGTAGGCTGCTTTGCGTCGTGCAAGGTTGAGAATGTTTGCACTCATTTGGGTTTGCTGTTCGTTGTCGTTCAGGAGTTGGATTGCTGTCGGCAGACCTTTTTCGAGGCATTCGCTGTCCCGAACCATCAATGCTGCACCTTTGTTGACAAGAGCCATTGCATTTTTGGTCTGATGGTCTTCGGCGACATTGGGCGAAGGAATCAATATGATGGGCTTTCCGACAAGGCAGAGCTCGCTGATTGCTATGGCGCCGGCGCGCGAGATAATGATGTCGGCGGCAGAGTAGGCCATATCCATTTGGGAAATGAATTTGTGGACCTTGATTGTCTCTTTCGCTCCTGCTTTTTTAACAGCCTCTTCAGCCTCGCTGAACATATAGCTACCGGTCTGCCATATTACCTGGATGTTGTTGTCAATGAACAGGTTTTGGATGGATTTCAAGCTGCCAAGCATCATTTGGTTGATGCTGCGGGCTCCAAGACTTCCACCGACAATGAGGATGACGCGACTGTCTGCTTTCAGTCCGAAAGCTGCACGCCCTTCTTCTCTGGTGGCTTTCATTTCTTCGATGCTTGAACGTACAGGGTTGCCTGTGAAGACAATCTTCTCTTTCGGGAAGAATTTTTCCATTCCGTCGTATGCCACGCAGATTGTCCTTGCAGATTTGGCCAGCATTTTGTTGGTGAGTCCTGCATAAGAGTTCTGCTCTTGCAGCAGGGTGGGGTAGCCCATAGAAGCGGCTGCTTTCAGTGTGGGCTCGCTGGCGAACCCTCCTACGCCGACAACTATATCCGGTTGGAATTCGCGTATAATCTTTTTTACCATTCGACGGCTCTTTGCCATCTTGAACGGCAACTGCATATTTTTTATGATGTTGGCAATTGTAAGTTTGCGCTGCAGGCCTGCGATTGGAAGCCCTTTTATGGTGTAGCCTGCTGCCGGCACCTTCTCCATCTCCATACGCCCCTGTGCTCCGACAAAGAGTATCTGGGCTTCGGGGTATCTGTCCTTTACTGCGTTCGCAATGGCTATGGCGGGGAATATGTGTCCGCCTGTGCCGCCTCCGCTTATTATTACTTTCATTGTTCGCCTCCTTCCGGTGGGTTAATGGGTTCTATATTGTCGCTGTCGACGGGTACAGCGTTGGTTTCTTTTTTGGCTTTTGCTTCTGATAAGTTTACATCGTATGCCACGGCTTGTATTACGCCGAGGGCCAGTCCCATACATAAGTAGGCGGTTCCGCCTGAGCTGATGAACGGCAGCGTCTGACCGGTGACGGGTAGTGCACCGACCGAGACGCTCATATGTATTGCTGCCTGCAGGAAGATGAGGGTGCCGAGCCCGATGACTGTCATACGGCCGAAGTCACCCTTGCAACGCATTGCTATCTTGATACATCGTATGTAAAGGTAGACATACAGCAATAAAACTATGATTCCTCCAAGCATACCTGACTCCTCGATTATAATGGCGTAAATAAGGTCGTTGTTTGCCTGTGTCATCAGTCTGGCCTGTATGGTGGAGCCTATGCCCACACCGAAGAATTTTCCTGATGCCACAGCCATACGAGCCATAGACTCTTGCGAAAGCTCTTGGTCGTTGAAGTTGAGCCAGTTGTCGATACGATTGGCCCAGGTTTCAGAGCGTGCCAGGAAGGGAATGTTCATCTTCTCGCCGACCACGAGAGCGAGAGCACCGCATACTACAAGTGCCAATATCGTAAGTCGCCAATGTTTGACATTGATTGGCGCAAGACGCAACATCGCAAGGCAAACGAAGAAAATGATTACTGCCGTGGACAGGTTCTCGGACAATATCAGTACTGTGATTATAAATATCGGTATCAGGATGTTGCGGAAAGTGGTCCATTCCTTAAGGTTGTCTTTCTCTTGAGCAAGCAGTCGGGCCAAGTATATGATAACAATGACTTTTGCCAGTTCCGACGGCTGGAAGCGTCCAACCAGTGGCAGCATCAGCCAACGGCTCATTCCCGAGCCTGACTCGTTGCTTTTGTGTCCGATTACAAAGACGGCAATAAGCAATGCTATTGATATTATGTAGCCGAACCACGAGGCTCTCGAAAACTGGCGATAGTTGAAGTTTGACAGGAGTATAACAACCACGAATGTCACAACGACAAACATCAGATGCCTGACAAATGCCTGCTCTGGTGTACGGTCGCTGATGACTGCGGAATAGCCTATTGAACTAAACACAGAGATAAGCGATATGATGGCCAGCACAAGGAAGATGAACCAGATGGCCTTGTCTCCCTTGAACGGGTTGAGCAGTTTCCGTGATATGTCTTGTCTGTCTTTTGCCATTTACAATTCGTTGACTTCGTGTTTGAATGTCTCGCCCTGCGTCTCATACGAGATGCCGTTCTCGGCTGCCGGCGAGAAGAGAATCTTGGTGTTTTCCTCGCTGCTGTAGAAGGCTTTGCTTACGGCCTCGGCAATGGATTGGACCGAGAGGATGTCCTTTACATAGTCGCCAAATACCGTCTGGTAGAGTGTACTGTCGCCTATGCAGATGATCTTTGCCACTTTGCTTTCTGCAAGGTTTCTCAGGCGTTTGAATTCGGCTGCTTTCTGGATGCTGTTTGAGGTTCCGTTGGCAATCCAAACAACTCTTCCTTCGATGGTTTCGAGGGCATACCAGGTAGACAGCGGGCTGCGCGACGCGGCATCGTCAATGAATGAAATGCCTCTTATGCGTGCCACAAATTCCAGTTTGTGCCTCATCTCATCAATGAGGTTGAAGCACTCTCTTAAGTTGGTGTTGCGCAGTTTCTTCAGTCGGGCACTGTCGATGCCGGCCAGTCCTGTGTGGACTCTTTCACGTCCTTGTGTTGCTAATGATTCGTACATATTTCAAAGATGTTTTTTGCAGGTTTATAATGATTATCTGAGTTTCAGTGTTACAATGCTTATTACTGCCAGTAGTATTCCTATGAGGTAGAAGCGCATCACAATCTTTTCTTCCTTTATACCTTTCTTCTGATAGTGATGGTGCAAGGGAGCCATAAGGAACACTCTGCGTCCCTCGCCGTATTTCTTCTTGGTTCGTTTGAAGTGGGTTGTCTGTATTATCACCGACAGGCTCTCCATCAGGAAAATGCCGCACATTATGGGTATGAGCAACTCCTTGCGGATAAGCAGTGCAAAGACGGCGATGATGCCGCCAATGGCCAGCGAACCGGTGTCGCCCATAAATATCTCTGCCGGATGTGAGTTGTACCACAGGAAACCAAGTGTTGCTCCTACAAATGCTGTGATGAATATTGCCAGTTCGCCGATGTTGGGCAAGAACATAATGTTCAAGTAGTTGGCAAAAATGATGTTGCCCGACACCCAGGCCAGTATCGCCAGTGTCGAGCCTATTATGGCCGATGTACCTGTCGCCAGGCCGTCGATGCCGTCGGTAAGGTTGGCGCCGTTCGAAGTGGCAGTCACGACGAATATCACAATGATTACATACACCAGCCAGACCCACTTCTTGGCCCAGTCGCCCATCCAAGTGATGGTCTTGGCGTAGTCCAACTCGTTGCTCTTGACAAAGGGAATGGTTGTCTTGGTCGACTTGATCGGGTCTTTCGCAAATTCGCTCTTGGCTCGCTCGAAGTTGTCGCCGATATTGACATTGTGCGATGCCACATACGACTCAACCGACGAGGTCTCCTTTATCGTGATGTCGGGGTGGTACATAATCAGCAGTCCGACGGCCAGTCCCAACAAAACCTGTCCTATAACCTTGTATTTGCCACGCAGACCCTCTTTGTGTTTCTTGAACACCTTGATATAGTCGTCGATGAAGCCGATGAGGCCAAGCCATACCGTCGTGCCAAGCATAATAAGCACATAGATGTTGTCAAGCTTGGCAAACAGCAGCGTTGGTATCACGATGGCTGCCAGTATCAGCAGTCCTCCCATTGTCGGCGTGCCTTCTTTCTCTTTCTGTCCTTCCAGTTTAAGGTCGCGCACCGTTTCGCCTATCTGTTTCTTGCGAAGCCACTTGATGAACGGCTTGCCGAAGATAAGCATAATTATCAGTGAAGTTATAACAGACATAGCGGCCCTGAACGAGATGTACTGGAACACTCCCGCGCCAGGGAAATTGAAGGCTTTGTCTAACCAAGTGAACAGATAGTATAGCATAGTTGATGTCTTTTATTTCAATAAGTTGTTTATCTCTTCGCAGTCGTCGAAATGGTGACGTACTCCGTTGATTTCCTGATAGGTCTCGTGCCCTTTGCCGGCAACGAGGATTATGTCGCCCTCGCGTGTCATCATCGTGGCGGTCTTTATCGCCTGCCTGCGGTCGCTGATGCGGACGGTCTTAGACCTCTCTTCCGGTGTCAGGCCGGCTTCCATCTGGTCCAGAATGCTTTCGGGGTTCTCGGTGCGAGGATTGTCTGATGTTAGAATCAGATGATTGCAGCCTTCGGCGGCTATGCGGGCCATAATCGGTCGCTTCAACGGGTCGCGGTCGCCTCCGCAACCAACCACGACAATGAGGTTCTGCTTCTTGTCGCGAACCTCGTTGATTGTGTCGATGACATTCTGCAATGCGTCGGGGGTGTGGGCGTAGTCCACAATGGCTGTTATGCCTTTGCCGTGAAGGTACTGGAAGCGTCCCGGTGCAGCGTGAAGGCCGCTGGCTACCCGCAGTGTGTCGTCGGTGTCGAATCCGCAAAGCAATGCGGTGGCAACTATTGCTGTGATGTTGTAGGCGTTGAATCTTCCCACCAGTGGTGTCCACAGTTGCTTGCCGTTCATTTCCAGCTGCTGGCCGTGGATGCTGCTCTCTATTATTTTGCAGCGAAAGTCAGCGACGGTCTGCAGGCTGTAGGTCTTCACTCTTGCCTTGCAGTTCTGTACCATCACGCGACCGTTCTTGTCGTCGATATTGGTCAGTGCAAAAGCGTCCTCGCCCAGGTTGTCGAACAGTTGCTTCTTTGCGGCTATGTAGTTGGCCATCGTCTTGTGAAAATCCAGATGGTCGTGGGTGATGTTGCTGAAGATAGCTCCGGCAAAGCGCAGTCCGGCAATGCGGTTCTGCACTATGGCGTGCGAACTCACCTCCATAAAGCAGTATTCGCAGCCTTTATCAACCATCATAGCCAACAGCCGGTTCAGCTCCACGGCGTCGGGAGTGGTGTGTGTGGCGGCAATCTCTTCGTCGTCAATGCGGTTGACAATGGTGGAAATCAGTCCGGCGTGGATGCCCATCTCGCGCATCATCCGGTGCAGCAGGGTAACGGTAGTGGTCTTGCCATTGGTGCCGGTGATGCTTACCAGTTGCAGCTTGTGCGATGGATTGCCGTAGAAGTTGCTTGCTGCAAGGCCCAGCGCGATGTCCGAATTCTCTACTTGGATGAAGAGAACACCCTTGGGCTGCTCTGCGGGCAGGTCCTGACAGATAACCACATCGGCACCGCCCTCGATGGCCATACCTATATAGTTGTGGCCGTCGACGTGCACGCCTTTCTGGGCTACAAACACGGTTCCTTTGCCTACACTCCTCGAATCGAACGTGATGCGTTCGACTTCGCGGTTGTCTGCCGCACACTCGCCGCCGTTGCAGTAGGCTTTGTAATCTATTCCTTTTAATATATCTGTCAGTTTCATAAACTACTTTTTTTGTCTCTTTGTCAATTGGTTTTCAGGGCTTCAGTTTCAGATGCACCTTCATATTCTTTGTCATCGGGGTGCGTGCCCTCGGCGATTGCTCCACCACTTTCCCGTAGCCCTCGAATGTCACGTCGATGCCCGCGCTTCGGCACAGCAGCAGGGCGTCCTTTATAGTCATACCATAGCAGTTAGGCACCTGCCGCTGCGGTATGTCGTACTTCACATATTCGGCTTTCAGCCCAAGGCTGTCGACCGGCTCGCGGAAGCTGCACCACACCGACTTGTTGGTTACATTGCTGTAGCCCAGTCCCAGGCGTTTCTGAACCAGTCTTACCTCGGCTTGCGGAGCCTTTTCCACGGTGGGCAGCGTGTAGCGCATACCCTTGCTGTTCTTCTGGTTGTTCTTGATTTCTGCCAGCTTCATCATCGTGGGGCGGCAGTCAAGCTCCTTGTCGAGCGACACCACGCAGTCGGCTATGTCTTGGAACACCGGCGCGGCGTTGCGGCCGAAGTAGCTTATCTTCTCCATCATCACCAGGCAGGTGTACTTAGGCTTGTCGGCAGGGAAGAAGCCCACGAATGTCGCATTGCTCGTCGGGGCGTTGGGCGAAGTGACGGCCGTACCGGTCTTTCCGGCAATGCTATAGGTCTCGTTCTTTATGTTGTCGCCTGTACCGCCCTCGACCACGCCGATAAGCAGGTCGCGAAGTGTCAGCGCGGTCTTCTCCGAACAGATGTGTTCGTTGATTACCTGTACCGGCAGTTCCTCAAGCTCGCCGTTCACTATCACTCCTTTGCAGAAGCGCGGCTTCACCATCCGGCCCTTGTTGGCAAGGGCGTTGTAGAACGTTGCCATCCTCAGGGGCGACACGGCGCTCGTGTAGCCGTAGCAGAAACGCAGAAAGTCGTTGTCGTAGGTCAGCGGGTGGGTGCGGCTCTTATACTCGCGGACTACCAGGTCCACGTTGAGCTTGTTGAACGGGAATATGCGGCTAACCTGTGCAAACAGGGTGTCGCGACGGTGGTTGTTGTAGAAACGCCAGGCCAGCTCGCAGAACGCCACGTTCGACGAGACGGCCACTGCCTTCCACAGCGGATACATAGCGTTGGGCAGACCGTGGTCGGTCACAACCTTGCTGTTCATACTGAACCGCTTCTGGCCCACAGGCAGCAGCATCGATGTGTCGAGCGTGAAGCTGGGGTCGTTGTACATTGCCGTCAGCAGCACAGGCTTGAAGATTGAGCCGGGCTCATAGAGGTCGGTCACGGCCACGTTGCGGTAAGGCAACTCTTTGTATTTGCCCGTGGCGGTGTCCAGTATAAGGCTTGAGCTGACCAGCACGTTGCCTGTCTCGGCCTCGATGAGTATGGCGCAGCCTGCAGTGCTGCCATAGCGCCGCAGGGCGTTCTCCAACGAGTAGTGTGCAATATCTTGCAGTCTTGTGTCTATTGTGGCCACAATGCTATGTCCGTCAATGACGGGGAAGCCGGGTATGGAGTCTGTCCTGATGCTGTCGCTCTCTGCCACAACGATGTTGCCTCCGCCTCTCACCGGTATCCAGGAGCCTCGCGTCAGTCGGCGGCACAGCACTTTGCCGTCCTGTCCTTTCAGAATCGAGTCGTAGTAGCCTTCCAGTCCTGTGTATTTCCTCGACTCGGGAATGTAGAAGCCTATCGTGCTCTCGGCAAGGTTGTCGTAGGTGTGCGAGCGTGTATCGTTGATGACCGACTTGCTGACTTTCCTGTCTACGCCGCCTACCTTCTCAATCACTTCGCGCTCCTTGACGATGCCGTGTCTCCAGCCGGGCATCTTGCATATCTTGTCCCAGTCCGAGTAAGGCACGTGCAGCTTTATCTTCGCGCAGCCTCTGTATTTCTTCAGCCGCTTGCCGTAGCGTGCGCTGTCGAGTATGCTGCGGAACGTCGCCACCGACGAATCGGGGAAGGCATTGTGCAGTATTATACATACTGAATCAACATATTTGAAGTAGTTGGAGTCGGCTATTGCCGTGCTGAACAGCGTGTCTCTCGTGCCCTCTTTGTACTTGACCCTGCCCTGCTTGTCGCGCTCGGGTCTGCGGCTGAAGTCGAGGTAGAGGTCGCAGTCGGGCACCGTGGTGGCAAGCACTTTGCCGTCCGACGAGTAGATGTCGCCTCTGCGGGCCTTCATCGGCTTGTAGTCCTTGCTCATTTCCTCGGCCCGGTCGCGCCATTTGTCGCCGTCGACCCACATAACTTTCACCATCGACCACAGTATGGCAATCCCGAATCCTCCTGCGAGAATCAGGAAAAGCACACCTGCTTTCATTCTTGTTGTTATGCGGTCCTTGTTCGACATAGTGTATATTGCTTTAAAAGGGTTATAATGGTTTGCGTTTTCATTTGTCGGTTCTCAGCTCGAACGGCGGGCCGGCAACCAGTCCAACGCCGACGGTGTCGAGCTCGCGGTCAATCCTCGATATGCGTATCGACTCCTGGTATTGCTTCTGCATCTGCACCCTGTGCTCGTGCAGGTAGCTTACCTCTTTCTTCATACGGTCTTTCTGCTTGTTCAGGCTCTCCACGCGATAGCGGATGGCCACCATCAGCAGGCAGAATGCAAGTATGAGCAACAGCAGGGGTATCTGTTTGAGCACAAAATGCGACCCCAGCATATCGCCTCCCAGCACCTGCGCCAGACTGCTCCGTTTCCTGTTTCCGCTATCCTTTCTCATTGTTATGTTTAATTTGTTTATTGATTTTCTAATCTTTAACCTTTAACCGTTAACCTTTAACCGTTACACCTTCTCCGCTACTCTCAGCTTTGCGCTTCGCGAGCGGTTGTTTTCCATCAGCTCCTCCTCCGATGCCGTGATGGGCTTGCGGCTCACCAGCTTCAGCTCCACCTGCGGATTGCCGAAAAAATCCTTCTCTATCTTGCCCTCGAAATTGCCCGACTTGAAGAAGTTCTTCACTATGCGGTCCTCGAGCGAGTGGTAGGACATCACGCAAAGCCTGCCGCCCGGGTTGAGCACCTCCACGGCCTGCGTCAGCATCTGCCGTAGGGCCTCGAGCTCGCCGTTCACCTCTATGCGCAGTGCCTGGAATATCATTGCCAGCGTCTTGTTCTCGCGGCCTCGGGGCAGGTGCTTCTCCACGGCCTCCTTAAGGTCGTTGGTCGTCAAAATACCCGCACTCTCCGCTCTCCGTTCTCCGCTCTCCGCTCTCCGTTTCACGATGCTTTGCGCTATCTGCTTGGCATTGGGCAGCTCGCCGTACAGCTTCATAATGCGCTCCAGCTCGTCCACGTCAGCGGTGTTGACCAGGTCGGCAGCCGTCGTACCCTCGCGGCGGTCCATACGCAAATCGAGCGGACCGTCCATCCTTGTCGAGAAGCCTCGCTCGGCCTCGTCGATCTGGTGGCTCGACACGCCGAGGTCGGCCAGCAGGCCGTCGATGTGGCGCACGCCGTAGAGCCGCAGAAAGTTCTTGAGGTGTGCAAAGTTCTCGTGTATCAGGCAGAAACGCGGGTCGTCGATACTATTGCGGGCTGCGTCGCTGTCGCGGTCGAAAGCGTAGAGGCGTCCGCCCTCGCCAAGGCGCGACAAGATGGCGCGCGAGTGACCGCCGCCGCCGAAGGTGACGTCGACATATATCCCGTCGGGGCGTATGTTGAGCCCATCCAGGCACTCGGCCAGCATCACAGGCCGGTGGTAACCGTATGTATCATTCGCTGTCAACACTGGTAGTCCTCCCTAATCGTTCGTCAACCTTGGCTGCATAGTCTGTGGTCGCTTCGTTTGCACGGCTGTAGGTGTCGTGGTCCCAGATCTCCATATATCGGCCTGTGGATACCAGCACTAAGTCCTTCGAAGTCTTGATGCGTTGCCGTTGTTCGCCGGGGATGACCAGCCTGTCGCTGGTGTCCATCTCGACAATGTTGCCTGCGCTCAGTATGCGCAGCATCTTGCGGTCTTCGATCGAGTAGGGGTTGAGTTCTTTCTGTAAGTGTGCAATTTCCGCTTCAAAACTGGCGTAAGTCCATAGCTCTAAGCATTCGGCATAGATGCTCGGCCTGATGACAAAACGGCAGTCCTCGCCCTCCAACTGCTTTTTTATTGCAATTGGAAGCTTGAATCGACCGTTGCTATCAAGCTTACAATACTCTATACCAATGATTAACGACATTTTTGCCTAATTTGTTTCAAAGTGTAAAAATACAAACTTTTTTCCAAAAAAAACCATTGACTCCCAAAAAATGTTTTAAAAATCCAATTATTTACTTCTACCTCCACTTTTACGCAACTCTGTTCCAAAGGTTTCATTATGCTGTAAAAATAATATAATACTATTAAAATCAATAATATACAAAGGTATTAAAATCGCCCTTCGACCCTCTTTCTACCCGTTTTACGGTTAGTGAAAACTTGTTGATAACTTTTTCAAATTTCCATTTTCACCCATTTCGGATACTTGACCGGTAGACTATGCCCCAAATTTTTTCATCTGGAGCAGGGAATGATTACGAATGCGATATGATTTATGCCGAGATTCTTTTGACAGCGCGACACACAGGAGGATATGGCGACTTGAGTATGCGACACACCCCAGCCTTTGTTTGTTCGACGATGCGACACACCCCAGCTTGTTGCTGTTTGATGGTGCGACACACCCCGTACTTTGCTTGTTTGACGATGCGACACACCCCGGCCTTCGGCCACCCCTCTCCGAGAGGGGATGGGCTGCCGCATCATTTTGATCGTCAATGATTAGCAAATGTTGCGCTGCCGCGCCATCCCCTCTCGGAGAGGGGTGGCCGAAGGCTGGGGTGTGTCGCATTGTCAAACCTCAACAAGCTAATGCGTATCGCACTATCAAGTAATCATAGTCTATAGTGTGTCGCACCGTCAAACCTCAACAAGCTAATGCGTGTCGCACTGCGAAGCAATTCCCCAAAAACAATCTTGTGTTTTATCTCATTATCCCTCTCTCCATCCTCATTCACTCCCACATTAACGCATTCCCACATTTCCGCATTCCCCATCACCCTCCCCAAAAAAGGAACGTAAACGGGGCAGGCAGGGATGCCTGCGCTCCCGTACCAACACTGGTCGTTGTATGTACAATAGTTGTACAATACTTGTACAATTGGTAAACGTACAAATATTGTACAAGTATTGTACATATATTGTACAACGACCGGAGTTGGTACCTTAATGCCTTGATAATGAGACGCTGTTTTTGGGGCGAAAATGGCGTTTTGGCTCAGGCGGGGCTTTTCCGGGTTGTTTCTTGTAAATTATTTTTTGTTATCAGGGCTTAATAATTGGATTATTTTACTATATTTGCAAATTACACGAGATTTGTGCCGCGTGTATAAGAAATTGTAAACTAATTTAATACTTTAATATTTAGTGTAAAATGAAAATCAAATCTTTAGTATTGGCCCTCGCCATTTTCATTGCGCTGCCGGATGTTGCCCGCGCCGACGAGGGTATGTGGCTTCTGTCGCTCATCGGCAAGAACTATGCCGATATGCAAAAGGCAGGTTTTAAACTTACTGCCGAGGATATCTACAGCATCAACCAGAACTGTATCAAGGACGCCATTGTGGGCCTCGGCAACGAGGGCAGCCCCTTCTGGCACTTCTGCACCGGCGAGATTATCTCGGACCAGGGTCTGATGTCGACCAACCACCACTGTGGCTACGGCAAGCTGCAGGAACACAGCACCGTGGGTCACGACTATCTGCGTGACGGCTTCTGGGCTTACAGCAAGGATCAGGAACTGCCCAACCCGGGACTGACGGCCTCTATCCTTGTGCGTATGGAGGATGTCACCGACCAGGTCAAGGCCGCCCTCAGCGACGATATGAGCGAGAGCGAGCGTGCCCGCGCCATCAAGGAGGTCAGCGACCGCATCGCCAAGAAGGCTGTAGAGGGTACTATCTATGACGCTCAGGTGAAGCCGATGTTCAACGGCAACCAATTCTTCCTCTTTGTCCACGTCATCTACAAGGATGTCCGCCTCGTTGGTGCTCCTCCTTCGTCGATGGGTAAGTTCGGTGGTGACACCGACAACTGGTCGTGGCCGCGCCACACGTGCGACTTCTCGATGTTCCGCATCTATACCGGTCCCGACGGCAACCCCGCAGAGTACTCGGATGCCAATATACCGCTGAAACCGAAGCACCACCTGCCCGTCAGCAACCGCGAACTGAAGGACGGCGACTTCGCTATGGTTATGGGCTTCCCCGGCACCACCGACCACTTCCTGACCAGCTATGGCCTGGAGGAGACTATGAACATCACCAACAAGCTGCGCTATGAAATCCGCACCGTGAAGATCAATATCCTTCGCGAGGAAATGGCTGCAAGCCAGGAAACCAAGATCAAATATGCCTCGAAGTATGCCAGCTGCTCCAACTATTGGAAGTACAGCAACGAGCAGAACAAGGCTCTGAAGAACCTCAACACTATGGGCGTGAAGAAGGACATCGAGCGCACCTACAACGCTTGGGCACAGGGCAAGGACCCGAAGTATGCCGAGGCTCTGCCGCTGATCAAGAAGGGCTATGCCGCCCGCGCTCCCTATATGTCGGCCATCTCTTACCTTAGCGAGGGCTTGCTGCAGGGTCCTGAGCTGCTGCTCCAGGGCTTCCGCGTGGGCCGCACGCTTGAAGTGTACAGCGATCCCAAGTTCGCCGACAAGAAGGATATGATTAACGAGAGCATCAATGCCGACGCCGAGGAGTTCTACAAGGACTACAACGAGGCTACCGAGAAGCGCTTGATGGCTGCCTTGATGGAGTATGTGTACCGCAATATGGAGATGCAGTTTATGCCGCAGTTCCTCGTGGACGCCGACAAGAAATACAAGGGCAACTTTGAGAAGTATGTCGACGATATGTTCGCCAAGTCGGTCTTCGCCAACAAGGAGGCTTTCAGCAAGTTTATGCAGAAACCTGATATGAAGAAGCTTGCCAAGGATCCCGTTTACCTTGCCGGCAAGGGCGCTTATGAGAAATATATGGAAGTGCGCTCGATGATACCGAAAGAGACCTCCGACGGTCTGCAGCGCGGCATCCGCAACTTCACCGACGGCATCCTGCAAATCAACAAGAACACCAAGTTGATGAGCCCCGACGCCAACTCGACCATCCGTCTGACCTACGGCAACGTGAAGGCATACGAGCCGCGCGACGCAGTGGCCTACAGCTACTACACTACCCTGAAGGGCGTCATCGAGAAGGAAGACCCCACCAACAGCGAGTTCATCGTTCCCGAGCGCCTCAAGAACCTCTACAACGCCAAGGATTTTGGTCCTTATGCCAACAGCAAGGGCGAACTGGTGACCTGCTTCGTGACCAACAACGATATCACCGGTGGCAACAGCGGTAGCCCTGTTATGGATGCTGAGGGCAACCTCATCGGTCTGGCCTTCGACGGCAACAGCGAGGCTATGAGCGGCGACATCGACTTCGAGGAGAATCTGCAACGCTGCATCTGCCTCGACAGCCGCTACTTCCTCTGGGTCATCGACAAGTATGCAGGTGCCAAGAACCTCATCGACGAGATGACCATTGTCAAGTAAGAGACATTGGCATATATAAATGTAAAGGGGCGGCAGTTCAAACTGCCGCCCCTTGTTTTATATATAGGTATAAGGGAAAAGGGGTCTCAACTCGTGACTCTCAGTTGCCAGAAGGCTACGGCGGCGGCAGCTGCGACGTTGAGCGAGTCGACGCCGCGTTGCATCGGTATCATTGCCACATAGTCGCAGGCCTCGATAACTTCTTTTGACAGACCGTCGCCTTCGGTGCCCATCACGATGGCCATCCTGTCGATGCGCTGCAGGGTAGGGGAGTCGATGCTTACGGCCTTGTCGCTCAAGGCGAGGGCGACGGTGGTGAAGCCAAGTTCGCGCAATTGGCGCGGATAGGCGACGGGTGATTGGGTGAACGTCCAGGGCATCTGGAAGACGGTGCCCATACTGACACGGACGCTGCGGCGGTTCAGCGGGTCGCAGCAGGTGGGCGTGAGCAGCAGACCTTCGATGCCCAAGGCTGTGGAGGCGCGGAAGATGGCTCCGGTGTTGGTGGAGTTGACAACGCTGTCCATCACGGCTATGCGTCGCTTGCCCCGGCACACCTCCTCGACGGTGGGCAGCTGGGGCCTGCGCATAGCGCAGATAAAACCGCGTGTCAGTTCATAGCCAGTGAGCTGCGCCAGCACTTCGCGCTCGCCGGTGTAGATGGGCGTGGCGTTGTCGTATCCTATGAGGGACGTGATCTGCTCGTCTATATATTTGCGTTCGGCGAGGAACGAGAGGGGCTTGAGGCCTGCAGCGAGGGCTATGCGTACCACTTTGAGGCTTTCGGCAATGAAAATGCCTTTTTCTGGCTCAAGGCGGTTGCGCAGCTGCGACTCTGTAAGTCGCGCGTAGACATCCAGTTCGGGCTGGTTGAGGTCTGTTATGTTGATTATTTTCATAGTTGCAAAGATAGTCTATTTTTGAAAAACGGCGGCATTTCCAAGGCTTTTTTACGCTCTTTTCGTCACGATAGACGGAAATATTGTGTTTTGTAAGTGGTTGAACTTTAATGGAGAAAAGGGCTTTTTGTTTTATTTTTGGAAAATAATTTTGTCGGTTTCGAGAAAAGTAGTATTTTTGCAAAAGATTTTAAAGGTTAGATAAATAAATGAATTAAGGTCGTTTGGCCGAGGGGCTAGGCACAGGTCTGCAAAACCTGCTACTCCGGTTCAAATCCGGAAGCGACCTCCGAAACGCAGACTCGGCAATAATGTCGGGTCTTTTTTTATCATTATGCGCTACAGATACTTTATTATAGGGTTGTTGTTGGCGGTGATGGCCGTGGGCTGCGGCCATCGCGATGCGGAGGTCGACGCACTGCTGCGGTCGAAGGTCGATGCGCTGAACAAGGCGGCGTTCAAGGCTCGCTATGACGATGCGCACCGTAGCGAACGCTATGCACGCCGTGCGCTTGCATACGTCAACGACAGTCTGCCGGGCTATGCCGACGGGCGGCTGCGCGCGTGGAACAACATCGCTACGTCGTATTATAACCGCGCCGTGCACGACTCGGTGTATGTATATGTCGATTCGGTGCTTATGTTCAATGGCTCTACGGCCAATAGTGGGGTGGAGCAGGCTTTGGCTAAGCTGTTGAAGGCCCGCACGCTGCAACGCCACTGCGACATTGCCGGCTCCTATCAGCTGCTTTACGACATAGAGCAGTCGGGACTGCTCGACAGCAAGGAGGACGGGCTGCTCTACAACCTGGCCCGCAGCGAGTTCTACATAACTACCACCACACTCAACTACCACTACCGCAACAAGTCGCAGTATGAGCAGGCCGAGTTGCTGACAGAAATGGAGGCACGACGGGCTGAGCTGCGGTGCGACTATTCGGAGGATATGTCGTTCAACTACGCTTTGGCCTACGGCTACCACTCGCTGTGTGTCGACACGGCTATGCAGTCGCACTATCTGGGCAAGGCACTGTACTACTGTATGGAGAACTTCCGCATTCTCAATGACAGCCTGCGCTACAACACCTACCATTTGGGCAACACCTATCAGCTGATAGGCTTTATGCTTTGGAACTCCAACCTTAAGCTTGCCAGTTGGTTACAGAACGACAGCGAGTTGGATGATATATGCAACTATGTGTTGGATGCCTTCGGCTTCGACGCCTACGCAGGCATCCCCGATACCGCCCCGGTCTATCATCTGTTGGCCTTCCCTTTCTTGAGCGAGGCGACATCCCTGTTCTTCCTTCACGACGATCCCTACCAGCGGCTCGGCGCTGTGGTCGCCACTGGCCGCTACTGTATGGCCCACGGCGATACGCTTACGGCACGCACCTACTTCAACGAGGCTCTTATTGACACCACTATGCTTGGCGTTGCACCAAAGTTCGAGGCAATGCTTTACGAAGGCCTTCTGACCTCGGGACTGGCCAAAGACAATGAGGAAGTGACGACTTGGACACGCAAGGAACTGGAACTGCTCAACTTTATCAAGCAGAACGAGAAGGCCGACTTCCTGCTGCAACAGGAGCTGGCCAAGGTCAGCCACGACCGAGTGGCTTATATGGTGTTCTCACTGGTGCTGCTGTTGCTGGCACTGGCATTGCTGGTAACACTGTTGCTGCTGCGGCGCCGCACTAAGGCCCTTCAGCGGGAAACAGCCCAGCTGCAAGCCGCAAAGCAGAAAGACGTGGAGCGTATAGCCAATGTCGAGACCTGCCTATCGGTGCTGCGCCACGACATCACTCCGTTCATTTCCTACCTGCAAAACGAGCATCTGCCCGAGGAACTTAAGCGAGAGGTGACAGGACAGCTGATACGTACCTTTGAGAATATCAAGAACTGGACCAACCTTTCCATCCCTACAGGACTGCAGTTCCGCTGCAGCGTGGTGCCGTTGCAGGAGGTGTTCGACAGTGTATCCAACAGCGTCAACAATTTCCGCGCCCAGACGGTGTCACTTGCCTTCCAGCCCACTCCGCTCTCAGTGCACGGCGACCGCCTGCTGCTCGAAATACTGCTTCGCAACCTGACAAACAATGCCATCCAGTACACCGAGCAGGGCACCGTCACGGTGTCGGCGCAAATGAACGACGAAGACAGCCGCTTTGTGCGTGTCACTGTGCGTGACACAGGGCGTGGAATGAGCGACGAAGAGCAGGAAAACCTGTTCCGCGCCGACAAGCGCATCAACGCCGCCAATGCCAAAGAGCAGGGCTACGGCACAGGCTTCGGCCTCATCCTGTGCCGCTACATTATCAAGAAACACGACGATAACACGCTGCGCGGCTGCCGCATCTGGGCCGAGAGCGAGCCAGGCAAAGGCTCCGCCTTCCACTTCCTGGTCCAAGCAGCCCAATAACCCTAAAACCCTCAAACCCTCCAACCCTTAAACCCTCCAACCCTTCAACCCTCAAACCCTCCAACCCTCAAACCCTCAAACCCTCCAACCCTTCAACCCTTCAACCCTCCAACCCTCAAACCCTCCCCCCAATGGACGACAAGATAACAGTGATGATAGTGGACGACGAGCCACTCATCAGAAAGGCAATAAAATATGAGCTCAACGAGCGGCACGAGGCTGTAGACTGCCGTATGGACGACGACGGCCACGTGCAAAGCAAGGAAATCGAAGTCCTCGACACCTTCGCCAGCGGACCGCAGCTTTTTGCGGCACTCAACGACCCGCAGCGGCCGCGTCCCGACTATCTGCTCGTAGATATGGAGTTCCAAGGCGAGCCCACCGGAGGCATTGCCATCACCGACCGCATACGCCGCAACTACAAGTCGCCCTTGGGCAAAGATATTAAAATCATCATCCTCTCGGGACGCTTCGACAACCCGTTGCAGAGCGAGACCAACCGCCTGCAGCGCCTCAAGGATATCGGCGGAGTTGTCTTCGAGGCCTTGCGCAAGGGTGCCAACGCCTTCGTCAGCAAGAACGCCACGGGCGGCTTCTCAATCGAGAATATCCTCCGTGCCATCGAAAGCCTGGAGCGTGGCGAGGAGTACTACTTCAACTACCCTGTGATGCTGACCCTCAAAGAGGCTGCCGAACTCTACTTCGAAAGAGAACGCCACGCGCCTCTTGACGAGCCTGTTAGCGACGAGGAACGCGAGATTCTGCTGCTCGAGGCCGCCGGCTGCACGGCACAGGAGATAGCCCAGCGCCTGACGCGATGGGCCGAGACCGACAAATCGGTGCAGGACAAACAGAAAGAGCTGTCGCGCAAGTTCGGCATCGTCAACAAGTCGGGCGCCCGCATCGCCAAGGCCCTGCAATACCACGTCATCGACGCCTCTGACATCGAATTCAGGAAATGATAGCTTAGCTCAGCAATTCTTGATATCTATAAGAGAAAGGCAATTCGATAAAATGTATGAGGATTATTTTCCCAAAAAATATTCCCGTTTTATGATATTTTTGAAGTACTGCATCATAAATCTCATCCGAAATAGTACCATCATCTCGCATTTCCATCAAACGGCATAATTTGTCAACCTCTCCTTCTCCTTTTTTAATTACACTTGCTTGCATCTCAATGAAAAATTCTCAGGTTCTCATTCGCAAGACGAAGATATAACGCTTCGTGATCTCCTGTTGAAATCGGATGCAAAAATACGCACTTTTTCCGACGTGCACAAATTTATTTTTCCCCCCATCCCGCACGACACAATATTTACCGTCCCAACGCGTTATAATGTCAAACATTAACAATTATGAACACATCTACCTATAACTCCAATGCGATGACAAACCTGTGGAATTATCTGCAGGGGTTGCCTATGTCGGTATCCGACCGCCGCTGGCTGGCCGACCGTCTTGTTGAGAGCACCAAGGAGGACGACGCGTTGATTATGGAACAGGCTCGCATCGCTATTGAGGAGATGCGCAGTCAGAGCGAGGCCAACGGCAACTCGGATATGAGTCTCGACGAAATAAATGCTGAAATCAAGCAGGCACGTCTTGCACGCAAAGCCCACTCGCAGGAATAGGTCCAATGAAACGATACTACGCTGTTTTCGACACAAACGTATTGGTTTCGGCCTTGCTCACCAGCAACGTGAGTTCCCCGACGGTAGAGCTGCTAAACCACATACTTGACCGCACAATCATTCCCGTTTACAACGAGGATATAATCAACGAATATACCGAGGTTTTGAGTCGTGGCAAGTTCGGATTTTCCGCGCAACGCATCGAGGCTGTGATTAACGCGATACGCAGTGGCATTGCAGCCGACCGCACCCCAGCCGAGTGGAATTTCCCGGATGCCGACGACATAGTGTTTTACGAGGTCGCGCTCTCGGTCGAGGATGCCTACCTTGTCACCGGCAACACTCGTCATTTCCCACCCGTCAGCAAAGTTGTCACTCCTGCTGAAATGCTGCGGATAATACAATCGAAAGAATGAAATGACGAAATAGGAGAATCGTTCTTTTCCCGACACGGACATATTTATTATTCTCCCGCTGCCTTGGGCAACGCAATGTTTGCCGTCCCAATGCGTTATAAAAGCATAAAATATTTTGCCAAATCAGCGGAAATGTGTACTTTTGCAGTCTGAAAAACAAAGAACTGAAACATCAATTAAGTTAAATTGTATGCGTCATCAAGTTGATTTTCTTGTGATTGGCTCCGGTATTGCCGGACTGAGCTTTGCGCTCAAAGTGGCTCCTTACGGCAAAGTGTGCATCCTCACCAAAGGCGACGCCTCCGAAGGCTCGACCAAGTACGCCCAGGGCGGTATCGCCGCCGTGATGTACGACACCGACAGCTTCGACAAACATATTGCCGACACCCTCGTTGCCGGCGACGGTATCTGCGACCGCAACGTGGTTGAAATGACCATCCGCGAGGCGCCTCAGCGCATCGAAGAGCTGGTGCGCTACGGCGTGGAATTCGACAAATCGAAAGGAGGCAAGTTCGACCTGCACCGCGAAGGCGGCCACTCCGAGTTCCGCATCCTTCACCACAAGGACAACACCGGTGCCGAGATTGAGCGCGGACTGCTGCAAGCCATCCACGACCACCCCAACATCGAGCTGAAAGAGAATCAGTTTGCCATCGACATCATCACCCAGCACCACTTGGGCCAGCGCGTCACCAAGCACACGCCCGACATCGAATGCTACGGCGTCTACGCCCTCAACACGCAGACCAACGAGATTGACACATATCTGGCCAAGTTCACCCTGCTCGCCACAGGCGGTATGGGCAACGTCTACACCACCACCACCACGCCCATCATCTCGACGGGCGACGGCGTGGCAATGGTGCATCGCGCACGCGGCGTGCTCAAGGACCTGGAGTTTATGCAGTTCCACCCCACGTCGCTCTACAATCCGGCCGAAAAGCCCGCCTTCCTCATCACCGAGGCAATGCGCGGCGCCGGAGCCATCCTCAAGGACAAGGACGGCAAGGAGTTTATGCAGAAATACGACAAGCGTCTCTCGCTGGCGCCGCGCGACATCGTGGCCCGCGCTATCGACAACGAGATGAAACTGGCCGGTGTCGAGCACGTGTGGCTCGACGCCCGCGGCATAGGCAAGAACGAGCTTATCAACGGCTTCCCGACCATCTACGCCAAATGCCTCGAACTCGGCATCAATATCACCAAGGATATGATTCCTGTGCGTCCCGCGGCCCACTACCAATGCGGCGGTATCAAGGTCGACACCAACGGCGAAAGCTCCATCCACCACCTCTATGCCGCCGGCGAGTGCTCCTGCACAGGCCTGCACGGTGGCAACCGCCTGGCAAGCAACTCGTTGCTTGAGGCTGTGGTCTATGCCCACAACGCCGCAATGGACGCCATCGCCAAACTCCAGAACTCAAAATTCGAGAACCGCAACGCCGAAATCCCCGACTGGAATGCCGAAGGGATGGTGCTGAACGAAGAGATGGTGCTTATCACGCAGACAAAGAAGGAGTTGCAGGAAATTATGTCGAACTATGTCGGCATTGTCCGCAGCGACCTGCGCCTGCAGCGCGCCTTCGACCGCCTCAACCTGATATTCCGTGAGACCGAAGACCTCTACAACCGCTCGGTCCTTGCCGAACCCCTCGCTGAGCTGCGCAACCTCATAGCCTGCGCCTACCTCATCACCAAGCAGGCAATGGCACGTCGCCAGAACGTGGGCCTGCACTATTCGATCGACCTTCTCGACGGTCAGCAGTCGAAATAGTGTCGCCCGCTGTCGATGCAAGCTCCTCGTCTATAGGTGTTTGCGCTTCTTCCTCGGCCTCGTCTACCGACAGAGTGCCGCAGCCTAAATATTGACTCATCGAGGCCCGGCCCTTGCTGTCGACCACAAAGCCCCACAGGTGTACCTCGCGCCCCGCCCAATAAGGGTTGAGACTCATCGTCAATTGGTTGCTGCGTCGGAAAACGGCGGCCGACAAGTCGAAGTCGCCCAGTTCGGGACAATAGGCGGCCAGATAGACGCAGTCGTCGGGGCTCACCACCCGATGCAGCGGATTCTTCTCGAAATCAATGCTTATCGTCGTGTCGTCCAGCAGCCGCGGAGCCCCGAACGCCACCGGCGCCACCGGCCCATCGGCCATAATCAGATTCTCGTAGTCGACTTCCAGACCTCCGTCTGCAATAGCGAAGCAACCCTTGTTGATGCGCATAAAGTAGTTGTACTCAGTGATATGCGCATTGAAGCTCGCCGTCTTCAGTCCCTGTCGCAGCACTACCCTCGCGCGTCGGGCAAAGCCGACCATTGCCTTGAACAGCGCACGCTGCGCCAGCTGGTGCTCGGTCTGCGCATCGCTGTAGTGCGTCGGCATCGACCTCACGCAGCATTTGCCGCGCCATTGATAGCAGACCAAATTGCCCACTCTGCCGCTGAAACCCTCTGGAAATAAGCCTTTTGTTGTTGCCATAGTACATTTCTTTTTTGTGGTTTGTCAATCTTTTGTTCTCCATCGGCGCAGGCCCTCGCAAGGCCTCCGCTGAATCATTTTCCTACCATAACTCTATCAAAGCTCTATTATTGTTTACTAACTCAAAATTTAATAAAAGTTATATAAAACTTTGAGTAAAGTTTGATAGGAATATGATACGTGGAAATCAGAGAGTTGACGTGTGTCGATTTTGGCCGGTTTTGGGTGTTTTTTTTATAAAATGAATCGGAATTTGACGGGGCGGCACAAACCTGGGCATAGCGCACCGTCAAGTTCCGCTTCGGGGCCTGTCCGCCGGGTGTTTATTTTGTCCACCTCACCACCTTAGACGGCGTGACGAACAAGCGGCTGGTGAAGAAGTAGGAACTTGGGGATATATTTATCCCTGGGGGCTTCTTCTTGTTGATGGCCTTTTTTTGAGTCGGCAAGATGGTTTACTATTGCATATCGGTAACTTATGGTGTAAAAAACAATCTTTTATTTTAGAATTTTTTGTATATTTGCAAATGGAAAGATAGTGGGTGCTTGGGTATAATTCGTTGTGATACAATTTGTTGATTTTATATTTTTACAGCTATGAAAAGAATATG
Source organism: uncultured Bacteroidota bacterium (assembly GCA_902788805.1). Taxonomy (GTDB): domain Bacteria; phylum Bacteroidota; class Bacteroidia; order Bacteroidales; family P3; genus Colimorpha. Next base: position 58,094 of record CADALO010000005.1, on the reverse strand, counting down.
TACTGTTGTTTTAGTTCTGATTTCAGGCATAGCCTGCGCTCAAAATACGTTGCCTGTGATCCCGTTCGGCGAGCGCAAGGCGGACTTGTATTACTGGGACACAAACTGGATAGATAGATATGAGCAGTTGCATCCCAATGAGACTAATTATCCATCAATGAGACATATGAACTACCCTGATTTATTTGGCGATTTTTTTTTGGCAAGGGCTTGTGTGGCTGAAACGCCAATATTGGTTAGAGGAGTCGCAGGTGCGGTTGAAGTCTCTCCTATAAATGATAATTATTTGATGATTACATTGGATACAACTTTGAGTGGCAGGTTGCCAGAACAATTTAAAATTTATGATGCAAACAGCAACTTGCTCGGAGAGGGGGATTGGTATGCCAATCAACCTGCTTATAGAATGGAGTTTAGGCATAGATGGCTTAGAGATACATTAAAAGTGTATGAAGTTTATTTTGACAAACCGATACTTGTAAGCGGATTGTTTTATGTGGGGGGTACTACACACAATAATTTACGCTTGGGACGCACGGCAGAAGAACCTTATGGAGATTATAGATTAGAGCATATTTTTACAAGATATTATGGATATTATGGATATTCACCAGATTTGTCATATAGCAAATGTCCGCCCGATAATGCTAATGTACTAATGTATCGTTATTATTGGCCATACGTGACACATTATATTTTTTATGGAAGTAGCGGTTTAGGTGATTTTGACACAAGTCAATTCTTTTATGATTATAACCTATGTATGTTCTATCCCTTCTTCGCCATAATCGACACGAACTATGTGTATATTGATTGTCAGCAGCCGACAGGTTTGGGTGTGATTGAAGCTGATGTGGATAGAATAACCATATCGTGGGACAGCAGCGAGGCGGAGATGTGGGATGTACTGTTGTGGACAGACGGTGTGGAGCCCGACAGCGGGATGCTGTTCAGTGTTGAGACGAACTGGCTGACGCTGTACGGCTTGGACACTGCACGGCATTACAATGTGAAGGTCCAGGCGGTGTGCGATACGTTCCATATCAATACGAGCCCGTGGTCGAATGTCTTCGGCTTTAGGGTGTCGGACTATATTGTCAGGCCGTGCCCTGTGCCAGAAGGACTGCGTGTGCAGACAATGGCGACTGCGGGCAGTGTGGTCGCGAGATGGGACAACAGTGATGTCGGTTTGTGGGAGTTGGCATTGTGGAGCGACGGCGGAGGCGACACGATACTGCTGCAGAGCGCGGTGGAGTACGTGGAGGTCGACGACCTTGACACTGCGGCGTGGTATATTGCCAGTGTGCGTGGTGTGTGCGACAGCACGAACGTCAGCGAGTGGAGCGACACGGTGCGTTTCTATGTGCCCAACCCCAATCCGGGCGGTGACGACCCGGAGGGGATTGAGGATGCCATAGGGCAGCATACCTATCTGATGCCCAACCCGACGAGCGACAAGGTGTCGGTTTATTCGTCGCACAGGTTGCGCAAGGTTGAGCTGTTCGGCAGCGACGGCAAGCCTGTTGCGGCATACGAGGCCGACGGCCATTCGGCAACGCTCGACCTGTCGGCCTATCCTGCCGGCACCTACGTTGTCCGCATCACCACTTCGGCCGGCGTGACGAACAAGCGGCTGGTGAAGAAATAGGATTGTAATTGAATATATATGAAAAGATTATCTGTTTTTTTATTTCTATATTTAATAGCTTATGCCGGCACCGTCTTTGCCCAGAGCACTTTGCCTGTAATCCCGTTTGGCGATCGCAAGGCTGATCTTTACTACTGGGACACGAACTGGATTGACAGGTACGAGCACCTGCACCCGAACTCAATGCCTTATCCAGTTTCGATGATTAACAACTGGTACTATGACAGACGTTCTGACGTATACTGGGGCAGGGCTTGTCAAGCCAATACACCTATGGTTGTGCGTGGCATAGCAGGTATGGCAAAAACAGTACATCTTTTTGAACCGATGTTTACAATTGATACAAACCGTTTGCCCGAATGGTTTATAATGTACGATACAAACTATAACAAGCTAGGCGAAGGACGATGGGACACATTGGAACCAAACTATAAAATGGAGGTGAAACTTGGTAACGGAAGAGACTCAATAGATGTATATGAGGTGTATTTTGATAAACCTATTTTGGTAAGCGGGCGGTTTTATATAGGAGGAACTACACATAATAATCTGTGTCACGGAATGAACACTGGTGATGAGAATTATAGCTTTGGCCAACCAGAACATTTGGCAACTTTTTACCCTGATTTTAATTGTAATGCTTCCATTACGACACCACCATATATGTTGCCCTGCAATCCACCGGTGGCTTTAGTGCACTATTATTGGCCCTATATTGTAGCTCATCCACCGGCAAATTATGATCCAAGTTTTGACACATCGTCATTCCAGCTTGTTGGCTGTCAATACCATTTCTATCCTTTTTTCGCTATAATCGACACTGACTATGTTTATTACGATTGTCAGATGCCGACGGGTTTGGGTGTGATTGAGGCGGATATGGACAGCATAACCGTATCGTGGGACAGCAGCGAGGCGGAGATGTGGGAGGTGCTGTTGTGGGCTGACGGCACGGTGCCCGACAGCGGTATGCTGTTCGGCGTGGAGACGAACCGCCTGACGCTATATGGGCTGGATACATCGTTAAGGTATAACGTGAAGGTTATGTCGGTATGCGACACGTTCCACATCAACACAAGCCCGTGGTCGAGTGTTTTCGGCTTTAGGGTGTCGGACTATATTGTCAGGCCGTGCCCTGTGCCAGAAGGACTGCGTGTGCAGACAATGGCGACTGCGGGCAGCGTGGTCGCGAGATGGGATAACAGCGATGTGGGCTTGTGGGAGTTGGCATTGTGGAGCGACGGCGGAGGCGACACGATACTGCTGCATAGCGTGGTGGAGTATCTGGATGTGGACGGCCTCGACACGGCGGCGTGGTACAGCGCTATGGTTCGTGCGTGGTGCGACAGCACGAACGTCAGCGAGTGGAGCGACACGGTGCGCTTCTATGTGCCCAACCCCAACCCGGGCGGCGACGACCCGGAGGGGATTGAGGATGCCATAGGGCATCATACCTATCTGATGCCCAACCCGACGAGCGACAAGGTGTCGGTTTATTCGTCGCACAGGTTGCACAAGGTTGAGCTGTTCGGCAGCGACGGCAAGCTGATTGCGGCATTCGATGCCGACGGCCATTCGGCGACGCTCGACCTGTCGGCCTATCCTGCCGGCACCTACGTTGTCCGCATCACCACTTCGGCCGGCGTGACGAACAAGCGGCTGGTGAAGAAGTAGGGCGCGTTGGGAAACGTGTGCATAATCTGCTGAGATTAACGTCGATAATATGTTGTGATAAATTTTATCGGCGTTTTTTGTGTATATCTGAATTTTTTTTTGTAATTTTGCACATTACTTGTCTTTTGGCGAGGTGTAGTGTAATGTGCTGCATATCTCGCTATTAGAAGGTGAAATTATTTAGTATTAACATAAAATAAAGTATTATGTCATTATTGTCAACTATGTTGGAAATGTCTGCCGAGGCAGCAAAATTCGTGGGAGTATTGGGTGCCGGTATAGGTGCAGGTCTGGCTGCCATTGGCGCCGGCCTGGGTATCGGTAAGATCGGCCAGGGCGCAATGGAGGGCATTGCCCGTCAGCCCGAGGCTGCAGGAACCATCCGTACCACTATGATTATTGCTGCCGCACTGGTTGAAGGTGTTGCCTTCTTCGCAGTGGTCATCTGCCTTCTGGCTGTGCTTTAATCATCGGCAAAAAGTCGGTGCGGTGTCGCCGGCGATGGGCTTGCCACGCCGCACCTTTTAAATGATTTTGAAATAAAAAGAACGATATGAACAATCCATTAGTTAGTCCCGGACTTGGTGTGATAGTGTGGATGGTCATTGCCTTTGCTATACTGGCATTCATCCTTATGAAGTGGGGCTGGCCTGTGATTCTCAAGGCTTTGGATGAGCGCGAGAAGGCTATAAACGACGCTCTGAATGTGGCCGAGAAGACCAAGGCGGAGATGGCCCAGCTGAAGGCTCACAACGAGGACCTGCTGAAGGAGGCCAAGCTGCAGCGCGACGAGATGCTGCGCAACGCACGTATGACCAGCGAGCAGATCATAGAGGAAGCCCGCCAGCGTGCCACGGCTGAGGCCGACCGCATTGTGGAGAATGCCCGCGAGAACATCAACTACGAGAAACTCAAGGCGATGCACGACCTGAAGAACCAGATTGCCAACCTCAGCATCGAGATTGCCGAGAAGCTTGTCAAAACGGAGCTTTCAGACCGCGAGAAGGCTACGAACTTCGTCACGCGCGAGCTGGAGAACGCCAAGTTTAACTGATATTCTTGATAACAGGTGGAAGACTACAGAATAAATATCAATTATGCCAAGGCGCTGTTTCTGGTGGCCAATGACGCCGGCGTGCTGGACGAGGTGAACGGCGATATGCGCAAGGTGTATCGCGTCTGCGCTGAGAACCACGTGCTTAACACCGTCTTTGCCAATCCGTTTATACGCGAGGGCAAGAAGGTGGCCATTCTGGACGACCTTTTCGGCGCCGAGGTGTCGAAGGTGTCGCGGCTCTTCCTGACTTTCGTGGTCAAGAAGCGTCGCGCCGTCAACCTTAAAGGCATAGCCAATTCGTTTATAGAGCTTTATCGCAAGCACAAGGGCATTGTGCTGTCGCACCTGGTGACGGCGACTGAGCTTGACGGCGAGGCGCTCGATGCCGTGCGTTCAAGGTTGGGCAACTACACGCAAAAGGAGATTGAACTTGAGACGACGGTCGACCCCGAGATTCTGGGCGGCTTCAGTGTCGAGTTCGACGGCAATATGTATGACGCAACCTTGAGCAGGCAGGTGGCCCAGCTGCGCAAGGAGTTCAGCAAGAACGTGTACGAGAGTAAACTATAATTAATGTGTAAATGCGTTAATTTGTAAATGCGTTAATTTGTAAATGCGATAGTTTTGGAACGCGGACGGACGGTCCGCATAATATTTGTAAGAAAAACATAATAATATGTCCGAGATAAAACCTGCCGAAGTATCGGCAATATTGAAGAAACAATTAGCAGATGTCGATTTGGACGTTTCGCTCGAAGAGGTGGGCAAGGTGCTCACCGTGGGCGACGGCATTGCACGCATCTATGGCCTCAACAACGCCCAGAGCGGTGAACTTGTGGAGTTTGAGACTGGCGAGCAGGGTATTGTGCAGAACCTTGAGGAGGACAATGTGGGTGTGGTGATGCTGGCCGAGAGCAACACCATCAACGAGGGTGACACGGTGAAGCGCACCAAGCGTATTGCATCGGTGAAAGTGGGCGAGCAACTGGTGGGACGTGTCATCAACACCATCGGCGAGCCCATCGACGGCAAAGGCCCCATAGAGGGCGAGCTGTTCGATATGCCCATCGAGCGCAAGGCTCCGGGCGTCATCTTCCGTCAGCCTGTGGAGCAGCCGCTCCAGACGGGTATCAAGGCTATCGACTCGATGATTCCTATCGGCCGCGGCCAGCGCGAGCTCATTATCGGCGACCGCCAGACGGGTAAGACGGCCATTGCCATCGACACTATCATCAACCAGAAGAATTTCTACGATGCCGGCGACCCGGTGTACTGCATCTATGTGGCTTGCGGACAGAAGGGCTCGACGGTGGCCAATCTGGTCAAGAACCTTGAGGAGAAGGGCGCTATGGCTTACACCATTGTTGTGGCCGCCACAGCTTCCGACCCTGCAGCTATGCAGTTCTACGCTCCGTTTGCCGGCGCCGCCATCGGCGAGTATTTCCGCGACACGGGACGCAATGCGCTGGTGATATACGACGACCTGTCGAAGCAGGCTGTGGCCTATCGTGAGGTCTCGCTGCTGCTGCGTCGTCCGCCGGGACGTGAGGCTTATCCGGGCGATGTTTTCTATCTGCACAGCCGTCTGCTGGAGCGTGCGGCACGCATTATCCAGAGCGACGAGATTGCCCGCCAGATGAACGACCTGCCGGCAGCATTGAAGGACAAGGTGAAGGGCGGCGGAAGCCTTACGGCTCTGCCTATCATCGAGACGCAGGCCGGCGACGTTTCGGCTTATATCCCGACCAATGTCATCTCGATTACCGACGGTCAGATATTCCTGGAGACCAACCTGTTCAACAGCGGTGTGCGTCCGGCTATCAATGTCGGTATCTCGGTGAGCCGCGTGGGTGGCAAGGCGCAGATCAAGTCGATGAAGAAGATTGCCGGTACCTTGAAGCTTGACCAGGCTCAGTATCGTGAGTTGGAGGCTTTCTCCAAGTTCGGCAGCGACCTTGACGCAGCTACGAAGGCTGTGCTCGACAAGGGTGTGCGCAACGTGGAAATCCTCAAGCAGCCCCAGTATTCGCCGATGCCGGTGGAAGAGCAGGTGGCAATCATATATTGCGGCACTAACGGATTGATACAGAAGGTGCCAGTCGACAAGGTGCGCAATTTCGAGACAGAGTATCTGTTCTTCTTGCGTCAGAACCATCCTCAGCTGCTTGCCAACCTCAAGGCCGGCAAGTTGGTGGACGACGATCTGGCGACAATGCGCCGCGTGGCCGCCGACCTGAGTGCTAAATATGCTAAATAATTCTGAATTTTGAAAATTGAATTTCGAAATTCCTAATTCTCAATTCAAAATTATACTATGGCTAACCTGAAAGAAGTAAGAACCCGCATAGCATCGGTCAGCAGCACTCAGCAGATTACGTCGGCAATGAAGATGGTCAGCGCCGCCAAGTTCCGCCGTGCCCAGAATGCCATTCTCGGTATGCGGCCTTACGCGGCTCAGCTGGCTGAGATTGTGCGCGACATTGACGTGGAAGACGGTGTGCAGACACCCTATCACGAGACACGTGCGCTGAGCAATGTGCTGCTGATTGTTGTGACTTCTAACAAGGGACTTTGCGGTGCTTTCAACTCCAATGTCATCAAGGAGGCTTCGGCACGCCTGCAGTTCTATCGCGGGCAAGGGTGCAATGTCAAGATGATTACTCTTGGCAAGCGAGGCACCGAGTTCTTCGCCAAACAGCAGGGACTTGTGGCCGAGAACGGTGACGACCTGCTCGACAATCCTGAATTTGACTCAATCTGCGCTCTGTGCGAGAAGGTTATGACAGCGTTCTGCGACAAGCAATATGATTGTGTGGAAATTATATACAATCAGTTCAAGAATTCTCTGACGCAGATATTGAGTACTGAGCAGTTCTTGCCTGTGACGAACAGAGAACGGACGTCAGAGAACGGAGAACGTAAATCGCGCAATGACTATATCTATGAGCCTGGCAAAGAGCAGATAATGAAGGAGATGATACCGATGACGTTGCGTTCGCAGTTCTATCGCGTGGTCCTTGATTCTCTGGCTGCCGAGCACGGTGCCCGTATGACGGCTATGCAGAAGGCTACCGACAACGCAACGGAGCTGCTCAAAGAGCTGCGGCTCAGTTACAACAAAGCGCGCCAGGCTGCCATTACCAATGAAATTATAGAGATTGTCAGCGGCAGTGAGGCATTGAAAGGATAATAATAACATTAACGATATGGAAAAAAAGCAGAATTACGCCATACCTATTGTTGTGATGATATTGCTCTTCGGAATGATATCATTTGTGACTAACCTGGCATCGCCGATGGGCGATATACTCAAGAATCAGTTCACTATCCCTAACTGGCAAGGCACGCTGGGTGTTTTTGCCAACTTCATAGCCTACGCCATAATGGGTATACCGGCAGGCAATATGCTGCAGAAACGCGGCTACAAGCGCACGTCGCTTGTGGCTGTCAGCGTTGGCTTTATCGGCGTCGCTATCCAGCTATGCTCGGGTTTGGTGGGCAGCTTTGGCATATATCTGATTGGTGCCTTGGTGGCTGGATTCTCGATGTGCCTGCTCAACACCGTTGTCAACCCGATGCTCAATCGTCTTGGCGGTGGCGGTAACAAGGGCAACCAGCTGATTCAGTTTGGCGGTACGTTCAACTCGCTGTGCGGCACGGCTGTAATTGTGATCACCGGCCTGCTGATTCCCAGCATAGTAGATGCCAAGATAAGCGACACATTCCCGCTGATGTATACAGCATTGGCTATTTTTGCCGTTGCCTTTATCGTAATTCTGTTGACCAAGATTCCTGAAAACGAACAAACCCAGAAGGCCGACTCGTCGGAGTTGACCTACAAGGGACTCTTTAAGTTCCGCCATTTCGTGCTGGGAGCCATCGCTATATTCATCTATGTGGGTGTCGAGGTCGGCGTGCCCAACATTTTGAACAAGTGGCTGCAGAACCCCGAGATGCACTTCTTTGCTGAAGGTGTCAGCGCCGAGGCTGTTGCCGGCAGCGTCACGGCGTTCTACTGGTTGCTGATGCTCGTAGGCCGTCTGATTGGCGGTCTTGTGGGTAGCAAAGTGTCGCCACGTGCGATGATAGCCACCGTTGCAAGCATTGCCATTGCCCTTGTTGTGATAGCTATCTTTGTTCCTGCCACTACGATGATCAACTTTCCCGGCTTCAACGGCGCCAAAGGTTTTGGTATGAACCTTATTCCTCTCAGCGGTGCTCTGCTTGTCTGTGTTGGTCTATGCACCAGCGTGATGTGGGGCGGCATCTTCAACCTTGCCGTTGAGGGGCTTGGAGCCTACACCGAGCGTGCATCGGGACTCTTTATGGCGCTGGTGTGCGGTGGCGGTATCCTGCCGTTGCTGATGAACGGTGTGGTCGATATCTATGGTATCAGCGGCTACCAGCCCAGCTATTGGGTTGCTGTTGCTGGCTTCGCCTACATCCTCTACTATGCCCTTGTCGGCTCAAAGCCTGCAAACAAGGGCGCAGCGAAGGTGTGATATATCTATGAATATTCTTGACCTTTGCTGGTGCACCGTCTATAGCGGATGGATGCGTCGACGAAAGCCGTATGACTGGTGGGCTGAAGATAAAGTAGAATCCTTCCTTCCTATCTCTTTCTGCTTGTATACTATTGCAATTATTATACTGATATGTGTCGTCTTAGGAGTACGACCCAGTATATATTTCGGGATTATTCCACCATTACTTTGCTATTTTGTGATGTGGTATGTCTCTTTTAGGCGATACAAAGACGAGAGTTTCCGCAAGGAACTCCTATACCGTTTTGAGCAGTATAAGAAAGAACATCCGGTATTGCGTTTGGTCCGCTTTTGGGCGTTTGTGCTGGGACCGTTTGTGCTTCTCTTTCTGTGTGTAGTTGTTTCTTAGTTACTTCACCACCAGCCGCTGTGTCCCTATGCCTTTGTCGCTGGTGATGCGGACAAGGTAGATGCCGGGGGTAAGGTGCGCATTATCAACTGTCAACTCATTTCCTGCAGAGCGCGTGGCAAAGACTTCGCGTCCGTTGATATCGACAATCTCAACCTTAGCATTGTCAGGCAGGTTACCAAGTGTTATGCGGTCGCTGGCAGGATTGGGATAGATCTGGAAGTTGAGGGTTGAAAGCTGGACATCATTGATGCCGGCATTGCCTGTAAACAATCCTTCAATCATCCAGCTGAATTTCCACTGGTCGCTCATCTCGGTAAGGTTTGCGCCAGAAAGCATACTGTAGGGGTTGCCGCCGTAAATGGAGAATACAGCGGGGGTGTCAATTTCGGTGCATTTCAACACGATCCATAGCGACTGGCCTTCGGCAGGTGTAATGGGGGCCGAGAGATCGTGCTGATAGTAAGTGTAAGGGTAGTCAAGGCTGTCGTAGAATGTGGCCGAGTAGAGCTCGGTTTCGGGACTGTCGGTGCCGCAGAGGATGGTCAGTGTGTGAGTGGCAGCCCTGCGTCCCATAAAACGGACGGCTTTGAGTTGCGCACCGCTGCGGATAGCTGCAGCGGGTATGCGGATGCCCCATACCGAGTCGCGGCCTAGTCCATCGGGAAGGTTGCTGGCGCGGTTCATAGCGTTGTCGCAAGTGTGGTAGCGCAGAGTGTCGCTGTGCAGAGGCTCGAATTGTGCAGTAAAGCTTAGTTCACCGCCTGTGGCAACGGTAGAGCGTGGATTGTAGCGGCAGCCGTCGCTCCATTGTACGAAGCGGATGTTGGGGCTGTTTGATGTTGCTGTCATAGTGATAGTGTCGCCGAAATTGTATGTTCCAGAGCCAGTAACGCTGCCGTCACCAATGGCGCTGACAGTTACATTTGTAGTGCTTCCAACCTCAAAGTCATCGTATGGTTCTATGCCGATAGTTGCTGTGGCAAAGAGGTCGAAATGATAGCCAGAGTTATGGCTTCCAGAAGCGGGATTGAGATTGTGAAGCTTGTAGTAGGCATCGTAAGAGCCGCCCCAGCCCCAATTGATGTGGAAGCAGTCGTTATTGCTGTTATAGCCGTCGAGCACAAAGGCGTGGCCGGATTGCACTTCATCGTAGCCGGCATATAGTATTGGACGTCCTGCCCGCAATTCGCTAAGCATCAGTTCGCTCCACTGCTCGATGGTGTAGTCGATGCGAAAGGCTGTCCAGATGTAGGGGCTATATTTGAAGTTGTATTTCAGTGCGTTTTCCGACGATGGTTCGCCACCATAGCCGTAGCTGGCGGTCTTACCGCCGCTGCCTCCTATAGAGTAAGCCATATGCACAGCCACACCTGCGTGATATATCAATTCTGCAACGGCATTGACCTGGGTCTCGTTGCTGTATTGGTTCAAGCGCTTAGGCATTGTGTCCCATTGGTAGAATGTATTGCCATAGTCAGCCGATTGATTGCCAAATTTATAGTGGTGGAAAGTCTCCGAACCATATCCCTGTGTGGGATAGTTAAAAGCCTTCATTATTTGTGCTGTGGCAGTGGCAGTACATCCAGAAGGCGTGTGGCGGCGGGCATTGCTGTCGTAGGGGCACAACTGGTTGTAATAAGGGTCTTGGTCCCATTGTGTTTTAAGTATCGAAGAAATGAGCTCCTTTGAGTCGTAGATGCACTTGCCTTCCATAAGTCTCTTCCAGTGCTCTTTGACAACAGGAGATTTAGCGCTTTTGCTATTCTGCTCGACTTCAGCCTCGTAACCCTCGTACCAAAGGCGGATGTGCTTTGGCATCTCCGTCATTGGGAATGCGTCGGTGAGCGAGTATGCAAGGATTGGCTCTGTGTTGTCGTCACCCGAAATCACAACAAATCCTTCGCCGTTATTAATGTCGAATACATAAAAGTTGTTGAAAGGCGTCGAACTGCTGATATCCGTTACGTTGCAGCCTTTTTCGTTCATTCCCATCGAATGCAGGAACTGCCTTGCCGCCTTGTTCGCTGTGGCTCGGTCAATGGGTGAAGCATAAACTGCAGAAACTGCAATTGCCAGTAATACAAATAGTAAGCCGTGTTTCTTCATACAATGATAATTGATGTTTTATGGTGCAAAAATACAAAAATATATGGATATTGTCATATAAAAATGCTTTTTTCTTTGGAATTAAAAGAAAATGTGTAACTTTGCATCGTGATAATAACCACAGGGGTACTTGCTAACCCCCTTTAACAAAACAAGATATGAGTAAAAAACCAACGCAGGTGGGCGTCCTGTTTGTATTATTTGCAACGCTCTTTACAGTTTGTCTGGTTGTTTCCAACCTGTTCGCAGTTAAACCGTTTTCGGTGGGTCCCGCTTCTTTTACCGGAGCAATATTCCTATTCCCCGTAAGCTACATCATCAACGATGTCATCAGCGAAGTGTGGGGCTTCGCCAAGGCCCGTATGTTGATTTGGATGGCATTCCTGATCAACTTCTTCGTAGTCTTGGTGGCTTTTCTTGTCGATGCGGCTCCTGGAGCTCCTTGGTGGGATTCCGCAGCATCCGACGGATTCCACTCCGTATTCGGATTGGCTCCACGTGTGGCGGCCGCTTCATTCCTGGCATTCTTGGTAGGCTCGTTTGTCAATGCCTCTGTTATGTCGAAGATGAAGGTCAAGCATCAGGGACGCCACTTTACATTGCGTGCCGTAATGAGTACGCTGTTCGGCGAGCTGTCGGATTCATTGATATTCTTTCCGATAGCACTGGCAGGTGCCGTTATTCCGTGGAGCCAGATGCCGATGTTTGTCTTGTGGCAAGTGGGATTGAAGACAGCCTACGAGCTGCTTGTTATGCCGTTGACAATCCGGATAGTCAAGTGGGTCAAGGAATATGAAAATGTCGATGTGTATGACGTCGATGTCAAGTACAACCCTTTTAAATGAAATGTTTGGCCGATAAGGGCTTGTGATAAAACCTCTTAACGGATAAAAACCTGACTAAAATGAGCAGAAAAGACGAAAATCTCAAATCGCTTGGCAACAAGACCGAGTATAGAACCGACTATATGCCTGAAGTGCTGGAGGCGTTTGAAAACCAGCATCCCGGCAATGATTACTGGGTGGAATTCCTATGTCCCGAGTTCACTTCATTGTGTCCCATTACCGGTCAGCCCGACTTCGCAGAGATACGCATTCGCTATATCCCCAACCGTAAAATGGTTGAGAGCAAGAGTCTTAAGCTGTATCTCGTATCGTTCCGCAATCACGGCGACTTCCACGAAGACTGTGTCAACATCATAATGAAAGACCTTATCCGTCTAATGGAGCCGCGATACATTGAGGTCGTCGGATTGTTTGCCCCGCGCGGAGGTATCTCCATCCATCCTTATGCCAACTATGGCGCTCCCGGCACCAAATACGAAGAGATGGCGCAGCACAGGATGATGAACTATAAGCTGAACTAAAGGAACAGCTCGCGGACGACAAAGAAAGCGGCTACAAGCGCAAAGGCCAGCTTAAGGCCTGTGCCTGTGAGGAAGCCCAGAAATGCACCCCAGGCCGCACGCAGTGCCTCGCGGCTCTGTTTTCCGTTGAGCAACTCGCCTGCAAGCGCACCTGCAAAAGGCCAGAAAATCACTCCTATCAACCCTTGAGGACCAAAGGGCAGTCCCACTATTGAAATCACAAGTCCTATGTTGCAGCCCCACACGCCGGCTTTGCTGCCGCCGTGCCGTTTGGTGCTCCACGATGGCACTATGTAGTCGAGTATGGTGATGACTATTGCCACCCCCAACGTGATAAGCAAGAAGGCGGTGCTGAATTGCGCCGCGTCGCTGAGATGGATGAACAGCAGGCCCAGCCAGCTGAATGGAGGCCCGGCCAATCCCGGCACTATTGAGCCCACAATGCCGACAAGCACCATTATAATGGCCAATGTGATGAATAGTATGTTCATAATGTGTTGTCCTCCACTGTTAGTTTGTCGTCAAGCATTCGTTGCATATATTGCTGTATTATAGCCTTTAACCGTTTGGTATGGCCGGCAGGGGAGACTGGCAGCGGATTTGTCATCATCGGGTCGCTCGACAGGCAGTAGGTGCCGGTTACCTCTTTCCCGTTGAATTGAATCAGAGTGTCGTTTGCCAGATACTGGTATATTCCGCCGGTATAGTTCACCGTCCAGCCGCCGTCGCCGTCCATCAAGTTGCGTCCAAAGGCCACAAAAGGATTTGGATATCCAAGCATTCCAAGCACGGTGGGCATAATGTCAATCTGTTGGGCCACACCTTTCTGAACGCCTGTGGGCAGTTGCCCTGAAGGATCGTAGATGATAATCGGCCCGCAGAACACACCGATGGGAGTGCGGTAGATGTCGTGATTGCTCATATTGGTGTGGTCGCTGGTGATGACGAAAACGGTGTTCTCAAACCACGGCTGCTTGCTTGCTGTGGCAAAAAACTTGCGCAGCGACTGGTCTACATAGCGTATGCATTTGTGCATAACCAGCTGCTCTTCAGGGAATATGTCGCGGTATTGCTCCGGTATCACAAACGGATGGTGCGAAGAGGCGGTGAAGACAGCAGTGATGAACGGCTCCTGCATTTCGCCCATCTTGGTGGCGAAGTATTGCAGGAACGGCTCGTCCCAGATGGCCCAGGTGCCGTCAAAATCCTTCTCGCCGCCAAAGCGAGGGTCGTCGTCGTATTCGTTGCGCCCATAGTAGGTATCAAAGCCCATAGCACGTGCTGCCGCCTGAAAGCCCATCGAGCCATTGTCGGCTCCGTGGAAGAAGGCCGACGAGTAGCCTACTTTGCCCAATTCGCCCGGAAGTCCGCTGACACGGTTGAGCGAATAGCTGGTGAAGAAAAACGGCTCTACAAAAGTCGGTATCGAAGCCAGTACCGCCGGCATTCCGTCTATGCTGGTTCTGCCGTTGGCGTATGTCTGCTCCCACGTCATCGAGTGCTCGAGCAGCGAGTCGATGAATGGAGTGTAGCCTTTGTACTTGCCGCCTTCAAGGTCGCGGTTGTAGAAGCCTATATACTCCCTGCCAAAGCTCTCGACAATAAGAATCACAACGTTTTTCTTGTTCATCACCGTGTTGCTGTCGGCAGTGTGTATTGGATTGTAGATATGTGTCAGCGTGTTGTCGTCGAAGTACTTGGGGTCTTCGTATGTGGTCTTTCCGACAGTGCGTATGATAGAGAACGGCGTGTTGAGCACTATCGCCGCCTCGTTGGGTTGGTTGACATACTGGTTGGCGTCGGCCAACGATACCGGCCTGTAGGTGTTTATAAGTCCTCCGCGCATCCCGATGAAAGCCAGTGGTATCATCACGGCAAAGGCAATGCCTTGCGTGATGTGGTATCGTTTCCGGTCGCTGACCATATCGCCCTGTGGCTTGGTGTACAGCAGCCACAACATCGCGATCAAAGCCGCACCTGCAAGGACTAAATACCAGTGGTTCAACAACTCGATGAAAAAGATGTCACCCAGATTGTTCTCGTTGCTGAATTCGTGAAAGAAAGTGCTTGTGGTGCGTCGACCGGTATATTGCGAATAGACAGCGTCGCAGAGGTTTATCACCACTGCCAGCGAGTTGATTGCCACATATATCCACTTGGTCATTGTCTGCCACCAGCCGCGCTCTTTGGCAAGTATCGGTATCAGCATCAACGCCGCGTAGATGCCGTTGGTATAGGCAATTGCGCAGCCGTCGTAACGCACTCCGCCCCTCAGCAGCGACCAGAGCGACAGCGATTGCCAGCCCGGAGCGAACAGCGACCAGTTCTCGCATACGTATGCTATGCGGCAGAGCATATACACCACGTATGCAAGCAGTATGTTGAGCACCGTGGCGGTGATGTTAGAGTATGTGGAATATTTGATTTTCATTTCAGCAGGGTAGGGGGGGCAGCCTTAATCCGTCATATCGAATCGCAGGAAAAAGTACAGGTTTTATTCATAATATAACGATTTAATTCGGTTGTTTACAATAGGATAGTTGATTAAGCGCCCTCTCGAAACAAGCTACAAATATACAAAAAAACATTAATACGTAGTATCATTGCACATAATATAGCTGGCAACATTAAGTACAACATTATGAGTGCGACACACCCCGGCCTTCGTATTTGAACGGCTGATGCGACACACCCCGGCCTTCGGCCACCCCTCTCCGAGAGGGGATGGGCTGACGCATCGATTTGATTATCAATAAATCGCTGCCGCGCCATCCCCTCTCGGAGAGGGGTGGCCGAAGGCCGGGGTGTGTCGCACCGTCAAACAGCGACAATCTGTGGTGTGTCGCACCGTCAAACAGCGACAATCTGTGGTGTGTCGTACCATCAAACAGCGACAATCCCGGGTGTATCGCACCGTCAAACCTCAACAAATGTTTGTTAAAAAATACACCGTTTTACTTAAATATTTGAAAACCAACAAAATAAACCAAGCATCATCTTTGTGTCACAACTGCTTGCTCCTTAGGTTTTTACAAGGCCATCTTCGGTCGTTGTCCGATTGTTGTCCGATTGTTGTCCGATTGTTGTCCGTTCGTGACTGGACAACAACTGGACAACAACTGGACAACGAGCGGACAACAACCAGTGTTGACCCGGTGAAGAGGCGGAGCAGAAACGGCGATTTGTTATGGGGTAGCAGGGTGAAAAAATGCAATTTTTTTATTGCTGCTATGATTTTGTTTTACAGTGCTTTATCTCTTTTGTGCGCTTTTCTTTGAAAAAAAAATTAATTTTTTTGCAGCGAAATTGGCATTTTTTGTGACTATGCATAATGAAAACGGAAAAATAGCGTTACTCCTTTACCGTAAAAGTATAAAAACGTAAACAATAAAAAACATAAAATAATGAAGAAATTATTAATTTTGTCGGTTATGGCCCTGTTGGTCGGCTACTGCGGCAGCGCGTCGGCTCAATACACGGGCAAGGTCAACCCCAACTGCATTGGTCTGAAGAACCCAACCAACTTCACCCTTAGTGGCTCGCATCAGGAGAAGTGGACGGGATATACGGGTTCGAAAAACGAAATGGTAAGTACCTGTTATATGGAAGCCGGAACATACGACCAGACTATACAGGCATCAAATCTGGAGGGTACATCGAACAACCCCAGCAGCAGTGCCTGCAACATCAGTCTGAGCAACGGCAGCACACGTTCTACGTCAAGGGACCTGCACAACAACCTTGACCATTCATATAACTTTGTAATCAAAGGTTCGGGCACAGACCCCGAAACCAACGGTCATCTGTCGTACCTGCCGCCCGACACCTCGTTCCATACCTCGATACGTCTGGGTAACTATTGCGGCTATCACGGCGCAGAGAAGCTGACATACGAGATTCAAATCAAGCCAGAGAACGCTATGATTACTATTTGGTATGCCCTGTCACTACACAATGGCCAACACTCTGCTGCTGAAAATCCTGAATTCGTTATCGTTGTGGAGAAGAATATGGGTACAACAGCATCTCCAAACTGGCAGCCCCTTGCCGGCGACACGCTTTGTTATACCCGACCGACACCTGCAGGAACCAGTTCGGATGTTACTCCCTTTTATGTAGGCTCGAGTGGAAGCCATACTGGAGCAACAAGTGGATGCAACATTTATCTGCCTTGGCAGAAGGTTATGATTAACCTTTCGAAATACACCTACCAGACAGTACGCATCAAGATCACCGCTGGTGACTGTTCGATGAGTGCTCACTATGCGTTGGCTTATATCGCTGGCGACTGCCAGTCGAAGGACCTGCGTGCCACCGGCTGCACCGCAGGCGAGAGCGACGCCGTGACGACAATCTATGCCCCCAAGGGTGCCATTAGCTATGCGTGGTATCGCAGCAAGATCGGCCAGCTGATTGGTGCCGAGCAGAGCAACGAAGCCAACTATGTTCAGATTGAAGGCGCTACGGCCGACAGCCTTGGTGCAACGCTGGCACACTTCAGAAACGTCAACACGGGCGACACTGCTACCCAAAGCACCTTTATGTGCAAGATGACTACCAAGATGAACGAATCAATCTCCGTGGTTTCTACCGTCTTCACCGACGTGGGAAACACCAAGCCCCGTCTGAGCGTGGACAGTGTGCTCGACTGCAATGCCGGCATTACGCTCTATGACCTCAGCGTTGCCCCCTACGCACCGCACGACACCAACCAGGTAGACACCAACTTGACGGTATGGGAATTCTACTCCTCCAACCCGCCGACTCCGGCAACCCTGGTGGGCACCTACAACGGCGGCCACGCCACTCACACCTATCCCCAGGCCGGCACCAACTACAGCGTCAAGGTGCGCACATCGGCAGTAGGTACCTCGTGCTGGAACGAGAAGACGGTAGCCATACGAACGGTTAAACGGCCCGTGCCGCGCACCAGTATCAACAAGAACCTCAGCGAGCTTTGCGTGGGCGACACCATCTACATCACCGACCTTACGCAGGGTTCTACCTACCATAAATGGAGAATCAAAGGCATAAGCGACACCACCTACGAGAGCACCACACCCGCCACTCGCGTTATACTCGACACCACCCTTCAGGTGACACTGCGCACCCGCAGCAAATCGTTCTACAGGGCCGACACCACTGGCGACGGAATCGTTGAGGATGTCTACTGCTACTCCGATACCACGTTTACTGTCAGGGTGGGCCAGTATCCCAAGCTGACCGTCACCGGCGACACAATAGTGTGCAACGGCCAGAACTCGAGCGTCACCGTGCAGAGCAGCGTGGACAGCTGCAGCTACAACTGGTATCAGGTCTATGGCGGCAACACGCCGGTGGTGGAGAACAACAACAGCCTGGCAATACCCCTCACGCAGGACCGCACCTTCTATGTCAAGGTTGTGAGCCCCTTCGGATGCACCACGTGGGACAGCATCACCCTCTCGCTCGTCAAGCCCGACCTGCAGGTGCTTGACCAGAAGGACAAGATATGCACCGGCGACTCGACAGTGCTGATAGCTGGCAAGGCTGCCTACTATGACTGGAGCGCTACGCCGCCCGACCCCGACTTGGAAGGACAGACCAACAGCGACACCATCAAGGTGAAACCGCAGGTGACTACGACCTACAAAGTGGTGGGCCACGGCACCAACGGCTGCAGCGCCAACGAGCTGTCGCAGAAGATTACCGTCTACCCCTGGCCTGTAATGCAGGTGCAGACGACCCCCGACTATATCGACTCGGAGAACCCCTCGGTGCAGTTTGCCGACCTGTCTGAAAACGGTACCACCTCGCTGTGGAACTTCGGCAACGGCGCCACCTCGACCACACGTACTGTGGTACACACCTTCACCGACTTGAGTCAGGATTCGATACTCATCACCCTCATCACTGGCAATGCCCTTGGATGCTCCGACACATTGGAATTCTATATCCCCGTAGGCATCTTTGCCGTGTGGTTCCCCAACGCCTTCACGCCCAAGTTGGAGACCAACAATGTCTTCAAGCCCTTCACGGCCAACAAGCTCACCGACTATGAGCTGCATATCTACGACCGCGGCGGCGCGCTGGTCTTCTCGACGACCGATGTCGAGGAGGGCTGGGACGGCACCTACAAAGGCAAGGAGTGCAAGCAGGGCACCTACGTCTACATTGCCACCTACCGCAGGGAAGGCGTGGAGCGCCTGATGTCGCAGAAAGGTACACTTACTCTGATAAAGTAAAACCACTAAACCGACAAGACTATGAACAGACTAAAAACAATAATCATTGCAATGCTGCTTGCGGGCTGCTGCGGCAGCGCGGCAGCGCAGGGCTATACAGGCAAGGTCAACCCCAACTGTATTGGCTTGAAGAACCCAACAAACTTCACCCTTAGTGGCTCGCATCAGGAGAAGTGGACGGGATATACGGGTATTAAAAACGCAGTGGCAAGTACCTGTAATACAGAAGGTGGAACATATAATGTCACTGTACAGGCCTCAGAGTTGGGGACATACCTCAATACAAATGGTTGTTCAAGCGTTTCGTATGAAGGCGCAGCACCGCAGAATTCGAGAGACTTAAACAACAACCTCGACTATCAACGTCAGTTTGTCATCAAAGGTGCTGGTACAGACCCTGAAACGCACGGTCACTTGTCGTACCTGCCGCCTGACACATCGTTTCACACCTCAATACGTTTAGGCAATTATTGTGGAGAGCACGGAGCAGAGAAACTGACATACGAGATTCAGGTCAAACCTGAAAACGCTATGATTACTATATGGTTTGCCCTGTCGCTGCAGAATGGACGACATAGTGCCAACCAAAATCCTGAATTCGTTATCGTTGTGGAGAAGAACACCGGCTCGGCAGCCTCGCCCAACTGGCAGCCTCTTGCAGGCGATACACTCTGCTACACGCGTCCTACACCTCTTGCAAACACAGGAGACACTGCTTTCAGGGTTGGAGCGACAGGAGCAGTGATGACAACCAATTCGTCATCTATTGACGGCGACAACATCTATCTGCCGTGGCGCAAGGTTATGATCAACCTTTCCGACTACACCTATCAGACGGTACGAATCAAGATAACGGCTGGTGACTGCTCGATGAATGTCCACTATGCAGCGGCTTACATCGCTGGCGACTGCCAGTCGAAGGACCTGCGTGCCACCGGCTGTACCGCAGGCGAGAGCGATGCCGTGACAACAATCTATGCCCCCAAGGGTGCAGCAAGTTACCGATGGTATCGCAGCAAGACCGGTCAGCTGATTGGTGCAGCACAGAGTGACGAATCCAATTATGTGCTGATTGAAGGTGCCACGGCCGACAGCCTTGGTGCAACGCTGGCGCACTTCAGAAACGTCAACACTGGCGACACCGCGAACCAGAGCACATTTATGTGCAAGATGACCACCAAGATGAACGACAATATTGCCGTAACCTCAACCGTCTTCACCGACGTGGGAAACACCAAGCCGCGTCTGAGCGTGGACAGCACTCTCGACTGCAACGCCGGTATTACGCTATATGACCTCAGTCTTGCACCCTACGCACCGCACGACACCAACCAGGTTGACACCAACCTGACCCGCTGGGAGTTCTATGCCTCCAACCCACCGACACCGTCAACCCTGGTGGGCACCTACTACGGCGGCCACGCCACCCACACCTATCCACAGGGGAGCACCAACTACAGCGTCAAGGTGCGCACATCGGCAGTAGGTACCTCGTGCTGGAACGAGAAGACTATACCCATCCGCACCATCAAGCCGCCAGTGCCGTCGCTGCGCCTGTCGCGCGACAGCTTGTGCGAGGGCGACACGATATTTATCTTCAACCAGACGCCTGGAGCCGCCTATAACGAGTGGACTATAGCAACCGAGGCCGGCGACACCAGCTACGTCTCGGCCCAGACCGCCACACGCTACACCTTCGACACAACATCGGTAGTGCATATCCGCACCAGGAACAGCACCTACTATCAGGAGGACACCAACACCGATGGTGTTTTGGACCGCGTATACTGCTATGTTGACACAAGCATTGTGGTGCACGTGGATGAGTATCCAGTGCTTGAGGTGACCGGCGACACAATAGTGTGCAACGGCACGCAGGCAATAGTGGACGTGGCATCGCAGAATCCTCAGACAGTGTATGACTGGTATACCTCGCTGCAAAGCACCAATCCGCTGCAGAGCAACACCAACCGGCTGACAACAATGCCGACACACGACACAAGATACTATGTCAGGGCCCGCAGTCCGTTCGGCTGCGAGAGCGTGGACAGCATCAACATATATATAGTAGACCCGCACTTGGAGGTGCCTATTGTCAAGATGTGCGAGAACGATCAAGTGAAGCTCTATGCCTCGAACGCTTACAGCTACACGTGGAGCTCGATGCCAGACGACCCGTCGATGGCAGGCCAGACCAACAACGACACACTGGTAGTGAGCCCGCAGACGACAACCACCTACACCCTGATAGGCCACGGTATGAACAACTGCTCGGCTACTCCGTTGACACAGACCATCACGGTGTTCCACCATCCTGTGCCCACCTTCGAGCTGAGTCCCGACTTCATTGACTCGGAAGTGCCCGAGGTTACGTTCCGCGACGTGTCGCCCGGCTCGACCTACACCTTCTGGGACTTCGGTAGCGGTTACACCTCGACCGAAAAACAGGTACGTCACACCTTTACCGACCTGAGTGAAGACTCTGTGCAGATTAAGCTGACCACCGGCACCGGCGGCGAGCTGCAATGCAACAGCGACACAGCGTTCTACATTCCTATAGAGATCTTCGCACTGTGGATTCCCAACGCCTTCACACCGGAGGAGAGCACCAACAACGAGTTCTTCATCCTGACCCACAACAATCTGGAGTACTTCTCATTCTACCTCTATGACCGCCGCGGCAGCCAGATACTGTACACCACCGACCAGAACTTCAAATGGGACGGCACCTACAAAGGCAAGCCCTGCCCAACGGGAGTGTATGTATACACCTGTACCTACCGCAGACCCGGCACCACCGACATTGTGACACAGCGAGGCACAGTAACAGTGCTGAGATAGAGCGATGACGCCACTCGAGATACTGAAACGTTATTACCACTACGACAGTTTCCGGCCACTACAAGAGGAGATAATCTCCTCTGTACTGGCCGGAAACGATACTTTGGCATTGCTTCCTACCGGCGGCGGCAAGTCGCTGTGCTACCAAATCCCTGCCTTGGCCACCGACGGCATAGCCTTGGTAATATCGCCATTGGTAGCACTGATGCAGGACCAGGTGAGGCAACTGCGCGAGAAACGCATAAAGGCACGCTACATCACCTCGGGGATGAGCCACCACGAGATAGAGACAATACTCAACAACTGCATCTATGGTGACATCAAGCTGCTGTATGTGTCGCCCGAGCGACTCTGCAGCCGCACCTTCATAGACCATCTGAGGCAGATGCCGTTGAACCTTATAGCCGTAGACGAGGCCCACTGCATATCACAATGGGGCTACGACTTCAGGCCTCCGTATCTTGAGATTGCCAGCATAAGGCCGTACCACCCCAAGGTTCCGGTCATAGCTCTGACTGCCACCGCTACGCCCGAAGTGGTGAGCGACATAGAGACAAAGCTTGACTTCCGCAAAGGGCGGCTGTTCAAGAGCAGTTTTATGCGCCCGCACCTGTCGTACAGCGTCTTCAACGAGGAGGACAAGCAAGGCAAGCTGCTGCGCATTATACGCAGCGTGGGCGGCAGCGGCATAGTTTATGTACGTAACAGGCGTCGCACCTTGGAGATAGCCAATATGCTTAACGACCACGACATAGCTGCACTACCTTACCACGCAGGTATTCCACAGAAGGAACGCGAAAACCGCCAGAAGGACTGGCTGAAGTCGAACCGTGGTGTTATGGTGGCCACCAATGCCTTCGGTATGGGCATCGACAAACCCGACGTACGCTTTGTAGTGCATTGGGATATGCCCGAATCGCCCGAGGCCTACTTTCAGGAGGCAGGGCGCGCAGGACGCGATGACAAGCAGGCCTATGCCGTGCTGCTCTATCAAGACAACGATATCACAAGGATGCGCGACAATCTGGAACGCGACTTCCCGCCGCTCAACTATATTAAGAATGTCTACAACGCCTTGTGCAACTACTACCAGATACCCACTGGCTCAGGCAAAGATGCACGCTTTGAATTCGATGCCGAGAGAATCTGCAACAGCTATAGTCTCGACATCTACACCTTCTTCAGCGCATTGAAGTTCTTGGAACGCGAAGGACTTATTTCTCTGCCAGAGCACAACGAACTGCAGTCGAAACTTTTTATCATCATCGACAAAGAAGAGCTGTACCGTTACCAGCTTTCGAACCGCACCATAGGCGATATGCTCACCGTGATACTGCGTCTCTACGGAGGGCTCTTCACCGACTATACGCCCATCAGCGAGAGTCTGATAGCCAGCCGCTGCGGAATGACAGAGACACAGGTAGCCAACAGTCTGAAAGAGCTGAACCGCTTGCAGATGGCCGACTATCAGCCCAAGATGCTGAAGCCTCCGATTGTGTTCTGCTCGCCCAGAATCGACATAAGAGACCTTCACATAAGCGATAAGAACTACAAAGAACTGAAAGAGGCCGCTTGGCAGCGCCGCAAGGCGATGATAGACTATGCCACCAACGACAGCGAGTGCCGATGCCGCCAACTGCTGCGCTACTTCGGCGAGAGCGATGCCTCCGATTGCGGTATCTGCGATGTGTGCTTAGACCGAAAGAAAGTCAACACCGCCGTTCCCGAAGAGGCAATTGTTAAAGAACTGAAAAGCGGTCCGCTGACAATAAAGCAACTGGCAGAGCGCTTACCAAAGATTGGCGACGAGCTGCTTGCAGAAACAGTGCGCCAAATGCTCGACAAAGGCGAGCTGACAATGAATCAAGATTTCGCTATAAGCTGCTGCAGTTCACAGTAAAGACGCGACACCGGCAGCCCCATAACATTATAATAGCAGCCCTCAATGCGCTCTACGCCGACCATACCTATCCATTCCTGGATACCGTATGCTCCGGCCTTGTCATAGCAGCTGTTTTGGTCCACATAATGAGAGATGACATTCTCCGTCAGCTGACGGAAGATAACGTCGGTCCGTTCGGTAAATACCACCTGGCGTTCCGGGCTTTTCAAGCATACACCCGTGAAGACCGTATGCCTGTCGCCCGACAGGGAACGCAGCATATCAAAAGCCTGCTGGCGGCTGTGCGGCTTGCCCAGCACCTCGCCTTTATGCACGACAATGGTATCGGCTGTTACCAGCACCTCGTCGGCAGCCAGCGGAAGTGCATAACCCTTTGCCTTAAGCAATGCCAGCCCTGCCGATATAAGTTCCACAGGAGTGTCGGGGGGCACAACCTCCTCGACATCTACATCAACAAAACGTGTCGGGAATCCCAGCTGCGACAGCAACTGCCTGCGTCGGGGCGACTTTGAAGCCAACAAAAGAGTAGTCACGACAGCATCTGATTAGAAGTCACCCACGCGGCCACCCGAAGGCTTGCTGTCCTTCGAGTCCTTCTTGCCCGCCTTGAAGTCCATCTCCATAGCCACCTTGCCGTGGGCATCGTACAGCACCCAGCGTCCGTCCTTCTCGCCGTTGACGAATGAGCCTTGCTCCTCTATCTTGCCGGCGCTGTTGTAGCGCTCGTATTTGCCGTGCCACTGGCCATTCTTGTAGTTGGCGCGCGACTCAACCTTTCCATTGGGGAAATAGCGGACCTCCTCGCCGTCCTTCTCGTCCGACGCATAGTGCATCACGTAGCGCGGACGGCCATCGTCGTAAAATGCCTTCCATTCGCCGTCCTTCATACCCTTGCGGAACGAGCCCGTATAATCGATGTGTCCGTCCTCATAGAATGCCGTCCACACGCCTTCCTCCTTATTCGCCACATAGTTGCCTTCGTGCAGCTTGCGGCCCGACTCGTAGTATGTAACCCATTTGCCCGACTTGTCGCCACCCGAATAGCTGCCTTCACGCCACTTCTCGCCAGTCTCGTAATAGTAGGTCCAAACGCCAGTCTCAAGGCCTTTGTCATAGTTGCCGCGGATGCCCAGCTTGCCGTTGGTGCGCCAATAGAAGAACCATTCGCCCTGCTGTTCGCCGGCTTCGAGGCGGCCTTTCATATCAAAGCCACCCTTGTCGGTATACCATACCGCCGGGCCGTTGAGCTCGTTGTCCTTATAAGTGCCTTCAAACTTCTTCTTGCCGTTCTCGTGCCATTCTGTTGTCGCGCCCTGCTTCACACCGCGCACAAAAGGAATCTCGTCCTTTTGCTGGCCGTTGGCATACCACGATTTATAGGTGCCTTGCTTGAGGCCGTTGGCCACCGTCACCTCGCTCTTGAGGTTCCCGTTCTTGTACCACTCGCGCGAAGTACCGTTGCCGTAGCATTCTTCGGCACACTTCGATCCATCGTCGTAAAAGACCTTCCACGTACCCACCTTCTCTCCGTGCTCGTTATACTTACCCTGCTGATAGACACGGCCGTTCTGATGCCACCACGTCCAATCGCCCGTGCGGACGCTGTCGTCGGTCATCATACCCTCAACGGCGGCTTTCTGCTGTTGAGCGTCATAGAATTTCTGGTAGCGTATCTGTGCATTGAGCTGCAGGAACGAGCAGCACAAAAGAAAAACAATCGACTTTTTGAGCATAACTATAAACTACTATTCACTGTAAACAAATTGAATACGGACAGGATTGTTTCCTGTCAGAGTGGCGTCGCAACCATTGATGACCGTGCGCAATGCCGATGAGCGGCGACCATTGATCAGCAACAACGTACCAAGGTCCATACCACTCTTGACCAGCTTCTGGAAATGCTGTGTCACACGCAGACGGTAGTAGCCGTTGCCAGAGTCGTATTTGCCGTCGAAGCCCGAGCTTGTATAGGCATCATACATATCGGGTATGTTGACTACCGTGCCGTCGTTGAAGCATTTGAGGGCCACAATCATACTCGGCTTGTCAGCAGGCGAGATGTCGGCCACAGGCAGCAGCAGTTCGGCATAATGGATGATTGCATACGGATGCTGTTGGCGGAACTGCTGAACAAAGGCGTTAAAGTTCAGCTTGATATTCGCGCCACCCATAGGACTGAGATACAGATAGCGGCTGCCGTCAATCGAGTCGCTTGTATTCGTGTTGAATGTGGCCAGCGGACCGGCAAAATTATTCTTATAGCCATTGAAGTGAGGAGCCGAGTTTGACACGTCGAAGTCGTAGGTACGGCTTATCGTCTCTTCACCATTGACATATTTGTAGTACACCCGGATACGTGTATTCGACGCAGCCAGGTTGAGCGTGGCCATAACAGGCGTGCCGTCGTTGATAAGGCGCACGCGCATACCTTTTATGGCTTCGGCAAACTCGGCCGACGAGCCATAGCTGCAGTTGGAAATTTGAGCGATAAAGTTGTCGCCAAGCTTCATCGACGCCACCATTGTGTCGCTCTGCACCACGCGCACCACGTCGTCGAAGAGGCAGTTGTTCGTCACCGTAAGCTCGTCGGTGGCATAATAGGCTGTGTCCTTCATCGGGCTTTCGGCCAGCTGGTAAATCTCAAAATGCAGGTCGCGGTAGCCTTTCGAGCTGCTTGCGGATGTATAGATGTCCGACACAGCAAAGGAAAGCACCACCGAGTCGATGATTGAATTCTGGTCAAACTCCACACCGGCGTCGTTGGCCGTAGTTATCTGCGTGTAGTAGATGCCCTCCGATGTGCCGAACACGGCGTCGCTGTAGCATCCCACCAGCACACTCGACTGGCCTGATGTCAGCAGCGAGTCATCGTATACAGTCATAGCCGTACCATAGGCGGTATCGACAATGCCCTCATAGAGTGTCGAAGGGTCCTGCAGGTCGACACCCAGGTCCGACTCCTTCTCATCGCAGGCATTCAGAATCAGTAAAGCCGAAAGGCATATAGCGAAATGGAAAAATTTCTTTGGCATAAAAGGTATCAGTTGTTAATGTTGCTGCCAATCACAGTGTCGTACAGCTTGTTGATTTGTTCGTAGAAAGCGTTTTTGTCAGGATTGTACTCCACAATGTGGCGTTTGTTCTCGCGTGCGAAGGCCACCAGCTCAGGGTCGGCATTGGGTGAGGCGATGACTATGCCGTGGGCGTAGGTGATAGCAGCCTTGGTCAGCGTCATATAGTCAAGGTTCTCGAACAGCCGCAGGTCCTTGGCCGTCGCGCCGTCGGCTTTCAGCTTGCGCTCCATATCAGGGCCGAATCCACCCTTGAAGGCATCGTTGGTGATCGAAAAGACCGTCTTGGTTCCCGAGAAAAAGGCATTCTCTTTGTTGATGCGGCGCAGGTAGAACGGGATCATACACGAGAACCAGCCCGTGAAATGGATCAGGTGCGGCTGCCACGCCAGCTTGCGCACAGCCTCGAGTGTACCGCGGCCGAAGAAGAGGATACGCTCGTCGTTGTCGGTGCTGAACTTGCCCTTCTCGTCAAAAAAGCCCTTGTGACGCGTGAAGTACTCCTCATTGTCTATAAAATACACCTGCATACGGGCCGAAGGTATAGAGCCCACCTTGATGATAAGCTGGTGGTCGGCATTGTTGACAATGAGATTCATACCCGAAAGGCGGATAACCTCGTGCAGCTGGTTCTTGCGCTCGTTCACCTCGTTGAAACGCGGCATAAAGACTCGAATCTCACGTCCTTTTTCCTGTGCAAACGAAGGCAGATAACGCCCAATATAAGAATTTTCATTCTCTGGCACAAAAGGCATAATCTCTTGATTGACAAATAGTATTCTTCCCTTTCCCATAATTAAAGTATATTATATATCCGATGCAAAGTTACGAAACTTTGGCAAAACGGCAAAATTTATTTTCTAAAAGCCATAAAAAACCTGCCTGTCTACCCTGTTCCGCACGCGGAGCAAAAGAAAAATATGCAATACAAAAAGTTAAAAATACATTTAAACTTCCTTAAATCAAATTATTTGTGTACATTTGCCAAATGAAATAAAACCGCGACATCTTTCTAACGGTTTTATATTCACTGAATTATCATACAATTAACATTTCACGACAACCCAAATGTCAGACAAATACAAATTCACCGACGCAGACAAGGCTTTCGTTGCAAAGGCAGAACAATACTGTGCTGCCAGTGAGCAATGCCGCACGGCAGTAAAAGAAAAACTACTGGCTTGGGGAGCCGACAGGGAGTTGTCAAGCCGCATCATCGACTATCTGGTCGATAACGAATACATCGATGAGGCTCGCTATTGCAAACTCTACTGCGATTCCAAACTGCGCCTTCAAAAATGGGGACGCATAAAAATCAACTATATGCTGCGCAGTAAACGCATTGACAACAAGCTTATTGCCAACGCGCTGCAGCAAATGGACAACAATCAGTACCGCGAAGTGCTCCAGCAGCTGGCCGAGAGCAAACTGCAGACAATCCACGATGACGACCCACGCAAGCGCAAGGCCAAGCTCACCTCTTTCCTTGCATCGCACGGCTTCGAGGCCAACGAGATACAGGACGCGATAGCCGACTATGACTTCTAAAACTGAAACAATCAAAATACAACATAAACTATGACAAAAAAAATACTTCTTCTGACAGCAATGACCCTCCTGTTTGCGCCAATGGCTATGGCCGAGGGCAACACAAACGACGCCGCTACAAGCGACAGTACCAGCACCCCCAAGGGCGTGTGGACGACATCGTCGACACCGGCTCTCAAGA
Source organism: uncultured Bacteroidota bacterium (assembly GCA_902788805.1). Taxonomy (GTDB): domain Bacteria; phylum Bacteroidota; class Bacteroidia; order Bacteroidales; family P3; genus Colimorpha. Next base: position 29,579 of record CADALO010000005.1, on the reverse strand, counting down.
TAGGTGAATTCATCTACCACAACTGGTCGGCCACCGGCAACTCGCAGATCGACATCACCGGCACCTTCTTCGGCAACTACAAATACACCCACCCCAAATTCGTATGGGACAATATCGCCGACCTCGCCTACGGTTTCGCCTGGCAAGACCTCGACAACTCGGCCGAGGACAGTGTCGGAGGCCGCTTTGAGACTCGCCGCAAGAGCAACGACAAGATAGACCTTACTTCCGCCCTCTCGTGGAAGGCCTACAAGGACTGGGGCGCCAGCTTCACGGCCAACTTCAAGTCGCAGTTCGGCAAGGGCTACACCTACGAAGGCATTGGCTACAATGCCATCGCCACCGAGGTGTCGAGCTTTATGGCTCCCGGCTATCTGACCACGGCCCTCTCGTTCGAGCTGAAGAAGACCGACTGGTCCGTCTCGCTCTCTTTCCTGACCGGCAAGACCACCTTCGTCTACAACGACTCGCTGATAGCCAACGGCTACAACTACGGTGTTATCCAGGACGACGACTTCAACGCCGCCGACCCCTCGACATTCACCCACGCCTATTTCGCCCTCGGTTCGTATGTCAAGGCTCAATACCTGAAGAAAGACATCCTTCCGAGCCTCGACCTCTACGCTCGTGCCGAGCTCTTCTACGACTACAAGAAACCCAAGAATATGGCTTGGGGCGACAATATGGCCACCGACTCCAAATATGCGCTTGCCGAAGGTGAGCAGTGGACCGACCTGCAGAACTTCAACTGGATGAAGAAGCGCGGCTTCGAGACCGACCTCGACTTCGAACTCAAACTCGACTATCGCTTCTCGAAACACATCTCGGCCAACTTCGCCCTCAACCTGAAATGGGATACCGATTTCAGCGGTATGGGCAACTGGGGCCACTGGCAGATCTACCAGATGGCCGGCGTGCAGGTCTTCTTCAACTGGAAGACTCCCAAGAGCTGAAATAAAGCAAAGATAAATAGAAGTTAAAGAAGTAAAAGAGAAGTTAAGGGGAGTTAAGGGACAAATGTACCGGCTCGGTTGGTATTGTCCCTTAACTCCCTTTAACTTCTCAATAATATCCCTTTCACTCCTCTTTCACTCCCCTCTTGTTCACTCAAACAGGAAGTGGCAGCGCGAGGCGTAGCGCAGGCCTATAAGTTGCACGGCCGAGCCTTTGTTGATGGCTATCTGCAGACGGCCCGTGGCCGAAACGGTCAGCAATATGTTGCCCATACGGACGTCGCTGTAGTGGCGGCATACGCTCTTGATGTCCTCAAAACGGTCGTTGCTGCCCAAGCGCCATTCAATCTTGACCTTGAAACGGCGACCGGCACGCAGCGCCTCGAAATCGTCATAGCTGATATTCAAATCGGCATTGCCATAGCTGTCGATGCCCGTAACCATAGCTATTAACTCGTTGCCATCGAGCTGCGCCTGCGGCTGCACACGGCGGCGCAGCGGCTCGCACGGTACACCTATCTGGCTTGGCAACACGCCCGACAGCAGCTGCTGCACGGCATCGCAATACACATCGTTGGCAAGAAACGACAACGACCTTAATGACTGGGGCGGAACAAGTTCCACCACCTCGTCACAGCCGTCGTCGAGCGACTGCTCCAGCAATTTGCGGTCGCTGCAAATAAAATATTGTCCCCTCCACGACACAAGCAGCGGATTGGGGAACGGAGCCGAAGTCTCGGACTTGTCGCACCCGACATCTATAATGTGGACCGTGCCCGCCGGAAATGTCGAACAGCCATAGCGGACAATTCCGATCGTGGTTGCCGAATCGTTCCACTGCTGGCTGTGGCTCAAGTCGACAATACGCACGCCCGGGACAAGCGAAAAGAGCCTGCCCTTGACCATAGCGGCAAAAAAGTCGCGCGTCCCCCAGTCGGTTGTAAGTGTAACAATAGGTGCGTCCATTTGTCAAAGATGTATATAAGTGCTTTACTTTCAGCGGACAAGCCGCAAAGATGCTCGCAGCATCCGTTTTGCAAATTTACAAAATATTTTTCAACGAAAGCAAAAAAACTTTCATTCTTCGCTCACCAATGCTCCGCCAGGGTTCCATTGCCCTGAAAATGAATCCTCTCCGCTGCCGCAGAAGGCCGACATCGAACCTCTGGCCGCCATCATCACCGAAGGCTGAAAAACAACCTTCAACACACACTGCCATAACATACAGAATACGAGTATATAAAATCATAATTTCGCCATACCAAGACTGGTTGATGTCCGCTTGTTGTCCGCTTGATGTCCGCTTGTTGTCCGCTTTAAAAGCGGACAACAAGCGGACATCAAGCGGACATCAAGCGGACATCAACCAGTCTTGGTCTTGTAAAGAGCTAAGGAACAATCAGTTATAACGCGATATTGATATTTGGTCATTTTGTTGGTTTTCAGATGTTTAAGTAAAACGGGTATAATTTTAACAAATTTTTAAGTTTTTGCCGTCGCGGGGGATTTTGATATTAATTGGATCTTTTTGAACACGGATTGTACGGATCAACACGGATTTTTATCCGTTCTATCCGCGCAATCCGTGTTCATTATTCAGCGGTGCTCAAGATCGACCCCTTGGTTAGTCGGGCAAATTTGCCGCAGCAAGTACAAAGCCCCGAAGGGGCGATGGACAATATTGTAATGCTATGGCTTGATAATGCGACACACCCCGGATTGCCGATGCTTGACGGTGCGACACACCTTGGATTGTCAATGCTTGACGGTGCGACACACCTCGGATTGTCGATGCTTGACGGTGCGACACACCCCGGCCTTCGGCCACCCCTCTCCGAGAGGGGATGGCGCGGCAGCGTAACACTTTCTAAACATTGACAATCAAAGTGATGCGGCAGCCCATCCCCTCTCGGAGAGGGGTGGCCGAAGGCCGGGGTGTGTCGCACAAGCCGTTCCGATACTGACGTGGTGAACAAAATCGAAGGCCGGGGTGTGTCGCACCATCCGTTCCGATACTGACGCGGTGAACAAAATCGAAGGCCGGGGTGTGTCGCACCATCCGTTCCGATAGATAAAAAACAAAGGCAGGGGGTGTGTCGCGCCGTCAAGCCAATGCCCTACGTTGTTTTCCGTCGGCCCTTCGGGACTTTTTTTATTTTACTTCGTTTCCCGCAGGGGTTCCGCTGCGCTCCACCCCTGCCTGTAATCCTTTGCCCTTTCAGGGCTAATGCTACGACAAGTGTTTATTGATTAGGGTGTGACGATACAACACACCCCGCCAAGACTTAAGTCCAAATAGTAAATTCAACACAAGAGAAAGATGAAGAGCGGAAACTTAGTTTAAGTTTCCTTTCTCTATTTTAATAATTATTTGTATCTTTGTGCATCGGTGTCTGATGGGCACAGATGGTTTATTTATTGTCTAATCAAAAAGTTATATAATATATGTCACTGCTATCTATACGCAATTTGCACGCCTCGATCGGTGACCGCGAGATACTGAAGGGCGTCAATCTTGAAATCAACAAGGGCGAGGTGCACTCGATAATGGGGCCTAACGGCAACGGCAAGAGCACCCTGGCAGGCATCATTGCCGGCAACCCTAAATACACCGTCACCGAGGGCGAGGTGATTTATAACGGCAAGAACATCCTTGACCTTCCGGTCGATGTGCGCGCCAACGAGGGCATCTTCCTCGGATTCCAGTATCCGGTCGAGATTCCGGGTGTCACTATCACCAACTTTATGCGCACCGCCATCAACGAGCAGCGCAAATACCGCGGCCTCGACCCGCTGAGCGGCGCAGAGTTCTTGAAGCTGATGGAGGAGAAGAAGAAGGTGGTGGAGATGACCACCAACCTTGCCAACCGCTCGGTGAACGAGGGCTTCAGCGGCGGCGAGAAGAAGAAGAACGAGATATTCCAGATGGCTATGCTCAACCCCACTCTGGCCATACTGGACGAGACCGACTCGGGCCTTGACATCGACGCCCTGCGCATTGTTGCCAATGGCGTCAACCAGCTGCGCAGTCCCGAGAACGCGACAATAGTCATCACCCACTATCAGCGTCTGCTGGACTATATCGTGCCCGACTTTGTCCACGTGCTCTACGAGGGTCGCATCGTCAAGACGGGTCCCAAGGAGCTGGCGTTGGAGCTGGAGAAGAAAGGCTATGAATGGATTAAAGAGGAACTTGGCAAGTAAGTACGGCGATGATTAGGAAAGACATTTTACCCGATATATGGGGCGATAGCTGGCACAGCGAGGCCACGGAGCAGACCCTGACGGTGGGTCGCGGCACGGAGCGCACGGTGGTGCTGTGCAACCCCGCCGACGCCCCGATGTTTATGCTTCGCGAGGGGCTGGGCTATAACGTGATGCCCGACATTGAGAACCTGCGCATCAATGTGGAGCAGGGCGGCCGCTTCACGCTCTACCGCCTGCAGGGAATGAACACCACTGCGCAGCATATCACGCAACTCAACCTGACTATGCAGGACGACGCCACGGTGGACCTGTGTACCGTAACGCTGGGCGGCGGCCACGTGAGGAACAACATCACGGTGCGTATGCAGGGCGAGGGCTGCCGTCTGAACGCCGACGGACTGTATCTGATTGACCGCGAGCAGGAGTGTGACAACTACATATTCGTAGAGCACGCCAAGCCCCGCTGCCACAGCCGCGAGCTGTACAAGGGCATTATGGACGATGCGGCGCGGGCCCGCTTCAACGGTCACGTGCTGGTGCAGGACGGCGCCGTGAAGACAGAGGCCTACCAGACCAACCACAACATCCTTTTGACCGACAAGGCACACGTGGACACGCGGCCTTTCCTGGAGATATACAACGACGACGTGAAGTGCTCGCACGGCAGCACCGTGGGACAGCTCGACAGCCAGGCAATGTTCTACCTGATGACACGCGGCATCAGCGAGCGCACGGCGGTCACGATGCTCAGCTATGCCTTCTGCGACGAGGTGATACGCAATATCGGCATCAGCTCGCTGCGCGATGCCGTGGGCGATATGGTGAAGAAGCGTCTGCACGGAGAGTTGACACCCTGCGACGAGTGCGCACTGCACTGCACGAGTCCCTGCAACGGTCCCGAAGCCAATTTCCACATAGACCCCACCAAGCTGTAACGCGAAGATGAGACGAGGCCTGCTTTTGCTGCTGATGCTGGTTCCCGCAATGGTGTGGGGACAGGGCGACGACTGCCACTACAAGTTCAGCGGAAGCGACAAGAGCGACTTTGAGAAAGGCGTTGAGGCATACAACAACAAGCGCTACCAGCAGTGTATCACGCTGATGCGCAAGGTGTCGGCCAAGCATCGCACCGCCGCCGACCCTTACTTTTATATGGGCGTGGCGGGCGTCAAAGGTGGCGAGCGGCCTGCAGCGATACGCAACAATTTCACCAAGCTCTTCAAATACTGCCCCGACTACCCGAACGCGCTGGCCTACTTCTATATGGGTGTGGTCCACTACACCTACAAGGAGTATGACAAGGCCGTAGAGCAGCTAAACCGCTATTTCGACATCACCAACCAGCAGCCCAACCAAGCATACGACGCCGTGTATGAGGAGGCATCGACCTACTTGTACTGGTCGGAGTTCCTGAACGAGGCGCTGCAGAACCAGGTGCCATTCTTCCCGACAGTTATGAGAGGTGTATCGTCGCGCTATGACGAGTACAGGCCCTATCTTACTCCAGACGGCAGGGAGATGTACTATCTGCGCCAGGTGCCGGCATCGAAGCAGAAGACTTTTTATAACAAGGAGTCGGACGAGATGGTGCTGCGTCTGTTCACAAGCCGCTGGAAGGACACTGTCTTCACCTCCGGCGAGGAGTTGCCACCGCCATTCAACGAGGACGGCGAGATTTCCTGCATTACGACAACAGCCGACGGCAACCTGATGTACCTGTCGTTGATGCGCAGAGAAAAGGGCTATGCAAACTGCGATATCTACTTCAGCGAACGCCAGAGCGGGAAATGGGGCCCGCTGCAGAACGCCGGTCGCAACGTCAACGGCGAGCGCACGTGGGAGTCGCAACCCAGCATCACCGCCGACGGGCAATATCTATACTTTGTCTCCAACCGCAACGGCGGCTATGGCGGCGACGATATCTGGTATTGCAGACGATTGGAGAACGGCGACTGGAGTAGGGCAGAGAACCTGGGCCCGGCGGTCAACACTGCCGGCAACGAGAGACTGCCGTTCATCCACGCCGATGGCAAGACACTATATTTCGCCTCTAACGGCTGGCAGGGCTTCGGAGGGTACGATATGTACTTCATCAACCTGACCGACACATATCTGCAACGGCCGACAAACCTCGGGCTACCTATAAACAGCGAGGAGAACGACATCAGCTTCAACGTCACCGTGGACGGCAAGCGAGGCTACTTTGCCGGCAAGTCGACCGAATGGGCCGGCATAGGTGGCAACGACATATTCACCTTCGAGCTTTATCCTGCCGCACAGCCCGAGGAGAGTGCCATAGTCTATGGGCAGATGAAAGACAGCAAGGGCAATCCTCTGACAGGCACTATCAAGGTGTTGAGGCAGAAAGCCGACGGCGACCGATATATAGTCAACGGCAACGAAGGACGCTTTGCCTTGGCGGTGGCGGCAAGGGGCGACAACACAGTGATAGTTGACGCCGATGGCTTCCTGCCGCGTGTTGTCTGCGGCAATGCAGCGCAACTGAAGCGCGACCTCGTGGCAGCCGACTTTACTCTGCATCCCGCCGAGCTGTGGGGGCGCTATCCTGTCCCCAACCTTAACCCCAAGCATAAGACCTTCAGCACCATTCTTGACGCATACGTCGACTACCTGCTGGAGCATCCCAAGATGCACATACGCATAGAGAGTACCAAGTTGGAAGAGGCTAAAGCGATATACGACTACCTGGTTTCGCGCCAGCTGAGAGCCGAGCGGCTGGAATACAAGCAGAACAGTGCGCTGGCTAAACCGCAGATAGTAATAACACAAATGTAGAAGGCTATGAAACCGATACTGCGAGTATTCAACTATTTGCGCCACTATCCTAAGGAGATTACGCTCAACATCGTCTTCAATCTTCTCTCTATCCTGTTCAACCTATTCTCGTTTGTGCTTATTGTGCCGGTCATAGAACTGTTCTTCGGTATGACTGAACCGCCTGCAGTAGAGCCTGCTTTCGGCTTCAACCAAAGCGCGTTGACCGACTGGGCGATGTATCATCTGTACCAATACAAGGAGAGTGTGGGGCTGTGGACCTGTCTTTTTACCTTTGCCGGCGGCTACCTTGTATGCGTGCTGCTGTACGACCTGACACGCTATCTGGGGCTCTTTTTCCTCAGCCCCATCCGCAACGGGGTGTTGAGACGGCTGCGCGACGACATATACCACAAGATAACCATTCTGCCTATTTCCTTCTTCTCGGGCAAACGCAAAGGCGACCTCATCAGCCGTATGTCGGCAGACCTTGCCGACATCGAATGGAGCGTTGTGAGCACCCTGCAGTCGCTTATTAAAGACCCGATTAATGTAATTGTCTTTGCCGCCGCGTTGATATTCATCAGTCCGCGACTGTTCCTGCTTTTCCTCATTATTCTGCCTCCCGCTGTGTTTCTTATCAGCAAGATAGGCAAAAGCTTGAAACGCAACTCTATAAAAGGACAGGAGAAGCTTGGCGAGATGATGTCGACCTACAAAGAAACGCTGGACAATCTGGAAGTTGTGAAGGCCTACAGGCGTGAGCATTATAGGCAAGAACAATTCGAAAACGTCAACAGGAACTACAGCCGACGTATGATGCGCGTGGCACGGCGGAAGGAGGCCGGCAGCCCGCTGTCGGAAGTGCTGGGAACCATCGGGTTGGGATTTATACTCGTATTGGGCGGCAACGCCGTGCTGGGCGGCGACATCCAGGCATCGGTTTTTATACTTTTCGTCATCATCTTTGCCCGTCTGATACCTCCTGTCCAGGCTATTGTCAAAGCTTACAGCAGTCTGCAGAAAGGCAGCGCCTCGGCAATGAGAATATTCGAAATACTCGATGCCGACGAGAGAATAACAGAGATGCCCAACGCAGTTGTAATGACTGCCTTCGAGAACAGCATCGAGTATAAAGGCGTCAGCTTTGCCTATGACAACGAGAAGAACGACAAGACATATGTGCTTGACCACATCGATCTTGTAATCCCCAAGGGCAAAAAAGTGGCCATTGTAGGTCCCTCGGGAGCAGGCAAGACGACATTGGCCGACCTGCTGCCACGCTTCTATGACCCCACCGGAGGCGAGATAAGCATTGACGGAACGCCTATCAAGACGATGAACATCAACTCGCTGCGCCGTAATATAGGAGTCGTGTCGCAAAACTGCATCCTCTTCAACGACACTATAGCCAACAACATAACTTTCGGGCTGAAAGACGTACCCCTTGAACGTATACGCGAGGCGGCACGCATTGCCAACGCCGACGACTTCATAATGCAGATGCCGCAAGGCTACGACACCTCTGTAGGCGACCACGGAAGTGCCCTCAGCGGAGGTCAGCGCCAGCGCATCAGTATTGCCCGTGCCGTGCTGCGAAACCCTCCGATACTGATACTTGACGAGGCGACATCGGCACTTGACAACGAGTCGCAACGGGCTGTGCAAAAGGCTCTTGACGGCGTTATGCAGAACCGCACCTCAATAGTCATCGCCCACCGTCTTTCAACAATTGAGAATGCCGACATAATTATCGTAATGGACCACGGAAAAATCGTGGAAAAAGGTACCCATTCTGAACTTTTGGCGCTCGGCGGAACCTATAAAAGCCTTGTCGAACTACAGAATCCAAGCAAAAAATAATCAGCATTAACATATTCTAATTCAGCATTATTACGCGGCTGTTCCAAAATAATTGGAAATAAAATTTTGCCAGTTTGCAAAAAGTTAGTACTTTTGCACCCTCAAAAGAAGAAAAATCGGGAGTTTAGCTCAGCTGGTTCAGAGCACTTGCCTTACAAGCAAGGGGTCATTGGTTCGAATCCAATAACTCCCACATCAAACGGAGACAGAAAGTCTCCGTTTTTTTTGCATTATATTTTGCCATTTCCAGCAAAAAATGTAACTTTGCAAGTGATGAAAAGAAATATTATTTTAGATATTGCGCTGTTATTATGCACTTTGGCTGCATTTACGGGATGTCGTAACAGAACTATACCCGAAAATGTGATTGATACTGCCACCTTTGCAAGCTTCCTTACCGAGGCACATCTCATAAACAGCTACGACTACGTTGTCGTTGCCGCCAGTAGAGATTCGCTGGGCTACCAGACAGGAGCCGCCTACGATTCGCTGCTGGCAAAATATAACATCACGCAAGCCGACTACGACACCACCCTGGCCTATTATATGAACCACCCCAAGACTCTCGAGGAAATCTACAGACGCGTTACAGAAAACCTTAGGGACAAGCTTGACAATATGCCGAAGGACAAGAGCGGGGTTGACACCACAGAGAACTCTCGCGAACGGAACTTTCACCGCAGAATCTTAATCCAATAATCAGAACAATGTTAGTCAAGACATACGGCAGTGCCATCTTTGGCGTAAACGCAATAACAATTACCATTGAAGTCAGCGTAGAGCAAGGCGTTAACTTCACCATTGTCGGCTTGCCCGACAACGCCGTAAAGGAAAGCCAGCAACGCATCCAGTCGGCCCTCAACCAATGCGGCTTGCACATACCGCAAAGGCACGTCGTCATTAATATGGCTCCGGCCGACATACGCAAAGAAGGCTCCGCTTACGACCTGCCACTGGCAATAGGTATCATTGCCGCCGACGGACACGTCAAGCCTGACGATCTTGACAAATATGTCATTATGGGCGAGCTCTCGCTTGACGGCAGCCTGCGGCCAATAAAAGGTGCCCTTCCGATGGCAATTGAAGCCCGTAAACGTAAATTCAAAGGCTTTATCCTTCCTAAAGACAATGCACGCGAAGCAGCCATAGTCAACAATCTCGACATCTATGGCGTCTCCAACATACAAGAAGTCATTGCGTTCTTCAACGGCACAGGCACCATCGAGAAGACCGTTGTCGACACCCGTGCCGAGTTTGCACGCAGCCTTGACCAGTACGAGTTCGACTTTGCCGATGTCAAAGGGCAAGAGCAGATAAAACGCGCTCTCGAGATTGCTGCTGCCGGCGGCCATAACGTGCTCCTCATTGGACCTCCGGGCAGCGGTAAGACAATGCTTGCCAAGCGACTGCCGTCCATCCTTCCACCGCTGAGCCTTGAAGAATCGCTCGAGACAACACAGATACACAGCGTTGCCGGTAAGATGCGCAAAGAAGACTCGCTCATTGCCGTGCGTCCCTTTCGCGCCCCGCACCACACCATCTCCGACGTGGCACTTGTCGGTGGCGGTGCCAACCCGCAGCCTGGCGAAATATCACTGGCCCACAACGGCGTGCTGTTTCTCGACGAGCTTCCCGAATTCAAACGCACAGTGCTCGAAGTGCTGCGTCAGCCTATGGAAGAACGCAGTGTCACCATCAGCCGCGCCAAGATGACCACCGAATACCCCGCAGCCTTTATGCTTGTTGCAGCTATGAACCCCTGTCCCTGCGGCTACTATAACCATCCCACAATCGAATGCACCTGCAATGCCGGCGCCGTCAACAAATACCTTAACAAAATCAGCGGACCGCTGCTCGATCGCATCGACCTCCACATCGAGGTGACGCCTCTGCCACATTCCGCCCTCGCCGAGAAAAAGCTGGGCGAGCCCAGTGCCGTCATACGTCAGCGTGTCATTGCCGCCCGCAAGATACAGGAAGAGCGCTACAAGAACTATAAAGGCATCCACTGCAATGCCCAAATGAACCAAAAGCTATTCCGTCAATGGTGCGACATCGATGCCGAGTGCCAGGAACTGATGAAGAACGCAATGGACCGCCTCGGCCTCAGTGCACGTGCCTACGACCGTATCCTCAAAGTGGCCCGCACCATTGCCGACCTCGATGCATCGCCCAACATCAACACCATCCACCTCAGCGAAGCCATCAACTACCGTTCGCTTGACCGCGACAGCTGGGGACGGTAAAAACCCAAATATTCACTATGAGATTCCTGCATACAGCTGACCTTCATCTGGGGCAGATAATGTACCAGTATTATGACCGTGTGGATGAACACGACCACTTCTTCAAGCAGTTGAAGGAATGGTGTGGCGAATATCATCCTGACGCGCTGCTGGTGAGCGGCGATGTTTTTGACATTCAGCAACCCAGTGCAGCGGTTAAGGCCTACTTCAACAACCGTTTTGTGGAGTTGCACAGGCAGTTTCCCGAAATGGCGATTGTGGTGACAGCCGGCAACCACGACTCAGCGTCGCGCATCGAGGCCGACAGCGAGGTGTGGGGAATGTCGGGAGTAACGTTGGTAGGCTACGGACCGGCATCCGACGTGCTTGAACACGACGACGGCTGGCAGGACCGCTTCATTGTCGAGCTGCCGACTGGCTTCATCGTCGCGCTCCCTTTTATGTCGAGTCACCGTCCCGATGTGGTGCAGTCGCTGCTCGACCGTGTAGAGCAGCGCAACGCCGCTGGCCTGCCGGTGGTGCTGATGGGCCACCAAGCCGTTGGCGGCAGCGACTATACGGGCCACAGCGACATCGGCAATCTTCGGATGCTGACGGGCGGCGAAATGGGCAAAGGCTATGACTATCTGGCGCTTGGACATATACACCGTCCGCAGACACTCAACCACGACTTGGCCGACGAATACACCGAACACAGCAGCTATCCGAGCGGCATAATGCGCTATTCAGGCAGTGCGCTTCACGTGAGCTGCGATGAGCAATATCCGCATTCGGTGAGTCTGGTAGACATCGACCGCCATAATGGAAATGTCGAGTTGCGGCGACTGACAATCAACGAGCTGCGACACTTTTACCTTTTGCCCGACATCGACAAGGATGCAGCGCAGTCGGCCGAAGAGATTTACAGCCTAATCGACGACTTCTGCACTGCCAAAGGAAGCGGCTACATAAGGCTGAGGATAGACAGCAAGACCGCGCTGCCGGCCGATTTCATCCAGACTATCTACGACAAACTGGAGGCGACAGGCAATGAAGTGAGATTCAACCCAAAGACAATCTGGGAGAACGGCACAGAAGAGGACGGCGAAGAGAAAAAGCCTGATTTCGAGGTGGCAGAGCTACAGCAAATGACCAATCCCTTGGAGTTTGTAAGGAAAATTATAGACCAATACCCTGAATTGAACATAGGCGAACTGGAGAGTGACTTTGCGGAAATAGAGGCAGAAATGCAGAAAGGAGAGGAGGCAAAATGAAAATTCTTGAACTGCATCTTAGAAACATCGCCTCTATTGTCAAAGCCGACATAGACTTCGAGAAGGACACCGGTATGATCGACCCCGACACAGGTCAGGCTGCCCGTATGTTCCTTATCTTTGGCGACACAGGCACTGGCAAATCGGTGCTTCTCGACGGAATAGCGATGGCTCTGTTCGGCAAGACGCCTCGCACAGAGGGTGTTGTCAACAGAGCCCGCAACACATTTGTGAGCGACAGCGGCAGTGAGATAAACATCACAAGCATAGAACAATACACACGCCTTGGCATCACAGAAAAGGACGAGTGCTACAGCGAAGTGGTGTTTGCTGGCAACGATGGCGTCGACTACCGTGCCAAGATGGAGCTTGGAGTGGCACGTATGCGTAACGGCAACTACAAGAACCGCAAGAAATGGACGCTCAAAGCAGGCGAGCAGGCACCGGTAGAGGGCGAACAGTGCGGCAAGATGATAGAGGCTGCCGTCGGGATGAACTTTGACCAGTTCAACCGTTTGGCAATGTTGGCGCAAGGCCAGTTCGCCACCTTCCTCTGCGGAGGTCGCGAAGAACGTGCCGATATACTGGAAAAGCTCACGAACACATCAATCTTCTCCGACTATGGAAGGGCAATCAAAAGCCTGTATGACAAGAAAAAAGAGACTTCTGAAAAGCTGAAGAGCGCCTACGAGAAAGCTGCCGAATATGTCATTCCGTCCGAGGTGCTGGAGCAACTCAAGGGACAGATGGCCGACAGTGAAGCCAAGGAGAAGACGGCTGCCGCCAACCGCAAAGCGCTAAGCGACAAAATAGCACTCGTAACGAAGGCCGAAGAGAGCAATAGCAAGATCACGTCGGCAAAGACAAAATTGGACGAGATTGCTGCCGAGATGCAGAGCGAAGAATACGCCACAAAGAGAAGCCTCTGCAAAGATTGGGACGATACCGACAGCATAAGGAAGACGATGAGCGACCTGATGGCCGGCAAAGAGGCGCTGGTCGCCATTGGCAAGGACGAGGTCCGGCTGAAAGCTGAATTTGAGAGTCTGACCGCCGACCTCCTATGGCGCAATGAGGCTATGGACAGACGCGCCGCCTCCATCAATCAAGAGAAAGCGTGGATTAAAGAGCGTGAAGACAAGGACGTGCTTTACTCTGAGGCCAAAGTGATTTGTGCCAGGTTGGAACAGTACAAACGCGAACGAGGCTCACTCGACGCGTTGAAGAGAGAGAAGTCCGCCGCCGAACAACAGGTGGCGACACTTACCGAGGCCGTACAGAAAGCCGAGAATGAGAAAAACCAGGCAGAAAGCATCGTGAAAGTAACCGAAGCCGTCATCAAGAAGTTGACCGAGCAACGCGACGCACTCGAGCCTGCCAAGCTTGATGAGAAACAGCGCGAGCTGAATCGGCTGAAGATGGCCTTCGAAAAGCTGTCCACAGACTATAAGGCGCTGGTGCAGAAGAGGACAGAACGGTCCGAAAAGGCCGTAAGGCTGCAGCGGCTCGAGCAACAAAGGCAAGAGCAGGAGCAGGTGCTGGAAAAGGCTCAGGCCCAAGCCCAAGCCGACAAGAAAGAATACGAGAAGTCGCTCAAACGCTTCTCCACAATCAACGCCAGCCTCGAAGAGACCATCGAGACGCTGCGCAGCAAAATAGCCGAAGAGCATACCAGGATATGCCCGCTGTGCGGTCAGACCATAGAGAAACCCTTGCTGACACGCGACGACTTCTCCGCCCTCGTAAAGCCCTACTACGAAGAGCAAAAGGAGGCCAAAGCCGCAGCCGACCTTTCGCAGGAAAAGCTGACGACCATAAGCAATGCCTTCAATGTGCTGAAGGGCGAATTGAATACGTTGACGACAGGCATACAGAACGACACGGCGAGCATCGACAGGCAGGAAGCAGCGTTGAAACCGCGTATGGAAAAGGCCTCAATAGCGATGGACGACGACGTGGAACAAACCATTGCCAATCGCGTCAAGGGGGTGGAAACGAGCGAGGAAAGACTGCAGCAAAAACGCCAGCAGGTGAACGACCTGCAGCAGACCATCAACGACAAGGTGAAAGAGAAAAGTCCGCAGGACAACACATTGCGCGATAGCATACAACGCTTTACGGAAGCAAAGCTGAATAAAGGCCAGAACGACAAGCGCATCGTGGAATTGGCAGAAAAGGCAGCTACTATGGCCTCCGACATAAAGAAGATGCAACTTGAGCTTGGCAATCAGATTGGCACAACCTTCCTGGCGTGGGAGGACGAAGTCGACACCGTTGCTGAGAAACTGCGCAAGGAGGCCGAAGAATATAATTCGCGTAAAGAGCGACTGAAGAGCGACACAGCAGCTTTGTCGCAAGAAAGTGAGCAACTGGAACAGATGAAGACGGTGTGCGACGGCATAAGGGAAAGACACAGTGAATGGCCCGTCGCCACCATAGGGCGCAAGCTGGAAAGCGGCGCAATCGTCCAACAGTGGAACGGCCTATCGTCGCGATGCAGCGTGATGGAAAACGAGTTCAAGAACTGTAACGAGAGCATAGCGAGATGCGAGAACGAACTGGCCGAATGGCGCCGTCAGAGCGGCAAGGACGACGACTATCTGGTGCGGCTTATGGCAATGCGTGAGGAGATTATGGTCACGCGGCAATACTTGACCGAGAAAGAGAGCGACCGAAAAATATGGTCGAAAACACTCGACGATGCAACGTCCGATAGCGACGCGGCCCGCACAGCCCTTGGGCTCAACGACGGCGACGCACTGCCCGACCGAGGTGAACTGGAAGACCAGCGCAACGCCGAAGAACAGGCCGAGAAAGCCGCTAACGCCCTCTATGCAGAGGCGAAGGCCAAGCTGACCGCCAACAAAGACTTTGAAGCAAAGGAGGCTGAGGCAAAAACGGCGTTTGAGAAGGCACAGAAACAGACCGACCACTGGTCGGTGCTGAACAAGCGCTTCGGCGGCGAACGCTTCCGCAACCTCGTGCAGACCTACATACTGCGGCCCCTGCTCAACAACGCCAATATGTACCTGCGTCAGATAACAGAGCGCTACAGCCTGACTTGCAGCGAAGAAAACGAGCAGCTCTCGATACTCGTGCTCGACCGCTTCAATCGCAACGAGGTTCGAAGCGCTGCGGTGCTGTCGGGCGGCGAGAAGTTTATGATTTCGCTCGCGCTGTCGCTTGCATTGTCGTCGCTCAACCGTTCGGATATGAATGTAAACATACTTTTTATTGATGAAGGTTTCGGCACCCTCGACCAGGAATGTCTGAGCAGCGTGATGAGCACTCTGGGCAGGCTGAGCGAGATGAGCGGCCAGGGAGGTCGCCGAGTGGGAATAATATCGCACCGCGAAGAACTGCTTGGCTGCATACCCAACAAGATAAAGCTCAACAAGATAGGTGAGGGCCGCAGCAGCGTCGAAGTGGTCTACGAACCCTAAAGGCATAGTTAGACATCACCACTCGCAGCAGAATACCTCGGGTTTGGCCCCTTTTTTGTTCGTATCAACACTGGTTGTTGTCCGCTTGTTGTCCGCTTGTTGTCCGCTTGATGTCCGCTTTAAAAGCGGACATCAAGCGGACAACAAGCGGACAACAAGCGGACAACAACCAGTGTTGATATGGGGAAAAATAGTAGATGGCGTTATAACGTTACAACGAAATAACGTTATAACTCAAAATGACAATAAAAAAAGGCTGCATTGCTGCAGCCTTTTTTATTGATTGAGGTTGACGGGTTACTTGTTTTCGCCTTCGTCAGCTTTCTCAAGTTCCTCTTTGAGGTTGGCCAGTACGTCGAGGTCGCCGAGAGTGGTCTTCTCAAGAGTGTCGTTGATTTTCTTGACAGTCTTCTTGGTAGCGCGCTCTTTCTTTGCCTCGCTGTCGTCGACACGGCCTTCGCCTTCAACTGCATCCTGGTTGATGCGGGTGTGGGAGACGATGATTTTCTTGTTCTCTTTGGAGAACTCGATGACCTTGAAGTCGAGGGTCTCGCCGTTCTTGGCTTTGCTCTTGTCGGCCTTCTCAAGGTGACGCATCGGTGCGAAGCCTTCAACGCCGTAGGGCAGCGTAACGGTGGCGCCCTTGTCGTTTATCTGGCTGATGGTGCCCTGGTGTACGGAACCGACGGTGAAGATGCTTTCATAGACATCCCAGGGGTTCTCTTCGAGCTGCTTGTGACCTAGGCTGAGGCGACGGTTTTCGGCATCGACTTCGAGGACGACGACATCAATCTTGTCGCCAATCTTGGTGAACTCGGCGGGGTGTTTGATCTTCTTGCTCCAGCTGAGGTCGCTGATGTGGATGAGACCGTCGACGCCTTCTTCAAGCTCGACAAAGATGCCGAAGTTGGTGAAGTTGCGCACCGTAGCGGTGTGCTTGCTGCCAACGGGATATTTCTCGGCGATGGCCAGCCACGGGTCGGGCATAAGCTGCTTGATACCGAGGCTCATCTTGCGCTCCTCGCGGTTGAGGGTGAGGATGACGGCTTCTACCTCGTCGCCTACCTTCATAAAGTCCTGTGCGCTGCGCAGGTGCTGGCTCCAGCTCATCTCGCTGACGTGGATGAGACCTTCGACACCGGGGACAATCTCAACAAATGCGCCGTAGTCGGCGATGACGACGACTTTACCCTTGACGTGGTCGCCTTCCTTCAGGTTCGGGTCGAGGGCATCCCACGGGTGAGGAGTGAGCTGCTTGAGACCGAGGGCTATGCGGCGCTTGGCCTCGTCGAAGTCGAGGATAACAACGTTGATCTTCTCGTCGAGGTGGACGATCTCTTCGGGGTGGCTGATGCGGCCCCAGCTGAGGTCGGTGATGTGGATAAGGCCATCTACGCCACCAAGGTCGATGAACACACCGTAGCTGGTGATGTTCTTGACCACGCCTTCGAGCACCTGGCCTTTCTCAAGGTGGCTGATAATCTCGGCCTTCTGAGCCTCGATCTCGTCCTCGATGAGGGCTTTGTGGCTAACGACGACGTTCTTGTACTCGTGGTTGATCTTGACAACCTTGAATTCCATATTCTTGTCGACAAAGACATCGTAGTCGCGGATGGGCTTGACGTCGATCTGCGAGCCGGGCAGGAAAGCCTCGATGTTGTCGAACACGGTGACGATAAGACCGCCTTTGGTGCGGCTCTTGACGTAACCAGTGATGATTTCTTGGTTCTCGTAGGCTTGGTTGACGCGCTCCCACGATTTGAGGATGCGGGCCTTCTTGTGACTCAGCAGCAGCTGGCCGTTGGCGTCTTCCTGGCTTTCAACGTAGACTTCGATTTTGTCGCCGGCTTTGAGGTCGGGGTTGTAGCGCAACTCCGATGCCGGGATGACACCGTCAGACTTGAATCCGATGTTCACAACGGCCTCACGGTCGCTGATGGACACGATGGTGCCTTCGATGACTTCCTGTTCGGTGAACTGGTTGAAGGTTTTTTCATAGGCCTCGCTCTGGGCGTCGATCTCGGCCTGGTTTTTTTTCTCGCTCTTGGAATCGATGGCACTCCAATCGAAATCCTCTAACGGTTTTACTTCTTTATAATCCATAAGGATATTGTTTTGATAAAATTGTGGCCCCTGCCTGCCGGTTCAACATAGGTTAACCGACTGTGTTTTACCATATTGACAGGAATCTGGCCGCACAATCGGAAAGGCAAAGATACAAAATATTCTGAATATGAAGGTCCTGAAAAACAATTTTTTCTTTTTCGGCTTTGTTTTTGTTTTTTTTTGTATTTTTGCAAATCCATTGAGTAAAATAACTCAGTCCATTGAGTAATTTTACTCGGTCGATTGAGTAAAATCTAAAAAGATGTTCAAACGGGTTTATTATCAAAGGATTAAAGAACGTTTGGAAGAGCCGAGAAAGCTTATCCAAATTGTTATGGGACCTCGTCAGGTGGGGAAAACAACTGTTGTAAAACAGGTTGTAAAAGATGTAAATATCCCTATTCTGATGTTTTCGGCAGACAATGTACCGGATTCAAGTTCGAATTGGATTACTGAATGTTGGGAAGGCGCACGACGGAAAATCAGAATGGAAAATCTGTCGGAATGTGTGCTGATTATTGATGAGATTCAGAAGATAAAAGGGTGGAGCGAGGCTGTCAAATCGCTTTGGGATGAGGACACTTGGAACGATGTTCCCCTAAAGGTTCTTCTTCTCGGCTCGTCCAGGGTTTTGCTTGAAAAGGGGTTGTCGGATTCTTTGGCAGGCAGATTTGAAACCATCAAAATGTCTCATTGGTCGTTTGACGAGATGCGTGAAGCTTTTGGATTCTCGCTCGAGCAGTATGTTTTTTATGGCGGTTATCCTGCTGCATCCGATTTTGTCTCTGATATTGACCGTTGGAGTGAATATATAAGGTCGTCGATAATCGATGCTTCGATAAACAAGGATATTCTTATGGACACGATAGTCAGCAAACCGGCTCTGCTGCGACAGACATTTGAATTGTCTGTCACATATTCTGGCGAAATAGTGTCGTATACCAAGATGATTGGGCAATTGCAAGATGCTGGAAACACGACGACCTTGGCTGCCTATTTGCGACTTCTTAGCGACTGTGGTCTCGTATGCGGATTGCAGAAATACGCTGGCGATATGGCTCGCAGACGTGCGTCTATTCCCAAGTTGCAGGTCTACAACAATGCTTTGCGCAATGTTTATAGCGATGTTTCGTTTAAGGACTCAATAAAGGACACCAGAATTTGGGGCCGAATGTTTGAGTCGGCGGTTGGTGCATATATTGTAAATCAGGCTTTTGAAAACCAGATGGATGTTTTCTATTGGCGTGAAGGCAATCTTGAAGTCGATTATGTCGTAAAGTGGAAGGGGCAGCTTATTGCCATTGAAGTAAAGTCGAACAACGATAAGGGCAATAAAGGCCTTTGGGCTTTTCGAGAGCGCTTCAACCCGTTCGACGCTTTTGTCGTGGGCAAGGGGGGCGTGCCGGTAGAAGAATTCTTGTCCAGCAATTTGAAAGATTATTTCAAGCGATAGCTTGCATCATTCTTTGTCTTTCGTTAGCGGTTTGGCCCGATAGAGTTTTGCGGACTTAGCAGAGTTACCTCCACTTTGTCGTTGCGAATCCTTATATAAAAACAGCGGCGGATTTGCAAATCCGCCGCAACAAGTTATTCTGCTTTGCTGAACTTCTGCATTTCGGTCAGAGCGCGGCCGACGGTATCAGTTGTTATACCATTGGGGGTGATGGTAAATGTCTCGGGAATGGCTAAAGGCACGTCGACGAGCCATTTACCTTCTTCTTTGATAAGATAGATTGTGTTCTGGTATCTTTTTAAAGGCGTGGTCTTGGTGTAGAGCACCCAGGCGGTGTCGCCTACAACCAGCAAGCTGTCCAATTCTATTTCAGCGGGTACATTGGCTGCGAGGAATGTAGAGTCTGTCATTGGAATAAGTGTCTCACTGAGGTAGGGTAGGGTGGTCTCGCGTGTTGTCTTTGTGGCGTATTGATAGGCATCTTCAATGCGGTAGTTGCCCATAGCGTCGAGGTATCCTTCTGCGACTTTTATTATTTGTTTTTCGTCATTGTTGCAGCCGAACAGCGTCAGTGTGGCAAATATGGCAAAAGTTGTTTTAATGAGTTTCATATATGTTTGTATTAATAAAAAGGAGCTCGGACGTCAGTCGGAGCTCCTTTTGTGATGAAGAAGAAAAGATTAGTTTTTCTTCAGACCAAGCTGACCGCTGGTAGCGGCATTGTTAACGTTCTGCTCGTTAACATTGGTGCCGTTGCTCTTTTTGGTGTTGGTGTTGGCAGCACCGAAAGAACCGCTGGTGGCAGCGTTGTTAACGTTCTGCTCGTTAACGTTGGTTCTTTTTACTTCCTGTTTCTTTGCAGTTTTCTTGGTGGTCTTGGCCGGGGTCTCGGCTACGGGCTCCTCTGCGACAGTGTCAATCACAGGGGTGGTGTCCTCTACCATTTCTTCAACGGCGGGGGTGTCGATAGCTGTAGTGTCCTCGGTAGCCTCAGGTGCATTGTTGCAAGCAACAGCGACCATCATAGCGAAAGCGGCAAGAGCTACAAATTTGAAAGCTTTTTTCATTGTATGCTTCTATTGTTTAGGGGTTATTTTTTAGCGATTTTGCCAGAGAAAACAGTAGGCATAGCAGCCTTGCTTGCAATCGAAGCAGCGTTGACGGTCATAGTCATAGCCTTGCTCGGGGTGTTGTCCCAGGTGTAGCCCTGGAGGCAGTCGAAGAGGCTCTTTGCAGTGCCGTTGGCAACGAGGCTGATGGTCATAGCGTCAGCGTCGAAGGCTGAAACATTGACGGTCAGGTTGTCAGCCCACCAGTCGCCGCAGGCGTTGCCACCGAGGGTCATACCGCGCTCAGCGCTCTCAAAATACCACATATAGGGGTCGCCGGCAGAAGCAGTACCTTCGCTAATGTTTACGTTAGGTGCGCCAGTAGTGGTACCGGTAGCGAGGCTGGAGCTGTATACGAGAGCAATAGGATAGTCAGAGCTTGCGGATTGAGAAGCGGCAACCATATAAGCTGATGAGTTGCTGGAACCGTTGATGGTTTCTGCATTCCAGGTAGCATCGCCAAACTGAACCTTTACGCCAGTCTGAACTGCAAAGTTGGCAGTGTACTCAGCGTCAGCGGTAACGGTGACGAGACGAGGATTGTTGGTGCTGTTGTCTTCCCAGTTGACGAATTTGTAACCAGCGTTTGCGGTAGCCTCGAGGGTTGCGGTTGCGCCGCTCTCATACTTACCACCACCGGTAACGGTACCCATTGAACTGTCATTGGCCTTAACCTTGATAGTGAAGGTCTCGACGTCATCGCCGCAGGCGACGAACATTGAGCAAGCTACGAAAGCGATGCCCAAAAATTTAAATACATTCTTCATTTTTTGATTGTTTTTAGAGGTTAATAATTAATTTCGTGTTAAAATTTTCTGCAAAAGTACATCTTTTTTTTAATATGTTACTTTTTTTTAAGTTTTTTTATCTTTTTTATTATCAACAACTGGTGCAAAAGGGTCAGTTCTTGATGTCGAGGGCGTCGCGTATTCCGTTGCCTAAAAGCATAAATGCCAATACTATAAGCATTATGGCAAGGCCTGGAATGAAGGCTTGGTAGGCACTGTCAAGAAGTATCTGTCCGTAGTTCTCTTTGACCATACTGCCCCACGACGGCATAGGGGGTTGTACGCCAATTCCGAGGAAACTGAGGCCCGCTTCGAGCAAAATTGCACTGGCAAAGTTGGATGCCGTTATCACAGTCACGGGGCCGGTGATGTTGGGCAGTATGTGGCGGAAAATGATGCGCGGTGTGCGGTAGCCAAGTGCCCGTGCCGCCTCGATATACTCTTTCTCTTTGATTGACAGTACCTGACCGCGTACCACTCGGGCCACGTCGACCCACATCGTTAGGCCGACGGCTATGAACACCTGCCAGAAGCCCTTGCCGAGGGCGAAGGTTATGGCTATGACCAGCAGTACTGTGGGAATAGACCACACCACGTTGAGGAACCACATTATCAGGCTGTCTACCCATCGACCATAGTAGGCAGCCAGCGAACCCAGCAGTATGCCTATCAGCAACGCTATTGCCACGGCGATGAAGCCTATTGACAGGCTGACGCGGCTGCCTATCATCACCTGGCTCAGTATGTCGCGACCGTAGGTGTCGGTGCCGAGGATGAAGGTGCGCTGACGTATCTGCTTCACTTTGTCTGCAGGGAATGCCAGCCGTTCGCCGTCGTTGGGCGTCGAGCCGGTATAGGTCTCGGCAATGATGCTGTCGCCCTCTTGCCTGTAGGCATAGACGGGTATGGCCTCGGCGTCAAGCGGACGTCCTTTGAGCATCGTCTTCAGCGGCCCGCAGTGCTCGCGTTCCACACCGTCGTCTACATATATGAATGTGGCGCGGCTAAAGGGTTTCATCGAGGCCAGCTCGAGGTATTGCTGGTTGCAGTGGGGCGTATGGTCGGGCGTGATGAGGTAGCCCAGCAGGGCGACGAGGGTAAAGAAGGCAATGACGAAGACGCTTGCCATTGCCAGACGGTTGCTACGGAAGCGTTGCCAAAACAACGAGTCAAGGCTACCGCCGTTCTGGGCAGCAGCTTCGACAAAGGCTTTCTGTTTCTTCCGTAGGCGCATTGTGAGGGCTGAGTTGTTGATGTGTTGAGTTGTTGATACGTTGATATGTTGATACGTTGATATGTTGAGTTGTTGAGCTGTTGATACGTTGATATGTTGATATGTTGATACGTTGATATGTTGAGCTGTTGATACGTTGATATGTTGAGTTGTTGAGTTGTTGATATGTTGAGCTGTTGATACGTTGATATGTTGATACGTTGAGCAGTTTGTGTATTGTCCCTTTCACTCCCCCTTTCACTCCCCTCTCACTCCACTCTCACTTCCCTTTCACTTCCCTTTCACTTCCCTTTCACTCCCTTCTCACTCCCTTCTCACTTCCCTTTCACTCCCTTCTCACTTCCCTTTCACTTCCCTTTCACTCCCCTTTCACTCCCCTCTCACTCCCCTTAACTTCTATAGAAATCCCAGCTCTGCTTTGGTTTCGTCACTCATATTGTCGAAGCTCCAAGGCGGGTCGAAGGTGAGTTCTACGTCGACGCTCTTCACGCCTTCGATATAGCTGATCATATCCTTTGCTTCACGAAACATATATTCCGCTTCGGGGCAGTCGGGCGCAGTCATCGTCATCAGCACCTTGACGTTAAGCTCGTCGTCCACATCGATGTTGTATATCAGCCCCAGGTCGTAGATGTTGACAGGTATCTCTGGGTCGTAGATGTTACGCAGACAATTGATTACTGCGTCTTTTATGGTTTCTTTGTTGGGGGTCATATTACTTTGTTTTTGGAGGAGTTAAAGGGAGTTAGAGGGAAGTTAAGGGGAGTTAAGGGACAAATGTACCGTCTCGGACCGTATTGTCCTTTAACTTCCAGCGCGAAGCGCGATAACTTCCTTTAACTTCTTTAACTCCTATTTTTTATCCTTTTATCTTGTATGCCAAGGCGTAGGCCTTGATTTGCTTTATCATCGACACCAAGCCGTTTGAGCGGCTGGGCGAGAGGTGCTCTTTAAGGCCGATAACGTCGATAAAGTGCAGGTCGGCATCGAGTATGTCCTTGGGTGTTTGGCCGTTGAAGGTGCGTATCAGCAAGGCGATTATGCCTTTTGTGATGACGGCGTCGCTGTCGGCGGCAAAAAACAGACGTCCGTCGCGGTGCTCGCAGCTAAGCCATACTCGGCTCTGGCAGCCCTTTATGAGGTTGCTCTCTGTCTTCTCTTTCTCGTCGATGACGGGGCAGTCCTTGCCAAGCTCAATAAGGTAGCTGTACTTGTCCAGCCACTCGTCGAAGTTGGCGAACTCGTTGATGATTTGTTCTTCTATTTCTTGTATTGTCATTGCTAAAAGGGTTGGAAAGGATTAAAAGGTTGGAAAGGGTTAAAAGGTTGGAAAGGATTAAAAGGATTAAAAGGTTTTAAGGTTTGAGGGTTAAAAGGTTTTAGGGTTAAAAGGTTTTAGGGTTAAAAAGTTTGAGGGTTAAAAGGTTTAAGGGTTAAAGGTTTAATGGTTTCTGGGGTTTTCGTTTAGGTCTTCGTTTTCGTCTATTTTGGTGCTTTCTTGATTAGTATCAATGCTGCTATGCCGAAGGTCAGCTGTGGCAGTAGAACGGCAAGGAAAGGCGGCAGGTTGCCGTTCTCGGCAAAGACGGTGCACACCCTCATAAAGACTATGAATCCGAATGCCAGTGTTATGCCTATGGCCAGGTGTACGCCAAGTCCACCGCGTGTCTTGCGTGATGAGATAGCAACACCGATAAAGGTCATTACGATGAACGCCAATGGGTTGAGCAGTCGCTGGTAGTATTCCAGTTTTGCCGCCGTCACCGCTCCTGAGCCACGAATCTTCTCACGCTGGATGTGATGGTACAGCTCCACGCTGTTCATCGTGCTTATCTGCTTCGATGCCTGGTTGAAGTCGTCAGGCATCAGCTTTAGCCTCAGCTTCGTATTGGGATAGGTCTTCATCGTCTCGTTGTCGCCGTTGAAGGTTCGTACGGTAACACCCTGTCCTTTCCACAGGAGGTCGACGGTGTCGTATATTATCTTGTTGGCGCTTACACGCTGTTTCAGTTTTCCGTCCTTGTCGTAGGTGTCCTGCTGGAAGAATATGGCACTCTGCTCGTTGACATCGTAGTTGAACGAACTAACCTGCACACCCATAGCTGTCTGGAAGTGCAGGTTGCTGTAGAAGCTGCGCTTCGAAGTGTGGATGTACTGGTCCTCGAACATCTTAAGCTGTATGTTGCTGCGCGGTATGACGAAGTTGCCTATGAGCAGAATTCCTATGGCGAGAATCAGTGAGCCGTGCAGATAGGGCCTCAGCATACGTCGGTAGCTGATGCCGCTGCCCAGAATGGCGATAATCTCTGTGTTGCCGGCCATCTTCGATGTGAAGAACAGCGTCGAGATAAACACAAACAGCGGGCCGTACAGGTTGAAGAAGTTGGGGATGAAGTTGAGATAGTATTTGAATATAATTTCGCTTATCGGGGCCTGGTTCTTGATGAAGTCATCCAGTTTTTCCGACACATCGAACGTGATGACAATGACGATGATAAGCACCAGCCACAGCAGGAACGTCTTTAGGTATTTGCCTAAGATGTAACGGTCGATAAGCGGATAGGTTTTCATTCTCGTCATTTCAGAGGACTAATTGGGAAGTTAAGGGAAGTTAAATGGAGTTAATGGAAGTTAAATGGAGTTAATGGAAGTTAAGGGACAATACATTATATTTGATAAAAGCTAATTGTCCTCTTTGATGTTGTCGTCGATGCCTGAATTACTGGCAATGGCTTTACAATATGCGTTCAGAAACTTGCTTGTAAGTTCTATATTGTCAAAAAGACTTTGGGCATTCTGGTTGTCCAAATACCCCAAGTCTTTTGACAAAATGATATAATTGCGACACTCTTCAAGGCTACCTTGAGAGATGTTGAAGAAGTTCAATTTGGCTTTGCGGCTTAATCTTTTCGAGCCTTCGGCAATATTTGCCTCTATGGATACGGCAGCGCGCCTGAATTGGGAAGTTAGACAGAAGGTTTCTTCTTGTGGAAAATGTTTGGTAAGTCTGTAGACGTTCAAGGTAAACTGATGGGCTTTTTGCCAAGCAATAATATTCTCAAAACTGTAAGGCATCGAATCCTGAATCAATTGTCCTTTAACTTCCCTCTAACTTCCCTTTAACTTCCCTCTAACTTCTCTCTAACTCCTCTCTAACTTCCCTTGGTTATTACAGAATGCCGAACAGCTTCTGGAAGTTGGTGAGCGACTCGAGGACGTTGGTCTTCACGTGGATGAACTCGTCGATGCCATAGCCCTTGTATGTCTCAACCATATCTTTGGGGAAGCCTGCCAGAACGATAGACTTGACCTTGCCTTTCAGTAGGTTGCAAGCCGTCTCGGTGATCTCTGCATACTCGTCGTCCGACGAGCAGAGCACCACGATGTCAGCTTTCTGCTCCAGAGCTGCCTTCACGCCTTCTTCAGCAGTGGCAAAGCCGTTGTTGTCCACTATCTCGTAGCCGGCAACGCCGAAGAAGTTGGTGGCGAAACCCGAACGGGCGCGGCGCATAGCCAGGTTGCCGTAGGTGAGCAGGAATACTTTGGGGCGCTTGCCCGACTGCTCGGTGGCCAGACGCAGATGCTCGAAAGCTTCGGCGCCGCGGTAGGGTTCGATGGTCTTGATCTCGGTGCCCTTCTCGCAGTGACAGCAGCAGCATTCCTTCTTCTCAATCTTGGCATTCATCGTCTCCGTAAGGTTGGGGTACTGGTTGGTGCCGATGATGGTGGTCTTGCGGGTAGCGATGTCCATATCGCGCTGTTGTGCAGTCTTGGCAATCTCGTCCTGAACAAAGCCTTCGCGGATAGCGGCGGCGAAACCGCCCTTGTCCTCGATGGCCACGAAGTTCTGCCAAGCATACTGGGCTATGGAGTCGGTCAGATTCTCAATATAGTAGCTGCCGGCGGCGGGGTCGACGATCTTGTCCAGATACGACTCCTCTTTCAGCAGCAGCTGCTGGTTGCGAGCAATGCGGTAGCTGAAGTCGTCGGCCTCTTTGAAGGCGATGTCGAACGGAGCCACGCTGATGGAGTCGGCACCGGCGATGGCGGCGCTCATAGTCTCGGTGGTGGTGCGCAGCATATTGACATACGGGTCAAAGATTGACTTGTTGTAAGTCAGCGATGTGGCGTTGATATAAGCCTTGCAAGCGCAGTCGCACGACGGCTTGTACTGCTCCACAATCTTGCTCCACAGCATACGTGCAGCGCGTATTTTGGCAATCTCCATAAAGTAGTTGCCGCCGGTTGCGAAGTTGAAGGCGATGTTCTTGGCCACGGTGGTGACATCGCAGCCCTTGTCGCTCAGCTTGGCAAGCAGCTCGTTGGCCTCGGCCAGCGAGAAGCCAAGTTCTTGCACGATGTTGGAGCCGGCGTTGGCAAACAGCTTGCCGTTTACAGCCAGCACGCGGAACTTCGGCAGGTTCTCCTTGGCATAGTTCAGCAGCTCCACGGCCTCGGCATAGTCGCCCTCTTCGCCTTTGCGGAAAGCGCCGTGCTTCAAAGCGTGGGCAAAAATGTCGAAGTTGACGGTACCCTTAATCTCCTTGGTGTCAAAGCCGTTCTTCTTGGCCACAGCCACAAAGAGCTGCAGGGTCTTCAGATAGTCTTTCGAGCAGTTGAAATGTACCGACACTGCAGTCAGATAGATGTCTTTCAGCAGCGTAGCCATCTGCTCCTCGGTCTCAATGGCTTTGGCGCAGAATCCTACAGCCGTGGCACCGCGTTTGACGGCGTCGAGGGCGAAGGCGTTGGCCTTGGCAGGGTCCTTCTCGGTGATGTCCTGACGGATGTCCCACACGTTGCAGTCGGCCTGCTTGCCGCGCGTATAAGGAGCCTGGCCTGGGTTGGAGTCCAGATACTCAATGCTTTCCAGATCCTCTGCTCTGTAGTAGGGCTTCACTTTGAAACCTTCAATGGTTCTCCACACCAACTTCTTCTCATAATCCGCACCTTTGAGGTCCTTGTTAATCACTTCTTCCCATTTTTCGGTCGAAACTGGCGGGAATTCGCTGAACAATTTGTTGTCTTCCATTGTGTTATATCTGTTTTATATATCCTTTTAAAGTTACAAAGATACAAAATTATTTTATATTGCGCGCAAGTTGGTCAAAAAAAAGGTTGAAAAGGGGAGAAGTTCTTGGGGAGTGAAAGGGGAGTGAAAGGGGAGTGAAAGGGGAGTGAAAGGGGAGTGAAAGGGGAGTGATGGAGGAGTGATAAAGGAGTGAAAGTGGAGTGAAAGTGGAGTGAAAGGGGAGTGAAGGGGGAGTGATAGTGGAGTGATGGAGGAGTGATGGAGGAGTGATAGTGGAGTGATAGAGGAGTGATAGAGGAGTGAAAGGGACAAATGTATCGTCCGGTACATTTGTCCCTTTCACTCCACTCTCACTCCCCTTTCACTCCCCCTCTAATTTCCTTTAACTTCCCAAGAAATAACCTCTCACTCCTCTTAGTTCGTAAACGCGTAGCGCACAATATTCTCGCCCATCTTGAAGGCTTTGAGGCGGGTTTCCTGGCTGTCGTTGTGCACATCCTGGTCCTCCCAGCCGTCGCCGAGGTCGCACTCCCAAGTGAAAAAGCACACCAGCCGTCCCTCCCAAATCAGGCCATAGCCCTTGGGCGGCTTGTTGTCGTGCTCGTGAATCTTCGGCAGACCGTTGGGAAAGTCGTATTTCTGGTGGTAGATGGGATGACTGAAGGGCAGTTCAACAAAATCAAGTTCGGGGAACACCTTCTTCATCTGCGGCACGATGAACTCGCGCAGGCCATAATTGTCGTCGATATGCAGGAAACCGCCGCCAATCAGATAGTTGCGCAGGTTCTGGGCCTCCTGCGACGAGAAGACCACATTGCCGTGGCCGG
Organism: uncultured Bacteroidota bacterium; assembly: GCA_902788805.1. GTDB lineage: Bacteria > Bacteroidota > Bacteroidia > Bacteroidales > P3 > Colimorpha. The sequence continues at coordinate 1,290 of CADALO010000005.1, read as the reverse complement.
TGATGTGGAGCAGGGGATAGTTGAAAATCTCGCTACTGCCCACGTCGACGGTGGCATACTGCGGGTCGAGGTTCATCTTGGCGTCGGCGTTGCAGAAGGCAATCAGGTTGGTCAGCGAGGTTGGGTTGGCATACCAGTCGCCTCCGCCGCCATATTTCAGCAGAGCAATCTGGGTGCGGCTCTGAGCCAACGCTGTTTGTCCGCCGAGAGCCGAAATCAGAAGGAGTATAAGCGCTAATCTTTTCATTGCTTTTCAGTTGATTAGGTTAAAGAAGGCCGTTGCAGCCATTGCAGCCGTCTCGGTGCGCAGGCGGCTCTCGCCAAGTGTTACGGGAATGAACCCTTCGGCCAGCGCCAGCTGCACCTCCTCGGGACTGAAATCCCCCTCGGGGCCTATGAGTATCAGTGCGTTGCTGCCAGGCTTGTAGGCATTGTGCAGCGGCGTGCGGTTGTCGCCATCGCAGTAGGCTATGAACTTTTGTCCGTCGAAGGGTCGCTGTAGCAGTTCCCTAACCGCTGTCGGCCCGTTGGTTGCAGGCTTCAACGCCTTGAGCGACTGCTTCATAGCGCTCACCACTATTTTGTCCAGACGCTCGGTCTTCAACGTGCAGCGTTCCGAATGGTCGCAAACGATGGGCGTAATCTCGTCGACGCCCATTTCCACCGCTTTTTCGACAAACCACTCCATACGGGCGGTGTTCTTGGTTGGCGCCACGGCTATGTGCAGCCTGTAGGGGCGGCGGCCGTAGTCGCGCAGGCGCTCCACTACCTCGACGGTGCAGCTCTTGGGGTGGGCGTCGATGATGCGGCATCGGCACAGAGTGCCACCGCCGTCGGTGACGCAGAGCTCGTCGCCGACACCCATCCTCAGCACCTTCACGCAGTGCTTCGACTCTTCTTCACTTAGTGTGCAAATATCTGATTCTATGTCTTCTGTAAAGAATAACTGCATCGTTTCGGTTTTGTTTTCAGGATGCAAAAATACGACTTTTTTTCGATTTGCGAGCGATAAGCCACAAATGGCTAACTGGCAGTGAAAGGCGTCGCCAAAGTCCCGAAGGAACGAAGGAGCACAGGTTTATGCGTTTGTTTGATTGTGCGACACACCTTTGCAATGGCTTGATGGGGTGACACACCCCGGCCTTCGCTTGTTCGACGGTGCGACACACCCTGGCCTTTGTTTGTTCGACAGTGCGACACACCCCGGCCTTCGGCCACCCCTCTCCGAGACCTTATATTTGCATTTTGGAATTATTTTGTATTTTTGCAGCAAATAACTGGAGTATAAAT
>CADALO010000004.1 GCA_902788805.1 uncultured Bacteroidota bacterium | reverse complement strand
CTCCGGTCGTTGTACAATATATGTACAATACTTGTACAATATTTGTACGTTTACCAATTGTACAAGTATTGTACAACTATTGTACATATATTGTACAACTGCCGGAGCAGGTATAGTCAGAGTGCTGAGATTTAGGCTTGTAGCAAAATTGATATTAACATTCGTTAACATTTGGCAGCCTTTGAAAGAAAAATTCGAATATGGCACAATAAACGTCCGTGCTGGGCGTTAAATTAATTTACGTCACGTTTAAGTCACGCTATGCAACAGATAGAAATCGTTATTGAGAATACCGGCGAACGCCGAATGATAGAACAGGGCACACCGCTCAGCGAGCTGGCCCCGAAGGTGGACCACCACTGCAAGTACCCCGTGCTTTGCGCCTTGGTGAACAACAAGATAAAGATGATGTCGTATCGCATCTTCAAGCCAAAGAGCATACGCTTTGTGGACATCACCCACCGCCAGGGCTACCGCATCTACATAACCTCGCTGTGCTTCCTGCTCTATAAGGCGGTGCGCGACTGTTACCCCAAGGCGGTGCTGACTATCGACCACTGGATGGTCAACGGTTTCTTCTGCCGTGTGGAGCCCCTCGAGGAGGGCTATACCCTGCCCTCGCAGCTTGAGATAGTGCGCACGGTGCGCAACCGTATGGTGGAGATACAGCGTCAGGACCTGCCCTTCCTGAGCAAGTCGATGCTTGTGAGCGACGCCCTCAAGCTGATTGAAGGCGAGCCCATCCCCGCCACGCAGCGCCTGCTGAAAGGTTTGACGCAGCTCTACATAGAGATGTATTTCCTGGGCGGCACGCCGCACAAATGGGCCACACGCCTGGTGCCCTCGACGGGAGTGCTGACGCAGTGGGATCTGCGCTCGTTTGCCGAAGGCTTCCTGCTGCAATGCCCCGACCCGACGATGCCCGAGAAGCTTGACCTCTACCAGGACGCCCCCAAGCTGTTCAACATCTTCCAGGAGCACCACAACTGGGCCAAGCTGCTTAAAGTCACCACCGTCGACGACCTCAACGAAGAGGTGCGCAACCACCGCGAGACACACCTGATACAGGTGAGCGAGGCCCTGCACGAGAAGAAGTATGCCTCGATAGCCGATATGATAGACCAGCGCCGCGACAAGGTGCGTATGGTGCTGCTGGCAGGTCCCTCGTCGAGCGGCAAGACCACCTCGTGCCGGCGACTGGCAGTGCAGCTGGCAGTGCTGGGCTTTGACGTGAAGCAGCTGTCGCTGGACGACTACTTTGTGTCGCGCGACAAGACGCCGCGCCAGCCCAACGGCGACTATGACTTTGAGGCCATCGAAGCCCTCGACATACCGCTGCTCAACGAGCAGCTGCAGCAGATGTTCGACGGCAAGGAGGTGAAGATACCCACCTACGATTTCAAGAAAGGCGAGCCTTTCTTCAGCGGCAAGAGCATACAGTTGAAGAAGGACAGCATACTTATAGTTGAAGGCATCCACGCGCTGAACCCGATGCTGACCGCCGAGATTGACGACGAGCTGAAGTTCAAGGTCTACGTGTCGGCATTGACGCAGATAGCCCTCGACAAGCAGAACATCATCCGTTCGAACGACAACCGCCTGATACGCCGCATTGTGCGTGACAACAACTTCCGCGGCTACAGCGCATTGGCCACCCTGCAACGCTGGCCGAGTGTGCGACTGGGCGAACAGCGCCACATCTTCCCCTACCAGGAGAACGCCGACGTGATGTTCAACTCGGCCCTGCTCTATGAGCTCGGCATACTGCGTCCCTTCGCCGAGCCGCTGCTGAAGATGGTGCCGCAAAGCTCGGAGGAGTATGCCGAATCGGTGCGACTGCTGTCGATACTCGAGCTTATCGAGCCAATACAGACCAAGTTCATCCCGCCGACAAGCATACTGCGCGAGTTCCTGGGCGACAGCAGCTTCGAGTATTAATGAGAGGATGAGGCTTTCAAGTTTCTTTAGGGTGCGACACACCCCACCCTTCGGGCACCCCTCTCCGAGAGGGGATGGCGCGATGCGACACATATTATCTTACATTGTTCGTCAAAGAGATGCGGCAGCCCATCCCCTCTCGGAGAGGGGTGCCCGAAGGGTGGGGTGTGTCGCACTATGGGACCTCCACATTCTCACACCATCAAGCCATTTCTTTCTCGCACTGCCGCATCATCGCGCCATCAAACCGCCACATTCCCGTACACTCAAACAAAATGTGAATTTTTTTTCGCGACCATACAATAATAATATTCAGCAGTCGTTATAGGGTTGTTTTATTGCGATAGTAGCTCAGTTGGCAGAGCGGCGGCTTCCCAAGCCGCAGGTCGCGGGTTCGAACCCCGTCTATCGCTCAAAGGTTTTCCGCTCGATTTTCGTTTTTTGCGATGCCCCGTTTGTAAATTTTAGCACGCCTCGTGCAGTATTTAAGAATTATTAACAAAATTGATAGTGTTGAATAACACCATTTTAGCGTCGAGACGGTATTTTAGGGGACGAAAATATGATGTAAATCGAAAAATAGTTGTACTTTTGCACTCGCTTTTAAAGACAAAAACAACAAAATTATGTATTTGACACAAGAAAAGAAACAGGAAATATTCGCCGAGTACGGAAAGAAAGCCAACGATACCGGTTCGGCAGAAGCACAGATAGCCCTCTTCACCTATCGCATCCAGCACTTGACGGAGCTGATGAAGAAGAACAAGAAAGACCAAGTATCGGAAAGAGCACTTGTGGGCTTGGTCGGAAAGCGTCGCCGTATGCTCGACTACCTCAAGGACAATGACATCGAGCGCTACCGTGCGATCATCAAGAAACTCAACTTAAGGAAATAATAGTTTTTCATATTTATTTGGTTATGGTTGAGTCACCGGGGTACTCCTCGGTGACTTTTTTTTAATAAAAAGCGCCATAGCCAGATGACGGCACGACGTGACGTTCGCCGTGCTGAATGTAGGACAAATAAGGAAAAAGTAAAGAAAATGAACATTATCAACAAGAAATTCGATCTCGGCGACGGCCGTATGATCGAAATCGAGACCGGCAAGCTTGCCAAGCAAGCCGACGGCAGCGCAGTGGTGAGAATGAACGATACGATGCTTCTTGCCACAGTCTGCGCAAAGAAAGAAGTAGGTGAATTTGTGGACTTTATGCCCCTCACCGTTGACTATCAAGAGAAGTACGCCGCTATGGGCCGTTTCCCTGGCGGTTTCTTCAAACGCGAGGCCCGTCCCAGCGAGCACGAGATTCTGATTGCCCGCCTGGTGGACCGCGCCCTGCGTCCGCTGTTCCCCGACAATTTCCACGCCGAGGTACAGGTGCAGATAACCCTTATCAGTGGCGACAAGAACACGATGCCCGACCAGCTGGCAGCCCTGGCTGCAGCTTCGGCTCTGGCAGTAAGCGACATACCCTTCAATGGTCCTGTCAGCGAGGTTCGCGTAAGCTATCTTGACGGCAAGTATGTCATCAACACCCCGATGCAGGACATCGAGCGTGCCGACCTTGACCTCATCGTCGCCGCTACGGAAGAGAACATTATGATGGTGGAAGGCGAGATGAAAGAGGTGAGCGAGGATATTATGCTCGGCGCCCTCAAAGCCGCACACGAGGCCATCAAGACCCAGTGCCGCGTCCTGGCCGAGCTGACCGTCGAGGCCGGCAAGACCGAGAAACGCGAGTACTGCCACGAGGTGAACGACGAGGAGCTGCGCCAACGCCTCCACGACGCCGTTTACCAGAAATGCTACGACTTCAGCAAGCAAGGCATTGCCAACAAGCACCAGCGCGAAGAGGGCTTCGAGGCTATCAAACAGGAATTTATCGACGCCAACTATACAGAGGAAACCCTCACCGACGAGGTGAAGTTTATGATTGACCGCTACTATCACGACACCGAACGCGAGGCTATGCGCGATATGGTTCTGAACGAGCGCACACGTCTCGACGGTCGCCAGCTGGACCAGATTCGTCCGCTGTGGAGCGAGGTCAACTATCTGCCCTCGGCACACGGCAGCGCCATCTTCACCCGCGGCGAGACCCAGTCGCTCTCGACCGTTACGCTCGGCACCAAGCTTGACGAGCAGATTATTGACGGCGCCGTCATCGAAGGCACACGCAAGTTCCTGCTGCACTACAACTTCCCCGGCTTCGCCACTGGCGAGGTGAAGGGCAACCGTGGCCTCAGCCGCCGCGAGGTGGGCCACGGCCATCTGGCTTGGCGTGCACTGAAAGAGGTTTTGCCGACATCGGAGGAATGCCCCTATACCATCCGTGTGGTCAGCGACATCCTTGAGAGCAACGGTTCGTCGAGTATGGCTACCGTATGCGCCGGCTGTCTGGCACTTATGGACGCCGGTGTCAAGATTCGCAAACCCGTGGCCGGCATCGCTATGGGTCTTATCTCGAAGGGCGACAAGTGGGCCGTTCTTAGCGACATTCTCGGCGACGAGGACCATCTGGGCGATATGGACTTCAAGGTGTGCGGTACCCGCGACGGTATCACAGCCTGCCAGATGGATATCAAGGTCGACGGCCTCAGCTACGACGTTCTGGCCAAGGCTCTTGAGCAGGCACGTCAGGGCCGTCTCCACATCCTCGACCACATCCAGGAGACCATCGCCGAGCCGCGCGAGGACTACAAACCCTTCGTGCCCCGCATCGTGCAGATACAGATTCCCAAAGACTTTATCGGTGCCGTTATCGGCAAGGGTGGCGAAGTCATCCAGAAGATTCAGGCCGAGACCAACACCATCATCAACATTGAGGAAGAGGGCGACCTGGGCATTGTCGACGTCGCATCGCAGGACAAAGAGAGCATCGAGGCCGCTATCAAGTGGATCAAGGATATTTGCACCGTTCCTGAGGTCGGTCAGATCTACGACGCTACTGTTGTCAGCATCGTCGAGTTTGGCGCCTTCCTCGAATTCCTGCCTGGCAAAGAGGGCTTGATGCACATCAGCGAATACGACTGGAAGCGCACCGACACCCTTGAGAACCTGCTTCACGAAGGCGACACCGTCAAGGTTAAAATCATCGCTATCGATGAGAAGACCGGCAAACTGAAACTGAGCCGCAAGGCCCTGCTTCCCAAGCCCGAAGGCTATGAGGAGGAGAAGCCTTCCCGTGGCCCGCGCCGCGAAGGTGGCAACGGCGGTGGCGACCGCAACCGCGGTCCTCGCCGTGAAGGTGGCGACCGTGGCGGTGAACGCCGCGGTGGCAACGGCAACGGTGGCCGTCGTCGCTAAACCGAAAGCGAACAACACAACAAAAGAGGATGTCCGATGCGGACATCCTCTTTTTTATTGATGCTGAGCGGTATAGAGTATATTTTTGTTCCTTTTTTGGCTTCAACGTGTTTTAATTAAAATAAATGTGTATCTTTGTAGAATATTATCTATAATGCCAACTCTTAAGAACCACTTAATTACCAACAACTTACCACGACTATTTAAATATGATATTCAAGTTTTTGAGCAAAAACAAACAGGCAAAGACATTCGCTCCGCTTGTAACAGATATGCACTGCCACCTGTTGCCGGGCGTTGATGACGGCTCGAGCAACCTGCAGGAGACTATTTCCTGCCTGAAGACACTGGCATCGGTGGGTTTCAAGAAGGTGAATTTCACGCCACACTTCCAAGCAAATTACCCGAACGAGGAGGAGGACATCAAGAAACGCTTTGAAACACTAAAGAAACAACTGTCGGAGCAAGACGACGGGAGTCTGCCTGAGATTGGAATAATAAGCGGCGAATACCGTTTCGACCCGCGCTTTGCCCGTCGGCCAGGCGTTGACAATGTGCTGACACTGCCCGGAAAAAGGCTGCTGTGCGAGTTTTCGCTACATTTCAACGACTATATGCCAATGGATATATTTGCAGAATACCTACGGCTTGGCTACAAGCTGATACTCGCCCACCCCGAGCGCTACCCCTATCTTGGCATCCACTCGCAAGAGGTGGAAAAGATGAAAGAGATGGACATCTTCTTCCAAGTCAACGTCTTATCGCTGAATGGATTTTACGGCGAAGCGGCGAAACAGAAAGGCTTTGACTACATCAAGGCCGGAATGGTTGAGTATCTGGGCACCGACACACACAATATGCGTTATGCCAATGCACTGATAGAGACAGCCGAGAACAAGGAGGTGCAGAAGATGATAGCAACGCATACATTTTTGAACAGCGAATTATAAGAGAAACTTTAACACTCACCAAGAGATGAAAAAAACAATAATGACACTTATGTCGCTTGCCATCCTGACGATGGGTGCAAGCACAGTGAATGCACAAAAAGTACAAAAAGCACAAGAAGGAAACAACGAAATGAAAAAGAAAGTGGAACAGTACGCTCCGTTTGTACTGAAGTATGACATCGGCCAGTTGTCGCGCGAAGAGGCTGAACTGGTGGGCATCTTCATTCAGATTGCCGACGTGATGGACGACATATACTGGGAGCAGGCTTTCGGTCAAGACAACCGCAAGAGACTGCGTGAACTCAAGGATCCGTATATGCGCCAGTTCGCCGAGATACAATACGGTGCCTGGGACCGTCTGGATGCCGAGAGACCATTTATACCTGGTTATGGCCCCAAACCTGCGGGTGCCAACTTCTACCCGAAGGATATGACCAAGGAGGAGTTTGAAAAGCTGGACGACCCGATGAAGACCAGCCAATACACCATATTGCAACGCAATGGGAAAGGCGACCTTGAGGTTATCCCCTACCACAAAGCCTACGAAAAATACTTGAAAAGAGTATACGAACTGCTTGACAAAGCCATTGAACTGGCCAAAGACGACGGCCTTCGCAAATACCTTGAAACAAGACGCGAGGCATTGAGTACAGACAATTATTTCGAGAGTGATATGATGTGGATGGATATGAAGGACAGCCGTCTTGACATAGTGTTTGGCCCCATCGAGAACTACGAAGACGCTCTCTATGGCTATAAGACTGCATACGAGGCTTTTGTTCTTATAAAAGACGAGAAGTGGAGCAACGACTTGGCTCGTTTCACCAAGATGCTGCCCGAACTGCAGAAACAGCTGCCTTGCGACCCGAAGTACAAAAAAGAGGTGCCTGGCACTGAGAGCGACCTGAACGTATACGATGTAATCTACTACGCTGGCGATTGCAACGCCGGCAGCAAGACCATTGCCATCAACCTGCCTAACGACGAGAAAGTACAGCTTAAGAAAGGCAGCCGCCGTCTGCAACTGAAAAACGCAATGGAGGCTAAGTTTCAGAACATTCTGGTTCCAATTGCAAACCTGATGATAAGCAAAGAGCAGCTCAAGAACATCAAGTTCGACGCTTTCTTCAGCAACGTATGCTATCACGAGGTGGCACACGGTCTGGGCATCAAGAACACCGTCACCGGCAAGGGCAATGTCCGTCAAGCGCTGAAAAACCAGTATAGCGCTTGGGAAGAGGCCAAGGCCGACATCTGCGGACTCTATATTGTCCAGACACTTATCGAACGCGGAGAGATCAAGGGCATAACCGTTGAGGATGCATACGTAACCTATCTTGCTGGCCTGCTGCGCAGCGTGCGCTTCGGTGCAACAGAAGCCCACGGCATCGCCAATATGATGTGTTTCAACTATATGCAAGACAAGGGCGCTTTCACCCGCAACAAGGAAGGCAAGTATGTTGTTGACAGCAAAAAGATGCGCGCTGCCCTTGAAAGCTGGGCCGCCCTGGTAATCAAGACCGAAGGCGAAGGCGACTACGATGCTGCAAAAGCCTATGCAGACAAGAACGGCAAAGTGCGTCCCGACCTTGCAAAGGACCTCAAAGCCATCGAGAAAGCCAACATTCCGCTCGACATACGCTACGAACAGGGCGCTAAGGTCTTAGGCTTGGAACAGGCCCAGAAAACAAGAGAGATGAAAAACGACATCAAAGCCGTTAAAACCCAAAAGCCTCTTGAGTACAAGAAATAATAGATAACAGGAACCACCATACAAAGTCGGGCGGCACTCTGTGCCGCCCGACTTGTTTATTTACGCAGAACCAAGATGCTGCCGTCTGGTTGCAGCTTTACTATTTGTGACGAACTGCCGCCAGAATGCTCCTCCATCGACTGAGAGACACAATGGTCGACAGCCTGTTTTAAACTTTCGTCTATTTCTACAAACGAGGCCGGAGACGGGCAGCCAGACAGGTTGGCCGATGTACTGACTATCGGGCGCTTGAAAGTACGCAATAGCTGTTGACAGAAGTCCATCTTCGGTATGCGGACACCGACAGTTCCATCAGCAGCAGCCAAATTGTTTGCCAACAGCGATTTGCATAGAGGCATTATCACCGTCGTCGGGCGATCACTGCCCAACAGCAGCTCACCCACCTTGTCGCTTACAGGCGCAACATAACGTTCCACCATATCTATATCCGAGCACAGTATTAGCATACTCTTACTATGGTCACGCTGCTTGATAGAGTATATCTTTTCAACAGCATCGGCATTGGTAGCATCGCAACCGAGGCCCCATATTGTGTCGGTTGGATAAAGAATGGTTCCGCCTTGAGCAAGTTCACTTACAGTTTCAAGAATCACAGACGATTGTGACAGCATAACAATTATTATTTGTTTGCAAAAATACAAAATATTACTCAAAGAGCCCCTCTATTTCAAAAAAATTCGTAATTTTGCATAATTATTTAGTTTCCGAAAAACAATCAATTTTAAACTAAAATATTATTAATCAAAAACATTACAGTTATGAAAGGACATCCTAAAGGACTAATTGCAGCCGCATTGAGCAATATGGGTGAGCGTTTCGGCTACTATATTATGAATGCGGTCCTGGTTCTGTTCCTCTGCTCGAAGTTCGGATTGAGCAACAGTGTCGCTACGGGTATCTACTCCGCTTTTTATTGCGGCATCTACATCCTTAGCTTGGTTGGCGGTATCATTGCCGACCGCACACAGAACTACAAAACAACCATCCAGTCGGGTCTGTTGGTTATGGCTTGCGGTTACATCATCCTTGCCATTCCAATCCTCGCCACTGCAGGCAACATCAACTGGCTTCTGCCGCTGACCTGCTTTGCCCTGCTGATGATTGCCTTCGGTAACGGCCTTTTCAAAGGCAACTTGCAGGCTATCGTAGGCCAGATGTACGACAACTTCGAGGCTGAAGCAGCTAAAATAAGCCCCGAAGCTCTGGCTGAGGCCAAGAGCAAACGTGACCCCGGCTTCCAGATTTTCTATATGTTCATCAACGTTGGAGGTTTGATTGCTCCTTTCGTAGCGCCCCTGCTCCGCAGCTGGTGGCTTGGTGTAAACGGTTTCGCTTACAACGCCGACCTTCCCGCTCTCTGCCACGAATATCTCACCGTCGGTGCCGCAATGTCTACCGATGCCATTGCCAAGGCCACTGAACTCTTTGCCAATATGAACATAACGCTGCCCACCGACACCGCAGCAGCACAAGAGATGTGCCAGAACTACCTCAACGTCTTCAACACCGGCGTCCACTATTCGTTCATCGCCTCTGTTGCCGCTATGATTATCTCGCTGCTCATCTTCGTGGCCAGCAAGAAGAAATTCCCCACACCCGCCAAGAAATCCGCTACAGAGAGCGTGGAATACACCGCCGAAGAGAAACTGGCTATGGCCAAGGAACTCAAACAGCGCATATATGCCCTTTTCGCAGTACTCGTAATCGCCGTCTTCTTCTGGTGGTCGTTCCATCAGAACGGCACCTCGATGTCGCTCTTTGCACGTGACTTCGTCAACACTTCGCTCTTCCCGCCAGAAGTATGGCAGGCCGTAAACCCGTTCTTTGTCTGCTTGTTGACCTTCCCCATTATGTGGCTGTTCGGCACCAAGTGGGGTCGCAAGTTCTCAACTCCGCGCAAAATCGCTATCGGTATGGGTATTGCCGCCATCGCATATCTCTTTATGACTGTATTCTGCAACACTCAGGGTTATCCCTCGGCTGACGAGTTCACAAAACTCGACGCCACAACCGCTGCTGGTCTGAAAGCCGGTCCTTGGGTGCTCATTGTCTACTACTTCTTTATGACTGTCGCAGAGCTGTTCATCAGCCCTCTGGGATTGAGCTTCGTTTCAAAGGTTGCTCCCAAGAACCTCCTCGGCCTCTGCCAGGGTCTGTGGCTCGGTGCCACCGCCGTTGGCAACGGCCTGCTGTGGATTGGTCCTCTGATGTACACCAACTTCCCGATCTGGATCTGCTGGAGCGTCTTTATGGGCGTTTGTCTGCTGTCTATGATTGTGATGCTCTGTATGGTCAAATGGCTTGAAAGAGTAACTCAATAATCATTTATAACCAATCATCTGACAAGAGGGTGTCGCTTCGGCACCCTCTTTTTAAATGTGATATGATAGTCTATTACTACCGCAACGCCGACCAGCTAAGTCCCGAGCGCCTCGAAGAACTCATAGCCTGCCTGCCACAGCAGCAGCAGGAGATTGTGGCCCGGATGAAGAGCCACCGCCACCGCTGCGAGCAAACTATAGCCTACATTATGCTCTGCCACGCCATCAAAAGCAGACGCATCCGTATTGCCGACACTTTTCATCTCATTCGTAATTTCGAGACCGAACATCTGACTCAACGCTATCTAAAACGCAATCCGCCGCTATGGGCATTCGGCGAACACGGCAAACCTTATATCACCAACTACGAAGGCATATACTTCAACATCAGTCACTGCAACGAAGCCGTGGCTGTGGCTGTAAGCAACCGTGAGGTCGGCATCGATGTCGAAGGCCGCCGCAAATTCAGCGACACCCTGCTGCAACGCGCCTTCAGCGACGAAGAACAGAAAGTCGTCCACAACTCTGGCGACCCACAGAAAGACTTCGCCTGCATCTGGACACGCAAGGAAGCCTGGTTCAAATATACAGGCACAGGCATCCTGATGGACCACCTCAAGACCACTGAGACCGATGCCAAAGCCACCGGCTGTGTCATATCCACCGTTCCAATCTTCAATGCCGATCAAGGCCATTACGACTTTTGGCTTTCATACGTAGAAAAACGCAGATAACCTATTAATTATCTGCTTATTCCAGTGGAGCTGGGCGGGTTCGAACCGCCGTCCATACAAGTAACTGACGTGCTTTCTACAAGCTTATTCCGTGATTGGTTTTCGAGGCGGCTCCGGACGCGGACACCCAAGGCAACCCTTATCCTCTAAAGCATCACCGACACTTCGAGGCCTTATGCCGGCTATCCCGTCTTTCTGAGCACCTCCTTGTCACACGCCGACGGTCGGGGCCTGTGGGAGATGTCTTGTCCCTGCAACTGTTGCGGGGATTAAGCTAACCTACTGTGCTTCGGTTATGCAGCAAGAGCGTAGTTATTTTCGCCAATTATTGTTCTGCATCGGTTTTCAAGGCTGCTGATGCGTGAGCCTGCTTGCTTACAAATCCATTAACCTTGCTGTCAAAACCAGTCAGCCCCCGTTAACAAACTTGCATAAAAAAAGCCCTCATAAGAGAGCTTACTTGTTTGGCGGTCCGGACGAGACTCGAACTCGCGACCCCATGCGTGACAGGCATGTATTCTAACCAAACTGAACTACCGAACCGTTTGCAATATTTGAAAGACCTTTCCTTAATTGCGAGTGCAAAAGTACGACTTTTTTTGATACTGACAAATTTTTTTTCATTTTTCGATGAAAATAATTTAGAAACACTTGATTCTCAATAACTATATTTTTCACAACACCCCGCTAAAACTAGTGTAAAAGCACGTATTTCTTCACTGTTTTCAGCAAAATTCGTACCTTTGCAAAACAATACAAACACAAAATACTCGTATCAGATTAATAATAAGAACAATATGCATAATAAAGCAGTCCAAATACGCAATCTCATATTCGATTTTGGCGGCGTCATACACGACATTCGCTACGAGAATGTCGGCGAGGCTTTCGTACGTCACGGCATAACCAACCTTGGCGACTTCTACAGCAAGGACTTTCAGACCCCGGAGATGGATCAATTCGAGAAAGGCCTCCTCTCCCCTGCCGAATACCGCGACTATATCCGCACAATGACCGGGCACAATCTTAGCGACAGTGACATTGATGACATCGTCAACGCCATACTCATAGACGTCCCTGCCGAACGTGTCGAGTTGCTTATACGCCTGCGCGAGCGGTATAATACATTCCTCTTCAGCAACACCAACCAAATCAACTACGATTGTTTCACCGAACGTCTTCGTGCAAAATATGGCTTCGACATATTCCAGAAGTGTTTCAATGCCGCCTATTTCTCGCATTTTATGCATTGCCGCAAACCATCTCCCGAAGGATTCCACCGCATCCTCTCCGAGCAGCACCTCGTCCCCGAGGAGACACTGTTTATCGACGACATAGCCAAGAACCTGGAAGGCGCCCGCACCGTCGGCCTGAAGACCTTGCATCTGGCTAAAGGCACCATCCTCGACCTTTTTGACGACAATCTAAACCTCAAATAGGTGGCTTCAATGCCAACCCTGCTAACATTGGACGCACATCACCATCCAAGCAAAGTTTCACAGTAATAAAAAGACACCACAAAACAAAAAAGAGGACACCTTATGGATGTCCTCTTTTTATCACTGCAGCGCTTTAAATTACATAGCGTTGACTTGCTTCATCAGTTTTGATTTGAGGTTAGCGGCTTTGTTCTTGTGAATAACAGAACGCTTTGCCAGTTTGTCGATGATAGAGACCATCTTGGGCAGACGCTCGGTAGCCACGGCCTTGTCCTCAAGAGCACGGAAATCACGCAGCGCGTTGCGCATAGTCTTTGCGTAATATCTGTTCTCAATTCTTTTCTTTTCGCTTGAGCGGATTCTTTTTTTTGCTGACTTGTGATGTGCCATAATAAATACTATCTTCTTTTTTCTTGTTCTTGTACTCCGTGCGGGATTCGAACCCGCGATTTTGAGAATGAAAATCTCACGTCCTGGGCCAGCTAGACGAACGGAGCCTCTTTTGCCATTGATTGCTAAACGATTGTTGGATGGTGATTTATAGCCTTTCCGACAGCGTTTTCAACTCTCAAAAGCGGATGCAAAAGTACAAACATTTTCCGAACTGGCAAAATTTTTTTTCACCGTTATCTGTAGATAACTGCCCTTATGCATCTGTATCTGCCTGGAAACGAAAACCTAAACGCTTGGCTGTAACCAGTGATTTTTTATCAAAATTATTGCGCATCTCACCCACCGAAACCACCTTTACTTCATCGTATGGAGGGGTCAAAAGATCAAAATTGGTGGTATACTCGATAGCCGACTCAACTATGCTTTGCACCGACTCATTGGTAATCAGCGAGGTATTGAAATTATTGTATAGCATACCCAGCTCGCGTTTACCCTCAATAAAGTAGTGTTTCTCCTTGTTAACAAACACGCGGCCAATCATATAGCCCAAATCGCTGTCGCGTTGATAGAGGAACGAGTCGGTCAGGAAGTTGTATATCTGTATCACGCCGCAATAAGAGCGTTCCGGGTCCTCGCGGATGTAAGCCGATTTCATCACCTCGTGGTTGCGCGAGAACTCAAAGACATTGGTGTGCATCATAAAGACCAGCGTGTCGCTTGCAAAACGGATTTCAAACTCGAAGTCGCCGCGGTCGATATAATCGAAGCGCATATCCTTCTCCGTTTGCTTGTTCCGCTCCTTAAGCTGAGCGATAATATCCTTTGCCGTAGCACGGAAAAGCCCGAATGTCTCCAAGGTTGAATAATATATATCGTGCTTCAGCTCTCCCTTTGAGAATATGAGGTCACACAGTTCTTTTTTCATTTCCATAATAAGTGCAGTTCTGTTAAACTATTTCATTTCCCACGTTGCGCCGTCCTTGCCGTCCTTGACAGCGATGCCGAGGGCCGACAGGCTATCGCGGATCTTGTCGCTGGTGGTCCAGTCCTTGTTGGCCTTGGCCGTGGCACGGACATCGAGAATCATCTGCATCAGGCCGTCAATCAGAGCTGTATTATCCGACGCAGCCTCGTCGCGCAGACCCATAACGTCAAACACAAAGATCTGGAAAACCGACTTCAGTTCGTCAATGTCCTCCAGTGTCAGCGTGGCCTTGTGGTCGTTGACCGTATTGATAACCCTTGCAGCATCAAACAGATGCGAGATAACGATAGGCGTATTCATATCGTCGTTCATAGCATCATAGCACAGCTGACGGTAGCCTTTCACGTCCACCGAACTCGACTTGGAGGGCTGCAGCGAGCCGAGGGTCTTGAATGCCTGCATCAAGCGGTTGTAGCCCTTCTCGGCAGCCTGCAGAGCCTCGTTGCTGAAGTCAACTGTACTGCGGTAGTGTGCCTGCAGGATGAAGAAGCGTATCGTCATCGGGCCGTAGGGCTGCGCCAGCATCTCCTCGCCGGTCTGCGGGTTCTTGTGGCTGCCCTCGAAGAACTCGCCGAGGGTGATGAAATTGCCCAGCGACTTACCCATCTTCTGGCCGTTGATGGTAATCATATTGTTGTGCATCCAATACTTGCAGGGACCGTGGCCGGTCGAAGCAACACACTGTGCTATCTCGCTCTCGTGATGCGGGAACACCAGGTCCATTCCGCCGCCGTGAATGTCGAACGGCGAGCCCAAATACTTGGCGCCCATCGCGGTGCACTCAGCGTGCCAACCCGGGAAGCCGTCGCTCCAGGGCGAGGGCCAGCGCATAATATGTTCGGGCGAAGCCTTTTTCCAAAGGGCAAAGTCGCCGGCAAAGCGCTTCTCATCCTGGCCGTCAAGCTCGCGGGTAGTGGCAAGCATCTCGTCGATGACGCGACCGCTGAGCTGGCCGTACTTGTGGGTTTCCTCCTGGTACTTGCGGATGTCGAAATAGACACTGCCGTTGCTGACGTATGCCAGGCCAGCGTCGAGAATCTTCTGCACCAGTTCTATCTGCTCAATGATGTGGCCGCTGGCGTGGGGCTCAATGCTGGGCCGCAGCACGTTCAGACGGTCCATAGCGGCGTGATAGCGGTTGGTATAGTACTGCGCCACCTCCATCGGCTCCAGCTGCTCCAAGCGAGCTTTCTTTGCAATCTTATCCTCGCCTTCGTCGGCATCGTGCTCAAGGTGTCCCACGTCGGTTATATTTCTGACGTAGCGAACCTTATAGCCAAGATGCTGCAGATAGCGATACAGGATATCGAACGTGATTGCCGGGCGCGCGTGTCCCAGATGGGCGTCACCATAGACCGTCGGGCCGCAGACATACATTCCCACACGCCCTGGCGTAATGGGTGTAAACAGCTCTTTCTGGTGACTTAATGTATTATAAATCAAAAATTGTTGTTGCATATCGATATTGTTTTTACTTCTTAATGTATGACAGAAAGTCGAGGTCGATCGACAGGGAGATAAAAGGTTTGACGAGCCACGACTTGGCGGTGATGTCGTCGAGGGTCAAGGCCGTCTCGAGCGACTGACCGGCCGAATAACCGTCTATAAGCATCTCATACTCACATATATTCAAGCCCACGGTGACATAGAAAAAGTCCACGAAACGGAAACTGGGACCGATATAGAAATTCTTGAACAGGTTGGTGCCGCCAAAGCCGACGTAGATGCCCAGGTCGTAGTTGAATTTCTGGTCAAAACGCGGAATGTCAGGCAAACGCGTCAGCGAGGTAGAATCCTTCTTCGAGTCGCCGTTGAAGAAATCGGTCAAATCCCACAGCATCACCGACGCACCGGTGACGAAATCGAACTCGATGTCGCCGGCATTGCGGTTGCGAATCACTTTCGAGTAGGTCGCCGCGCCCGTGGACGGGTCCACGTGGTCGGGCGTCAGGCGGATATCCCAGTCGGGCGTGCGGAAGAAACGGAGTGCGATGCCCTGTATCGGACGGACTTTCTTCTTCTTGTTCAGCGTGATAGCCGCTTTCTCCTCAGCATCCTTGGCTTTCTGGGCCAGGTATTTGTTCTCCTCTTGCTTGCGAATGTTCTCATATTCAACGGCATTGACCCGCTTCTGCAGCGAGTCGACAAGATGGCGGTAATATTCCTTCTCGGTCAGAAGGTGCGAATAGTTCTCGCGCTGCGACTGGAGCGTAGACTCCTTGGCGTCGATGTCCTTCTGAAGGTAGGCGATCTCACGGCTCTTGGCGTCAATGCTGGCCTCCTTAGCCTTTAGTTCGCCCTCCCATTTGGCCTTGTCGACGGTCGAGTTGGTCAGCGCCTGGCGGTAAAGTTCCTCCTTCTCAGCCACAAGCCGTTCCTTCTCCTGCATCGCGGCCTTCTGCTCGTCCATCAGGCGATTCTTCTCTTGCAGCTGCCTCTGGAACAGGTCGTTGGCAGCAATCAGCGAATCCTTGAGCATAACCAAATCGTTCATACGCCGACGCAATGTAGCCAGCAGCACCTCGTTAGAGTCGAGCCTCGAGTTCAACGCCTCCAATTGGCTCTGACAGAACCGCAACGAGTCGCGCACCTCGTCGTCTGACTGTCCGCGGCAAGGGACAAAGACAAACAAGGCCATCATCAAGGCGACGAACAATTTGATTCTGTGCATATCTTCTGTTTTTCTCACTATAATCGATTGACAATTAATTGATTTTAAGCGCATTCCACACACTTCACACTATTAATGCAAACTGCAAAAATACAAAAATAATGGCTACACAGCAAAAAAATCATTAAAAAAACGTATTTTTGCAATTCGCAACAGCACTCGCAAAGAGGTGCAAAGCACAAGGAATCAGAAAAGTAATGGCAAAACAATGACAGGGTTTTTATCGCATACAACATCCGTCCAGCACGGTACCAACACTGGTTGTTGTCCGCTTGTTGTCCGCTTGTTGTCCGCTTGTTGTCCGCTTTTAAAGCGGACAACAAGCGGACAACAAGCGGACAACAAGCGGACAACAGACGGACTTGGTATGGTCCAAAAACGGCTTTTCTACGGGCCGTCAGCGGTGAAAGGAGAGTCCAAAGCCATACGGATTGCCGTTGCATTGATGCTCGTATTCGCTTTGTTCCAAGATATTTACGCCCAGCGAGTAGTCCAAAACGGCATCCAGTTCCGCCACAGCGACAGCCGGCAGATGTCGTTCGGCTTCACACTGACCGACATACGCTCGGACGCTTGCGGCGACCGGTATTCGTCGCTGACCTCGCCGGCCACCAACAGCTTCAGCACCGAAATCGGCAAGCCAATGCTTCCGGTCTACCGTCAAATCATAGAGATACCCAACGGAGGCGACCCTATAATCACCATAGACACAGTCGATTGGAAAACTTTAGCCTTGAGTGGCATAGGATGCCCCGATGCCGTCAGGCCGATGGCGCCAGCCAGCATCAAGAGTGCCGGGCGCCAGGAGCCTGTGCCCGACAGCTCAATCTATGGCCAAGACTTGTTTTACGGCGACGACATAGTGAGCATCAGGTCTTTAGGCACTATGCGAGGTAGAAGGCTTGCAATGCTGACCATCGCACCCGTCAGGTACAACGATGCCCTGCGGCAGGTGCAGGTATGCCGTCATCTCGCTGCAACAGTCACCGTATCAGGCAAACACATCAAGGGAAACCTTCAGCCACTGCAAGGCAATCCACTGGCCGAAAACGGCGAGGCAGCGTCGAAAGCCTATACCAATATCCTTGCAACAAGCGATGTTCCAATCACTTATCTCATAGTTTCGCCGCTGAAATTCCGCGAGGTGTTACAGCCTTTCATTGCCTGGAAACGGCAGGAAGGCTTCCGCGTCGAGGAGTACTACTGCGAATCGTCGAACAAAGAGGCAATCAAGAGCTACCTCCAGCAGCGCTACGACAACGCCACGCCCAGCCATCCGGCCCCGCTGTTCATACTGCTTGCAGGCGACGTTCAGGAGATAGGCGTATGGAACGCCCAGCACAACATCGAGGGCCTTCTTGTGCATCAGACCGACCTATACTATGCCGAGTTTACGGGCGACTATCTGCCCGACGCGCTGATTGGGCGCCTTTCGGCAAGCGACACGGCCACAATGCGGCAGATAATCGACAAAACCCTTAGCTACGAGCGCTTTATGCTGGCCGACAGCAGCTATCTGAGCCGAAGCCTGCTGGTGGCCGGCAAGGAAGAAACCGAGCCCGCGCCTACAGTCACCAACGGACAGGTGAACTACCTGAAATCGTGCATAATAGAACACGACAGCCAGCACGACACGATATGTTTCTACAACCCCTCGTCCGACACGTTGGGCGAGGCCATCGAAGGCCACATCCGTCAAGGCGTGGGACTGATAAACTATACCGCCCACTGCATAGCCACAAGCTGGCTATATCCGCGCATAAGCCAGTACTTCTTCGACACCTTGCCAGCCAACGGCAGTCTCTTCATCGCCGTAAACAACTGTTGCAGAGCCAACGAAATCATCGGTGACTGCCTTGGAGAGCATCTGCTGAGGAAGGGCGGAAGCGGCGCTGTGGGAGTCATCGGCGCCAGCAACGAGACCTTGTGGAACGAAGACTACTACTGGAGCGTCGGGGGCGAAGGGAACCCCTCGCTGTTCCCTCAATACCACGCAGGCCTTGAAGGTGCCTACGACCGCTTGTTCCACACCCACGGAACGGCACCTGCAGAGCACGCACCCACGATGGGCCAGATGCTCACTGCCGGCAACTGGGCCGTCACTGCCAGCGGCTCGCCCTACGATGCCTACTACTGGGAGATTTACTCTCTGCTTGGCGACCCGTCGCTGATGCCATACATAGGCATCCCGGACACGCAATGGCTGGACGTCGATGCCGTCAGGGAAGGCGATGTAACCATTGGGGTGCACGGCACGCCAGGAGCCAGCGTAGCAGCGACTTGGAACGACACGCTGTTGGGTGTCTGCACGCTCGATGGGAACGGCGACGGACTGATGCACACGTCGCGCCCCGTTCTCGACACGCTTCTGCTCACCGCCACGGCCCAGTTCCACAGGCCATTGCAGGCCATCATAACCCCGTCGCCATACGAGGGGGCACGGCTGGTTGTGGCAGACGTTGCCGTCCACGACGGCGACGGCGTTCAGGCCCAGCAGCTTACGCTATGCGACAGCGCCACGATATCGGCAACCGTCCGCAATGTCGGCGAGCAACCGGCAATCGGGCATTTCCTCTCCCTGAATACGTCCAACAGGCAAACAGTCAGCGATTTGCTGCCGCGCCAAGACACCACCATACAATTTGTCATCTACCCCGAAACCGATTGCGACTGGATGACATTGGATTACGCCACCGGTGACAGCGCGACATACTGGCAGATGCAGCAAGTGCTTGACATTCTGTCGCCTCGGGTAGAACTGGCATCGGTAGCGTTGACGCGCAACGGCGCGTCAGTAGCCACCTTCACACCGGACACAGAACACACCTTGCAGATAGCCATTGCCAACAGAGGTCGAGGCAAAGCCAAAGAACTGAGTGCCAGAATGACAGCCAATGGCAACGACACCATTGCTTCGTTAGGCACCCTCGGCGCTGGCGACACGGCGCGGTGCCAGTTCAACCTGACCGTCAACGGAACGGAGGACAGTCTGGCTGTCGGGCTGCAGATTATGCATCGTGCCGACACAATAACGGTCGACACCGTTTTTCTGCGCGACACGACACTCGCCATACGCCCAGTACAGGAGAGCGCGATGGATGTGAAAATATACCCGAATCCGGCAAGCAACATTGTAACGTTCAGCGGTTTCCGCCAGCCCACGCACATCACCATATACGATGTCTACGGCCGGACGGTGGATGATTTTTTTGCGCAAAGCGGACAAATCATACAATATTCGACGCAGGAA
This sequence comes from uncultured Bacteroidota bacterium, assembly GCA_902788805.1. Lineage (GTDB taxonomy): Bacteria > Bacteroidota > Bacteroidia > Bacteroidales > P3 > Colimorpha. The sequence goes on along the minus strand of CADALO010000004.1, from coordinate 51,561 downwards.
CTGCGTTGTGGCATTTACAGTATTCTTTTCAGCGAAACGCAGCACGGTGCGCCGATGACGCGGCAAACGAAAAGGCTACTGATAGCACGATAAGCAACAAGACCGAAGGCAGATGAAGCAGACTGTAACAATACTACAGACGACACCCCAAACCGACTCCGTTCGCGTTTCGCACAGCGGCGACAGTATGAGTAATGCGGAGTTGCACGCCATCCAACCTGCGCGACAACTGCCTGCAGTACACTACAATACAGAGATTCCTGAGACACTGCTCAGGCCTAACGACAGCATTTTCCTACCCGACATAGACACCAGCGAATACCTCCTGCTTTGCTACGATTCGACCTTTGCCGCTTACGAAGATGTACCGGTACGGCAGCGGGAGAGTATGTTTATCGGCAACAGCCACCACAAGGGATTTGCCATACCCGAGACGCGATATTACCAGCATTCGGGCGACTGGATTTTCGTCACCATAATGCTGCTGTTCACCTTTGTGAGCATCTATATCAACAACCAGAAATTCAAGCTGAAGGACATCTTCCAATCGCTGTTCGACACCCGTGTCCTCGACCGCGTTTTCCGCGAAAGCAACATACGCACCTCGTCGCTGCTGCCTATGGTCGGCATCTATCTGGCGTCGGTGGCACTGATGGCCATCAAGCTGATAGACAGGAATGCTGCATTTGTCACTACCCTGCCCGACTATCTGATGTATCTGGCGATACTGGGAGGCCTGATTGCATTCATATTCCTTAAGAACAGCTTGATACGGCTGCTGGGCAATGTCTTCGAGGACCGTTCGGTGACGATGCTCTACATCTCGAGCAACAATCTGTTCTATTTCGTCGGCGGATTTGTTTTTGTTCCACTTATGCTGCTGCTTTTTTACTGCCCAGCAGCAACAGAAACCATATTGAAAACCACAATCTTTCTTGTCGGCATAATATTCATTGTCAGGCTTTTCAGGGGCATACAACTAATTTTAACAAATTCAAAAACCTCTAAATTATATTTATTTTATTATCTTTGCATTTTTGAAATCGTACCCATTTTGGTAATGGCAAAGATTGTATTATTGTAGATTACAGATAGTTGCACTATTTGAACAGCATCGTATGAAATTGAAAAAAATCCTGATTTCGCAGCCCGAGCCTGCCGATTTGGAGAAGTCGCCTTACAAACGTCTGGCAAGTGAGTTCAAACTTGACCTCACGTTTTACAAATTTTTTGAGGTTGTTGGCATTTCCGCCACCGAATTCCGCAAAAGCAGAATCCATATCACTGACTATACGGCAGTGATTTTCAACAGCAAGAACTCTGTGGACCATTTCTTCAGAATGGCCAAGGAACTGCGTGAAGTCATTCCCGAGAGTATGAAGTATTTCTGCCCGACCGAGGCGATTGCGCTCTACCTGCAAAACTACATACAATACCGTAAACGCAAAATATTCTTCGGCAACCAATACTTTGCCGACCTCATCGACGTGATGACCAAACATCGCGAAGAGAAGTTCCTGTTCCCTTGCTCGGACGAGAAACAGACTGAATATACAAAACTTCTCGACAAGGCTAAATTCAAATACACCAAGGCACCGATGTATCGCAGCGTGCCTCGCGACCTTAAGCAGTTCAAGCTTGAGGACTTCGATATGGTGGCTCTTTTCTCACCCATCGGAGTACGCTCGCTGCTGATGAACTTCCCCAATGTCAAGGAATCGTCGGTACTTGTGGCAGCCTTCGGCACTTCGACCCACGCGGCTCTGAATGCCGCCGGCATCAAGATAACCATTGCCGCCCCGACGAAGAACTCGCCCTCTATGGCAATGGCCATTGAGAACTATATGCTTGGCAAACAGCAGGAAGCAGTGCTGGTTGTCAAACCTTCATCGCTGAAGAATTCCAAATCGGCACACTCGGCAAAGGCCACTGGCTCAAAGAAAACAAAATCGGTGTTTGCAAGCAAGACAAAGTACAAACAACTGATGGAAGAGAAGAAAGCCAAAGCCGCCGCACGCCGTGCAGAACGCGCAGCCGAGAAAGCCCGCAAGGAGGCTGAAGAGGCACAAAAAGCCGGTAAAAGCGGTAAGTGATGTACACTTTCAGAAAAGACGAGCGACTCTGCAACAAGAAAATCATTGGCGATCTCTACGCTTCGGACAACAGATTGCTTGTGTATCCTCTGAGTGTACACTGGCTAATAACAGAGCAGAAGCATCCCTGCAGGCTGCAAGTACTGATTGTAGCACCCAAAAAGAAGCTGCACCACGCCGTTGACCGCAACCGTACCAAGAGGCTGATGCGCGAATGCTACCGTCACCGCAAACATCTGATGCTTGAGACATTGGAACAGAAGAACCTGTCAATGGCCCTAAGCATCAACTATATCCATAACGCCTTGCCTGACTATCACCAGCTGGAGCACACTTTCGACAAGCTTTTGGAAAAAATAATCGAGGAGTTACAACGATGATAAAACGCCTGCTGACAAAGGTATTCCTGCTACTCATCAAGTTCTATCAACAGTGTATCTCGCCACTAACGCCGGCGGCGTGCCGCTATACGCCTACCTGCTCTCAATACGCAAAGGAGGCCATCCTGAAATACGGCCCTTTTAAAGGGTCCTGGCTGGCATTGAAACGAATTTTGCGCTGCAACCCCTTTGGCGGCTCAGGCTACGACCCCGTGCCATAATCCTATATTCCAACCATTTACCCCAATAAATGGATTTTTTATTGCAAAAAGCAATCCTATTTGAAGAATTATGTGTATTTTTGCATCATAAATATTTAAACCTACAAAACAATGAAAAAATTCAGATTTTTAGCCATTGCAATGGCAACAATGCTGACTCTCGGTATGGTCAGCTGCGGACCTAAAGACGAAGATGTGCCCTATGAAGGCATCACCCTCAACAATGGTGAATTCATCGAGATCGACTCGTATGGCACCGACACTACAGCTGCTTACAAACTGCATTTTAAAGTTTATTTAAGCGACGGCAGCCTTGTCATTGAAAACCTCACAAACAACCACAACATTTCCGGTTTGCCCGATATGGCTTGTACTACTGGTGCAAAAATTGCCGATGCTGGCAAGGTTAAAGGCATCGCCAAGATTGACGAAATTCCCGCCGCTGGCGATTTCGGCAATTCGGCTCCTGCCACCGAGAAACACGGTTATGTAGTTGAGGCAAAAGGAACTCAGAACCTTGACGCATACAGCAACCCGAATATTCACGATCCCGCCACCCAGTATATGCGCATCTGGCTCGAAGAAGCAACAGACAACGGCTTCAAGCTCCGTTATGAATTCCCCTTCACTCCAGCGGAATAAACATATAAAAGCATAAAAAAACAGGAGCCAATCGGCTCCTGTTTTTTTATTATAATGTCAATATTCTATTGTTTCTTCGCAGCCATATATTGTTCTAACAGGCGCTGTACATATTTGCCGAAGACATCAAACTCGATGTTGACCACCGTGCCGGGCTTAAAATTATGGAAATTAGTAACCTTATAAGTATAGGGTATAATTGCCACGCTGAACATACCAGGCTCGCTGTCGACAACCGTAAGGCTAACACCATTGATGCTGATTGAGCCCTTGGGTACGGTTATGGAAGGTGCGTTCTTCTGGTCGTATTCGAAGTAGAAGCGCCACGAGCCGTTGTCGTCGACCACCTTGGTGCAAGTAGCGGTCTGGTCAACGTGACCCTGGACGATGTGACCGTCGAAACGGCCGTCCATACGCATCGAACGCTCAACGTTGACCTCTGTACCGACCTGCCAAGTGCCGAGATTGGTCTTCAACATCGTCTCGTCCATAGCAGTGACTACATATTGTTTCTTTTCCTTGTCCACCTTCACCACCGTGAGGCAGCAGCCGTCGTGTGCCATACTCTGGTCAATGGCCAGTTCGTCGCCGAACGGCACCTCTAACGTGAAGTGGTAGTTGGTGTTTTCCTTTTCTATCTTGACGACCTTGGCCGTCGTTTCTATAATGCCAGTAAACATACTATTATTCTTATCTACTTTACTTTATAACTACTTGAGAAATGTTTCGTAATAGTCGAACATCTTTTGATACAGATGCAGGCGCTCACGACCGAGGACGTTGTGCTCGTGGTGCGGGTACATAAAATAGTCCACCTGTTTGAAGTTGTTGATGCAGCGCTCGATGAACTCGGTGCTGTGCTGCGGGACGACAGTGTTGTCCTCGGCACCCTGGATGACCAGCAGGCGTCCTTCGAGGTTCTGGGCCTTGTTGAGCAGGCTGTTGGCCTCGTAACCCTCGGGGTTCTCCTGCGGGGTGTCCATATAGCGCTCGCCGTACATAATCTCATACCACTTCCAGTCGATGACAGGACCACCGGCACAACCCACCTTGAAGACCTCGGGATGGGCCAGTTTCATCGTGATGGTCATAAAGCCGCCGAAGCTCCAACCCTCAACGCCCATACGGTCTTGGTCGACGTAAGGCAGACTCTTGAGGAACTTGACGCCCTCCATCTGGTCGGCCATCTCAATCTCGCCGAGACGGCGGTGGGTGCAGCTCTCGAACTCGAAGCCACGGTTGTCGGTACCACGATTGTCGACGGTGAAAACCACATAGCCCTGCTGAGCTAGGAACATAAAGTAGAGGTTGCCGCCGCCGAGCCAGCTGTCGGTTACAAGCTGCGAGTGAGGGCCACCATAAACGTAGACGAGCGTCGGATACTTCTTACCCTGCTCCATATTGGGAGGAGTGATGAGACGGTAGTAGAGGTCAGTCTTGCCATCGGCAGCCTTGATGGTGCCGAGCTTCACGCCAGGCATAGCATAGTCCTTCAAAGGATTCTCGGCAACAAAGAGCGGCTTGTTATCTGTCCGGACATCACCATTGGACTTGTATTTCAAAGTGCAGTAGGTTGCTCTCGCTGGTACATCCACAGAAGAGTACGCGTCAATCACACAAGAGCCATCCTCATTGAGCACGACACTATGGGTACCACAGAACTTTGCTTCATAACTATTTGTGATGCGCCACATCATACCGTTCTTCAAACTCACACGATAGGCATCGCGGCCGGCGAGGTTGTCCTTGTTGGCATAGATAAAGATATTCTCGCCCTTCTTGTCGAACTGGATAAAGCCCTCAACCTCGTACTCTCCGCTGGTCACTTGCTTCACCAGCGTACCATTCATATTATAGAGGTAGAGGTGTTTGTAGCCGTCGCGCATTGAGTACCAGAGGAACTGGTCGCCCTTAGGGGTGAAAATCATCGGCTCGCAGGGCTCCACATAGCGAGGGTTGGTCTCCTCGAAGAGCACCTTCTTAAAGTCGCCCGTAGCAGCATCGTACTGCTCCAGCCACATATGGTTCTGCTCACGGTTGATTTTGGCAATATACACATACTGCTCGTCAGGGCTCCAGGCAATGTTGGTGAGGTACATCTCGCGCTCGTGGACGCTGGTGTCGCGGGCAGTGTTAAGGTACACAAGCTTCTGCGAAGCGCAGTCCCAAACACCCACGGTCACCTCGTGGCTTTTCATACCGGCCATAGGATACTTGATGTTTCGCACCTCTGCTTCGCGTGCCTTGGTGTTGACCAATGGATAGTCTACGACCATACTCTGATCCATACGATAGAAGGCCAGCCTTGAAGCCTTGGGCGACCAGAAAAGGCCGCCGTCGATGCCAAACTCATTGCGGTGCACGCTCTCGCCAAGGACGATGTTGTAGCCGTCACCGCGTTCAACGAGCTTGCCGTCGACATAGAGGTTGCCCTCCTTCAACTCGACACGCTCTTCAAGTTTGGGGTCGTTGTTGGCAGGTTTGCGCCAGTCTTTCTGTACATCAGTGAGTTTAAATTCCTTCTTGCCGTCGAAACCGTACAGTTCCTTGCCCTTATAATAAGTCACCGTCTTGCCGTCGGGCGCGAAGATGAAACTTACAGCTTCACGCTTGGGGTAGAGATTGCGGTCCATCAGTTGGTCCCACTGCAGGAGTTTCTCCTGCGCCATCATCGTAGCAGCACACATCAAGGCCGCCAAAGTCAATACTATCTTTTTCATATCTCTGTATATCTTATTACTCTGTTAATCTTTATTTGTTCTCCTGCTCGCTGCGCTCGCGAGATCTTGCGGATCTTGTAGATTACGCACATCGCTTCGCTCGCGCCGGCTACGCAGGCATTATATTGTCACACGTCTCAACCCTTTTTTGAAATCATATTCACCAAAGTTGATTAGTAATCCTTCATCTTTGCCCAACAGCCGAAGATAAGTTCGCAATTGTTTGTAGTGAACATCTTTTATTTCTTCCACGGATTTCAGTTCCACTATTAATTCGTCTTCCACCAACAGATCCATACGTAAGTCATCACCCACAGGAGCCCCTTTGTACAATATGGGGATATTTACCTGCGATGCTACTTTCAATCCCCTCAACTCCAACTCACGAACCATTGCCTTTTCATACACAGATTCCAGCAGTCCAGGGCCAAAGTGTCCATAGACTTCCATTGCAGCCCCTCTTACCTGATATTTAATATCATCAAATTCCATTCGTCAGCAAAATCTACGAGATCTACGAGATCTCGCGGAGCAGGAGAATCAGTAGTTGCGCCAGTTGCGGAAGCGAAGGTTGAACACGCCGAAGAAGGCCTCCTTGAAGATCTTCATACTCATCTTGCTGGTGCCAAGCACGCGGTCGGTAAAAATGATAGGAACTTCGTAGACCTTGAATCCAAGACGTGTAGCGGTGTATTTCATCTCAATCTGGAAGGCATAGCCGACGAATTTGATTTTGTCGAACTTCATCTTCTCCAGCACCTTGCGGCTCCAGCACACAAAGCCAGCCGTCGCATCGCATACCTTCATACCCGTCACTATGCGGACATACTTGGAAGCATAGTAGCTCATCATCAGTCGTCCCATAGGCCAGTTGACGACGCTGATCTTGCCATCGACATAGCGGCTTCCAACCACCACGTCGCCCTTGCCCGTCGAGCAGGCATCATAGAGGCGAATGAGGTCGTCAGGGTTATGGCTGAAGTCGGCATCCATCTCAATCATATAGTCATAGCCGTGCTCGTTGCCCCAGCGCATACCGTCAAGATAGGCAGTGCCCAGGCCAAGTTTGCCTTTGCGCTCCTTGATGAAAAGGCGGTTTGGAAATTCCTGCATAAGGCGTTTGACAATATCGGCCGTACCGTCGGGCGAGTTGTCCTCGACAATAAGCATATCAAACTCTTTCTCGAGCGAAAAAACCTTGCGGATAATATTCTCTATATTCTCTTTCTCGTTGTATGTCGGCGTAATTACCAGTGTATCTGACATAATCATTAGTATTTAAAAACAATTTGCAAAGATACGAAAATAAATCCAAATGGCGGAGACAAAAACACCATCCAGCATCTATCCTCTTAATCTACCGTTTTTTAGACTTCCAGCACACAAGTAAAAACCAACCCAATGAGACACCGATGAAGTTGGCGACAAGGTCGCTGGGGTCAAATCCACGGTAGAAAAGCAGCAGCTGTCCCGACTCTGTGACGGCAGCAAACAGAAGTCCCAGCAGCCAGTGGGGAACAAACCACCGCCGTCTGCCAAGCCCGAGGTCCATCATAAAGAACACAAACGGGACATATACCGATGCGTGCAGCAGGTGGTCGAGGCGGATACGGAGCAAATAGCTGTCCAGCTCCAAGCCAAGACCATTTACCGGCGCCCACATAAGCACCAGCAACAAGGCCAGATAGACCCAACGCTGCCAACGGCGCTGCCTGAGTCCAAACACATTGAAAGGCATATTGATTAGCGTTCGCCGCAACGCGACACGACGGGACTTACGCCCCCACTCATAGCTATCGCAAACCTCTCTGGTCCCATTGCTATGGTCGACAGCCACAAGCCTTGCCAGCACATCCTTGCGGCTCACGCACTCTGTGTTCCTGCAGTTATCGCCACGGAACACAAGTCGCTCGCCGTCAATCCTTATAAGCCTGTGTATAACACAGCGCCCCTGATAGACAAACAGATAAACCTCGCCACGTTGCAAACCGCCTTCAACAGCAGCCAGCTCAATACGATCGCTGCGGCCATCTATCAGAGGCAGCATACTGCTGCCGCCAAAGGCAATGGTCACCGTCAGCCCCTGTGCGAGACGTTCCTTCATCTCGTCGACTATGAAGCTGTCGGCTTCATTGGGTATCATTAGACGCTTCCTGACCATAGCAAAGATTATCCGAAAATGGTTCTGCAGCTCAGCCGTGCCGCCTCCTCGTCTGGCAAGCAAGCCAGATGGTAGGCCGGTGCCACTGCAATGGTGTCCGAAATAATGTCGATTAGCAGGTCAGCATAGCGTTCATCCTGCATCAGTGCCGGCGGCAGCGAGGGCTGCAACGCCGCCAATGCCCCTGGAATCGACAGCCTGTTCATTCTATTCTCTTTCGCCTGCGACAGGCGCACGATGGCCGCCAAGGGAAATCGCTGAGCCACATAGCACGGCGTCTTGCCGCTCCACGGGCTGCCATAAACGTATGGCCGGCCGCCCTCAATGGTCAGCACGGGGCTGTCGTCATTGAGCAGATGTGCATCTGGTATACTGCCAAGCCACAGCCTTGTATGCGTGCTCTTGCCCGTCCCTGACTCACCGAGGAAAAGCACTGCTCGGCCTTGATGGACAATCACCGAGCTGTGGACAAACGTGAGGCGCGATGCTGCCGAGAGCATACTGAGAGCAAACCACAGCGAGAAACGCAGTGCCGACTCGTTGCTGCACTCTGTCGCCTCGACAATGTCGCTGCCAAAGCGATGACGCATAGCAATCAGCCGAGAGCCGCTGGCCGAGTCGTACATCTCATAGAAATAATCGTCGCCACAACGTCTGAACCGGCAGTCGGCATTAATCTCACTGAATGTAAATTCGTTTAGTGTCTCGCCGTCTGTCGCAGGCTCAAAGGCAATGCCGTAACGCACCGTCCAATCGGCATCGCTACAGTCGACAATGAACGGTTGCGCACCTTTGTAAAAGCGTAAAAAACGCTCGGCGCATTCGCCTTCAACCTTGAGCCTATGGCCTCCAACACACAGCGCAACTCCCATCAGCCTAATATGTTGTGTTCCTGCAATGTCGCAATCCACTCGGACGAATCCTTCATCGCCGTCGCTTCATCTACGTCATAGCGCTCAGTGAGCAGTTTGGCGACATCACATTGCTCGAACTCCTTGCCATACAGATTGTTCCATAGATAGAGCGACGTCTCGTTGAGGGCAATGACCGTAGTCATATCGCCAGGATTCCGGCCCTGCACCATAACAATGTCCTCGCCGGCCACATCACGGACTTTATATCTGGGTAAAATTCTCATAACCTACACGTTTAAAAGGCCACACCTATGCGGAAACCGGCCGTGAAAGCCAGACGTCCGTCAGAGGGGTAAAGCATAAAACTGTGATAATAATTGTTGCTGTTTCCGGTCCCAAACGATGGTCCAAGACCGCAGTAGACATCGAACAGGAACCAATCCCACAGAAGTTGGTAGCCACATTCAGCAAGAAGGGCGAACTGACGAGTCTCCTCGGGGGCTGTCGACGACATATCGCCCCGTCCTTTTGTCCTCACTCCTTCTCTGCCTCGTTGCGGGCCATAAACGAACTGCGCATATACCAACTCAGGCTTTACGTACATTCCTACCAGCCAACTGCGTGACGAACCCTGCGGAATCAGGCGCCATTTGTAGGCAAACTTGGTCAAAAGCCCCTTGGAACGGGTGTGGTTCATCCAATCCCATCCCATTCCGATGAAACCCACCGTCAGCTCAGCACTGTTTCTCTTGCTGAAGGCTCTCTCGTAAGTTATGCGTGTCGAACCGCTGCCCAACGAAAGCAAAGTAACCTTCAAATCGTTGCGCAACCCCAATGTCTCACCACTGCTTTGCGCTTGGAGTGCAGCGGGAAAAAGCAGCGTCACAAGGCAAAACGACAATACTATTTTACTGAGTTTTAATTTCATATAGTGTCAGTGGATAATCGTTAGATTGTACAAAATTACATTTTTTTCTTCAAACGGCAAAAAATTCGTACTTTTGCACTCGAATAAAACGTAAAAAATGGATACTCTGAAATACAACCTGCGCGGCGTATCGGCTGCCAAAGAAGACGTACACAACGCCATCAAAAACATCGACAAAGGCCTATATCCCAAGGCTTTCTGCAAAATCATACCCGACATTCTGGGCGGCGACCCCGACTTCTGCAACATAATGCACGCCGACGGCGCCGGCACCAAATCGTCGCTGGCCTACCTCTACTGGAAAGAGACCGGCGACCTTAGCGTGTGGAAAGGCATTGCCATCGACGCAGTGGTGATGAACCTCGACGACCTGCTGTGCGTGGGCGCAGTCGACAACATCCTGCTCAGCAGCACCATTGGCCGCAACAAGCGCCTTATTCCTGGCGAGGTTATCAGCGCCGTCATCAACGGCACCGAAGAGTTCCTGCAACAGATGCGCGACCTCGGCATAGGCATCACCCTGACCGGCGGCGAGACAGCCGACGTGGGCGACCTGGTACGCACCATCATCGTCGACAGCACCGTCACGGCCCGTATGCGCCGCGCCGATGTAGTCGACAACGCCCATATCCGTCCCGGCAACGTCATCGTAGGCCTTGCCTCCTACGGCAAAGCCACCTACGAGACCGAATACAACGGCGGTATGGGCAGCAACGGCCTGACCTCGGCACGCCACGACGTCTTTGCCAAATACTACGCTCAGCAGTTCCCCGAAAGCTTTGACCACAACCTGCCCGACGAAGTGGTATATTGCGGCGGCAAACGCCTCACCGACCCCACCGAAGTCGACGGCGTCGATGCCGGCAAGATGGTCCTCTCTCCTACCCGCACCTACGCTCCAGTCATACGCCGCGTTCTCGACGAATATCGCCCCAAAATCGACGGTATGATACACTGCAGCGGCGGCGCCCAAACCAAAGTGCTGCACTTCATCGACAAGCTTCACGTAGTCAAGGACAACCTATTCCCCGTCCCGCCGCTGTTCCGTCTCATCAACGAGCAGAGCGGCACCGACTGGAAAGAGATGTACACCGTCTTCAATATGGGCCACCGTATGGAGCTCTACACCGACGAGGCCACCGCACAAGGCATCATCGACATAGCCCGCAGCTTCAACATCGACGCCCAAATCATCGGCCACTGCGAGCCCTGCGACCACGCCCAAGTCACCGTACGCAGCGAGAACGGCGAATACGTCTATTAGCCGCCCCTCTACACATAACGTCATCAAATATTGACGCCGCAATCCCTGCGGCGTCTTTTTTATTGCCTCCTCAACACAGGCAATGAAACTTTTCTGCATTCCTTCCACTCAAGAATGGGGACTGACAAAATGTCAGTTTTTTGAAATTCCTATTAAAAACCTATTAAATTTTACTATGCTAAAATTTGGTAAGAATTTGATAAGAATTTGGGTAAAATTTGATAAGAATTTGGTCTTGGGAATCAGCGAGTTATAAATAGGCCTATTTTTAACAGTATTTCTTGTGTATTTTTCAGGAATACGCATAAAAAAAACTGACAAAATGTCAGTTTTTTTCTTCGTGTGGGTCTTGAAAAATGTTTTTTGGATTATACCATTTGTTTTGTGATTGTATTATCCAATATAGGTTTCACTTGCCGCTTTTATGCCTGTTGCAGTCGCGGCAAAGCATCTGGCAATTGTCGGCCGTTGTACGACCTCCATCGCACCAAGGCGTGATGTGGTCGGCCTCCATCTGTTCTATTTCGAAATGCTGGCCGCAAATTGGGCATACGCCCAGCTGCCGCTCATAGACTTCACGTTTGGTATTGTCGTCGAAAGCCCTAAGGTCAAGGTGCCGCTCGTCGCCGTCAAGGACATACTCATATATGCCACGTTTGCGCTGCACATCGCTGTCTTGCATCAGCTTAGCAACTTGCATCTCCAATGCATTAGGGTCGAGCACTCGATCTTTGTGCTGGGCATAAAGTCGACCCCAATCGGATCCTTTCATCTCTTTGCGATACTTTGGAAAAACCGCCTTTACCCAGTTTATAACATTGCTGAAATGGTTCCATAATTGTACGGCATTGGCATCGGGCTGGTGTTTGGCCATATACGGCTCAATGTTGCCATCGCTGACCCAGCGGATGGCGGTCTCAAGATAAGCCTGGCGGTTCACTTCGCCACTCACATACTTACTTGCCATATTGTAGGCGGCACAGTTACCCTTGCTGAAATAACGTTTGGCATCGCTCAGCCACGGGCCGGCATAGACTGCGTTGCGAAGTTCCTGCTCGGTCAGTTCCTCGCCAGCGATATTAATGGTCTTAAACCACTTTAGTTTCTCGCTGTCGGTGCCGGAGCAGAGATAAACCTGCAGCTCGTAATTGAGTATCTGCTGCTGCTCGTCATCGGTTAGGTTGTGGAAGTAGCGGAACAAATAGGCAAAGTCACCGTTTACATACTGGCAAATGCTGATTGTGCGCTGCTGACCGTCGATAATCTCATAGGTTCCATCCTCACGCACAGCCCAATACATTACATTAAGTGGAAAGCCCTGCGTAAGTGTTTCAATCACTGCATCGCGCTGTTTGTCCTTGTAAACGAACTCGCGTTGATATGGAGGTCGAATGTCGAGCAGCCCACCGTATGCGCGGACACCGTTTTCGGCATCATCTTTGTATCCGTTCACAAGGTCACAAACCTTAATTTGATGTAATTTTATTTCCATAATGATTTGTTTTGCTATGCAGGCGTCTCGCCTGCGATGGTTGATTAATTCTGCCGCAGGCGGGACGCCTGCATACCATTCAATTCTCGGCGGCTATCGACAATGGACTCAGCTCTGCTGAATACGGAACAGGCCGCTGCCGACGACGGATGAGGATTCTTGCATATGTTTCTTTTCCATTGATTGTAAAACGATGTCCATATTTCGGATTATCTTCTACATACCTGTCAAGTCCAACAATCTCAAATTGTTCGGGATTATATTTGTCAAGAAAAGTTATTGGTACACCCATAACCCCATTATAATCTACTGGTATATCAGAGGTCTTGTTTACATTTATTGCATCGTAACTATCATACTTCGGGTATTCCTCTGTTTTATATTTTTTAAAAAGTATCAGGTCCTTGTGGCGCTTTGGTAAATCTAAATTAGTAAACCAACATATATTGCCAAAACTCCTCCATTTTTGTCCTGTTTCGTCAATCCAAAACCTACTACTCCTCTCTTCGTAATAGGAAGGGACCTTGAATTTACAAAATGAAAGGGTACTCCCAAGCCATAATCTATTTTCTTTTATGTGCGTGAAAATATCTTTGTAAGTAATGTTATTTTGATTACCTATAATAACGAACTTCTTATCATACTTTATCAGTTGTGCAACATATTCTCTAAACAGCGAGAACGGAGGATTGGTAACCACTATATCTGCCTGTTTCAGGAGTTCTATGCATTCAGCGGAACGGAAGTCTCCGTCGCCTTGTAAATAGTTAATACCTATTTCCTCTGGGTCGGGTACACGATTTCCATTATGGTCTCCATTGTATTCGAGCCAAATGGCACGCTCCGAGTTGTGTTGACTGAAGAGGTCGCGTTCCTGGTTCTTGTAGCAGGTTGTGATAAGCTTTTTCAAGCCCAACTGTTCAAAGTTGTAGCTAAAATAATGGAAGAAATTACTGACACGAGGGTCATCGCAATTGCACAGAACTGTTTTGCCACGGAAATGTTCGCGGTAGTGCTTCAGTTCGTTCTCTATGTCTACGAGTTGAGTGTAGAACTCGTCTTTCTTAGCCGACTTAGCAGCGTTTAGATTTTTGTTTGCCATATTGATAGCAGTTGTGCATTGCTATCAATCGGCATAGTAAAAAAGAGTTTCTTACTATGTACCGAGGCTGTGTAGCGATTGGGCGCCTTTTCCAACAATAAGAAACTCACATAACGTGAGCATCCTATTAAAGGTTGGAATAGCGTACCATCGCTGGTATGCCTTACATATTATCTTATTGTTTTATGCCCTATTTAGTCGCTACACTATTTGGTACATACGATAATAGTAATGCTGTTATTAATTCAGTGGCTTGCCACCTCACGGCGAGCCTTATGTCTTTCGGGTTGCAAAATTACAAAGAATCTGCGATATGGCAAAATAAAATTGCCTTTGGAGGCTGAAAGTCTCCAAAGGCAATTGATGTTTTACTGCTAATATTCGCTTGCTTTATTCGATAGCGGCAGCGATTTGGGCGGCCAACTCCTGCATTTCGGCAGGCTCCATCTTTACGTGGTGGCTGAAATTGAGATCGCCGGGATTGTTGAGCGGCATAAGGTGGATGTGCGTGTGCGGAACATCGATACCGACAACGGCCACACCGACTTTGATGCAGGGGCAGACCTTTTTAAGGCCACGAGCCACGGTGCGACTGAAACGGTGCAACTCAACAAAGAGGTCGTCGTCAAGGTCAAAGATATAGTCTACCTCTTTCTTTGGGATGCAGAGCACGTGTCCGCGGACTACAGGATTGACATCGAGGAATGCCAGGCAATGGTCGGTTTCGGCCACTTTGTAGCAGGGAATCTCGCCTGCCACGATGCGTGAGAATATGCTTGCCATAATGAATGGATTTAACGTTCGATTGAGAGGATTTCAAAATGCATTGTGCCTGCAGGGACGACGACTTCGACCTGTTCGCCGGCGCGCTTGCCGAGGAAGGCCTGGGCAAAGGGCGATGAGACGGAGATGAGTCCTTTTTTGAGGTTGGCTTCGCTTTCGGGCACAATGGTGTAGACCTGCTTCATATTGTTTTTGGTGTTCTTGATGGTGATTTTTGAGAGCAGGAGCACCTTTGACGTGTCTATCTTGGACTCGTCAAGCAGACGTGCATTGGCTATAAGGTCCTGAAGCTTGGATATGCGGGCTTCGAGATGGCCCTGGGCCTCTTTTGCTGCGTCATATTCGGCATTCTCGGACAGGTCGCCCTTGTCGCGTGCCTCGGCTATAGCGGCAGCGGCAGCAGGCCGGTCGAAAGCGATCAGGTGGTGAAGCTCATCTCTAAGCTTCTGCAGACCTTCTTCGCTATAATATTTTATTTCTGACATAGTTCTATATTTTTGTATTGAATACTTTGTTGTCGCAAATTGTGTTAAAAAGTAGGAAAGGTCCTTTAAAAGACCTTTCCTAACTTTTCAGTATGATGTCTCTCTTAAGTCTTAGAACTTGAAGGTAGCACCGATTGAGTGCGAATCCTTGAGATTTGTCTCGCTACGATATGCATAGTCGATCGAGAGACTCTTGTCGCCTTCCTTGCCGAAGGGGAAGATGACAGAGGCACCGGCGTGGATACCGATATTTGCCGTAGTGCGGTCGGCGGTGAAAACGTCTCTCTCGTAGACATAGGCTGCACGAGCCTGGAAGCGGTTGAGGAGCGAATATTCGAAACCAAGACCGAATTTGTCGCGCAGGAATGCGTTGGAGGTGAAGTTGCCAGCGACAGTGAGGCGCTGTTCCCACTTCTCGAACAGGAAGTCATAGGAAAGACCGATGTTGAGGCAGGTGGGGAGCTCCATCTCTGCATCGCGGAACTCGACGGTCATTGAGTTGCCGGCATCGTTGACGGTTGTGAAGGAAAGACCTGTACCACCAAAACTGAGGGCGGGTCCGATATTCTTAAGAGAGATACCGAACTTCAACTCGTCGTTTTCACCAGTCTGGTACTGAATACCGGCATCGAGAGCGACGCCAGAGGCAGTGACGTTGTCGGTCGATTCAGTGATAACCTTAATATTGGCACCTCCGTGGATTGACGTGGTGAACGAATAGGAGAATGCAACGTTAAGATTCATCAAAGTCGGCGAGATGGTACCGTTGCTACCCGGCTCAGGGCTTTCGGGCGTGGTGACATAAATATCACCACAACCCATTGCCATAACGTATGCACCGAGAACGCCAGCATCGCCCAAACGAAGGGCAAGACCGAAGGCGTTGACCGAAGCACCGCTAACGAGACCGTTGCGGCCGCCGTAAAGCATTGTATTGCTATATACGAATTCTGTTTTCTCAACGAAAGAAAGACCTGCTATGTTGCTGAAGAAAGCATCGATGCCTCGTGCACACGAAGTGTTGATGCCGCCCCAGCTCGAGCTGCGGGCCCAAGGGTTGATGAGAAGTTCAGTGGCTCCTGCCGTACCTCTACGATTGTCGTTGCCTGCAAACGCACTCGGGGCCGACAGCGACGCTGTGAGGATCATTACAGTTAATATACTTAATACTCTTTTCATTTCTGTCAAAATTTTTAAGATTGATGATTATTAGAACTGGAAACCACTCATATCAACAGGACGCATAGTGCCAAACCATTTCACAACACGCTCACCAATACCAGGAGTACTGAAGTGTATCAGATACACACCGCCGGCAATGGGAATACCATTGTGGTTGTGCAAATCCCAGTCGTAAGTGGTGGTGTTGGAAGGAGTGCTCGGGAATGTGCGGACCAGCGTACCATCAATGGTGTAGATGGTAATCGTGGTGTTGCCCGGCACATTGATGAAGCGGATCTTTGTCTCCAACTGGCTTGCTGTCTCATAAGTAGAATAACTGTAATAGGGGTTAGGTACAACGTTTATGGCATCCATAATGGAATCCTTGTAACTCTGGCGAGCGTTGTCTCCGGTTGCGACATTGGTAAGTGTCACGATGTCGGGGGTAAGCTCGAACATATACATAGGATTGTTTCCGTTGACCGTAGTGAGGCCGGCATTTTCGGGTCTTGTACCATTGTCGCCCAAGAACTTGCCATAGCGGTTGTTAACATTGAGTTCGATGGTAACATCGCAAGGAATGTCCTTCGGGTTGTTGATGCTCTCGTTCACGATAGGCATATTGACCCACGAAACAGTTGAGAACAGGAAGGCTGAAGAGTCGCGGATTGGCACAACATACTTGGCACCTTCGTATTTAAGAAGACCCTGGTTGAATTCTTTGTAGTAGTCAGTAATCTTTTGAGCATTGGCCGATGTGTTGGGATAGGGGCACTTAAAGATATGGTCAAGAGATTTGAGCATTCGCATAGCCCATACACCAGCATCATACGAGGGAGCCTTGTAGTTGAACGGGAAGTAATCTTCGCGTGCAACGTGGTAATACGGGAAGTCTTGCGATATAGCATTCATCACATAGATGTAGTGACGACCGCCCATTATATAGTTGGAAGTACCGACAGTCACTGTGCTGACGGGGTTCCACATCATATCGCGACCATTGAACTGGACGTAACGTGAATCCTCACCATACATAATGTTGAGGCGCTCGCCGGTGGTCAGGTTGATAGCGTAACCCGGGAACCAACCCATACCACGATCAGAGATGTAGTTGGGGCTTGCAGGATCGGTAGATGCACCAGCCACGGTGGCGGTGTCACCGTTTTTGTCGATAGAAGCGTGTTTACGTATCTGGAAACGACGGGCGTTGCCTTCCGACTGAGTATAGTCGTCGCACATTTCAAGAACCGGGCAACGAGTCCACTTGCTGGTATCGGAAGTGAAGACAATGCGTACACTCGGCAGCTTTTCAAAGTCGTTAAACATAAGCGATTTGTTGCGGCTGTTTGTCAAAGTGTAGCGCAGGTTGTCGTAGTAGTTTCTGTTGAACGACGAGTTCTGATTGTGGAGTGAGTCAAGAACAGATTGCTCAGCAAGGAAGTAACGGAACGAGAATGCAGGATGGTATTCGCGAGTAGATGCCAGACCATAAGGTGCCCAAGTACCGGCAAGGACTTTCTCATAAGCCTGGAACTTGTCAACGGCAAAAGTGTTGGAACGAAGGGTATTGGGATCGATGAGAATCTTGTAGTAGTCCTCGTCCAAGAAAGGCTCATTACCAGTTATTGCTCCTGATGTGGTAACAAAACTCGAGACATTGTTCTCTGCAAACTGCGAGCCACTGCGAATCCAGTTGTAGATCGGATAGTTGTCGTTGTCAGGGATACCAGTAAGCCACTGATGATTATTGTCTGCAAACGTCATCGAAGCGGAGAGCATTGTACCATCGTTTATGATACCGCCAAGCACAGTTATGTTACCGCTATTATTCTGGACCTCGAGAGGTGAGGCGACCTGTTTAGGATTGGTAACAGCTACAGCTATACCCAAGTTGAGGAAGAGCTGCTCGTTGTAACGACCAATGATAAAGTCAGCAGTATCAGCATAGACATTGTCATAGAGAGGCGTACCGTCGACCTTGGTAATAACCCATTTAGAGGAGTCGTCAACACCTGTGAACTGGATATGGAACTGACCTTCTTTGACGTTCAGCGGGTCGACAATGCGAACATTGACAGGACCGGCATTCTGCTCATAACGAGGATGAGGAATAATGCAGGGATTGTTCATCGTTGCAGTATACGAACCACCAGTAGTAGACTCGCTCATAACACCAGGACCCTTACCGGGGACTCCGGGGGCACCCATAAGTTCGACAATCGACTCTTCAGTCAGCTTAAGGACATTGCCGCCATTGCCATAACCTTCAATACGAGTGATATTCGGGCTCATACCATAGGTGGCCTGGACAATTGTACCGCCATTTTCCGAAGAAGGATTGTGCGGTTTGGCAGTGACAGGTGTGATAGTTCCACCCCATTCGTTCTTACGGCCTGCGAGGTAGGGCTCTTTCTGACCGTCAAGCTTGGTAGGATCAGTCTGAGAGTATTCTTTGTAGCGGTTGTGTGCATAAGCAACACAAATGTAATAATATTCTTTATTATTCACCAGATTGGTGCTTGTACCATTAGCGAAGAGGTCGGTGGTAACACGAATAACGTGCTTGATACCTGCATTAGCGCCGTCCACCATAATCTTACCAGTCAATAGACCAGTGGAAGAGTTGGAGGTATAGTTGACCAATTTTGCAATGGGGAGAGTCGGGTTGGCCGAAGTATCATCATAGTAATTTTCGATATCACACTGATAGACCAAGCGAGCTTTTGTTTCATTTCCAATATCGGTAATCGAAGCGGTCGAGTTGACAAGCTGATAAATCTGATAACCTTCGAATTTGTAGCGACGCGATTCAGCAGGATAGGACTTCAAGATTGAAGCATCCTCTTCGTCATAAGATTCACCATAGTTATTCGAAGCGGGGTTGTCATAAGTGATGTACAGAAGAACCTCGTTGCTCATCTCTTGGACAACAAGTGTCGGAGCGTCAGGACCATCAAGAACCTTGAAGCAGTTCTCAAACAGAGCCTGGCAAACATCGTCGATTTCACGGAGCAAAGTAACGGACGACCATCTATTGCCTGAAGAAGCCTGAGCAAAAGGAATACCGACTGTAATATAGTTAACAGCACCAGGTTTCAGAGTGAAAGGACCTGCAGACTGCATAAAACGACGGTCGCCAGGAGTCACATTGTCACCCGAAGTAACCTCAGTCCAGTCATTCGGATGGAATGCATCATCAGGAACAACGCCGTTAGTACCCCAGTGCAACGGGTCGCTGTCGTCCGGGAACATAAAGTCGCAGTTGAGTTCTGAAACACCTGTTGAAATAGCGTTACCGCCATATTTCATATGAGAACCATTCTTCCAGTAACCCTGCAGATAGTTGTAATAGTCGGTAGCTTTGGTAGGCTCACCATTAATACTGCTCGTACCATTTTCGTAGTACACGAAACGACGCATACCAAAACGCTCATCATCAATAATATTGTTACCGAAGTTAACACCATTGATAGCACAGTTGCCAACCGAGTCATTCTGCTGGAAATACCAACCATCGGGATAGAAAAGGTCGGCATCGTCCGAAAGACGGATTGTATCATACGTACCATTGGGCAACAGATAGTCTTTCAGTTTGTTGTAGAAAGGATGGCTTGTATTGCTCTTGATTTTAGCAATATCAATCTTGGGGTTGTCTTTACCATCGGGATCCATATAAGGACCTTGGAAGAAGTCGATACCTACTGCGGGAGGAATACCGCTATAGGAACCCGTTCCGGGACCGTCGATATCCTTACCATTGTAGCAATAGCCAAGACCACGCTTTACATCGCAACCAATAAAATCGTCGTAACCATAACCCAAATCCGGGTCAACCCACTGGCTGAAATAAGTGTTACGCAACTCATAGGTTGAACGGTTGATGATTTCATAGCTATAGAATGTCATATTGTTGATCTCGTCGTTGGTCGAGAAGGCAAAAGCCTGTGCGCGAATCTCAAGACCGATAGGCTGTCCACCAGATTCCATATGAGTGTTGCCCATATCGTTGAACACCCACCAAATAGTCTGGTCGCCTTTCAGAACCTGGTCTGAAAGAAGACCGCCCTTGACGATACCCAGCGAGTCCTCCATTGTACGGAAAGGCTTGTAGTTCTCACCCGGAGCAAGGTTGGCCTTCAATGTACGGGGACACAAAGCATTGCCAAAATCATAGTACGGATAGTCACCGTTCTGATAATTGTAATTGCCATCACCGTCGGCATCGAAGAACGGTGCCAAATAATACGACTGGTTAGCGAAATTGCCGTGAGCAGGCCATTCCTTAATTACCTGAGAAATTGCACCTTCGTCATATTTCTCATTGGCAACAGGAGGATTGGCAGTGTAATCAAACATCTGCATAAATGTCTGGACCTCAGCCTGGGTAATTTTGTAATGACGGTCGTAGTAGTTACAAACCTCGATGGTGACATCTGCAGTTCCGTCAATAGTAAGCGGACCCGGCCAATAGTCGTCACCCTCAGAACCGAAACGGAGAGCAGCAAGACGCAACTGGTCGTTGACGTCGGTACCACCAATCCAAAGTGCGGCGCAATAAAGAGGAGTAGAAGTACCGTCTTTCGGGATGTGGTACTGAGTAATACTACCGTCATACCACATATTGCCGTATCCGTTAATCAAAGCACGGACGTTGTTTATATTCAGCTCAGCGGTACTCTGTGCTCTTTTACACACAGCGGCCTTCGACTGCACAGCAGTCTTTGTCGTGCTCTTTTTCTTGCAGGTAGTGCATTCACGAGCCACGGCTGTTCCCATTGTAGCTGAGAACACGAAAGCCAATAAGACTGTTTTAATAAATATATTTTTCATCTCTTAATAATTTTTCGCGTTAGATTATTTAGAATAGGTAAGTCAACGTTACACGAATAGTTCTGGGACCAGACCAGTTCCACGTACCGTTGCTGAGCATTATACTATATATATCGCGGAACGATTGAGGATCAAGATATGCATTGATCACCGACTGTGTCTCGGGGTCTGTCAGATAACCGTCATCCGAGGGGTTACCTGTGACATTGAACACACCGGTAACATTTCTGATATCGAAAATATTCCTAACCGTAACAGCGGCATTAAGTCTTGTCTGAAGATTTTTCTTACCCTCACGCTTGATTTCGATAGGCCAGGTCTTGTCGACCACAACATCGAAATAGAAAGCCCAAGGCATACGAGCTCCACGATAGCTACCCACAATGGTGCGCTGCGTGTTGCTGAACTGTCTGGTGTAAGGACGACCCGACTGGGCAACAGCGAGGAAGTTGATACCAAAATCCTGAAGCGGGTAGATTTCTTTCTTACGGGGATTGCCATCCTTATCCTTTACAGTACGAGTGATAGAGAAGCCTTCGCCCTTGCCAAGACGATAGTCGACATTGGCTTTGAACTCGTGACGACGGTCGTCAGCGATGGGGTTGAGCATCTTAAGGGTTGTGTAACCCTCTTTGATAAGCTCGGACATCGTAGTAGTTGTCAAGCCTGTACCTTCAGCATACTGCAGGGTATAGTTGGCATTGATACGGACATTGTTGCTCTGACGCATATCAAACGACAGAGAGAAACCCTTGATGGTTTTGAAGTCAACATTGTCGAATGAATAGTAGTTCGGGTTCGGGTCGGCACCGGCATACTGTACAATCTGAATAAGGTCGCGTGTCTCTTTATAGTAAGCCGAAATGCTGAGAGCAGCGGTCTTATCCTTGTTCAGAGCCTGCTGGAAACCCAACTCATAGTTGGTGATACGCTCAGGTTTCAAGTTCGGGTTGTTGATATAACCGTTTGCCTGAGTCATATAGAGATAGCTGAAATAATCAGCCTGCCATCCCGAAGAAGGACGACGGGCAATAATGTCATAGTTGGCTTTGAACTGCGACATATCGTTCACCGGGAAGGAGAAAGCGATACGAGGCATAACTACAATCTGAGGATCATAGTCTTTGAAAGCATTTGCCGAAATACGGTTGCCGCTGCCGTTACCGATTGTAGCGGTCTGCTGGCCACCGCCTTCGCCTGTGGTGCGGTATGGTGTAGGTCTACCAGACTCACCAGCCACAGCGCTATGGGATGATACCTGAACACCGTCAGCATTGTACCAAATACTTCCGTCACGATAACCGCGAATGGTAGGATTTGTAGAGTTGGCATCGTCGACGTAAACTACCCAGTCATCCTTGGCGCCAGCGGGGAAGGCATTGTTAGCCAAACCCGTGGTGTAAGCAGCCATACCATTGTTCAGATCTCCGACAGTGTACGATTCATAAAGCAGATAGGGATCCTTCAACACCATCTGGTTGCCGTCGTAATAGTCGACACGCACACCGACGTTGAAGATAAGATCCTGGAAGAAGAACTTGTCCTGAATATAACCTGCTGCATAAATCGGCGAGAAAGCCGGCAAGTACTGGAAGTTCTTGTGGCCACGGCTGACAGGATCAAAGAAGTCGTCCAGACTCCAAGTTCTTGCATTGTACTTTTCACCAGTGTGGTCGTAACCGAAATAGCTGACTATCTGGTTGCCACTGTTGAACAGCTCGTTGGCTGAAAACATATTGATTCCGCCAAAGTTGTTGTAGTCTTCCGGTGAATAGCGGTCGATATCCAGCCAATCAGAACCATTGACATCAAGACCCAAAGCTCTACGCAAAGACTCGTCAAAACAAGTCTGGCCACCACCGTTCAGACGGTTATAGTCAACATAAAGGTCACCGTCGACAAAATGTTCGATAGGACTGGAGAAATCCAACTGCGAAATATGGGCGTTGGCAGACTGGCGCATCAAAGTCCACAGCTGGTAAGTCGACAGACCATAAGATGCGGCGGTATACTGGTCGTAGTTGAAACCGATTTCAAGGTCGTGACCCTTGACGGTTGCAGCAGCCTTTGCCGATACATAGTAGTAATTGTTTTCACTCTTCGAATACGAAGTGTTCTGGACACCGACATTATAGAAACGACCGTAAACATTAGGTACAATAGTACCATTCACGAGACCATTGAAACTGCGGATACCATCAAACGTTGAAAGATAAGGTGCCAGAGAAGGAATATTAAAAAGTTGGGTAGTATAGTTCGACAGAATCGGGTTGTACTCCGACGGAGCCACAAACTGCGAGTTCTCAATCCAGCCGTTCTGGATATGGGCAGTCTGTGTAGTGCCGTGGTAGTTGTAGTCCGAACGGATTTCATACGACGGAGTCTGGGTTCTTTCGAACGTAGCTATATGACCATATTTGAAAATATCGTCGCCAAACTTCTCATTGTAAGACCGAGTGCTGTAACGGTTGAACATAGCCGAGATGTTGTACATAACCTTTGAAACAGCAGGCTCTATCTTAACATCAGGATTGCTCGGGTCCGAAACAGGCTCAGGATCCTTAAAGCGCTGGGTAAAATCAGCGGTAATCGAGAAGTTCTGAACTTTGCTGACGCCGTTGGCAGCATTATGCAAGTTCAACGGGAAGTAGTACAAACTTGTACTTGGACCATAGCTATAGTCATACTCTCCAGTGAGTACCAACGAAGTCAACTCAGAGAAACGGAAGTCCAATGCAGCCTGCAAATCAATGCTGTAGCTACCAAAGTCGGCCTGACGGTCCTTATTGGCATAATAATTCTTCGCATTGGGGCGGGTGATTGTAACGAAATCGCTGGCGCGGAGGTATTCTGCCGAGTAGTTGACAGTACCTTCGACCGGGTCATAAACGAGAGGCTGGTTCTCGATTTCCATCACCTTGTCGTCATTCACAACCTGATAGCGGCCGTCCTTTGCACGATAATAACCGAACTTCGTATAGGTACCGGAACCCGTGAAACGGAAACCTAAGAATGTACGTTCACCTGTCTTGTTGCCATTCTCATCCTTGAGCGAAGTCTTGGCAAGAGGGCCAGTGAGCCATACAACGAGACTGTTCCACAGACGATAGTCGAGCAGCGTCTCATATTTCACCATACCCATCAGTTTTGACGAAGGCGGTTTCAGTGTGATAATCTGAGTACCACCGATAGCCTCACCAATGTTGGCCGGTGTACCACCAAGCACAACCTGGATTTCGGCGATGGCCTCCTTAGGAACATTTACACCCGTACGGGTACGCACGTTACCCACCTGGGTAACCATACCTTCCTCACCACGAGCCGTACCCGTACCACCGTCGTTATATCCAACGCCGGCCACGGCAGCGACGATACCTTCAACCGAGTTGGTCGGCATCTTGGCAATATCGTCTGCCGAAATACGAGCACCCGACTCTGGAGTACCAATCTCAATCACAGGAACCCTCTGGGCCTTCACCACCACTTCTTTCAACTGCTGGCCCGACTTGGCCAACTTCTCGTTGTAGACGGTGAAACCAGAAGCCTTAACGTTGATTTCCGTTTTCACGGTGGCGTAGCCCATATATGAGACCTCAATCTCATACTTACCTACTTGCAGACCCTTGATGGTGTAGTTACCATCAAAGTCCGTGCGGGCACCACCCATAATTTGGCCGCCCTGCTTGGCAACGACGTTTGCACTCATAAGAGGCTCACCGGTCTTCTCGTCGGTGATGGTACCTTTCATTGTACCTTGTGCAAAAGCAACCACCTGTGCAGCTAATAGCAGCCCGATCGTTAATAGTACCTTTCTAAACATACTTGTTGTTTTTGTAGAGAGTTAATTATTTATTTTATTTCATTATTTTCAAGCATCTCATCGAATGCCTTTCAGCACTCAACTCGCTCCATAATCGTTTGATAGATGAATGCCTTGCGCAGGTCAAACTCCTCTCCCATCACTCGCGGACGCATTGCTACGTCATCCTGCACCTGTATAGGCTTTGCCTCTTCGTTGTGGACCTCGCTGGTCCAATTGGCGCGAGGGCTCTCATAGGTGAAATAAGTGTCGCCCGCAGGCTCTTCGCTGAATTTCTCCTCTGAGTCCTCAACGTCCCAGACATCTTCAAAAGACGAATCCTCATCCGACTCAAAGATAGTCTGAAACGGATGGGGCTCCGCTGCCGGACGGGGTGCCGCAGTCTGCTGCTGAGCAGCCTTCTTACCCTTTTTGCTGCCGGTAAGAAGACTGCCCACACCCAGTATGGCTATTGTTATGATGATGTCTAAAAAGTCCATCTATCTATTATATATTGATTACATTCTTATTTATTGTCAGCATTGAGTCTCTTGGCCTCTCGCCTCTTGCTCACCTCATAGACAATCGGGCAAGCAAGGCAGACCGACGAGAACACACCGCATACAACGCCAACCAACAGAGCGAAGATGAAGCCACGGATAACCTCGCCGCCGAAGATGAACATCATCAACAGGGTGAAGAACGTGGTACCCGAAGTGTTGATTGTACGTGCCAACGTAGCGTTGATGGCGTCGTTCATATGCTGAACCAGGTCACGTTTCGGATAGAGTGTTCTGTTCTCGCGAACACGGTCGAAGATAACCACCGTGGCATTGATTGAATAACCAATCACTGTCAGCACAGCAGCGATGAACGACTGGTCGACATCCAAGCTGAACGGCAGCAGACCGCGCAGCAAGGCGAACATACCGATAATCAGGATAGTATCGTGCGTCAAGGCAGCCACACTACCGACACCGAAACGCCAACTGCGGAAACGGATTCCGATGTAAGCGAAGATAACCAACAGACCGCCGAGCACAGCAAGGATAGAATTGCGCTTCATATCCGTAGCCATCGTAGCCTCTACCTGCTCAGACTGGATGATACCGTAGGGATAAACCTCAGCATCGGCAAACTGTTGCAACGATATCTCCTTGCCGTCGTCAGTCTTGTTGAAGTACTGCTTCGTACCGGCAAACAGCTTCTCGTTGATGACCATCTCGTCGGTAATGGTGTCGCTGGCCGACAGATTGTGAGCCTCGCGGTAAGCATCGTAATAGTCTTCGGCGACAATGTTGGTGGTAATCTTCACCTGGTTGTTCGGACCATAGGACTTAACCTCGGGAGCCTCTTCAAACTGCGCTGCCAGACTTGAACGGACATCAACCACATTGACATCCTGGTCGAAACGCACCACATAGGTACGGCCACCGGTGAAGTCAATGCCCATACTCAGATGACGGCCAAAAATGCCGATGAAGCACAGAACGATGGCGCAGATACCGATAATATAGAATACTTTGCGCTTGCCCATAAAGTCAACCTTGGCGTCACGCATAAAATTCTCAGTAAAGCTGAACGAGAAGTTGAGTTTCTTCTTATGGTTCAGCATCCAGTCGATAACCAGACGGGTGATGAAAATGCTGGTGAACAGAGAGGTAACTATACCGATACACAGCGTTACGGCGAAGCCCTGGATGGTGCCCGAGCCGAACATAATCAGCACCAGACCCAGCAGGAAGGTAGTCACCTGACCGTCGATGATAGCCGACATAGCGTTCTTGAAACCTTCGTCGACAGCGTTGGCCAGACTCTTGCCGGCACGCAGTTCTTCCTTGATACGCTCATAGATAATCACGTTGCCGTCGACAGCCATTGCCATTGTCAACACAATACCTGCGATACCAGGCAGAGTCAACACAGCGCCGATCGAGGCAAGCACACCCATCAGCAAGAACACGTTGGTCACCAAAGCCACAACCGAAACCCAACCGGCGCGGTTGTAGAAGACAACCATATAAATAAGTACTATTATAAAAGCAAGGATGAATGAAACCAGACCCTTGTGGATTGACTCCTGACCCAGCGAAGGACCAACGACGGCTTCCTGGACAATGCGAGCAGGAGCAGGCAGCTTACCAGACTTAAGCACATTGGCAAGGTCCTTGGCCTCGTCAAGGGTGAAGGAACCAGTGATGGACGAGCGGCCACCAGCAATCTCGCCGTTGACTCGCGGTGCCGAGTAAACTTGGTCGTCAAGAACGATGGCTACACACTTTCCGACATTGTCGTGAGTGATGTTCTTCCAAGCGTGGGCGCCTTCCGAGTTCATCGTCATCGAAATCTCATTGCCCTCAGTGTTGCTGAAGTCCTGACGAGCATCGGTAATCACGCTACCGTCAAGTTTGGCCTTCGGGAAATTGGTGTTGCGGTCGTAATCCTCAATCTTGATAGCATAGAGTTCAAATACATTCGAGCCTTCCTCAATCGGCTTCACCGACCACAGGTATTTAACCTCACGGGCATTGACCTTGCCGGCCTTCACGCCTTCGGCAATCATACGGTTGACCGTAGCTGTGTCGGCCTCGGTTGCGCGGAACACGATCGGAGGATAAACCGGATAGCCTTGATACTGGGCGAAGAGCGACATCAGAGGATGATCCTTCTTATACTGCTCGCTCTGCTGATCAACTTCATTTGATACAGGCGCGGGCGTTTCTGCCACGGCAGTGCTGTCCACAACTGCATTGCTATCAGCGGTTTCAGCATTCAGATTAGCTTTCGAGGCAAGATACTCATCAGTGGCGGTCAGATAGCCCGAAACTCTGTTATACTCATTCAAAAGACGAGAGTCGGTCATATCGCCGCTATAGGTAGCCCAGAACTCCAACTGAGCGGTACCCTTCAAAAGTTTGCGTACACGCTGCGGATCCTTAACACCGGGCAGCTCGACAAGAATGCGCTCCGAAGCCTGAAGACGCTGGATGGTGGGCTGGGCCACACCGAACTTGTCAATACGCTTGCGCAGAATCTCATAGGTTCTGTCGTATGCGCTGCTGGTCTCTTCTCTAAGTTTTGCAAGGATGGTATTGTTGTCATCGTTCAACGTCGTACCCGTCAGCTGACCACTGAAGTAACCGGCCAGACGCACATCGGGCTTGATAGAAATTATAGCGTCGTAGAACAAGCTGACAAAATTCTCGTTAACAGACTTCTTCTGCTGTTCCAAAGCCATATCGATAGCCTTGTTGAAAACCTCGTCGTTAGTGTAGTTGGCCAGAGCCTTGACGACGTCAACCGTCGAAACCTCCAGCATCACGTTCATACCACCTTTCAGGTCGAGGCCCAGATTAATCTCGCGAGCCTGGCATTTCTTGTAGGTAAAACCCATCCAGACCTTCTCATTGGCCATAGAATCAAGGTAGTAAGTCTCTTTAGTCGCACGCAGTGAGTCAGTAACTATCGCCGTCAAGTTTTTCAGCTCAGCAGCACTCATATCGTTGCCAGCCTGTCTTTTAAGGCAAGCATCGATGTCACTCTTTCCCTGTGCACTCTCTACATACTTCACAGCGTTAGCCTTAGCCTTGTTCTCAACCTTCCTCGTCGCGAAAGAAAACGACAATTGGAACAAACAAACAAGCACAAAAGCAATCGCCAAAAATCTGATAAGTCCTTTATTCTGCATATCTTACGTGTTAAAGTTTTTTTTAGTTTATCTACATTTTGAATATGCAAAAATAAGAAAAAATCTGGACTTCACAACATATTTTTCAAAAAAAACACTAATATTTAATATAACCATTATTAAAATACTAAAAATCAACCTCTGCCACACACAGAAAAAATTTACAACCACACCGAATCGACAGCAACCGCGAAAACCCGCCGAAAGCACTCGCAAAGGACACCGACACACTCCCCAAAAAGGCGAAAACTAAACCGTCTGAAAACCGGGTTGTAAACATACCAACTCCGGTCGTTGTACAATAGTTGTACAATACTTGTACAATATATGTACAATTGTGAACGTACAAATATTGTACAAGTATTGTACAACTATTGTACAACGACCGGAGTTGGTACAGACTTTTTCCAAAGAAACCAGAAGCAAAATATGATTTATTTTTCGTACCTTTGCACAAAATATCCCGCTATGGAAAACGAGAATAAAAACGCGCAACTATCTGATTCCAATGACAGAAAACAGAATTTGACCGTCAAAGAATGGGATGCCGAGGACCGTCCTCGCGAGAAACTCATCGCCAAAGGCAAAAAGGAACTCACCAATGCCGAACTGTTGGCCATTCTGATAGGCAGCGGTTCGGTGGGCCAAAGTGCTGTGGGACTGGCCAAAGAGATTCTCCACAGCAATGACAACAACCTGTCATTGCTGTCGCGTCAAGGCATTAAGGAGTTGACACACGATTTCAAAGGGATGGGCGAGGCGAAAGCCGTGTCGATTATTGCCGCTTTAGAGCTTGGTTACAGGATGTTAGCAGAGAATGCGGCCCAAAAGGAATACATCATTTCCGACAGCAACGACCTGTTCAACTACATTTGCCCTTCGATAGTCAACCTTCCAGTCGAGGAATTCTGGGCCATCTATCTTAATATCAAAAGGAAAGCATTGTTTAAACAGCGCATCTCGTTGGGCGGCATTACTGACACACCCGTGGATATACGACGCATATTCGCTACAGCACTGGAAAAGAACGCCGTATACATCGCCGTGGCGCATAACCACCCGACGGGACATCTGAACCCGAGCCGAGAGGATAAGAATCTTACTTGCAGAATATTAGAGGCTGGAAAGATACTTAATATCGAACTCATAGACCACATAATAGTAGGCATAGGCGAAAACAATCGTCCCGACTACTATAGCTTTCACGACAACGGATTGGTCTAACGTCGCTTGTCAATGGTGAGGCTAACGCCCTCCATCTTGCCGCCAAGAGGCGGATTGAGCTTTGTAACCTTGACCCACACGTGCATCACGCCGGCAAAGTCACCAAGCACGCGGCTTGCTATTCTGTCGGCGACGTGCTCAAGCAGGTGCGACGGTTTCATCATCTCGCTTTTCACTGCCTGATACACCGACAGGTAGTTGACGGTATCATCTATGCTATCAGACACTTGCGCCGGAGAAGTATCGACCTCCAACCGCAAGTTGACGCGGAAACGGGTGCCTATCTTCGACTCCTCGGCGAAACAGCCGTGATAGGCATAGAATTCCATATTCTCAATGTCTATAAACGACATATTCCAAGAGTGTTAAGTGATACGATCGGGCTACACAAGAGCGTCGAACTGACGCAGGAAGCGCAGGTCGTTTTCGAAGTATAGACGCAGGTCGCGAATCTGGTATTTGAGCATAGCCATACGTTCCACTCCCATACCCAGAGCGAAACCGCTATACTCCTTGCTATCAATGCCGCAGGCCTCCAAGACATTGGGGTCGACCATACCGCAGCCAAGGATTTCAAGCCAGCCTGTACCCTTGCAGATGTTGCAGCCCTTGCCGCCGCAGATATTGCACGAAATATCCATTTCGGCCGAAGGCTCGGTGAACGGGAAGTAGGACGGGCGCAGACGTATCTGTGTCTGCTCGCCGAACATCTCCTTGGCGAAATAGAGCAACGTCTGCTTCAAATCGGCAAAAGTCACCTTCTTGTCTACATAGAGTGCCTCGACTTGGTGGAAGATGCAGTGGGCGCGAGCCGAGATCGCCTCGTTACGGAACACGCGGCCCGGTGCTATTATTCGGATTGGAGGCTTGTTGTTTTCCATTACGCGCACCTGAACAGAGGATGTGTGTGTACGCAAGGCAACCTCTTGTTTACCCTCCTCTTTCTCAACGAAAAAGGTGTCTTGCATATCGCGGGCCGGATGGTCGTGTGGGAAATTGAGGGCCGAGAACAGATGCCAGTCGTCCTCAATCTCTACCGATTCGGCAACGGTGAAGCCGATGCGCGAGAAGATGTCTATTATTTCATTCATCACGACCGAGAGAACGTGGCGGCTGCCCACCTCGGAGTAATCTGTCGGCAGGGTCAGGTCGCTGGTCTGCGACTGCTGCTCCATCTGCTCTACGCTGGCCTTGAATTCTTCTATCTTGGCCTGGGCCGCGGTTTTAAGGCGGTTCAATGCCTGCCCCATCTCTTTCTTCTGCTCGTTCGGCACCGTCTTGAATTCTTCGAAGAGTTCGCTGATTATGCCTTTTTTACCCAGGAATTTTATACGGAACTGCTCGACAAATGCAGCTCGGTCCATCGCTTTTTCCAGCGAGGTCATCTGGATTTCGCGGATGAAATCCTCTATATTGTTCAACTTCATATACCTTGTAAATATCTGGTTGCAACGCCGTTATCAGCGTTCAATTATCTTGATTTTCATTTTGACATCCTCGAGCGGGCGGTCGCCAGGGCCGCATTTCACGGCAGCGATCTTGTCGATGACATCCAAGCCGTCGATGACCTGGCCAAAGACTGTATAGTCATAGTCGAGATGTGGGGTACCGCCCACGGTGGTATAGGTCTCAATCTGCTGTTTATCAAACGTCTTACCCATCTGCTGAGCCATCATCTGCAGGCGTTCCTGTGGCCACACGTTGCCCTGTACTATATAGAACTGGCAGGGCGACGACGCCTTGGTAGGATTGACCATATCGCCTTGACGGGCAGCGGCGAGAGCACCTTTCCTGTGTATCAGGCCAGGCACAAACTCGGCGGGAATGGTATAGCCCAGGTTGCCGTCACCGAGCATCTGGCCCGGCCGGGCATCCTTCGATTTGGGATCTCCACCCTGTATCATAAAGTTATTTATAACTCTGTGGAACAAAAGGCCATCATAGAAGCCCTCATTTACCAACTTTAGGAAATTGTCACGGTGTTTTGGTGTCTCGTTATACAGCTCCACCGTCATATTTCCATAGGAAGTTTCAATTAAAACGTAATATTTTTTTTCAGCAGTTTTCATCTGGTTATTAGCGACTTGAGCGTGGCAGGAAGTTAGTGTTGCGAAAAAAAGCAACAAAAAAGTCATTTTTTTTATTTTCATACCATATAAAATTATTAATTTTGCAATGCAAAAATAGTGAAAAAAATTGTAATAGCAGAAAATAAAACTCAATTTATGAAGAAAAAAATTTTAGCCCTCGTATGCCTCTTTTTAATAGGCGGATTATCAACTCTCTATTTTGTCTCCTGCGACAAAGACACGAATTGTTATGTTCGAATCACAGTTGTTGACGAGGTGACACACCTGCCAATTCAAGGCGTTTTTGTAAAAATTGACATCGACAATAGTTATGTAAATGCACAGGGTTACACCGATGCCGCCGGCAATTTCGACACTGTCTTCTCGGCTCCCGCTCTGTTCAACGTCGCGGCAGAATATGAGACTGGCTACGACTCGATCTACACCCGCGAACTTTTCTACTGCTACCGCAAGGGCAACAACACGATACGTCTGAAGGAGGGCGACACCGTTTATTCGACCATCAACCTGGAAACAGAGGTTCAGCACGTATACCGCAACGGCAAATAACACCCTTGCACTATGAACAGCCAGTTTAGCGAGAATGACTTGCAACAAATTGCAAGTATGGGTCTTACGCCCGAAAAAGTGCTGCAACAGATAGAGAATTTCCGCAAAGGATTCCCGAAATCGAAGCTTCTGGAGGCTGCCACCGTTGACAACGGCGGAATTATACGTATGTCTGATGACGACATCAGACGCTATTCCACTGCATACAAGAAGCTTGCAAGCGGAAAAAAGATACTTAAATTCGTGCCGGCCTCAGGAGCTGCAACACGTATGTTCAAGGATCTTTATGCATTTTCGTCCACTTACTTCGGCGTAGCCTACAACTTTGAAAAAGAGTTCCCTACGGTAAAAGAATTTCTCCAGCACATACGCACCTTTGCTTTCTTTGAAGATCTGAAGGCTTGTATGGAGCGTTCGTCGCTTGATTTCGGCGACTATATGGACCGTGGCGACTTCACAACCGTCATCAACTATCTGCTTAAAGAGCAGTATCTTGGCTACGGATCGTTGCCCAAAGCACTGCTTAAATTCCACAGATATGGCGAGGTAAGCCGCACTCCGCTCGAGGAACATATTGTAGAGGGCGCCTCCTATGCTCGATGCAATGACGGCAAAGTGCATCTGCATTTCACCGTGTCGCCAGAGCATAAGCCACTCTTCCGCAAAAAGATTGCCGAAGTCAAGAAGTACTACGAGTCGAACCTCAACATCCAACTTGACATAACATTCTCGGAGCAAAGGCATTATACTGACATTATCGCCGTTGACGAATACAACAACCCCATCCGCGACGACGATGGGAAACTGGTGTTCCGTCCCGGTGGTCACGGTGCATTGATTGAGAATCTGAATGACTGCAATGCCGACCTTATATTTATAAAGAATATAGACAATGTGGTGCCCGACTGGATGAAGCACACCACCATTATCTATAAGCAAGTCTTGGCTGGTCTCCTGCTCGAGCTTCAGGCACAGACATTTGAGTATATGAGCATTCTCGGGCAGAAACCCGACAAGAAGACTCTGCAGAAAATAGCCCGATTTGCCAAAGACAAGCTGCAAATAGCTTTGCCTGCCGACTTCTCAAAAAAGAGCGACCGCGAGAAAACCGCTATTCTACGCAGAAAGCTCAACAGACCTATAAGGATTTGCGGTATGGTAAAGAACCAAGGCGAGCCTGGCGGCGGCCCGTTCTTTACCGAGAACACACAAGGAATCAAGAGCTTACAAGTCGTGGAGACTGCACAAATCAACCGTAAAGACCCCGAACAGGAGAGAATCCTTACATCCTCCACGCACTTCAATCCCGTCGATTTGGTTTGCGGCACCAAGGACTACCGTGGACACCGTTTCAACCTGCGTAAATATGTTGATCCTGCCACAGGTTTCATCAGCAAGAAGACCAAAGGAGCCGTGACGCTAAAATCGCAAGAGCTACCTGGCCTCTGGAACGGAGCTATGGCCGAATGGATAACCCTATTTGTCGAAGTGCCGCTGGCCACATTCAACCCCGTAAAGACCGTCAATGACCTGCTACGCAAAGAGCATCTTGAAGGATAAATATTCGTTAAAAATAGAAAAATATTTGTGCAGTCCAAATAATTGATGTATCTTTGCAAAACCTTTTCGGGAGAAGAATTCTCTTTTTCCAACTAACAATCAAGAAGTTGAACAATAAAATTATAGTGTATTATGGGTATTAATGCTAACAAAAAAGTCAAGAGAAGAAAAGTGAGAGTTCAGGGCAACAAGAACTCCACGAACAACTGGGGTCTGAATGCTGCTGGTTGGAACGCTGTCCACAAAGCCATCATCAACGCTGAATAAGCGATACCCTTTTGTTAAGAAAGAAAAAGCATCGGAGATTTCCGATGCTTTTTTATTGCACAATCAGACGCTCTAAAAGCGGCCATTCAGTCTATTAAAACCACGGGCTACAATGCCAATTGACGGCCGTCCAGTTTAGCTTCCACCAAATCATCGCCTTTATACACCAGTTTGAGGGAGAAGAAAGGCTGTCTGGGGTCCATAATCAAGCGTAAGAAGATGCGGTCGCCCGGCCAGAGGGTAAGGTCAAAAAGACGCTCTTTATCTACCCATTCAAGAACGCCCTCGTTACAGTCAGGCAATTCAGGAACGAGAGAGGTTGCATCCCCCTCATTGGCAGGCAAGACACCCGAGTTCCAACGGTCGGCAGTGAAGAGATGCATATACTCGCAAGGCCAAATATCAGATATAAAAGTGACAATACCGCGATAGCGCCACGAAGTGACAGCAAGACCAGTCTCCTCATTCACCTCACGCAGCATACACTCGTCGGGGCTCTCATCGGCCTCGCACTTACCCCCTACCCCAATCCACTTGTCGTGGCTGGCGTCATTGGCCTTTTTGACGCGGTGCAGCATCAGATACTGGCCGTTGCGCTCAAGATAGCATAAAGTAGTCTGTTTCATACACGAAAAGCACTAAACAAATGCCGCCCGCTGCGCGGGCGGCATTTTGCTATTCCAAGGCCGCGCCTGACGGCGCGGCCCAATGAATCTCTTAGAGCGTAAATACAGGCTCAATGAGGGTCTTGCCAAGCTCGATAGCCTCTTCATTCTGAGGAATGAGAGCGTGGTGACGAGCGGGCAGAGATTTCTCGAGGCCCTTGTGGATGAACTCGCTGCCAACGATGGGTTTCAGTTTCAGGAAACCACCGAGGACAATCATATTGAACACCTTAGCGATACCCTTCTCAGTAGCCTTCTCCGTTGCAGGGATCTTGTAGATGTTGATGTCGCGACGTGTAGGCTCGTGGGTGATGCCGTTCGGGTCGTAGATCAGCATTCCGCCAGGCTTCACGCTCTTCTCAAACTTGTCGAGCGACTGCTGGTTGAGAACGATAGCCGTGTCGAACTTGCTGATGATGGGCGAGCTGATGCGCTCGTCGCTGACGATGACGGTGACGTTGGCCGTACCACCGCGCTGCTCCGGGCCGTAGGAAGGCATCCAGAGCACTTCTTTATCTTCCATAACGCCAGAGTAGGCAAGGATTTTACCCATCGAGAGGACACCCTGTCCACCAAAACCGGCGATGATTATTTCTTCTGTCATTGTTTTAAGGGTTTAAAAGTTTAAAGGTTTAAGAGTTTAAAGGTACTGTGACCCTGTCAACACTTCTCCCTCAAAATTATTTATTTCTTAACTAATTCGCCATCAACCTTGATGTCGCCGAGCGGATACTTCGGGAACATATTCTCTTCCATCCACTTGTTGGCCTGAACCGGGGTCATTTTCCAACCCGAGTTGCAGCTCGAGACAATCTCTACAAAGCTGACACCCTTCTCAAGCTTCTGGTTCTCAAAAGCCTTCTTGAGGGCAGCCTTAGCCTTGCGGACATTGGCGGGCGTATGGACGCTCTGACGGGTCACATAGTATGTACCCGGCAGCTGAGCCAGCAGTTCGGTGACCTGGAAGGGCCAGCCGTTGAGCTTCTGGTCACGGCCATAAGGCGTGGTGGCGGTCTTCATACCAAGCAGCGTGGTCGGGGCCATCTGGCCGCCGGTCATACCGTAGATAGCGTTGTTGATGAAGATCATAGTGATGTTCTCACCGCGGTTGCAAGCGTGGATAGTCTCAGCGGTACCGATAGCAGCCAAGTCACCGTCGCCCTGATATGTAAACACATAGCAGTCGGGGTTGAGGCGCTTGATAGCGGTAGCGACAGCCGGAGCGCGGCCGTGAGCGGCCTCCTGAAAGTCAACGTCGAGGTAGTTATAAGCCAAAACAGAGCATCCGACGGGAGATACACCGACGGTCTTGTCCTGGATGCCAAGTTCCTCGATAACCTCGGCAACGAGACGGTGTGCAGTGCCGTGGCCGCAGCCCGGGCAATAGTGCATAACATTTTCCGTCAGAACTTTCGACTTCTGATAAACCAAGTTCTCAGGTTTTACTATATCTAAATTTGACATTTTTCTTTGTGTTTTAAAGGTTTAAAGGGTTTTAAAGGTTTTAAAGGTTTTAGGTTTTCAAGAGCGCCTGTTCGGTTCCGCTCCTCACCTTTTCGGCCTTTCCAACCTTTTAAACTTTATTTTACGATTTTGTTTTCCATTGCTTCAAGAACTTCCTCAGGAGTGGGGATGATACCACCGAAGCGGCCGTAGTGCTCGATAGGAATCTTGCAGTCGGCAGCCAGCTTGACATCCTCTATCATCTGACCGGCGCTCATTTCGACGCAAAGCATACCTTTGACGCGAGTAGCCAGTTCAGCCACCTGCTTGGTCGGGAAGGGGAAAAGGGTGATAGGACGGAGCAGACCGACCTTCAGACCTTTGGCGCGAGCCAGTTCCATCGACTTCATACAGATACGTGCCGAGGTACCGTAAGCCACAAACACATAGTCGGCATCGTCGCAGTTCAGAGCCTCATAGCGGACCTCTTTCTCTTTCATTTCGGCATACTTGGCCTGGAGCTTCTGGTTGAAGACCTCCTGACGCGAAGACTCAAGCTCGAGCGAGGTTATGATGTTGTGACCGCGAGTGGCGGGTTTGCCCCAAGTGCCCCACGGTGCGTTGGCGCGGCGCTCTTCCTCCGTCCAGCGGGGAACATTGTCGCGGGTGTAGCATTTCTCCATACACTGGCCGATAGCGCCGTCGGTAAGGATCAGCACAGGGTTGCGATACTTGAAAGCGATGTCCCAAGCGTCGAACACGAAGTCGTACATTTCCTGAACCGACGAGGGAGCCATAACGTAGAGCTGATAGTCGCCGTGTCCGCCGCCCTTGGTGCTCTGGAAATAGTCGCTCTGTGCGGGCTGGATGGTACCAAGACCGGGGCCGCCACGCATAGCGTTCATAATGACGCAGGGAATTTCAGCACCGGCCAGATAGGTCAGACCCTCGGCCATCAGCGAGATTCCCGGTGAAGATGAAGAGGTGGCAACCTTCTTGCCGGTGGCAGCGCCGCCGTAGACCATATTGATCGAAGCCAGCTCAGACTCAGCCTGCAGGACAACCATACCGGTGTAGTTTTCACCCTTGGGGTCCCACGGACGTTCGGCCATAAGAGTTTCCATAACTTCCGACTGCGGAGTGATAGGATAGCCGAAATAGCCGTCCGTACCGCTGGCAATCATAGCGCGGGCAATAGCCTCATTGCCCTTCATTAATTTCAGTTCTTTTGCCATTTTATGATTCTTTTACTTGTTTAACATTTAACCTTGTAGACGGAGATAACACCATCCGGGCACACGATGGCGCACGATGCGCAACCGATGCAGTTGTCATTTACGGTATGGGTATAGTTGTAACCCTTGCCGTTCACATTTTTCGACAGTTCGATGCAGTGCATAGGGCAGGCCTCAAGGCACACTCCGCAGCCTTTGCAGCGCTCAATGTCGATAACTATTTGTCCTTTAAATGCCATAATGTTAGTTTTATACGATTAATATTTGCGTTTAAAAAAATTGCATAATCAAGTTTGCAAAATTACACATTATTTTTAAATTACAAGCCTATTTATAGAAATATTTTTTACAAATTGGCCGCCCCGCCCCGATTTGCAAGGTTTTGCGCTGTTTCCGGCTCGTTTTTCGCCCCTGATGCAACGCCTCTGCACTATACCAACTCCGGTCGTTGTACAATTGTTGTACAATACTTGTACAATACTTGTACAATTGTAAACGTACAAATATTGTACAACTATTGTACAACAATTGTACAACGACCTGAGTTGGTCCTTCGAAAGTGCCTCGAACACTCTTTGACGACAGGGTGCAATAAAAAGCCTTTTGGCGATACTAAACATCAAAAGAAGTCCGAAACAGCAAAACATAAAAAAACATAAAATCACAATAAAAAAAGCAAATAAAAGTTACACGAATAAAAAAAAGTGTATTTTTGCACCAGAAAAAAACATTAAGAACAATCAAAAAATCGTTTTAAAATGAAGAAACTCTTTTTGTTAAGTTTATTTGTGGGCCTGTCGCTGACAGCTCTGAATGCCCAAGAAGTAAAGCAAGACAATAACACTAAAGACAAGTCAGCCGTTGTCGAGAAACCTCTCAACGGTCCCCAGATTGAGTTCGCCGAGCAGGTGCACGACTATGGCAAGGTCAAGAAAGGTGGCGACGGCAACTGCGAGTTTGTCTTCACCAACACCGGCAACGAGCCTCTGATTCTGAGCAATGTAAAGGCCAGCTGCGGCTGCACCGTGCCTACCTGGACCAAGGAGCCCATTATGCCTGGCAAGACCGGCACCATCAAAGTGCGCTACAACACCAACACCTCGCCGCAGAGCTTCACCAAGACCATCACCGTTTCGAGCAACTCAATCAACGCTCCCCGCCTGACGCTGAAGATCAAGGGCACCATCGTTGAATAATCCACCCTACAAAACAAACAACAAATTATGCCAAGCATTTCGAATAAAGGAATGGAGTTGCCGCAGTCGGCAATCCGTAAACTCGTCCCTTTCTCTGACGCCGCCAAAGAGCGTGGCATCCACGTGTACCATCTCAATATCGGCCAGCCCGACATCGAGACCCCCAAAGGAGCCCTGGCCGCTTTGGCCGAAAAGGCCCGTGAACTGCCTGACAGCAAAGGTGTTCTGGAATACAGCCACTCGGCAGGTATCTTTAGCTATCGCCGCGCCCTTTGCAACTACTACCACCGCCACGGTATCGACGTGACACCCAACCAGGTGCTCGTCACCACCGGCGGCAGCGAGGCCCTTCAGATGGCTTTCACGGTGTGCCTCAACCCAGGCGACGAGATTATCATCCCCGAACCCTATTACACCAACTACAACACCTTCGCCAAGCTTTGCGACGCCAAGATTGTCACCATACCGAGCGACATCAAGACAGGCTTTGCACTGCCTCCAATCGAGGACTTTGAGAAGGTCATCACGCCTCGCACCAAGGCCATTATGATCTGCAACCCCAACAACCCCACGGGTTATCTCTATACGCACGAGGAGCTGCTGAAAGTTGCCGGACTGGTCAAGAAGTACGACCTGTTCCTCTTTGCCGACGAGGTGTATCGCGAGTTCTGCTACGATGGTCACAAGCACTTCAGCGTTATGCAGCTTGAAGGCCTCGAGCGCAACGTCATCCTTTTCGACTCTGTCTCGAAGCGCTATAGCGCCTGCGGTGCCCGCGTAGGATGTATGGTCACACGCAACAGCGAGGTCTACGCCATCGCTATGCGTCTGGCCCAGGCCCGTCTGTCGCCGCCGTCGTTCGGCCAGATTTTCGCCGAGGCTGCCGTCGACACCCCGCAGGAATACTTCGACAAGGTTCAAGCCGAATATGTGTCGCGTCGCAACGTTATCGTTGAGGGAATCAACAAGATACCTGGCTGCTTCTGCCCGATGCCGAAAGGCGCCTTCTACACCGTCATCGACCTGCCGGTCGACGACAGCGACAAGTTCTGCCAGTGGCTGCTGACCGACTTCAGCTATAACGGCGCAACCGTTATGCTGGCTCCCGCCACAGGCTTCTACGTCGACCCCGAGCGCGGACGCCATCAGGCACGCATCACCTACTGCCTCTGCAAAGAGGACCTGAAGGCTGCCGTCAAGTGCCTCGAAGAGGCCCTGAAGGCTTACCCCGGTCGTACCAGATAAAAACATTTACTACAATAATCAAAAGGGAAGAACGCGCGACGTTCTTCCCTTTTATTTTTGCTGTTAAAAAGCTCCTCTCTTGTTGTGATTTGCCCATTCACTGCGTCTAATATGTCAAAACGAACGGCAATTAAATTATGGAATTGGACGAAAAGCGATTCAAAGACCTGATACACCGGCAGCGTGATTTGATTTGGCGTGTGTGCAGCAGCTACAGGCTGAGTGCGGCGTGGACGACAGAAGATGCATTCCACGAGGTGCTTTGCAACCTGTGGCGTGGATACAAAAGCTTTGACCAGCGCAGCAACGAAAGTACCTGGGTCTACCGCATAGCTAACAACACTATGATTTCGCTTGTTCGAAAGATAAGCAACCAGCCTGCACCACCATCGCCCAACAACTATGAACAAGCCTACAGCGACGACTACCGCGACCTTGTTGAGCTGATAGAGTCCACGCCAGAGCCCGACCGCACCATAATCAATGCCCACGCACAGGGCTACGGTTACAAGGAGATAAGCCAAATCACGGGGCTAAGCGTCGCCGCAGTAAGTATGCGGTTATCACGCGCATTGCGTAAACTACGAAAACAATATGGATAAAGTAGTTAGTGACTGGTGAAATGTGAATTGTGAATAGACAATACTATAAGTTATGAAAGATTTTGACAAACAACTGGAGCGATACGGCAACGAGCTGAAGAGTGCCCGTTGCCCCTATAGCGAAGCGGAGTTAGACAGGGAAATTCGCAGCGTGGTGTGGAACGAGAAGACTGTCCCAAACGAGCCGCAGGCGGGGTGTCTGCGCACCAAATGGCTCTGGCCGACAGTGGCCGCTGCCGCCTGCCTCGCGGCGGTGTTCATACCTTTGAATATGCCCACCCGAGCGGATGTCAGCATCGCCCGCGTCGACGTCGACGGCGAGCAGCTCTACTTCGCCTGCAACAAAGGCTGCTCGCCAGAGGGCACCGTGGAAGCCTTTAAAACCCTGTTGGTGAATTGTGAACAGTGATTAGTGAATTGACAAAAACCGATACTGCTATGAAGAGTAGAATAATTTTCATTTTTCAATTTTCATTTTTCAATTTCCTGATGATGCTCCTGCTGACAGGATGCCAGCGCGAGGCCGACCTGCCTGATACCACTTCGGCAGCGAAGGAAATCTATATGCAATATGCCAACCGCAAGGACCTGACTGTGGCCCTTATCGGTGACTATCAGGGCTACAACGCCGTGATGCTGCAGGCACAGGACGCCGAAGGCTGGCTGCGGCTGTGCAAGGAATTCGCTGTCAACGAGCACATAGAGGTCTCCACGCTCGACACCAACAGGGTGTCTTCACTCAAGACGATGTCCTTCACCGCCGACACCGTCAGCTTCTTCGGCAATCCCGACACAATGCAGTTGCCCGGCATCATCGGAGAGTTCTTCGGCAACCTGCTTGACTCGGTGATGCGGAACGAAACAGGACATTTGCTCAGAGACACCGCCTTCGCCGTCACACGCCACGAGAGGTGGGTGAACGGCCAACTGGTGGACACTGGCAGCGACACCGTCATCGGCAACGAGGCCCGACGGCAGACCCGCCCCAACGACCGCCTTCTCAACACTGCCAACGACCACGGCAACTGCGGCTATCTCATACACGGCGACAGCCAGAGCCTTGCCCTTTGGCTATTCTTCTACAGCACCCCGGAAGAACTCACACAAATACTTAATACAATAGCACAATGAGACATATTGCAACCCTCACGGCGGCCTTGCTGCTCTTCGCCGCCTGCACCAAGGAAGAGCCTACGACGGAGCCTCAACCTCAAACCGCGCCCCCAGTCTCACTGGCCGGCACCGAGTGGGTGGGCACCTGCGATGATGACTTCTACGTTTGGGACTATCCTGCCACCATCTTCTGGGAGTTCGACTTCCTCACCGACAGCACAGGCGAGATAAAGCTCACCGCCGTCATCGCCGCGCAGCCGCAAGACGAACTAACGTTCCCTTTCCGCTACAGCATTGAAGGAACAGAAGTCAGCGTGTCCTGCTATGCCTTCGGCGACGAGCCTTTGAAATTCGACTACGACACCTCAGCACGCACATTCACTCTGGAACTCTACATCGGCGACGGCAACACCACCATAGGCGGTACCACCGTTTTCCACCTCAAAGGCGAGGAACAGCCCGCCT
This sequence comes from uncultured Bacteroidota bacterium, assembly GCA_902788805.1. Classification (GTDB taxonomy): domain Bacteria; phylum Bacteroidota; class Bacteroidia; order Bacteroidales; family P3; genus Colimorpha. Next base: position 9,304 of record CADALO010000004.1, on the reverse strand, counting down.
TCCCCGTAAGCACCAGCTGGACGGCCAGACAGCAACTGCCTTCGGGCGACACGCTGATGCCCGTGCATTGGGGGCTCGACTTCTGGGAATACGGCTGGGGCGGCCAGGTGAACTACTGCGCCGGGAGCACCTGTGCGGGTGTCTCGCTGTTCTGGCATTACGACAGCGCATCCCACTCAGGCACCGTATCCATCGATGGCACACGGCACCCCTTCACCTACGACCCCGCCACCGACATCCTCACCCTTGAATACACCACACAAATCTACGGCACCACCATCCCCATAGGTAGCACACTGCAGTTCTACCGCGACACAACAGAAGGGTCCAAGAAAAAACCACAACTGACAATTCCGAAAACCATTCCCATTTTTGCATCACGCCGGTAAAATAATTTAACCAACAACTCGTTATCTTCATTATGACACGAGAAGAAAAACGAGTAAAAGTAATCAACGCCTGTATTGCACATCAGCAACACATTGCAAACGTGGCCAAGCAGGAGATGGACTCGGCGCAGCAGCAGAGCAACGACTATGGCGCCAACGTGGACCGCTACGACAGCTACCGCACCAAAATGATGCGTGCCCGCGATATGTATGCCAAACAGCTCAGCAACGCCAATGCCAGCCTGCGCTACCTGCAGGAGGCACTGCGTATGCCGCCCTTCGACCGTGCAGAGCACGGTGCCATCGTCGTCACAGACAAGCAGCAGTTCTTCCTCAGCATCGGCGTTGGCAAATTCGTTGTCAAAGACCCCTCGTCACCGACTGGTATGCAATACTGCTTTGCCATCAGCGCCCAGACGCCCATCTATCTTGCGCTCAAAGGCAAGACTGTGGGCGACTCCTTCATTATCAATGGTATACCACAGACAATCAAAGAAATATTCTGACTTATGAAACGACTGTTCTACTCCATCGTGGCAGTGATATTGTTTGTATGCTGCACCAAGCCGGTCAGCGAAGGGCCCGACCAGCCGACGGCTGTCGAGGACACAACCACCTCGTTTGATGTACGCCTATTCGCCCCTGGCGACTACGGCAGCACCAACTGGCGCATCCCTGCAATACTGTGCCTCGACGACGGCAGCCTGCTGATTGCCTGCGACAAGCGCAAATTCAACGAAAGCGACTTGCCCGAGGACATAGACATAGTGACCTGTCGCAGCACCGACGGCGGCCGCACCTGGAGCGAACCAGTAACCCTGGCACAGGGCACAGGCCGCAAACACGGCTACGGCGACGCCGCGCTGGTTCAATGCTCCAATGGCGATATAATTTGCGCCTTTGCCGGTGCCAACGGCTATTTCCAGTCGACTGAGAGCGACCCCATACGCACCTATATCTGCCGCAGCACCGACGGTGGCCGCTCGTGGGGCGAGATCGAGGATCTTACCGCGCAGTTGTGGGGCAGCCAGGCAACCAACACCACCTGCCGCAACTACAGAGGCGCCTTCTTCTCGTCGGGCAACGGCCTGAGACTGAGGCGCGGAGAACACGCCGGACGCATAATGTTTGCCATTCCTATGCTGCGCAAGAACGAGAATGTATCCGACAACTTCATCGTCTACAGCGACGACAACGGACACAGCTGGCAAGTATCAGGCCCGGCCTACCTTGGCGGCGACGAAGCAAAACTGGTGGAACTCGTTGACGGACGCATACTGCTCAGCACACGCCAAAGCGGGGCACGCGGATTCAACCACAGCAGCGACGGAGGCATCACCTGGGGCACACAGGGACGATGGACGGAGATGACCACCAACGCCTGCAACGGCGATATGCTACGCGTTAAGGCCACCGACCGAGGCGACAGCATCAACCTGCTGCTGCACAGCATCCCCAACTCGATGCAGCGCAGGGATGTAAGCCTTTTCCTGAGCTACGACGAAGGCGACAGCTGGCAGGACCCAATACTGCTTTTCGACGGGCCTTCGGTCTATTCGTCACTGACACTGCTTCCCAACGGCGGCGTGGGCATATTCCTTGAGCAGAACCCCAACGGCGCCTGCGAGATGTGGTACAAGTATCTGGCACCGCGCGACTTGCCGTGGTAAAGGCCTTGAGCTCAGGGCTTGGTAAAGACTCTGATTTGAGACTTAAATTCCAAGGCTTGCACTTTTTTTTGCTGTTTTCGATTTTTTTTGCGTAACTTTGCATTCTTGTATGGGCATTGCCTTATATGCTCGTTATGACAACATAAATAAATGTATATGAATAGGATAAAGATACTTTTAGCACTTCTCGCCGTGGCAGTTTCGCTGCCGGCAACAGCTCAATTTCGTCAAGACCGCTCTGATTATGAGTATATGTTCAAGGCCGACCTTGGCTATATGCCCTTTGTGATGAACCTCGGCGACAAGGGCGCCAACGGCTATTACATCAGCGACTTGCAGCACGCAGCAAGTGTAAACATAATCAACGGCGTCTGCATCAAGCAAGATTTCTTTGTAGGTCTTGGCTTGGGTTACAATATGGTTATCGCGCCGAGCGATATCGCCAACTTCAATTTTGCTAACGGATGGCATTGCCCGATGGCATATATCGACTTCGACTACAGACCGTTGGATGTCGAATGGTCACCTATGGTCGGTGCCAAGGCCGGTGCCAGCTATTTGATGGCCGACTCGCCCTACGGCAACACCTTGACGCCGTACATCGAGATTTCAACCGGCCTCAACTGGTTCTTCCGCTACGAATACCGCAATATGGAGCGCAACTACCTGAGTGTATACCTTGAACTGGCTTTCGCCTACACACAGCAGACCTGCTTCCTGCCCATACGTGTGGGCTTCAGATTCTAAGCATTCTAAATAAAACCACGGCATCAATGGACTCGACACGCCAAAACAAGATTGCACGCCTTATCCAGCAAGACCTGGGCGACATATTCCTTAAGGAAATGAAGCCTGCTATCGGCAACTCACTCATCACTGTGACACGGGTGCGCGTTACCAGCGACCTCTCAATAGCTCGCGCTCACATCAGCATCTATCCCATAGGCGAAATGCCCGTAACTGCCGATACACCTGCCGGCACAAAGGCAACAAAGCAACTCGTCATCAACGCCATTCTGGACAACAGCGCCGACATACGCCGCCGGCTCGGAATGCGCGAAGGCAAACAGTTGCGCATAATCCCCGCTCTTGAATTCTATCTTGACGACTCGCTCGACTATATAGAAAACATCGAGAACTTGCTTAAACAGTAAATGAAGGTCTCCACTTTCATAGCCAGACGCTACCTGTTTTCAAGGAAAGAGAAGACCGTCATCAACATCATCTCCTGGATTTCTCTTATCGGCATCACTGTCAGTACGCTGGCTCTGATTGTCGTAATGTCGGTCTACAACGGCATAGGGCAGTTGACGCAATCGCTGTTCAATATCTTTGACCCAGAACTGCTCATTGAGCCCGCGCAAGGCAAGACATTCCACACCTCGGCCATCGACTACGACGCTCTGCAGAACACGCCTGGCGTAGAGAACATATCGCAGATTGTTGAAGAAAATGCCTGGATAACATTGCGTCAGGCCGAAGCCATAGTGCAGTTGCGCGGCGTAGACGAAAGCTACGGCACTGCCTGCGGGCTGGACACAATGATTGCCGAAGGCGAATATCTGCTAAAAGGCACCTATTACGACGGTACAGACACCGTCTACCAAGACTTCCTGCTTATGGGATGGAACATTATGGTGCGATTAGGCGTCAACTCTATGACCAACACACCGCTGGCCCTCCACATCCCCAAGCGTGGCACCTCATCGATAGGCTTTTCTATGGACGAGGCCTTCAACAACGGCTATGCTTTCCCGGCCGGCGCGTTCCGCATACAAGAAGAGATCGACAACCTCTATGTGGTGGCCGACATCGACCTTGTGCGTCATCTGATGTCCTACGCTCCCGACGAGGTGACGGCACTGGCCGTGACATTAAAAGATTCGAAACAGATGGCCAGCGTCAAACGGCAGCTGCGCACTCTGCTTGGCGACGGCTACACCGTCAAAGACCGCTTTGACCAAAAGCCCCTCTACTACAAGATATTCCGCTCCGAGCGTCTGGGCGTATTCCTTATTCTGTCGCTCATCGTGCTTATCTCCACACTGAACCTCATAGCATCGCTCTCGCTGCTCATCATCAACAAACGCAAAGACATCGGCACAATGCGCGCCCTCGGAATGGAAGCACAGCAGATACGTCGCGTCTTCTTCACCGAAGGCATACTCATAGCCCTGGTGGGCGTTGTGGCAGGACTACTGCTTGGATTCATCACCTGCCTTCTGCAGCAGCACTTCGGCATCATCAAGCTTGGCGCCAATGCAATAGTTGACGCCTTCCCTGTGGCAATGCGGCTCATTGATTTCATCGCCACATTCCTCGTTGTAACTTTGCTTTCAACCCTTGTCGTAGCCTTCACGGTACGGCGTGCCAAAATCTAAAACCAAATATTATGAATCACGGAAAAACCATCTGCAACCAACTGAAAGAGATTCGCCGCGGCATAGCACGCGACAACGCCATTGAACTCGACATCCCCGAATGCACATTTGAAGGCGAATGCGAAGGCACCTGCCCGCGCTGCGAAGCCGAACTGCAGTATCTGGAACGCGAGCTCACCCTGCGCACCGTTATGGGCAAGGCTGCCGTTGTCGCCGGCCTTACGCTGGGCATCTCAGGCGGCACCCTTACGGCAGCGGCTCAGGATGTCGCACCCGACCGTCAAAACCACACCAAGTCCATTTCCGACACAATGCCCTCTAAATCGAACACCTGCATCTTCAAAGGCAGCATAATAGATAGTGAAAACGGCGAACCATTGATATTTGCAAGCATCATACTTAAAGACAATAACGGCAAAGTCATCACTGGAGGAAATGCCGACATTGACGGCAACTTCACCATCCGCGCACCCAAAGGGAAATACGAGGTCGAATTCGCATATCTTGGATACGCCACACAAAGAACAACCTTAAACCTCAACACCGACACCCTAACCATCGGCGCGGCTGTTTTGCAAAAGACTGCAACGGTACTAGGAGGGATTCCTGTAATGATTGTCGGTATGCCAAGCAGCGGCGGCCTACTCCGCACCCCATTAATCGATATGGGTGCCCCCGAAAGCGGCGAGCGTATCGACGCCGACCGCATAAGTCACTTCCCGCAATAAAAACACCTTTACGGCGTTATGCCTGTATGAAAAATAGAGCTAACATACTGAGAACCGCAACGGCAGCAATACTTGTCGCCTCTCTGCTCTTGACTGCCTGCAGCCGCAAGAACGTCAATATGTCAAAGCACCGCAAAAGCCGCAAATGCAACTGCCCTACCTTCACCGAAAGGCATCTGGACAGCACCATAGACCACACATCCTCAATCACCTATGGCCAGCGAGGAAGAGTATAAGTCCATCCTGCGACGCTACCTGCCCCTCTCGGCCGTCGACCCGATATACGATTACATCGTCGCCAATGGCGTCCGCTTCCACATCAAGCGGCAGCGCACCTCCAAGCTTGGCGACTACCGGATGCCGCAGCCGCACCACAAGTACAACGAAATAAGCGTCAACGGTGACCTGTCGCCACACCTGTTCCTATTGGTTCTGCTTCACGAAATGGCACACCTCGAGACCTTCAAGGCCTACGGCCGCACCGTGCAGCCCCACGGCCACGAATGGCAGAGGCAGTACCGCGACCTGCTTGTGGTATACTTCAACGGAGGTCACTTCCCGAACGAGATTTACCCTTTGCTCAAGAAATACATCGCCCATATCCCGCTCAACCGCGCTGCAGGCAACGAGCTGGAACGCAAGCTGAAAGAGCTTGACAACCCCAATACAGAGAAAGAACTACTGCTGAAAGACCTGCCGCTTGGCAGCCGCTTCCGCCTAAAGTCGCGACCGCAGGCAATCTTCCTCTCTATTGAGAAACGCCATACACGCTTCCGCTGCAGCGACGAAGCCACAGGACGAGCCTATCTTGTCAGCGGCGACGCTCCTGTAGTGCAGGTATAGATGCTGTCGCGCAGCGTCAGCAGCGGCGACAAGGTATAAGGGATATACCGAAGCATCTCGGGTCTCATCGAACCATAGTATTCCAAATGCTGCACCAACGACTGGCGCGCCTCTTGCAGCAATGCAAGCGACTTCGCTTCGTTGCCGCACAGCCTATATGCCTTAGCCACATTGTACAGCAATTGAGGGTTCTTCATCACCTGCGGCGGAATTGCCGCACAAGTCGAGTCGAGCACCTCGCCTCCCCTGCCCTGCTCGCCGCGCGAAGCCAAGTTGCTGGCAACCAGCACGGCAGCATCCCAATACTGCATCAGGAAGTTATGCGATGTCTCGTCGATATACACTCCCGTGACTGGATGCCAGTCAAGCCGCTCAGTCATAAGGCGATACGAGCGTTCGCAGTCCACACTGTCGGCCGACACCGTGTCGCACAGCCTGTAGGCCATACCGCACAGCTGCAGTCTGCCGCTGAAGGCACCGCCTCGCTCCCTTGCCGCATAGCGGCTGAAATATATTGGTTGCTCGCCAGCGTTATTATTCACTATCAGCCTCATACGCCCGTATGGGCCCATCCCGCGCCATTCGTCGCCTGCCAGCAGGTCGCGACCCTGCCACGACAGTTGCCGTTTGGTCGACTCGCAGTAGGCCTCGCCGCCCAGCAGCGAAACATTGACCACCTGCACATCGCGTCTAAAACCCTCGACCTCTTGCATATACCACAGCGGAAACGTATCGTTGTCGCCTATAGTGAACAGGATGCCGTGCGCGTCACACGAATTAAGAAGGTTGGCTGCCGCGTCGCGGGCAATATAGCGTCCCGAGCGGTCGTGGTCGTCCCAGTTCTGGCAGCCCATAAGCAGCGGAACGCCAACGACAAGCAGCCACAAAGCAGGCTGCACCGAACGACGTGCCCACTTGCGGCGGAATTCGTGCGAAATCAGTGCTGCCGCCCCAAGTCCAATCCAAATGGCGAAGGCATAGAACGAAAGCACGTAGGCGTAGTCGCGTTCGCGCGGCTCATACATCGGATGGTTGAGGTAGACCGACAGGACGATGCCTCCCATCAAGAAAAGCGTCATCACGAGCCAATAGTCGCGCTTGTTGCGCTTGCGGTGTGCGAATAATCCCACCAGCCCCAGCAGCAACGGAAGCATAAAATAGCGGTTCTGGCCCGCCGACGGCATCGCGTCGGGCAGATGCCTGCCCGTGCCCACGTAAAGCCTGTCAATGGGCGGAATACCGGTAATAAACTGCCCTTTCTGCAGGTTGCCGAACCCCTGGCGGTCATTGTATCGACCCGAGAAGTTCCACATCAAATAGCGCAGATACATATACCCCAGCTGATAGCCGCTGAAAATCACGAGATTGTCGCCGAACGACGGCTTGTAGTACTCGCGTCCGTCGACCTCCACCATTTTTCCGTGCCGCCCGCACCAGTCAGTATAGTAATCCTCGGCAAAGGTATGCGACTTCCACATACGCGGGAAGAACATATCCATCTGCTTGGCATAGACCGGTTTGCCGTCGCTGAAAGCCACTATCGGCGAGTTGAAGCATCGGCCGTAAAGCAGCGGCGCCTTCTCGTACTGGTCGCGGCCTATGTAGGCCTTCAGTGCCTTAAGCGTGCTCGGATTGCCTTGATTGATAGGAGGATCCGCCGCCGCACGTATCGGCAGTATAGCGTAGGGCGTAAGGCCCAGAGCAAAAAACAACACACACAGAAGCAGTCTCTTATACCATTCGCCCACGGTCACCTGACGGCGCTTGAATATATAAATCAGAACCACCACGGGTACTGTGAGCAGACTCAACTGATGCACGCCCACCGAGAGCCCCAGCAGCAGCGACACCAGTAGCAGCCAGCGGCCGCCGCCACGCCCCTCGTCGGTGCTCCAGCGCACCATAGCCCACACTATGGCTGACGAAAAGAGCATCGACAGGCTGTAGACCTCGCTCTCGACGGCCGAAAACCAGGCCGTGTCGCACAGCACGTAGCACCAAGTGCCAACCAAGGCGGCGACAAGCGAATGACGTATCTTGAATCTTGCATTCTGAAGAAAGTGCAACAGTGTCCAAAACAAGAACATAGCAGTGGCTCCGCCCGCCACGGCCGACAGAGCGTTGCTCCACCACGCCAACCGCGTCACATTGCCGCCGGCCAGCAGCATAAAGCAATGTGCCAGAAGCTGATAGAGAGGCGCTCCTGGCGGATGACCCACCTCGAGCCCATAAGACGTGGCTATAAACTCGCCGCAGTCCCAGAAACTCGCCGACGGCTCAAGCGTGAGCAGATAAACCACTGTCGCCGCAAGACCCGTGAGCCAGCCTGTAAGTCTATCAACCTTGCACTTCATATAATTGCGTCAAAAAGCAAACAACCAAATAGTTAAACTAATCGACAACAACGCATAAGCCTACCAGTTCACCACCGACTTGTTGAACACGTCGTCGCACAGTTCAGACACTATCTCGCCCATCAGCGTGCTCTCGACCGACGAGAAATTGAGCTGCGCGTTATAGTCCCTGTAGCGCGAGAAAGACTGCTCGAAATTGGCGTCGGGGTCGCAGTTGTTTACAAACTTCACTTTAATAGTGATTGTCAGGCGGTTCATCGACACATCATCATTGGCCGACAATGCCGCCGCGCGCGTGGTGTAAGAGGTTATCTCGCCTGAAATCTGCAGGTCGGCATCGCCGTTGACCACATTCAGGCTGGTCTGCGAAGCAAACAGATTGCGCAAATCGTCGGTCAGTTTCTGGCTCAGCTGCGGGTTGACCGTAGTTGCGTAGTTGGGAAACGTGCTGACCGATATGGTCTTGGCATTGGGCGGAATCGAAGCTCCGGTGAAGCTGTAGCCTCCCTTGCACGCCACCGCAGCCAACGCAGCGACGACCAGAAACCATAAACCGAACCTGCGCTGCTTCATACGTTGTGCGAATCGTTGTCGATATGCTTCTCATCCTCCATCTGCCAGAGCATAAAGCCTGCCTGCTGCTCCATATACGTCAGCACGGCGTGCTTGATATTCAGATCGTTGATGGCACTTATTTCATTGACTATCTCGTCAATCTTCTTCTTGATATTATTGTCCATTCCTTGGGATTTTTTTAAACAAAGATACTTTTCTAACGCTGATGCAACTGTTTTATTGTATTGAATACATAATTTCATCATCGCTTTTTCGAGGTACCAGGACTGGTTGTTGTCCGCTTGTTGTCCGCTTGATGTCCGCTTGTTGTCCGCTTTAAAAGCGGACAACAAGCGGACATCAAGCGGACAACAAGCGGACAAC
>CADALO010000003.1 GCA_902788805.1 uncultured Bacteroidota bacterium | reverse complement strand
TACCCGAAAATTATCCAAAAATTATTTTGGGGGCGGGCGGAAGACGTTTATGGGTGTGGGCGAAACGCCCACAGATGTTGAACACGAATTGCCATAAATCATCGCGGTGCGGGCAGGATAAGGATGCCTCGAAGAGGCATTATCTCAATAACCCCACACTAAGCGACAACGGAGCGCAGTGTGGGGACTGCGACCCACCACGAAAAAAAGCGTGTCGGAGACACGCCACCTCGCAGACAATGAGGAGGTTGCGTCTCTCCGAGACGCTTTCGGAGGGGACCTCGCCTACCCCAGACTGCACTTCGTTTGTCTGGGGTTATTGAGATGATGCCTCTTCGAGGCATTGCGGCGGCAATGCGACAATGGCGGTTTCCCATCCAGACAGTTTACAGTAAGGCGTAATGAGATGCCGCATCCGTCACCCCGTCGGGGTTCGGCCACATTGATATGCCTCCCGCAGGGGTTCCTCTTTGCTGAACACTTGCCTGTAATCCGTCGCCCCGTCGGGGTTCGGACACATTGATATGCATCCCGCAGGGGGTCCTCTTTGCTGAACACCTGCCTGTAATCCGTCGCCCCATCGGGGCTCGAAACCGGCATTGAATAAAGGCCGTTAACGCCTTTTAACGCATCGGAAAGGTCGAAATACGAAAACTTTTCTTACTTTTGCAGTTTGGATTATTATAATAAATATATTATATAGCAATGAAAATCAGAAGATTATTTGTCATTGGAATGATTTTTGCGCTGGCAATGGGCTTTGAAAGCAAGGCAGCGCCGGTATTTAATGCGCCTGCCGTGCGCGTGCAGCCCAACGGCGACACGCTGCGCTGCCTGCTGACAGGCGACGAGTATTATCACCGCCTTCACGACGAGGCGGGCTATACAATTGTGCAGAATCCCCGCACCGGCTGGTGGGTGTACGCCACCAAGAGCGAAGTGCGCCGAACGGAAAACGGAGAGCGTTGGGATGTTGTGGCCACCGACTATGTGGCCGGACGTGTCGACCCCGCATCGGTGGGTCTGACGCCCAATGTGGGCGTGGACCGCACGACCTGGCTTGAGCGCCAGAAGCGTTTCGACGTGCCGCAGCAGTACCAACCCAAGGGTGCCGCCAAAACCTCGGGCCGCAACCACGGCGTGATGAACAACGTGGTCATCTTTGTCCGCTTCAGCGACGACACGGAGATAAGCACGCCGCTTTCGACCATCAACGCTATGTTCAACGACTCGACAGCCGGAGCCACCTCGATGTACAACTACTTCAAGACCGTTTCGTATGGCAAGCTGAGGATACCCACCCACTACTACCCGACGCCCAACGGCAACAACGTTGTCTCGTATCAGGACTCGCTGCCGCGCAACTACTATATGCCCTACGACGCCACTACCAACCCCAACGGCTATCAGAACGACTCGGAGCGCAGCTCGCGCGAGTTCGACCTGCTGGAGAGGGCGGTGAACTATGTCAACGTCAACTCGCCCATATCGACGACGCTCAATCTGGATATGGACAACGACGGCAAGGTGGACAACATCTGCTTTGTGGTGAAGGGCACCTACACCGGCTGGAGCGACCTGCTGTGGCCCCACAAGTGGAGCATCTACGACCGCTATGTGTACATCAACGGCAAGCGCGTATACACGTTCAACCTGCAACTCGAGGGCAGCGGCGAGCACTACTTCAGCAGTTCCACTTTCTGCCACGAGATGTTCCACACGCTGGGCGCTCCCGACCTGTACCGCTATGACAACAACACCGACGTGACCGGCGTAGGCAGCTGGGACCTTATGTGCAGCAACACCACGCCGCCGCAGAATATGGGCGCCTATATGAAATGGAAATACGGCAACTGGCTGGACTCGATACCCGAGATAAGGGTGCCCGGCACCTATACACTCCACTCGCTGGGCGACGCGACCTACGACAACTGCGTGTACAAGATTGCCGCCCAGGAGCCCTACCAGTGGTATGTGCTTGAGTATCGCGACAATACCGAGCAGTTTGAGACCACTCTGCCCGGCAGAGGACTTGTGATCTATCGCATCGACGAGCGCTTCAACGGCAACGCCAACTTCAACGGCACCGACATCTTCGACGAGGTCTATCTGTTCCGCCCCAACGCCCACGACCACTTTACGAACGGCACGCCGGCCCAGGGCTACTTCAGCGGCAACACCACCCGCACCCAGTTCACACCGACCACGAACCCGCACCCCTGGCTGTCGGGCAACATCATAGACTCAACCTTTGCCATTACCAACATCGGCGTTCCGGGCACGACAATCACTTTCACCTACAACGACCTGAGAGGCTGCCTTATTCCCGGCAACTTCAACGTTACTGGCGTTACCGGCCACAGCGCACACCTCTCGTGGCAGGGTAACTCGCAAAACTACAAGCTGCAATGGTACACCGGCAGTTCGCAGAACACCACTACCGTCAACGTCAGCGGCAGCAGCTACGACCTGACGGGCCTTGGTCTCGACAGCGAATGCCACTGGCGCGTAAAGGGTATGTGCACAGATGGCGACAGCAGCGGCTGGTCGGGCTGGCAGACCTTCCACACGGCTTCGTGCGAAATGCCTTCCGACAACACCATTGCCGCGAGCGATACGACACGCTACCAGATTCCAGTCAACGCCTACTACAACTACACCTACACGCAGATGATATACACTGCCGACCAGATAGGCCAGCCCGTGCAGGTCACCAAGATTGCCTTCAACTATTCGTCGACAAACGACCTCGACAGCAAGGACAATGTGACCATATATATGGGCCACACGAGCACGAGAAGCTTCACCAGCAGCAACTGGAGCAGCCTGATTCCGCCAAGCAACCTTGCGCCCGTCTACTATGGTCCACTCTACTGCACGACAGGATGGAACGAGATAGTGCTCGATATGCCGTTCGACTACAACGGAACGGACAACCTTGTTGTGGCAATCGACGACAACAGCGGCAACTACAATGGCAACAGCTACCGCTTCTACTGCACCAAGACCCCTGACCGCTTCAGCTCGCTGTCGTTCTATAGCGACAACGTGGATCCTACGCCTACAGAGTCGTCGTTCTCGGGCGCAAAGACGAGGATTCAGGCCGTTGCCGACCTGCGGTTGACGGGTTGCGTGCCGCAGCAGACCTACGAAATCACCGTCCAGGTCGCTGAAGGTGGCTCGGCAATAGGCGGCGGCACCTACGCCGAAGGCGAAGAATGCCAACTGACGGCCACAGCCGACGAGCACTGGCATTTCTCGCACTGGTATGATGCCAACGGCTGCAACACCATCACCGACAATCCCTACATCTTCACCGTCACGGGCGACAACACCTTCACGGCCAACTTCGCCAAAGACCAATACCAAATCAGTGTCACCGTCGACCCCGCTTCAGCCCAGTATGGCAACGCCTGGTTCACCACCGACGAGATAGACGGCCACGCCAACGACGAGGTGCTGGAATATGGCACCGTGGTCACACTCTATGCAGAGCCTCGCGACAACATCGCCAATACGGTGTGCACCTTCGACCGCTGGAGCGACGGTAGCCAAGAGAATCCGCGCACGCTGACTCTCTCGCAGGACACGACAATCATTGCCTCGTTCAATGCCGAGCACGTTGGCATCGAGACCGCTGACGGCAGCAGTGTTGCCATTGGCGTTCAGGACCGCAACGTCACCATCAGCGGCGCCGAAGGCCGCAGCATCGAGGTGTTCGACATCACCGGACGCGCACTCTACAGCACCACCGGCACTGACAGCGACCGCTTCGCACTGCCCGCCGCAGGAGTGTATATCGTGCGCATCGAAAGCCTCCCCGCAAAGAAGATAGTAATCAAATAGCGAAAGAACCCTTTAAACCCTCAACCCTTTCAAACCCTTTAACCCTTTAACCCTTTAACCCTTTTAAACCCTTTAAACCCTTTAAACCCTCAATCCTCAATCCTCAATGTTAGACGAAACTGAAAAACTGCTTGCAGCCGCCGCGCAACAAGCCACAACGCCTGCAGCCACCGACACTGTGGCACAAGGCAGCATTGCCGAAGGTGTGCAGAAATTCGATAGTATCAACCACACCATCATCGACACCGTCCGCAATATGGGCATCGGCGACATCAAGGCCGTGGTCACAGGCGAGAACACCATCTTCAAGGACGCCCTCTCAGGCCTGCTAGACCTCACCGTGGCCTTCATTCCCAAGCTACTGGGCTGCATACTGGTGCTGTGGATTGGCTTCAAGCTCATCAAACTGCTCAAGAAGGCCCTCACCAAACTCCTCGACAAGCGCAATGCCGAGTCCACCCTCAAAGGCTTCCTGACATCGCTGGTCGATGTGCTGATGAAGGTGATGCTCATCATTATGGCTATGGACATCATCGGCATCAAGGCCACATCGTTCATCGCCGTCCTCGGTGCCGCAGGTCTCGCTATCGGTATGGCCCTGCAGGGCACGTTGCAGAACTTTGCCGGCGGCGTTATCATACTGTTGCTGCGTCCCTTCAAGGTAGGCGACTACATCGAGGTTGGCTCCTTCAAAGGCTACGTCAAGGAGATACGCATATTCCACACACTTATACGCCCCTTCAACGGCCGCATCATCATCGTGCCTAACAGCGAACTGGCCACCAAGAGCCTTATCAACCACACGCGCGACAACGTCATCCGACTCGACGTGGTGGCAAGCGTCGCCTACGGCACCGACCTCGACAAGGCACGCCAGGTCATTATGGACGTAATCAATGCCGATGAACTCATCCTCAAGGACCCCATACCCAAGATTGCCGTCAGCGAACTCAACAACAGCTCGGTCGACTACTCCCTGTGGCTGTGGGTCACCGTCGACGACTACTGGACCGTCTGGATGCGAATCCGCGAGAACATCTACAAGGCATTCTACGCCAACGGCATCAGCATACCGTTCCCGCAGATGGACGTGCATCTCGACGGAGTAAAATAGCAGTTTATGGGGGAGTTAAGGGAAGTTGGATGGAAGTTAAGGGGAGTTAAAGGACAATACCTTTCGAGCCGGTACATTTGTCCCTTAACTTCCTTTAACTTCCATCCAACCCTCCTTAGCTCCATAATAGTACTGCTCTTCCTGCTGCTACCCGTTGCTTCGGGAGCACAGAATCTGCTCGTTCCGGCCACAGGCAACAACAACGTAGGACTGCAGGCGGGTTCAAGCTGCACGCTGCTCGACCCTGGCAGCAACAGCAACTATCCTCCCGGATGCGACGGCACTCTGACGCTGAGCTCAATGAGCGGCACCGCCATAACCCTGAGCGGCACCTACTATACCGAATACAACTGCGACTTCCTCTACATCTATGACGGCGCAACAACCGGTTCCACCCTGCTGGGCACCTTCACCGGAGTTGGCCCCATCAACGTCACCGCCATATCGGGCTCAGTGACCCTGCGCTTCTACTCCGACCAGCACCAGGAGCAATCAGGTTTCTCCATTGCTGCAACCGTATGCAACGAACCCGTCGACAAGCCCTTCGGCATAACCGCCGACAACGCAACGCCCACCAGCATCACACTGAGCTGGAGCGACACCACCCCGGCCACACAATGGACTGTCCACTACGGCACACAATACACCGACCTCAGCGGAATAGTCACCACCTCGACACCGTCGGCAACGCTGACCAACCTCGACATACACACACAATACTACTACCGTGTCTTCAACGGCAGCAGCGACAGCAACGACTTCTGCGCCACCCGCCTCAACCGCTTCCGCACCCTCTGCGTCGAAACGCCGCCTCTCTGCATCGACTATAGCAACCTCACCTCCTGCTACATCAGCGCCACCTACGGCACCTACATCAACCCCCAGCAAAGCAGCGGCATCATAGACTACGGCAGCCAGAGCCAGCTCTCGCGCCACACCGTCCACTCCGACACCTCCGAACGCGACAGCCGCACCGGCAACCAACTGCGAACCGTCCCCGAGGGCTACTCCTCCTCCATTAGGCTAGGCAACTGGAGCAACGGCGGCGAAGCCGAAAGCATCACCTACGAATACACCGTCGACACACTCACCAACGACCTACTGATAATGAAGTACGCCGCTGTGCTGCAGGATCCCAACCACAACGAGTCGCAACAGCCCCGCTTCACCTTCCAGATTCTCGACGCCAACGGCAACGAGGTCGACAACCTCTGCTACTCAGCCAACTTCGTGGCCAGCAGCGGACTCGGTTGGAACATTGTGCCGGGTAGCGGAACACCCGACAATCCCGCCGTTCTTTGGAAGGACTGGACCACCGTGGGCATCGACCTCTCACCGCTGCACGGCGAAACCATCCACATCCGGCTCACCACCTACGACTGCGCACGCAACGACCACTACGGCTACGCCTACTTCGTCTTCGACTGCGCCACCAAGATGCTCCTTGCCGAAACCTGCGGCGCCGAGATAGAAAACACCTTCACCGCACCCGAAGGCTTCAGCTACCGCTGGTACGATATCACACGCCCCGATTCAACTTTGGCCACCACGCAGTCGCTCCACGTGGCACAAATAGGCGAATACCACTGCGCAATGCAATTTGTGGGAGCCTCCACAACATCAAGCTGCTCGTTCGAGCTCGTTGCAATAGCCAGCGAGCGCTATCCTGTCGCTGCATTCACACTCGACAGCACCGACCGCACCGAATGCAACCTGCCCCTGACGCTCCACAACACCAGCGTCGTAAGCCTCGATACCGCACACACGCAACTCACAACCCACCCCTGCGACTTTATCCACTGGCTCATCGACGGCGACAGCATCAGCGACGCCTCTACGCTCCACTGCTCCCTTGTCCCAGGCCGACACACCATAACCCTCGTCGCCTCGCTCAGGGGCGGCTGCACCGACACCGTCACCAAATCGCTCTTCGTCTGGAACCCCTGCTACGTGGCCGACACCATAGCCGTCACCATCTGCCAGGGACAAAGCTACACCCTCTTCGACACAACCATCTCCGAACCAGGCACCTACATCCGCGACAGCGCCTACCACCACCGCACACTGATGCTCTCCGTCAACCCGACCAGCGACACCGTCATAACACACAGCGTCAAGGAAGGCCTCCTACCCTACTCTTTCGCAGGCATCAGCTTCAGCGCCGCCGTCGCCGACACAGCCATCATACTCGCCAACAGCCACAACTGCGACAGCACCATCCACTTCACACTCATCCCGCTGCCCAACAGCCTCACCACCGTCGACAGCTCCATCTGCCAAAACCTACTGCCCCTCGTCTGGAACGGCATCACCTTCTCCCACAGCGACACCCTGAGCGTCACCATCGTCGATGCCGCCTCCAACGGCGCCGACAGCATCGTCACTATGCAACTCCACGTAAAACCCACCTACCAGTCCTTCGACACCATCGCCCTCTGCGACAACCAATTCCCCTACATCTGGAACGACACCGTCATAACCCCCACCGGCAACGCCCAGTTCTCCGTTCTCCGTTCTCAGTTCTCCGTTCAAGGATGCGACAGCCTCCTCCACCTCACTCTCTTCGTCAACCCCACCT
Organism: uncultured Bacteroidota bacterium; assembly: GCA_902788805.1. GTDB lineage: Bacteria > Bacteroidota > Bacteroidia > Bacteroidales > P3 > Colimorpha. Next base: position 299,563 of record CADALO010000003.1, on the reverse strand, counting down.
ACGACACCACCTACCTTGACACCATCTGCGACAACCAGTTCCCCTACACTTGGAACGACACCATCATAACCTCCACCGGCACCGCCCAGCTCTCCGTTCTCCGTTCTCTGTTCTCCGCTCAAGGATGCGACAGCATCCTCCGTCTCAACCTCATCGTCAACCCGACCTACAACACCACCTACTACGACACCATCTGCGACAACCAGTTTCCCTACACCTGGAACGACACCATCCTAAACCCCACCGGCACCGCCCAGTTCTCCGTTTTCAGTTCTCAGTTCTCCGCTCAAGGATGCGATAGCATCCTCCACCTCGTCCTCAACGTCAACCCGACCTACCAGTCCTTCGACACCACAATCCTCTGCGACAACCAGTTTCCCTACCCCTGGCTCGATACAATAATAAACTACGACGGCACCGCCCAGTTCTCAGTTCTCAGTTCTCAGTTCTCCGCTCAAGGCTGCGACAGCCTCCTCCACCTCACCCTCTTCGTCAATCCCACCTACGACACCACCTACTTCGACACCCTCTGCGACAACCACTTCCCCTACCCCTGGCTCGACACCATCATAACCTATGACGGCACCGCCCAACTCTCAGTTCTCCGTTCTCAGTTCTCCGTTCAAGGTTGCGACAGCATCCAGCGCCTCCAGCTCACCGTCCATCCCACGCAGCGGCTCTATGACCACGCCACCGTATGCAACGGTGCTCCCTACACCTGGATCGACGGCAACACCTACACGCAAAGCACCTACGACCCCTACGTGGCATTAACCAACATCTACGGATGCGACTCCGTCGTGCATCTCGTTCTCGACCTTGACAACTCGTTCAACGCCTCGATGCAGATCTCACCCACTGTCGTCACCCCCGACCAGCCCACAGTGCACCTGCGCGACCTCTCGCAGAGCCGCAGCCGCAGCTGGTACTGCGGCGACGCCACCGACACCGCGCGCATCACCACCTTCGCCTTCCCGGCCGGCACCGACAGCATCACCATCCTCCTCGTCGCCCGCAGCGCCGCAGGATGCATCGACAGCGTCACAGGCACCGTCCATTGCGACCTCAGCACCATCTGGGCCCCCAACGCCTTCACCCCCGACCAACCCACCAACAGCCGCTTCTTCATTCCCGCCAACGACATCCTGGCGGGCGAAGTCCTCGTCTACACCCGCCAGGGGCTCCTCGTCACACGCTTCGACCTCCTCACCGGCTCCTGGGACGGCACCAAAGGCGGCCTACCCTGTCCCCAGGGCACCTACACCTGGGTGATGCGCTACACCACCAAGGCCCAACCCGACAACCAGCGACAGGCCAAAGGCACCGTAACGCTCCTGCGATGAAAGCGGAGCGCAGGCATCTTGCCTGCAAATGGAGCGCAGGCATCCTGCCTGCAAAAACGGAAAGCCATATAACGCGGTTGCCCTTTTTCCGCTTTATGCAGGCAGGATGCCTGCGCTCCATTTTCCCTTCAACCTTCAAACAAAAAAAGCACCGCCCATCCGGGCAGTGCCTAAACTAAGCGTCAATTAATTCGACGATTTACTTCATCTTCGGAGCAGCGTTCACAATGCCCTTGCTCGAAAGGCCCTTGGCATCCTTGCCAACCTTCACGTTGTCGAGAACGATGTAGTAAATATCCTCGTTGTCGTGGTGACGGAAGCAAATGTTGAGAGCCTGGCCCTTATACTCGCTCAGGTCGATGGTGCGAGTGGTGGCATCAACTGAGGGGACAGTCTCGTTCAGCAGAGTACCCTTCGAAACGAAAGCGCCGTTCTCCATAACGCCAACATATACGGTATAGTTCTCGGCATAGAAAGTCGCGTCGACACCGCTCACCTCGTATGTAAGCTTGGCGCCATCCTCAATCCAAAGCAGAGGAGTCACCAAATAATTATCCGGAGTCAAAGCACCGATAGTGTTCATATACGAAGCCGACAGAGCAGCCTGCTGCACGCTCTGAGCACCATCTTGCGTAAGAAGGTAATTCTGCCATTTGTAGCCGTCGCCGTCAGCATCGATGTTGGTCCAGGTCGAAGGAATGCCATTGTCGAAGGTCTCCATAAGGCTTGTGGGCAGGTTGTCAGGGTTTTCAACAGGCTCGTTGCCGCCATTGCCGCCGTTGCCATCATTGTCGCCCTCTTCCTTGTCGCCGCAGGCCACCATAGCAGTCATACCGAAAACGAATGCTGCCATTGCGAAAAATCTGAATACTTTTTTCATAAGATAAAGAAATTTTGGTTAATAAAACATTGTGCTTTCGAAATGCAAATATAGCAATAAAAAACAAAAACACAGAGAAAAAAGACAAAAAAATCAAACAACACCACAAACCTCACTGGCCACCAGATAGTTACAACCCATACCAAAAACCCGCCGCACACCGCATTGCATCATATCATCACTCCATTTCCACACATCAAACAGCAACTTTGCCCCACCGACGGAAGGAAACACCTCCTGAGTGGCTTGGGGTTGATGCGGTGTGTCGCACTATACATCCTACAAAAACGGCTTTTCAATGCCCATTTTTACATAGCAGCCACACTTACAGCCATTTACCCCAAAAACGCTCTCTTTTTTGCCCTGTTTCATAAACGCCTCATCCTCAACCCTTCAAGGGACCAACTCCGGTCGTTGTACAATATATGTACAATACTTGTACAATATTTGTACGTTTACCAATTGTACAAGTATTGTACAAGTATTGTACATATATTGTACAACGACCAGTGTTGGTACGGCGAAAACATCGGGAGGCTCGCCGGCAAACTTAGCTCTGTGTTGAAAAAAAACAATAAAAAATTTCAGCAAAAAAATGTAGATTGTCAAAAAAGATGTATTTTTGCACTCGGAAATAGAATTCAAATTATTAACTAACTAACACCGAAGAGCCTGATGGTCAATAACAAGGCACAAAATAAATGAAAAAAATATTATTAGTAGCATTGGCTTTGACCCTGGGCTTCTCCGCTTACGCCCAGTTTGAAAGTGCCAAGAATGTGGCCACCAAAGGAGGTGCAAAAAGCAACCCCGTGTGGTATCAGATTCAGCAGGATGTCACCGGCGTGAACTTCCTCGACAACTCGCAGACCATCAGCACCGCCGACATCCGCAATTCCGGAAAATGTATGGTCATTGACTACTCCGCTACCTGGTGTTCCTGGTGCTGGGTGATGCACACCAACGGCATCCTCGAAGCCATCCACAACCAGCTTGGCAACGACGTCGAGGTCATCTGGGTTGAAAGCGACCCCTCGACCACCAATCCCGCTGAAATCACAGGCAGCGGCTCAACCCAGGGCGACTGGACCAACGGCGGCAATGTGCCCTATCCCATCATCAACGACGAAGGCTTCAACGCACTGATTGGCAACGACAACATCTCCGGCTATCCCACCGTCGTTTTCGTATCGCCCACCGGCTACTGGTGCGACCTATACGGCAACGAGGACTGGCAGTTCGGACCCTATGACTCCACCGAGGCCGTTACTAAGGTCAGCGCCCTGCTCAACGCCTATCCGCAGGCAGGCGTAGCCCCCATCATCGACATCATCGGTCCTACCGCTGCCCTTAACGGCAACAACGTGACCTTCACCGCCAATATCGTCAGCGTCGACCAGGTTACCGACATCACCTGGACCGCCAACGGCGCAACCGTCACCAGCGGCAACAGCACAACCTTCACCACCAGCTGGAACAACGACGGCAACTACACACTCGAACTCAGTGTGACCAACACCACCGGTACCACCACAAAGACCATCAACGTCAATGTCTTCAGCTGGAACTGGGGCAACACTATGAGCTACGGTGCTAACTACAACGACGCCAACGCCGCTCCCGGCTTCCGCTTCAACAGCGGCTCGACCAGCACCTGGGCAGCTATGTATCCCGCCCAGTTTATGACCGGACGCCAGTATCTCAAGAGCGTATCGTTCTATGCTATCGGCACTATGAACTACACCCTCGATGTGTATCAGGGTGGCGACAATGCTCCCGCAACCAAGATCTACACCCGCACCCTCAAAGGCCAGGGCGAAGGCTGGCAGACAATGAACTGCAGCGGCGCCGTGGCTCTCGACCCGACCAAGAACCTCTGGATCAGCCTCACTGCTCCTCACGCCGCAGGTTACGTTATGAGCCTCTATATGAACGATGCAGGTAGCGATTATGTCTATTGCGGCGACCCCAACGGCTGCTGGGCAAAGAGCAGCCAGGGCTGGAGCACTATGGCCGATATGGGCTACGAAGTGACCTGGGCCATCAAGACCACCACGGGCGACCAGCCCAACGCTGGCATCAACACCATCAACGGCGTTGAAATCAACCTCTACCCCAACCCCACCACCGGCATCGTCAACATCGACGCTGAAGGCATCGAGAGCGTTGAGGTTATGGATATGAGCGGCCGCGTAATTATGACCAGCAACGAGAACAGCGTCAACATCAGCGACCTCAGCAACGGCGTCTATATGTTCCGCATCAACACCAATGCTGGCAGCAGCCTCCAGAAAGTGGTTAAGAAATAAATTCATCTCACAATAATGTTATAACGAAATGACGTTATAACAACAAAGGAAAGCCCCCGCGGATGCGGGGGCTTTCCTTTTATTTATATGTGTTGCCGCAAGGCGACACCGACATTGTGCAGATAGAAGCGCCGGAACATCGACTGGCCGTAGATGGCACGATAGAGGCGCCCGTAGCGCAGATACTTCCAGCTGCGCCGCACAACACGCACAAACGCCCGTTTGTGGCGCTCGTGACATTGCAGGTAGAGCCGGTCGAAGTCGGTGGCCTCAAGACCTTTGGCTTTGAGCCGGGCGGCATCGTAGGGCAGCTGCACACCGAACAGGCTGTTGCAATAGCAGCTCATCAGGTCGGCAAAGACATCGACATCGCTACCCTGCTTCACGGCCTGGAATGCGGCATAGTCGAACTCATTGCTGCCTGTCAGCAGGCACCAGTCGACAAGGCTGCGCAGTCGCACCGGATTGTGGAAGAACACCGCGTGGTGCTCGCAATGCTTGGCCAGGAAGAAGGCCGACTGCTCGGACCGTAGCGTAAGCAATTTTCCGGAACACACCTCGGCCTTCGGGCTCCCCTCTCCGAGAGGGGACGGCGCGGCAGCGGTCTTTTCGTTTTGTTGGTCATCATCGTGATGCGGCAGCCATCCCCTCTCGGAGAGGGGTGCCCGAAGGGTGGGGTGTGTCGCATCAGACGGGACATTTGCATCGCTCTCTAAAACCAGAGGCTTTGTTTCCCAAACAATGTCGTCGTTGTGATAAAGCAGATAGTTGTGGCACTCGAAGGTCGCACCGTCATACACAAACGATATGTGACGCGGGTCCTTGCGGTCCACAGCGACGCCGCGAGCCTCCATCAAGGCACCGATGCGCTCGGTGTCGGAGCCTGTGTAGAGGTCGTTGTCGCCGCACTCGCGGTATAGCGGCTTGGGATACAGACCTGCCAGCGACGACCCTTTGACCACCACTGTCGGCAGCGACAGCTCGCTCTGCAGCAAAGCCGCAAAGTGCATCAAAGCCTCCTCGCGACAGCGGTTATCGTGACCAATGGTCTGTGTGATAGAGGTGAAGTGGAACAGCACCCTCCGCGGCGGACGTTGCTCTTTGGGCAACTTCAACACAGCATCGTAGAGAAGCGCAGTCACTGCCTGTCGACGCGAAAGGTCGAAGAGCCGCTGCCACTCCTCTTCCGAAGCCGGCAGCAGGGCGGCCGGAGGCTCGACGCCCCACAGCCCGAATCCTATCAACGACGCAAGCTGCTTCATCTTTTGCTCCTTAAAAGTCTACATAGGTAAGTGAATAGCCGATACAGCGGCAGTTGGTACCATCGCACGCGACCCACAATGGCCATCACGCTGCTTATATCGCTCCACGGACAGCCCTTCACCGCCATTACACGCAGATATACATAGCGGTAGCGCTCATAGAACTGCTGAACGTTGTCGCTCTGCGAGTGCCTCTCAGCAAACTGGCGCAGAAAGCGGAAGAAGCGGCAGATGTCGACCGTGAAGCGACGACTGCGACCCTCGGCCCAAGCGCCGGCCGTTGACGACGCGTTATAAGTGCGGTTGCAATAGAAGCGGTAGCTATCATTGCAGAGGCAGCTTCCGGCAGCCTCCACAACACCAAGGCTGAACACCGTGTCCTCGAGCAACGACATATCGTCGGCATAACGCAGTTCAGGGTGTTCCGCCAGCCAGCTGCGACGGATAATGTTTGTAGTATGATCGGTGATGCTTGTGCGAGGCCGCAGAAGTCGCAGCGGCACACAATGCCACGTCAGCGACGCATCGGGAGCACCGACCGCCGGACGTTCACCGCTCCGTTCCTGCTTCACCATAGCGCCTATATGGAACAGCGGCACCTCGGCAGGCATTGCCCTAAGGTCGTCCAGCAGGCACTCTATGCCGTCGGCAAGCACCACATCGTCGGCATCGACAGGCCACACAAAGTCGCCCTGTGCAGCAGCGATGCCAGCGTTGCGCGCAGCAGAAGCACCGCGGTGCTGCTGCCTTATGATACGCAACCCTGCACAGTCGAACTGAAGCGGCACCTCCGAGCCGTCGTCCACAGCCACCACCTCCGCCACACCGCTATCAAGCAGCGGACGCAACGACGCCACACACTCTTCAAAAGCAGCGGCAGCATTGTATACAGGCACTATGAACGATAACAACATAGGGAAGCGGAAAACGGAAAACGGAGAACAGGCCTACGCATCATATACGTCTCCCGTTCTCCGTTCACACTATTCAGTCAATAATTATTTCTTTTCGGGTATTGCCTCAAGAGCAGCCACCAGATAGTCATAGAACTTCTTGCAGCTGGGGATGTTGGCGCGCTCGTCGGGGCTGTGAGGGCTCTGCAGCGTCGGGCCAAAGCTGATCATATCCATATCAGGATACTTGCCGCCCAGCAGACCGCACTCCAAACCAGCGTGAATGGCAACGACGGCGGGTTCCTTCTTGTAGAGCTTCTTGTAGACCTGCTTCATAGTCTTCAGCAGCGGGCTCTGCATATTGGGTTTCCAGCCTGGATAAGCGCCGCTCAGCTTGCAGGTGCCGCCAGCCAGTTCTGCCAAGCACACCAGACGCTCGGCAAGGGCTTCCTTGGCGGTGTCAACCGACGAACGGAGCAGTGCCTGAACGGTGAAGTTCTTGCCGGTAGTCTTCACGATAGCCAGGTTGAGCGAAGTCTCCACGAGGCCTTCCATATCGCGGCTCATACGGATAACGCCGTTGGGAGCCACCATCATCAGGTTGATAATCTTCTGGGTGTCGGCATCGCAGATAACGTTCTGCGGCATACGCACCTTCTCATATTTCATAAAGAAGTCAGGCTCAACGCTCGACAGCTCTTTCTTGACCCATCCGGCCACCTTGTCGAACTCGGCAAGGATGCACTCGGTATGCTCCTTCGGGAAAGCGATGACGGCCTCTGCGTCGCGCGGAATGGCGTTGCGCATATTGCCACCATTGATGCTCACAAGACGCAGACCGCATTCAGCCACCCAGCGAAGGTGACGGAACATCAGCTTGTTGACATTGGCGCGACCCGTGTTGATCTCCATACCCGAGTGGCCACCCTTCAGGCCACCCAGCGTCAGACGATAGGCGCAATAGTCCTTCGGGGCCTTCTCTGTGGCGTAGGGGATGCTCATCGTAGCATCCACACCGCCGGCGCAGCCCACATAGAGCTCGCCTTCAGTCTCCGAGTCAAGGTTGAGCAGGAACTCACCTTTCAGCTCGCCAGCCTTCAGGCCGAAAGCGCCAGTCATACCGGTTTCCTCGTCGGTGGTGATGAGAGCCTCGAGCGGACCGTGCTTGATGGTCTTCGACTCAAAGACAGCCATAATGGCAGCAACACCCATACCGTCGTCGGCACCGAGCGTAGTGTCGCAAGCATAAACCCAATCCTCGACAATCTTGGTCTCGATGGGGTCCTTCAAGAAATCGTGCACCTTGCCGGCACGTGCCTGGGGCACCATATCCATATGAGCCTGCAGCACCACAGGACGGCGGTTCTCCATACCCTTGGTGGCGGGTTTGGTCATAATGACGTTACCGACCTTGTCGACACGGCATTCGATTTTTTTGTCTTTTGCCCATTTCACCAAGAAGTTGCGGACAGCCTCTTCGTGCTTTGAGGGACGCGGGCAGCGCGTCAGGGAGTAGAAATTACTCCACAATGCTTTCGGTTCAAGTTCTTTGATTGTCATAGACTTATATGTTTTTATTGTTATACTTTTCTCTTATTGAGGCTACAAAAGTACACTTTTTATTTGAAACAGCAAAATTTTTTTGAAAAAGAAGCGTTTGATTAACGTATGATTTGCCAAAAATGCCCCCGCCATTGCCCGTCGCTGCCAGGCTTCTGCAACAGCGATTCCAACCACCCCGAGGTGGCTGCCGTCTACGCCCATACCGGCGAGGAACCTCCCATTTCGGGCACCAAGGGCATCAGCAACATCTTCTTCGCCCACTGCAACCTGCAGTGCTGCTTCTGCCAAAACCACGCCATCTCGCGTGCTCGCATTGCCCCCTCGCTCATTGCGCTCCACTCCATCGACCAAATTCTCGATGCCGTCGAGCAAAGCCTGCAACGAACCGAGAACATCGTAGGTTTGGTCAGCGCCACCCAATACTCCGACCTTGTGGTGCCCATCGTCGACGGCCTCCACCAGCGCGGCCTCTACCCCACCATTGTCTACAACTCAAACGGCTACGAAAGCGTCGAGATGCTGCAGCAGATAGCACCCTACATCGACATCTACCTGCCCGACTACAAATACAGCGACCCCGACCTTGCACGCCGCTACTCCAACGCAGCCGACTACCCCGACATCGCTCAGCGCGCGCTTGCCGAAATGTACAACCAGAAAGGCTCCGCGCTGCCCACCGACGACAACAACCTGGCCTGGCGCGGACTCATAGTGCGCCACCTCGTGCTTCCCGGACAAACCGACAACTCCATACGCTGCCTTGAGTGGATAGCCGACAACCTCTCGCCCAATATCCACGTGTCGCTTATGGCACAATACTTCCCGCCGCAGGGCATCACGCTCCCCGACCAGCTCAACCGACGGCTCACCGAAGAGGAATACAGCCGCGTGACCGACGCCTTCTACTCACTCGGCTTCCACCGCGGATGGGTGCAGCAGCTCGATGCCGCCGACAACTACCAGCCACACTTCGACTCCTCTTCCACCACCTTCGGCAACGAGCAAAACCACGTCAACAGTTAATCTTGTCAAAACCACAATAATATGAAATTCGCCTTCGACTACGACGAGTTCTTCAACGAAAAACTCGAATCGACCGCCATACTGATGTGGAACACCCACTACCAGACCTTCACACTTGCCTTCTACCTCAACCAGCTCTACGGCCTCTGCCTACAGCGGCTCGACAACATCACCATCGAGCAAAAGACCGGCCCGCTCTCCTGCACCATCTACTCCTGCTGCAACAACGCCGACCAGACCTCTTTCTTCCTCATCGACAACCCACAGCAGGCCGAATCGCCCAACATCTTCGACAAAACCCTGCTCATCATCGGACCCGAATCGCAGGAACTCGCACAACACATCCACCGCGAAATCGACAACGCACGCACCGGCAACGCCTCAACCAGCGATGCCCCAGCCGACAGCCGCCAGGCGATGCTCGTCGACTTCGTGCTCACAGGCATCTTCGAGAACGCCCTCTTCGACTTCTCCGACCCCGACAACCCGCTGACAACCTATTTCCAAAACACCGACCCCAACCCCACCCTGCAAAAAAAACAGCAGCGCTTCCTCAAACAGCAGCGCCAATACGTTTCCGACCTCATCTACGCCATCGAGCCCCTCCTGCCCGACTACGAAACGGAGTGACCGCATTCAACTGTGCAGCACAACCTTAGCTCGCCGATTCGATATAGAAACGGCCGGGGTGTGTCGCACTGTCAAAAAGCAACAATCCGGGGTGTGTCGCACTATAAACCCAACAATAACAGACTTCGTCACCTGCCCCACAAACATATTAGCACCCGTTTTTCACCCGAAAAACAAGCATTCAATACCAGCAAGTTACAAGACCACCTTCGGTCGTTGTCCAGTTGTTGTCCAGTTGTTGTCCAGTTGTTGTCCGTTCGTGACTGGACAACAATCGGACAACAAACGGACAACGAACGGACAACGACCAGTGTTGGTATGGTGCAAACACAATGGAAAAACAGCGAGAGCGGGGCGTCGGTGCAGAACGAAATCACAGAGGGCAGAATTATTTTTTTCGCCAGTATTGTTTTTTTGTTTACCTTTGCACTTCGAATCAAACGGCCCAAAGGCCGAAAAACATCATTAATCTACTAAAAAACAAGTAATTGTAACACAAATTAAACATCCTATGGACGAACCAAAAGAAATGCAGAACGTGACAATGGAAGCCCAGAATCCGCAACCGGAAACCGAGGCAACCCTGTCCGAGCAGACACCCGAACCTCTGGCAGTACCAACTGCTGAAAACACACAGAGCAACGCCCCCGAAACGGAAGCCGAACCTACTGAAAACCAACCACAAGCAATTGTCGAAGAGCAGCCCGTCGAGGCTGATGCCGAAAACGACTCGACACCAGAGGCTGAGATCGAAGAGGAACCCGCTATCGACTACAGCGCCTTCAGCCGCGAGGAACTGACCGAAGCCCTCAAAGAACTGCTGCAGACCGACGACATCACCAAGATCAAGAACCGTGTAGGAGCCATCAAACTGCGCTTCGCCGAGGCCGACAAAGAGGCCAAGAAAGCAGCCTTCGACAAATTCATCGAAGAAGGCGGCAACAAAGACGAGTACGAAGGCGGCGACGACAGCGTGGCCGAAGCCTACCGCAAGATATACAGCGTCTACCGCGAACGTAGACAGAAACACATCGACGAGGTGGAAGCCGCAAAGAAGCACAACCTCGAACAGAAACAGCAGATCCTTGAAGAACTGCGCAAGCTGATAGACGACGAATCGGAGAGCCTGAAGGCCTCCTACGACCAGTTCAACGCCATCCAGGACCGCTGGAAGGCCATCGGCGAGGTGCCGCGTGCCGAACTCAACGGCCTGTGGCAGAACTACCACTTCCTCATCGAGCAGTTCTTCAACAAGGTGAAAATCAACAAGGAACTCATTCTCCTTGATCAAAAGAAAAACCTTGAAAGCAAGACCCTCCTGTGCGAGAAAGCCGAGGAACTGATAGTGGAACCCTCAATAGCAAAAGCCGCCAAAGAGCTGCAGAACCTGCGTGAACAGTGGCGCGAGATTGGTCCTGTGCCGGTAGAGCACAACGACGAGATTTGGGCTCGTTTCCGCAACGCCGCGTCGCAGATTGACGAGCGCCGTCGCGAGCACTACGAGCAGCGTCGCGAGGAGATGGAGAAAAACCTGCTGGCAAAGCAGGCTCTCATAGAGAAAGCACAGGAGCTCACCGCCGAGAAGCCTACGGCCACCAAGCAGTGGAACGAGGTGTCGGCTCAGCTCGACGAGCTGCTGAAAGTGTGGAAGAGCATCGGCCCCGTCCCGCGCGAGCAGAACGAGGAGATATGGAACACCTTCAAGGGCAGCATCGACCGCTTCTATGCCGAGAAGAAACAGCACTTCGACACCGTCAAGGACGAGCAGAGCGAAAACTATAACAAGAAGATCGACCTCTGTCTGCAGGCCGAAGCCATTGCCAAACGCGACGACTGGAAGAAGGCTACCGAGGAGCTGCTGAAACTGCAGGACGAGTGGAAACATATAGGTCCCGTCAGCCGCAAGGTCAGCGAGAAGATTTGGCAGCGCTTCCGCGGCGCCTGCGACGAGTTCTTCAACCGCAAGTCGGCCTACTTCACCGAACTGCGCGGCTCGGAGCAGGAGAACCTGGCCAAGAAAGAGGCCATCCTGACCGAACTCAAGGCCTTCGCCTTTGGCGACGACAAGGAGGAGAACCTCACCGCCATCAAGGACTTCCAGCGTCGCTGGATGGAGGTGGGCTTTGTGCCTATCGCCGACAAGCAGCGCCTGCAGAAGGAGTTCCGCGACACCATCAACGCTATGTTCGAGAAGCTGAAGATTACCGCCCGCGAAGCCGAGCTCAACTCATTCCGCGAGACCCTGCACAGCAACGCTTCGGGCGACCACGGCAACAAGAAGAACCAGCTGATGGAGCAAATCCAGAAACTGCGCAGCGATATCAGTCTGTGGGAGAACAACCTGGGCTTCCTCGCCAACTCGAAGCAGGCCGACCTGCTGAAGGCCGAGTTCGAGAAGAAGATGCAGAGCGCCCGCCAGGAGATTGCTCTCCTCGAGGCAAAGCTCAAAATCCTCAACACCGAAGAGGCCGGGCAAACCGAGGCTGCAAAAGAAAAATAAGATTTTTTAGCAATGCTTTTCGCAAAGGCCGCACCTATGATGGTGCGGCCTTTGCATTTGTAGTTTTTTTAGTATCTTTGCATTTTGTTTTCAGATGCTTTGCTTTATGAAAAAAATACAGAACTTATTTATATATAGTCTTTTGGCAATATGTCTGCTTGCCGGCTGCAAGGGCACAAACGAGCGGCACAACGACGGCGACATCACGATTGAACGCTTCGAGCAGACACTTTTCGACACACCGGCCGACCAGCTGCAGCAGGCCCTTAGAGACTTCAAGACGAAGTTCAACAGCCCTCTGCTCAACATCTATCCCGACGACCAGCTCTATATGTCGCAACTGGCAGACTTTATGTCCGACAGCACGGTGCGCGACATCTACCGCATCAGCGACAGGCAATACCATTCGCTCCACTGGCTCGAGAAAGAGCTGACCGTAGCCCTGGACAAGGCCAAATCGCTCGATGACGAGATTGACTACAAATGGTTCGCCACCTTCATTTCGGGCAATTTCGACTACGCACAGCGCATCATCGCACCTCGTGAGACCAAGAGTGTGCTGATAAACATCGACCAGTACGCGCTGGGCGGAATGGAGAAATACAGCTATTTCGGACTGCCGATGTACATTGTGGAGATGAGCGACAGCACCTATCTGGCTTCGGATATTATGGCAGAGATTGCACGTCAGTTTATCGAAGTACCTGACGAACAGAACATCACGATGCTCGACCTGATGATCTCGGAAGGCAAGGTGCTTTACTTCCTCGACCAGGTGATGCCCAAGAAGGACAACCGCCTGAAGATACGCTACAGCGAGGAACAGATGGAATGGATGAAAGCCAACGAGAGCAACGTGTGGGCCTTCTTCATACAGAACAACCTGCTGTATGAGAAAGACTTCAGCCGCTACCACAACTTCGTCGACGATGCACCGAAGACCAATGCCTTCAAGGACTCGGCCCCGCGCACAACACACTACATTGGCTGGCAGATTGTACGCAAGTATATGGAAAACAACAAGTGTTCGATGAAAGAGCTGTTCAACAACACCGACTCGCAAGCCATCCTTGCCGCCTCCAAATACAAGCCCTGATCAAAAAGCATAAGCAGACAACAAATCAACAAATAAACAATAAACATATCAACATATCAACAAATGTCACACAAAACAGGTTGGTTTAATCCAAGAAACATATACGGTTATCTGGTCACAAAAATACTCATAGCACTTGTGGCGCTGACACTTACACAGGTGATGTACTACCTGCTCAACAGCGGGCATTTCCACATCGGCGGCTTCGGCGAATGGGCCGGCATAGTGTGGGGATTCCTGCGTTTTGCAATGGCCACGCTGACACTGGTGCTGGTGCCGTTCATCGTTATGAACCTCATTCCCTCCAACATACGCTGGAAAGGGTGGTATCGCATTCTGAGCGACTGTCTCTACCTGATTCCCGTGCTTGTGGTGGTAGTGGTCAACCAGATTGACGTAGCCTACTTCCAATTCACCTACCGCCGAATGAGCAGCGAGATGTTCGCCTATATGGGCGTCGGCGGCGATATGGGCAACCTGATTCCCAAGTTTTTGGTCGACTACTGGCCCGTCAGCGTCAGCGGCGTAGCCATAATTGCTCTGTTGCTGCTATGCTCGCACAAGACCGTCTTCCCTGCCCTTAACGAATACGGCATCAACCGTCGCAACGACTATATCGGACTCGGTGTCGGCCTGTTGCTGACATTTTTCTTTGTGCGTGGCGGCGCGCAGCGCCATTTCATCGAGCTCAACGATTCGGCTCGCTACTGCCAGATGAAGAACGCACCGCTGGTACTCAACTCTCCCTACAACATCATCCGCACACTGGGCGTGGCAGACCTCACCAAGCTCGACTATATGTCCGACGATGAGGCTGCAGCGCTGTTCAACCCGCAGTTCACACCTCTGGCGGCAACCGGCGGCAGCGGCATCAGCTACGGCGACTTCCGAGCCGGCGCAGGACAGGTGGCGTACGTTGGCAGCGACAGCCTTACATATTATCGCGGCAAGAACGTGGTAATCATAATACTGGAGAGTTTCTCACAGGAATATATGGGTTGCTACAACGACAGCCTCGAGGTCAGCTTCACACCATTCCTTGACTCGCTGGCAAGCAAGAGCCTGCTCTTCCAAGGACGCTCCAACGGCAAAAAGTCTATTGAGTCTATTCCCAGCGTGATGGCATCGCTGCCCACGCTGATGGACCGCCCGGTACTGATGTCGAACTACAAGAAAAACGACATCGTCGGACTGCCTATGCTGCTGAAGAAGCACGGCTACAACACCGCTTTCTTCCACGGAGCCTATAACGGTTCGATGGGCTTCGACGCTTTCTGCAAGAAGATAGGCTTTGATGCCTATTATGGCCGCAACGAGTTTGGCGACGAGACCTACTACGACGGCACGTGGGGCATATTCGACGAGCACTTCCTGCATTATATGGCTCTGCAGCTGACACGCACTCCCGAGCCGTTCTTTGCTGGCGTTTTCACCATCTCGTCGCACCACCCCTACACCATCCCCGAAGAATATAAAGGCAAGCTCCGCAAGGGCAACCATCCCATTCTGGAATGCGTGAACTACAGCGATATGGCTCTGCGCAAGTTCTTCGCCACCGCTTCGGCGCAGCCTTGGTACGACAACACTCTTTTCATCATTATGGCCGACCATCCGGCACAGGCCCTCTCGCCCGAGTTCAACGACTACGGCCCTTGGTATCGCATCCCGATGATAGTGTTCGACCCGCAACACCCCACCGGCCAACGCAGCAAACGCATCGTGCAGCAGAGCGACATTATGCCGACGCTCATCGACTACCTCGGATACAACGAGCCTTGCATCTGCTTCGGCAACAGCGTCTTCCAGCAGAAGGAAGGATGGCAGATAGCCTACGGATGCGGCTACCACCAACTGGTGACCAACGAGGGTGTCGCGCTCCTTGAAGAGACAAAGAGCCGCACCTTCGAACAGGACGGCAACGGCAAACTGGGTCTGCTAAAGGCTGTACTGCAGCAATACTCCCAGCGTATGATTGACAACCAATTGCAAGCAAAAGCCCAATAATATGAAACGCAACATTGTCTTTATCGTCAACCCCATATCGGGCATTGGTAAGCAGAAGAAAATAGAGGAACTTCTCGACAAGACCATCGACAAGAGCCTTATCGACTACACTGTCCGCTACACAGAACGCATCCACCACGGCAAAGAGCTTGCCCACGAAGCAGTGGAGCAAGGCTGCTTTGACGCCATTGTCGCTGTGGGCGGCGACGGCAGCGTCAACGACGTTGTGTCGGGTATGGCTGGCAGCGGTATGACGCTGGGCATTATCCCCTGCGGCAGCGGCAACGGCCTGGCACGCAACCTCAAGATACCCCTGACACCAGCCCACGCAATAGAGGTGCTCAACCACTATAAGGTGGCTGAAATAGACACCATCTATCTCAACGACCGGGTAGTGACCAGCATTGCCGGCATCGGCTTCGATGCACGCGTGGCGCGTCGTATGAAGCAGGCAAAAGCCAGAGGTCTGCAGGCATACGCCAAGATTATCCTTACCGACTACCCAACCTATAAGGAACACACATTCCGCCTCAACATCGACGGCAACGAGATAGAGCGCAAGGCCTGGTTCATCAGCTTTGCCAACTCCAACCAGTTCGGCTACAACACCGCCATCGCGCCATTGGCCAAACTTGACGACGGCCTTATCGACGTCTGCATCGTCGACCGCATACCGCTGCTGCACCTGCCTCTGACAGCACCCCTACTCTATCTCAACCACTTCGAGCTGTCACAGCACGTCGAATACTTCAAAGCCAACGAGGTGACCGTCTACAACAACGCCGAGAAGTGGGTCAACATCGACGGCGAAGGTGAACGCATAGGCGAAGAACTGCACTTCCACAACGAACGCAAATCGCTCAAAGTACTCGTACCGTAACACCGACCTTAACCTTAACCTTAACCTTAACCTTAACCTTAACTGGCTGCCGCCCCCATATCAACATATCAACATATCAACATATCAACACCTCAACATATCAACACCTCAACATCCTATGTCCAAGAAAAACCGTATAGGCGTGGTCTACTCCACCAATCCCGACTTCAACTATGAGTATGAAGACGACGAGCCTTTGCTGGAGACCTTGCCGCCACAGCAGCAAAAACTCCACGTCACTCTTGACCGCAAACAGCGAGGCGGCAAGCAAGTTACACTGGTCACAGGCTTTGTCGGCACCGACGACGACCTTGCCGCACTGGGCAAGATGCTAAAGACAAAATGCGGCGTAGGCGGCAACACCAAAGACGGCGAAATCCTTATCCAAGGCGACCACTGCGAGAAGGTCAAAAATCTGCTGCTCGCTGAAGGATACAAAGTAAAATAAGGAGAATCAATACTTAGTCTTTACGGCCTTGTGGCGACCGCCTTTGTAGAAGTGCTTCTTCCAGTAGCTGTTATCGAGCGAACTGATAGTCACGCCGTTGGAAGTAGACGAATGCACGAAAAGGTCGTCCTTAAGATAGATGCCCACGTGCGACACCTTACCGTTCGAGTTGGTGAAAAACACTATATCGCCCTCGCGCAATGCATCGCGTGAAACCATCTTGGCCATATCAAGCTGTATGTCGTTTGCTGTGCGGTGCAGATTGGCACCGTAAACCGACTTGAAAATCTTGCCCACAAAACAGGAGCAGTCGACACCAGACGTGCTGCAGCCGCCATAAAGGTAAGGTGTGCCGTACCACGAATCGATAGCAGCATACAAGTCCCTGTTGTCCTTGTCGTTCAGTTCAATGCCAGTGCTGCCCGATCCGCCTCCTGCGTTGGGCTTTGGGGGCTTGGTGCCGTGGAACTGCACGGGCGTCTCCTTCACATACTCGTCGGCATAAAGCTGTCCTACAATATATTCCTCGTCCGACAAGTCGGTGTTCAAGAACTTCTTTATAGCATCGCACGACGTCATCATCGATGCGAACATAGCTGCTACACAAATATATAATACATTCTTTTTCATAATCATCTGCCCATTCTAATTATATACTCTCAATCCTTCTCTTCATTGACCACGACAAACACGTCTTCATTCTTCTTCTTCATATAGTAATTCTCTCTGCCATAGCGCTCTATGGTATCGAGATTGTACATCAGGCGCTCGGCCTGAAGGCTGTCCTGATAGATACCCTGCTTCAACGTGTCGATAGTATAGTCAAGCTCCGCCACATCGTGCTTCAACGAGCGTATAACCAGCAGGTTGTTCTCGTCGAGCACAAGGATAATCAGAAAGAAAACGAAACAGACAATGAAATATTTGTTCGTTATAACCTTCCAAAACAGGGTCTCTTTTATCTTCTTCATAACTCCATCAGTTCATTGGTTCAAAATCAGCCGTCTCATTTCACTCTCAATTTCTGTCCCACACGGATCACATCGCTCTTCAGGTTGTTCAGCTTCATCAGTTTCTGCGGTGTGGTGCCATACTTCTTTGCAATCATCGACAGATGCTCGCCCTTCTTGACGGTGTGGTATACCGCCTGCTGCGTCTTGGGCTGCGAAGCCTTGGTCTGCGCAGGTTTTGTCTGCGTTGCCTTTACCTCGTTGTTGCCAGTGCTGTCGGCAGCCATCGTCAGGCTATCGACAACCGTCGTGGTGTCCTTTGCCGCCGGTTCCTCTTCCTCCTTCGCCACCGATGCAGGCAGATAAACCTTCAGCCTCTGCCCCACCTTCAGCGTACTCTTGCGGCCCTTGCCGTTCCAACGGCGCAGATTGCTGGGCGACACGCCGTACTTCTTGGCCACCGAGTTGAAAGTCTCGCCCTTGCGCACTTTATGGTACACGATAGTGCCCGAACTTAGAGGCACCACAGCGTTCTTGCTTATCGTGTCCTTCGACACCTTGCAGATAGTGTCCTCGTTGGCAAGGAACAGCGATGTCTTGCCTGCCGGCAGACAGAGTGCGTAGGTGCGTGACGAGGCCGGCACAACATCGGTACGGAACTGCGGGTTGAGCTGGCGCAGCTGCTCGCGCGGGATGCCGGTAAACCGTTCAACCACACCAAGATGTATATCCCTGTGCAGGTGCACCGTGTCGGTGCGCACCGGAATGTCGTAGTGTCCCGCCACAAGCCCGTGCTCGTGGTAGTAGTTCATAATATATGTGGCGCCTATATACTTAGGTATGTAGCCGCGGGTCTCGCGCGGCAGATAGGGATAGATTCCCCAGAAGGTGTGCTTGCCGCCCGAGCGCGCAATAGCCTTGTTCACGTTGCCCGGCCCGCAGTTGTAGGCCGCCATAGCCAGCTGCCAGTCGCCATACATATCATAAAGCGTGCGCAGATAGCGTGCCGCTGCCACTGTCGACTTGTAGGGGTCGCGACGCTCGTCCACCAGCGAGCTGATTTCCAGCTCATAGTGCTTGCCCGTGCCATAGATGAACTGCCACAGGCCGGCGGCACCGGCACGCGATGTGGCCTGCGGGTTCAGCGCCGACTCAACGATAGTCAGATACTTCAGTTCCTCAGGCACCTTGTAGCGGTCCAGCGTCTCCTCGAACATCGGGAAATAGTACTCCGAAAGCGACAGCATAGCATCGAGGCGGTGACTCATAATGCGCACATATACCTTGATGTAGGCCCTCACCTCCGAGTTGTAGGTCAGCGGAACGACGGTGTGCAGGCTCTGCAGACGGCGCACGAACACCGAATCTGGAATATTGTCGAAGTCGGCATACATCAGCGAGGCACGACGGTTCTGATGGCGCTGCGCCGAGCGGCGGAACTGCTGCATATAGAAATTGTTGAGCAGGCTGTCGTAGTTGGCCGCATCGATAGCCATATAGAAATTCGTATCAATGTTGTTGTCTGGCTGTTGCGCACGCCCCTCAGCCGGTTGCAACACAAAGGCAACCAGCACACAAAGAGGCAATAACAAACGCTTAAAACAATGCAGCATAACAGACATTTTTCGATTATTAACTGAAAAAAAACAATAATATTGCCTTGGGGTTGAAAAAAAACAAAGATTTTGACTGAAGGGAACGAAAAAGAAAACGAAAACAAAAAGTATTTAAGCTGATATGGCTTGACGGTGCGACACACCCCGCCCTTCGGCTTTGTTCACCACTTCGCTATCGGAACGGATGGTGCGACACACCCCGGCCTTCGGCCACCCCTCTCCGAGAGGGGATGGGCTGACGCATCAACCTGATAATCAATGGAGCGCTGCCGCGCCATCCCCTCTCGGAGAGGGGTGCCGCATAGCGGCGGGGTGTGTCGCACCGTCAAATATCGACAATCCAGAGTGTGTCGCAATGCTAAGCCAAATCATTAATATAATCCGTCGCCCCGTCGGGGCTTTGATGCTATATAATCCATCCAGCAGGGGTTGCGCTGCGCTCCACCCCTGCCTGTAATCCGTCGCCCCGTCGGGGCTTTTTGTCTCGATTTCATTATCAAGATTTCCGAAGCGGAAAAACCTTAAAAAATTGTTAAAAACACACCCGTTTTACTTAAACATCTGAAAACCAATAAAATGACCAGACATCAGCCTCGCATCACAACTACTTGTTCCTTAAGCCTTTACAAGGTCAACACTGTGATGTCCGCTTGTTGTCCGCTTGATGTCCGCTTGTTGTCCGCTTTAAAAGCGGACAACAAGCGGACATCAAGCGGACAACAAGCGGACATCAAACGGAGCTAATACGGCGAAATAGGCAGGATGGAACGGATGAAAAACGGGGTCGTCATCGGCCCAAAGGCACCTTGGCGCAGGGGCCATATTACGGCTGAATTGCCATTCGGGAGGACTGAAACAGGCAGAAAGACAAAAAAAATGCAAAAAATTTTAAGCACGTATCCTGTTAATTATCAGCACCGGAAGACAAGTTATCAACATTTTCGGATACAAAAAACAACATTTGGGCAATGAAATGTATTTTCAATTCCAAAAAAATTCTTAATTTTGCACAAAAATATTTTATCAGTAATCAAACATCAAAAATATATGAGTACAAAGAAATTCACGTTGGTAATCAACCCTGGCGCAACCTCAACCAAAGCCGCCATTTATGAAGGAGAGACCGAAGTCTTTACCGAAAACCTGAGCCACCCCATCGAGGAGATTCAGAAATTCAAGGAAGTTGCAGACCAGTTCGACTACCGCAAGAGTGCCATACTGGATATGCTGAAACGTCACGGCGTAGGCACTGACGAGATAGCCATCGTTATGGGCCGCGGCGGTCTGACCCGTCCCTGCGAGAGCGGCACCTATGAGGTCAACGACCTGATGAAGCAAGAGTGCCACGATGGTATTCAGGGCAAGCACGCCTGCAACCTGGGCGCCCTGATAGCCGACAGCATCTCGCGCGAGATCGGTCTGGCTCACGCCTACATTGCCGACCCGGGCATCGTCGACGAGCGCCCTGAGATGGCCAAAATCAGCGGCCACCCCGTATTCGACCTCGACCCGAGCCGCGAGGGTGTCATCTGGCACTGCCTCAACCAGAAGATGACGGCCAAACTCTATGCCCGCGAGCTGGGCAAGCACTATGAGGACCTCAACCTCATCATCGCCCATATGGGTGGCGGCGTGAGCGTGGGCATCCACAACCACGGCAAGGTCGTTGAGGTGAACCGCGCACTGTGCGGTCTGGGCGCCTTCTCGCCCACCCGCTGCGGAAGCATCAACGCCAGCAAGCTCATCGAGGTGGCCTGCAGCGGCAAGTACACCGAGGCCGACCTGAAGAAGATGGTCACCGCCGAGGGCGGCTTTGTGGCTTATCTGGGCACCAACGATGCCTATGAGGTGGAGAAGAAAGCCCTGGCCGGCGACGAGAAGTGCAAGCTGCTGGTCGACGCCTTCTGCTATCAGGTGTCGCTCGAAATCAGCCGTCTGGCTGCCGTGGTGTGCGGCCAGGTCGATGCTATCCTCCTCACCGGCGGCATTGCCTACAGCAAGCCCTGGATGGCCGAGATCACCAAGCGCGTCGAATGGATTGCCCCCGTCAAAGTATATAAGGGCGAGAACGAGATGCTTGCTCTGGCAATGTGCGGCAAGGAAGTGCTCGATGGCGTGAAAGCCAAGATCTACAAATAAAAGCCGACAACAATAGTACGCCGAATGTTGGGTGCCTCAAACGCAGGCACTCAACATTCAATATATAATCCCGTCAAAGAACAGAAAATGAAAAAGATATTCCTTATGCTCTGCGCACTCGGATGCGGCGCCACGGTGATGGCTCAGTCGTCTGAGGTGACAATCAAGAAAGGCACGGCCAAAATGGACGAGGCCTATTACTACCAGCTGAAACAGAAGGCCAACGCCTACGACCAGCTGGAGCAGCAGAACGAGCAACTGCAGAAGAAGCTCGATGCTGCCAACAACGAGCTGAAAAAGAACCAGCCGCCCCAGATACGCTCCTTCAACGACTCGGCATCATACGCCATCGGCAAGGACATCGCCACCAGCTGGCAGCAGCAGAAACTGGGCATCAACCTCGAAGTGGTGGCTCAGTCGCTGCTCGATATGGCACACGGCAAGAACACCTGGAGCCGCCAGATGATGACCCCCATCCTGCAGCGCTTCCAGCGCAACTTCGAGCAGCGCCAGCAGCAGAAGCAGCAGGAGATGATGGCATCGCTGGACAAGAACAAAGAGGAAGGCGCCAAATTCCTGGAAAAGAACGCCAACAACAAGTCGGTGTACACCACCAAGAGCGGCCTGCAATACCGCAAGCTGAGAGAGGGCAACGGCAAACGCCCCACGGCCAACAGCACCGTGAAGGTACACTATAAGGGCACACTGCTCGACGGCACCGTTTTCGACAGCAGCTACGACCGCGGCGAGCCGATGGAGTTTCCCGTCGGAGCCGTGATTCCGGGCTGGACCGAGGGTCTGCAGCTTATGGACGAGGGCTCGAAGTATATGCTCTACATTCCCTACAATCTGGGCTACGGCGAGAACCCCGTAGGCGACATTCCGCCGGGATCGACGCTGACCTTCGAAGTGGAACTGATTGAAATATTGAAATAAATCCAACCCAACCCGTGTCGAACACCATTGGCAACCATCTGAGGCTGACGACCTTCGGCGAGTCGCACGGCGCGGCCGTGGGCGGCATCCTCGACGGATGTCCGGCAGGCATAGCCGTCGATGAGCAGCTGATTGCCAACGAGATGGAGCGCCGGCACGATGGTGGATATGCCACCTCGAGGCGCGAACCCGACGTGGTGGAAATCCTGTCGGGCACCTATCAGGGGCTGACACTGGGGACACCCATAGCGTTCATTGTCCGCAACAGCGACACTCGCAGCGAGGACTACAGCGAGCTGGCCGGCCTTTACCGTCCCGGCCACGCCGACTTTACCTACGACCGTCGCTACGGTCTGCGCGACCCTCGCGGCGGCGGACGGGCGTCGGGGCGCGAGACGGCGGCGCGAGTGGCGGCAGGAGCCATTGCCAAGATGATTCTGAACCAGTCTGGCATCAGCGTCAAGGCGACGGTGGCCGAGAGCGCTACGCCATCCGACAACGACAGCTGCGGAGGCATCGTTGAATGCACCGTCAGCGGCCTCAAGGCTGGCTATGGCAACCCCGTGTTCGACAAACTCAACGCCCGCCTTGCGGCGGCAGCGATGAGCATTCCCTCGGCCATAGGCTTCGAGATGGGAGCCGGTTTCGAGGCCGCGCGGATGACGGGCAGCCAGTATCGCGACCTGTGGGGCGACGGCTTCACGACACAGACCAACCACTGCGGTGGCATCCAGGGCGGCATCAGCAACGGTATGCCGATAGTGTTCCGCGTGGCTTTCCATCCGCCAGTCACCATAAACCAACCAACTGTATGTATCGACCGCGACGGCAAGCTGCACTCGTGGATTCCGCAAGGACGCCACGACCGCTGCCACATTGACCGCACAGTTGTCGTAGTTGAAGCAATGGCAGCCTTGACTGTTGCAGATTATATTGTTTAAAGGGTTGAAAGGTTTAAAGGTTTGAGAGTTTGAGGGTTGGAGAGTTTTAGAGTATTAAAGGATTGATGTTTTTATTGTTATAGATAATGAGATACATTAAGAATATATCAACAATGGTTTTAGCCGTCACTGTGTTGCTCGTTGCCGGCTGCAAGGGCAAAAGCGCCGATGGCACAATGAGTTTCGAACTGAAAGGCTCGCTGGCCAATGCCGCAGGCAAGACACTCTATATTGAAGAGGTGACTCCCGACAACGGGGTTCAGTTCCGCGACTCTATCAGTTGCGACAGCAAAGGCAACTTCAGCTACAAAGGGACGATGGACTACCAGACGTTCTTCAATCTGCACAGCAACCTCTACGACTTCATAGTGCTGCTGCCTGCCGACGGAGAGACGATTACGCTGAACGGCGACTGCAGCGACCTTGGCGCCAGCTACCGCGTCAGCGGCTCGCCCGAGTCGCAGCTGATGTGGCAGATACAGAGCTACATCAACGACGCAAACCGCACCATTGCCGAAATAGCACAGCAGGACAAGCAGAACCGCGCCACAATGAGCGACGAGGAATACGAGAAGGCCCACGCCCTGACCGACTCGGTGTTCATTGCCGAGCGCAACACGACCTACACGATGTTCTACAACTTTATCGAGGACAACCGCGGCTCGCTGAGCACCCTCTATGCCGTCGATGCGCCCTTCAACCATACAGGCCGCGTGTTCTATGCCGAGCCTGACTTCGACGTGTTCGAGACTGTCCTCGAGGGACTTGCCGAGAAGGTGCCCGACAATCCGCACACGCTCTACTACCGCACCCGCGTTGAACGCGCCCGCAGTGCCCGTATGATCAGCCAGCAACAGCAGCAGCAAGGGCAGGAATTCATTGTGGAGTGAAGGTCAAAGGGTAACGTTTAACGGTTAAAGGTTAACGGTTAAAGAACTGTTTAAAGATTAAAGACCAGAAGATGAGGCAGAAGACCTATTTCGTCACCGACGCGCACTTAGGCAGCGGTGCCGACAGCCGGCAACGCGAGGCCGACCTTGTCCGTTGGCTCGAGGCCATCGAGCCCGAGGCGAAAAGGGTCGTGATGCTGGGCGACATATTCGACTTCTGGTTCACCTACAAATACGCCGTGCCGCGCGGCTTCGTCCGCTTGCTGGGCACTATGGCGCGGCTCGCCGATAGCGGCGTGGAGTTCCACTTCTTCATAGGCAACCACGATATGTGGCTGTTCGACTATTTAGAGAAAGAAGTCGGCGCGGTGATGTACAGTGAGCCGACAGCGATGGAGATTGACGGCAAGCGTTTCCTGCTGGGCCACGGCGACGGCCTGTGCCCCAAAGACCGCAAGTACAACTGCCTGAAGCGCATATTCCGCAGCCGCTTCAACCAATGGCTCTTCGCAGGCATACATCCCAACATAGGCTTCCCGATTGCCAACCGCTGGTCGTGCAGCAGCCGCAAGAAGCACAACGCCACCGACAACGGATATCTTGGCGACGACCGCGAAGGCATATACCAATACTGCCAAAAGATGCAACGGCAGAAACTCGACGCCGGCGTGCAGCCCTACGACTATTTCCTCTTCGGCCACCGCCACACGCCCGTCGTCCGACCGCTTGGCACCGCCACCTACATCAACGTAGGCAACTGGATAGAGCATCGCGACTACGCCGTCTTCGACGGCGAGACAGTGACGCTGGAATCATTCTCCAAATAACCGACAAACAAGATTCAAATCACCTCAACCAACTTCTTGGGTTCTGGCTCTCGCGGACCTTCCAGAGCTGGAAGCTGAACTCGCCGTGGCCGTCACCGTCGCTGGCCACAGTGCCGATGGTGGCGCGCGTAGCCACCTGCTGGCCCTGCTTGACGCTGACCGACGCCATATTGGCATAGACCGTCATATAGTCGCCGTGGCGGATGATAATGCCCTTTGTGCCATTGGGACAGACAAACACACTCGTCACCTTGCCCTTGAATACAGCATAGACATTGGTTCCCTCAACGGTGACAAGATCGATGCCATTGTTCATATTCTGTCCGCCGCTCTCGTGGGTATAGAGGCCATAGTTGCGTGATATAGAAGTATATGCCACCGGCCAAGCCAGCTTGCCCTTGTTCGATGCGAAGTCGTTGCTGAGGGCATTCTCTTCGGCCAAGGTCTTGTCTGTCACCGTGGTTTCCGTTTTGGACGACGCAGTTCCGGAAGAGCCAACCTTTGCACCCGACGGCTTGGCGGTCGAGCCCTTCGCCACACTCTTGGCAGCTGCAGCCTTGGCAGCCGCAGCCTTGCGCACCTCCTCGTCTATCAAACGCTGAATCTGCTGCTGCAGCTTACGCTTCTGCGCCTCCTTCTTGCTCAGCTGCTGCGACAGTTGCTTTTCGTTGGCCTTCGACTGCTTGACCGAAGCCTCCTTCTGGCGCTGCTCCTTGGTCAGCTGGTCGCGCTGGCGCTTCTCCTGGCTCAGCAGGTTGGTCTGCTCCGACCGTTGCTGCTGCAGCTGTTCGTTGACATCCTGCAATTCACGCTCGCACTGCTTGATCTTGGCCGACTGCTCAAGGCGGTACTCATTGTATTTCTTAAAATATTTGGTACGCAGCAGAGCCTTGTTGTACGACGGCGTATCGAACAGCAACACCCACTTGTCCAATTTGTTGTACTCGCGATAGAGCGACCGCACCGTGGCTGCGTAATTCTCCTTCAGCGTCTGACGGCGCGTCTGTATGCGACTGATGCTGTCGGTCATCTGCGATATCTGGCTGTCGAGTTGCGACAGCTGGCCGTTGATATTGTCTATAAGCCTATTGCGTTCCTTTATCTTCTTGTTCAGGGCCGCCAACTGGCTGTTGGTGAGCTTGGTGTTCTTCTTGGCCTTGGCAAGGTCGGCGTTGAGGCGCTTTATCTCAGCCTCCAGCTGCGTCTTCTCCTTCTCCAGTTGCTTCTTCGATTTCGACTGAGCCTCAGCCGGTTGTATAACGGCAACGGCAAGCAGCAGGAGCAGTGGTGCGATGTATTTTCCGATGTGCATACTTTCAAGATTGATGTTATCCTTAACGCAGAAAAGTATGCTATATTGTGTGCAAACACTGAAAATCAAAATATTTTATGTAATTTTGCAGCCCGAACCGAAAAAGCGGCCACACACATAAATGAAACAGATACTGCTTGTTAACGACGTTGTGGGCTACAGCCACGTTGGTATGGTGGCTATGCTGCCCATACTTACCTACCTGGGGCACCCCACCTACAACCTGCCTACGGCCCTTGTGTCCAACACGCTCGACTACGGCAAATTCTCCGTGATGGAGACCACCTCATATATGCGCGACACGATACCCGTGTGGCGGCAGCTGGGCTTCCGCTTCGACGCCGTCTGCACCGGCCTGATGTTCAGCGAAGAGCAGGCACGCTTAGTCATAGGCTACTGCAAGCAGCTGCGCGACGAGGGCTGCACCGTCTTCGTCGACCCCATAATGGGCGACGGCGGCCGCCTCTACAACGGCATCAGTCTCAGGCAAGTAGAGCTGATGCGCGAGATGGTTGGCGAGGCCGACCTCACCTTCCCCAACTACACCGAGGCCTGCTACTTGACAGGCCTGCCCTTCAAGAGCGAAGGCCTAAGCGAAGAGGAGGCCCACGCAATGCTCGACGCCATAATAGCCCTTGGCGCCAAATCGGCCGTCATCACAAGCGCCAACGTCGACGGCCACAGCTGCGTCATCGGCCGCCGCAGCAAAGAGCCCTTAGGCGGCTTCGAACAGAAGCTCGACGAAGGCCCCTACTTCCGCCTCGACTACGACGAGATACCCGTGGCATTCCACGGCACGGGCGACATCTTCTCGGCCGTGCTGATTGGCCACCTGATGAACGGCGAGCCGCTGAAGCACAGCACCCGCACCGCGATGGACGTAGTGGCACGCCTCATTGAGCGCAACCGCGCCCTGCCCGACAAATGCCGCGGCATCCCCATCGAACAATGCCTCGACCTGTTGTAAGCGGAAAGCGGAAAGCGGAAAAAACACACGCCCCCGCCCCTGCGGGGCACCCCCTCTAACTTAGAGGGGGGAAAAGCGGAGAAAAGAATTTCAAATCCGTAGGGGCGTACCCCTGTGTACGCCCCACATTCTTCCCCAAACCAAGAGTGATTTCAAAAATGTTAATTTTTGCTAAATCTAAACTATTGCTTTAAATAAAAAGCGATATACAACTTATTTTCAACCAATAAACACCAAACCACAACACAACACCATAACCAATTCATCCTCACAATATATGTACAATACTTGTACAATATTTGTACGTTTACCAATTGTACAAGTATTGTACAACTATTGTACATATATTGTACAACGACCGGAGTTGGTAGGGCGAAAGGCTGGTTTTGAGGCGGTTAGGGAATGGCGGATTTTTAGAGGCAAACCAGCGGGGCCTTGAAGAGCGATAAACGTTTGCATTGCAACAACTTAACAATGACAGTCAGATTTTTTGCCGCAAGGCAGTCCGAATGTCGGAAAAAAAGTGTATCTTTGCATATTTGGACCGCGACGGACGGCGTTAGCAACGCCCTATCTGTCAAGGCCATAAACAAATTGATAAATTATTAAACAGAGATTTATATGGAAAAACTGATCATCACTGCCGCCATTTGCGGTGCAGAAGTAACCAAAGAGCAGAACCCCAATGTGCCCTATACCGTTGAGGAGATTGTACGCGAAGCCAAGAGTGCCGTCGATGCCGGCGCTGCCATAGTTCACCTCCACGTGCGCGAGGACGACGGCAAGCCGACCCAGAGCCACGTGCGTTTCCAGGAGTGCACCGAGGCCATTCTGAAAGAGTGCCCCAACGTCATCCTTATCCCTTCGACCGGCGGTGCCGTGGGTATGACTCCCGACGAGCGTCTGGACTCGACCAACACCACCCCCATCCCCGAGATGGCCACCCTCGACTGCGGTACCTGCAACTTCGGCGACGAGATTTTCGACAACACGATGCCCACGATGCGCGCTTTCGGCAAGCGTATGATTGAGAAGGGTATCAAGCCCGAATACGAGTGCTTCGAGATGGGTCACCTCGACACCATCCTCACTATGGCCAAGAAGGGCGAGGTGCCCGGCAACCCGATGCAGTTCAACTTCGTGCTCGGCGTTCCCGGCTGCACCCCTGCAACCGTCGACAACCTCTGCTGGTTGGTGAACAAGATTCCGGCCGGCAGCACCTGGACCGCCACCGGCATCGGCCGCCACGCCTTCACGCTGGCCGCTCCTGCCATCGTTATGGGCGGCAACGTGCGCGTGGGCTTCGAGGACAACCTCTATCTGGAGCGCGGCGTGCTGGCCAAGAGCAACGGCGAGCTGGTAGACAAAGTGGTGCGTATGGCCAAGCTGCTGGGCCGCCAGGTGGCCACCAGCGACGAGGCCCGCGAAATATTAAGTCTCAGAAAAAGATAAAACAGCATAGATATGAGGAAGATTTTAGTCTCAGTTTTGAGCCTGCTGGTTCTCGGCACCGTGACAGCCCAGGAGAACAGCGATCGCCAGCAGATGCGCCAGCAAATGCTGCAAACAATGCACAAGCGCGATGCCGCACAGCTGCACCTGAAGAACAACAAGCCCTTGTCGGCCCCCAAAGCCGCCGCCAACGCCCCGAAGTCGGCCGGCCTGCAACTGCCCGAAGGCAGCTGGTTCCCCGGCGAATGGGAGGAGGTGAAGGCCATAGTTGTCACCTGCTATTACGACCACCTTGTGCCCGGCCACGAGAACGACGGCAACTGGTTTGCCGACCCGCAGGTTACGGGCTATGCCGACTACTACAACGGCAGCTACTACAACCAGCAGGGCGGCGGCCCCTACATCGCCGTGCCCGACACGAGCAACACAACCTTTGCCAATGTGTTCTTCTACCTGATGGATGCCATCCAGATGGGCGGCGCGGAGGCGTGGGTGCGCATTGAGAATGCCGAAGACAGCAACATCGTGAAGCGCAAGCTGCAGCGTATGGACCTGCGCAGCAACAATCTGAAGTGGATTGTTGGTGCCGGCAACTCGTTCTGGTTCCGCGACTGCGGCCCCATCGCCTTCTACTATGGCGACCAGGACGACGTGGCGATGGTCGACTTTATGTACTATCCCGGCCGTGCATTGGACGACTCGCTGCCCTCGCTGATAGAGGAGCAGATGGGCATCCCGAACTATATCACCCAGATTGAGTGGGAAGGCGGCAACTGCGTTGTCGACGGCGCAGGAATGGTGCTGAGCAGCGACGCCCTCTACAGCAACAATGCCGACAACTACGGCCAGCTGACCTGGGACGGTGTCAACCCCAGCACTATCAACTATGAGAACAAAACGCCCCTGACGCAGGCACAGGTGCGCGACTCGCTGGCCCACATTATGGGTCCGCGCGGAGCCCACATCCTGCCGGCCTTCAGATACGACGGCGGCACGGGCCACCTTGACCTCTACTGCGATATGTGGGACGAGAACGAGTTTGTCTTCTCCAAATTCCCCGAGCACTACAGCAGCTGGACCGACTACAAGACGGCTGCCAAGAACATAGACACCCTGTGCAGCTACGCCAGCGTGTTCGGCAACGGTTTCAAGAAGCACTACATCCCCTTCCCGTGCACCAACAACGGCGGCTATTTCGCCAGCCAGACGAACTACAACAACAACTTTACCCGCACCTACAGCAACCACACCTTCGTGAACAACGTCATCGTGCAGCCCTGCTTCTCGGCAGTGACCAACGGCCAGCCCAGCGCGGAATGGGACCGTCTGCGCATCGACTCGGTGCGTGCCGCCTATCCGGGCTACATCATCTATCCCATCGACGTGCGCAGCTTTGACGGCAGCGGCGGCGCCATCCACTGCATCACCAAGCAGATTCCTGCCGACAACCCCGTGCGCATTCTGCACCCCTCCATCACCGGCAACACCGAAGATGCTTACCAGGGCACCAACGCTCCCATCACTGCCACCATCACCAACAAGAGCGGCATACAGAGCGCCAAGGTCGTTTACCGCGCCAATGGCGGCAGCTGGCAGGAGGCAACGCTAACCGCCGGTACCGACAACAGCTTCAGCGGCAGCATTCCGACCAGCACTATGACTTCCAATGGCGAAGGCTACACCACCGTTGAATACTACATCAGCGCCACCAGCAACAACGGCAAGACTATCACCAAACCTATGACTGCTTCGCAGGGCGGCTGCTACACCTTCTATTTAGGCCACAACCCCGCCGTCGGCATCAACGCCGCCGAGGAGGAGACCTTCGGACAGTTCTACCCCAACCCCGCCGCCGACCACAGCAGCATCGAGATCAGTCTGAAAGGCAGTGAGCAGTATGAGGTGCTGATCGTCGACCTGATGGGCCGCATAGCCCACCGCTCTACGCTCAACGCCCAGGGCGACATCGTCTACAATGTCAACACCAGCAAGCTTGGCAGCGGCATCTACAATGTCGTGTTCCAGAACAAGAACGAGCGCGTCATTCGCCGCTTGGTTGTCAAGTAATGGTTTTGATTGACTTCCATACACACCGTAAGACTGCGGAGGGTGTCGTCACCCCCCGCAGTTTTGGTATTCACCCGTGGCGCGCCGATGAGGAGGACGCGACATCGCCGGAGGCATTCCGCGAGGCTTACGGCAAAGAGTTCGACGAGGCCGAGATTATAGGCGAATGCGGACTGGACAAGGTGTGCAAGTGCGACTGGCAGACGCAGCTGCGGCTGTTCGACTGGCAGATACGCATTGCCGACGAACTAAGGAAGCCTATGGTGATACATTGCGTGCGCGCCTTCAACGAATTGCTGGAGCTGCGCAAAGGGCACACCGGGCGCATCTGGGTTGTGCACGGATTTACGGGCAGCGCACAGCTTGCCGCGCAGCTTTTCAGGGCCGGCATCTGGGTTTCGTACGGCGCAGCCCTGCTTGACCCGAAGCGTCAGAAGGTGCGCAACAGTCTGAGGGACAATCCCTACCCTTTCCTGCTGGAGACCGACGAAAGCGATGCCGGCATAGCCGACGTCTACAGGGCGGCATCCGAAACGCTGGGTATCGACATCGAGCGGCTTTCGGACACAATAAAACAGAACTACATCGCGTTATTCGGACAATGAAACCAATATCAGGCATTATTACAACCCTCAACGAAGAGGGCAACATACAGGAGGCCATCCGCTCGCTGCAACAGGTGTGCGACGAGGTGGTTGTGGTCGACTCAATGAGCAGCGACAACACCGTGGCCCTTGCCGAGCAAGCCGGCGCGCGCGTCGTGCTGCAGCCCTATCTGGGTGACGGCATACAGAAGAATGTAGCGCTCAAGTATGTGAAAAACAACTGGGTGCTGAGCATCGACGCCGACGAGAGACTGACACCGGAACTGGTGGAGTTTATTGAGAAGACCGACTTTGAGCAGATGCCTTACGACGGCTTTGCGCTGCGGCGACGCAACTATGTGGGCAGCCGCTGGGTGAAATGCTGTCGCTGGTACCCCGACTGGCTTGTAAGGCTTTACCGCCACGACAAGCTGCAGTTCTGCCCTGTAAAGCAGCATTCGCACGTGCCTACAGACAATACGCTGCGCGTGAAGGCCGACCTGATTCACTACCGCTATCGCAACACCGGCGAACTTTTTGCCAAGCCTGGACGCAACTACAGCAGTCGCGGGGCCAAGATACTGTACCTCAGCGGCAAGAAAGTGCATCGTTGGTCGCCCGTGACGCACGGATTGGGTGCTTTTCTGGTCAACTATTTCGTGCGCGGCGGCATATTAGGCGGTATCGACGGCTTGAGCCTGACACTCTCCATTGCCCAAAACAGCTACCTCAAGTACGCCAAAGTGCTGGAATGGCAGCGCGACCCGAAGGTGCGTGAGGCTGAAGACTTCGACAATGTCTGGTAAACAATGTATTCCAAACCCAAACTCTAATCGATTCCAATGCCAGAAAGAACAATAGACAAAGGTCTTTTCGACCAATACACCTACGAGCAGAAGCAGCAGCTGTACGAGGCGCTTGCCGAGCTCTTTTCCGACAACAAACGCGGGCTGTTCGACCGTCTTGTGCAGCACCGCACACGACATATCACTGTGCTGCTGGAGGACATCTATCAGCCGCACAACGCCAGTGCCGTGCTGCGCAGTTGCGACTGCTTCGGCGTGCAGGATGTGCACATAGTGGAGAACCACAACCGCTTCAACCCAGCCGGCGACGTGGCTGTGGGCAGCTCGAAATGGGTTGACTTCTACAAATACGGCACCATCAAGGAGGCCTGCGACACCTTGCACAACAAGGGCTACCGTATTGTCGCCACACTGCCGCACGAGAACGACACAATGATTGGCGACCTTGACCTGACCCAGCCCACGGCACTGCTGTTCGGCACTGAGCTGACGGGCCTGACACAGGAAGCCATCGACCTGGCCGACGCCTACGTCAAGATACCGATGTACGGCTTCACCGAGTCGTTCAACATTTCGGTGTGCGCAGCCCTGAGCCTTTTCAGCACCACTGAGCGGATGCGTAAAGAACCTGACATCAATTGGCAACTCACTCCTGAGCAGCAGCTCGAGCTGAAGCTCTACTGGAGCTTGCAGGTGATACGCGACGGCAAAAACGTGCTTAAAAACGTAGTAGAAAAACTTAATTTGTAAAAATCTTTTGCGTGTTAAACAATTATTAGTATATTTGTACTTTGTAAACAACAGATAATAATCACAACAAAATACTAAAAATGAAAAAGATATTAATATTTGCAACAGCATTGTTGCTCTGCCAAACGCTCCTTTTCGCCCAAAGTGGCAAAAGTGTTTCCGAAAACGACGTACCTGAACGCTATGTAAAAGACTTCCACCGTCAGGCAGGCAATATCAACAAAGTTGAGTGGAGAATCATTGACACTTTGGTTTACGATGCACGCTTTGTGAACGACAACGGCACCGAAACGGCTTACCGCTTCTCGCCCAAAGGAACCGAGACTCGCTGGTACATCGAAGAGAAAGTCTATCCGCACAACATACTTGACAAGATCCACGAGGCCCACCCTGGCTACAAAGTCAAAGAGTTCTACGCACTGCTAATCAAGAACAAAATGACCTATCAGGTACTTGTCGGCCAGCGCAAAGGTTTATTCGTAAAGAAATGGAAGAAGATGCACCTGATGAACTTCGAGATCGACGGCAAATATATTGACGAGATAGAGCTCTGATTTGCACTGCATTTCACATAAGCATAAAAGCGGGCAGCATTAAAGCGGCCCGTTTTTTTGTTGTTTTAATGGAGAATATATTGCATAGTTACTTTTTTTTTGTATATTTGCAAAATATTTAAGCAAGCAACATAAATCACAACACATTAGTTTTCAACAGTATGAAAAAGACATTATCAGCTATATGCATCGTGGTCGTCATAATGACGCTCAGTGCCTGCAAAACCAATATGAGGCGTGACGTCAAACGCCTGACACACAAAACAGAACAATGCTATTCAATCGTCGAAAGCAAAGAAGTGGATGCCGAAATACTTGACAAATTCAACAGTTGCTATACCGAACTCGAAGAGCTGATGAATGAGTACGACAAGAAGTATTCCGACGAGAAATCTTCAAAGGCATTCTCGGCTATGTTCATTGAGGAAGTCCGCAAATCGGATATGAGCAATGAGACAAAGCAGATGTTTGAAAACGTATATTCGCTAAGCAATTTATAAAACAGCACAATATGAAAAGATTATCATTGTTCGTGCTTGCCCTCACAATGATGGCAGGCCTTAAAGCACAGAGCGTGCAGGAAACCACCATTCAATATGGCGACTTTACAGTCCCGGCATTCACCGTCACCCTGCAGCAAGACAAAGTCACTGTTGCCGATGCCCTTACACAGAGGTTCAAAGAATCGTCGGTCAAAGCCACCAAGACCAATGGCTATATGGCTGTCCTCAACCAGACCTTTGATGCCATCTATGCCCAGCCGGTAGACTTCTATGCAAAGGTCGAAGAGCAAGGCAAGAAGAAAGACCGCGTCACCGTTGTCACTCTCTTCGCCAAGTCGCCCAACCTGACCATCAGCCAGAATGAGCTTAACAACAATGTGCGCACCTTCGCCGAGAACCTGCCTCGCTATGTGAGCAAATTCGAGGCACAGCAGAATATGAGTGCCGAGCAGAAGAATCTTCAAAAGGCTCAGAAAGACCAGGCCAAAGCCGCCGCTGCCGTGGCAAAGATTGAGAAGAGCATCGCCTCCGACCAGGAGAAGATAGCCAAGAAAGAGGCTGAAATCGCCAAGTATCAGAGCAAAATCGAGGCTTGCAAGAAAGACATCGAAAAGCTCAACGCCAACATTGACAAGAACAAAGGCAAGATGGGCGACGCCCAGGAGAAAGTCAATGCCGCTGACGAGGCCGTTCGCTCGACAGAGGACAAAGTCAATAGCTACCAGCAACAGGTGGGCGAATAACACCTCTCCAATGCAAAACCAAAGAGGCGTCCTGTTGCGGACGCCTCTTTTTTAGTATTCCGTATTTGGATTGAAGTCACCTCGGTCCACAACCGTCTCGTAGCCGATCTTGCGGATGCGCTGCTCCGTGCAGGCACGGCATTCGGCCGCCTCCTCGCCTGTGCAAATCTTGTTGTCGTAGATGGAGTAATCCTTGCGGTGATCACGCGGCGACAGGTTAGGCATCACCACATTGGCGCCGAACTGGATGCCCAGTTCCCGCCCTTGAGGATGAAGGGTGCCGAGAGCCGTCGTTGCCGGAAGCAATACCGGAGGATGCAGCAGGCGAATGATTGCCAGCAGGCGTAATGTCGTGCTCACCTTGCCGTTGGGCTGCCCCTCGAAAGGAGTGCCCGATGCAGAAATAAAGGGACCTATGCCGACCATCTGAGGCTGAAACGTGCGGATAAACTGTAAGTCGGCATAAAGCGTGTCCAACGTCTGGAAAGGCGAGCCGACCATAAAGCCACAACCCACTTGATAACCAATCTCCTTCAAGGCATAAAGGCAGTCTATGCGGTTCTGCCACGACATCTCAGCAGGATGCAGCAGGGCATAATGCTCGGGCGAAGCCGTCTCGTGGCGCAGCAAATAGCGGTTGGCACCGGCATCGAACAAGGCTTGATAGCTCTCGCGGCTACGCTCGCCGAGCGAAAGGGTTATGGCACAATCGGGGTATTTGTTGCGCACTGCGCCGACGATGCGGCACATACGCTTGTCGTCAAACCAGCCGTCTTCCCCACCCTGCATAACGAAGGTGCGGAAGCCCAACGCATAGCCTTTGTCGCAGCATTCCAGTATCTGCTCGTCGGTCAAGCGGTAACGCACCGCCGACTTGTTGCTGCGCCGCAGGCCACAGTAAAGACAGTCATTCTTGCAGTGGCTCGACAATTCGATGAGGCCACGCATAAATATCTTGTTGCCGTATGCGGCCGTAGCCACCTCGCGCGCTGTACGCCGCAGGGTCTCGATGCTCTCCTTGTCCTCGGTGCCGAGGATAAGCTCCAGCTGCTCACGGCTTATGTCACGCGTGTCGCGAATCTGCTCAACGATGTTCATTCGAGCCTA
This sequence comes from uncultured Bacteroidota bacterium, assembly GCA_902788805.1. Taxonomy (GTDB): domain Bacteria; phylum Bacteroidota; class Bacteroidia; order Bacteroidales; family P3; genus Colimorpha. Next base: position 263,588 of record CADALO010000003.1, on the reverse strand, counting down.
ACAGTGATAATATTCCTTAGAACAGCAGACCTACGCCAAGGCGATAGAACATATCGCCGCTTGAATAGCGCGATATGCGGCCGTCCACATACAGGATGTCGAACAGATCAACGCCGACGCCAAACACGAGCGAATACTTGCTGAAATCAATTCCACCCTCTTCGCTGGCGCCCTTGATGGTAGTATAGAACTCCGGGCCCGCAAAGACGCGGATATCAGCGAGCTTCTCAATGTCAATGAGATGTGCAGCCGCAAGGACAGGCACCGACAGGTTCACCGTTTGCACGTTCTGGAATGCGGCAACGGCAGAGCCGATAAAGTCCGACTGCGCATCCACCGAATCCCAGATCGAGCCGATGGAGAAGTTGGCCTCAGGCTGGATAGTGACAAAGCGACCCACATTGATGCGGAGCAAAACGCCGGCCTCACAGCCCTTCAGAAAGTCGGTCGAGAAGTTCTGAACCTCATTCTGGACGTTATTGATCATATCGTCCACCGACTCGGTAGAATACTGCAACTTGAGACCCATCTGCATAAACTGGGCTTTGGCCGGAACTGCAAACACGCCGGCGAGCAGCAGGAGGATAAAGAATCTTTTTTTCATAACAGGATGGTTTTGTTGGATTTAATTGGGTTTATGTTTATTTTCTCTTAATTAATTCTCAAGGTCACGACCGTGGCAGTTCTTGTACTTCTTGCCGCTGCCGCAGGGACACGGGTCGTTGCGGCCCACCTTCTTCTCCACGTGTACCGGCTGCGGCTTCTCGCGCGGAGCAGTACGCTGAGCCTCTGGCGCGTCGTTGCGGCTGGTGCGCAGTCCCTTCTGGTTGCTGCTGGGCTGCTGCCCCTCCTTCATATCGCTCTCCTGCTTGACGGGCAAGCTGGCGCGGCTCAAGAACGATGCAATCTGGCGGTTGATGTCGAGCAGCATCTTCTCAAACAGGTTGAACGATTCAAACTTGTAGATCAAGAGAGGATCCTTCTGCTCATACGATGCATTCTGCACCGACGTCTTCAGGTCGTCGAGCTCACGCAGATGCTCCTTCCAGGCGTCGTCGATAATGGCCAAAGTGATGTTTTTCTCTATCGAGAGTTGCACCTCGCGGCCGCCGCTCTCGTAGGCCTTCTGCACAGGGCAGACAACGTTCATAGTCTTCACGCCGTCGGTGATGGGGAACACAACGTTCAGGTAGCGGGTGTTGTCGTGGATGTTCTTGATGAACGGGTAGGCCACTTCTGCCAGACGCTGCATACGGTCCTTGTATGAGTTGTAAGTCAGCTCATAGAGCTTCTCCACCATCTCGTTGCCGCGGGCATTGAAGAGTTCACGCTCCGTGAACGGAACATCGAGAGCGAACACACGAATCATCTCCATCTTGAAGCCTTCGTAGTCGTGCGACTGGTCAGCTTCGCGGTAAAGCAACTCGCAGGTGTCGTAGAACATATTGCTTATATCGATGCTCAGGCGGTCGCCGTAAAGGGCGTTGCGACGCTTGTTGTAGATAACGGTGCGTTGGTTGTTCATCACGTCGTCGTATTCGAGCAGGCGCTTACGCATACCGAAGTTGTTTTCCTCAACTTTCTTCTGGGCACGCTCAATCTGCTTGGTAATCATCGAGTGCTGAATCACCTCGCCCTCTTGCAAACCCATACGGTCCATAATAGCGGCGATACGCTCGGAACCGAAGATACGCATCAGGTCGTCCTCAAGCGACACAAAGAACAGCGAGCTGCCCGGGTCGCCCTGACGACCGGCACGGCCTCGCAGCTGGCGGTCCACACGGCGGCTCTCGTGGCGCTCCGTGCCTATGATTGCCAAGCCACCGTGCTCACGCACGTCGCCTTTCAGCTTGATGTCGGTACCACGACCGGCCATATTGGTAGCGATAGTCACGCGGCCCGGCTCACCGGCCTCGGCCACGATGTCGGCCTCTTTCTTGTGCAATTTGGCGTTCAGCACGTTGTGCTTGATGCCCTTCATCGTAAGCATCTTGCTGAGCAGCTCCGATGTTTCGACCGAGGTGGTACCCACAAGGACCGGACGTCCCTCCGAGCGCAGACGCTCAATCTCAGCTATGACGGCTTTGAACTTCTCGCGCTTGGTCTTGTAAATCATATCGTCCATATCCACACGGGCTATGGGACGGTTGGTCGGAATCACCACCACATCAAGCTTATAGATATTCCAGAACTCGCCGGCCTCGGTCTCTGCCGTACCTGTCATACCGGCCAGCTTCTTGTACATACGGAAGTAGTTCTGCAGCGTAATCGTGGCGTAGGTCTGTGTAGCGGCCTCAACCTTGGCGTTCTCCTTGGCCTCGACAGCCTGATGCAGACCATCGCTCCAGCGGCGGCCTTCCATAATACGTCCCGTCTGCTCGTCGACAATCTTGACCTGACGGTCCTCAGTCAACACATAGTCGACATCCTTCTCGAACAGCGTGTAGGCCTTAAGCAGCTGGTCCACAGTGTGCACGCGGTCGCTCTGTATAGCAAAGTTATTGTAGATCTCCTCTTTCTTCTGGGCCTTTTCCTCCGGCGTCAGCGATTCCTTCTCCAGCTCGGCAATCTCAGCGCCCACATCGGGCAACTGGTAGAAGCGACGATCCTCGCCCATCTCGGCCAGATAGTCCATACCCTTGTCGGTGAGCTCGACGGTGCGCTGCTTCTCATCGACAACGAAATAGAGCTCATCGTCAATGATATGCATATATTTGTTCTGCTCCTGCATATAGAAGTTCTCGGTCTTCTGCAGCAGGGCCTTCACGCCCGTCTCGCTGAGGAACTTGATAAGGGCCTTGTTCTTAGGCAGACCGCGATAGGCGCGCAGCAGTGCCATAGCGCCGGGCTGGTCGGGTTTCTGGTCCAGATTGCTGCCCAGGTCACGCTTGGCGTCGGCCAGGATGGTCGTCACCAGCATACGCTGTGTATTGTACAGCTTCTCGATGACCGGCTTGAAACGGTCGAACTCCTGGTCCTCGCCCTTGGCCGTGGGACCACTGATGATGAGAGGCGTACGGGCATCGTCGATGAGCACCGAGTCGACCTCGTCGACGATGGCATAGTTGTGGCCGCGCTGCACCAACTCGTCGGGATTGCGGCTCATATTGTCGCGCAGATAGTCGAAACCGAACTCGTTGTTGGTTCCGTAGGTAATGTCACAGTTGTAGGCGCGCTTGCGCTCCTCGCTGTGAGGCTCGTGCTTGTCTATGCAGTCGACCGTGAGGCCGTGGAACTCGAACAGCATACCCATCCACTCCGAGTCGCGCTTGGCCAGATAGTCGTTCACCGTCACCACGTGCACGCCTTTGCCCGGCAATGCGTTGAGGTAGACCGGCAGGGTTGCCACCAGGGTCTTACCCTCGCCGGTGGCCATCTCGGCAATCTTGCCGCTGTGCAGCACAGCGCCGCCGATAAGCTGCACATCGTAGTGCACCATATCCCACTTTATCATATTGCCGCCTGCCATCCAAGTGTTCTTGTAGTGGGCCATACCCTCGTCGTCGATGTTCACATTGTCGCGAGTGGCCGAAAGGTCGCGATCGTGGTCCGTAGCCGTCACCACAACTTCCTCATTCTCAGCAAAGCGGCGAGCCGTATCCTTGACGACGGCAAACGCCTCGGGCAGAATGTCGTTCAACACCTTCTGCGTCTTCTCGTATGAAGTCTTTTCCAGCTCGTCAATCTGCTTGTACAGCTGCTCCTTCTCGTTGACGGGCATATCATACTCGTCCTCAATACGTTTGCGAAGTGCAGCCAGTTCCTCCTCTTCGCCGCTGATTTCGTTCTTTATACGCTCTTTGAATTCTATGGTTTTTGCACGCAACTGGTCGTTGGTGAGTTCCTTGATTACAGGATAGATTTTGAGGGTCGCCTCAAGATAGGGATTGACCTCTTTAAGGTCACGCTGCGACTTGCTTCCGAATAGTTTCGCAAAAAAATTAGCCATTTTACAATGTTACAATATATTTATTACTCTATTTTACAATACATTGTGCCAATATTGGCACTATACTACAAAATACAAAGATAACAAAACATATCGAAACAGCAAAAATAAAAATTGCAAACAGACAGAAAATACTGACAAACGGCCGTTTTTTACACCGTGCCGACCCCGCACCCGGGCCATATGTACAATACTTGTACAATATATGTACAATTGTAAACGTACAAATATTGTACAAGTATTGTACATATATTGTACATATGACGGAGTTGGTCCCTTGAAAGGATGGAAATGAAGCGGTTCCTTGAACGCGAATTACTTTATTGAACACGGATTACTCGGAAATAACGGATATTTATCCTTTCCAACCCTTAAACCTTTTAATCCTCAAACCTTTAAACCCTTAAACCTTTTAACCTTCAACTCCTTTTAACCTTTTTTGGAAACACAAATTACCATAAATAACCCGAAAATTATCGCGGTGCGGGTAAGAGGTGGATGCCTCTTTGAGGTTGTCCGCTGCGCTCTTGTTATATTTGGCCTTAGGATGCCTCGAAGAGGCACAATCTCAATAACCTCACACTAAACGACAACGGAGCGCAATGTGAGGGGCTGTGAGCAAGCACGAAAAAGCGTGTCGGAGACACGCCACCTTGATGGCAAAGGTGTGGCGTGTCTTCGACACGCTGATGTTATGCCACATACTTATCACCACACTGCGCCTGCAGCCGCTTGCTTCGCTCGCGCCCTACGGCAAAATATGGTGTTATTGAGACTCAACCTCTCCGAGGTTGCATACTATTCTTTTTACACTGGAAGGGAAAGCTCCGAAGGAGCGACGGACTACAGGCAGGGGTGCAGCGAAGCGGAACCCCTGCATCAAAATACAATCCACGATCCAAGCCCTGAAAGGGCGGTAGAATGCAAAAGGCGATGCCACGGGGGACAATGCCGATAATACTTTTTTTCTGTCAGAACAGGTCGGAATAGTTTTTTTTCGTAAATTTGCATTTTGATATAGGATTAATTCACTCCATACAAACAGTTATGAACAAGAGATTTACACTCGCATTGGCACTTTTGGCGCTGCTTGCCGCCACCTCGGCCTGCACGGGCAAAGACCCGCAGCGCAAGGGCAACGAGGCCGGCAAAGCTATGTGCGAATGCTACAAACTGGAGTCGAGCGACGAGGTCGAGGCCTGCCTCAACAAGATTGAAAGCGAGAACCAGGAGTATCTGACCGATACGTCGTACCAGAACGCCGTCGAGAGCCAACTGCTGAAATGCATCACCGAAGGTGTTTTCGACATCGTGAAGCCCCTTAAGGAGACTTCGGGACCTAAAAACGAACCCGTTGCCGACACCGTCGACACACCAAAAGAAGCTGAGAAATGAAAGTGACACTTGGTCGCTCGGGACTGGTGGTGCCAAAGAACGGATTTGGTGCACTGCCCATTCAGAGAATATCGACAGACGAGACAATAAAGCTGATACACAAAGCTCTCGACCACGGAATGTACTACTTCGACACGGCGCGCTTCTACACCGACAGCGAGGAGAAACTGGGCAAAGCCCTGCACGACCGCCGCGACAAGGTGATTATCAGCACCAAGACCGGTGCCACGAAGGTGGAAGACTTCTGGAAAGACCTCGAGACATCGCTGCGGCTGCTGCAGACCGACTACGTGGACCTGTACCAGTTCCACAACCCTGATTTCTGTCCGCTGCCGGGCGACGGCACAGGTCTATACGAGGCTATGCTTGAGGCTCAGCGTCAAGGCAAAGTGAGGCATATAGGCATCACCAACCACCGCCTCGCCGTGGCACAGCAGGCCATCGACAGCGACCTTTACGAGACGCTGCAGTTCCCCTTCTCCTACCTGGCGTCGGACAAGGAGCTGAGCCTCGTCAACCAGTGCGCCGAACGCAACATAGGCTTTATCGCTATGAAGGCACTCAGCGGCGGCCTTATAAGCCACGCGGCCACAGCCTACGCCTACCTTGCCCAGTTCCCCGGCGTGGAACCCATCTGGGGCATACAGCGCGAGAGCGAGCTGGATGAGTTTATCTCATTCCAGGACAACCCGCCCGTTCTCGACGACGAGATGCGCCAACGCATAGAGAAGGACCGCAAAGAGCTAACCGGCGACTTCTGCCGTGGATGCGGCTATTGCCAGCCCTGCACGGTGGGCATCGAGATAGAGAGCTGCAACCGTATGTACCTATTCCTGCGCCGTGCTCCCTATTCGGTATACCTTACCGAGGAGTTCAACAAGAAGATGCATCAGATTGAGGACTGCGTGGACTGCGGCATCTGCAAGTCGCGCTGCCCCTATGGGCTCGACATCCCGAACCTGCTGCGTCGCAACCTGAAGGACTGGAACGAACATTGGGCAAACAAAGAGAAATACCTTAAGTGAGAGAGGAGTTAGTGGGAAGCTAGAGGGAAGTTAGAGGGAAGTTAGTGGGAAGTTAGAGGGACAATACCTTTATTTTCTTACGCAATATCAAATTGCATTGTCCCTTTCACTCCTCTTTCACTCCTCTTTCACTCCCCTTTCACTCCACCATCACTCCACAAAAGCTCCACAAACAACACAAGCAATATGACCTCTGATGTTTTTACCTTCTTTGAAGAGCTGGCGGCGAACAACAACCGCGAGTGGTTTATGGATAACAAGAGCCGCTTTGATGCCATTCGAGAGGAATTTGTAGACTTTACGGCGCAGATTATCGATGAGCTTTCGGTACTTGACCCAACCATAGGCCACCCCGACCCAAAGAAGTGCCAATACCGCATTTATCGCGACCTGCGCTTCACTCAGGACAAGCGGCCTTACAAGACGCACATCTCTTTCTTCCTCAGCAGCTACGGCATAAAACGCTCGGGCGAGGCAGGCTACTACCTTCAAATTGGTCAGGAAGACTACGGTCTGCACGGGAACTGCAGCCTCGGAGGAGGCATCTTTATGCCCGAGAAAGAGAAACTGGCAGCCATACGTCAAGAGATTTTCTACAACACTGACGAGTTCTTGGCTATAGTAAACAACAGGGAATACAAGAAGTATTTTGGCGGAACGTTCTTCACCACCAAGGTGTTGAGCCGTGTGCCTAAGGGCTACCCTGCCGACTGGGAGTATGCCGACTGGCTGAAATACAACGACTACTGCACGATGCACGAAGTGCCGAACGACATAGTGTTGAGCGATGGCTTTAAGGACTATGTGATGAAGGTTTTTCGCGCCTCGGTGCCTTTCAACAAGTTCATTCTCCAGGCCACAAGCTGAGGACTGGAGAATATAAAGTCAGAGCGCCGCCCATTCGGGCGGCGCTCTTTATTTTTACCATCTGTTTACTGTCAGATTAGTTTTCAGGCTTGATGTTGGGTTCCTCAAGGCCATAGCCTTTCTTCTTGTCTACGGCTTTCAGATAGACCGAGATAAGGAGAGCGGCAATACCGAGGGATGCCAGCATAACGAGAGCCCACTTGTAGTCGTAAGGCACCAGGACGCCTTCCTCGCCGGCCTCGATTGCTGCCTTTGCAGCGATGACAGCGGCATTGTTGGCGTTGGAGCTTTCGAGGACATTGCCAATCAATGTCGGGAACAAGCCGAGGCCGATATTCTGAATCCAGAAGATAGCTGCGTAGGCCGAGCCGATAATCTTCTCGTCAACCAGCTTAGGCACTGAGGGCCACAGGGCTGCAGGCACCAGCGAGAAGCTGGCTCCAAGCACGAGGATGGTGACGTAAGCGACCACGACACCGCCGGCAGCGGAAGAAGCCGAGACACCAGGCAGGATGAAAGCAAAGGTCAGGTGGCAGACAACCAGCAGGATGGAGCCGAGCATAAGCATCGAAGCGGCCTTGCCCTTATGGTCGACATAGCTGCCGAGGATGGGAGTGATAGCCACAGCCAGAAGCGGGAACACTGCAAAGATGGTCTCTGCGGTACCACGCATATAGCCCATATAGCAGTAAACCACCAGGGCAACGATAGCCATACCCATAAGACCATATTTCAGAGCCTTGTTTTTCTTGATGAAGTTGCTTGAGAAAGCACAGGCGGCTACAACGAGCATAATGAGATACTGCACTATGGTCACAGTGTTACGCCCCCAGAAGGTGTCGGGCGAAGCAGCAGTGAGGTCAAGGTTGCACTGCAGCATATTGACGGCATATTTCTGGAATGGGAAGATGGCGCTATAGTAGAGTACGCAGAGCAGAGCCACAAGCCAGAATCCGAGGCTGGTGAAAATCTTGCCAAGGTCGCTGAGTTTGAAGGGATCGTCTTTCTCCTCAGCCTCGCCGGTCTGACTGTCGAGTTTCTTGTCCATAAAGAAATAGATGATGAACATCATCAGAGCGATGCAGAGCAACACGACACCGAACTTGACGGCATTGTCGACGTGGATTTCGCCACCGAGCTTTGCAAAGAAGGGTGAGAATATCATACAGGTGGCGACACCGAGGCGGGCCAGAGCCATCTCAGAACCCATAGCGAGGGCAGTCTCACGGCCTTTGAACCACTTCACAATACCACGGCTGACGGTGATACCGGCCATCTCGCAGCCGCATCCGAAAATCATAAAACCACAAGCGGCAAGCTTTGCCGAAGCAGGCATACCATCTGCAAACGGCAGGATGGCACCGATTATCGGCAGATCGCCATTCCAGTTGAGGTGGGTGGTGAACCAAGCCTCGAGGCCTGTGCCCTTAAACATATCGCTTACGGCATAGAACTTGATGATACCGCCAATGAGCATCACGGCACCAGAAAGCACTGCTGTAAAGCGGACGCCCATCTTGTCGAGGATGATACCTGCAAAGATGAGGAAGAACACGTAGACGTTGAGGAACACCTCGGCGCCCTGCATACGGCCGAACGAAGAGCTGTCCCAGCCACGTGTGGACTCCATATAGTCCTTGATGGGCGACAGAATGTCCATAAAAATGTAGGCGCAAAACATAGCAAGCGCCAAAAGCAAGAGAGCCGTCCAACGCATACCTGCGCTGTCTCTCAATGTTTTAATACCTGTTTGTGTCATATTGTTTTGTTTTAGTAATTTTTTGCAAAGATACAAATAAAGCTGAATACCGCAAAAAAAAGTTCAATAGGCTACTCTACATTAACAAGGTAGTAGTTCTTCTTGCCTTTCTGAACAAGAATGCAGCCGCAGCTAAGGATATCGGCAGCCGAAAGACGGCAGTCTTCTCCGACCTTCTGCTTGTTGACCATAATGCTGTTCTGCTTCAGTTCGCGGCGTATCTCGCCCTTGCTGGCGAACATACCCGTCTCGGCGGCGAGGTCGATAAGCGACGGATTGGCCTCGATAGCGGCACGGCTAACGTTGAACTGCGGCACGCCGTCGAAGACGCTGAGCAACGTATCGCGGTCGAGGGCGTTGAGCTGTTCGGTAGTAGCCTTGCCGAAAAGGAGCTCGCTGGCGGCAATGGCAGTGTCGTAAGCCTGCTGGCCGTGCACACGGATAGTGATATCCTTGGCCAGAGCCTTCTGAAGGATGCGACGCTCAGGAGCCTCGGCGTGCTGGCGTTCCAGTTCGTCCACCTCCTCTTTCGAGAAGAGAGTGAAAATGCGGATATAGCGTGCTGTGTCGACATCCGAGCAGTTAAGCCAAAACTGATAGAACTTATACGGGCTGGTCTTCTCGGGATCAAGCCACACGTTGCCACCCTCAGTCTTGCCGAACTTAGTGCCGTCAGCCTTGGTAATGAGCGGACAAGTCAATGCGAAAGCCTCGCCACCTTCCATACGGCGGATCAGTTCCGTGCCGGTAGTGATGTTGCCCCACTGATCGCTGCCGCCCATCTGCAGTTTGCACCCCTTGGTGCGATAAAGTGTCAGGAAATCATAGCCCTGCAGCAGCTGGTAGCTGAACTCCGTGAACGAGATGCCGGTCTCCATACGCTTCTTGACAGAGTCTTTGGTCATCATATAGTTAACGGTAATATGCTTGCCCACATCGCGGATAAAATCAAGGAACAGATAGTCCTTCATCCAATCATAGTTGTTCAAGATCTCGGCACCATTGACAAGGCTGTCGAAATCGAGGAAGCGTTCCAGCTGCTTCTTGATGCAACTCACATTGTGCTGTATTTCCTCAGGAGTAAGCAGTTTACGCTCGGCGGCCTTGAACGACGGGTCGCCAATCATACCTGTGGCGCCGCCGACAACGGCCAAGGGTTTGTGGCCGGCCATCTGCAGGTGTTTGAGAAGCATAATGCTTACCAAGTGGCCTATATGCAGGCTATCGGCCGTGGGGTCGATACCCACGTATGCCGTTGTGACCTCTTTGTTGAGTTGTTCTTCAGTGCCCGGCATCATATCGTGAATCATACCGCGCCATTTCAGTTCTTCTACAAGATTGCTCATATTGGTAGATTATCTTAATTATGGGTTGTTGGTTTGGCGGACAATCAGATATAAATGTATATATACATTATAAATACTGTCCGGCAAAAAAAAGAGGTACTGCTTTGCAGCCAGTACCTCTTTCCCTATTTAATTATTATTATCGTACGATAAGTTTAGAGGTAGCAGACTCTTTGCCAATGTTCACGTTCACGAGATAGATGCCGTGTTTGAACATAGAGCAGTTGATGCTGTACTGGTGGCCGCCCTCGCCGAGATAGCCAAGCTTCTCCGAGTGGACCATCTTGCCGGTGATGTCGTAGATTTTCACCACAGCGTTGCCGCCGTTGACGATAGCAAGGTCGATGGTAGCGTGGTCAGCTGCCGGGTTGGGATAGATGCTCATACGGTTCTCACCATTGTCGACATTGGTGATGCCGAGCCAGTCTTCCTCGTTGCAGATCTCGTTCTCGTGGTCAACCACATAGTTGGTATCCATAAAGATGCCGCGGCCATAGGTGCCGAAATAGATGGCATAGGGATATTTGGTCTTGGCGAAAAGATAGGTAACGTCGTTGACGCCCTCGCGGACGGTATAGCGCTGACGCTTCAGGCTCTTGGTCTGCTGAACGATAGAGGTAACAGGCACACCGTTGAAGGCGCCGAAGTTCTGCCAGCTGGGGCTTACTGCCGAAGCGCTGGTGAACACACCCTTCTCAGTGCCGGCATAGATAGTACCGGTGGTATACTCGATAAGAGCCGAGTGAACGGGGTCGTTGACGGTCATAGCATTGGCGCTGTTGACAACGTTGATGTTGGTGACGGTACGGTTAGTGGGGTTGCTTGCGTTCTTGACATAAACCATATTGGCCTCGGTGCTGTTGTAGCCGCCGAAGGTAAGGACGAGGTTGTCCTGACCATCACGCGGGTCAACGGCAATCGAAGTCATAGGACGGTTGAACCACTGGCCGTTGGCGGCAAGGATAGTGTCGAAGTGAGTGATGCAGGGGTTGCCAGGATAATCAGTCTTCACGAAACCGAGTTCACGCTTGAAGGTCATAGCATTGTTAACGTCAGTGTTGGTGAAATCATAGAGGCGGAAGAGGAAGCTCTGGTTAGTAGAATCATTGATAACATTAATATAAACACTCTTACCGTCGCGGCTGAAAGCGATTTCGCCCACCGAGAAGCCTTGGTCAGCAGTGAAGATGGTTGCCCAGTGCATCAGTTTCTCGAGGGTAGCCGGGTCGGTGCTGGAAGCCTCGTTCTGATCCCACACGTTACGGAAATAGTTGGGAGTGGCTGTCATATATACAGCCCCACTACCAGACATTGCACGACCGTTGACGATGGCACGGCTCACTACCGGATTGTGGACACGATGTCTCATCTTGTTCTTCACCACGAACGACTCGTTGAATCTGTGGTAAAACGGATAATCGAAGTTCGGTTTCGACTGGACGAGGATGCTGTCGCCGGGCACAATCTGAGTGTTGCCAGTCAAAGGCAGTTCCTGACCGTTGTGGATGTAGGTGAGGTTGGTGTCAATAACAAAAGAGATGCTATCGTTCCAGATAGTATTGTTGGTGGTCTCCCACAGTTTGATCTGCGGTATGGGGTTCGAGTTGTGGATGAGGTCCGAGAGGAAGGCCTCGGCCACGGTCCAAGTCTGTGTATTGGTATAGTCGGTATAGTCAGCGCAGGCACGGCCGAAACTGGCTATATCAATATAACCCGACAAGCCTCCAGGAATTACAAATTGACCCGGGTCGGCCGACACGAAGATCGAGCGACGGGTGAAAGGCAGGATCTGCTGGAACATCGACGAAGCCACGCCGGCACCGTTGCCAAACCACAGCACGTTGCCCATATGGTTCATAACCGAGTTGGGGTTGTCGTCATACCACGAGTTGGTGGGAACGGCGCCGTCGTGGGCGTTGCGCGACTGGATGAAGGGGCAGCTGTTGTCGACAGCACCACCGATGATGGAACCGTCGGGAGAAACAGCGATATGGTTGAACTGAACGGTGTTCAGACCCTTGTTGAGCGAACGGAACGAGCCAATCATACCGTCTCTGTCGGCGAAGACACCGGCATCGGTAGCATAGTAGTTCATCCAAACAGTGTCGCCGTCAACGACTGTCCAGGTCGGCACAATCTGATGGATGCCCGAGTGGAGGCACATCGGGTTGGAATAAACCGAACCCATATAGTTGCCGTTGTTGAGTTCTGACTCCGAGTAGGACTGTTTGATCCACTGATAGTACGAGTTGGGGACAAAGCCTTCGCCCGACCACAGCGTGGCGCCGCCGATATAGATAGCCTTATAGTTGCGCGGGTCGATAGCTATGGCAGCGTTGAGCGAGCCCGGGTTCTCCGATGTGAAAGGCACAACGGTCTCGGTGGTCAAGCGGGTCCAGTTCTGCTGGTCGTGAGTCAGGAACACACCGTTGAGCAGACCGTTCGAGTCGGCCACAAGAGCATAGAGATAAGTGGTATGGACGTAGCTGCCAGTGGTCGAGTCGTAAGCGTGAGCCGTATTGGCAGCCAGTTCGATGCGGGTTGCAGTGGCAAAGGCGCTGTTGGTGTTGGTGACATCCACGGCAGCGCTCTCGCCGGTCACGTTACCCACGCGGAAAACGCGGTTGGGGGTGGTGGCATAAGCGATATTGTCGGCCGAGATGACAACCACATCCTGGAAGTTGCCGGCCAGCACCTTCGAAGGAGCCACGCTCCAGTCGGGGTTGGAGGCGTTGAGCTTCCAGCGGTAGAGGCCTTCGTTAGTGGCGGCATAAAGATACATAAAGCCATCGCGCACCAAGTAGGCCATACGGTTGACAAAAGTCCAGTCGGAATTAGCCACGGGGTTGGTGGAGCTAACCAGCGTAAAGCTGTTGTCGCCAGGATTGAAGTGATACACACCGCGTCCGTTGGGGGACATACGGCTGATGTTGACACCGTGTTCCTCAACAAAACCCTCGCCGGTACCGATAAGGAGCGAATTGTCCGGGAGCTGAATCATACAAGATATGGGGAGGGTGATTTCCTGGTCGTTGTTAGTGTAAGGGATATACTGCCATAGTTCATTGCCTACTTTTTTGAACAGGCCGCCGGCGACACCACCGGCATAAAGAGTAGTGTGGTTCGGGTCAGCGTCATCCACCACGATGGCACGCACGCGGCCTGCGATGTTATCGGGGCCGATTTCGACAAGATTGTTCTGGTAATTTGCCTTTGGCTGGGCAGACGAAAAGTGCACTCCGCCTACAAAAGCAGCGACAAATAAGCCGATTAGTACTTTTTTACTTTTCATAAGATATTAATAATTAATTAGATTTTTGATTTCTGCGTAAAAATACAATATGCAAAGATATGTCTTTTTTTTGGAATAGACACATTTTTCGCCGAGAAAATTAAAAAAAATATTTCTCAACAGCTTATCAACACCCCGGAACAGCCCTCTGCCCCGTCCCGTTTTGGGCCATACCAACTCCGGTCGTTGTACAATACTTGTACAATAGTTGTACAATACTTGTACAATTGGTAAACGTACAAATATTGTACAACTATTGTACAAGTATTGTACAACGACCGGAGTTGGTCCCTTAAAGTACTGGAAATGAGGCGTCGTTTTTTTGGCGTTTGGAGAGGTCAAGGCTTGTGGCTGCAGCGGGGCGGTGCATAGGGTTAAAAATTCAAAAAAAATGTTTTCACAACAATTTTTCGCGACAAGTGCCGTTTGTGAAACGTTAATTTATTAATTCGCAGGCGGGTCACCCGCGTGCCAAATTATATTAAATGCATATAATTCAGATAAATAAATCACTCAAAATATTATGAACGAACCTGTAAACATCCAAGAACTGAACCAGCGCATCGAACGTGAGAGCGCCATCGTGGACGCTCTGGTAATGGAGATGCGCAAAAACATTGTGGGACAGAAACATATGGTCGAGAGCCTGATGATTGGCCTGCTGTCGAACGGTCACGTGCTGCTCGAAGGTGTGCCAGGACTGGCCAAGACACTGACCATCACTACTTTGGCCAAGGCCATCGATGCCAAGTTCAGCCGCATCCAGTTCACTCCCGACCTGCTGCCCGCCGACCTGATAGGCACTATGATTTACAGCCAGAAGAGCGAGACTTTCCAAGTCAAGAAAGGCCCCATCTTCTCCAACTTCATCCTGGCCGACGAGATCAACCGTGCTCCGGCCAAGGTGCAGAGTGCACTGCTCGAGGCAATGCAGGAGCGCCAGGTGACGATTGGCGAGAACACTTTCAAACTCGAGGAGCCCTTCCTCGTAATGGCAACCCAGAACCCCATCGAGCAGGAAGGCACCTATCCCCTGCCCGAGGCACAGGTGGACCGTTTTATGCTGAAGGTCGTCATCACCTATCCCGACAAGCAGGAGGAGCGCCAGATTCTGCACCAGAGTCTGGGCGAAGGCTTCAGCCGCCAGACGGCTATGATGAAACCCGCCGACATACTGAAAGCCAGAGAGTTGGTAAGAGAGGTCTATATGGACGAGAAGATTGAGAACTACATTACCGACATCGTCTTCGCCACACGCTTTCCCGAGCAGTATCATCTTGAGAAACTGAAGGGTATGATCAGCTACGGCGCATCGCCCCGTGGTTCGATAAGCCTGGCACAGGCCTCGAAGAGCTATGCATTTATGAAACGCCGCGGCTACGTGATTCCCGAGGACGTGCGCGCCATCGCTATGGATGTTTTGCGCCACCGTATCGGACTGACCTATGAAGCTGAGGCTGAGAATGTCAAGAGCGAAGAGATTGTAAACGAGATTCTGAACCGCGTGGATGTGCCCTGATCCGCGGATCCGTATAACTGTTTAATTGTCAGAATGGGATGGAAGAGAGAGACATAATCAAACAAGTCAGGCGCATTGAGATACGTGCCCGCGGGCTGTCGCAGCAGATGTTTTCGGGCGAATACCACAGCGCCTTCAAGGGGCGCGGTATGGCCTTCAGCGAGGTGCGCGAGTACCAGTATGGCGACGACGTGCGCAACATCGACTGGAACGTGACGGCGCGCCTGAACCATCCATACGTCAAGGTGTTTGAGGAGGAGCGCGAGCTGACCGTGATGCTGCTTGTCGACGTCAGCGGCTCGCACCGCTTCGGCACCACGAGCCAGTTCAAGTCGGAACTGATAGCCGAGATTGCCGCAACGCTGGCTTTTTCGGCCATACACAACAACGACAAGGTTGGCGTGGTGATGTTCAGCGACCGTATAGAGAAGTTCATCCCGCCCAAGAAAGGCAGCAGCCACATTCTGCGCATCATCAGGGAGCTTATCGGCTTCAAGCCTACGGGACACGGCACCGACATCGCCGAGGCCCTGCGCTATTTCAGCAACGTCACCAAGAAGCGTTCGACGGCGTTCCTGATGAGCGACCTGTACGACAGCGGATATGAGAACGCCCTGAAGATTGCCGCCGGCAAGCACGACCTGGTAGTACTGAAGATTGACGACGAGCGTGAGCACAGCCTGCCCAAGATGGGACTGGTGTCGTTCGAGGACCTTGAGACCGGCGAGACGAGATGGGTCGACACCTCGTCGAAGGCTGTCCGCGAGGCTTACGCCGACTATTGCAGGCACTATAATGAGGAGAACGAGGCCCTGCTGCAGAAATACGGCATCGACCACGTTACCATAAGCACGGGGCAGGACTTTGTGAAACCTCTGATAGGGCTGTTCAAGAGGAGGAACTGATAAATTGTGAACATTGAATTTTGAAACGTGAATGGTGAACAGTAGATTAAAATATCTGATATTGTGCACACTGCTTGCAGTGGCCGGCACAGGACAGGCCCAGAACAAGGGGCTTGTGGACAGCCGCGTCACCCTGGACAGCAAGGATTTGCTCGACGGCAAGCAGAACGACAAAAGGCAGGCTGACAGCCGCCAGGCCGTGCCGCAAACGGCAACGCCCGGCAGCGCCCAAGGCTCTGCCGCTGCCAGTGCTGCAGCAGCTGTGCAACTGCCTTCGAAGCACGGCAATACGAGCGTCAGCGCTGCACTCGACTCTGATTCAATCATTATCGGCGACCAGACGACGCTGCGCATAACCGTGAAAGGCATCGGCGGCAAAGGAATAGGGCTGCCTACGCTGCAGGAACTGACGCGCGGTGGCATCGAGGCCCTCGAGAGCCGCAACGACACCACGCTCGACGCCTCGGGCAAGGTGGAGAGCATAGAGCAGCAGGTGACCATCACATCGTTCGATGCCGGCCGGATGCCTGTGGGCGTTGCGCCAATACGCATTGCCGACGGCGGACAGGCTGTGTTGATTGCACCGTCCGACAGCTTGGTGCTGACGGTGGCTTACGTTGCCGAGGCCGACACAGTGGAGTGCAAGACTATGGCCGATGCCGACTACATCAAGGAACCGCTCACCTTCTGGGAGGTGACGAGATGGGTCGTCTATGCCATTGTTCTCGCAGCTGTGGTTTTGGCAATCATAGTGATACTCAAGCGCCGCAAGGAGCACAAGCCGATACTTGCACTGCCAGGAGCCAAGCCCGTGCCTGCCGACCGCAAGGCGCTTTCGGAGCTGGAGACCCTGAGACGCAAGGAGTTGTGGCAGAAAGGCCGAATCAAGAAATACTATACCGATATGACGGACATCGTGCGCCGTTTCCTCAGGAATATGTATGGCATATCGGCTGCCGAGATGACTACACGACAGACACTTAAGGCATTCCACGGCATCGAGGACTGGAGCGAGGAGAGCGAGAGCCTTTTGCGACAGCTGCTCCAGAAAGCCGATATGGTGAAATTCGCCAAATCGCAGCCCGAGGCCTACGAACACGACCAAGCAATGCAGTTTGCAACCGACTTTGTACGCAAAGTGGCTGAGACACATAAGTTGAACAATACTGAGAAGGAGGAGGGAAAATAATGTTCCACAATATTAGTTTTGCTCATCCGTGGCTGTTGCTTCTGCTGGCGCTGGTGCCGGCAATGATAGTCTGGTACATTCTGCGCTACAAGCGCATCAAAGCCCCTGTGCACATAGCTTCGACCGATATGTTCGGCGAAGGCGGCAAGACACTCAGGTACAGACTGTACCATCTGCGCTTCGTGCTGCGCTGCATAGCTGTGACTCTGCTCATTGTGGCGCTGGCTCGCCCTCAAAGCAAGCTGAGCCGCGAGGAGATGGAGATAGAGGGTATCGACATTGTGCTGACAATGGATGTGTCGGGCAGTATGAAAGGCGAGGACTTCAAACCGAACCGCCTTGAGGCCGCCAAAGACGTGGCACTCAAATTCATAGAAGGACGCAAGAGCGACCGTATAGCCCTTGTCGAGTTTGCCGGCGAAGCGTTCACTCAGACTCCTTTGACCATCGACCACAATGTGCTGAACCGCCAGCTGTCGGCTATGCGGACAGGCCTGCTTGAAGACGGCACCGCCATAGGCGACGGCCTTGCCACCGCCATCAACCGCATCAAAGAGAGCAAAGCGGTCAGCAAAGTCATCATCCTGCTGACCGACGGAGTGAACAACAGAGGTTCGATCGACCCTGAGACCGCAGCCGAACTTGCAGGCGAATATGGCATCAGGCTGTACACCATAGGTGTGGGCAGCCGCGGCGACGTGTTGTATCACGATGAGTACGGGCGTCCATTCTATGCCCAGGCCGACCTTGACGAGACTCTGCTGACCCGTATGGCAGAGAATACCGATGGCGGACACTATTACAGGGCCACCGACAAGAACTCACTTGACGAGATTTTTGAGCAGATCGACAAGATAGAGAAGACCCGCATTGACGTCACACAATACCAGCAGACCAAGGAGGAGTTCAAGCTTTTCCTGCTGCTTGCCCTGCTTGCTTTGGGACTGGAACTTCTGTTAAGAATTGACAATTAAAACCGAACGAGATGCATTTTGAACATATAAAGATACTTTGGCTACTTGTAGTAATCCCCTTGATGGTGATTGTCTACATTCTGAGGCAACGACACAAAAGGCGGCTTATGGCCGAGTTCGCCTCCGCACCTTTGATGGGACGCCTTCAGCCCGATGCATCGTGGCGCAGGCCGATAATCAAGCTGACGTTGCTTTGCCTGGGCGTGGGTTTACTCATCGTTGCCCTTGCCAACCCCCAGATGGGCAGCAGCATTGCCGAAGGCGAACAGCGAGGCATCGATATGGCTGTGTGTATCGATGTGTCGAACAGTATGTTGGCACAGGATATGAAACCCAGCCGAATGGCAAGGAGCAAACAGGTGGTGCAGAACCTTATGAGCCACCTTGGAGGCGACCGTGTATCGCTTGTGGTTTTTGCAGGAAAGGCCTTTATCGAGATGCCTTTGACCAATGACTACAGCGCAACCAAGATGTTCCTTGACCAGATAAACACCGACCTCATCAACCAGCAGGGTACTGCCATCGGCGACGCCATCGACAAGGGTATGGCGACGCTGGGTTATGGTGAAGAGGGCGATGCCGACGAGCCGGAATGGGAGCCGAACAAAAGCCGCGCGATAGTGGTCATAAGCGATGGCGAGAACCACGAGGACGACGCCATAGACGCTGCCAAACGCGCTGCAGAACAAGGAATAATGGTCTGCACCATAGGTATCGGCACAACCTCGGGAGGACAGATACCGATTACCGACCGCAGAGGCAAGATCGTTGACTGGCGCAAGGATTATGAAGGCAACGTTGTGACAACCCACCTCAACGAGGATATGCTTCGCGACATAGCTAAGGCAGGCAACGGCATCTACGCTCACGCAGGCAACGGCAACGCCGCCGTAGACGACATCGTCAAGCAGCTGTCGAAACTGGAAAGCCAGAAGTTCGGGGCTTCGCAGTTCTCTTCATATAAGACACAGTACCAGTATCCGCTGGCCGCAGGCCTGCTTTTCCTGATACTTGAGGTTTTCATATTCGAACGCAGGAACCCGAGAATCAATATAAACAAAATCATAAGAAGGAAAAGAGAGAATGAAATTTAAGATTGGATTCAGAATAATGAAAAAGCACATTGCGTTGCTGGTTCTGCTGGGACTTATGCCCTGCCACATCACGGCACAAGAGCAGAACGGGCAGCAAGAGCAATCGGCTTTAAGCCAATACCAAAGAGAGAAGGTTACGGTCCCTTACAAGGTAAAGAACAAGGTGGCCAAGGCTCGTCGCGTGGCAACACGACAGGGCAACAAGGAATTGAAGAAAGAGAAATTCAGCCAGGCTGTAAGCGCTTACCGCAACGCTATGGCTGCCGACAGCAACTATGCCAAAGCTCAGTTCAATCGTGCCGTAGCCCACGGCAAACTGCATCAGAACGACACGGCTCTCAACTATTACGACCGCGTGTGCAAGAACAGCAGCGCTACCATTGAGCAGCGAGTCAAAGCCCACTACAATGCCGGCAACATCCATCTGCGTCAGGCTCTGGCAGCCCGTGACACGGGAGGATATGACGCTACAAGCCTGAAGAAGGCAATAGAAGAGTACAAGGCGGCGTTACGTTTGGACAGCAAAAACAACGATGCCAAGCATAACCTGTCGTTAGCCAAACAGCTGCTGCGCCCCGAGCAGCAAAGCGGCGGTGGCGGTGGCGGACAGAATCAGCAACAGAATCAGAATCAGGATCAACAACAACAGCAACAGCAGCAAAACCAGCAACAACAACAGCAGCAACAACAGAAAGACCAAAAGCAGCAAGAGCAAAGTCGACGTGAGGCTGAACAAATGCTGAATGCTATGAAGAACAACGAGCAACAGACGATGAAAGCTGTAAGAATGAAAGAGGCTAACAAAGAGAAAACACAAGGAAATCCCAACAGAATAGAGAAAGACTGGTAGGAACACGTAATAAAGGATTATGAAAAGAATAATAAAAATAGGATTATTGTGTGTTATGCTGCTCCCAATATGGGCTGCAGCACAGAATGCCGTGATGAATGTCCGCAGCCGGCAGACAGTATCGGCAGGACAGACATTCCAGATAACCTTTGACATTAATGCGAGACCCGACAAGTTCAATCTGCCTACGGTCAAAAACCTGACCATAGTCGGTGGCCCCAGCCAAGGATACAGCAGCTTCGAGCAGAATATCAACGGCAGAAGAACAGTCTCTGAAAACTACACCTTTACCATATTGGTTCGTGCCGACAAAGAAGGAACTGCCAACGTCGGTGCTGCCAGTTGTTCCGTCGACGGAAAGACCGTTTCCAGCAAGCCCTTCACAATAAAAGTAGAGAAGGCCGATCCCAACGGTGGCCACCAGCAACAGCAAGGAGGCTGGGGATGGGGACAGCCATCACGCCCAAGCCAGCAGCAACAGCAGAAGGCTCAACCGCAACCCAAAACCAACATCGACAACAACACCCTGTTTGCACGCGCCTCCATCAACAAAAGCAACCTGTACCAAGGCGAGGAGGCTATCATAGTATACAAGATTTACACACAGGTGCCGCTGACGCAATACCAGATAGAGAAACTGCCGCGCAACAAAGGCTTCTGGAGCGAAGACCTGAGTGAGGATATGACCCAAGTAAAGCAATACACAGAGACATACAACGGTCGCCAGTATCAAGTTGCCGAAATCCGCCGTGGAGCGCTATTTCCGCAAGAGAACGGCAAGCTGACCATAGCCCCGCTGAAGACCGATGTGGTGGCGATTATCCAGACCCAGATGCAACGTCAGCGCACAGGCACAATCTTCGACTTCTTCATCGACGACCCGTTCTTCAGCCCTACCCGTAACGAAGCCGTCGTCAAATCGCTCACAAGCAATTCAATCTCTGTCAACGTCAAACCCTTGCCAGAGGCACCCGACGCTTTTGCCGGCGGTGTTGGACAATTCGACATCAAAGCCAAAAGCGACCTCAACGAGCTGCACGCCAACGAAGCATTCACCTATAGCGTCACCGTCAGCGGCCGGGGCAACCTGAGTCTGCTTGAGGCTCCTCACATCGACTTTCCGAAAGGAATGGAAGTTTACGAGCCACGTGTAATAGACAACATAAACAAAGGCGACAACGGCTTGAGCGGAAGCCGCACATTCGAATGGATTGTGACCCCGCAGACTCAAGGCGAATACGATATGCCTGACTTTGAATACGCCTACTTCAACCCCACCACAGGAAGCTATGTTACAATCAAATGCAACAAGATTCACATAAAAGTAGGCAAACCGCTGCATTCTTCCACATCAAGAAGCGACGTCAAAGAGCTGAACAGCGATATACACTACATCGAGACCAAAGCCAAGCTCAGCCAATCAGGTGGAAAAGACCACCCCGGACCCGTTTTCTGGCTGTTGCTGATACTGTCCTTTGTTGCAGCCGGCATTGTAATCTACTTTGCCCGCAGACAGCAGCACATCGCAGACGACGAAGGCAGCCTCAAACTGCAACGGGCTATAAAGCTGGCCAAGAAGCGCCTGCGCAATGCCGAGCGCTACCTTAACGACGGCAATGACGAACGATTCTACGAAGAGATATACAAAGCTCTGTGGGGCGGCATATCCGACAAGTTCAACATACAGCTGTCATTACTCTCTTCCGACAGCATACGGCAGCATCTTGCTGAAAAAGAAGTGGATCAGGCGCTGCAGGAAAGAATACTGAAGACCCTTGCCGACGTAGACTTCGCGCGCTTCGCCCCTGGCGACAGCAGTACCAAGAAACAATCCATATACAAAGAGGCGATGGACACCATAATGCAGATAGGAGCCATCAAAAACAAGAAATAATGACGATGAAAAGGATAACAACATTATTGGCAACACTTATAGCACTCAGCATACAATCTCTTGCCATTGCCGGAAATGGCGATGCTATGCAACAAACCTTCATCCAAGCCAACAAAGCCTACGACAGCGGCGACTATGCCTCTGCTGTCGAGCTGTACAACACCATAGTCGACGCCGGCTATGCCAATTGGCAAATATACTACAATCTCGGCAACTGCCACTATCGCCTCGACGAGACAGGATTGTGCATCGCCAACTACCGCCGGGCGCAGCGCCTTGCTCCAAACAAATCCGTCATCAAAGACAACCTCGCTCTTGCACGAAGCAAGGCTACAGACAACATCGAGCAACTGCCACAGTCATTCCTTGTACAATGGACACAGAGCATCGTGAGTCTCGCATCGCCACGCGGCTGGCGAGTCATCCTCATTTTGTTTTCCGTTGCTCTCAGCGCCTCAATCTGCATATTCTTCTGTGCACGAGAGTATAAGCTGCGCAAATATATGTTCATTATCGGTGCCGTGATGTTGCTTTTCACACTTTTTTCAGCAATCAATGCAGCAATTTCGGTAAAAAATGTGACTAATAAGGATGAAGCTGTTGTCATCGAGCCTATGGTCGTTGTAAAAAGTTCGCCCGACGCCAAGAGTGTAGACAAGTTCATCCTGCACGAAGGGGCCGAGTTGACCATTACCGACAGACAGGACCACTGGCGCCAGATAAAAATAGCCGACGGCAAAAGCGGATGGATCGACAGCGGCATTGAGACAATATAAAACATTCTTGAAACTTATGAGAAAAGCAACAGCACCAACAGTTTTAGCACTACTTCTTTTCATCGCCCTTCCCTGCCTTCAGGCACAGACAAACAAAGGCGACGACGTAGTCATTGTCGACGATGAATCCTGCGGCTGCGAACTATACTTTGTCAACGGCATCCAGACAACCGAGCGCGACGGCCTTTTCGGATTCAAACGCGAAGACGGCACGGTCATTGTCGAGCCTCAGTACAAGTTTGTCGACAAATTCCACGGCGACTACTGCCTTGTATTCCACGACTATGGCCAATGCGGAATGATAAATCGCAACGGCAAGGTAATAGTACCCGTCCAATACGAAGAGGTGAACTATCCTACCGAAGGAATGATACGCATCCGCGAAAACGGACTCTATGGTTTTTACGACACCGCCGGCAATCTCGTCATCAAACCCCAATACCGAACCACCTCAGGCTTCAGCGAAGGACTTGCCGCTGCCATTGTCGACATCGACAGCATCACCGCCTTCTATGGCTATATAGACAAGAACAACAATCTCGCCATCAAACCCCAGTTCGAATATGCATTCACCTTCAGCGAAGGTTATGCTGTTGCAAAGAAATACGACCGCTTTGGACTAATAGACCGCAGCGGAAAGGAAGTCTTCACGTTCAAGTATCTAGAACTGACGCCTATGCTCGACGGCCACTTCTTCGCTGTCGACGCCATCTCTGAAAAAGCAGCCCTCTTTGACGAGCGCTTCCGCCAGTTGACACCTTTCATTTATGAACAGATAACCGGCTATTCCGAAGGCTTCTACACGGTGAAACGCGACGGGCGCCAGACCTATCTCGACCTCAAAGGCAAAGAGCGCTTCGGTTTCTACGACTACGCATCCACCTTCGAAGACGGTTTTGCCATCGTGCAACGCGACGGCAAATACGGCATCATCAACGACCGCGGAAAGACGATTCTGCCTATCGAGTACGACAATCGCGGCTACCGCGCCAACCAATACGTCTTCTCCGACGGACTTGCCCTAATCGAGAAAGACGGCCGCTACGGATTTGTCGACCAGCAAGGACGCATCGTCATTCCTGTCACCTACGAGTCGGCCCACTACTGCAGCGAAGGGCTCATACCAGTATGCAAAGACAACCGCTGGGGCTACATCGACAAAGAGGGCAATCAGGTGTGCGACTTCTACTTCAGCGACGCCTCCTATTTCGAGTGGGGACGCGCCGAGGTCGTTTACAACGGCAACGTATACAAGATCAACCCTCGCGGCAAGTGTGTCAAGAGTTGCAAGACCTATCCCAAATTCATCAAATTCCATTTCCACGACAAAGAATAAACAACCTCACGCCAATGGCTCAGATAGCGACACATACAGGCCTTGTAACCGACGTAAAGCAAGGTAAAGTAATAGTCAAAATGCAAGTATTGTCAGCCTGCAGCAGCTGTGCTGGCCACGAGAAATGCGCCTTTGTCGACAAGGCCGACAAAGTGGTGGAAGTCGAAACAGCCGACTGGAAACAATACTCCATTGGCGACGGTGTGACGGTAAGCGTAAACGAAGGGCTCGGGCTTTATGCCGTCCTGCTGGCCTACATCCTTCCGGCACTTATCATTGTCGGTGCGGTAATCGCCATCAGCGCAGCCACTCACAACGAACTGGCAGCGGCTCTTATACCAATCCTGCTGACAGCAATCTACTTCGTTGTGCTCTACCTTTGTCGCAACAAGCTGCAGAGAAGGTTCACTTTCGGAATAGTGAAATCCTGACCGTTACCGTACTCCAGCCCGTTCCCAAACGGCACCCTCTGTCATATATCGCGGATATCCTTCGATGCAGTGGCTGCGGCACGTATCTTGTAGTAAGGGTATCTGCCGCCGAAGTGCTCGTATATCTCCTTGAACGGATGTCCCTCACCTTCGAGCATATACTCTACAAGCTCGTCAAATTCCTCCGAAGTCAGCAGTTTGTCAATTCCCAACGCCCCTGCTTCGAGTGCTTTCTGCAAGTGGTTGGCGATGGTATCGAACGTGAAGCCCCGCTGGGCCGCAATCTGTTCGATGCTCATCCCCTGGCTGAACAGCTGCAACGACTCCATCCACGTCGGCGGCTTCTTCTCCTTCGGCTCTTTGACCTTTACCTTAGGCTCACGCTGTACTCTTGTCTCAGGCTCTTTCGGGAAACCATAAATGCTTTCCTCGGCGGATGGTTCTACAGAGGCAATCGGAGCACTCGAAGCCGCTTTACGCTCCTTGACAGGCTTTTCCTTCGGCGCACGTCGTGAAGTCTGGCTGCGACGAGCAGCGCGTTTTCCTTTGGTGCCTGGATTCTTGTCAAGCAGGAAGTCGACCTTTGCCTGGTTGTACACCTCGGTCGAAAAGCCGTTCTTCCCCACCCTTTTCAAACATCTCAGTTTCAGGTCCACAGCATCGCGCAACTCGGTCGACCACTCCTTCAGCTCGGCGGCCACACTTTTGTTGTTGACCTCTATCTCCATCAGTGGCACCATCTGCAGGCGGTAATCCTCCAGTTGCGCCTCGTAATAGGCCACTCCCTTGGCCACCCTGTCAAGCAGAGCCGCGTCGTTTGTGTTGCCTCCGTTCATAAGGCTTATATTGGCCAGTTGCTTGTGGAACTTCTCCGACACCGTCAGCAGGTTGACCAGATTATTATTCGTCAAGTCATTGATTTTCTGCGACAATGCCGACAGCATACGCGACAAGTGCTGCTGATAGATACGGTTCAGACGTTCGGCAGCGTGGAATATTGAAGAGATGTCGAACAACTCATACAGCTGCTCGAAGAAATAGGACGACTGGAAACTGCCCAACTCCGCCTGTACCTTGTCAACCGAAGGGATAGTGCTGTTGAACTGCAACACATCGGAATTGTCGAACACACAACGCGACGAGATAGGCGTTGCCAGCACCAGTCCCTCAAGCGTGCGGCAGCGGCTCAAAGCCACATATACCTGCCCGTAGGTGAACGCCGATGCGGCATCTATAATCACCTTGTCGAACGTTAATCCTTGGCTCTTGTGTATCGTTATCGCCCACGCCAGACGGAGCGGGAACTGCACAAATGTACCGTCCACCTTCTGCTTTATCTGGTTGTCGGCAGCGTCAATTTCATATTTGATGTTGTCCCATCGCTCTCTGTGCACAACGATATGGTTGCCTTCGCTGTCAACCACCGCCACACCCTCGTCGGCGTCATATCCTTCCACGGTGGCTATTTTTCCATTGAAGAATTCGCCCTTGCCGCTGGTGTCGTTCTTGACGAACATCACCTGCGCCCCTTTCTTCAGCACCAGTTCGTTGTCGGTCGGGAACGATGTTTCGGGGAAGTTGCCGTCAACGTCGGCTCGCAGCGTTACAGGCTCCGAATCCAGCGCCGCCAGCTTGCGGTGATTGACCTCGTTAGCCTGGTAGTTGTGCGTCGTCAGGCGAATATATCCCTCCGTGTCGGGCGGGTTGAAGCCTGGATTGCAGCGTGCGTTGAGTGCATCGAGGGTAGCCTTGTCGAAACGGTTCTCGCGGATATTGTTCAGCAGCCCGATGAAGTTATTGTCCTGCTGGCGAAAGATGTGCGTCAGCTCTATCGTCACATAGTGTATCTGCTTAAGCGCCTTGCTGTTGAAGAAGAACGGCGACGGATAGACCTGCTCAATGTAAGGGCGCTCGTCGTCCTTCACCACAGGCGGCAGTTGCTGCACGTCGCCTATCATCAACAGCTGCACCCCACCGAAGGGTTTGCCGCTGCGCCGGTAGTGCCTAAGTGTCATATCCACCGCGTCGAGCAAGTCGGCGCGGACCATACTGATTTCGTCGATGATGATAAGGTCCAGTGTGCGAATGATGTTTATCTTCTCCTTGCGCAACGACTTGTACTTGTCGGGCATCTGATACTCGGTGACGAGTTCCTTAACATCAGGCAGATAGGGGCACAGTGGCAGCTGGAAGAAACTGTGTATCGTAACGCCCGCAGCGTTGACGGCGGCGACGCCCGTGGGTGCCAGCACCACACAACGCTTGTTCACCGTCGAGGCTATCTGGTGCAGAAAAGTAGTCTTTCCCGTACCGGCTTTTCCTGTCAGGAAGACCGACACATTGGTATCGGTCACATATTTCTCTGCCAGCCTTAGTGCATCCATTTATAACAGCCGCCTTTCTCAGCTGATGGGCACCCTGCGGTCCAATCCAAAAGTCATCGGCGACACCTTGAGCTGCGGGGCGAACTGCAGGCGCTTCCATTCGTTGATGCGCACTTTGCGCAGCACCTCGCCTACCAGTTCGGCGTCGTAGCCCTCTTCCACAATTTCCTCGGACGACAGCTGCTCCTCAATGTGCAGGTTCAATATGGTGTCGAGCAAAGCATAGTCGGGCAGCGAGTCGCTGTCCTTCTGTCCCGGACGCAACTCGGCCGATGGAGCCTTGCGTATCGAGTTCCACGGTATGATTTCGCGTTCGCGGTTGATCCATTCCGACAGTTGGTAGACCTCGGTCTTGTACAGGTCGCCAATCACCGACAGAGCTCCGCAGCTGTCGCCATACAGCGTGCCGTAGCCCATTGCCGCCTCGCTCTTGTTGGTTGTGTTGAGCGTCAGCGCCCCGAACTTGTTCGAATACGACATCAATATCGTGCCGCGTATACGTGCCTGCATATTCTCCTCAGTCACATCCTCCGCGCGTTCGCCAAAGACGGGCTTCATCGTTTTGCGCAGGGCGTCGAAGCAGTCCTTTATAGGCACAATATCGTACTTTATGCCCAGATTGTTGGCCAGATCCTCCGCATCCTTGACCGAGTGGTCAGTCGAATACTGCGACGGCATCAGTATACCGTGCACATTCTCCGGACCCAGCGCGGCCACAGCCAGTGCACAGACAAGCGCCGAGTCGATGCCGCCGCTCAATCCCAGCACCGCGCGGCTTTGGCGGTTTTTGGCGAAATACTCGCGCAGTCCCATCACCAGTGCCTTGTAGACCAGCTCCACTGCCTCGGGCTTCTCGTCCTCTATCGAGCCTATCAGCTGCAAGTCGACCGACTGGCTGAACTCCTCGAAGTAAGGGAACTGGCTCAGCAGCGAGCCCGCGGCGTTCATTGCCATCGAGCCGCCCGCATAGAGGAACGAACCCTCGCCGCCCGTGCGGTTCACGAAGACCAGCGAAGCGTTGAGGTTCTCCACAATCTTGTGCATTCGGTAGCGGATGCTGTAGGGCTTGTTGTAGTCGAATATGTTGCAGCCGCAGCAGATGATGATGTCGGGTTGCTCAGCGTGACCCTTCGTCAGCTCTTTCAGGTCCTCATAGAAGCCAATGGCTATCTGTTGGCCTTGGAAGTTGATTGTCTGCACGCCCTCTCCGCGCACAAAGTATTTTTGCTCGTCGGGGGCCAGATACTTCTTCGTCACGATGGCGCGGATAGCGCAGTTCTGCACGAAGACTATGGCGTTGCACAGCCCTTTGTCCTGAATCTGCAGCGGAAGTCCCACCAGGAAGGCCCTGTGTTCGGACATATCGACAAGTTGCTGCAAAGCGGCCTGCGAGCGTTTCTGGATGTCGGCATACGCCGCCGAGCCGAACAGCGGATAGCCACACAGAGTACAGGCGGGAAAGACCGTCAGCAGGGCCTCTCTCGACCCCTGCGTTTCAAGCTCGCTCATTATCCATTTCAAATTCTCTTCAGGATTATTGGTGCTTACATTATGCTGTACAATATGGATGTTCATTGCTGAAAATGTTTTGAGTTGACAATATTATCGGATTTCATTAAACGCATATTTCGCGATGCAAAGATACACAAACTTTACGACACGGCAAAAAAAATATTGTCACGGCAAAACAAAGTTGGCCCATCACCCCAGCGAAATCGGATTTTAGACGTAAAACAGCTGGTTTTTCGCCGCACCAACTCCACACGTTGTCCGTTCGTTGTCCGATTGTTGTCCGATTGTTGTCCGATCAATGATCGGACAACAATCGGACAACGAACGGACAACGAACGAAGATGTCTCTATAAAAAACTGGAGATGAAGCGGTTATAATACAGCGTTGATATTATGAGTATATTGTTGAATATCAATCAATTAAGTCAAAACACCCATTTTAGGCATATTTTGAGACGTTTTTCAGGCATATTTTGAGGCGAAAAAAATGTGGGGCGTACACGGGGGTACGCCCCTACGGATTTGCAAATTCCAATCTCCATTCATTCCCCCTCTAAGTTAGAGGGGGTGCCCCGCAGGGGCGGGGGCGTGTGTCCATTCAGATCTCCGTTCTCCGTTCATTGCAGGCAGGATGCCTGCGCTCCGTTCTCACATCTTTGGTACCCGTGTGCCGAGAGCGCTGACGTATTCCATATCGGGACTGCCTTCAATGGTGTCGCTTTTGGCAGAGAGGTTGTCGAGGAAGTGGACGAGCATTGCCTCTTGCGAGCAGGGGACGACGGGCGAGCCCCACTCACGCTGTCCGTGGTGGGAGAGGACGATGTGGACGATGCGCTGTATTTCATCCTGCGGAACTTCGCGGCGTTCGAGTTCGCGCTGCAACGCGACGGCGGAGATGTAGATGTGGCCGAGCAGTACGTCTTCGCGCTGGGCCTCACCGTCGCGGCTGTAGGTGTGGACTTTGCCGTAGTCGTGGAAGAGGATGGCGAGGATGCAATGGTCTACGCGTATGGGATATGGCATACAGGGAGCGATGCCCTGCAGCATAGAGAGCATCTGGTGGACGTGGTTGAGGAGTCCGCCGCGGAAAGCGTGGTGGATGCTGCTGGCCGCGGGGTATTGCGAGTAGGGCTGGTAGAGCTTTGCGGCGACGTCGCTGATCATATCGCGGTAGGGGCTGTCGGGACAGAGGGCGAGGAGTGCGGCGATGGTCTGGTCCCAGAGCTGGCGCTGTATGGGGCGCGGCAGGAGGGCATAGAGGGGATGACTGGCGTCGGGCATTGCGAGGGGCCGCATATCGCCCTTGCGGGCCGAGCGCTTGCCGTCATTGTTCTGTATGTTGATGAAGGTGACGAGCTGTCCAACAAGGGGTGGGTCGTCGGGAGCGACTTCCCATACGGCGAGGGTGAACTCTTCGTCGAGGTTTTTGACTTTGAGGTTGCAATAGGGTGAACCTAGGCGGGTGGTGCCGTTGGAACGGCCTGTGACGATGTATTCGGGCATTGGGTTGAAGGGGGGGGTAAGGGGTTAAAAGGGTTAAAAGGGTTAAAGGGGGTCTCCGTTCTCCGTTCTCCGCTTTCCGCTTTCCGCTTCCTAATGTGTTCTTACGACTTCGACGGGGCTGTTGTGCTGTATTTGATGGTTGGAGGTGCTTACGGTGAAGCGGTAGAAGTAGGTGCCGTCGGGGCTGTCGGTCTTGTTCGGGTCCCAGAAGTCGGAAAGGGTCTTTATGTTTTCACAATGGTAAATGAGGCGTCCCCAGCGGTCGTAGACTGAGATTTTGGGTGTGTCGAAGATGGTGGAGCCGAGGAGTCCCACGATTTCGAGTATGTCGCTGTAGCCGTCACCATTGGGTGTTACGGCGTTGGGGAACCAGAGGTGTATGACGTTGAGATTGAGTGCATAGGTGCTGTCGCATCCATAGCGGTCGACATAGACGCTTTGGTATTGGCCGGTGGCATCGTAGGTGGTGTTGTGGAAGGTGTAGGTGTCGCCATAGAGTATTTCGGCATCGGTAGTGTCGGCGAACAACGGGTGCCTGTAAAACTGAAGGTGGTATATGCTGTCGCATCCGTTCACTGTGGAGTAGATATGGGTGTAGGTGCCGGTTGAATCTTCGCTGAATTCGCTGTTGAGGAAGGGTTCGTTGCAGGTGACGGCGCTTACGGTGTCGTAGTATGAGGGGTGGATAAGGAGGCTGAGGCTAATAAGCGAATCGCAGCCAAAGCGATTGGTGTAGTAATGTGTATAGATGCCTGAGCTGTCGACATTGAAGCCGAGAGTGTCGATCGGCACCATACAGGTGACCAGCGCTACAGTATCGTTGTTTTTGTTGAATGTCCGTATGTTATGATAGATTGTGTCGGTGCAGAACTTATAGGTTGAGACGACAAAGAGGGTGGTGTCTGCGTTGGCGATGAAGCTGCAAAGGGTATCGGTAGAGTTGTTGTTCCAATGGAATGAGATTTCGTCGAACGGTGCGACTGCCAGCGAGAGACGCACGGTGTCGCCCGAGCAGGCTGTTGTATCGCCAATAATACGCAGGCTATGGCTGATGGCGGGGGCAAGCTGCAAGGAGGTGCTGTCGGTGCAGATGGACTGGCTAAGCGAACAGAACAGGGTGATATTGTATGGCACCGGCGCAGAAGCATCGACGCTTACTGTGTCGCCCCGAAGTGTGTCGCTGTTCACAATCCATACGGGATCGACGACGGTCTGCCGCACGTATGGTAGATAGACGGAATCGATGTCCACATAGCTGCGATTGTAGAGGTAAATCCTTTGTGCGCAGGTGTCCACGCTGTAATTGAAGGCTGCCTTGGGATAGGGCAGCACAGCCCGCGAGGTGACCACAAAGTTGCATTCAGGCTTGCCTATGAAAGTGGCATAGCAACGATAGACACTGCTGTCGGCAGGAACCATAATCTCGTTTTGGGTGGAAATGACCGTGGGGTCGTCGCCGCGCATCCAGCGGTATTCAAACCCAGCCGGTGCCCTGAGCCGCACCGAGTCGAGCGACTCACAGAGGTTGACAAGGGCTATGCGCTTGCTGTCGCAATGAACAGTAAAGTAGGCATATCCGAAATGGCCGCCGTCAGCGCAGTCTTTGGTAGTGAAACGAATCTTTATCATCTGGCCGTGATAGCGTGCGATATCGATGCCCGCGGTGGTCCAGTCTTTCCAGATGACGTTGGTGCCCGACACTGTGTTCCAGCCCAGACTGTTGCCTGCCACGAAGTCGGCATAGCAGCAGGTCGAGTCTATCAGCACACCGTTTTCGTCCAGTATCTCCATTGTGAAGCGCGGCTGGTTTTGAGACGTATGGTTGGGGTTCTGCATCACGACGGCATACTTCAGCACCAGCATATCCTTGTCGACACTGTCGACAAAGTAGTTGTATGTCACCGTTTCGCCGGTAGCACCCACATTGTCGTCACCCAGCTTGAACGATGCCTGCTCGCCTGGCGGTACACACAGGAGGATTCCACCGGTATTGAAGTCTCGTTGTGTAGTGATAGTCATTACGGTGTGGCGACCAATCTGACGGCCGGTGTACTGGGTTGGATTGCCATAGCTGCCGAATGTATATTTAACCTGCGGACTGTTGTAGGGGTCGGAATAGTCTATACAGTTATCCATCAGCGTAGTATAGACTCTTGAAACAGGGTAGCATCCAAGCCTGCCGTCGGAACAAATCACTCTCACCTGAAAGTCGTATTGCGTCAACGGCGCAAGGCCATTGAACAGATAGGAAGTGTCGCCATAAGTCAGCGTGTCTTCAAACATCCAACCGCTATAGCCTATCGGACTCATCGACAGAATGTAGCGTGACGATGGATCCTCGACATTGTTCCAAAAAACCTCTATCGACGTCGCTGTTACAGCGCCGATTTGTATGTTCCCTACCGTTTGCTGGCATCCGCCAGAGGGCAACGCCAAATATTGTACGTTACAGCCGTAGTTGCAGTTGTTGACAATATGCAGCCCACTGCCGCTGCACGGGTAATCGTATGGTATAGTTATCGAGTTCACCGTGCCTGCCAACATAGTGTCGACTTCGCCGTAGAGGGTCCACAGATGCCAACTCTCAGGCACCGTGTCGGAAGTCCAGCTAACCACCAACGAGTCTTCCAGTTCCACAATGCTGATATTCGCAGGACCGAAGCAGGGGCACACAAACGGAGCCTGATATACAGGTCCGTTGCCGCTGACGGTCGGGGAGCATTCCGTCACAGGGTCGGCATAAATCCTGTATACCACCCAGCATCCGACGGGGATGTTATAAATATACAGCTCACG
Source organism: uncultured Bacteroidota bacterium (assembly GCA_902788805.1). Lineage (GTDB taxonomy): Bacteria > Bacteroidota > Bacteroidia > Bacteroidales > P3 > Colimorpha. The sequence goes on along the minus strand of CADALO010000003.1, from coordinate 230,792 downwards.
GGTGCTTAAAGTATCGGAGGTATAGTTCGATGGATTGGCGAAAAAGGTGTCCAGATCAACATTTTCGCATACAATAGCCCAGTCGACCCTCCATTGCGTGGAAGCGAACCTTCCGTTCCACCTGACCCTCAGCGTGGTGCTGTCGGTATAAGACATATTCGGTTGAGATGCAACGTCGTTGTCAAACTCACACAGTATTATCTTAAATCCTTGCGTGGGCATATCATCATCGGCCGTAAAATTAACCGTGACGGTACTACCAGTGCTGTAGAATACGCCTCCTTGTCCGGTTGGGCAAGAGCACATAAGGTTGACATTACTCACACTTCCATTGTAGACATTCAGTCTGGCGTTGCCTGCTGGATGCGTCAAATTACTCTGCACTTCAACACGATAACGACCCACCGAATTGACTGTATGGAATGTATAACTGGCATTGCATACCGGGGAATGGTTCCCATACGGTCCACCGTCGTCATAGAGTTCGGCATAACTCATCGTTGTGTCGCCGCTGCCCGTAGTTGGCATAATAACAGTTTGAGACACTGAGAATAAAGGCAACAAAACGGCAATAAGCAAAGCGGTCAGCGACCTGAAAAGAGCACTGGTTTTAGACGCGGAATGCTTATATGTAGAAGACTTTTTGCCCATTATTTATTAGTATAGTCACAGAAACCGCTGTTTTTGCTGCAAAAGATAAATAATTTAACATTATTTAACATAGATATTCCTTGAGACTATCCTAAAATGCCAGAGCAGGCAGCGCGCCGCAGATGTTCACTTCTCGTCCTGCTTCTTGCTCTCCTTCTTCTCGTAGGGATCGGCATATGGACTGTCTTTCTGGTGGTTTTCAAGGTAATGCTCTATAAACTTGAGTATCCAGTTGATGAAGAGTATCACCGACACAGCAATAATGGCTTCGCGCCAGAAACCGTAGCCGCACAGCGAACCCACAGCGGCAGAGCACCACAGCGTGGCGGCTGAGTTGAGACCGTGGATGGTGAAGCCGTCACGCAGTATCACACCTGCACCGAGAAAGCCTATGCCAGTTACAATCTGGGCCAATACACGCAAGTTGTCGTTGTTGACCAGTCCGCCTCCGGCAATGGCATTCGAGATTACCGTTTCAGAGATTAGGATGAAGATGCAGGCTCCCACCGAAACAAGCGAATTGGTGGTCAGACCTGCACTGCGCTGACGCAACTGCCGCTCAAGGCCAATCAGTATGCCGCACACAAGGGCGATAACAAGACGCGATGCAAAAATGTGAAGTGTCATAAGGTTAAATTTAAGGTTAAGGTTAAAGTTTCAACTGCTTGATGTATTGGTCGAGATGGGCGTTGCGCAGCGACTGGCGGATGGCGGGCTGCTCCTCGCGTTTGTAGTAGAAGAACATTTGACGCTGCTGCTGCTTCTCATTGGGTTGACGGGCAACAAATACTGGCTCCATCGTGTCGGGATTGATGCCGGTGTAGTACATTTCGGTGGAGAGCGTCATCGGCGTGGGCGTGAAGTCCTGTATCTGCTCCAAGCGGTAGCCCATCCGCTGCATCTGCACCGCGAGGTCGGCCATATCCTTGAGGCGGCAGCCCGGGTGCGAACTGATGAAATATGGTATCAGCTGGTAGCGCAATCCCGACTTGCGGCATATCTCGTCAAACTGCTGTTTGGTTCTAATGAAGAGGTCAAAGTCGGGCTTTCGCATAAACTTCAGTACCGCCGACGAGGTATGTTCAGGTGCCACTTTGAGTCGACCGCTGACGTGGTGCAGCACCACCTCGCGAAAGTATTCCCAGCCGCGGTTCTCGTTGCTGAAAAGGTCGCAGCGTATACCGCTGCCTATGTAAACGTGCTTGATACCCGGCATCGCTGCCACCTTGCGATATAGGTCCATCAGCGGCCTATGGTCGCTCTGTAGGTTGCGGCACAACGTGGGGTGGATGCAACTGTAACGGCTGCATTTGCGGCACAACTCCTTGTTTTTGCCACTCATCTGCCACATATTTGCCGACGGCCCGCCGAGGTCGCTGAGCACCCCGTGGAAGTCGTCGCTCTCGGACATCTTCTTGATTTCGGCAAGGATAGAGCGCTCGCTACGTGAGGCTATCTGCTTGCCTTGATGGGCGCTGATGGTGCAGAACGAGCAGCCGCCGAAACAGCCGCGGTGTATGTTGACGGAGTTCTTTATCATCTCGAAGGCCGGGATGGGGCCACGCTTCTTATATTTCGGATGCGGCAGTCGCATATACGGCAGGTCGAAGCTTGCGTCGATCTCCTCGGTCGTCATCGGCGGCTCGGGTGGGTTGACAACGACATAGCAGTCACCGTGCCTTTGCACCAGCACGGCGCACTCTATCTTGTTGCTTTCCTGCTCAATGATATGATAGTTCTCAGCCTGTTTCCGCTTGCTCTTCTGGCACTCCTCAAACGAGTGCAGCTCAATGCATTCCCAGTTCTCCGTTCTCCGCTCTCCGTTCTCCACTCTATACGCCACTTGCGGCAACTCGTAGCAGGCCTCTATACCTTTGCCTTCGTTTAGTAGCTGTGCTATTTTGAGGGTTGTCCTCTCCCCCATCCCGTAGTTGAGCAGGTCGGCAGGTGTATCGGCCAAGATGCTGGGAAACAGCTTGTCGTCCCAGTAGTCGTAGTGCGCCAGACGCCGCATCGAAGCCTCAATGCCGGCAATGATGACCGGCGTATCGGGGTATAGTTGCTTGAGGATGCGCGAATAGACGTATGTCGCTCTGTCGGGACGGAAGCCTGCCTGACCGCCTGGGGTATAGGCGTCGTCGTGGCGCAGACGGCGGGCAGCGGTATAGTGGTTCACCATCGAGTCCATCGCCCCTGCCGTTACACCAAAAAACAGGCGCGGAGCACCGAACTTGCGGAAGTCGCGCAAGTCGTCCCTCCAGTTGGGCTGCGGAATGATAGCCACCTTGTATCCTGCCGCCTCGAGCGTTCGCCCAATAACGGCAGTACCGAACGCCGGATGGTCGATATAGGCGTCACCCGTGACAAGCACGACATCCACCTGCGACCACCCAAGCCGCTTCACCTCATCCAACGTTATAGGTAAGAAATGCGCCATAGACAGATAACGGAAAAAGGCAGGATTGGTTACCGATCCTGCCCTTTGTGAGTTATTCAACAGTTAGTCCTGGATGGCCTTGATGCCGGGCAGGACTTTGCCTTCAAGGTATTCGAGCATTGCGCCGCCACCGGTGGAGACATAGCTCATCTGGTCGGCCAGGTGCATCTGCTTGACAGCGGCCACCGAGTCGCCACCGCCAACGGCTGCGAAGCAACCCTGCTTGCAGGCGTCAGCAACACTCTGAGCGATGTCGCGCGTACCCTTGGCGAAGGTGTCGAGCTCAAAGACACCGGCAGGACCGTTCCAGAGGATGGTCTTGCTGCCCATAATGATGTCGCGGATAGCCTTGCAGCTCTCGGGACCGCAGTCCATACTCTCCCAACCGTCGGGCACTTCGCCGCTGGGGACAATCTGCGTGTTGGCGTCGTTGCCGAACTTGTCGCCGATAACGCTGTCGACGGGCAGATAGTACTTCACACCCTTCTCGTCCATACGGCGCATCAGCTCCTTGGCCAGGTCGAGTTTGTCGTCCTCGCAGATGGAGTTGCCGATCTTGCCGCCGAGAGCCTTGGTGAAGGTGTAGCGCATACCGCCGATGATGATCATATTGTCAACCTTGTCGAGCAGATTCTCGAGGATGCCGATCTTGCTGCTGACCTTGCTGCCACCAATGATGGCGGTGAAGGGACGCGGAGGATTCTGCATCAACTTCTCGAGGTTGCGGACCTCGTTCTCCATCAGGAAACCGAAGTACTTATCGTTAGGGAAGAACTTGGCGATGACAGCCGTCGAGCTGTGCTCGCGGTGAGCGGCGCCGAAAGCGTCGTTGATGTAGCAGTCGCCGAGTTTCGACAGCTGTTCAGCCAGAGCCACATCGCCTTTGGTTTCGCCGGGATAGAAGCGGATGTTCTCGAGCAGCATAACCTCGCCGTCTTTCAGAGCGGCAGCCATTGCCTCGGGTTCACCGCTGCCCAACAGAGCCTGGGTGAACTTGACTGGACGGCCGGTCAGTTCCTCAAGGTGTTTGGCCACGGGTGCCAGCGTGAATTCAGGTTCGAAACCGCCTTTCTTGGGACGTCCGAAGTGGGCCATAATAATGATTGCAGCACCGTCTGCCAGGAGTTTGTTGATAGTGGGCATCGACTCACGCATACGGGTGTCGTCGGTGATATTCTTGTTGTCGTCGACAGGAACGTTGAAGTCGACGCGAAGAAGGACCTTGCGGCCTTTGAAGTTCACATCTTTAATTGATTTCATAATCGTATAGGGGTTTTAAGGGGTTTAAAGGTTTAAAGGGTTAAAGGGTTAAAAGGGTTAAAGGGTTTAAAAGGTTTAAAAGGTTAAAAGGGGTTCTCCGTTCTCCGTTCTCCGCTCTCCGTTCTCCATTCTTCGTTCTCCATTCTCCGTTCTCCGTTCTCCGTTCTCCGCTCTTTACGCTTCTTCAGGTTCCTCAACGGCCATACTGATATAGAGGGCAGAGAGCATCGTGAAGACGAACGCTTGGATGTAAGCCACCAGACATTCCAACAGACTGATAAACACTGCAAAGACCACCGACACTACCGATACAGCGCCTCCAACGGCCATTCCGAGGGTGTTACTCAGAATGAAGATGATGACCACAAAGCCCAGAATCACGATATGGCCGGCTGTCATATTGGCAAACAGTCGGATCATCAGCACTATAGGCTTGGTGAACACACCCACCAGCTCGACAACGGGCATCAGCGGGAAAATCTTAAGCCAGGCCGGAACGCCGGGAGTGTTGAAGATGTCCTTCCAATAGTGCTTGTTTCCGTTGAAGTTGGTGATAATGAAGGTTATGAGTGCCAGAATTGCCGTCACAGCAATGTTGCCTGTGATGTTGGCACCGGCAGGGAATATTGGTATCAGTCCCAGAATGTTGCAGAAGAAGATGAAGAAGAACAGCGTGAGCAGATAGGGCAGGAAACGGCGTGTATTGTGACCCAGGATGGGCTCGACGATGCCGTCACGCACGTGCAGCACCAGCAGTTCGATAAGCGACTGCATACCGTGCGGAGCACCATTGCGCACTTTGTACTTCTTGGCCGAAGCCAGAATAATGATTATCAGCAGAGTAACAGCAATAATGATGGCAGCAGCCGTCTTGGTAATGGAAATATCAATGGGTTTCAGCACATTGCCCTCGTCGTCCTTCAACTTTAGATAGAGTTCTTCGCCCACCTCGACAGGCTCGGCGATATAAGGAGGCTTCTCAAAATCAGCTTTTTCCACGCAAACAACCTCCTCCTTCTCAAGGCCTCCGCCAATCAATGCATAGGTGTGATTCTTGCCCTGATAGACAGCGTGTCCGTGGTGGAAATGCTTGGAAGAGAAGACCTCGAGGTGGCCTTCGTCAATAAGGATGATGGGCAGGTTGATTGCCACAGCGTGCTCCGTGCCGTCCTTAGACTTGTAGTCACAGATGTGCCACGTATGCGAGTCGGTGACGTGTCCGATAATGATCGAACCCGAGTCGATGGTCTCCTTTTCGGGCGACGAGCAGGCGGCAAACATAAAAGCCAACAGCGGAAAAACGACAAATAATATAGATAAACGTTTCATTACAAAATCATTATATATACAAAACCATATTAGATTTAACAGGCAAATATACGAAAAAAGTTTGAAAAAACTAAAGGGTTTCTCGAAAAATAATATTGAACAAGAAATTCACCGCTCAAGCCTTCCCGACGCCGCCAAGGATGTCGAGCTGCAGAGTATCGAACAAGCCGAGCTGGTTTTCGGCGTTTTTGGCCTGTTTCTCCATCGTAACGAGCGCAAGTTGAGATTTTATAAGCCTTCGTGCAACGACGGGTCGTGACGAGCGCTGCGACTTAGCCAGCAGCGTAAGTTTCTCATAATCACGTGCTGCAATACTAATAGTAATCTTTTTAGCCTTCTTTGTGGTCTTCTTCTTTTTCATTTTATGCCTGTTATAATTTTTTGCAAAATTATGCAAAAAGAAGCAATTACAGCAAAAAAAGTTAAGTTTTTTTTCGTGCTACCGTCACAATTTCGCCATACCAACTCCGGTCGTTGTACAATATATGTACAATACTTGTACAATATATATGTACAATACTTGTACAATATTTGTACGTTTACAATTGTACAAGTATTGTACAACTATTGTACATATATTGTACAACGACCAGTGTTGGTCCGGAAGCGCAGGCATCCCTGCCTGCCCCCAAAAAGGAGTGATAGGGGAGTGACAAGGGAGTGATAAGGAAGTGGTAAGGGAGTGAGAGGGACGAATGATGGGAAGTGTGGGAATGCGCAAATGCGTTAATGTGGGAGTGATTGGGGACGGAAGGGTAATAAAAAAGGTGCTTCGGGGATTCCGAAGCACCTTGAAAAGTTAGTGTTATTCTTTTTATCGCATAGTATTGATGAGCGGCAACACCTCGTTCTGGAAGGCCGAGCTGGCGGCAAAATCGTCGACAGCCTTGAGCCTTTGTGCATTGTCGGGGCTGGCGGCAAGGTATTGCTGTTCGCCGGCTTCGGTGAGGGGCACTTCGGCCTGGTTGGTGAACGGGCTGCGCATCACGCCGTGGTTGCGCATCTGTACGACCTGATAGAGGAAGTAGCAGGCGTCGGCCAGCAGTCGGTCGGCGTTGGTCGATTTGTTTTGCGTCAGCTGTTTGGCGTAGGTGAGCTGCTGCGTGTAGTAGTCGAAAATGTCGCAGACTAAGTCGTAAGCCTTGACCTCGTTGCCGACATTCTTGTAGGCGAAGAGGGTCATCATAGCGAAGCGGTCGTTGGGGAAGTTGGACTTGGGGAAGAACTCCTCGCTCATTTCGAGCAGTTTGACGGCTGTGGCAGTGTCGCCCTCAACAACTTTCTGGTTGGAGAGGAGGATAAAGGTCTGCCGCTGCACGTCGCCTGAGTTCTTGCTGACGGGGTCAATGTAGATGTTTTTGTTAAGGTTGCCCCACTGCAAGGGAGTGCGGCTGCCGTCGTCGTTGCGGAAGCCGTTGATGAAGTAGTCGGCCGTACGCTCGGAGTAGATGTACTGTCCGCCGGAGACGGGATAGGGCACGAGGAGCGATAGCATACCGTCGTCGATGCTGTAGTTGTTGACCACGGGGAACACTTCGGAAATATAGCTGGTGTGCATTATGCTGACAGGACGCTCGAAACGGTTGGTTCCGAGGAAGTCAAGCATCATCATCTCGTTGCGTGTGAGGTAGCCTCGACGCGGGATGTTGACATCGAACGCTATGTAGTCGGGCATAGTCTCGGCGATTTCGGGTGTAATGATGCCGTTTTCAACAAGTTTGGGTTTGTTAAGCGTGATCTTGAACTTGTTGGTAGGCAGATAGACCACGCTGTCGGCACCGCGGTCGCGGCGTACATACTGTCGACGGTTGTCGACGACTGTCTGCAAGGCGTCGGTGACTTCCATACGCGGGCCGTCGGGGTTGTAGACGTAAATCTCGTAACCGAGGCCGTACATCTCTTTGGGGAAAGTGAACGGGAGCGGGTCGGAATCGTAGAGTTTGTTGTAGAGCTGCTCGACATACCAGTGCATACCCGAAAGGGTGTAGTTGAGGATTCTGACATCGGTGCGCCAGCCTTCGACCTCCTGGATGTACCAGAGTGGGAAGGTGTCGTTGTCGCCGAAGGTGATGACTACGCTGTTCTTGTCGGCCAGTCCGAGGTAGTTCTTGGCAAAGTCACGGGCGGCTGTTTTCTGCGAACGGTCGTGGTCGTCCCAGTTCTCGGCTCCGAGTATGACAGGCACACTCATCGAGAGGACGAAAGCGAGGGGCATAGCCACTGCCTTGGGCAGGCGTACCACGCTGACTATGAGCAGCACCACACCGATAAGTGTGAGAATGAACGCTGCGCCGTTGAAGAGGAAGCCGAGGAGCACGCAGAGGGCACCGGCAATGAGGTAGCCGTTGCGTTCCTTCTTCTCGAACTTGGTCGACAGCCAGTCGTATAGGGCATAGACACCGAGGCCAATCCAGACCGAGAAGAAGTAGAAGGAGCCCACGAAGGCGTAGTCACGCTCACGCGGCTGACGCGGCGGCATATTCAGATAGATAGCGATTGCAAGGCCGGTCATAAAGAACATCAGGAAGACCACGAAGGCGTCCTTGCGGTTCTTTATGCAATGGTAGATGAGACCGAGCATACCGAGCAATAGGGGCAGCATATAGTATTTGTTGCGTGCCTTGTTGTTGGCGAGCGTGTCAGGCAGGTTCTTCTGTGAGCCGAGACGAGCCTCGTCGACATAGTCGATACCGCATATCCAGTTGCCGTCGGTGACATTGACAGTAGGATAGTGTACGTCCTGCATACCCTTGTTGTCGTCGAAATGGTGACCCTGGATGTCGTTCTGTCTACCAGCGAAGTTCCACATAAAGTAACGCCAGTACATCCAGCCCATCTGGTAGCGGTGGAAGAAGGTCATATTCTGCGCAAAGGTGGGTTTCTGACCCACAGGAGGATCGCCGGCCCAGTAGCGGTAGTAGAGCGGGTGCTGACGTCCACCGCTGTTGTCGGCGCTGTACATACGCGGGAAGAAGCCGGTATGGTTCTCGTTGAAGATGAACTCCTGGGCGTAGGAGGCAACCTTGTAGTAGTCGCGTCCTTCGGCGTCGGTGGTGCGTATGTACTTGGCGTAGTCGTTCTTGGAGTCGATTGGGTTGCCGGCGGTATAGTAGGGGCCCGTCAGCAGCGGCGTCGAGCCATACTGCTCACGACCCAGATAGGCGCGCATAGCAACGGCATCCTTGGGGGCATTCTCGTTAAGCGGCGTATTGGTGTTGGCGCGGATAACAAGGATGAAGAACGTCGAGTAGCCGACCACCAGCAGCAGCAGGCTCATCAGGGCAGCATTGGTCACTTCGCGGTTCTTGCCTTTGACGATGAAATAGGACACAACGCCAAGCAGAACAAGGACTACGAAAAAGCCGAACGAGAAGGTGCCGGCACCGACCTTGGCGGCAAACAGCAACACGAATATCACGGAGATAACAATGATGTTGACAGTCTTGCCCGGACGCGTGAAATGGGAGTTGTTCCACACACCCCACACTATGAAGAGCGCAATAAGGAGGAAGAACACGACTGTACCCGAGTTGAATCCGAGATGCAGCTTGTTGACGAAGAAGACGTCAAAGTCGCACGACAGGTTCACGATGCCAGGTATCACGCCCCAGAGTACGGCGGCAAGTATGACCAGCGATATAAGACCACTGATAGCGAAGCCTTTGAGTGTCGTCTTGGGATACTTCTTAAAGTAAACAACGTATACTATGGCCGGGATTGTCAAGAGGTTCAACAGGTGCACTCCGATGGCCATACCGACGAGGAAACTGATGAGAATCAGCCAACGAAGCGAATGCTTGTCGTCGGCCTGCTCTTCCCACTTCAGGATGGCCCAGAACACAACTGCGGTAAAGAACGATGACATTGCGTAGACCTCGCCTTCAACAGCCGAGAACCAGTAGGTGTCGGTGAATGTGTAGGCCAGAGCGCCGACAACGCCCGAGCCGAACACAGCCCATACCTTGCTGTTGTTCAGCGCAAGTTCTTCGGGTTTAATAAGTTTCTTGCCCAGCAGGGTAATAGTCCAGTAGAGGAACATTATACCGAGTCCGCTGGCTACTGCCGACATTACGTTAACGGCAAAAGCAGCGTGATAAGGGTCGGTGAAGAGCGAGAAGAGGCGCCCGAAGATTTGGAAAGTCGGTGCTCCAGGGGGATGTCCCACCTGAACCTTAAAAGCTGTGGCGATGTACTCGCCGCAATCCCACCACGAAGCGGTAGCCTCGGCGGTCATAATGTAAACAGCGCAGGCTATAATGCCGATGAGCCAGCCTATGGCGTTGTTTACCAAGTGATACTGTTTCAAGGATTTGTCCATTATGTTTAAGATTTTTAAATATTATCCCTATTAATTGGCATCGTCATACAGCGGGCGCCACCGCCGGCACGAGGCAACTCGCTGGCAGCGAATGTCACCACGCAGCGGTCGTAGTCGTCAATGTTTGTGCGGCCTTCTGCCACGTCCTCGGCGTTGAGGACGGCAAAGCCTGCCTTGTCGAGGGCATCAATTGTGTGACTGTTGCGACGGTAGCCGATAACCTTGCCGGGAGCGAGCGCGAAGAAGTTGGCTCCGCTGTGCCACTGTTCACGCTGCTGGACCCAAAGGTCGTCGCCGCCACAGAACACAGGCTCCATATCGAAACCCACGTGTTTCAATGCCTCAAGCATATTCTTGCAGTCGTGGTACTTCACTTTGCCGCCGTCAATCTCAATCCACGTCGTTGCCTTACCCGCAAACTCAGCGGTCTTGCGCAGCATCGGCTCATACATCATACAGCGGTCACGGTCAAGGAAGGTATAGACCATATCCAGATGGATGAACGAGTCGGGCTGGTGCGGCAGCTGCTGGACAATGATATTGAACTTGGGGCGATTGCTGAAGGTATGAGCCAGAAACTCAATACCTTTGGCATCGGTACGGATACCCTCGCCGATGCACAGCAGGTCGCTGCGGCCTATCTGCACGTCGCCACCTTCTGTATGCGCCTTGCTGTTCCACTCCTGAGCGTTAATGACCTCACAGCCAAAATAGTGCTTGAAAATAGCCTTGTAAATCAGGTTTTCACGCTTACGCACATCGAACGACATCGAGTTGATCAGCACACGGTCGTAGACCGACGACGAGGCGTCGCGGGTGAAGAACAGGTTATAGAGCGGACGCAGCACATAGCGCCTTTCGGCATAGCGCTCGGGGTCCTTGCCCTTGCGATAGGGGAAGCCTTCAATCAGTTCCTTTGCTATATCCTTAGGGCTGTGTTGCATAAGCTCGTCAACCAGATACTCGCATCCTTCGGCAGCGCAACTCTGCGTAATCAGCGAGTTGCACAGGTCGTCGTCTTCCAGCAACTCTTCAAGCAAGTCGCTGACATAGAAAACTTTGGTGATACGTTCGAAAACGCCGCAGAAATAGCGGTACTCGTTGTCGACGATATTTTTGTTCAGAATGTCACTGTAAAGGGCTTCGTGAGCGTTGAGGGGAGTCATCCTTTCAATCTCGACGCCTGGGCGGTGCAGCAGCACGGCATTCAGGCGGCCTATCTCGGACGACACATTGACTTTGATGTTTGTTTTATTTTTAAAGATTGACATATATCTAATTTATACCACATCACATACCACACTGGCAAGCAACAAAATACCGCAGTGAGGCACGAATGTGCGAAAATGCAAATATACGCAATTATTTTAAACTATGAAATAAAAATGAGCCTGACGGTGATTTTAACGGCGAAGTCAACGAAGCAAAGGGACCGCACCTTCAGAATCGGGACAACCCGCCCCCACCCTGTCTCAGCTTTCCAAATGTCTTACAAGCAGTATGATATGGTCCTTGCGAAGGGTTTCGAGCGTAGAGGCAAACGTGGCGCGCGCCTTCGAATCCATCCACGCCATAGGCTCGTCGAACAACAGTATCGGAGCACGCGAGAAGAGCTGTCGGGCCAGGGCGATGCGCTGCCATTGCCCCATACTCAGCTCCTCGCCGTGGTCGAACTGGCGACCCAGCGGCGTGTCGAGGCCCTTGCTGAGACGTGCCACCACGCCCTCGGCGTCGGCCAGACGGACGGCTTCAGCCAGGCGCCGGGCATCGTCGGCATTGTTTATCTCCCCGAAGGTAATATTCTCACGAGCAGTAAAATAGAACTGCACATAATCTTGGAATATGGCACTGATGTTGTGCCTGAGCTCAGCGAGGTCGAACTGCCTGATGTCGATGCCGTTGATGCGTATCGAACCCTGCTGAGGGTCGTAGAGGCGCAGCAGCAGCTTGAGCAGCGTCGTCTTGCCAAAGCCGTTCTCACCCTCCAGATAAGTCACCTCGCCCTTGCGTGCCTTCATCGAAAAAGCATTGAGCGTAGGCGTCTTCATCTCTGGGTAATAGAACGTTATGTTCTCAAACGATACTTCCTCCACCCTCTCGGGGAACGCCACAGGGTTCACAGGCGAAGTGATGGAAGGCTCCAGCTTCAAAAACTCGAACAAGTTGTTGATGAATAGTTTGTGCTCATAAAGCCCGCTGACGCCGCTCACCAAAGAGTTGAGGTAGCCTTGCCCGCGACGGAAAGCCTCGAAAAGCATTACAAACGTACCTATTGTCAGAGCCCCCGACACGGCAGGCCGCACCAGAAACAGCAGCACAAAGACAAGGGCGGCGGCTTCGATGACGGCCGTCAGAGCGTCGAAGTAGGCCAGCCGACGCGAAATGGCAAGGAGTTGCGACACCAGCTTGCGGCGTATCGACACATAGCATTGGCGAAAATAGTCGGCCAGCCCGAACGAGCGCACCTCCTTGGCGTATGCGCGGTCCGACAGCAGCTGGCCATAATAGTTGCTGCGACGCATAGTCTGCGTGGCCTCGCGGCGGAAACGGTAGATACGACGCGACTTGTAAAGCTTCACACAGAATGTAGGCACCACGGCAACGACCATAACCACAATCACTTGCCACGAAGAGACAAGCAGCATCACACCCACGCCGGCAAGCGAAATCAGCGCGCTCAACGCCGAAACAAAATTCTCAAGGATTCGTATCGGCCTGAATGCCGCCTCCTGTTGCGCGCGGTGGAACGTATCGTGGTAGTCGGGGTTGTCGTAGTATGCCAAGTCAAGGCGCACCGACTGGTTCTGTATCAGGTTGTTGATATAGTCTATCAGCTTCTGCGTCAGGATGTCGTTGTTCACGGTGCTCAGCACACTTATAAGGCGGTTGAGCAGCGTAATGCCGCAGAAAGCCAGAATGCAATAAATCAGCATCTGCGGGAACTCCTCGAATCCCGAGCCGGCATAGCTCGTCACCGAGTCGACAAGTACCTTGAGGATGTAGAGGTTGGCCAACGGCAAGAGACTGGTGCACACAGTGTAGAACACCTTGAACAACAGGCTCTTCTTGTCGCATTGCCATATAAGTCTGAACGCCTGTAACATCTACTTCTCTGTTTCTTTGACCACAAGGCTGCCGTTCACATAGTCGACTATGCTGACTTCGCTGCCTTTTTCGATATAACCTATCTGAGCCACAGCATCATACACCTTGCCGTCAGCCACAATCTTGCCTGCGGGCCGCAGTATGCTTGCGGCGGTAGCGGTAGTACCTATCAATGCCTGCATCTTGTCGATGGCCACGGTGAACCCTTCGTCGGTCTTCTCTTCGGTGTTGAGCGCCAAGCCGCCGAACAAAGTGCTCTCAAACAGTTTCTTGCCCAACCAAATGCTGATTGGCAGCGCCGCGGCGATTGAGAGCAGCACCACCATTAGGCGGTTGGCAATGATGCCGGTGGGAACGTGCGAGAAATCGAAGCCAACGTTGCCTATCATACTGAATACCAGACCAGTCACAAGGCAGATTATGCCCAGCACCCCCGACACACCGAAGCCGGGGAAGACAAACAGCTCCAAAATGATAAGCACTATACCGATAATGAAAATAATTATCTCCCAATAAGTTGCAAGCCCTTCAAGGTAGAGCGGCGCGAAATATAGAGCCGCTGCCGACAGTGCCAGAATGAGCGGGAAACCGATGCCAGGCTGCTGCAACTCAAAGTATATTCCACCTATAATCAGCATAATAAGGATGCCAGAAACCACGGGCGACACCAGAAAGCCGATAAGCTTGTCGAGGAACGTGTAGCGCTGCTCACGGATAGTGTACTCCTTCACCCCTGCGTGGTCGAGCAGCTGCGCCAGACTTTCCGCCTCGGCCTCGCAGAATCCGTACCTAATTGCCTCGTTAGTGGTGAAAGTCAGTACCTTGCCACTGTCGCTGATGCCCTCCACATAGATGTCGGGGTCCACCATAGCCTGTGCAATGTCGGGACGGCGCCCCTTCGCCTCGGCTGTGGTGCGCATCAACGAGCGCATATAGCTTTGGTACTTGTCGGGCTGCACCTCGCCGGTCTGATTGACCACCGTGGCCGCTCCTATCGACGAGCCACTGTGCATATAAATCGAGTCGCAAGCAATTGATATCAAGGCACCTGCCGATGCCGCGTTGTTATCGATATAGGCCCACACGGGCGTTTCCGACTGCAGGAAGGCGGTCCTGATCTTATCCGCGTCATCGAGCGTGCCGCCAAAAGTGTTGATATGCACCACGATAATGTCGGCCTTGACCGATTTAGCCTCCTCCATAGCCTTCTCGACGCGCAGCGACGCCGGCGGAGCAATCTCCTCATCTATAGGGAAATAGTAGACAATCTTCTTGTCATTCTGGGCCGACGCCGCAAGCGACGCAAGCACAAGGCCTAAAAAAAGAGCAAATATCCTTTTCATAATCCGAAATGTTGCAATTGTGTTGTTAACTCATCGAAAACGAGCAGGTTGGCTGCCACCATCTCGCTGCCAAAGAGCCAGTTGTGGCCTCCGGCAAAGTCGCCCACGCGCCCTCCGGCTTTCTCGACGATGAAGGCTCCGGCGGCCACATCGTAAGGCTTGAGGCCATACTCGTAGAAGGCGTCGCAGCGGCCGCAGGCAGTATAGACAAGGTCGGCAGCCGCCGAACCCAAGCGTCTGACACCGTGACTGTTGCGCATCGTCCACTCGAGCAGCCGCATATACTGCTCCATACGTCCGAAATCGCTGTAGGGGAAGCCCGTGGCAAGCAGCGAGTCGTTGACCGTCGGCGTTTTGGAAACGACAATCGGCTGGCCGTTAAGGTACGCTCCCTCAACACCTTGGCAGGCGTAGAAGCACTCATCGGCCCAGATCTCATAGACCACCCCCAACGCCATCACAGGACGGCCGCATTCGGCCGACAACTGATTGTCCTGCAACCCGATAGATACGCAGGTCGGCGCAAAGGCGTGGATGAAATTGGTAGTGCCGTCAAGCGGGTCGACAATCCAGGTGTAGCGACATTTGCCCGTGCGGGCAGCAGTACCCTCCTCGGCAATAAAGTCACTGTCGGGCAGCAACTTGCGTGCACGCTCGACAATGCGTCGCTCCGATTCCTTGTCAAAGCGCGTCACATAGTCGTGCACGCCCTTCGACTGCGTGTCGACCGAGTTGAGATTTTTCCTCTCCGTGGCGAGAAAGGTGCCGACCTCGGCAGCCAGCCGACACACCTCATCGCATAATTCTTTATGGTTTATCATAGCCTTGAAATCATATTTAAACACATCCAGAACGCACCGCCAAAAGCATACCGTACTGGCATACAACGCAATAGCGAGGCGATACATCCAAATGTCCAACGGCAAAGATAGGAAAAAAGTCGAAAACAGCAAAATTTTTCAACCGTCTAATATATGTACAATACTTGTACAATATTTGTACGTTTACCAATTGTACAAGTATTGTACAACTATTGTACATATATTGTACAACGACCAGTGTTGGTCCTAGTGCGCAGGCATCTCTGCCTGCACCATATCCACATCAGCGGCGGACACGGAAAAGGGAGTATGATATTTTTGGGCAGGCGGCAATAAAAGGCGATGTTTGCCGTTAAGGGGCAAAAAAGTATCGAGAAGTGGAAACGAAAAAGCCCGACATAGTCCTGCGTGCGATGGAGCCTGCCGACATCGACGCCATTTACAGATGGGAGAACGACCCCGAGGTATGGGTCTATAGTGCTGCACACCAGCCTTTTTCGCGCCACGCGCTGCAGCAGTTCATCGACGAGTGCAGCGGCGTGGACATCTATGCCTCGCGGCAGCTGCGGCTGATGGCCGAGAACGCTGAGGGCGAAGCTGTTGGATGTGTGGACCTGTATGATTTCGACCCGCACCACCGCCGCGCCGGAGTGGGCATTTTGACCGACAGCCGGATGCGCAGGAAGGGCTACGGCATCGCTATGCTTGCGGCGGTCGAGGCTTTTGCTCGCGAGCATATCGGCCTGCATCAGCTGTACGCCATCGTCGGCACAGGCAACAAGCAGAGTGTCAGGCTTTTCGAGAAGGCCGGCTATGCGACTTGCGGTCGCGTGAAGGACTGGCTGCTGACGGGCGGCGAATGGAGCGATGCAATTGTTTATCAAAAGATTATAGAGGATTAAGAGATGGCAAAAAAAGGCAAGAAGAAGCAACTGAAAAGGCAGAATGTGATTATCGGCACGATAGCGGTTGTGGTGTTAGTGGCTGTGGTTGCGGCACTTGCGGTGCTGCGCGGCCAGAAGATGGCCAACCGCGAAACGGTGACACTCTATATCGCCACCGGCTCGGACTATGCGACGGTAGTGGACTCGCTCGAGGCGCACGGTTGCATAGGCAACAAGATGGTTTTCAACACTATGGCACGTATCCGGAATTACAAGGACAATGTCAAGGGCGGCTGCTATGTGCTTAAGCCCGAGGACAAGGTGTGGAACGTGCTGACCAAGCTCTACTGCGGCAACCAAGACGCAATCCGATTGACAATCAACAAGTACCGGACCAAGCGCCAACTGTGCGACTATATCGGCCGCAGACTTGAAATGGAGAGCGACGCTCTGCTGCAACTGCTTGAAGACGAGGCTGTCTGCGCGGAATACGGCTTCAACAAGGCCACGATAATAGGTATGTTTCCGCAGAACACATACGAGATATACTGGAACACGACGCCCGAGAAGCTGCTGAAAAGGATGAACAAGGAGTGGGACCGCTTCTGGACCGATGCACGCAAGGAGCAATGCAAGGCGTTGAAAATGACACAGACAGAGGTGGTCACGCTGGCGTCGATAGTGGAGGAAGAGACCAACAAGAACGACGAGAAACCCGACATTGCCAGTGTTTACCTGAACCGCTTGCGCAAAGGAATGCTGCTGCAGGCCGACCCGACGCTGAAGTATGCCGTCGGCGACTTCACGCTAAGGCGCCTGCTGAACAAGCACATAGAAGCCGAAAGCCCATATAACACATACAAATACAAAGGGTTGCCTCCAGGACCGATATGTATTCCGAGCACTGCGTCGATTGACGCGGTGCTGAAAGACAAGCCGACCGACTACCTGTATTTCTGCGCCAAAGCCGACTTCAGCGGACGCCACGCCTTCGCCACCACGCTGGCGCAGCATAACGCGAACGCCGCCGCTTTCCACGCCGAGATGAACAGGCGCAAAATCTATAAATAACATATAGGAAACAGAGTGCGCCGCATTGGATTGTGCAGTGCGGGCAAAAGATTAATTCACTGAAACGTCAGCAGTTAACAGAAAGAAGCAAAAAAAAATTTGCCAGTATCGGGAAAAGTAGTACTTTTGCATTCGGGTAAGTCTTATACGGTCAGCTCCCATTGAATCCCCCAGGGCAGGAATGCAGCAAGGGTGTTTGGTTGTAGCGACGCGATATAAACAGCTTACCCTTTTTTAATTTGATTAGGTCATCGATGAAGCTTTCGGTCGTCATAGTAAACTACAATGTGAAGTATTTTCTGGAGCAGTGCCTTCGGTCGGTGTATGCCGCCGCTGAGGGCATCGACACCGATGTGTGGGTGGTGGACAACAATTCGATCGACGGCTCGGTACAGATGATTCGCGAGAAGTTCCCCGAAGTGCACTTGATTG
Organism: uncultured Bacteroidota bacterium; assembly: GCA_902788805.1. GTDB lineage: Bacteria > Bacteroidota > Bacteroidia > Bacteroidales > P3 > Colimorpha. The sequence continues at coordinate 213,141 of CADALO010000003.1, read as the reverse complement.
CCAACAGCGACAACCCAGGCTTTGCAAAGGCCAACAACCAGGCGATCAGGGAGATTTTGAACGGAGAACGGAGAACGGAGAACGGAGAACGGAGAGCGCAGGAGTGCAGGCTTCCAGCCTGCAAGCAGAAAGATGAAAGCGCAGGAGCGCAGGCTTCCAGCCTGCAAGCGGAGAACGGAGAACTACACGATGCGACACACCCCGGTCTTCGGTCACCCTTCTCCGAGAGGGGATGTGCTACGCAGGACGGGGAGTCTGGACACTATATATTGCTGCTGAATCCGGACACGCTTGTGCAAAAGGATACGTTCCGCGTGTGCATAGATTTCTTCGATGGCCACAAGGACTGCGGAGGACTGAGCGTGAAGATGATAGACGGCGAAGGACGCTTCTTGAAGGAGAGCAAGCGCGGATTCCCGTCGCCGGCCACATCGTTCTATAAGATAAGCGGCCTCATAAAGCTGTTCCCTCACAACCGAAAGGTTGGCGCCTACTATATGGGCCACCTTGACGACGACACGGTGAACGAGGTGGATGTGCTGCCGGGCGCGTTCCTGATGATAAGCCGCGAGGCTCTGGAAAAGACTGGTTTGCTGGACGAAAGCTACTTTATGTATGGCGAGGACATAGACTTCTCGTGGCGCATAAAGCTGGCTGGCTACAAGAACTATTACCTGCCGACGACACGCATACTGCACTACAAGGGCGAAAGCACGAAGAAGAGCAGTATGAACTATGTCTACACCTTCTACAACGCTATGGCCATCTTTGCCCGCAAATACTTCAGGGGCAACGGTGCCAAGATGTACACCTTATTGATTCAATGTGCTATATGGCTGAGGGCATCGTTGGATTTCGGCAAGCGCTTGGTCGGCCGGCTGGCCGTCCCTACACTTGACTTTGCCGCATCGTTTGCCGGCTTTCTGGCCATCAAGAGCATTTGGGCCACTTATTGGGCTGAGAATGTGAACTATTATCCGGCTTTCTACACGTGGACGATACTGCCTCTCTACGTCCTTATCCTGCTGCTTGCCTCCTGGCTCAGAGGCGGCTACGACAAGCCGCTACGCATCGGTCGCATAGTTCAAGGTATGGGCTTAGGCGCCCTGTGCCTGCTGGTCTTCTACTCGCTGCTGAGCGAGGAACTGAGGTTCTCGCGAGCCATCGTGCTGCTCGGCTCGGTGTGGAGCATCGCATCGGCCATCGTCATACGTATGATTTTAAGCCTGCTGAACGTGGAGGGCTACAAACTGCGCCCCGACAGCGGCAAAAGCCGTTTGATTGTCGGCGACAAGAGCGAGTACGACCGCGTCACCAACGAGTTGTTCGACACCCTCGGCATAGAGTCGAAATACGTCAAGAACCTGCCGCCGCAGATGATTGCCGACCTGTCGTACGCCACAAAGGACATAGAGGACCTTATGGACGCCCGGAGCAGCATCGATGAAATCATCTTCTGTACCAAAGACATATCGGTCTGCGACATACTCAGCGTCACGGAGCGGCTGCGAGGCAAAGGCATCAGTTTCCGCACGGCGCCGGAAGGGATGAACGTGCTGATTGGCAGCAACTACACCAACAGTCCCGAGGAACTCTACACGCCCGACTTCGGCAACATCAGCAACGCTACCAACCGCCGCAGCAAACGCCTGTTCGACATCATTGCAGCGCTGCTGCTGCTCGTCCTCTCCCCTATCCTGTTCTGGCCGCAGAAGCGCAAACGCCGCTACTTTGCCGACTGCCTATCTGTGCTTTTCGGCAAGAAAAGCTGGGTGGGATACAGCCGTCAAACGGAGAACGGAGAACGGAGAACGGAGAACGGAGAACGGAGAACGGAGAACAGAGAACGGAGAGCGGAGAACCCGCTGCCTGCGATACGCAAAGGCGTGTTCCGCACCCGCGACCGTATGCCGCAAGTGAAGAACCCCGACTGCGAACGCCTCGACCGCAGTTACGCCACAAATTACAAAGTAAATACAGACATAACAATACTGTTCATAAACATATTTAACATTTGACGAAAACGAAGACGAAAACCAAAATAGCAATTCCGTACGGGCGTACCCCCGTGTACGCCTCGCAATCGCGAAAAGCGAAGTGAGAAAAGCGAACCACCACAAACCAACAAATAAACAAATCGACAAATCAACATAAAACCAACAATGACAATCCCCGAGACGATAAAAGACCTGGAACAACGCAAAGAAGCCCTAAGGAAATTCCTTGAAATAGACAAACTTGAAGCCGCCATTGCCGAAGAGGAGAAGAAGACCGAAGCCGCCGACTTCTGGAACGACCCCAAAGAGGCCAAGAAAGTGATGCTCGAAATAAAGAGCAAGAAGTCCTGGACCACAGCATTCAAGGCCGTCAGCGACAGCTGTGGCGATATGCAGGTGATGAACGAGTTTTTCGAGGCCGGCGACGCCACAGAGGAGGAGATGCTGAAGCAGCTCGAGGCCACCACCAAGCTGGTGGAAGAACTGGAGTTCAAGAATATGCTGCGCGGTGAGAGCGACCGCTTCGACGCCGTGTTGAGCATCAACGCCGGTGCCGGCGGCGTAGAGGCACAGGACTGGGCCGAGATGCTGATGCGTATGTACATACGCTACGCCGAGCGCTCGGGCTACAAAGTCGCCATAAGCAACTCGCTCGACGGCGACGGTGCAGGCATCAAGAGCTGCACCCTGCAGATAGAAGGCGAGTTTGCCTTCGGCTACCTCAAGAGCGAGACCGGCGTGCACCGTCTGGTGCGCGTCAGCCCCTTCAACGCTCAGGGCAAGCGTATGACCAGCTTCGCCTCGGTAAGCGTCACGCCCCTCGTCGACGACACCATAGAGGTGGTGGTCGACAATTCGCGTCTGAGCTGGGACACCTTCCGCAGCGGCGGCGCCGGCGGACAGAACGTCAACAAGGTCGAATCGGGCGTGCGCCTGCGCTACCAGTACAAAGACCCCTACACAGGCGAGGAGGAGGAGATACTCATCGAGAACACCGAGACCCGCGACCAGCCTAAGAACAAGGAGAACGCCCTGCGACTGCTGCGCTCGCAGCTCTACGACCGCGAGATGAAGCACCGTATGGAAGAGCAGGCCAAAATCAAAGCCTCGCAGAAGAAGATTGAGTGGGGCAGCCAGATACGCAGCTACGTGATGGACGACCGCCGCGTCAAGGACCACCGCACCAACTACCAGACAGGCGACGTTACGGGCGTGATGGACGGCAAGATAGACGAGTTCATAAAAGCATATTTGATGCAATTCGGAGCTGAAGCATAGAAACGAAAACCTACATTATGAAAAAGAAACTATCCATAATCTCAATCTTTCTGCTTTTCGCCTTGAACAGCAGTTGGCTTCAAGCCCAGCAAATGACAACAATGGGCACCGACTTCTGGGTAACAAGCATCGGCTCCTACGAAGCTTATTTCGACAACGGGCTAACACACATAGAGCTAAATTTTGCCTCACCAAGAGACTGCAACGCAACAATCACCAATCCGAGAACAGGATGGGACACCACAATAGCCATTGCCGCATACACGGGCAAAACTACTTTCCTAAATTACTATCTATTATCAAACATATCGGGAACTGAATTCGATTACGGGTTCCACATCACCACAACCGATACGGTATCGCTCTATGCCTATGACGGGAATGGAAGCTACATCGAAATATCCAATATCCTGCCAACACAAGTTTTAGGAAAAGAATACATAATCCAAACCTATCCTGTATATCATCCTTGGTTTCGGGGAAACTGCTCGTTTGCAATTGTAACCACCCAAGACTCCACCACTGTTCAAATAATCCTCAACGGACCAACCAACACAGGCAACCAAGCAGGCGAAACAATATATAAATTCTTCCCTGCAGCAGGCACCTGCTTTCAGATTAATTCTGATTTCGATGCTGATCTTTCCGGTACACGCATCATCTCAAGCAAAAGCATCGCCGTCTTCCAAGGCAACCACAATTCCATTGTTTCTTCCGACGGCCATTATTCTTCCGACGGACATAAATTCGTCGAACAAACTGTTCCAACAGACAAATGGGGTAGGCACTTTATTGTTCCCCACTCCGGATTCGACACTCCCGACAAAGTCCGCATCACAGCCAAAGACGGCCCTTGCCTTGTCTATCGCAACGGAGAATTGCTAACCCATCTTATAGCGCGCGGCACCTACGAGTACACTCTCGATCCCTCATCCGCAGCAGACTACATCACAACAAGCAAAGCAGCAAGCATAACACTATACAACTCAACACGATTCACTCCAATTATCGCTGACACCACCATTCTTCAATATTATCGTACGAGATCAGCCTCGTCTACGACAATACACCCTATTAAAAACGCAACAAAATACACAATGTTTCAATTCAAGCAATATGACCCCTACAATTCACCCGACTATTACAATGACACCATTCGCCATCGCATAAATATTGTCGCACATACATCAGACACAAGCTTGATATTCTTCGACACAATCAACATCGGTCATCTTTTCACACCAATTCCAAACAACACCGCTTTCAGCATTGCCAGAATCCAAGACGCCAACCTCAGAGTACATACACTGACGGCACTCGGAGGCTCTGGGTTCAACGCCTACGCCACATATCCCTACAATTGGGTCCATTCCTGTCCTTTAGGTGCCGGATTCCCGACAATACAAAACACGCTATGTATCGGCGACTTTAACGATGCCACACTCCTCGACACAACCAACGAATGCACAAACCAGTCAATAGCGATGTCCGTTGTGTCCGAGCACGAAACAGACAGCATCCGATGGCATTTCGGCGACGGGGCACAAGATTACGGAGCCAACACACAGCATTCTTTTTCACAAGCCGGAACCTATACAGTAACAGCCATCGTATACGCTTCCTGCCAAGAATGCTTCAATGCCGTTGACACACTGCAAACAATAGTCAGAGTCTTCCCAAACAGCACAACCGTTCTCGACACAGTCATTGCAGCGTGCGACAGCCTGCTTCTTGGCGAAAACACTTACTATGCGAACGACACCGCACTTATAAGCACCGCTACCAACACTATGGGCTGCGACAGCACTACATACATCCCACTCATTATCCACCACTCCTACACCGCCACCGACAGCATTGCAATCCCCGACACCATCACCTTCACCTGGATTGACGGCAACACCTACAGCGAGAGCACCGACAGCCCTTACGTGGTGCTGCAAGCCCACAACGGATGCGACAGCACCATCCGCCTGCACCTCACCGTGCTGCCCACACCGCAGCCGCCGCTAATCGACAGCACCGCCGTATGGGTGCCCAACACATTCACCCCGGGCGAAGACATCAACAACAGCTTCAGCATCTTATGCAACGACATCATTGCCGCCGAAGTCAGCGTCTTCAATCGCTGGGGATTGCACATCTGCACCTTCGACGGCCTTGCCGACAGCTGGGACGGCACCTACAAAGGCGCTCCCTGCCCGCAAGGAGCCTACGTCTACCTCATCACCTACACCACCGTCTCGCAGCCAAGCCACCCGCAACGCGTCAAAGGAACCGTCCTGCTGCTGAGATAAAAAAAAGAGGCATCGTTTCGACGATGCCTCCCAAAAATGCAAATCAACGCGATTATTCATTCTCGCACTCGGTCTTTTGGGTCATACCCATAACCGTCTGAGTGGTGTTAAGGTCTGAGCATTTGCCTTTGGTTTCCATTGTAACCGTTTGCATCACTTGACCGCCGACTGACTGTTTGCAAGTGCAGGTCTTGCTGCACGAACTTAAACCTGCGAGCATCGCCACGACGCCCATTGCCAAAAAGAGTTTTTTCATATTTAAATATGTATTTTGTTCAGGCCCGAAAAACCAACCAATTCCAGTCGACAAAGTCGGGCCAAAAACCCCGCCGACCGAAAGGAGCAGAAAACTTTTTCTGCGTCCATTTACATCTGTAACAAAACAAGCCGATTTTTTACAAAAAAAGTAAAAAAAATTACACTTTTTATTCAAACCATTGAATTTCAATAATATAACCCAAAAACAGCACAATACGCCAACCGATTCATTTCCAAGACTTTAAGGTACCAACTCCGGCAATATATGTACAATACTTGTACAATATTTGTACGTTTACCAATTGTACATATATTGTACAACTATTGTACATATATTGTACAACGACCAGTGTTGGTAGGGTGTTTTAGGAGGGGAGTTTGAGGGGTGTTTGAGGGGAATTTGAGGGAAGTTAGAGGGACAATTTGTTTTATTTTCCAGCGAGTTGGCATTACACTAAATGATTATCCGCAATCATCCGAAACACCCCGTAGGGGTTTCCTTTTAATAGCATACACGATGCTCCATCTTTTTCCAGTGGCCTTGCGGCGCCTATGGCGCCGCAAGGCCATTTATAAGGCGAAAAAAAACTGGCTATTCTATTAAAAGGGAACCCCTACGGGGTGTTATATTCTTACCATTAAAAAGCCTCAGACAACTGCTCGGTAGAATATAAAAAAAAAAGAGGACCTGCCTCACGGCGGGTCCTCTATTAAAAAAAGTTATAAACCTTATTTCTCTTTCGGGGCTACGCACTTGTAGAACAGACCTGCAACAGCGGCGCCTACGAGCGGTGCAACGATGAACAGCCACAGCTGGCCGCAAGCGCTCCAAGTGGTGCAGTCGCTGAAGATGGCCTGGCTGATGCTGCGGGCGGGGTTGACACTGGTGTTGGTCAGCGGGATGCTGACGAGGTGGATGAGGGTGAGGGTCAGACCGATAGCGAGGCCTGCAGCCTTGGTGTTGCTGCGCTCATCGGTGGCACCCAGAATGACCATCAGGAATACGAAGGTAAGGACAGCCTCGACGATGAATGCGCCTGCCCAGCCTACGTTCATATAGCCGGCATCAGCGCCAGCAGCGGCCTGAAAATCGGCACCGAAGCCGTTGGCTGCGAATACGCCAGTGTTGCCCATTCCGGCAGCCTTCCACACAGCGAGGAGGACGGCACCTGCAATGATGGCACCGATAATCTGTGCGCACCAGTAGTAGAGCATCTCCTTGAAACTCATACGTCCGTTGACCCATACGCCGAACGATACGGCAGGGTTGAGATGGGCGCCGCTGATGTGGCCGATACCGTATGCCATAGCAATGACGGTGAGACCAAAGGCAAGAGCCACACCAAGGAATCCGACGTGACCGAACAGCGCAGTACCGCAGCCGCCGAGCACGAGCACGAAGGTACCGAAACCTTCGGCAAGCATTTTGTTACAAATCTTCATAATAATATAGTTTAGTTGGTTAGTATTTGGCTTTGTTAACGCAATTTAACTAAAAATATTGCAAGGGAGCGTAAAAAAAGCAAAAAAAAAGCACCCCGAAAGAAACCGCAGGTGGGCATTCGTCCGGGGTGTTTGGCCAACGATGACGCTGGAATTGTGTCGTTATCAATAGCTGCGTGCGAATATCACGCGGCGATGGCTGGGCTTGCCGCTGTAGATGCAACGGCCTTCCTCTTCGGGAGCGTCGTAGGGTATGCAGCGGATGGTAGCCTTGGTCTCGGCTTTGATGGCCTCTTCGGTCTCGGTGGTGCCGTCCCAGTGGCAGAGCAGGAAGCCGTTCTTCTCGATTTCGGTCTTGAAGTCGTCCCAGGTGTCGACCTTGCGGGTCTGGCTGAGGCGGAAGTCGAGGGCTTTCTGGTAGATATTCTGCTGTATCTCAGCCATAAGCTGTTCGATATGCTCTGCTATTCCTTCGATGGGCATAGTCGTTTTCTCGAGCGTGTCGCGACGGCACACCTCGCAGGTTCCGTTCTCGAGGTCGCGCGGACCGACGGCGAGGCGCACGGGCACGCCCTTGAACTCGTATTCGGTGAACTTCCAGCCCGGCTTGTACTCGGGACGGTTGTCGTACTTGACGGTGATGCCTTTGGCGCGCAGGGCGTCGATTACGGGCTGAACCTTGGTGTCGATTTCGCGCAGCTGGTCGTCGCTCTTGCAGATAGGCACTATGGCCACTTGTATGGGCGCCAGCTTGGGCGGCAGCACGAGGCCGTTGTCGTCGCTGTGGGTCATTATGAGGGCACCCATCAGGCGTGTAGAGACGCCCCAAGATGTAGCCCACACGTATTCAAGCTTGTTCTCTTTGTTGAGGAACTGGACGTCGAAGGCCTTGGCGAAGTTCTGGCCGAGGAAGTGGCTGGTGCCGGCCTGCAAAGCCTTGCCGTCCTGCATCATAGCCTCGATGCAGTAGGTGTCGAGGGCACCGGCAAAGCGCTCGTTGGGCGACTTGACGCCCTTGACGACGGGCACAGCCATCCAGTTGTTGGCAAAGTCGGCATAGACGTCGAGCATACGGCGTGCTTCGGCCTCGGCCTCCTCGCGGGTGGCGTGGGCGGTGTGGCCTTCCTGCCAAAGGAACTCGGCAGTGCGGAGGAACATACGGGTACGCATCTCCCAACGCACGACGTTGGCCCACTGGTTGCAGAGGATAGGCAGGTCGCGATAGGACTTGATCCAGTTTTTATAGGTGCTCCAGATGATGGTTTCGGATGTGGGGCGCACAATAAGTTCCTCTTCGAGACGAGCCTCGGGGTCGACAACGACACCGGTGCCTTCCTCGTTGGTTTTGAGGCGATAGTGGGTCACCACGGCGCATTCTTTGGCGAAACCTTTGACGTGGTCGGCCTCGCGGCTGAGGAATGATTTGGGGATAAAGATGGGGAAGTAGGCGTTCTGGTGGCCGGTGTCCTTGAACATCTTGTCAAGGGCGTCGTGCATCTTCTCCCAGATAGCATAGCCGTAGGGCTTGATAACCATACAACCGCGCACAGCCGAGTTTTCGGCAAGGTCGGCGCGGACCACAAGTTCGTTATACCACTCCGAGAAGTTCTCGGAACGTTTCACAAAATCTTTTGCCATTTATTTCTTGTTTATAATTTTTTTTTGAGTTTTACGTTACGTTCAAATAAAAATGCGTATCTTTGCACGCAAGATTTCGGTTTGCAAAAATACTAAATAATTAGGAATTAGGAATATTTTAACATAAAACAGAATAAAGCAACGCAGATGAAGAGATTAAGTATTAGCATTTTATGTGCGTTATTTTTATTTTCGGCAAGTTGCGCCGAGCTCTATGCCCAGACGCAGAACGGGGATGAAAATTACTATTCCAACCCCCGAAAAGGAATAAAACCGTCGGTACCGACCGCCTATTACGACACCACCGTCGTCAACAAAAGCGACGACATAACCGTGGAGTTGGCAGGCGAAGTGAACGACACCACACCGAAGAAGGACACGACGACGCTCAAGTTGAAGTCGATTGCGCAATACGAGCGTGGCGAGAGCCCCTACTACTGGGGCGCAAGTCTCTACTATTCGTGGGACCCGTGGTACAGCCCCTATTGGAACACTTGGTACTATCCGGGATGGGGCGGCAGCCACTGGAGAATAAGCTACAGCTGGGGCTACGGCCCTTACTGGAGCTTTGGCTTCGGCTACAGCTGGGCGTGGGGTTCGCCCTGGTGGTATTGGGATCCCTATTTCTATCCCGGCTACTATGGCTACTACGGCTGGGGCGGCTATGCCTACCATTATAACGGCTGGAGAGGCTATTCCAACTATGGCCATCGCTATCTGGGCAACGGCAACCGCGGAGCAGCCACAAGCCCCACTATGAGAGGCAACACTCCTGCCCCGAGACCGGCATCGGTTGGCCGCGGAACGGTGCGCAGAGGCGGTGTTGACCTCAATAACGGCGGTCGGGCCTCGAGAGGCAATGTCAGCGGCACCGGCAGCGTGGGTCGCGGCAGCGCCCAGACAGGCAGCCGCACTCCGATTGCCAACAACAGCGGACGCTATGCCAAACCTTCGAGCGTGGCCTCGCAACGCAATGCAAGCAGCGCAGGAAGCAGAACCAACGGCGGTGTGCGTAGCAGCTCGAGAAGCTCTTACAGCAACACACCCCGCACAGGACGCTTTGAAAGCGGACGCTCCACTGACAGGAGCTCGTTCAACAGCCGCAGCACTTCGACCCCGACACAGCGCAGCAGCCGCTTTGAGAGCAGCCGTTCGACATCGAGCAGTTTCAACAGCAGTCGCTCGTCGTCGAGCCGCAGCAGCAGTTTCGGCAGCGGCAGCAGCTCGAGCCGCAGCAGCGGTGGATTCGGCGGCGGTGGCAGTCGCAGCAGCGGCGGCGGCAGTCACAGCGGCAGTAGCAGCAGAAGATAGAACATTGAATTTGTGAATGACAGATATGAAAAAGCACTTTATAATCATAGCTCTGGCCTCCGTTATGGCATTGCCGGCCTGGGGGCAAAGGAACATTCAGGCATCGACAGACACATTCGAAGAGAGCGCCACGACAGGCCAATGGCTTGAAACTCCCGGCACTCAAGCCGCTATGCCGGCAGGCAAGAAGGCTAAAAACGTAATAGTGATCATAGGCGACGGTATGGGCACCGCGCAAGTATATGCATCGGTAGTGGCACAGAGAGGCCTCTCGAACTTTCTGCGTTTCCCGTTCTCGGGCTTCTCACGCACCTATTCCAACAACAAATACACCACCGACAGCGGTGCCGGCGGCACAGCCATCGTCACCGGCCACAAGACCGACAACAAGCACATAGGCGTCCTTGCCGACGGCACCCCCGTCAAGTCGATACTCTCGATGGCACACGAGTGGGGCCTTTCGACAGGCTTTGTCGTCACCAGCAGCGTCCTCGACGCAACACCGGCAAGCACCTACGCCCACGTTCCCAATCGCAAGATGTACGACACCATCAGCCTGCATATGTCTCAATGCGGTTTTGACGTGATGATTGGCGGCGGATTGTCCAACTTCCGTCCCGAGAACCGCAAGGACGGCCTCAACCCCATCGACACGCTGCTGAAGAACGGCTACGAGATAACCTACAGCCTTGAGGAAATGAAGAAGTCCAAAAGCAACAAACTGGTCACCTTCTTCTGCGAGAACTACTACGGTCCAGTTGCACCGGGCAGAGACCCCGTGCTTGTAGAAGGCACCAAAAAGGCCCTCGACATTCTGACCAAGAACCCCAAAGGCTTCGTGATGATGATTGAAGGCTCGCAAATCGACTGGGGCTGCCACAACAACGACGCAGCCTATATGGAAGCCGAACTCGCCGACTTTGAAAAGATGCTGAAAGTGGTCCTCGACTTCGCCGAGAAGGACGGCAACACCCTCGTTGTCGTTACCGCCGACCACGAAACCGGCGGCCTTGTGCTGAAAAGCGGCGACATAGAGAAAGGCCTCAACGAATGCAAATACATCACCGACGGACATTCGGGTGTTATGGTCCCCGTCTTCTCCTACGGACCTGGCGCAGAGACATTCTCAGGCATCCAGAACAACATCGATCTTATGCCCAAAATGCTCAAGGCTATGGGCAGAAAAAGCACCCTCAAATAACAATCGACCACTATGAAACCTCGCTTTCTGATACCGGCTCTGCTCTTTACACTCACCGTCTCGCTCAACGCCAATGCCCAGATTAAGCTCACGCAGGACACTCTGGCCACACCTTACTTCGGATTCAACTTCGGCACCACTATCGCCTCCGACAAGCTGTCGACCGAATACGGTATGCACGACCTCTACCAGTCGCCCTATCTCGGTTTCGGCATTGAAGCAGGATACAAGTTCAAGTCCAACTGGATCGTCTCGCTCGACGGCGGCCTCATTATCGGTGCCAACGGCGACAATCTGCGCAACAAAGCCCAACGTGCCCCTGCCGCCTTCAGCCACGACACTGTGCCTCTCGTAATCGGCACCAACGGCGTCGACGCCAACACCACCTGCTACAACAGAATGCTCTCGTTCAGAATTGGCGGAGGCAAAATAATCACCCTCAACGAGCGCAACCCCAACTCGGGCCTGCTGCTGCGTCTCTACGGCGGCATAATGCAGCAGAAAACCATCTTTATGCTCAACGACGTGAATGCGCCCCAGCTGCAGGGCGACTATGCACGCCTTTACGACCACAAGCGTCGCGGCGTGACCTTGACCGAGAGCATCGGATACTGGTTTATGAGCAACCGCTCCAACTTCTTCAACCTATACGTTGCATTCGAGGTGACCCAATGCTGGAACCACTCCGTACGCAACTATGTCATCGACGAAGTGATGAACCTGCACGGCCCCGACAACACCAACTACTTCGACCTCCTCTACACGGTGAAAATCAGCTGGATGTTCCCACTTAAAGGCAAAACGGCCTACGACTATTACTTCTTCTAAAACAGTAAGCGATGAGACTCCTCTACAGTTTGGCAATCAGCATTTACAGCCTCGGTGTAAGATGTGCGGCACCCTTCAACGAAAAAGCCGCTCTGATGCGTAAAGGCTGGCGCCACTGGGCCGACTGCTTCCCTAAAGAGAAACTCAACGGCGCCAAAGTAGCCTGGTTCCACACCTCGTCGCTCGGCGAATTCGAGCAGGCCAGACCTGTCATAGAGCAGTTCCGCAAGCTGCATCCCGAATACAAAATCGTTCTCTCATTCTTCTCGCCCTCCGGCTTCGAGGTACGGAAGAACTACGACCAAGCCGACATCGTCATTTATCTGCCGCCAGATACCCAGCGCAACGCACGACGGCTGATGCAACTGATGCACCCCGACATCGCCTTCTTTGTCAAATACGACTTCTGGTTCAACTACCTCCAGGCGCTCCAGCGCAGAGCCACACCGACCTATCTCTTCTCGGCCATCTTCCGACCCTCGCAGTATTTCTTCAAGCCTTACGGCAAATGGTTTGCACAGCAGCTGCAATGCTACCGCCACATATTCGTACAGAACCAGGAATCCATCAAACTGCTCAAAGGCATCTGCTACAACCGATGCTCCATCGCCGGCGACACCCGTTTCGACCGTGTGAACGACATCGCCCTGCAAGCCAAGTCTTTCCCCGAGATTGAGCGATTCCTCCTCAATGGTGCCAACCAGCCCCTGCCAACGCTCATTGCAGGCAGCTCGTGGCCTCCCGACGAGAACAACATCAAGCATTTCTACGACAGCTACAGCAAACCGCTCAAACTCATACTTGCACCGCACGTCATTGCCGAAAGCCACCTCAAGCAAATCGAGCAGCTCTTCGGTGCCGACAACTGCGTACGCTACTCGCAGCTCATACTGCCCGATGCCGACCCTGCGCTCAACCATCGCTGCGTCCTCATCATCGACAACATCGGTATGCTCTCATCCATCTACCGCTACGCAACCATCGCCTACATCGGCGGCGGATTTGGCAAAGGCATCCACAACACCCTCGAGGCAGCCATCTTCGGATGCCCCGTGTGCTTCGGACCCAACTACACCAAATTCCAGGAAGCACACCAACTCCTCGACTGCCAAGCAGCAAAGACTTACACCAAAGCCGACCAGCTGACACAGATTCTCACCACCTGGCTCGACGATCCGCAATGCTACAAAACAGCCTCCGATGCCTGCAGCAACTATATGCACACCAACCTCGGAGCCACCGCCACCATAATCGCCACAATCGAAGGCAAATGAAACAAAAACCACATAACGCACCGCACCGTCTTATACTGACATTGCTCACGCTGACATTGGCGTTGGCATCGTGCAGCAGCGTTGAGAAATTCATTCAGCCCGACCAACAAATACTCAACAGAAACAGCTATCAAGTCACTATGGCCGACGGCAGCGAGCCCCCAAAGGAGATTCGCGACGCCCTCAGCGATATGAAGAAATACACCCGCCAGAAGCCCAACAGCCACATCCTCGGCGTCGGGCCACGCTTGACGATGCGCATCTATTGCCTCTCCAACCCCGACAAGTCCAACTTCTGGCACAAATACCTGCGCCGCAAGGGACAGGCACCGGTCATTTACAACGAAAACGCCGCCATCCAGACCTGCAACCAACTGTCGGGCCTGCTCAAATCCAAAGGCTGCTTCACCTCTACCGTCACCTTCGACACCGTCCACAGCCGCAAACACGACATCAACGTCACCTATCATATCACCCCTTCACAGCGCTACCGCATCGACGGCATATCGTTCCGCGCCGAGACACCCGATGTCGACAAGCTCCTCAGGCAATGGAAAGACCAGTCGCTGCTCAAAGAGGGTGACTACTACGACCAGGAAGTGATGGACGCCGAGCGCAAACGCATCATTGAGCAGCTGCGCAACGAAGGCTACTACCACGCATCTACCGACCTCCTCTCCTACTCCGTCGACACAGCCTTCCAAGACAACAAACTGACCATCCGGGTTAACATCCGGAACCCGCGTTTCATCAACGCCGACAAGCAAACCGTCACACGGCCGCTGCAAAAATACTATCTCGACAACATCTATATCTACCCCAACAGCTCGACGGCACAGCAACTCGGCGCCTCATCCTCTTACGACACCCTGACCTACCCGATGCACTTCCGTACCCGAACCTCCAACTACCACTTCATCCACAACCAGCCTCTCTCCATCAAACCCTCCACCATCGGACGCTCGCTCTTCCTCTTCGAAGGTCTCACCTACCGCCCTCGCAATATCGACCGCACCTACAACTCCCTCCTCAGCCTTCGCAACTTCAAATACATCAACATAGAATTCGTAGAATCCCCCAACAGCAACGACACCAACCGGCTCCTCAATGCAAGGGTGCGACTCCTCAACGCCAAACGGCAGCGACTCTCGGCATCGGTCGAAATCAACAACTCATCGCCCTTCGGACAGGAAAACCTCGGACTTCTCAGCGGCAACCTCGGACTTGAAACCAAAATCAGCTACCACAACAAAAACCTCTTCCACGGCGCCGAACAGTTCAAAGCCGAATGGTCGCTCCTCATCGAACTGCCTAAACTCATCCTCAAAAACCGCGACAGCGAAAACCTGCGCAACAACGTCAGCAACCTCGAAAACGGCATCAACCTATCGCTCGACCTGCCCACATTCCTCTTCCCCTTCACCAAAGACATTCTCTGGCAGCGGATGCGACCACACACACTCATCACCCTCGGCGGTAACTACCAGCTGCACAGCTATTTCGAACGACTCCTCTTCAACAGCGGCTTCGGTTACAGCTGGAGCCGAGGACAGCACAGCCACCAGCTGCTGCCCGTCGAACTCACCTTTGTACGCTTCTTCAACATCGACTCCACCTTCCGCGCACGTATGCGAAGCATCAGCGACGCCCGAGTCAAATACCAATACAGCGACCACTTCATTATGGACGCCCGCTACGACTACATCTACAACACCCAGCAATACGGCACCCGATTCAACTTCAACTACCTGCACCTATCGCTCGAAAGCGCAGGCAACCTCTTCAACGCCATCTCGCACCTCACCAAAAGCAACACCGACCAGAACGGCATAAAATACATCTTTGGAGTCCCCTACTCGCAATACATCAGGGCAACAGCCGAATACAAACGCTACTTCTACGTCGGCAAGAAAAGCACCTTCGTGACCCGCGTTATCGCAGGTATCGGACTCCCCTACAACAACTCCACCGCAATGCCATACGAAAAAAGCTTCTTCGGCGGCGGACCAACCACCATCCGTGCCTGGCACCTGCGCTATCTCGGACCCGGCAACTTCCTCTCCGACAACCAAGACATCCTTGAACGCATAGGCGACATACAGCTCGTAATCAACCTCGAGCACCGATTCCCCATCATCTCCATCTTCGAAGGAGCACTCTTCGCCGACATCGGCAACGTATGGCTGACACACCAGTCGCAGGAATTCCCCGACGGCCAGTTCAACCTCAAGACACTTCCCCAAAGCACCGCCGTAGGCATCGGCTTCGGCCTTCGTGCCAACATCTCCATCCTCACACTCCGCTGCGACCTCGCCATACCCCTCTACGACCCCGGTATGCAATCCTCACACCGCTGGCGCCCCCCCTACTGGAAACTCTCCCAAACCACCGCCAATTTCGGTATCGACTACCCCTTCTAATCAAGCGGAAAACGCAGGAGCGCAGGCTTCCAGCCTGCAAGAGAAAAACAGGAAACGAAACTTAAACGAAAACGAATATAGCAATTCCGTACGGGCGTACCCCCGTGTACGCCCCACAATCGCCAAAACCCCTTTAAACAAATCAACATATCAACACCTCAACAAATCAACATATCGACATATCAACAAATCAACACCCAAAAATGCTCACCCTTACACAATTATCCGACAAAGTAAAAGAATACTTCAACGCCGAAGACTTCCACGGCACCCCCGCCAACCTCTTCGACCCCATAGCCTATACCCTTGCCGACGGCGGCAAACGCATCCGTCCCCTGATGCTCCTTGCTGCAACCGACCTCTTCGGAGGCGACCTCCAGCAAGCGCGCTATGCAGCGATAGGCATCGAGACATTCCACAACTTCACACTCCTCCACGACGACCTGATGGACCAGTCACCCATCCGACGCGGCAAAACCACCGTCTACCTCAAGTGGAACCCCAACACCGCCATCCTCTCGGGCGACGCAATGAACATCCTCGCCTGGCAGTACTTCCTCAGGCAGCCACACCCCAACCTCCACCAGATACTCAACGTCTTCCAGCAGACAAGTATGGAAATCTGCCAGGGGCAACAATACGATATGGACTTCGAGCAGCGCAACGACGTCACCATACCCGAATACCTCGAGATGATACGGCTCAAGACAGCCGTCCTGCTCGCGGCAGCACTCAAAATCGGAGCCCTCTACGCCAACGCGCCCCAAGCCGACACCGACGCCCTCTACAACTTCGGCATCAACATCGGACTTGCCTTCCAGCTGCGCGACGACCTTCTCGACGCCTACGGCGACACACAGACCTTCGGCAAACAGACAGGCACCGACATAAAAGACAACAAAAAGACCTACCTCCTACTCAAGGCACTTCAAACCGCCGAGCCCGCACAGCGACAGCAACTCATCCAGCTGTTCAGCACTACCCCCGACGACCCGCAACCCAAAATAGAGCAAGTGCTGCAAATCTACAACCAAATCAAAATCAAAGAGCTAACCGAAAAGCAGATAGCACAGTACCACGAGGCAGCCATCGGCTACCTCGACAGCGTCAACCTGCCGCACGAAAGCAAGCAACCCCTCTTCGAGCTCACACAAAAACTCCTCAACCGCAACATCTGAAATCTCCAGTCATACCACTGCAGCCGTGCCTGTTCCTCCAGGCACAGCTGCAATCTTTTTACAACCAACCAAATACAACGCTCACGCCCTCTCCATCCGCCGCACTTTGCCCCTGCACGAAACGGACCAACTCCGGTCGTTGTACAATATATGTACAATACTTGTACAATATTTGTACGTTTACAATTGTACAAGTATTGTACATATATTGTACAACGACCAGTGTTGGTCCCTCCCAAACACGCCCCAATACCAGCTTTTCTACGCACAAACGGCACAGAGTTTTTTTTGCCACCATTATCCACCTATAAAACAAGGTATTATCGAAACAGAGCCACATTTTTTTCAAAAAAAAAGCAAAAAAACTTTTCCAGTTGCAAACTTCTTACTAAATTTGCAAACATATTGTGACATATGCAAAACGAACTAACTAATTAATAATTAACACAATTAAAACCAAAATGAAAAAAGTAATCGCTTTGATGTCGGTAATTGGATTATTGACATTCACCAATCTCAACAATGTTATGGCCCAAGACGCCGCCAACAACGACGCCGTCCAGACCGAACAAGTAGCCGATGACAGTGCAGCTGTTGCTGACGAAGCCGTCGCAGAACCCGTAGAGGCCGCTAACGAAGAGGCTGAAGAAGCCAAATCGTTCCACGAAGTGCTCAAAGAGAAATACATCCAAGGTGGTGCAGGCTGGATGACCCCCGTGCTCCTCTGCCTCATCCTCGGTATGGCACTCGTTATCGAGCGTATCATCTACCTCAATATGGCTACCACCAACGTCAACGCCCTCCTCAACGGCATTGAAGACAACGTTAAGAAAGGCGACTACAACGCAGCCAAAGAACTCTGCCGCAACACCCGTGGCCCCGTCGCCAGCATCTTCTACCAAGGTCTTGACCGCGTAGACGAAGGCCTCGAAAACGTCGAAAAATCCCTCACCTCCTACGGTGGAGTCCAGATGGCTCGCCTCGAGGCCAACCTCACTTGGATCGCCCTGTTCATCGCCCTGGCTCCTTCATTCGGATTTCTCGGCACCGTTATCGGTATGGTCCAGGCATTCGACGATATCGAAAAAGCCGGTGACATCAGCCCGACCGTCGTTGCCCACGGTATGAAGATGGCCCTCTTGACCACTGTGTTCGGTCTTATCGTCGCCATCATCCTTCAGATTTTCTACAACTACCTCCTTACCAAAATCGAAAGTCTCGTTTCTCAAATGGAAGATGGTACCATTACCTTTATGGACATCCTCATCAAGAACAAGAAATAATAGTGCAAGGATAGTACTTCATTTTTATTAACCCTTTAATCCTTAACTATTATGCAAGAAAAAACGAGAAAAATCTTAATGTGGATCAGCCTCGGTATCGCAGTTATCGTATCCGTTCTCGCCATTCTCTTTGCCGCCAACCAAACCAAGTTCGGCTGGGCATTCGATATGGCCTTCTGGGTACTCATCTGCTATGTCGTCTGCTGCCTCCTCGTATGGCTCTTCTACGGCATCATCAGCCTTAAAGACAAACCCAAAAAGACTATCATTTTCGCCGGAGCTATCATCGTAGTCGTCGTCGCCTCCATACTTCTCGCACTTGGCGACACTATGCCGCAAGATATGCTGCTGCGCTACGAGACCTCGGAAAAAACAGCTAAACTCATCGCCATCGCCTGCTACGCCACCTACATCACCGTTATCGGCGCAGTAGTTATGATGCTCTGGGCAGTTATTTCTAAATCATTTAAAAAGTAAGTATCACTATGAGTAAGAAATCAACTCCTGGCTTGAATACAAGCTCGATGTCCGATATCTCGTTCCTGCTGCTGGCCTTCTTCCTGATGGTCTCCAACATCAACACTGATATGGGTATCGCTCGGCGTCTGCCTCCACCGCTGCCGCCGGATTTCACCCCGCCAGAAGTTCGTGAACGTAACATCTTCCAGGTTAAGATCAACCGCAACGACCGTATCCTCTTCAACAAAGAGGTCGGCGACATCAGCCTGCTCAAAGACCGCGCAAAAGAGTTCCTGGGCAACCCCCAAGACCGCGACGACCTGCCGCAGAAAGAAGTGATCAACATACCTCTGCTCGGAAACTACCCCGTTTCCAAAGGTGTTATCTCGCTCCAGAACGACCGTGGTACTTCGTACGACACATACTTCCGTGTCCAAAACGAACTCACCGCCGCCATCAACGAGATGCGTGACGAACTCTCTCGCGAGAAATTCAACAGACCCTATAAAGACTTAGACCAGGATCACAAGGACGCTATCGACAAGGCTATCCCCGTCGCTATCTCCGAAGCTGAGCCTAAAAACACAGGAGGAACTAAATAATGGCAAGATTCAAACAAAAAAATGACAAAGGCACACCCGCCCTCAATATGGGCTCGATGTCCGACATTATCTTTATGCTCCTCTTCTTCTTTATGGTTATCACCACTATGCGCGAAAGCTCTCTCTTCGTGAAAATCACTCCACCGAAAGGTAGCGAAGTGACCAAACTCGAAAAGAAAAGCCTCGTCAGCTACATCAACATCGGTGTCCCTCAGGATAGCTACACAGCCAAATACGGTACTGAACCCCGTATTCAGCTCGATGACCAAATAGCCGACGTCGCCGACATCCGACAGTTTGTCGAACTCGAAAAGAGCTCACGCTCTGAAGAGGACAGCCAACTCCTCACCTTCGCCATCAAAGCCGACGGCAAAGTCAAAATGGGTATGATAAGCGACATCAAACAGGAACTGCGTGCCGCAAGCGCTCTCAAAATCTTCTACAACGCATCAAGAGAAGCAAGGAAGTAACTCTAAAAACTATACATCTAAAAGCTGCTGCAATAACTGCAGCAGCTTTTTTTATTCTACATCCAACCCTATGTTCCGCTGCAAACAATTCAACATCAACGACAACGGCGCCACAATGAAAATCGGCAACGACGCCATTATGCTCGGTGCCATCGCTCAACCCTCACTTCTGCCACAACACATCCTCGACATCGGCACCGGTTGCGGCATCCTGGCCCTTATGATGGCTCAACGCTTCCCCATAGCCAACATCACCGCCATCGACATCGACCGGCAGACAATACAAGTGGCATCAGCCAACTTCGAGAACTCGCCGTGGAGCAACCGTCTCTATGCACTCAACGTCCCCTTGCAAGACTTCGCAACACAATACGACCGACAATACGACCTGATCATCTCCAATCCTCCCTACTTTTCCAACTCACTTCGCAACAACGACCCGCGCAAAGCTCTCGCCCGACACGATGACAACCTGACGCTACAGCAGCTCTTCAAAGCCTCCTCGCATCTGCTTGCTCCCGACGGCACTCTTGCCATTATCATTCCCTCCTCCAACGCAGAAAAAACCATCACCGAGGCTCAACAGCGCCAGTTGCAATGCCGTCTCAGGACCGACATCTGCAACCACCTCTCCGACCCTCCCAAACGCTCCGTCCTCCAGTTCATCCACTCCGCGTCTCCAACAGAACCTACCATCACCTCACTCCCTCTCCGCAACCCCGACAACACCTACTCCGACGAATACAAGACCCTGACCCAACCGTTTCTGCTATAATACCAATACAAAAACAGGGGGCGGCTTTCAGCCGTCCCCTGTCTCTTCATTGACATTTGTCCTTTATTCCTTCTTCATATTGGAATTGTAGAACACAAACTGGTCGTCTATCACGTCGATGATGATGTTCTCGCCCGTATGCACCTTGTCCTCAAGTATCTGGCGAGACAACTCATTCAGTATCTGCCGCTGTATCACCCTCTTCACCGGTCGGGCACCCATAGCGGGGTCATAGCCTATCTCGGCCAACAGATTGACGGCCTCATCGGTGGCGCTTATCAGTATCTCGTTCTTCTCAAGCATCTTGGCCACATTCGCCAGCTGTATGCGTACCACGTCGCGAATCTGCTTCTTGTTCAACGGACGGAACATTATTATCTCATCGATACGGTTCAGAAACTCTGGACGCATATTCTGCTTCAGCAGCTCCATCACATCCTCTTTCGTCTTCTCGATGGTGTAGTCGTTTATGTTCATCGCGTCGCTCATCCGCTCGTGGATGATGTTGCTACCCATATTCGAAGTCATAATGATTATGGTGTTCTTAAAGTCGGCAATACGTCCTTTGTTGTCCGTCAGACGACCGTCCTCAAGCACCTGCAGCAATATGTTGAACACATCGGGATGCGCCTTCTCTATCTCATCGAACAGCACGATGCTGTACGGTTTGCGTCTCACCGCTTCGGTCAGCTGACCGCTCTCGTCGTATCCCACATATCCCGGAGGCGCTCCTATCAGACGACTCACGCTGTGACGCTCCTGATACTCACTCATATCGATACGAACCATCATATTCTCATCGTCAAACAGCACTTCTGCCAGCGCCTTTGCCAGCTCCGTCTTACCGACACCGGTGGTGCCAAGGAATATAAAGCTTCCAATAGGACGCTTGCCGTCGCTCAAGCCGGTACGGTTACGGCGAATGGCGTTGGCTATAGTTTCGATGGCCTCGTCCTGTCCCACAACACGCTTGTGCAATTCCGTCTCGAGGTTCAGCAGCTTCTCACGCTCACTCTGCATCATTCGCGTCACAGGTATTCCTGTCCACTTGCTCACCACCTCTGCTATCTGCTCGCTGTCAACCTCTTCGTTAATCATTGCATTGTCGGCTTGCATAGCCCTGAGCTGCACCTTCAGGTCGTCCACCTTGCGCTCGGCCTCCTTGATACGGCCATATCGCAGTTCGGCCACCTTGCCATAGTCGCCGGCACGTTCTGCCTGCTCAGCTTCAAACTTGTAGCTCTCAATATTCTTGACTTCTGCCTGTATAGCCTCGACAATGCTCTTCTCGTTCTGCCAACGTGCCTTCATCTGGTCACGCTGTTCCGACAGCTCTGCAATCTCGTGGCTTATACGGTTCAGCTTGTCGCGCGTCTCAGTTTCCTTGTCGCCTGTCTCCGCGCTCCGTTCTGCCTCACGGCTAATGGCCTCGCGTTCAATCTCTAACTGGCGGATTTTACGTTCAATCTCATCCAGTTCCTCAGGCACCGAGTCAATCTCCATTCTCAGCTTTGCCGATGCCTCATCGATAAGGTCGATAGCCTTGTCGGGCAGGAAACGGTCGCTGATATATCGATTGCTGAGTTCTGCGGCAGCAATGATTGCCTCGTCCTTGATACGCACCTTGTGGTGCACCTCGTAGCGCTCCTTCAATCCACGCAGGATGGAAATAGTGTCAGGCACGCTTGGCTCGTCAATCAACACACTCTGGAAACGACGCTCCAAGGCTTTGTCCTTCTCAAAATACTTCTGATACTCGGCAAGTGTCGTAGCACCGATGGCACGCAACTCACCACGCGCCAATGCAGGCTTCAGTATGTTGGCTGCATCCATTGCACCCTCACCGCCACCGGCACCGACCAGCGTGTGGATCTCGTCGATGAAAAGAATAATCTCGCCGTCGGCCTCGTTGATTTCACGGATGACACTCTTCAAACGCTCCTCGAACTCGCCCTTGTATTTAGCACCTGCTATAAGTGCACCCATATCAAGCGAATAGAGCGTCTTCGACTTCAAGTTCTCCGGCACATCGCCACTCACAATACGATGCGCAATGCCTTCGGCAATAGCCGTCTTGCCCACGCCTGGCTCACCGATAAGAATAGGGTTGTTCTTGGTTCTACGGCTCAAAATCTGCAGCACACGCCTTATCTCATCGTCACGGCCAATGACTGGGTCAAGCTTGCCGCTCTGTGCCAGCTGGTTAAGGTTGCGCGCATATTTATTCAAAGCGTTGAAAGTGTCCTCTGCCGTCTGACTGCCCACCTTGCTACCCTTGCGCAAATCGGCAATGGCGGCACGAAGAGCCTTGTCCGATGCACCGGCATCCTTCAACAATCGGGCCGTATTGTCACGACCGTTGACAAGCCCTATGAGCAGATGCTCGACCGACACAAACTCGTCGCCCATCTCCGTAGCCGTCTGTTGCGCCTTTACAAGGGCATTGTTCAAGTCGTTGCTTGCATACTGGCTTCCACCGCTTACACGTGGCAACGACTGTATCTGGGCATCCAAAGCCTGCGACAACCGCGGCACATTAACCTCCATCTTTTTCAGCAGATAAGGCGTAACATTCTCGTCCTCGCTCAAAAGCCCCTTCATCAAATGCACGGTGTCGATGCTCGGCGCCTGATGAGCCTGAGCAATCTCGGCGGCCTTCTGAACCGACTCTTGAGCTTTAATTGTAAAATTGTTTAAGTTCATAATTCAATTTTGTCTCCTTTCAAAAATGGCATATCAACATTTTCTCCAAAACATAAAAACTGACAAAATGTCAGTTAAATTAAAAACGGTAGTTTTGTGAATCATTCGGTGTATTTGATAAAATTTCGGCCCAAAAACACGTTTTCTTAACACCCTGATTTCCACATACCAAATTCCTACCAAAGTTTACTCAAACTTTTATCAAAGTTTACCCAAATATTACTTCAGTAGAATTTGTTAAAATATTCAATAGAATTTTAGTAGTGAAATAAGCAGACTGACATTTTGTCAGTTTTTTTTGAGCCACACAGGAAACTATTCGGGGCTTTTTTCTATGGCCCCGTTTCCTGCAGGGGTTGCGCTGCGCTCCACCCCTGCCTGTAATCCTTTGCCCTTTCAGGGCTAAAGCTACGACAAGTGTTTGTGATTGAGGTGTGTCGCACGTTGGGGGCTGTTTTTTTAGGCTTCATTTGCAGTATTCAACTTTTCTTTCTACCTTTGCAGTTGTGAATTGCATTGGAAACCGTGTGTCAAACGTTGCATATTAGTCTTTAAATCTGCAAGTTATGAGAAAGTTTATTCCTTTTATTGCCATCTGTCTCTTTTGCTTCAAAATTAATGCGCAAATAACTGAGGCCTATCCTACTTCGCAAAGGTATCTCTTCAATCCGTACAATAGGTACAGCGTATACATTGATAGCGCACAACATTGGAATGATATACACAGCACAGTTGCAATAGGTTATCACTATTATGTTGATTGTTATAGTGATTCTTTAAAAATTGATGAATATCAAATGTATCCTATTTCAGATGCATCTCCAGTTCAAGTATACGGTGTTGCAATACCAGTTGTTCTTTATATGCCTATCCCTCGAGGAATGAAAGAGGGCTACGGGTATTATTGGGAGGAAGACAATCTTGGTCCACGTGACGATTCTATCAGAAATATTTACTGGCAAACGTTTATCGATTCTATTCACGTGCTATGGTCTGCATTTCTCGAACCTTTAACGCCCACAGGAGAAAGGAGAATATATGAGAGATACATTTATCTTATCAAGAAGACTGACGATCCCCAGCATCCTATAATTATTACCGACTCGGTGAAGATTCAATACGGCATCAATGCCGTGGGATGGAACAGACTGCAATTGCCAAAGCTCTATAATTGCTCACCACAAAACTATGCGCACGGTGGCGGATATATAGTTCCTACGCTTGAAGTTTTTTTTGACCGTCCGCACAATCTCAACGACACCTTCTTTGTCGGCAACACGGCATTTGAATGGTATTATGGTAAATATGCATATAACCGTTTTTACAGCGTGCCATTGTGTATAAACAACCATCTTCACGATTATGCTTCAAGTTTCAACGGTGTGTTCCGTTCTGACAACGGAGATTTTGTTCCGCTCCAAAACTGCGAATATCCTTTAGGAGACCCTCGTTGGTGGCGGCAGGCAAGATGCCCGGGTTTGATAGACAACAGCTATATGGATAGTGTCTGGGGCGGGCCTATGGCAATAGTGGCACCGCCACCCTGTATGGTGCCTAACAATTTGCGGATGACGCAGGTGGGCTACGACTCGGCGACGGTGGAGTGGAACATCCCTGTTGGCGTTTCTCACTGCCGCTTTGAGTATGGGCCGCAGGGCTTTGCGCCCGGGTCGGGCACGGTGGTCGACAGCCTTACGGAAGGCAGATACTGTATGCATAACCTTGACGAGAACACCGCCTACGAGGTGCGTGTGGTCTGCTGGTGCATCTATGCCGAGGAGTACAGCGACACGGTGAGCGTGGGATTTCGCACTACATACGCCTGTCCGCCGGTGCCGGCAGTGACCAACTGCGCGGTGACGGACACTACGATAGCATTGGCGTGGTGGATTCCCGACTCGGCCGACTATACCGACGTAGAGTACGGTCCGGCAGGGTTCGCCGAAGGCGAGGGTACGTCGAAGCCTCACATCACGCGCAACTACTACGGCTACGGCACGTTGATGATGAGTGGCCTGGAGCCCCGCACGGTCTACGAGGTGCGTATGCGCAACTACTGCAGCCACAGCGACGCGATGTCGGAGTGGTTCTCGTTTGACACGATGACGACGTGGACCGACACGACTACGGAGGGCATCAACGCCGTGCTGCAGGAACAGGTGTCGCTGCGCCCCAATCCCGCCACGACGCGGGTGCAGGTGGCATCGCCTGTGGCTATGACGCGCATAGTTGTGACCGACCTTCAGGGTCGCACGCTGCTCGAGCTGCCTGTAACAGCCGACACTGCCGAGTTTGACACTTCGACCTGGCCCCGCGGCACGGTGATAGTGACCATCCACACCGCACAGGGCAAGGCGGTGAAGAAGCTGGCGCTGAAGTGAGAGCGGAAACAGAGGCTCTGTATATATTTGAACACGGATTATACGGATTAACACGGATTCTTCATCCGTTCTATCCGTACAATCCGTGTTCAGAAATAGATGTTGTCTCGTCCAGACAAGGATGGCGCTTTATGCAAGCATCTGTCCAAGGCGGGCAATCATATTCTCGGCACCGTCGAAGATTTGGCTGATGTGGGTAGCAACCATATAGGCCGGCGTTGTAATGACGCGGTTGTGCTCGTCCACACATATCTCGGTAGCGGCACAGACCTCGTGGACAGCACCCATTTGTACTGCGGCTTTAGAGGCTGCCGATGTGTCGCCAAGCGTGAGTTTTACACCAAAAGGCCCCAGCACCTTGGCAAGTACCATCGGTGCTATGCACATAGCAACGACAGGCTTTGAGGCAGAGTGGGTATCAATGATGGCTTTCTCAACTTCGGGCAGCACCGTCATATTGGCACCGTCGAAAGCATAGGTCGACAGGTTGCGGGCAGCGCCCATACCGCCAGGAAGAGCCAATGCATCATAGTCGGCAGGATTGTACTCGCCAAGAGGCTTGATGTTGCCACGAGCTATGCGTGCTGCTTCGGCATAAAGGTCACGGACCTCACCAGTTTCTCCACTATTGTCAAGATATGACACCACGTCGAAATCTATGCAGGGTGCAAAGCATTGGTAAATCATATTGTGACGGTCGATGGCAAGCAGGAGGCCAAGGGTTTCTTGCAACTCACTGCCATCGCGGTTGCCACAGCCAGAGAGGATTACAGCTATTTTTTTCATAAGGGGGTGGAGGGTTGAAAGGTTGGAGGGTTAGAAGGTTGGAAGGTTGGAGGGTTAGAAGGTAGGAGGGTTAGAAGGTAGGAGGGTTAGAAGGTTGGAAGGTTGGAAGGTTGAAAGGATTATGACTTTAAACCTTTATAACCTTTTAAACCTTTTAAACCTTTATAACCTTTTAAACCTTTTAAACCTTTATAACCTTTCAAACCCTTACAACCTTTTAACCCTTTTTAAACTTATTTTTTCTTAATGAGCGAAATAAGCCACAGCAGCAGAACTGCGCCAATGATAGAGGTTACAAGTGCACCGACGAATGTGCCGCCCCAGCTAATGCCAATCCACGACAATACGTTGCCGCCGATAAAACCGCCGACGATACCGACAATAAGGTTAACGATAAAGCCGAAGCCCGAGCCTTTCATAATCTTGCCGGCAAGGAAGCCAGCCAGAGCTCCGATAATGATACTGACAATAATGTTCATAGGTTTTTGTTTTGAAGATTAAACTATAAGGGGAGTTAGAGGGAAATTGAGGGGTGTTAAAGGGAATTAAGGGACAAATGAGTCGTCTTTAACGTATTGTCTCCTAACTTCCTTTAACTTCTCTAACTTCCTTTAACTCCCCAAGAAAAGTGATTACTTGCTTGCGTTGTACTCGTCGACCGACTCTTTGATGAGCTGGAATGTAGCCTCAATGTCGTTGTCGAGACCCATCGAGAAGCGGATAAGGCCTTCGCTCATACCCATTTCTTTCTGGATATCCTCTGGAACTTCGCTCGAGGTCGACTTGCCGGAGTTGGAGAAAAGGGTCTTGAAGTAGCCCAGCGAGACGGCAAGGTAACCTACGCCCTTGCGCTGCATAATTTCCATAATCTTGCTGGCAGCCTCAGCGGTGCCCATATCGATGCTGATCATACCGCCAAAGCCGTAGCCTTCGTTCATCATCGAGCAGAAGAGCTCATAGTCGGGATGCTCAGGCAGACCGGGGTAGTTGTATTTGAAACCGACCTCTTTGAAGCGTTTTGCAAGGTACATAGCGTTTTCGCCGTGCTTCTTCATACGGATGTGGAGGGTGTGGAGGTTCTTGTTGATAGAGGCGCTGCGCATAGGATCCAGCACGGGGCCAAGGAGCATACAAGTACCGTTGTTGACATCGATGAGGCTGTTGATATAGTCGGCGCTGCCGCAGATAGCACCTGCGACGCAGTCGTTGGTACCGTTGATGTACTTAGTCATCGAGTAAACGGTGATGTCGGCGCCAAGGCGGCAGGGGTTGAAAATCATCGGGGTGAAGGTGTTGTCGACAATAAGTTTAGCACCGGCAGCGTGGGCCATCTTGCTCAGTTCGGGGATGTTGGCGATGCGGAGCAGGGGGTTGTTCATCGTTTCGGTGTAGACGACCTTTGTGTTGGGATGCTCGGCAAGGGCTTTCTTGACAGCATCGAGGTTCTGCATATTCACGAAGGTAGCGCTGACGTTGAACTTCTTCAGGTAGTTGGCCATAAAAGCGAAGGTGCCGCCATAGGTGGTCATAGAAGCGACGATGTGGTCGCCTGCATTGACTTCGTGGAGAAGGGCGCTAGTGATAGCAGCGAGGCCGGAGCCTGTAACCCAAGCCATATCAGTGCCTTCCATAGCGGCAAGACGCTGACAAAGAGCAAGGTTGGAGGGGTTCCAGTGACGGCTGTAGAGGAAGTAGCCCTCGGTTTCGCCGTGGAAGGTCTCAGTCATAAGATGAGCTTCGGGGAAAGTGAAAGTGGCGCTATCGCAGATTGCGGGGTTAACACCACGGTTGGCATCGCGTCCGTCGATGCGCTGGATTGCTGTTGCAGGATCAAATTTTTGCATAATCAGTTATTTTACATTAATATATTGTTCAAAAAAGTTCAGTTTTTACATTCAAAAGAGATTGCAAATTTACGAAAAATAATTCAAACACCAACAAGAAATACTGTATTGCGTTTGTGCAAATTAATATTTTGCCGCTGCTTGCGCCATTGGGCAGCTGTTAAGGTACGAACCGTCTGCGACGCAAGTGTAAGATCGCAAGCAACACAGATAAGTGTCTCGGGATGGCAAGTATCAGACAGAGCCTCAAGCATTTGGTTGTTTCGATAAGGGGCTTCGATGAATATTTGCGTCTGTCCGGTACGTATTGCTGTTTGCTCAATGCTGCGAATGGCTGCAGCACGCTGATGACGGTCGACAGGCAGATAACCCAGAAAGGCAAACTGCTGTCCGTTGAGTCCTGAGGCCATAAGCGCAAGCATCAGAGACGACGGACCGACAAGTGGCACTATCTCAACGCATTTACTCTGTGCCATTCGAGTAACAAGAGCTCCAGGGTCGGCCACACAGGGCAACCCAGCCTCACTCAGCAGCCCCACATCCTCTCCTTTGTCAATGGGGTCAAGATAATGGCCTATTTCGGCAGGTTCGGTGTGTTCGTTTAAGATGTGAAAAGTTGTTTCGTCAATAGACTGTTGATAGCCAACGTGTTTCAAAAACCGCCTTGCGGTGCGCAGTTCTTCAACAATAAAAGTGTGGCAACCGTTCAGCAACTGCAGGTTGTATGCTGGCAATGATGCTTCCACATCTTCGGCGCCTATCGGGACAGGAAAGAGAATTAATCGACCTGACATTTATTCAACAGCTTTATTATCAATTCTTTTCCTGCGCCTTTATGAGACGGATATTGTCAAGTTCTATCTTTGTAAACGGAATATCTTCCATCTTTACGTCGGTAGGCTTGAACCACGGCTGCCTCCCAAAGAATTCAGACAACTCTGCGTTTTTGTACTGATATCCGTGGCGGGCATAGATGGCATTACGAGCAAGCGACAGTTCTTGCTTGGTCATCTGTGACACTTCATTCTTGGTGAGCAGACGGCTCGAAGCGTCAATCAGACGCACATTGTTGTAAGGATTCTGCGTCCCTGTTTTGGTCACCTTAATGACTGGCAATGTGCTTTCAGCAGCTTTTGAAGGCTCTTTCTTCGGCTCTTCCTTTGCAGGTTCCACCTTTTTCACCGGCTCTTCCTTTTTTACGGCCTCAACAGGCTTGGTGTCGTTAGGCTTTAGTGTCTCCTTAACCACCTGATTGACATCATCATTCTCCACTTGTGCCACTTGCACCGGCTCCTGCTCATCATTGTTCTTCCAAGGTTGTGCAACACAGAGAATTATTGTCGCACAGACGGCCACAATAGCGGTGCAAACGACTGCCGTCATATTGATACGAGGAGGCTCTTCATCCTCTATTTCTTCTTGCGAAAGCAGCGGAATTGCCGGTTCTCCCTTTGGCGGTGTTGCGGCCTCATATACAGTTTCCGCGAACACTTTGGCATCGTCGACATCATTGTTCTGTGCCTCTTTCTCGCGTTGTTCTTTGTCTATTTCTTCCAATCGGTCTGTATGTTCCATTGTTGGTTTAAGGGTTTAAGGGTTTAAAGGTTTGAGGGTTTTAGGGTTTGAAGGGTTTAAGGGTTTGATTTTTTTATTTGCAAATAACAATTCATTAATTCCTAATCACTTCTATACTGCCATTATGCTGAATAAATCCAAAGTCGCCTTGGGCATCGAAGCGGAAAAAGTAGGTCCCGTCGGGACAGTCGCAGTCGTTGGGGTCCCACACGTCGTCGGTCGAGTTTATGTTGTCTCGTTTGAAAACAAGACGGCCCCATCGGTTGAAGATGCGCAGTCGATTGATTGGATACTGCCCATATTCGACAAGGTTGACCACCTTCCACGTGTCGTTTATCCCGTCGCCGTTCGGGGTGACTGCGTTCGGAAACTGCAGATATATGTTGACCACCGTCACCGGCTGCGTGAGCGTATCCGGACAATTCATCGTATCACTTGCAAATGTCACATACAACCTATTGGCAATCAGCATAACATCGTGGTCGCCTACTGGATTGTTGTTATAATTCCACACATAATGCGGATTCATTTCGAACGATGAATCCAACGGTGCCTCATCGCTGCCGTTCATAAAGAAGTACCATTTATACGAAACACTGCTGTCCGCTGGCGTTGTTAGATTCACAAAATCAGCTTCCGGATGGACATTCGTAGGCTGCAGCGGGGTCCATTCAAAGCCCATTTCGGGTCGGTCGAATACCTGCACCGCATCGACGAATTCAAGCGTATCGTGGCAATCGTCCGGACTGATGGCCACAAGTGTCACCGTATACACTCCGCCTTCCTCGTATATGTGTTCAGGGTTAGCCTCCATCGACGTCTCTCCATCGCCGAAATGCCATATCCGGCCCCCTGCCGATACCGAACTGTCGCGCATATACACCCTCAACGGCGCGCATCCGGCCAGCGACGAATCGCTGCGCGTCCAGTTCAGCGTATCCAGGCTCAGCATTCCATCCACTTCAAATGTCGTATCATAGTAGAACACATTGATTTTTATTACACTGTCACACTGCCAGATGCTCAGCAGCGAGTCGACTATCAGCTGTGGTGTATATTCATTCCCGCCGTATGTATAGGTCTCATTCAGACAGATATAGGCTGTGCTGCTGTCAAAGTATGTGCTGTTCACCTTGAAGTTAAGCGTCTCTATACTGTCGCATCCCCACACCGAAAGCCGGCTGTCCACATAAACTCCCGTTGTCGTCAGCGGCTGGCCGCCGAATATATACGTATCTCCATCACAGATAGTGTCATACAGCGTTATCTGAAAATCATTGTGCAGCGTGACATTCAATGTAACAACACTATCGCAAGAATATACAGACAACAGGCTGTCCACATACACCGTCGATGTCATAAACACCGTGTCTCCGTACGTATATCCAACGTTCGTGCATCCATCCACATACACCAACGTATCGTACGAATGCGAAACCACAAGATGAAGCCTGTATATACTGTCGCATCCGTGAACGGAAGTAAAACTGTGCACATAGTCGCCCGCCACACTCTCGTTGAAACCATAGTACGTATACGCATTCCCATCGCATATACCTCCAAGCAGATTCGTATCAAGCGTATGGTGAACCGTAAGGAACACAAAGGTTGTATATACGCTGTCAGGACGATATTCGGTACGTACCGTATAATTACCTGTAGTCAGGAACACAGAGTCACGCACCCTCAGCGTATCGCCCTCGCACATCTCGTGTATCAATGTATCGAAATGAATACAGGGGCTTACCATCAAAATGCAGTTTGTCGTGTCGTCAACGCACTGGCCGCCGGCCAACGACGATGTGAGTGTCACATTGAATTCTCTCGAGGGGAAGATATGTATAGGATGCTTCTCATAGCTCACCTCTCCATCACCAAAGTCCCACACAAAACCGTCACATTCCATCGACGTCGGCTGCGTATGAGCTTCATCCAGCGTTACACAACTCTTGTTGTAGAACTGCACCACAACGTCACAGCCATTAGTATCTACTATCTCGTAACTATAATTGGCAAACGGGAATATATCGCCTACCACAACAGTCTTTTCAAAAAAGCAGTTGCCACTTTGCGAACCAAGGAAGTGCGCTTTGCATTTGTATATTCCGTTCTGGTTGCTCGTAAATGTGCGTGCCGTCGAAAGGATAACGTTCGCACTGTCAACATTAAACCATTCATAACGGAAGCCCTCGGGCGCCGAGAAGGTATTAGCGTGTACCACTCCGCACTCATTTGGCATCATCTCTTTCTCCTCACATTCAAGCACAAAATACGCATAGCCGAAATGTCCCATCTCATTGCAGTCGTAGGTCGTCATCTTCACATAGATACGCTGCCCGTCCAGCGGCGCAAGGTCCACTCCTATCGCCGTCCAGTCTTTCCACAGAACGGTATTCGTGTCATAATGATATGTGTTCCAACCCAAAGCGTCACTCGATATAAAGTCTGCCGAATAGCAGTCCTCATTGAGCGGATTGTTGTTTTCATCCACAATCGAAAACTTGAACCTCGGCTGCATCGCCGGCGAGTGACCCGGATTCTCCAGCACCGCCGCATAGCGCAGCAACAGTATCTCCGACTTCGTTGTGTCCACATCAAACTCGTATGTAATGCTCTCCGCCTCTCCGCCTATGTCCCAGTTGCCCAATCTCACCGATTCAAAATATCCAGGGGGCACACAGCGCAGCTGGTTGCCGGTACGCGGGTCTGTAGCCAGTGTGTCGTCTATCACCGTGTGATGCGAGTTTATATCGTCCGGTCCATAGTCAACCATCTCCTTCCACTCTTCGGGATTGTTGAACCGACCGTGATACGCCGTCGCAAAGCACGAATATATGTCCCCGAAGTCCACACACTTGTCGCCGCCCGCACAGAACTCAAACCACGTCGTGTCTATACACGCCACAAAGTTGTTCGTAAAGAACACATAGTATCGTTTCCCATATATCAGGTTCGACAGGTGCGCCATACGCTGGTTTGTAACTATCGAATCCATATTCTTCTTGTCCATACCATAGTGACACACCCACTCCGTCGCTCCGCTGTTGTCGTCCCACGTCAACCTGCACGTAGTATCAGTCTTCAACGACACTTGTATATTCGAGACCGTATGGAACCTCACGTCAAACCTGAAACCGCCTCCGTTCACCGTGTCCCCCGACATATTATACTCTATCCGCAACCTTCCCGATGGCGACGTTATCACAACATTATCGTATGATCCTGTCCCAAACCCATTAAGCCAATTGCCGTTTGCGTCATCATAAAAGTACAAATAAGCATTGTTGCCAAGGTCTATATTTCCTCTTATCGTTATCGCATTTCCATTCGACGAATACAACTTTGCCCAGTGATGGTCGTTAAAAAGATAATCCATATCACCACCGCCATCATAAATTGTATAGCACTCATTTATATCAAGCACTCTGGTTGTATCCTTGCTGTATGGTAACACAAAGATTGTTGTGTCGCAGGTCGTTATGAAACAATACTTGACCGGCTTCAGGCAGTCAAGAGTGCTGTCGTTGCTCGACAGATAGCAAACATATTGATGATCTGGCAATAGTCCGGTAAGATTAGCCATTTTGCTGTTGACCACCATTGTATCCAGTTGTTTCTCTGTAGGTCCATATGCAATTGTCCATTGCGTAGCGCTGGTGCTGTCGTTCCATCGCAACTGCGCACTGTTGCAAGTCAAATTCTGCGTTCTGACATTGTAAATCTTATAGTTGAATGAAATATTGAAATTGTAGCCTGGAGCATAATCATTTATAGAAGAGCCTGTGCCCTGTAAAAAACCAATATGTCCGTCATTGGAATATAATTTTACAAAGCCAGAGTTACTGTAATACGAATCGAAATTGTTTCCATACATATTCAAACTAGAGTTACCCATATCATAATACCCATCAACGGTTATGCCTTGGTTGTTATCAGTAAAGATGTCGAAATAGCTTTCTGTACGGTAAAACAAATTCCCCATACCGCCAACATCGAGGAGATGATAGCATTTGTCTGGTGTAAGTGTAATATTATTTTGAAAATACAATGAATGTCTGCCAATATTTCGCAGATAGAGATTATCATACGGATAAATAATGTACCCATCATCTGTTGGCATAATAACACCATAGATATTATCGAGCACACATTCCTGATTCTCTGTTACGTTGTATATGCTGTAAAAATATTGTCTATTACGTTCCAGTCCGGTTATTGTATATTGCTTTGTATTCGTAACGACTGTCGTCATTGAGTCAATATTCGTACCGTAACTGAAATTCCATTGCGTTGCGCCACTTGTATCCTGCCATACTATGGTGACAGTGCTGTCTGTCATATTAAGTGTATCGGGATTATATACCCGAGACGGAAACTTTATTGTCAAGTAAATACCTCTATCTTGTAATGCCTCGTTAGTCATTAATATTATTTCTGTTTCTCCTTCCCAGCACCATCTATCAAAGCCCCACCAATACTGTCCGTCAGCGACTCCTGTCATTTTCACCCAGTCGCTGTAGTCTTTATTTCCCACATTCATTGCACCGTGAATCCAATAGCCTTCGCCAGTGGTTGAGCGGATGACGAGGCGTGATGTATCGCTGGGCAGATAGTCGCCTGTTCCTCCCGGGTCGTAGACATAATAGCACTGACCGGGAGTGAGATAGACGGTGTCGTCGCCGTTCGGCGTCATCACAATCGCGTTTGCATCAAGCGTAGTGAAGAATGTCGATGGAGCATTGCAAGTATTTGTCGCACTCGTATTTATCCTCAACTCATAGTCCGTATTCGGCAAAAGATTGTTCATCGTGAAACTGCGGACGTTGGATGCAACCGTATATTGGAATCCTCCAACGGGACCGAATGTCACATACCACTGCGTGGCTCCGCTGTTGTCGTTCCAAGTCACGGTGGCTTCCGTTGAGGTAACACGGGTCAATCGTACATCACTCACTTCGTTTTGTGTGCGGTCTACCGTAAAGCAGAATCCAGGTCTCACCGTACGGCTGTTGCTGGTAAAGCGCAGTCGCAGATAGCCATTACTGCTTTGCAATCGGAGACGGTCGTTGTTGGCGAAACGGTTGTACCAGCCGTCTCCGCAGTCCCAAAAGTCATTCAGATTATAATAAGAATAAGGCATATACCACAACCTGTCATACGAATCATACGTTTCGTCGCTGTATCTCGCCTCGTTGCCGCCAAATAGCCACTGGCCGTCAAGCGTAAAATCGCTTCCGTCGCTGCTCATTATCACCAGCACCGACGTGTCGTTGTTGAAATAGTTACGATCTTTGCCGCCTGCATCCCATATCTTGTAACAGGTATTCGGATAGATAATCAACGTATCTATGCCTCTATATGGCATAATCACATTGCCAGCAGGAACTCCCTGTGTGATAAAGCCTTTGCGCTGACTGAACACGCAGCCACCAGAGGCGGCGTTGGTCACATAATAGACGTATTGCACACCGGGCGTCAATCCGGACAGCGTCACACTTGTTGTCGTAGTGTTAACGGAATTGAAATTATCCTCGCTGTCGCCGTAATGCACAGTCCAGGATGTCGCTTCGCTATTGTCGGTCCAGCTGATGGTGGCACTCATTCCTGTAATGTTCGTTGCATTGAGATTCCCTATCGAATCGTCAACTTGCAACACCTCCAGCGCAAAACCTGATCCAATCTCAGAAATGTTGGAATTGAAAAGGACCACTATCGAATCGCCGACGCTGGTCATCTCGAAACCGTAAGTGCTGTTGGAATACTCCTGTCGTTCTATTCCGTTTTCCAAAACAACACGGTCGTTATTGCCAAGCATACAGCGTCCGGTGACGCGGAAGCCCTTATGATTGGCCGTCCGCAACACCAGTCGCGAATTGTCCGTGTTGAAATATCCACCGTTTCTGCCGGCATCGACAACGGTGTAGCAATGACGCGGCTGCAGCAGGACCGAGGCTTTGCCTCTATAAGGCATAATGATGGTATCACTGTTGTTTGTTGTAATAAAAGCGTGACGAGCAGCAACATCACAGGCGGCGCGCTTGACGTTGCCTTCGATGGTGTAGACATACTGTCTCCCCGCTTCCAATCCCGTCAGGGTAACCGTCGGTGTAGTCAATGTCATACTGCTCCACTGACCTTCTTCCTTGCAGTAGCGGAACGTCCAGCTTGTCGATGAGGTCGTATCGGTCCAACTAATAGTTGCATTGTTGGCGGTAACACCGCTAACCGTGGGCACTACATATCCATCGTTCTCTGCCAAAACCTCGAAGTTATAGCGCGAATTGCCAGAGAATGTCACTCCGACCCAACCGTCGGGGAACCACTCCTTGTACGGGCGCTCCGTGTTGTAATAGTAGTTATAGTCGCCCCACGTATAGGCATAATACCTGCGCTGCAATCCCACCTCTCCATAGTTCTCATCGCTCTGTCCAGCATCGTACTTTCCCTGCACATACACACCGTGACCATCGTTGAAGTTATACTCCGTCTGCCTGTACCTGTAGTCCATCATCACCGTGTCGCCCGACGGACTCAGCAGCCTATAGCACTCACCGCTTCTCAGCGTGTCGCTGTGCCAGTCCTGCGGATCCATAATCAGTTCCAACGAGTCGTGTTGCGGAGTGAAATAGAAGTAGTCATTCCGCGTACAAGGTGACACATTATTCTCAATATAATAGCGGTAGTAACGTCCGCTCTGCAAGCCCGTCAGCACCAACTGCTTGGTGTTCGTTTGACTCGTATACATCGTGTCGTCGCTGTCAGTATAATATACCGTCCAGCTTGTCGCCTCGGTACGCCAGTCATCCCAAGTCAGTCGCACCGACGACTCACTCAATGCTGTGTATTGTAAGTTGTTAACCGACGGGATCTGCTCAATACGCATCACAAAACCATCGAACGTGTTGTAGTTGTTGGAATGGAAATGAATCAGCGCCCTGTGGCTCCACAAATAGGTTTCGCGGGTGCCTTCTCCGCCCATCTGGTCATAACCGTTCCAGGTGACGGTATCTTGATATATTCTCACCCAGTCTTTACCATCGTCGGTATGTCCGAGTTCATACTCGGTCTGGATAAAGAACTGTTCCTCACCGACAATCCACAGATATGAATCCTCATTGTTCTGATATTTGCCCGTTCCACCGGGATCCAATATTGTATAGCAGCCCGTCGGCAAAATGTAAAGCGTATCAGCGCCTTGATGAGGCATTATAATTGTGTTCTGTGCACTAACCGAGTAGCTGACAATCATCAGTATGGCAAGCAGCAGTTCTCTCAAGTCTTTTAACCTTTTATAATATTGCACCATAATATATTATTAAAGTTAGTTCATTCATTATCAGTCAATATCCCAAAGTATCATAATCTGATACAATCTGCAAATATAAGTTTTTTTTCAATTCATCACATATACAATTTAACATTCACATATTCAACGCAACAACAATACTGTACCCTTCCTCACCTGTCGTGTTTCCGGAGCATCAGCCGTATAGTATCGCGCCAGCCACACATACGCTCCTTGCGGACATTCCTGTCCCTTATATGTGCCGTCCCAGAAGCCGTCAGGTCCTTTCCACGTGCACACCAGCATTCCCCAGCGGTCGTAGATATAAACCTCCAAGTCAATCAGATTATTGCCAAATATCTGGAACTTGTTGTTGCCTGCCAACGATGCGCTGTTGCTGCCCATCTCGTCAGGAGTAAAGGCATTGGGAGCATAGAAGGTTGTATTTACAAAATAGATGGTTCCCAATGCTGTATCGAGGCAACCGTTGCCCGATACAGCAACCAGAACAACCTCAACCGAGTCGGCAGGAATAGGATAGCTGTATGTCCAGCTCGACCTCTCGTCCGTAACGTCGGGCAGATACCACGTCCGGCCAACTCCGCCGCTGCTTATATCCTTCAGCAGCACGTTGTTGTAGTTGTCCATAGTCACCTTCTCCGGACTAATCTGCATCAATGCTGTCGGACTGGCGTGCAGTGACAGATGCAGATGTGCAGTGCTGTCGGCACCTTTGGTGGTTAAAAGATGCGCCACAACAGAACCTGTGTCCGTCACTGCTATTCCGTTCCACATCAGAGGCAAATCCTCCGGGCATACAAGCGTATCGGTCCAGCTCTCCCGGTTGTGCCAAACAACGAGTGTCCAATCCACAACGCTGTCACAACCAAGATAGTTCTGTATCGTGAATTGGAAGCTGAAATATGAGAATGGTGCCGTGTTGTCGAGCATATCCACCGTGACTGTCGTATCAAGGAACGTGACAGGCAAGTCGTTCTGAACCACCGTATCGGCAAACGAGGCGTAGCTGTCCGGCAGAACATCAAGCACTATCGTGTGCCACCAGAAGCCGTCGTGATAGTCGTAAACACCAGGCACCGTCAGATCTTTATCATAGAAAGTCAGCGTATCGCCATCACAGATAACGGAATAGACCGTATCTGGTGTAGGACAGACAGGACCCACCTCTATTGTCTGCTGCAACGTGTCTACGCACGCTCCGTTGCTGAGCGAGCAATAGAGCGTAACCGTATGCTGCCCAGGGGCGAAATCGTGATACGGATCGACATCGTATGTCATCGTTCCGTCGCCGAAATCCCACATTACAGTGTTAATCGTCTCTCCAAGCGGCAGTTGATGTTCCTCGTCGCCAGTCACCTCGCTCTGGTTGGTGAACTGGATGCGTTGCAGACAGCCTTCTATGGTGTCGCCGAAAGCATAGCTGAACACGCTGTGCGGGAAACGGTAGCCGGCCTGACAGCGCATCTCGAACGAACACGACGAATTGGTGCTGCCAACCGGCGACAGCTGGCATCTAAAGTCGCCCGCGGTGTCCACCGTCAGCGTCGATGTCGTAGACAGCGTAACCGACGGCGCACTGGCCTCATACCATCGGTAGGCAAATCCCTCCGGAACGTGGAAAACATTGTGCAGCGAATTGCCGCACATCTCCGCCGTTATCTCTTTCCGCGCACATTTCAACACAAAGTACGCATAGCCAAAGTGATTGCCCTGGTTGCAGTCGCGCGTCGTCAGCTCTACCTTTATGCGCCGACCGTGCAGCGGCGTCAGGTCTACCCCTACCGTCGTCCAGTCTTTCCACAAAACGTGGTTGTACACATTCCAGCCTAAACCAGTGTCCGACACGAAATCAAAATAATAGCAATTGTCGTTTATCGGCTCGCCAAACTCGTCGACTATGCGCAACGTGAAGCGAGGCTGTTCATCGGCCGTGTGGTTGGGATTCTCAAGCACCGCCGCATACTTCAATATAAGCAAGTCGTGCGAAGTC
Organism: uncultured Bacteroidota bacterium; assembly: GCA_902788805.1. Lineage (GTDB taxonomy): Bacteria > Bacteroidota > Bacteroidia > Bacteroidales > P3 > Colimorpha. The sequence continues at coordinate 173,844 of CADALO010000003.1, read as the reverse complement.
GTGTCTACGTCATACAGATAACTCAGCGACTCCGACTCGGCACCGCCCATCCAGTTCCCCAATCGCACCGACGCCGTCTCCCCTGGCGGAATGCTCATCAAGTTGCCTCCCGTCCTCGGGTCTGCCTGATTCACGTGCCCAACCACGTGACGCGACTGCACATTGCTCGGACCGTAGTCCACCACGCCACGATTAGCGTGCGGATTGCTGTAGTCACCCGTCCAAGGCTCCACCAGACAGGTCGTCAAATCAGCAAAATTCACACATTGGCCCGGCACCCCTTCGCACAGGGTCTCTATGCTGTGGTGCTGCTGGCACTCCATCGCCTGTGTCTGACCTGTATTGTTGTAAATCACAATGTCATAGTTCCTTCCGCGCTGCAAACCGTCGATATGCACGTATGGCGTATCGCATTGATAGTCAACAGCGCCGCTTTCCCTGAACAGACGCAGCGTCCAGTGCGTGCCGCCTCCATAGTCTGTCCAGCCTACATCAAGGCTGGTGCCGGTCACATTGTAGGTGGTCACCTCGCGTATGTCCATACTGTCCCACACGCACCACTGCGTTTCAAACCTCCCTATCGGCATCAGAAAACATACCGACGACGTGTCGGTCGACACGGTGTTGTTGTATATCCGGTAGTAGTACTCCACCCCGTTCGTCAGCCCCGTCAACCGGATGTAGTTGGTGTCGGTTTCCGCCAACTGGTCCAGATTGTTCCTGCTCCTGCCGTAACGCACCTTCCAGTGCAGCGGGTCGCCGTCCGAAGTACTCAGGTCTCTCCATCTCAGCTTCACCGAGTGGTTCAACACATCAAACAGCTCTACGTCTACTATCGAACTCCCGGGACAACCGTCGTCAGGCTGTCCCATCGCCAAGCGCGACATACAAAGGTTGCCTGTGTCGGCTGCGCCGGCATTGTTGTATATCCTGAAGTAGTACTGGTTGTTCTCCAAGTCAAGATTGGTGAAGCGGGTCGTCGTCTCTGTCACCTCACGGTATTGGTCCAGATTGCGCGGGTCGGTGCCCCACTTGATGCGCCACTGGTCGGCACTGCTCGTGTCTATCCAGCTCAGCGTTATGGTGTTGGTGCCGCTCACCACACTCACCACGTTGCGAACCTCGGCCTCGAAGGTGTCGCAGGCATAGATGTGTATCACATATCCCTCCTGAGGGGTATAGGTGTCGCTGTGGAACGACAGGAAAGCGTGTCCCGAATAGCACACCACCTTCGGGGCGCTCCCCACTCCGCTATAGTTGGTCAGCTGAACTGCCTCTCCGTCGCTGTCGTAGATGCGCAGCCAGTCGCTCCCAGGCTGGATGTCATAGTCCACATCCATAATCAGATACGACCCCTGCGACGACACCAGATGGTGCTTAGCGTTGCAGTTGGTCGGATAGGGGCCCAATCCGCCCGGGTCCATTATAGTATAGTGCACTCCCGGATATATCGTGTCTACCTGCACCTCGCCGCCCGTCATCTGGCTCATCGTTATCGTGTCGTCGTCGGGCAACACCTGGTCCTCGCCATTATAGCCGAACTGTACTATCGGTATGTTGATCGAATCCTGCCCCTGTCGCACTATCACATTTCCCGAACGATTCTGACCCGTAAGGTTAGTGTCGACGTGTATCGCTATCGACGCACTCGCTCCGCCTCCAGCTCCGCTCGTCGGACTCACCGTAATCCACGTCCTGTTGGCGTAAGCCACCCACGACGAACTGTTCTGGTTGTTGGTGAATATCGTCACCGTATCGTCCATTCCGTTCTCGTCAATGTTGTTGTAGAACGTCTTGTTGCCGTACAGCACACCCTCGGGCTCTATGCCCACCACCGCCTGACACGAAGCCGAATACATAGGCAGTGGACTCAACGTAAAGTAGCCGTCGCCGAATCCGCCCCAACCCCAGTTGACGTGAACTCGGTCGAACGCATCATAGCCGTCAACCACAAAAGCGTGACCGCCGCTGCTCTGATAGCCCGCAAAGATTATCGGCCTGCCGGCAAAAAGGTCTTTCTTGATGCTGTCCAGCCACTGCTCCGTCGTCATATTGTCCTCATAGATGCAATGCAGCGTAGGCTTGAAACGAAAATAGTTGCGCAGCGCATTCTCCGCCGACGGAAAAGTCGGGTCGCCGTACGACGACACATACGAACCGCTGCCGCCTACTCCGTACCCCATCTCCACCGCCACTCCGCAGTGGAACACCAGCTGGGCCTCTGCCCTTATCTCCGCACTACTGCTGTTGCCGTCCAGCGAATAAGGCATATTTGCCCAATCATAGTGCGTGTTGCCGAAATTGGCACTCAGCGTGCCGTAAAGCTGATGCGTGTAGCTGTGCGCTCCCTGCCCCGTCACAGGACGCTTCCAATAAGCCATCACTTGCCCCATCGCCGTCGCCACACAGCCGGTGACCACACGAGTACCAGCTCCCGCATCGTAGGGACACGAATCGTTATATAGCGGCGACTGGTTCCAGCGTGTAGCCATCAGCGCCGGAATACCGCCATAAGCCTGCATCAAGCCCGGCTCGCCATCCTCCAAAGCCCGCCACTCCTCGGCCACATCTTCCGTCTGGCGCCAGCTCTCGCTGCGAGCCACACGTGCCATTCGCTCACACCCCTCAAGCCACCCCCGCAAAGCAGGCGACATCCCCTCCGCAGAACTCACCGCCCCCCTATCTCCACTCTCCACTCTTTCTCCCTCTCCGTTCTCCGTTCTCCGTTCTCCGTTCTCCGTTCCATATCCCACAATAGGGTGCATACAATCGTCGCCGGCAACGATAACGAATCCGCCGCCGTCAGGCATCTGGAATACGTGTACATTTCTGAAACACAGCTCTCGCGACACATATTCAAGCTTTATATCCCCCTTCGTTGCCCCATTCAAATGCTGCGACAACAGGAAGTTCTGCGCCACCTTACGAGCACGTTTCACACCCACAGGCGAAGCGCCAGCCTCAATAAACGAAAAAAACAGAAATCCCACCAAAAATGCCAAAAACACCTTACCTATTGCCACCAAAAACAAACGCTTATGCACATAAAAACCCCTCACGCGCGAGAATCCACGCGTGCATTCAACACCAATTATCCGACTAACACTCTGACTATTCATCATTTACGTATTAATCTTCCACTTTTTTACAATGCAATAGTAATAAAAATACTTGAATTCACCAAAAAAAACAACAAAAAAATGATAATGCGACAAAATGATGTCTTTATAATAACCTTACGACAAAAAAAACGATGTCTTTATAATGACCTTGCGACAAAAAACGATGTCTTTATAGTGATTGTGCGACACACCCCGACCTTCGCTTTTGTTCACCGCTTCGCTACCGGAACGGCCACTGGCAGTTCCTTCTCCCCTCTCCGAGAGGGGATGGGCTACCGCATTACGTTGATTATCAATAGAGCGCCGCCGCGCCATCCCCTCTCGGAGAGGGGTGCCGCGAAGCGGCGGGGTGTGTCGCACCGTCAAGCAAGCCAATGACCAATTGTCGCACTGCACTTTTTTAGTGAAAAAACACCAATTTTGACACTCCACTCTGCTCCATACCCAATAACCCACTGATTACCAGACATAAAACACCAAAACAACGCACCGCACCATAACAACCTCACCCTTAATTCTTTTTTGATGTCCGCTTGTTGTCCGCTTGATGTCCGCTTGTTGTCCGCTTTAAAAGCGGACAACAAGCGGACATCAAGCGGACAACAAGCGGACATCAAACGAAGATGATTCGGCCCGAACACAGTGTTTTTATGCAAAAAGTGGCGGCCTGAAACTATGCAAAAATTCCCGCAGGGTTTTCTTTTGACAGAAAGCCCCTGCGGGATAATCCAAATTGGAGCGGACGCTCTTCGCTCTATTTTATGCGTGGCAGCTTGTGCTCGCGGAAGTAGTCGGTGTCGATTGTGCGGCCATCTTCGCCGAGCAGGGCTTTGCGGAACTCGTCGAAGGTACGGTGTGCCATATAGATCACATTGTACACATCGCCCACATTGTCAACAAAATGCGCGTCGCTGTCGGTGATAAACGAGAAGCGTTTGAGGTAAGCGAATTTCTTGATCTGCTCGGTTTTGGTGGTGCGGAAGTTGATTTCGAGGCCGTCGGCGCGCAGGTCGGGCGGCACAAAACCAAGCTGGCTCATCAGCGAAGTGGTTCCTTTGTTGATATGAGCCGGAATGAAGAGGCCTCCGATGCGGTGCACCTCGTCGTAGATGCCGTCGATGTCGACGTCGATGGCGTTGAGCAGGTGGTACTCCTCCTCGCCCACAATCTCGTCGTTCTCGTCGACAATAAGCTGATAGCCAAAGCGGTCCTCATCGTTAGGGATAGGCGGCAGGTGCGCGTCGAGAAACGCCTGGAACTCATCAAGCTGCCCCTCGTCGGCAAAATAGCAGAGACAATGCGTCTCCTCCTGCGAGGTGACCTCGACGCCGCCCAGCACGAAGAGGCCGTTTTCACGGCCTATCTTCTGCGTCACCTTGACCTGACGAGTGGTGTTGTGGTCGGTGATGGCAATCATATCCAACCCTCGCGCCAGCGCACGACCCACGATGGCCGAGGGGCTCATCTCAAGGTCTCCGCAGGGCGAGAGCACGGTATGTATATGCAAATCAGCCTTGTATGGATGCAGCTGCTCCATTCTATGGTTTCAACCAAAACTTCAACCTTAACTTTAACATTAACTTTAACTTTGAAATCAACGGCAGGGTCTAATCGACGTCAAACTTGAGTCAAAGTTAAGGTTAAGGTTAAAGTTATTTCTTAATCAACTCGTATATTTTGCCGGCGGTCTCGAAGGTCTCGGCATCGGTGCTGAGGAAGGGGATTCCCTCTTCGTTGCTCTGTTCGAGGGTGTCGTCGCTGGCCGACTGTCCTTTGACGAGGATGACGGCGGCAAGTTCCTTAAGCGATGCGATGGCCATAACGTTTTTGTGTGTCTGCAGAGTGACCCAGATATTGCCCATCTCGGCATTGCCCATAACGTCGCTCAGGAGGTCGCTGACATAGCATCCTTCAACCTCCTTGTCAAGTCCTTGTGCGCCCGAAAGCACTTTGAGATTCAGTGCCTCAACGATATCTTTTACTTTCATATCTTTTTGTATTTTAGTTTATTACTTTATTTTCTTCCAGTTAATTGGTTCTACAAAGATAGTATTTTTTTTTGATTCAGCGCTTCTCGCCCTTATTCGTTGTGATAGGGTTCGTGGTTCAGAATGGTGAAAGCGCGGTAGAGTTGTTCGGCGAAGAAGAGCCTGACCATCTGGTGGTTGAACGTCATTTTGGAGAGCGAGACCTTATCGCTCGCCGCCGCATAGACGCTCGGGGCGAACCCGAAAGCTCCGCCTATAACGAAGGTGAGGCTGCGGATGCCGGCGTTCATTTGCTTCTGGAGGTATTGGGCAAAGCCGGTGGAGGTGTGCTCGGTACCGTGTTCGTCGAGCAGAACGATGCGGTCGGACTTTGCCGTATGTTTCAGAATCAGCGCTGCCTCGCGCTCTTTCACCTCGTCGGGCGTTGCGCCTTTCTGGTCCTTCAACGCCGGAATAACCACAAGGTCGAAATTGACGTAATGTTTGAGGCGTTTGGTGTAAACGTCGATTCCTTCCTGGAGATATTTTTCGTCGGTTTTGCCGACAACGAGCAGTGTGATGTTCATTCCACGATGAGATATAAAAACGGTGCCACCTTGAGGGCGTTCCGGTAACGGCGCCGTTCGCGCAAGCCTTGCGGCGTGTGCGTGGGTGCCAGGTCGATAATCTTGTTGTAGTGCAATCCAGCCCATTGCTTGGCCCCCCTGCGATGTTCGTTGTATCGCCCCGGAACCACGGCGAGGCTGTAGCCATAGGGCTGAAGCAGCTGACGGTAGTCGTCGACGGGCAGTATGCGTTCTGTCCAGCTGCCCGTGTCGGGGTCGCAGGTATTGTCAGGGTCGAGCAGCAGGTTGGGCGACTGCGATTCGACTGCTCGGGCAACGTCGGCGTAGGTCAACCCTCGCGTGTTGTCGGCCCAATAGTCGAGCTCGCGCTCCGACATATCGGGGTGTAGCTCCTGCACATAATCCCTGCGCTTCTGCCAAAAGCCTTTCTTCGTTGTTGTTCCCAGTTCGTCGGCCTGCATTGCTCTGCGCAGCTTCCGCTCCACCCTCTTGTTGAACGGCGTAGAGGCTGTGGTAAACACCATCTTGAGCGACGAGTGGCGAGTGGGGATTGAATGCAGAGTGGCAAAGAATTCGTCGAGCACATATATGTGTTCTATCACATCCATTGCTAGCAGCGCATCGGGGGCAACCGCGTTGTTGCGGCACCAGTCGCAGAGGGTCGTTGCGTTGCCCTGCAACATCACATCAGGCGTTGCGCCAAGCAACGCCGACATCTCTCGCACCGTCTGCAGCGCATCGGCATTGTAGTCGACGTATATCACTCTTGCAAAATCAAGCTTTTTGGCCAAAATGCCCAGCAAACCGTGGCCACCACCATAGTCGACTATGGTCATCTGGTCGGGCGATTTGTCGCACATCGCAAGTGTGCGTTCAAGGCTGTTGCGGTAAATATCAAGGTAATACTCGGCGGCATCGAGCACACGCTTCAACGCCGTCCGGCTGTACTCCGATACGGGCAACTGGTTGACATTCAGTTGGGCAAGGGTGTGCGCGAGCGCTTTCTGTATTGCGTCGGGATTGTTCATAATCTTCCTTTCAACAGCAATTCATAGAGTCGGTTGCGGTATTTGACGACTTGGAAGAAGGGTGTCTGCTCACCACCGAAAGAGCGGTAGAAATACTCTATCCCCTCGTCCATACTGCCCTCAAAATCGTATGAGACAGTCTTGTCGCTGAGGTATTTAATCAATTCCCAGATGAGGACTTCGGTATGCCCCGTCTTGTGCAACGACTTGTTCTGAGCCGACATCAAGGAGTAGGCGCACAGGTCGTCGTAGACGGCAAAACGCGCCGAAAGGAGGTGTCCCTCCTCGTCGTACAACGAAGCAATCACTCCGTTGCCACGCTCAATGGCTGTCTGGCACACATCGGCTATAAGGCTGACGCTCAACAAATCTCGCTTCCCTCTCGAGTTCCAGTACTCGTTGTGGAAAGCGGCAAACTCGGCCGGTGCCATATCGAAACGAACAGTTGTAGATTGCCGGTATCGACGTATCTTCTGCTGCCTCTTGTCCGAAATGAACCCCTCAAAGACCCGCTGCGGGTCAGTGATGTCGGAGATGCGGTAGGTGTAGCGCGTTGTCTGCTGATAACCAGCCCAGTAGAACGGCAGCCAGTTTGTCACAACCGGGGAGAAACGCTGAAGGATGAAGGCCGGCTTGAGCGACTCTATCTGAGCGATAAGCGACCTGGCTACGGTCTTCTCGAACTCGAGCTTTTTGGCTGACGGCATCCCGTCAGGATAGCAGTAGAAGGGGCCTGAGAAGGGCGTCAGCTGCGGCTGCAGGATATATGTAATGCCAAGTTTGCGTCCATATAGATAAGGCATTGCCCCGAGCATTTGATCACCGTCGTAAGCCAATGCCACATCCCATTGCTTGCCCTTGCAAACAGTCTCCATCCACCAATATTGCTGAAACAGCGGCACTTCAGATTGCCGCTGTTCACAAAACGACTTGTATTTCTCTTTGTTGCCGCTCACTGAATGATGATTGCGACACGATTATTGGCAATACGGCCTTCGTAGGTGCTGTTGTCGCCTATGGGGTCGGCAGTACCTTTGGCCTCGATTTCAATACGATACTCGCTGATGCCGCGAGCCGTCAGCTTCTTCTTGACCTCAACGGCACGTTGACGCGAGAGGCCAAGATTGTATGCTTCCGTGCCTGTATTGTCGCTGTAGCCACGCAGCATAACTTCCAGTCGCTCATTCTGATGCAGATACTCTGCCAGTTCGTCGAGCATCGACTCCCACGACTCCACCACAGTGGCGTCGTTAGGGAAGAACTTGACATCGGGGAAGGTCTTTGCACCTTCGGCAGCCGACGGGAACATATTGATTTTCTTGGTTCCGAAATAGAGCAACACACCGACGTGGATCAGCTGATCAGACGGTTGTTCGGTGGTGAAGAACTCGGTACCCTGCCAGTAGCGATAGTCTACCTGTGCGACCGACAGCTGCAGTTTGTTCTTCATCTTCTCTTCCGCCGCCCATCGCTGATAGGTCTTCAAAGCCTCAAGAGCCTCTTCCCTACCCTGCTGAATGAGCTTTTCACGCGTGGCATCGTCTTCGACATTGGGATTGACCGCGAATACAGCGCAGATGCGCATCGGCGAACGCGAGACGGTCGTCAGATAGTTCATCACCGGCGTGAAGTTGCCCCAGTCGGGACGGCGTATCTCTGTAAGCGCAGGAATGGTCGAATAGTCGAAGTCGCAGAAGTATATCTTCTTGGCGTCAAAAGTGGTGAATTTCCATATCGAGTCGTAATCCGCTTTGCGTACTTTCTGCTTGCCCTCTATGAAAGGGCTCACCTCTTTTGCACCCTTCTTGGGCTTTTGTGCCTGAAGAGTGGCGGGCATCAACACTGCCAACAGCAAAGAACTGACAATTACCAATTTGGAAACCAGAGAAATGCTTTTCATCATTGTCTTAGAGTTTATATTTTAATGACGGAAACGGAACAATGCATCTTTTATTGTGTTCACTCATCACTTTGTGGGTCGACGAGTGTTCCGTCCTCGCAGCAAACCACACGAGCGGGGAACTTGTCGATCATCATAAAGTCGTGGGTCGAAATGAGCATTGAGACACCCGAATTATGGTTGATCTCAGTCAGCAGGTGCATTATCTCGCTCGACGTAATCGGGTCAAGGTTTCCCGTGGGTTCGTCGGCAAGAATCAGGTCCGGCGTGTTGACCAGGGCGCGGGCGATGCCGACCCTCTGCCGCTCACCTTCAGAGAGTTTGTAGGTCTGATAGCCAGCCTTGTCAGCGACACCGACAGCAGTCAGCACCTCCATAATGCGGTCATCAATCTCTTTCTTGTTTTTCCACCCGATGCTGCGCAGCACAAAGGCCAGATTGTCGTACACATTGCGGTCGGTAAGGAGCTGGAAGTTCTGAAACACAATACCGAGTTTGCGTCTCAACAGAGGAATCTGACGGCGCTTAAGAGTGGCGAGGTTGAAGCCGCATATCACGCCGCTACCCTCCTCCAACGGGCTGTCGGCATAGAGCGTCCTCAGCAAAGAAGTCTTTCCCGCACCGCTTTTTCCGATGAGATAAACGAACTCGCCTTTCTCCATTCTGAAGTTGACATTCTTGAGCACAACGCCCTCTTCGTGACTGATTGTCACGTTATTGAGCAAAATAATCTGTTCCTGTTCCATAACTATATTTTGTGCAAAAATACAAAAAAGTGGTGACAGCAAAGCAGCACCGATACATTATTTATTAAGAAAGTTGTAAACAACCTACCTGTTCCTCCAGAAGCCGGGGAGGAAGATAATAAGCACCGTGAGGCATTCCAGACGTCCCAAAAGCATCATCGCGCTGCATATCCACTTGGCAGCCAGTGGGAAGCCTGCATAACTGCCGAAACCGCCACACGTCCCCAAGCCAGGTCCGTAGCTGGTGATACAGCCGAACGCAGCACCAAGCGACTCGGTGGCCCCAACGCCGCACAACATCAGCAGCAACACGCCAAGCAGCACAGTTACAGCATACACCATAAATATCACCATCACATTTGTAACAATCTCTTCCGGCACCGGCTTTCCGTTGAGTCTGACAGGGTTGTAGCTATGCGGATGCAGGCGGTTTCTCAATGTGTTGCGTACATTACGGAAAAGTATCAGCACACGCATCACCTTGACACCGCCGGTAGTGGAACCAGCCATACCTCCACAAAGGCTCAGCACAAGGAACAGATACACAATCGGCGTCCACCACAAGTTGGTGTCGGCCACAACACTGCCCGTCGTAGTCACAACACTGACTGTCTGGACAATGCCGTCACGCAATGCCGACGACCACTCGGCTCCGCCATTAAAGTGCAACGCCAAAACGACAAAAGACGTCGACAGGACAACCATAACGAAATAGAACCCGAACTGGTCAAGTTTACGATTTATCTTGCTCCATTTGAAAGTGAAGAAGTTATAGAGCAAAGCAAAGTTGATGCCGCCCATAAACATCGATGCGGCAAGGATATACTGCTGTTGAGGTGTAAAACTTGCTATGCTGTCGCTATAGATAGAAAAGCCACCGGTTGAGATATTAGTAAAGGTAAGATTCAAAGCTTCCCAGAGCGTCATTCCCGACAGCAGCAGAAGCACGATGAACAGCGCCGTGAGGATACAATAGATGCTCAGCGTCTGCCGCACCATAGCACGCATCGAAGTGGTCGTCTTTCCCGTATTGTCGGCGCTACTCACCTCGGCGGTGTAAAGGCTATACTTGTTCATACCAAGAGAAGGCACCACAGCCAGAACCAGCATAATGATTCCAAAGCCGCCCAACCACTGAGTCATACTGCGCCATAGGAGCAGCGAAGCCGGCAGACTTCCCACATCGGGGAAAATGGTGGCACCTGTCGAGGTCAATCCCGACAGCGACTCAAAGAAGGCATCGGTGAACGACCCCACGCTGCGGGTGAAGAGGAACGGCAACGTGCCGAACAAGGCCAGCACCACCCACATCAGGGTCACGGTGAAGTAGGACTTGCGCTTGTCGATGCCATCACTCTCTTTGGACGGCAACAGCAGGAGAAGCACACCGGTCACAATGGTAATGGCTGCCGCCAAAGCAACCCACAATGCCGTTCCGTCGCCAAACAAGAGTGCCGGAACCACACACAAAGCCATTGCGACACCCTCGCCGACGAGAGGAATCCCCAACGGCCTCAATATCAGTCGCAATTGACTCTTGCCTTGTTCTATGTCAGTCTTATTCTTAGCCACTTTATCCTAATTACGTCTTCTCCAATAGGCAGGCATCAGCACCGCCACAACAGCGAATATTTCAAGTCTTCCGGCCAACATAAGCAGCATCATCGTCCACTTCGCCACAGGCATAAGCTGCACATAATCAAGGCTTGCGCCAAGGTTATTGATGACAGGCGAAGGTCCAAGGTTGCCGATGTTGGCGGCAGCCATACAGAAAGCGTTCGGTATGTTGCTGCCACAGAGAGTGAGCACGAAGGCGCCCATCGACACAAAAAACAGATAGAGAAACACATACGAGAAAATCTTGGTCACGTATGAGTTCTCCACAACCTTGCCGTTCACCTTGACGCTCAACACCGCCCGTGGGTGAATCATCCGCACAAAATAGTTGCGCACATAGCGGCTGAGTATCATCAGACGCTTGATTTTCAAGCCACCGCCAGTAGAACCAGCCGATGCGCCGATGAAAATCAGCAAGAACGTCACCACCGACACAGTCATAGGCCACACCGCCGGCGGCGTGGTGTAGAAGCCACAGGTCGAAAGCGTCGAAGCGACGTGGAAGAGCGAGAAACAGATATTGAATGCCGATATGCCGCCGTCGGCAATGCAGAAAGCCACCGAGCAGAGCAACACGGCCACTACGAAAATCAAGAGGTAGCGCAGCAGCTCCTCGTCCCCGTGCAGTTTGCGCCATTTACCGGTAAAGAAACAGAACAGGACAGCCAGATTGATGCCCGACAGGAACATAAAGAGCGTTATGCAAAACATAGAGAGATTGGAGAACACCGCCATACCGACGTTGTGGGTCATAAAGCCTCCCGTCGAGACAGTGCTGAGGGCCGTGCAATACGAGTCTACGAAGCCGTTGCCGTCGACCATAAGCAGGGCGAAGAGAGCTCCAGTCAGCAGAACATAAATCGTCCACATAAGCACCACATTACGGGCCATACGAGGATGGAGGCGGCGCTGGAGAGTGCCCGAGAATTCAGCCTCATAAAGTCGGGCGCTGCCCTCGTTGAGGCGGCGGAGAAGAGCGACCACAAAAAGTATAAGACCCAATCCGCCAATCCATTGCGAAGTGCTGCGCCACACCAGAAGCCCTTTTGGGAGGCGATCGACTTCGGGCATAATCGACGAACCTGTAGTGGTGAATCCCGAGAACGACTCGAAAGCCGCGTCGGTGAAGTTGGTGACGCTGCTGGTAAAGAGGTAGGGCAGCGCGCCCATCAGCGGCACCACAATCCAGATGATGGCGGTAAAGAGAAAGCTTTCCTTCTCGTTGAGGTCGAATCTGGCATTGACACCAAAGAAGTTGCGCAGCAACAGGCCAAGCATCAGGATGAGCAGCGCCGAAAGCGCAAGTCCGAACTGCGCGCCGTCGGCATAGTAGAGCGACACTGCCACGGGCACCGTCATCGAGAGAGCCATAATGATGAGCAGCATACCCAGCAGTCGGGCCACAAGGCGGAAGTTGAACCGCAACAGGCGCTGATCGATTAGCAAGATGGGGCTACGCATAAGGCTCTGAAAGCTTGAAAACTATCAATCAAAGAGTTTGGCCACCTTGTCCATTGCGTTGGGGAGTGCAAAGACAACCACCTTGTCCATTTCGCGGAGCTGGGTGTCGCGTGTAGGCAGCAGCGTTTCGCGTCCTCTGATAATGCCGCCGATAGTGGCTTTGCCTTCAGGCAACCGCAGTTCGCCGATAGGCACCCTTGTTGCCGGAGCGTGGCGCCCCACGACGAATTCAATCAGTTCGGCGTTGGTGCCGCTGAGCCACTTGCTGCTGACTGCATCGCCCTTGACGATGAAGCGGGCGATGTAGCTGGCCGTGATAAGTTTCTTGTTGATAATGGTATCGATACCGATATCCTGCGAGATATTGATGAACCCAGTGTTCTCGACCAGGGCGATAGTCTTTTTGATGCCGAAGCGACGTGCGTGGAGGCAGGTGAGGACGTTGGTCTCGGACGAGTCGGTGACGGCGATGAAGGCATCGTTGTTGGCCAGGCCTTCCTCTTTGAGGAGTTCGATATCGGTAGCATCGCCGTTGATAATGAGGCTGTTCGAGAGTATGCCGCTGAGGTCTTCGCAACGCTTGCGATCCTGTTCAACAAGGGTTATGCGCTTCTTGTCCTCGAGGGTCATTGCGGCATAGCGTCCGATACGTCCACCGCCGGCAATCATCACGTTCTTGATGTCGAAGTCGTTGCCGCCGGCAAGGTGCTTGACGGTATCTATCTGGTTGGCTTTGCTGATGATATAGGCCATATCGCCCGCTTCAAACACCGTGTCCGAGTGCGGGATGACGGTGACGCCGTGTCTGAGGATGGCGACGATGCGGACCTGCAGCGTGGAGTAAATCTGGCTGAGTTCCTTGACCGACTTGCCGTTGACGGGCGACTGCTCCTCAAGTCGGATGAGATACATAGTGAGGAGTCCGCCGCTGAAGTCGAAGAATTCGGTGGCGACGGTGTGGTTGAGCAGGTTAGTAATCTCCTTGGCGGCGATACGCTCGGGGCAGACCATCTCGTCGACGCCGAGGTCGCGGAACATTTCGCGGTGTTTGGGAGAGAGGAGTTCGGCGTTAGTGATACGGGCCACGGTCTTCTTGGCCTTGAGTTTTTTGGCGAGTATGCAAGTAACGAGGTTGATAGGCTCATCGTGGAGCACAGAGAGAAAGAGGTCGCAGTCGTGGACGTTGGCCTCTTCGAGCACCTTGGGCGAAGTCGAGTCACCGACGATGGTGAGGAGGTCGGTCTCCTTTTCGAGACGTCCGAGGAGTTCTGAGTGCGGGTCGACCACAGTGATGTTGTAGTCGAGAAGGGTAAGAGATTTGGCGAGGTAGAAACCCACTTCGCCGTCGCCTGCGATAATGATATTCATTGTATGCTGATATTAAGTAGGGCCGTTGCTGCTGTTGAGGGTTAACGAATGATGTATTTGCGCCGTCTTGGAGTCTTTGTCGGGGTTTCGTCGTTGACAGGTTCCATCAGGTCGCTGTCGATGTAGACGACCATAGCCATACTTATGCCGGTGATTTCGACGGCGAAGTTGCCGTTGTCGCCATCGTCGACAAGCATACCCATCTTGCCTGCAAGGGGGCCGCTGGTGATACGGACACGCGTGCCGGTCTTGAGCGATTCGGTGTTGCGCACCTGAATGTCAAGCTCAGTGGCGAGGAAGTCCTTCATCATCTGGATTTCGCTCTCGGGGATGGTGGCGATTTTGTGATTGAAGGAGACGATATTGGAGATGCCCCGGACGTTACGCACAAGTCCTTCCTGCTTGTCGATGATTTTGGCGAAGATGTAGGATTTGATGAGAGGCGTTTCAACCCATTTTTTGCGGTCGCTCCAAGTGTGGAGTTCGCGCCGGATCGGGAGGTAGACTTCATAGCCTGCCTCGGCCAAATTCTTCTCGGCCTTCTTCTCCATTCGGGGATTAGTGTATAGTGCAACCCACTGAGGTACAGCGGACAACATAAGATTCCTTTCTATTATTAGTTATTAATACAAAATTGCAAAAGTACTAAAAAAAAGGGATATGGGCGGAAAGGAGATGATAAAAAAACAAAAAAAGGGGCAAAGCCGGGAGAGGATTGGTATGGAAAAGGGAGGGAACTCCGGTCGTTGTACAATATATGTACAATAGTTGTACAATACTTGTACAATTGGTAAACGTACAAATATTGTACAAGTATTGTACATATATTGTACATATGACGGAGATGGTCCCTTAAAGGCCTAAGGAACAGGCGATTATGGAGCAATGGTGAATCTTAGCCAATTGGTTGGTTTTCAGATTATTGAGTAAAACAAGGCCAAAATTTAACTTTTATAAGGTTTTCGGAAAGCATTTTTCACGGTGCGACACACCCCGGCCTTCGGCCACCCCTCTCCGAGAGGGGATGGCGCAGCAGCGGTCAATTAATTGCACGGCAGTCAATAAATTACACTTGATTATTATTGACAATACACGTGATGCGGCAGCCCATCCCCTCCCGGAGAGGGGTGCCGCGAAGCGGCGGGGTGTGTCGCATTGTCCGCTGTGTACTAATATGAGCGGTAAAACCCTATCCTGAAGTTAAAGTTAAAGTTAAGGTTAAAGTTAAGGTTAAGGTTAAAGCCGATAAGTCGTAGTGGATTCGTCGTAGACGTCGTCGCCGGAGAAGATGCTGTGGTAGAGGAGTTCGGCGTGGGTGACGGTGAGGGTGGAGTCGTTTGAGAAGGAGGCTTGTGCGCCGGTGTCGATAAGTCGTATCTGGTGGCTGTCGACGTTGAGCGAGAAGACGAGCGTCTGGTTGGTGTAGTCGGTTTCGGGAGCGCGGTTGCGGGCTATGAAGATAATCCAGGGTTGCGCGACGCGCCATTGCTGTATGGCTCCGGGGATGATGAGTTTGGTGTCGGCGTAGAATCCGTTTTCGCCGCCGAAGAGCACGGAGGTGGTGAGCGACTCGAGGTCGTAGAGGTAGCAGGAGGGTTGGTTGGAGGTTTCGGTATATAGGATGTGGTGGTTGACGGAGTCGATGAGTGTGAGGAGTATGATTTTATCCTGCGGTATAGTGGCGAGGAATTCGTCGGCAAGCTGTCCGTAGTAGTCGAGTTCGGATGTAGGAGCGGCGGTGTCGAGCGGCTGCAGGAGGGCGCTGTCGGGCACAGTGGGGACCGGCAGGTCGCGCTGATGCCGGATGAAGAAGAGTGTGAGGGCTGCGGCGGAGAGGAGTGCGACTGCGGCGACAACGGGTATATTGATTCTGGAGCGCGACATTGTGTCTGGGGTTAGATTTCTTTGACTGCCTTGATAGCTTGCTGGAGGCCGGTGTCGCTGTTGCGCATCACGCGATAGTAGTATTCGATGCCGAAGAGGTTGCGGGCTATGAGCGCTTTGAGCATATAGCCAAGGTAGGTGTCGCTGTGCTGGTTGATGAGAGCGCGGCGGCGGTCTTCGGCGAGAGCCTTTTGCTGGAGGCGGTTGGTGAAGGCTGTGTCGGCGAGAAGCTGGTCGAGGTATTGCTGATAGGAGTCGGCGTGGATAGTGTGGTTGGTGTCGGCTACGGTAGTGCGGGCAATGTCGTTAAGCCAGGCGGCAATCCATTCGCCTTTGACATCGTTGGGGAGGATGTTCTTGGAGCGTGCATAGCTGTTGAATTCGCTGGTGACGGCTGCGGAGTCGTAGTTGACGAGGAAACGGTCGAAGTCGGCAAAGAGGGTGTCGTTGCGATGGTTGTCGGCGAAAGAGAGTGCGAAGGTGTTGAAGATGCCCGCGGAGCGCAGCGAGAGGAAGTAGTCGGAGAGGCGCAGGGTGTCCATAGGCACGAAGACGTCGGGCATTATGCCGCCTCCGCCGTAGACGGTACGTCCCTTGGCGGTGAAGAATTTGAGCGAGTCGGGATAGGAGATGGAGTCGGCGTTGGTGAGTTCGCTGTGTTCGTAGCGGTGCTGCAGTTCGCGGTGGTAGGCTTCGGTGCCGTCAGTGTAGGGCTTCTGGATGCAGCGACCTGAGGGTGTGTAGTAGCGGGCTGTAGTGAGGCGGATCTGGGCGCCGTCGTAGATTTCGAACATACGCTGCACGAGGCCTTTGCCAAAGGTGCGTCGGCCGACGATGATGCCGCGATCCCAGTCCTGTACGGCGCCGGAGACGATTTCGGAGGCCGAGGCCGAGTATTCGTCGACGAGGACGACGAGTGGGCCTGAGGTGTAGCTGCCGCCGCGTCGTGTGAAGAAGTTCTGTCGCGGTGATTTGAGGCCTTCGGTGTAGACGACGAGCCGTCCTGCCTCGAGCAGCTGGTTGGCAACGCCGACTGCGATGTCGAGGTAGCCACCGCCGTTGCCGCGAAGGTCGAAAACGAGGCGCTTCATTCCTTGCTTTTTGAGCTTGTTGATGGCATTGTGGACCTCGCTGACAGAGGTGCGTGCAAAGCGCGCGAGACGGATGTAGCCCACTTCGTCGTCGAGCATAAAATAGGTGTCGACCGAGTAGATGGGCACTTTGTCGCGGATGATGGTGAAGTTGAGCGGCTGGTCGATGCCGTTGCGCTTGACTGAGAGTCTGACCTGGGTGCCTTTTTTGCCACGCAGATGGTTGAACACGAAGCGGTTGTTGACGCCCTTGAAGGTGGCTGTGGTGTCGTCGACGGTAAGGAGCTTGTCGCCTATCTGGAGGCCCACTTTTTCGGAGGGACCGCCAATGATGACTTCGGTGACCGAGATGGTGTCGTCAACTATTTGGAAAGCGATACCTACGCCTTCGAAGTTGGCCTGCAGGCCTTCGTTGGTGCGCTGCACGTCCTTGGCTGCGATGTAGGTGCTGTGCGGGTCGAGTTCGGCGAGAATAGCGGAGATGGCTTTTTCGCCGATGCGCTTATAGTCGGGCGTTTCGACATAGTTTTTTTCGATGTATTCGTCGACCTGTTCGATGCGACGGAAGTGGGCGGTGTCGTCGTTCTGTGCTGAGGCTGAGCCTGCAAAAGGCGAGAGGCCTGTGATTTGTGAGAAGAGCAGTGCTGCTATGAATAGTTGTGTCTTTTTCATTGGCTGTTCAGTTGACATTAAATGACATTATATGACACGAAACGCGGAAAGGAGAATATTATTTTGTTGTTGCGAAAAATAAATGTGGCTTTGCTGCGTTATAGTGAATTGAACTTATAAAAAGGATACGTCAAAAATGGATAACAAGACCGAGAGGAAAGCGCCTGGATTTGGCAAGATTATGCTTGCATCGGGCGTAGGCACGCTGATAGTGCTTGTATTGATTGGGTTGTTCAAACTGCTGGTGTTTTTCGGCATTTTGGGCTCGATAGGCAGCGACAGCGGCGTTGTGGTTGCCAAAGATTCTTTTCTGAAGATAGATTTGACGCAGCCTGTGAACGAGCGTACGCCGAGCGAGCTTGAGGGCTTGATGGGCAACGGCTCGGACGTGGGCTTCAGCGATATGCTGAGATGCATCACGGCGGCTGCGGGCGACGAGCGCATAGGTGGCATATACCTATATATGGGCAGCGCATTCCCTATGTCGTGGGGCAAGAGCGAGGAGCTGCGTCAGGCGCTGCTGGAATTCCGCGCGAGCGGCAAGCCGATAATGGCGTATGCCGACGTCTATTCGCAGCAAGGATATTTTGTAGCGTCGATAGCCGACAATGTGTTTATGAACCCATCCGGTATGGTAGAATTCAGGGGCATTGGAGCCGAGAGCCTGTTTTTCAAGGATATGCTTGACCGCCTGGCGGTGAAGATGACGCTGGTGCGTCCAAAGAGCAACAGCTACAAGAGTGCCGGCGAGATGTACACGATGAACCATCTGAGCGAATCGAACCGTGAGCAGATAAGAGAGTATATTGCAAGCATCTGGGAGTATGTAACAGCCAAGATTGCCGACGCAAGGGACATCAGCACCGAGGAGCTGAACCGTATGGCCGACGGGCTGACGGCTGTTCTGCCTGAGGATGCTGTGGACAAAGGGCTGGTGGACAGCCTTTGCTTTGAGAACGACATCAGAATAAAGATGGAACGCGAGTATGGCAGCAAGCAGGCCGTGTCGCTTTCGGAGTACGCAAAGACCTTGAAGAAGAAGGCCATAGGCAAAGACCAGATCGCGGTGATATATGCCGAAGGAGATGTTGTTGCAGGAAGCGGCGTTGGAACTGCCGTCTATTCGGACAACATAACCAAAGCGCTGGACGACGCCGCAAAGGACGAGAAGATAAAGGCTATAGTGCTGCGTGTGAATTCGCCCGGCGGCCAAGTGACAGCGTCGGAGATTATGACCAACGCCGTGATGAGGGCGAAGGAGAAGAAGCCTGTGATTGTGTCGATGGGCGATGTAGCGGCATCGGCAGGATATGAGATTTCGTGCAACGCCAACTATATCGTTGCAGAGCCGACGACAATAACGGGTTCGATTGGTGTTTTTGCCACGCTGCCCGAGATTGGAGGCACCCTGAAGCGCTATCTGGGCATCACCACCGACACCGTAAACACCAACGCCAACTCGACGGCATTGAGTCCAATGCGGCCACTGTCGCCGGCAGTGCTGAAACTGATGCAACGCAATGTAGAAGAGTTCTATACAGTCTTTGTGGGTCGCGTGGCCAAAGGACGCGGGCTGAGCACCGAATTTGTCGACAGCATAGCCCGAGGACGTGTTTGGACAGGTCACGATGCACTGAAACTGGGTCTTGTTGATGCATTGGGCGGCTTGAACGACGCCATAAGCATTGCTGCCGACAGCGCAGGAATCAAGGATTACCAAGTGGTCGACTATCCGGCCAATGACGACCTGCTGACAGAGTTGATGAACCGCAAGGGCAAGTCGTCGGGCACTATAAAGTCGAAAGGCACAGTGCCGACTGCCGACATTGCCCCCTACCCGATGCGTCCCGTGGGCGGCGACGGAGTGTGGACGAGCGGCAACGTAATGATAGAGACGCTGAACCGCATCTGCGACACCAAAGGACTGCAGGCAAGAGTGGAATTCTTTATTCTGACCGACTAACAAACCGATATGCTGAACTGCAAGCACATACTCCTGGCATTGATGATGGCATCTGCAGGTGCTTCGATGGCGCAGACGATGGATTTGAACCATATCGGAGGCGGATTGGAGACAAGCAAGAGTAACTATCACACCAAATGGGTTTGCACCGGCGACACGCTTGCTGTGGACACCACCGCCAATTACGGCATCGTCTACCAGATTGACGGCTTCTGGATTACCTGTGAGGAAATCACGCAGGAAATGTGGCAATTCCATATGCACTACAACCCTTCGAAGCAACAGGGCCCGCTGCTGCCCGTAACCAATGTCAGCCGCTCGGAGGTGGACACCTTCTGCCAAAAGATAAGCTTCCACAACGAGCTATGGCGGTTGCCGACCGTAGAGGAGTTTCGCTTTGCCTATCAGGGAGGCCTTTACTCCGAAGGCTACAAGCTTTCAGGCAGCAACAACGCTAAGTTTGTGGCGTGGTCGGCAGAGAACAGCGGTGGCCGGATGCACGAGACAGGACAGCTTATTCCAAACGAACTGGGGCTGTTCGATATGTCAGGCAACGTGGCGGAAATGGCTACACAAGGCGACACCGTCTGCTTTATGGGAGGCTGTTTCCGCGACAAGCTACGCAAGAGCAAGGTATGCCCGGCAGAAACCAAGCCCGCACCCGAATGCCAAGGGTTCAGAGTCGTAAGACGGGAGCCCCTTTGGTTCAATATTTACTATGAACGTGTGTTTAAATAACTGAACAATATGAGAAAAGTAAAGGTAGGTCTGGCCCAGATGAGCTGCGGACCCGACAAAGAACAGAACATAGCCCGCTACACGGAGAAAGTGCGCCAGCTGGCAGCAGACGGAGCACAGATAATCTGTCTGCAAGAACTCTTTGCATCGCTCTATTTCTGCGATGTCGAGGACTATCACAACTTCCGCTACGCCGAGCCCATCCCCGACGGTCCGACGACACAACATTTTATGGCTCTGGCCAAAGAGCTTGGTGTGGTCATCGTCTGCTCGATGTTCGAGAAACGCGCCGAGGGGCTGTATCACAACACCACCGCTGTCATCGACGCCGACGGCAGCTACCTCGGCAAGTATCGCAAGATGCACATCCCCGACGACCCGGGATATTACGAGAAGTTCTACTTCACCCCCGGCGACCTGGGCTACAAGGTGTTCGAGACCAAATATGCCCGCATCGGTGTACTCATCTGCTGGGACCAGTGGTACCCCGAGGCCAGCCGCATAACCGCCCTGATGGGCGCCGAGATACTCTTCTACCCCACCGCCATCGGCTGGGCCATAGAACAGGACGAGGCCACCAACGACGAGCAGTATCAAGCCTGGCAGACCATCCAGCGCAGCCACGCTGTGGCCAACGGCGTGCCTGTGGTCAGCGTGAACCGCACCGGTCGCGAGGGCGATATGCAGTTCTGGGGCGGCTCGTTCATCACCAATGCCTTCGGGCGCCTGCTGTGGCAGGGACCGCACCTCGAGGAGTGCACCCACATCGAAGAGCTCGACCTGGGCGACAGCGACAAATACCGCCGCCACTGGCCCTATCTGCGCGACCGCCGCATAGACAGCTACCAGCCCATACTCAAAAGATTCATCGACTAAACAAACGACTAATTATTAATCGAATAATGATTACCAAGCCCACACCTAAAGACCGCGGCTTCTATATGCCCGCCGAATGGGAAAAACACGAGGCCACCTGGCTCAGCTACCCGCACAACGAAGACTCGTGGCCAGACAAGATAGAGACCATTTTCCCATCGTACCACCTGTTTATCAAGACACTTACCGAGGTCGAGACGGTCCACATCAACGTACAGGACGAGGCAATGGAGAACCGTGTCCGCCAGGCGCTGAAAGAGATCGGTGCCTTTATGGTCAACGTCGAATTCCACCGCTTCCCCACCAACGACGCCTGGTGCCGCGACCACGGCCCCGCATTCCTGCTCAACCACAAAGTGGCCGGTATGCGAGCCATAGTCAACTGGAACCACAACGCCTGGGGAGGCAAGTACCCCTACGAGCTCGACACACAGATCCCCGCACATATAGCCAAGCACCTCGGACTGACGATGTTTGAACCCGACATCGTGATGGAGGGCGGCTCGATAGACGTCAACGGCAAGGGCGACCTGCTGACAACGACATCGTGTCTGCTCAACCCCAACCGCAACCCCGACCTCACGCAGCAACAGATAGAGGAACACCTCCGCGCCTACTACGGTGTCGACAACATCATCTGGCTGGGTGACGGCATCGCCGGCGACGACACCGACGGCCACGTCGACGACCTGAGCCGCTTTGTCGACGAGGACATCATCGTCACCGCTGTCGAAGAGGACAAGAACGACGAGAACTACGCTCCGCTTCAGGCCAACCTCAAGCTACTCAACAGCTGCCGTCTGGCCAACGGCAAGCAGCCGACCGTGGTCGAACTGCCAATGCCCTCGCTGGTGGAATGGGAAGGACAGCGTCTGCCTGCCTCCTACGCCAACTTCTACATCTGCAACGGGCTGGTCATCTTCCCCACCTACAAATGCAAAAACGACACACGCGCCGCCTACATCCTCGAGGAATGCTTCCCCACACGCGAAATCGTAGGCATCGACAGCACCGACATCATCTGGGGCCTCGGCAGCTTCCACTGCCTCAGCCAACAAATGCCCGTGTGATAGTGCTGATATAGCATATAAAGCAGAGGGCGGACTGCCACAGCAGTCCACCCTCTTTTTATATGCCTTGTTTAAGCGCTTGGCCTACCAGCCGAGAATCTTCTTGAAGTCGTAAGCCTCAGGATTGGGCAGATACTTCTTGGCAGCCTCGTAGTCGGCCGGCGTGATGTAGTCCATAATGTCGTTGACATACGACATAACCTTGTTACTGTTCACGTTGACCTGACGCGGCGGAATCTTGCCTGTCTTCGGGTCTTGCAGGTCCTTGAGGTAGAGCGGAGTGACGGTGCCCTGATGGTCGCAATAGACCATACAGCCCGTGCATCCCTGGTTGAAGAGTGTGTGGACACCCATACCCATCAGCGAGCAATAGGTGAGGTCGAAAGCGATAGGCGTATGGCAGCGGATTTCATAGCCGATTTCGACCGGACGGCTCTTCACCTTCAGGCCGAGCTCCTTGACCTTGCGCTCCAGCAAGTCGTTGAAGATATGGGCTTTCGAAACCTTGCCCAACTCGGGGTGACCGTGCTCGTCATAGCTGAAATGGATGCCGCTCTTAGCAATCTCTTCGTCACTGAGACTGTGGAAAACACCCTCCGAAATCATCGCGGCACCATAGTTGATGCCCATCAGCTTACGCTTCACGATGCAGGAAACCACCATATTGACAATCTTCTCGATGGTTATCTCACTCTTGTTGAAGAACTCCGGAATGATGACCATCGGGTAGTGGCAGGCACCGGCGATACCAAGGGCGAGGTGACCGGCCGAACGGCCCATAGCGCTGACAACGAACCAGTTCTCGCTGGTGCGGGCGTCCTCCATAACGGCGGTGGCCAGCACGCAACCCTGAGCCTTTGCGCTGTTGTAGCCGAACGTTGGGCTGCTGTTAGGCAGCGGCAAGTCGTTGTCTATCGTCTTGGGAACGTGAATATTGGCTATAGGATAGTGCTTGCTCTCAAGGAACTTGGCAATGCGGTTGGCAGTCGAAGCCGTGTCGTCGCCACCAACGGTGACAAGCAACTTGACATTGTTGTCGGTGAAGAACGGCAAATTGAAACGCTTCTCAAAATCTTCGTCGGTAGGTTTGAAACGACTCATTTTCAATATTGAACCGCCCTTGTTGAAAATCTCGTCAGCCGTAAGGAAGTCGAGATCCTGCATACGCGGTTTATCGGTAAAAAGGGCCGAGTAGCCGCCGTGCAGACCGATGACGCGATAGCCGTCGCGCAAAAAAGTTTTGGCAACCGAGGCCACAACGGTATTCATTCCAGGCGCAGGACCGCCACCGGTAAGAATTGCAATCGATTTGTTCATAAAGTATTTCTGTTTAAAGGGTTTATGCAAATTATTCATCGTCCAATAACTATTGGATGCGTCTGCAAAGTTACAAAATTTTTGCCAAATACAAACAAAAAATGTAAAAATAAACATTTCCCCAGCGCAAAACCATCCGCCTCCGAAGTCCCCCACCCTATCGCCCATCCACCTATGCCGCTCCCGACCCTGAAAACAGACCCGTTTTGGGGCAAAAAAACAGCCTTTTTTAGTTATACGACTGATTGTCAATAACATAACCAAATTTACCGCCAAGAACATAACTAATTGAAAACAATATATGTACAATACTTGTACAATATTTGTACGTTTACAATTGTACATATATTGTACAACTATTGTACATATATTGTACAACGACCAGTGTTGGTACGTACCGAAATGGAGCTCGGTGCGGCGGCTCGACGACGGAAAAACAAGAAAAAAACGGACCGTTTTCGGTCAGAAAGACAAAAAACATTTTGCCGCAATTATAAAAATGAGTATCTTTGCAGAGATGAAAACAATGGTTTTTGCCACTAACAATAGGCACAAGATTTTAGAAATCAGCGAAATGCTGAAAGACATCGTTATAGTGAAAAGCTTGTCGGACGTTGGACTTTCGGGCGAGATACCCGAGACGGCCGACACCCTTGAGGGCAACGCGCTGCAGAAGGCGATGTGGGTATATGAGCGGATGCCGGAATGCAAGTCGGGCAAGATGGCCTGCTTTGCCGACGACACAGGACTTGAGGTAGAGGCTCTCGGCGGCCGCCCAGGGGTATACTCGGCGCGCTATGCCGGCGAGCACTGCTCGTTTGACGACAATATCAACAAGATGCTGGCAGAGATGGACGGCCAGACCAACCGCAAGGCCTGCTTCCGCACGGTGATATGCCTTATTGAGAAAGCGGAAAGCGGAGTGAACGGAGAACGGAGAACGGAGAACGGAGAACGAGCTACGCAGGAAGGTGAGATGAGTATCAAGTATTTCGAGGGGCGCGTGGACGGCACCATCCTTACCGAACGCTACGGCGAGGAGGGCTTCGGCTACGACCCCATCTTTATGCCCGACCGATTTGCTGTAAGCTTCGCCGAGATGCCTCTTGAGGTAAAGAACCACATCAGCCACCGCGGACGAGCTGTGGCAAAGCTGGTGGAATACTTGAGAATGAAGAATTAAGAATTAAAAGAGGAGAACGGAGAACGGAGAACGGAGAACGGAACCCATAAAACATATCAACATTTCAACGTATCAACATATCAACATATCAACCTTTTCAACCTTTTCAACCCTTTAAACAACTAAACACCCCAACCTTGAACTACAAGAAAGTATATCCGACCGAAGTGCTGCAAGGCTTTACGGACACCGCGATGTTCGTCCTGATGCTCTATGACCCGATGGGCGACCGCAAGGTGCCTGTAATGATTGGCGAGCACGAGGCAGAGATGATAATCCTTGAGCAGGAGCGTCAGCAGGCCAAGCGGCCAATGACCTATCAGCTCATACTGTCCATCCTCGACGCTTTTGCGCTGACGCTCAAGCTGGTGCGGATAGACCGCTTTGAAGAAGGCATCTTCTATGCCACACTTATAGTCAGCGACGGTTTCAACGACAAGGAAATTGACGCCCGTGCCAGCGATGCCGTGGTGCTGGCCCTGCACCAGTCGGTCGACATCGAGATGGCCGAGCAAGTGCTGGAGGAGACGGGCTTCACGCCCAAGGACAACGACATAGAACTCGGCACTCACCTCTCGGGCGAGAAGAGCATCGAGGAACTGGAAGAGGAACTGAGGATATGCGAGGAGAACGAGGACTATGAGCAGGCCGACGAGATAATGAAGAAAATAGCAAAACTGAAAGAGCAATGAACGAGATACTGAAACAGATTGTCGAAGCCGTAAGCTATCTGAAAAGCCGCATCGACACCATACCGCACACCGCCATCATTCTGGGCAGCGGATTGGGCAAGCTGGCCGACGCCCTGACCGACGCTACGGCGATACCCTACGGCGAGATACCGCACTTCAGACAGAGCACCGCCATCGGGCACAAGGGCAACCTTATTTTCGGCAAGCTCGACGGAGTGCCTGTACTTGCTATGCAGGGCAGGTTCCACTACTATGAAGGCTATACGATGCAAGAAGTGACGCTGCCGGTGCGTGTTATGGCCCGTTTGGGCGTGAAGCGACTGCTTGTGTCGAACGCCGCCGGCGGTATGAACCCCGACTTCAACGTGGGCGACCTGATGATAATCACCGACCACATCAGTTTTATGCCCAACCCACTGATAGGCAAGAATATCGACGAGATGGGAGTGCGCTTCCCCGATATGACCACGGTATACAGCACGGCATTGCGTCAGCGCGCCAAAGCAACGGCCTCTGCAATGGGCATCACCATGCGCGAAGGAGTGTATGTTGCCGAGACAGGCCCCAGCTATGAGACGCCGGCCGAATACAGGATGTACCGTATGCTTGGCGGCGACGCCGTGGGTATGTCCACCGTGCCCGAGGTCATTGTGGCACGTCACAGCGGAATGGAGATTTTCGGTATGAGTGTGATAACCAACTGTGCCAAAGACCTCAGCGAGAGCTGCCAGAACGACGGCGACGATGTGGTGCGTGCCGCCGACCGTGCCGCCGACACTATGACCAAGATTTTCGCTTCACTAATATAATTGCCTCACTTGAAACATATTGTACATACACTTAGCCTCTGTCTTCTGACGCTTGTTGCCAAAAGCGTCGGCGGCCAGACGACGCTGCCCTACAGCTACGGCATCGACCATCGCAGGGATTCGCTGCAGTTTGAGCTGTACCAAAAGTATATGGACAGCATCCGCACCGAGAGGCCTACGGTGGCGCTGGTGCTCAGCGGCGGCGGTGCCAAAGGTGCCGCACACATAAGTGTTATACGATACCTTGAGAAAGCCGGCATACCGATTGACCTTGTGATGGGCACCAGCATCGGCGGACTTGTCGGCGGACTCTATGCCTGCGGCTACAGCGGAGAGGAACTGGAGGCGATAATGCTGAACCAAGACTGGGATTACCTGCTGTATGACGCCCACCCGCGCCGCTTCGACGCCCTGAGGCAGAAGGACTACGACCGGCAGTTTCAGCTCAGCATCCCCTACGGCACCTACAAGTGGGACTTCCACAAGCCAGAGATAAGCAGCCGCAGCATTCTTCGCGACGGCATCGTGCAGGGCCGCAATATCGAAGACCTGCTGAGCAGCCTTACAGTAGGCTATGGCGACGAACGCAACTTCATCGACCTGCCTATACCTTTCGTCTGTGTTGCCACCGATATGATTACCGCCAAGCCCAAGGTGTGGTACAGCGGCAGCCTCGTAACAGCATTGCGTTCCACGATGTCCATTCCCGGTATGTTCACCCCTGTCAAGAAAGACAATATGGTGCTGACCGACGGCAGTATGCGCAACAATTTCCCTGCCGAGATAGCCAAACAGCTTGGCGCCGACATAATTATAGGCGTAGACGTATCGGCACCGGCCCTCAACGCCAACCAGATGAGGAGTATGTTCGACATCGTGTACCAGACGACCGACGTGCTTGGACGCGAAGCCTACGAGCGGGCACTCTCGGTCACAGACATCTACATACAGCCAGAGCTGTCGGACTTCTCACTCCTCAGCTTCGACAAGGAGAGCATAAGCACAATGATAAAACGCGGCGACGATGCCGTCAAGCTTCACGCCGACAAAATCAACGAGCTGAAAGAGCGCTTGGGCGGCATTGCAATCCGCAACTCGCACAGCAAAGAGCTGTCCAAAGCCGTCAATCTGAACAAACAGACAATCATTTACAACAAGATTCAATTTACCGGCATCAACGCCAAAGAGGAACGCTATCTGCGCAACAGGCTGAAAATGGACCCCTTTGGCGAACGGCCTCTGCACATCGTCGAACTGGAAGATGCAATCGCAACGATGATAGGCACCAAGGCTTTTGAGAAGGTCACCTACGAGATTCTTGGCGACACGGCACCCTATACGCTGCAGTTCAACTGCTACCGCTCGCCCATCAACCAACTTGGAGCCAGTGTGCGTTTTGATGCCATCGACTTTGCATCGATACTGATTCACAACGGAATCAACACGCATCAATTGACAGGCAGCCGCGTCGACTTCACAGCGCGATTAGGTCTCAACACCATCCTCAGTGCCAGCCACACATTGCGCACGGGACAGGGCGTGGACTTTGGCACCGACCTCTCCTTCCAGGCCGCTCGCAACGGCGCGTTCCGCATCGACAACTACGACATCCGCATAGATTTCAACCGCGGTCGCGGCGATATCTACCTCTCGCTGATGCCTTGGAGGATGATGATTCTTCAGCTTGGCATCCGCGCCGACTATTTCTACCGCACCTCAATGCTTGTCAACTACGGTTTGCAGAGCACCTTCTTCGACCAAATGGACAAGTCGAACATCTTTGTAGGTCCCTACGCCCAGTTGCGTTCCGACTCGTTCGACGACCCCTACTTCCCCACCCTCGGTGTGCAGTTCAAAGCGTCATACAACTGGATACCTCTGGGATTACAGCACGACACCAAGCCGCTGCATAGCCTCCAGATTGGCTATCGTTCAGCACACGGCGGAGACCGCACAACGGCAATTCCTTTTCTGGATGCACGATACGTAAGCGCGACCGTTGTTCCTTATATCAATATGCTGTCGGTCAACGATGCAAACAGCATACTCGACCAACAGATTACGTTTGCCGGCATAAACACGCCCGTCGTCACATACCGCACCCTGTTCACAACAGGATTCAACCTGCGACAGCAGTTTGGCAAGCGACACTACGTGACCGCCACCGCACAGATTGTATTGCAGTCGGACAAGATGAAGGATTTCTTCTATGTCGACAGCTCAAAGCTAAACTTCGGCTTTGCACTTGAATATGCCTACAACTCGATTGTCGGCCCCATTCGCGCCAACGTCCATTGGTCGGACATCAGCCACAGCATCGGATTCTATCTTGGCATAGGGTTCGATTTCTAACGCTCAAGCCAGCTAAAGACATCAACCCATTCCGGTTCCTTGCCGTAGACATACACCAGCACGCCCACGAAATTCCTGTACGGCAGGTTCAACCAACGTTTTTCTTCAAGCAGATAAATCCGGCTGTCGTTGTCGGCTGTAAAATATATTATGCCGAGCGAATCAAGTTTTTGAGAACATTGACTGAGATAGAAAGCATAGTCGTCCAAGGCCACGTAAAGATCGTCAAGCTCCTGCTCGTCGGCACCACAGTCACGCACAAGGCTGTCTACGAATGCGTCCGAATAACTGACAAGTACGTATTGCGTATCTTGTGAAGGAGCGAGAAAGATAGTGTCACTTTGGGCTTTAGCGACGACATACGACAGCATCAAGGCTAAAATAATGAATAAACGTTTCATTATAGTGTCATTTCGTTGTTTGGAAAACACCCGCAATGCGGTTCAAAGCGTCGAGCAGCATCGACTTCGGGCAGCCGAGATTGATGCGGAAACAGCATTCATAATCAGAGCCGCCAAAGGTTGTGCCATCGTTGAGCGCCACACGAGCCTCGTTTATAAGTTTGTCGGCCAGCTCCTTGTGCGGAATACCGTAGTCGGAGAAATCGAGCCAGGCAAGATAGGAAGCCTCTGGCAGGACAGCCTTTACTTTTGGCAGGCGGTCATTTAAGAACGCTTGAAGCGCGAGGACGTTCTCCTTCAGATAGTCAAGCATCTGCCTCAGCCACTCCTCGCCGTTGGCAAAAGCAGCTTCGGCAGCCGTAAAAGCGAATATGTTACCACCAGCCACACCAAGCGCATCGAGCCAGCCAAAGAAGCGTTTGCGCAACGCTTCGTCGGCGATATAGCACACCGAGCTGCCTAAGCCAGCTATGTTGAACGTCTTGCTGGGAGCCATAAAGGTAATGCTGTTGCTGCGGGCATCGTCGCTTACGG
The DNA here is from genome assembly GCA_902788805.1 of uncultured Bacteroidota bacterium. Classification (GTDB taxonomy): domain Bacteria; phylum Bacteroidota; class Bacteroidia; order Bacteroidales; family P3; genus Colimorpha. The sequence continues at coordinate 144,466 of CADALO010000003.1, read as the reverse complement.
TGCTGTAGCTCACGTGCTTGTGAGGCGAAAGCGTCAGGTCGGCGTGAATTTCGTCGCTTATAACGATAACGTTATGCCGCTTGCAGATGTCGGCTATATGCCTAAGGACATCAGCACCCCACACCGTACCGGCCGGATTGTGAGGATTGCTCATTATGAACATCTTGCATCCGTCAACTTTCTGCTCAAAGTCGTCGAAATCAATAGCAAAGCGACCGTTTTCGATTTTTAGTTGGCTGCACACCAGCATACGGCCACTCTCCTTGGGCAGGTTCAAGAACGGCGGATATACAGGTGTGGTCACCAGCACCTTGTCCCCGGGATTTGTGAAACACAGCAACGCATACGCTATTCCCGCCACAATGCCTGGAATAAAATGCAGTTCGCCATTCGTCGTATTTATACCGTAGCGCCTTTCAAGCCAACTCTCTACCGCTTGCCAGTAGCCTTCCGACGGCATAGTGTAGCCAAGCACCTCGTGCTCACAGCGGTGCCGGATGGCATCCATAACAAAGTCGGGTGAGCGGAAATCCATATCGGCCACCCACATCGGCAACAGGTCATCACGGCCGTACATTGAAGGCAGAGCATCCCACTTGAAGCAGTCGGAACCCTTGCGCTCTATAATATCGTCAAAATTGTATTGTTTCATATTTATTTAATATTATTCAATATTGCTTTATGCTCATCGCTTACGCGAAAACTTTCGCAGGCTTTCTGTATTGTTTTGCGGCGCACCCAGTCGGTCAGAGTGGCGACAACAGGCAGCGTGGCTTCCCATTGCTTGGCCAACGCTGTGGCAAAATACCACGCCTGCATCATACGTATATAATATTCCTCGCGGTCGATTGCCGCAACCCATTGCAACTGCTCTTTACGGAAAGCATCATCGAGACAATAGGCCTCCAGCACTCCTATGCCGAATCGAACGGTGTACTCGTGACGGGCTTTTATCCAACGCTTTACGTAAGGCTGCAGCTCATCGGTATGCTTTGCAAAGCAGCGTGGACGCAATCCATCGCAGGTGGCCCAGTTATTCACGTAAGGCAGAAAGCGCTGCACCTCACAGAGGCAGGTGTCATAGTCTTTTATGCCCGACACGACAATGGCGTGCAGTTGGTTCTCCTCGTAATACCTGTGCGGCAATGTCTCGAGGAATGACGCCGCGTCAATTGCCTTTGCCAGCTGTCTTAATTGTGGCATCCGCACACCGATGATGTAATCCTCGGGCATTCCCGGCACCAGACCTTTGTGGAAGTCGCGATATTTGGTATCTTGCAAGGCAAATAATTGTTCTTCAATATTCATAGGCTTTTGAGTATTTTATTGCGTGTGCAACGCACGCCGGCACCCAAGTCGGAGGGCTCTATCAGCAGCAGGCTTTGGCGCAGTTCGTCAAGGAGTTCCGGAAAAGGAAGACTTATCTTGTAAGCCAGTTTCATACACAGCGAGCGCACGCCATAGGTCTCGTCGGGCAGCGACAGGTGCTCGAAGCAAAAGTCAAGCAAAGCCACATAATACTCAGGCGTTTCGTCGGCACACGAGGCCTGCCAGTCAAGCCGTTCAAGCAAGGTCAGCGTTATGCGCCGCAAAGAGACATCAGGCGTATTTATGGCAATATTGACCAATGCCTCGCGATGAGCATCAATATGTTGGTTGTCGGTTTTCGGCAGGTGCGTCAACGCCCACGCTGCCTGCACCGCAGCCTCTCGCTCCTTGCCTTGCATATCGGCAAACAGGCTTTCACGCAGGGCGGCATCATTGTGCGCACGTTGTGCTATTGCTTTTATTTCGTCAATGTGGATTGCAGCCATAAACGTTTCAATTCTTGGGTCTTATGGAACAAGCAATCGGTGTGTCCTCAATATTTCGTCCGCGATTCCGTGCCAGCCACAACAGAGCATAGCTGCACGTCGCCTCCACCCTGCCGCCTCTGTTTTCGATCTCCTCTACAGCCCTTCTGACCAGCTCGGCGGCGATGCCTTGTCCCCTAAGACGGTCGTCGACATACGTGTGGTTGATTGTGTAGGTGCCCTTGCTTTCAGCAAAGGTCACCTCGCCCACTTCCTCGCCGTTATCAACAGCAGCGATGCGATTGTCATACGTGATATATTCCATACTGATTGTATTTTCAATTATTTGGTTTTAAGCTTATTCCATATTCTCTGTTCCAATCCGTTTGGCAGCAGCCTTATCAGCAACGGCAGGATGTAGTTCATTGCGCCAGGCTTCACCACCTTACGGCGACGCAGCATACCGCGCAAGGCCCTTTTCACCAGCCAATGGGGTGTGCGGATAAGGCCGACGGAAAGCCCCAGTTTCATCATCTTCGGCTTCATTTGGTAGAGCGGTGTGGCTATCGCTCCCGGCATCACGGCGGTCACCCCCACATTATATGGCGCCAGTTCAAAGTACATCGATTCCGAATAGCTCTTCAGGTAGGCTTTCGAAGCCGAGTAGATGGTTATTCCAGGGGCGGGCAGGTTGGCCGTCATCGACGACATATTGACAATAAAACCTCTGCGACGCACTTTCATCGCTTCACCGAAGAGCATCACCAGCCGCGTGGCTGTAAAGATGTGAAGACGCATCATTGCGAGAGCCTTTTCGTGCGTTGCGGCGTCGATTTCGTGAAAGAAAAACATACCGGCATTGTTGACCAGGATGTCGATTTGCAGCTGTCGTTCCTGACAGAAGTGCCACACCTCGTCGGCTGCCGACTCCTGCGCAAGGTCCATATAAAGCCCCCACGACTGCACACCGTACTGTTCAGTCAGCTTCTGCGGCAGCGTCTCGAGCAGCTCTTTCTGGATGGAAACCATCAGGATATTGCAACCCTTCGCTGCCAGCTGTCGGCAGTATTCCCATCCCATACCCGACGTGCCGCCAGTAACCAATGCGTTATAGCCTTTGATGTCTTTCACTTTTTCTATCGATTATTAATACATTCGTCAGGATTAGAACAGAGTGATTTTATAATCAAAATGTCCGTGGTCGCCAGCGTGGATGGCACGAATTAAATCTCGGTTGCTGATGTCGCCGGCGAACCCTTTCCTGTCGCATATCCCCTGCCACGGTTCGAGGCATACAAAGGGGCAACCCTCTTTGTAGGGCGCCCAGATGCCATAGGCATCGGCATCGAAGCTGAAAACGCTCAACACCCTATCGCCGTGTTTGCCACACAGAGTGGCTTCTGTCACCTGCCCGTCTTCTATCATCAATGCATCATTTGCAAAGCTGTCACGCTTGATGGGCATCACGCTGGGCAGACGGACTCCGCCATCCTTACGAGCCACACGGTTTCCGTCTTCCAATTGCGAGGTGAGCAAAGGACTTACAGATTGACCCTCATAATCATATTGGATATAACCGTGGATGTCGTCCGCGGGATTGTAGTCAGGCAACAGAAATGCAGGATGCGCTCCGATTTGGTAGTACATATCGCGATTGTCAAGGTTTTCCACACACCAGCAAACCCACAGCGCTTTGCCTTGGATAATGTAATTGACTTCAAGACCGAACCGATAAGGATATATGTCGCGACGGTCGGCTTCTTTCATACGGAATCTGATGCCACGCTCCGACTCCACCTGTTCAAACTCGCTGTCACGGGCAAAGCCGTGTTGCTTCATTGGATAGCTCTTTCCGTCTATGTGCAACTCATTGTTGTAAGGCTTGCCCACCACAGGGAAAAGCACGGGCGAGTGGCGGTTCCAGTAAGCCGCGTCGCCATTCCACAGGTACTCGCGTCCGTCACAGCGCAAGCTTGTCAGCTCCGCACCGTGTTCAGAAACCTCAATCGTCAAATTGTCATTGCTGTATATCATATTCTATGCTTTTATTTCTTCTCTCAATTATTTATGCAATCCGTCCAAACGCCATCTGTTCTATCATTTGTCTTTTCGTCCCCCCTCTAGGTTAGAGGAAGCACCTCTCCGCTCTCCGTTCTCCGTTCTCCGCCCTCCGCTCTCCGTTCTCCGCTCTCCGCTCTCCGCTTTCCGCTTTCCGTTCTCCGTTCTCCGTTCTCCGTTTCCCCGTAGGTGGCGTATGTCCTTTTAATTTTTAATTCTTAATTCTTAATTTTTATTTTCTCCAACGCCCGGCAAAGCTGGTCGGGACAGGAAGTCGGCTTATCACCGCAGCGTATGCCATCCAGACGTTCAAGCACATCGTCAATCTTCTGTCCTTTCACCAGCCGGCAGATGCCTTGCAGGTTCCCGTCGCAGCCACCTAAGAACGCCACATTCTGGATGATATTGTCCTCGTCGGCCACAACATCGATCAGCACCGAGCAGGTGCCTTGTGTTTGATATTGTATATGTTTCATTTATCTGTCATTAATGTTTTGTTATTGCATTCCTTCCACATCTCACATCAAATTCCCGCACTCCTAATCAAACTCCTCCAGCCATTTTTCAAGGATGGCGCAGTACTTGTCGGTTTGCTCGACAAAGCAAGTGTGGCGTGCGCCCTTGAAGACCTCCCAACGGCTGTTGGGGATGTTCTCATAGAGCGATGCAGCCACCACCGGGGTACAGATGTCGCGGGTGCCGCTGCATATCAGGCAAGGCTGCTTGATTTGGTCGAGGCGGTCGGTATACTCGAAATCCTTCAGGTTGCCCAGTGGCTGATACTCGTTAGGACCCCAACCGTACAGATAAGCCTCGTTGCCAGCACGTTTCGGCCTGCGCAGGCACTCGGGCGAGTTCTCATCGACGCTGATGACGTAACGCTCGTAATAATGCTCATTGGCACGCAGATAGTCCGAGTCGTCCCACTTGCCCGAGGCTTCGGCACGACGGATAGCTTCTTGGTCCTCCTGCGACATATACTTGATAAGGCGGTGTTGCTCGCTGGCCCATAGCGAACTCGAAGCGTGACCCGACGAAAGAATCACCGACTTGACGCCCTTTGGCTTACAGTCGATGATATAGGCAATGGCCTGCATAGCGCCCCACGACTGGCCAAGTATATGCACCTGGTCGAGGTGCAGATATTCGCGCAGGGCGATAAGTTCGTTGATCCAAGTCTCTTGCGTCCACAATTCGGGATGTCCGTCAAGATAAGAGTTACCGCAACCTATCTGGTCGTACGAGATCACCTGGCGGCCCGTGTCGGCAATACGGTCGAGCACCTCAAAATAGTTGTGTGTGCTGCCAGGCCCACCGTGCAGCAGCAGCAATGCCGGCTTGTCCGACGGTTCACCGACGACGCGGTAATATGTCTTATAGCCCATAAACGGCATATAGCCTTCTGTAATATTATATTGTTTCATATCTTATTTTTCTTCATATTTTTGAACAAACGCTCTGCAAAAATACACAAAATAAACAAACTACTCAAATAAACATAATTATAAGCAATCATCTACATCCGACACATTTCCCTGACGGCACGCACCTCGTAGTCATTATAAAAACTTATTGATTTCTTGGTAGTCATAGTTTATTGTAAATTAATCAGCCAGTCTCAAATGTTAACCGATAGCATTTTTAAGGTATTAGTCCTTTAAACATTTTAGTATTCACCGACATAGCAGTCGTCAACATAAATGGTAGTTCCATAATAACTATTGATACCAAACTCAAAATAGTTGGCATTTTGTGGGACCGTTAGTGTTTCGTCAAATACCAACCAAGTGTTTGCTGTATGAGGAAGGTATGCTTTACCATATCCACCTCCTCGGAAAATATAATATTCATCGTTCGAGTATATTGAACGTAAATCTGCAATAGAAATATTCGTTGACCCTTGATGGCCTGTCCGGAAATAACAATATGTTCTAGCACCATTTGTTTTCCACTGCGCAACGTAATAGTTGAAGCGTATTCTGATCTTGCCCCCTGGAGTTACCATAACCCGTTGGGCAATTCTGGCCGTAACACCAGATTCTGTCGATTTCATTCTTGCAGAATACCGACCTTCTAATACAATACTATTATTCTGTGTCACTTTGTCACAATAGCCATAAGGCAAAAGCCAATTTTCTGGATGTTCACAAACTAACATTTCCCATTCTTCCACCCCGTTGTTCAAAAGAAGGTTTTCCTCAACAATACTATCAATACCATTTTGCATACTATCTATTGCTGGTTGTCCTAATATAACCATACTGTCATCCCTCGTGCACCCAACAACAAAAAGGATGATGATTAGTAAATATATGCTATAATAACGTCTCATTTTTTCGTTGTGATTTAGCGGTTCGCTGTATTATTTGTTTACCACTCTATCGCACATCTGTTTCTATCGTTGATAATAAGTAAAAAAGTCAGCTTCCAAATTACCTTTCATAAAGCCTTCTCGAATAGCTGCAGCCGTACGGGTAGGCGAATAGAGATTCCTATCCACCACCTTCCAGCCAACACCCTCGAACATCTGTCTATATTAACCCTAGCCTTCTCTTCTGGTTTCATCAACGTATTATTTGAATTCGATTACTCATTTTGAGTTTGCAAAAATACACATTTTTTCTATATTGACAAAAAATAATTGTTTGCGCTGTTAGAACACACAGGACCCCTTTGGGAGGGGATTTGCGCACGCACGAGCGACGGATGAAAAAATATGCAAATAGTAAGAGGAGAGTAAGAGGTAATGCGGTAATGCATTTAATCAAGTACCTTACATAAAGAAGCGGCCCGCTGCATTCGCAGCGGGCCGCTCGTTATGTGTTGAGAATCGGGGTTACTTTATCTCAATGCCCCCGAAGCTACAGTGGCCTTTGAGGTAGAGGGTCTTGATGCCGTCGGAGGGCTGGATACAGCAGTCGCAGTCGACTCCGGCGAAGGCGGTGTCGATGCCGTTGTTGACACAGACGCCCTTGGGGACGCGTATCTCCATACCACCGAAGCTGCAGTCGACGACAATGACGGCACCGTCGCGGATGTCGGCACCTCGCAGGTCGAGGCTGACGAAACCAAAGCTGGTGTGCACGTAGACGCCTTCAAAACACTGACCTTCGTAGCTGTAGTCCTGTTTACCGAAGGTAACATCGATTTTGTTCATCTTGCTGCCGTCGATGGCAACGGCAGGAGCTGCAGGCTGTTCGCCGTTGTTGCAGAGGATGTTGCTCTTCTTGTTGAAAAACAGCAGCGAGATGCCCCACACCACGGCGGCAATGCAAACCATATACTTCCAGATGTCGTTCCAAGGAATGATGCCGCGTGCGGCCAGAAGCAGCAGTATGCCGATACCGAAGCCGATGATGGCGCCTACCTTGTGACGGTCGTTGAAGATGTTGATGAAACAGGGAACGATAACGAACAACGCCCACCAACCCTCAAGGCTGATACTGATGACGTTGAGGAGTTCCAAGGCCCAGACGATGCCGAAGGCCAGAAGGGCGATGCCACCGACAATTTTGCTTATACGATTCATTTTGTTTGTTAAATTGTTTTACGTTTAGTGTTGATAGTGATTAACGGTGTTGATGATGTGTTGTTTGATTGTATCCCACTCTATGATAGAGGGAGGCACCCCTGCCTGAGGATGCCTCCCTATGAGTGTCTGCCGGCTGGAAGCCAGCGGTCCTTATTATTTCTGCATAGTCTTCAGGCGCTCGGTGAGCATCGGGACGATCTTGTGGAGGTCGCCAACAATGCCGAGGTCGGCAACGCTGAAGATGGGTGCAAACTTGTCCTTGTTGATAGCGATGATGAGCTCGCTCTCCTCCATACCGGCAAGGTGCTGGATGGCACCGCTGATGCCGCAAGCCAGATAGAGGGCGGGGCGCACGGTCTTACCCGTCTGACCCACCTGGCGGCTCTGCTCCATAACACCGGCGTCGACCATTGCACGCGAGGAAGAAACCTCACCACCCAGCTCGGTGGCAAGCGCCTGAAGCTTGCCGAAACCGTCCTTGGTGCCGACTCCGCGGCCACCGCTGACGAGGATCTTGGCCTCGCTGATGTCGGTAACGGTCTTCTCTTCCTTGACGGTCTTGACCAGCTTCACGCGGGCAATCTTCTTCTCGTCGAAGGTGACGTTGTAGTCAACGATTTCGCCCTTGCGGGTTGCGTCGGCAGCCATTTTCTGCATAACACCCGGACGGACAGTGCTCATCTGCGGGCGATTGTTCTTGCAGAGGATGGTAGCCATCAGGTTGCCACCGAAAGCGGGACGGGTCATACGGAACTCGTGTGCCTCGTCGTCGCTGATTTCAAGCTTGGTGGCATCGGCCGTAAGACCGGTGCGGTTACGTGCGCTGACACGCGGGCCAAGGTCGCGACCAATGGTGGTGGCACCGATAAGCATAATGCTGGGCTTCTGCTCGGTGATGATTTGGGTGATGGCCTCGGTATAAGGCTCTGTCATATAATCCTTAAGCAACTCGTTGTCGACCACCAGAACCTTGTCGGCACCGTGCTCGATAAGCGTTTGGGCCAAGTTCTTGATGTCCTTGCCAAGAAGCATAGCGACGACCTTCTCGTTGTTGGCGTCGGCCAGCTCGCGGGCTTTGCCGAGAAGCTCAAGAGCCACATTCTGCAGTTTGCCGCCTCTTTGCTCGGCAAACACATATACGTCTTTATATTCTGCTAAGTTCATTGTTCTTTGGGTTTTAAGGGTTTAAAAGGGTTGAAAGGGTTGAAAGGGTTGAAAGGGTTGAAAGGGTTGAAAGGGTTTTAAGGGATGAAAGGGTTTTAGGGTTAAGAGTTTTAATGGTAAAAGTTTATAAGCCTTAGGTTCCAAAACCTTTTAACCTTTCAGCGACCGTAGGGAGCGCAACCTTTCCAACCTTTTAAACATTAAATTATGTGTTTTTCTTTGAGCTTGTTGACAATCAGTTCAACAGCCTCCTCGGGGCTGACCTCGAAGGTCTGGCCGGCGGGTTTGAGCTGTTTGGGGAACGATTTGAACACGCTGGTCGGCGAACCTGCCTTACCGATATGGTCCTCAGGAACATTGATGCGGTCGGCATTCCAAACCTCGACCTCTTTGTCCCAAGCCGTAACGATACCGCTGACGGTCATATAGCGCGGCTGAACCGAGCTGGCCAGAGCGGTGACGACGCAGGGTGCCTGCATCTCGAGGATCTGATAGCCGTCCTCGAGCTGTTTCTTGATGGTAAAGGTCTTGGTGGCCTCGTCGTACTGAAGGTCTTCCATATAGGAAACCTGCGGCAGGTTGAGGTGCTCGGCAATCTGCGGTCCCACCTGTGCGGTGTCGCCGTCGATGGCCTGACGACCGGTGATGATAAGGTCAAAATCCATTGTGCGCAGAGCACCGGCAATGGCGCTGGAGGTGGCAAGGGTATCGGCACCGCCAAGCTTGCGGTCGGTCAGCAGGATAGCGCGGTCAACGCCCATAGCCAGAGCCTCGCGGAGGATAGCCTCTGCCTGCGGAAGACCCATTGTGATAACGGTCACGTGTGCACCGTATTTGTCCTTCAACTGCAGGGCATATTCAAGACCGCCCTTGTCGTCGGGATTCATAATCGAGGGAACGCCCTCGCGGATAAGGGTACCGGTCACGGGGTTGATCTTCACCTCGGTGGTATCCGGCACTTGTTTTATGCAAACTACTATGTTCATTTTTCTTGATTGTGTTATTGTGTTAGTGCGTTATTGTGTTAGTGCTACGCAATCGTACTGCGCCAGCCACTCACACATTTACGCATTCACGCATTTACGCATTATTTAAACAACTTTCCCGCGATAACCATACGCTGGACTTCGCTGGTGCCCTCATAGATCTCGGTAATCTTGGCGTCGCGCATCATACGCTCGACGGGGTACTCGCGTGTGTAGCCATAGCCACCGTGGAACTGGACAGCCTTGGTGGTCACCTCCATAGCGGTCTCTGCGGCAAAGAGTTTTGCCATTGCAGCGTCGGCGCTGTAGGGGATGCCGTGGTCTTTCTTGTAGTGAGCCGAGCGGCACAGCAGACGGGCTGCCTGAACCTTGGTCTCGAGGTCGGCCATCTGGAACTGCGTGTTCTGGAACTGGCTGATCGAGCGGCCGAACTGCTTACGCTCCTTGGTATACTTGACGGTCTCGTCCATAGCACCCTGAGCGATACCCAAAGCCTGGCAAGCAATACCGATACGGCCACCGTCGAGGGTCTTCATAGCCAAGCCGAAACCCTTGCCGAGCTGACCCAGCTGACGGTCCTTCGGAATGCGGCAGTCTTCGAATATAAGCTCTGTCGTAGCGCTGCCACGGATACCCATCTTCTTCTCCTTCTTGCCGATGCTGAAGCCCGGGTCGGTCTTCTCGACGATGAAGGCGCTGATGCCCTTGGTACCGAGGCTCTTGTCGGTCATAGCGATGACGATGAACACATTGGCGTAGCTGCCGTTGGTGATGAAAATCTTGCTGCCGTTGAGCACCCATTCCTCACCGTCGAGCACAGCCGTCGTCTGCTGACCGGCAGCGTCGGTACCGGCATTGGGCTCGGTAAGGCCGAAAGCGCCGATCCACTCGCCCGAAGCCAGCTTGGGCAGATACTTCATCTTCTGCTCCTCGGTGCCTGCCTCCAGTATAGGCGCAGCGCACAGCGACGTATGAGCCGACAGGATGACGCCCGTTGTGGCGCACACGCGGCTCAGCTCCTCAACGGCCATACCGTACATAATGTTCGTACCGCCGGCACCGCCGTATTGGGTCGGAATAGGAATACCCATCAGGCCGATTTTGGCCATTTTCTCTACCGTCTCCATCGGGAAACGCTCCTCCTCGTCGACCTCTGCGGCGAGGGGCTTCACCTCCTTCTCTGCAAATTCGCGAATCATCTGCAGGAAGAGTTCTTCTTGTTTCGTGAAACTAAAATCCATATATTTGAATGTGTTAATTCGTTAATGCGTTAGTGCGTCAGTGTGTCTATGCGTTAATGCGTCAGTGTGTTGTCGCGTCATATTCTGAATCGCGCAAGCCACCTACACATTCACCCATTTACACATTCACGCATTTACTTTACGGCGATTGTCTCTATCTCCACCAGCACGCCCATCGGAAGACCCTTGACAGCGAAAGCGGCGCGGGCGGGGCAGTCGGTGCTGTAATACTTGGCGTAAACCTCGTTCATAGGTTTGAAGTACTCCATATCGGCCAGCAGACAGGTGCTCTTCACCACATCCTGGAAGGTGAAACCAGCCTCGTCGAGGATGGCCTTGATGTTCTGCATAACCTGCTCGGTCTGAGCGGTGATGCCTTCAGGAACGGTCTTCGTGGCGGGGTTGATAGGAATCTGGCCCGAAATGTAGAGAGTGTTGCCGGCAAGAACGGCCTGACTGTAAGGTCCGATAGCTGCCGGAGCGTTGGAAGTGTTGATTATCTTCTTCATTTTTAACTATATTTATTAATTTTATATTATTTTCCGCAAATATAAACGAATTTGCAAAAATAGAGTTTTTTTTTGAAACAGAAAGCCTTTTCCGAAAAAAAACTTTTTGTTTGGAAAAAATATCGTACCTTTGCAGCGTGAAACAAACCTATCAACGTATCAAAAAAAAATCATTATAAAATGCTTATCATTGGATTAATGTCTGGCACGTCGCTTGACGGAATCGACCTCGCCTACTGCGAGTTCAACGACGACCACAACTTCACGCTTCTCGCCGCCGAGACCTACCCCTACCCTGCCGCCTGGCACAAGCGGCTGGCCGAGCTGCATCTGGCATCGGCCGAGGAATACGCCCTCGCCGACGTCGAGCTGGGACACTTCTTCGGCGAGCGAATCAACGAGTTCCGCAGCCAATATCCAGGGCGTGTCGACTGCATAGCCTCTCACGGACACACCGTCTTCCACCAACCCGAACGCAAACTGACGGCACAGATAGGCGACGGCAACGCCATCAGCGCAGTCACCGGATTGCCAGTGGTTTGCGACTTCCGACGCCTCGATGTGGCGCTGGGCGGACAGGGGGCTCCCCTCGTGCCCATCGGCGACCGCCTCCTCTTCGGCCAGTACGACTGCTGCATCAACCTCGGCGGCATCGCCAACATCTCCTACGAAGCTGACGGTCAACGCATAGCCTACGACATAGCACCTTGCAATATGGCCCTCAACTATCTGGCCGGAAAGCAAGGCCTTACCTACGACGCCGGCGGCGAAACGGCAGCTCAGGGCGAAGTGATAACCCCGCTTCTGGCACGTCTCGAAACGCTCGACTACTACCGCGTGCCAGCACCCAAAACCCTTGGCAAAGAATGGTTTGAACAGCGTTTCCTGCCCGACCTGCAGCCCTTCGAGGACCAACCCCTGCCAAGCCTGCTACGCACCGTGGCCGAACACATCGCCATAAGGCTGGCCGACGCCATACAGCACAGCGGCACCGACATCCACAAGGTGCTCATCACCGGCGGAGGCGCCAACAACCGCTTCCTGCTCGAACTGCTGAAGGAGAAGATCGGCAGCGCCGAAATCGTCAGCGCCGACCCGCGCTTGGTCGACTTCAAGGAGGCCATAATCTTCGCCCTCCTCGCCTACCTCAAGTTCAACGGCGAGGTCAACACACTGGCCTCGGTCACTGGCGCCAGCCGCGACAGCTGCGGAGGCGTCGTCTGCGGCCTGACAACGCCCCTTGTATAATCCGTAAAACCACTATGAAAACACCGTACCAACACCGTTCGTTGTCCAGTCGTTGTCCGCTCGTTGTCCAGTCGTTGTCCAGTCAATGACTGGACAACAACTGGACAACAACTGGACAACAACTGGACAACGAACGAAGGAGGTGTATATAAGACACGCAGTTACAAGCACTTGAAAACAGCTCAAAAATATACTCTTCACAATGAGAAAACTGACATCAATCATCTGCGCTGCAGCCCTGCTGCTTAGCCTGACGGCCTGCGCACAAAACAAATCAAAGGAGAACAAAGAAATGAAAAAGACACTTGTAGCCTACTTCTCGGCCACCGGAACGACCAAGCGCGCCGCCGAGAAACTCGCCAAAGAGAAGAATGCCGACCTGTTCGAGATTGTACCTGCACAGCCTTACACCGCCGCCGACCTCGACTGGCGCGACAAGGAATCGCGTTCTACGCTCGAAATGAAGGACAAAAGCTCGCGTCCGGCCGTGAGCAGCAAGCTTGAGAATCTGGACGACTACGACACGGTGTGGATTGGATTCCCCGTGTGGTGGTACACAGCACCGACCATCATCAATACCTTTATCGACAGCTACGACTTCAGTGGCAAGGTGCTGTGCGTTTTCGCCACCAGCGGCGGCAGCGGCGTGGAAGGCTCGGCAGCCGACCTCAAGAAGGCCTACCCGCAGTATCAGTGGGGCGAAAGCAAGCTGCTGAACAGATAGACGATTGGCTAAACAAAAAGCGATGCGGCAATGCCGTCGGCCTGAAGCAGTCCTTCGGGTGTGGTGGTATAGTGCGTGCCGCTCTCAATGAGGAGGCCGGCACCGACAAAGCGTGCCAGTCCTTTGCTTAATGCCGCCTCCGAGCCTTGAGGCGCAAGCGAGGCCAGCATCTGCCGTTCAATGCCTTTTGCCGTGCGCAAGGCGGTCATAATGTATTCGTTGCAGGCGTCGGCCCGCGTCAGGGTCTCCTCTTCGAAGGGAATCTTTCCAGCATTGGCGCCGTCGATGTAGCGCGCGGCATCGGCAACGTTCCAGCGGCGGCGCGTGCCGTCGAACGAGTGGGCAGCAGCGCCAACGCCCGTGTAAGGCGTGCGGTTCCAGTAGCGGCTGTTGTGGCGCGAGTGCCATCCCGGGCGGCAGAAGTTGGACACCTCATACTGCTCAAAGCCGTTCGCGCGGCACCACTCCTGAAGAGCGGCATATTGCTCCGTCACCTCGTCATCCTCAGGCATACTCAGACGTCCTGTTTTCAGCTGGCGGTCGAGCATCGTGCCTTGCTCCACCGTGAGCTCGTAGCACGACAGGTGCTTGACAGCACCAAGCGGCAACAGGCTTGAAAGGCGGTCGAGACTGAGCTGCAGACCTACGCTGTGCGGACGGGGAAGGCCCATAATGAGGTCGACCGACAGATTGTCGAAGCCGGCGGCAGCGGCGTTGCGTATAGCATCGCAGGCCTGACGGCTGTCGTGCACGCGGTTGAGCATCTTCAGTTCACCGTCGTCGAACGACTGTATGCCGATGCTGAGCCGGTTGAAGAACCGCATTGCTGCGAGGCCTTCAAGATACTGAGGCGTAAGGTTTTCAGGGTTGGCCTCGATGGTGGCCTCTTCGAGCTGCGACAGGTCGTAGTTGGCGCGTATCGTGTCCACAATCCTTTCCAACTGCCTTATTGTCAAAACCGTCGGGGTGCCGCCACCGATGTAGACGGTGCGCAGCGGGTGGTCGCAGCGTCGCCCGGCCAGCTCAAGGCACAGAGCCGCGACATATTCCTCTACATTCCTGCCGCGAGCCACGGAATAGAAGGCGCAGTAGGTGCATTTGTGATGGCAATATGGGATGTGGATGTATAGCATACCGTATGAAAAAAGGGTCCCGATTGAGACCCTTGTGGTAGCGGGGACGAGAATTGAACTCGTGACCTCCGGGTTATGAATCCGACGCTCTAACCTACTGAGCTACCCCGCCGCGAAATCGGGTGCAAAAGTACACATTTTTTGATACGTGACAAAATTTTTTTCAAAAATATCTTATCTTTGTAGTCGGATACTGATAGTCAATATCCACACAACAGTTTAAATGTCAATGCGCTATGATGGACGAACAGGATAAGAAAACATATTCAAATTTTGAATACGACAGTGCGCTGAACGTGGTTGAAGGGGTGAAACAGCCGGAGCAAATCAGCAATTTTTACCTCGAAAAGATGCGTCAGAAAAAGCGCCAGGAGCCCTCGGTCGAGGAGATGGTGGACGGCATACTGCACGGCGACCGTGTAATGCTGTCACGCGCCATCACGCTGGTGGAGAGCTCGCGTTTCGACCATCGCGCCAGGGCCCAGCAGGTGATAGAACAATGCCTGCCCCATTCGGGCAAGTCGGTAAGGCTGGGCATCACCGGTGTTCCTGGCGCAGGCAAAAGCACCACAATCGAGGCTCTGGGCAAGATGCTTACGGCATTGAACCACAAGGTGGCTGTGCTGGCCATCGACCCGAGCAGCGAGCGCTCGAAGGGAAGCATCCTGGGCGACAAGACGCGTATGGAGGAGCTTTCGACCGACCCCAACGCCTTCATTCGTCCTTCGCCGTCGGCAGGCTCGCTGGGTGGCGTGGCCCGCAAGACACGCGAAATCATCATCCTGTGCGAGGCGGCAGGCTTCGACACCGTCATTGTTGAGACCGTTGGCGTGGGCCAGTCGGAGGTGGCGGCGCATTCGATGGTCGACTTCTTCCTGCTGCTGCAACTGGCCAACACGGGCGACGAGCTGCAGGGCATAAAGCGCGGCATTATGGAGATGGCCGATATGATAGCCATCAACAAGAGCGACATCGACATAGACAAATCGAAACTTGCAGCGCAGCAGTTCCGCAACGCGCTGCATCTCTTCCCGATGCCCGACTCGGGCTGGACGGTGCCGGTGGTGCTCTGCTCGGCCTACAGCAAGCTGGGACTTCAGGAGATATGGAACAATGTGCTTGAATATGTGGCCTTCACCAAAAAGAACGGCTACTTCTACCAGAAACGCCAAGAGCAGAACCTGCGCATTCTGGACGAGACCATCGAGAACACGCTGAAAGACCGCTTCTACAACGCACCGGGAATGGAGGAAAGACTTGAGCAGGTGCGCAAGGACATATTGGATAACAAGGTCAGCGCCTACGCCGCTGCCGAGAAACTTGTAAATGAAAAACAATAAAGATTATGAATAAAAGGAATGTCATCATAGCTATCATCGCCGTTGCAGCAATGCTCTTCGGCGCTTGCAGAAGACCCTATGAGACGGTCTTCTCGACCTATAAGGACGGCTCGCCTAAACTGGTGTTCATCGTCGTCGACGGCAAGAACGGGCAGGTTGAGCGACTGGGCGAAAAGATGTACTACGAGAACGGCAAACTGATGTACGAGAAGCACTTTGACGGCGACAGACCGACAGGCGACTGGAAGTTCTACTATGAGAACGGCAACCTGCACGCAGAGGGCAACTTCGACAAGAACGACTCGACGGGCAGCAACTGGAAGTTCTACAACGACAAGGGCGAGGACTTCTTTGCCGAAGAGTACGACTCGATGGCGGTGCTTGACTTCACCGCCGACCATCGACCGCTGTCGGTGACATACTACAAAGGCAACAGCGAGACGCGCTATCAGTTCAACGAGAACTACACAATCAATACCAAAGGGCGTGTGGTCAACGGGCTGAAAGAGGGCCGCTGGGAGTTCTTCTATGCCAACGGGCAGAAGATGCTCGAGGCCAACTATGCCGGCGGCAAAGAGAACGGCGCCTACAACTCGTATCGCGACAACGGTGTGCCCTACTTCAGAGGGTTCTACATCAACGGACAGCGCGCCAACATCTGGGAGTTCTACGACGAAGCCGGCAATCTGGCAGGAACCAAAGACTTTGACACTCACTAACAATGGACGTTTTTTTCGAGCAACCGATATATAAACTGATTGGCGAGGTGGCCGACGGTATGGGTCTTGAGACCTATGCCGTGGGCGGCGTGGTGCGCGACTATTTCCTGCAGCGCCCCTGCTCGGACATCGACGTGGTGTGTGTGGGCAGCGGCATATCGCTTGCCGAGGAGGTGGCCAAACGCATAGGGCCGCATACCGAGGTACACGTCTACCGCAACTTCGGGACGGCACAGATACACTACACCGCCGACGGTACCGACTGGGAACTGGAGTTTGTCGGCGCACGCCGCGAGTCGTACAGCCACGACAGCCGCAAACCCATCGTTGAGGACGGCACGCTGGAGGACGACCAGAACCGTCGCGACTTCACCATCAATGCGATGGCCGTGTGCCTGAATGCCGACCGTTTCGGCGAACTGGTGGACCCCTTTGGAGGTATCCGCGACCTTAACGACGGAATACTACGCACTCCGCTCGAGCCAAGCATCACTTTCTCGGACGACCCGCTGCGTATGATGCGCGCTGTAAGATTCGCCTCGCAACTGAACTTCACCATTGAGGAGCGCTGTTTCCAAGCTATCTGCGACAATGCCGAACGGCTCAAAATCATATCGCAGGAGCGCATCACTTCCGAACTGAACAAGATACTGCTCTCACCACGTCCGTCGGTGGGGCTGAAACTGCTGCAGAAATCAGGCCTTATGCAGATATTCTTCCCTGAGTTCTCAAGGCTTAAAGGTGTGGAAACCATCGATGGCCGCAGCCATAAGGATAACTTCTATCACACGCTGGAAGTCGTTGACAATGTGGCAGAGAAGAGCAACGACCTGTGGCTGCGCTGGGCAGCATTGCTGCACGACATCGGCAAGCCAGCAACCAAGCGTTACGACGAGAGGCAGGGCTGGACGTTCCACGGCCACGAGGCGAAAGGGGCACAGATGGTCAAGCGCATATTCAAACGAATGCGCCTTCCGCTCGACGCAAAGATGAAGTACGTGGAGAAGCTGGTGCTGCTGCACCTGAGGCCCATAGTCATCTCGGAAGACGTGGTGACAGATTCGGCTGTGCGACGGTTGCTGTTCGAGGCAGGCGACGACATCGACGACTTGATGCTGCTGTGCGAGGCTGACATCACCTCGAAAAAAGAAGAGAAGAAAGAGCGTTTCCGCAAGAACTACCAGCTTGTACGACAGAAACTTGTAGAGCTCGAAGAGAAGGACCGCATACGCAACTTCCAGCCTCCCGTGAGCGGCATTGACATTATGGAGACCTTCGGCCTCAAACCCTGCCACGAGATAGGCGTCATCAAGGATGCCATCAAGGACGCCATTCTCGACGGCGTCATCCCGAACGAGCGCGAAGCCGCCTGGAAGATGATGCTTGAGATGGGCGAGAAACTGGGACTCAAGCAGGTATGAAACGCCTGATAGTCATAGTAGGACCCACGGCTATTGGCAAGACCGTCGCCGCTATCGAAGTCGCAAGGCAATTGCAGACCGAGATAGTTTCTTGCGACTCAAGGCAGTTCTATAAGGAACTTGACATTGGCGTGGCGCGGCCATCGCCCGAGGAGCTCGCGGCAGCGAAGCATCATTTCATCGCCTGCCGCTCGGTAACGGAGCCTTACAATGCCTTTGACTACGAGCACGATGCGCTGAATACGCTCGGCACAATATTTGAATCACACGATACCGCTGTCGCTGTCGGAGGTTCAGGGCTATATGTCGACGCCTTGTGCAACGGCATCAATCTCCTGCCCGACCCAACACCCGAGCTGCGCGCCGAGCTGAGCCAAAAGATTGCCAATGGCCATCTCGACGAGCTGCTTGGCGAATTGCAGCGACTTGACCCCGAATACTACGCCATAGTCGACCGACAAAACCCGATGCGCATACAGAGGGCCCTCGAGACCATCTACACGTCCGGACAGCCTTACAGCTCGCTTATCGGCAAAAAACTGCCGCAGAGACCTTTCGACATAGTCAAAATCGGGCTCCAATGCGAACGCACCGAGCTCAAGGAACGAATCTACCGTCGCGTGGATATGATGATGGGACAAGGGCTTCTCAAGGAAGTCCGCTCGCTGCTCCCTTTCCGTTCACTCAACACCCTTAACACCGTAGGCTACAAAGAGGTTTTTGAATATCTCGACGGCCGATGCACTATAGGCCAAGCCACCACGAACATCAAGAACCATACGTGGCAATACGCAAAGAAACAGCTGACCTGGCTGAAACGCTACGACGAGATAAAATGGGTGGACAGAAAAAAAATTGACGAAATATTGCAAGTTTTTTGCAAGTTGTAGTACTAACCTATTGTTTGTTATTTTGTCAAAAAGGGGACCTCGGTTCCTTTCGGGCAAAGACCTGAAAAGAAACGCCGGGACTTCAGAAGAGTTACAACCTGAGATGCTGCACTCCGCATAAGCACAGCTCAAAGCCTTCCGAAGCCCCTTTTTGTTTTCCTTAAAGATTCATTAACCTGTCGAGCATCTTCCAGAAGTCGGGGAACGATTTGGCCACGACCTCGGGGGTATCCACAGTCAGCGCAGGGTTGATAACCTTCAGGACGCCGAAAGCCATAGCGATACGGTGGTCGCCGTGGGCATCGATAGTCTCCTTGACAGGCATATTATCCTTCGTAAACGGCTCACCGGCAGGAATCAGCATAACACCGTCTTCGACTTTAATCTGGCGACCCAGTTTAGCCAGCTCAGACGAGATGCTCTCCAAGCGGTTGCTTTCCTTGTAGCGCAACGTATCTACGCCGGTCAGACGAGCCTCGATACCTAAAGCGGCACACGTGACAGCCACAGCCGGAACGAGGTCGGGAGTGTTGGTGAAATCCCACTCAAAGTTGGTGGCCATCTTCTTTTCACGCCTCAGTTCCACCGACTGTTCCAGTTGGTTAACCATCAATCCCAAACGGGAATAGATATCGCGAACCACCTGATCGCCCTGCAGACTCTCGCGAGCCAAACCTGGCAAACGGACAGGGACATCGGGCAACAACGACACAGCCTCGAAGAAATAGGAAGCCGACGACCAGTCCTTTTCAATCGACACCACATCGCACTGCGGAATAGAATGTTCGATATGATACGTAGGCGGATTGCCCTTCAGACACCACTGCACTTTAGCCTGCTCCATAACCTTCAGAGTCATATCGATGTAAGGCTCCGATACCGGTGCTCCGGCCAGCTCCACCATACCGCCTTGCGGCATAGTAGCCGACGCCATCAGCAGAGCCGACGCATACTGGCTTGATATCGAGCAGTCGATTACAATACGCTTGGCCATAGGGACAACGCCCTCTATCTTGACAGGCAGAAAACCTTCTTCGCCGGTGCACTCCACATTGCAGCCGGCAGCGCGCAAAGCGTCAATCAGCTGTCCCATCGGACGACGGCACAGTTGCTCAGAGCCCGTAAGCGTGTGATTGCCAGGCGTAATAGCAAGGAGAGCCATCATAAACCGAGCTACCGTAGCGGCATCGCGGCAATCGAAGTTGTGGCGCCGTCCAGCTTTTAACTGGTGCAGGAGGCGACCCAGTTGCTGTGTGTCGTTGGACGTAGACAGGTTCTTGATTTTGATGCCCGTGCGAGACATATAGTCCAGCACCAGCCAGCGGTTCGACAAGCTCTTAGACGAAGGCAGTGTTATTTGTATTGTATCTAATTCCATATCCTATGATTTCCAAAGTGCATTAATGTTCCAAAACAATTATATCTCACTCAATGTCAAATGTCTGAAGTGTCACACATTTGTACAAACGATTTGCAAAAATACAAAAAATCTTTAATATTCGATACCGTATTCTTTAATTTTTCTGTAAAGGGTACGTTCCGAGATGCCAAGATCGGCTGCTGCCGGGCGGCGGCGACCGCGATGGCGGTCCAAAGCCCTCACTATGGCAGCCTTCTCGCGTTCGAACAGAGCCACACCGTCGTTCTCAACCACCTCCGAATCCTGGAATTCCACATCCTCGGCTGCAGGTTGAGCAGGGTGGATAGCATAGGGAGCGCTGTGCGTGTGCGGCTGAGTGTCAAGCTGATAATACTTCTCCCCGTCGATATAAGCCGGCTCGTCGGCAATGCCACCGTTGATCTGCACACCCTGGCGCGCCATCGAAGTGATTATCTGCTTCAAGTTGTTGATTTCGGTCCGCATCTCGTTAATCATCTGCCCCATCGACAGAGCCTTGAGCAGCAGTTCGCGGTCCGAAATGGCATTGGTCGTCGCCTCGGGCTGGAACAACACAGGCATCTTCTCGTCGGGCACATAGTGGATATAGTTCATCAGTATGTCGCGGGTAATCAAGCGTTCCGTCTCCACCACGGCAATCTGCTCAGTGACATTCTTCAGCTCGCGAACGTTGCCGTACCAGGGATAGTCCATCAAATACTGCCGTCCGTCGTCGCTCAGCTTCAGCAGCGGCATCTTGTACTTCTCAGCCACATCCGAGGCAAACTTGCGGAACAGCAGCACAATGTCCTCCTTGCGCTCTCGCAGCGGAGGGATGGCTATCGAAATCTGGTTCAACCTGTAGTACAAATCCTCGCGGTAGTGGCCCTTGCGGATAGCGGCCAGCAGGTCGACATTGGTGGCGGCGACCACGCGGACGTTGATTTTACGGGCTGTCGACGAGCCCACAGGGATAATCTCGCCGTTCTCGAGGACACGCAGCAGTTTCACCTGCATTGCCAGCGGCAGCTCGCCAACCTCGTCAAGGAATATCGTGCCGCCGTCGGCTTCCTCAAAGTAGCCCTTCCTATCCTTGTCGGCACCTGTAAACGAGCCTTTTATGTGGCCGAAAAGTTCGCTTTCAATAGTACCTTCCGGGATAGCGCCGCAGTTCACCGACACCAGCTTCTTGTGCTTGCGACTGCTGTTGTCGTGAATCATACGGGCAAAAATCTCCTTGCCCACGCCGCTTTCGCCGGTCACAAGTATAGACAAGTCGGTGGGAGCGACCTGAATGGCCTTGTTGATGGCCAGAATCAGCTTCGGGTCGTTACCTATGATGTCGTATCTATTCTTTATATTTTGTATATCCATTGTCGTAGTTTGTAAATGATGAAATAGCGACAAGCCTTAACTTATAACTCTGTTCAGGGCGGCTCCGATTTTTTGCCGCAGTTGGATGAGCCTCATTTTCTCTGCCATAAGCATCAGTTTCTCGTCATTGTCCGTGAGGTAGGCAAACTGTCGGTCGATGTCGTCGATTTTGGCATCAAGTTTCTTAAGCTTCAGCGTCATCAGCGACTCCACCACGTCCATCCGAAGCCGTTCCTGCGGCAGCGGGACGTGAATCAGCTTGTCCTTCCATTTGTCGCTGACGTGATAGTCGGTCATCATCATCGTGACAGCCGTTTCGCGCACCCGCTCGTCGCTGCTGGTGACGAATATCTGAGGATTCACCACCGATTCGCCGTCGTTGATGCGTCTGGCATACTCGTTGAAAATCAGCTGGCACACCGGGTCTTCGAACGTCACGTTGTCCTCAAGCAGTTCGCCCACCACGACCTGTGCCACCGTATATTTCTCTATAATAGGATTTCCCTCGTCGTCCTTGTTTTCATAATCCAGCCATTCGCCCCCGTCGTTGAGCAGCAGGCTGATAATCTTGCGCTCCTGCGTCTGTGCCGGATTCAACGTAAACGGAACGACAGTCTCCACCCTCCGTTCTCCGCTCTCCGTTCTTCCTTCTCCGCTCTCCGTTCTTGCCTCTCCGCTTTCCGTTTTCCGTTCTCCGTTCTCCGTTCCAGCCTTTCCGCTTTCCGCCAAGTCCTTGTCGTTAGGGTCGCTCTTGTGGTTGAGCGATTCATACAGCTTACGGTTCAAGGTCTTGGCCAGTTCGCTCTGCAGCGTCTCTTCCGGCACGTGCAGCAGCGAAGCGCACTGCGTCACGTATTCCGTGCGTTCCATCAAGTCGGGCACCAGCGCAATGGTGCGCACTATGTCGCCCAGCACCTCGGCCTTGCGGATGGGGTCGCCCTTGATATCCTGCGCCAGCACCTTGGTTTTGAACAGGATGAAATTGCTCTCGTTCTCTTTCAGATACTCCTGCAGCTTGGTCGAGCCGTATTTCTGGGCATAGCTGTCGGGGTCCTCGCCGTCGGGAAATAGCACCACGCGCACGTGCAGGCCCTCTTCAAAAAGCATATTGACCGCCCTGAACGCCGCCTTGATGCCCGCCGCGTCGCCGTCATAGAGCACGGTGACGTTCTTGGTGTAACGCCTTATCAGGCGCACCTGCTCGATGGTGAGCGATGTGCCGCACGAGGCCACCGTGTTCTCCACTCCCGACTGGAACATCGATATAACGTCGATGTTGCCCTCCACAAGGTAGCACTTGTCCTGCCGTGTTATGGCATTCTTGGCCTGGTAGAGGCCGTAGAGTATGTGGCTCTTGCTGAAAATCTCCGAGTCGGGCGAGTTTACATACTTGGCCGCCTGCTTCTCCTTCGACAGGATGCGGCCCGAAAAGCCCAGCACTCGTCCCGACACGCTGTAGATGGGAAACATCACGCGGGCGCGGAAGCGGTCGTACTGCTTGCCGTCGTCCTTGAATATAGTGAGGCCCGTCTTCTGCAACACATTGTCGCTGTAGCCGTTGCTGCGCGCATACTTGGTGAAAGCGTCCCACTGGTCGAGGCAGTAGCCCAAGCCGAAGGCCTTGATGACGTTGTCGCTGAGCCCGCGGCTGTGGAAGTAGCCCAAACCCACGGCGCTGCCCATCTCGTCCTCGTAGAGCAGGCTGGCAAAATACTTCTGCGCAAACTCCGACACGTGGAACAGGGCATCGCGCTCGTTGTTGCGTTCCTTCTGCTCGTCGGTCAGCTCCTCTTCGACGACAGCGATATTGTACTTCTTTGCAAGCCAGCGCAACGCCTCGGGATAGGTGTAGTGCTCGTGCTTCATCAGGAAACCTACGGCATTGCCGCTCTCGCCGCAACCAAAGCACTTGTAGATGCCCTTGGCCGGCGACACCGAGAACGACGGCGTCTTCTCATTATGGAACGGACAACAGCCAACGAAGTTTGTTCCGCGACGTTTCATCGACACAAACTCTCCGATGACTTCCTCTATACGAGTCGCATCCATAATGCGTTGTATGGTTTCCTGGTCTATCATATCGGACTGCAAAATTACAAAATAATCCGCAAATGGAATACAAAAATATAAAAAAAGCGATTTTTTCGTCCGCTTGTTGTCCGCTTGATGTCCGCTTGTTGTCCGCTTTAAAAGCGGACAACAAGCGGACATCAAGCGGACAACAAGCGGACAACAACCAGTGTTGGTCTATACAAATAGCTGATTTGCAACAATCTGAAAACCGCGTGTTTTTCTTGTTGAAAATTGCTTGGTGCGATTGCGAAAAAAGTTGTACCTTTGCAGTCGTGAAACATTGGCTCCATCGAATTGCCGGAGTGTTGGCTCTTTTAGTCATACTACTGGTTGTCAGTCCCTTGTTGGCACACAACGTGCGCGACACTTTGGGGATAGGCAGGCGCATTTTGTTCTCGGAAAACAAGGGGCAGTGGGAAGACCGCGTGCTGTTCCGTTCGCAGATGGGCTCGGCAACACTCTTTGTGGAGCGCGACTGTTTCACGATTGTCGTCGAGGAGGCTGACGCCGCCAACAAGAGGCATCCGTGGCCAAAGGCCGACGGGAGCAAGAGCTCGAACGATGGCGAGCATTACCGCTCGCATTCCTACAGACTTCATTTCGAGGGCGCTGCGACCGAGGCCGTCGAGGGTTTGAACCGCGAGGAGGGCTATGAAAACTATTACATAGGCCGTGACCGGCGCCGCTGGGCCACGGGCGTGGGCGTCTATGGCGAGGTGCTGTACCGCTCTCTGTATGAAGGCATTGATATGAAGGTCTATGCCGCCGAGGGAGCTATGAAGTATGATTTCATCGTCGCTGCCGGAGCCGACCCGGGACTGATAGCGATGCGCTATGAGGGCGTCGACGGCCTGAAGCTGCGCGAAGGTAACCTGATTGTGGCCACGTCGGTGGCCGACATCGTCGAGTTGCGCCCGTACGCATATCAGATAATGGAGGGCAAGCTTGTCGAGGTGGTGGCACGCTACACACTGAAAGACAACCGCGTAGGCATCGAAGTGGGCGACTACGACAAGTCGATGCCGCTGATTATCGACCCCTATCTGCACTTCTCGTCCTACACGGGCTCTACCGCCGACAACTGGGGCACTACGGGATGCTTCGACTCGGAGAAGAACACCTACACCTCGGGCGTGGTCTTCGGCACGGGCTACCCCGTGACGCTGGGGGCCTACGACGGCACGTTCAACGGCAACTGCGACCTCGGCATCTTCAAGTTCGACACCAACGGCACGCATCGCATCTTTGCGACCTATCTGGGCGGCAGCAACGCCGATATGCCGCACAGTATGTATGTCAACTCGTTCGACGAGCTGGTGATTTTCGGCACCACGGGGTCGCTCGACTTTCCGGTGACCCACGGTGCCTACGACACCACCTTCAACGGAGGAACGGCATTGCAATATGAAGGCAGTGTCTATCTCAATTTCCCGCACGGTTCGGACATATTCATAAGTCGCCTGAGCAGCGACGGCGCCGAGTTGCAGGCCTCTACCTACGTGGGCGGCGACGGCAACGACGGCCTTAACTACCGAAACTCATTTGATTACGATGTCGTTATGCTGGGCAACGACTCGCTATACTTCAACTATGGCGACGGCGCCAGAGGCGAGATTATTACCGACGACCAGAACAATATATATGTAGGGTCGACCACTATGTCGACCAACTTCCCCGTGACCGAACGGTGTATACAGAATCACAACCGCGGGCGCCAGGAGGGTGTGGTGTTCAAAATCGACTACAACCTGTCGCACCTGATGTGGAGCACCTATCTGGGCGGCACCAAGGACGACGCGGTCTACTCGATTGACTGCGACCGCAACTACAATGTGGTGGTGTGCGGCGGCACCAACTCAGTCAACTTCCAAACCACACGTAACGCCTATAGCCAGCAATACAACGGCGGGTCGGCCGACGGCTTCATTGCCAAGATTTCGTATAACGGCAAAACGCTGATGGCGAGCACCTACTATGGTTCGTCGCAATATGACCAGTGCTATTTTGTGCGCTGCGGCAAGACCGACGACATCTTCATCTTCGGTCAGACGAAAGCCGCAGGCAGCACGCTGATACACAATGCCGGATACAATGTACCTGGCAGCGGGCAGATGCTGGCACGCTTCGCTCCAGGGCTGAACCAGCTGGTGTGGGGCACGGTGTTCGGTACGGGAGATGTGACCACAAACGGTCCGAACATATCGCCTACGGCGTTTGAGGTGGACATCTGCGACCGGGTTTATCTGAGCGGCTGGGGTCGATACTTTTTGGGAATGACGTTAAACGGAGTGCAATACAACTGGAATACGCGAGGCACCACGGGAATGACCGTCACTCCAGACGCCTACCAGATCCAGACCGACGGGCAGGATTTCTACCTGATGTCTATCGATATGGATGCCAATCTGTTGACCTACGCCACCTTCTTTGGTGAACTGCACGTGTCGGGCGACGGCTATCGCAGCGGCCAGGACCACGTGGATGGCGGCACCAGCCGCTTCGACCGCTTCGGCACGGTCTATCAGTCGGTCTGTGCAAGCTGCAGCGGTGGAGATGCATTTCCAGTGACAACAGGGGCATACGGCCAGCACAACAACAGCAACAACTGCAACAACGCCATATTCAGGCTGAACCTTACCGACGGATTCCCCGTGGCCGAGTTCACTCCGCCAGCGACAGGATGTGCCCCGCAGACGGTGAACTTCCACAACACCAGTCGCGGTGAGTCTTTTCTGTGGGATTTCGGTGACGGCACCACCTCGACGCAGGCCAATCCGCAGCACCTCTACCCCACCCCAGGACGCTATACCGTGAGACTTGTGGCATATATGGTAAACGGTTGCCGCACCTCGGACACTGTGGCCTACGATATGCTGATATTGGGACAGGACAGCTTTATGCTCGACACCCTTGAGACCTGCCCCAGCGCCCCGATACAGATAGGCGTTCGTCCGGCAAGAGGCTGCACCTACCGCTGGATCGAAGGCGAAGTGAGCGACAGCACTATAGCAAACCCATTCATCAGCGAGCCAGGCACTTACCGGCTTGTCATTTCCAACGGCATCTGCAGCGACACGGCCACACAGATAGTGCTGCCCACCGAGACCGAGGCCACCATAATAGGCGACACGGTGTCGTGTTCGGTGCCGACAATACTCGACATTAACGCCACAGGAGACAGGATGCAATACCAGTGGTCGAGCAACCGACAGCTGAGCGACACGCTGAACAGGAATATGGATACCGGCTTCTTCAGCTACAGGCCCACAGGCCCAAGGTGGTTGTATATCCACGTGGAGGATTTCAGGGGCTGCTACAAGAACGACAGTATATACATTGATTTCTACCGCGTTGTGGACAGCTTGCGAATCACGGGTCCGCTGTGTCCGGGGAGTTGCGACGGTAATGTGTGCCTTGTTGCGACCGATTCAGCGGCCGCTCCGCTGCAGTACAACTGGGGCAACGGCTGGAGCAGCGCCGACTGCAACGGCGGGTATTGCGCCGGCGACTATTCGGTGACGTTCCGTGACGGCAACGGCTGCTTGGTGACCACGCCGTTCAGCATTGCCGATCCGCTGCCGCCCACGATTGAAGCATCAGTGACACACGTCCGCTGCCTTGAATCGTGCACTGGCGCTATCAGCGTCAACATCATCGGCAACTCCACCTATACGCTGCTGTGGCTCGACGACAGTTCGACGACGGCTACACGCAGCGACCTCTGTCCGGGGCTCTACCACCTGCAGATAACAGACCTAAACGGATGCCTGTTCTTCGACAGCATCGAGGTGCTCGAGAATGTAGATATGGACGTAACCATCACAGAATCACAGAACAGCTGCATCGACGCCTGCAGCGGTCACGCAACGGCCGAAGCCACCGGCGGCTATCCGCCCTACACCTACCAGTGGAGCTCGGGCGAAGAAGGGGCCGTAGCCGAAGCGCTATGCGAAGGTGTAGCCATCGTGGTGGCGACAGACAACTACGGATGTCAGGTGAGAGACAGCATCGTCATTGGCCTGCAGCACTCATTCGACTCGATAGAAGTGTGGGCCGACGACACCGTAGTCTTCAGCGGCCACGCTACAAGGCTTCACGTCACCCCGATAGCCGGTGGCAGCTGCTGGTGGATGCCCTCCAACCAGATAGACAATCCCACATCGTACAACCCCACGGCAGTGCTGGCAGACAGCACCACATTCGTCGTCACCCTTACCGACTCGATAGGCTGCAGCTATACCGACTCGGTGAGGGTAGGCTGCATAAGCGTCAACTGCGGCAAGCCGAACATATTCATACCCAACGCCTTCACGCCCAACGACGACGGCAGGAACGACCAGCTGTGCTTCAGTGGCGAATGGGTCGACGAGTTCCAGATAGCCATCTTCACCCGCTGGGGCGAGAAGGTATATGAGAGCGACGACATCAACGCCTGCTGGGACGGGAGGTACAAGAACAACTGGTGTATGCCGGGAGTGTATGTCTACTACTGCCGCATCAAATGCTCAGACGGGCAGAAAGCACAATTCAAAGGCGATGTAACCCTAATACGTTGATTTATGGCCGAGAAAGAGAAGAAAGATCAGTTCATCATTGCATATCTGGCAGACACCCGTCAACCCGAGGCGGTGCTGTCATATGCCGTCTATATGTCGCAGAAGCTTGGCAAAGGGCTGATTCTGCTACACATCTGCGACCCCAAATACAGCACGCTGACCACGGCGGAGACCGAAACCCGGCTGCAAGAGCTTGTGGCGCAGACAGCGGCGCAGCACAGCGACATCCACTGCAGCTACGCAGCCTTGAAGGGAAAGACCATAGACATCATCAACGCATTGCCCACCCTTATGAACGCCGTTCTGATAGTGGCACAGGTCGACCGCCACGCTCGACGCCGCAGTGCGCTCCACAAGAAGTCGGTGCTGAAGAACTTTGCCCAGTGCCGCACAGCCTACCTCACCGTCCAGGAGCCGCTGAGCGCCGCCAGCCAGATGCAGGACGTAGCGACCGCCATCGACTTCAAGAAAGAGAGCAAGGACAAACTGATATGGTCCAGCTACTTTCCGCGTTTCTGCGGCAGCACGATGCACATACTCTACTACGACTACAAAGACCAGTTCCTGCACAGCAAATGGTACGCCAATATGACGCAGCTGCACAAGCTCTACAGTGGACTCAACCTCACCTTCACGCCACACATAATACCCGCAAAATCAACCTTCTTGGACATCAACGCCCTGCGCTATGCCGACCAGAGCCGATACGGGATGCTCATTGCCGTCACCACCAAAGAGAAGGACGGACTTGAATTCTTCATCGGAGTGCAGGAAGAACGCACCATAGTCAACAAAGCGCACATTCCCATCCTCTTCCTCAACCCGCGAGAAGAGCTTTACGTGCTGTGCGACTAAGAAAAGGTTTTAAAGGTTCGCTTCGCTTAAAGGGGTGAAAAGGTTTTAAAGGGTCGCTTTGCTTGAAAGGGTTTTAAAGGGTCGCTTCGCTTAAAAGGTTTTAAAGGTTCGCTTCGCTTAAAGGGGTGAAAAGGTTTTAAAGGGTCGCTTTGCTTGAAAGGGTTTTAAAGGGTCGCTTTGCCTGAAAGGTTTTAAAGGGTCGCTTCGCTTGAAAGGTTTTAAAGGGTCGCTTTGCTTGAAAGGGTTTTAAAGGGTCGCTTTGCTTGAAAGGGTTTTAAAGGGTCGCTTTGCTTAAAAGGTTTTAAAGGGTCGCTTTGCTTGAAAGGGTTTTAAAGGGTCGCTTTGCTTGAAAGGGTTTTAAAGGGCTCTCCGCTTTCCGTTTTCCGCTTTCCGCTTTCACAACGAGTACACTATCAGCCCCACGAGGCCCGAAGCCACAATCAGCAGGATGGGGCTGGTGCGGTGTCGGACAGAGAGGTAGAAGACAACGGCAAAGACGATAAGGCTGACGACAAACTGCAGGTTAAGTCCCGGGGTGCCGAAACTCTCGGCAGTGAGCAGCAGCAGGGCAGCGGCAGCGATGAGGCCCACCACCGTAAGGCGGAGCGTGCGCAGCACTTGGGCAATGAGCGGGTTGTCGGTGTGGCGCGACAGATAGCTGTGCACCAGCAACATAGCAGCTATCGGCAGCAGTATCACGGCCAGCGACGCCAGCAGCGATCCCAGCACCCCCTGCCAAACAGGAAGACCCATATTGACCACAGCCGTATAGCCGGCGTAGGTAGCGGTGTTGATGCCCACGGGTCCGGGTGTCATCTGGCTGATAGCCAGTATGTCGGTAAATTCCTGAGCCGTCATCCATCCCTGCTTTTCGACCACCTCGTTCTGAATGAGGGCAATCATAGAGTAGCCGCCACCGAAGGTGAAGATGCCGATTTTGAGGAACATCCAGAATAGTTTGAAGAAAATCATAGCCCACCTCCTTCCTTCTTGCGTCGTTCAGACACTATGCCATAAAGCAGACCTCCGGCAATAGCCGCCAGGATGACCCATACGGGCGATACGCCGAGCAGCCAGATGAGGAATGCCGCGAGGATTGGAATCCAGCAGTTGCGCCAGTCGATTTTGGCCGACTTAGCCATACGGAAGACAGGGGCCGCGATGAGGGCCACCACAGCCGGCCGGAGCCCCATAAAGACGCGCTCGACAACGACATTGTCGCGGAAGAGGCGGAAGAAGATTGCCAGCAGGAGAATCAGGGCGATAGGCATCAGTATGTTGCCGGCGACAGCCGCCAGCACGCCACGTATACCGCCGAGTCGTCGTCCGATGCAGGTGGCCATATTGACGGCGAAAACACCGGGCATAGCCTGCGAGAGCGACAGATAGTCGAGGAAATCCTCGCGGCTGAGCCAGTGTCGGCGGTCGACAATCTCCTTTTCCATCAGGGGTATCATAACATAGCCTCCGCCGATGGTGAAGGCACCGATTTTCCAGAAGCTGACAAACAATTGACGATACACGGCGATGATTGTTTTTGAGATAAAACGCAGGTGGTGTGGGAAAAAGTATGTGTCGAAGATGATTTTTCTCCGTGTCCGGGAGAGAAGGAGGCAACGGGCAAAGGTTAAAGGAGTTTTTGAACACGAATTGCCATTAATTATCCAGAAATTATTTATTGCTCGATGAAATATCGCGAGGATGGGACGAAAAAACAAAGGTCCTTTACAATGGAAAAAACACTCAAAAAAAAATATGCATAGAGTAAGAGGGAAGTAAGAGGAGAGTAAGAGGTAACGCATCATTGCGGTTGAGAGGGAGTGAGAGGGGAGTGAAGGAGGAGTGAGAGGGGATTGATGTCAACACAGTCAGAAAAACCCAATGTTTTGCATTGGATTGGAAAAATCTTTTTTTCATTTCCAAAAAAAATGATATCTTTGCATTGTTATTTAACGAAGGTTAAACATCTTAAAATGCACATAGCATTTTGATATTGTTTAATTTAAGTTAAACAACAAGACATAATAGTAAGACGTTGAACTACGTTTTATCTGCGGCTACTGAAATTCGCAACTTCTTAATCATCCGCAAGGTAAGGCAAAGTCAACGTCCACACTTGCATACAATTATACTTATTGTAGGCGTATAGCGTGGGCGTTCGGCATTGCGATATCCTCGGATGATGGGCAATGCGAAGCCTCAGTAGCGGGATAGGCAAAGTTGGATTCCCGCGCTTCTTCTATTTGTGTTTTTTTGAATGAAAATAATTGCTATAACACCCCTAGGAATCGGGAGCCATAATAATGATTATTAATTAGTAAAATGGTATATATTGAAGGATGGAAATATCAATATCTGCGTGACAAAGGCTTGACTGTGTTCCCAAACAGACAAATATTATCACCAAATATTTTCTATAAACATTATACTCTTACTAAATACAATGTAGATGCAATCGTAAATCATTATGTCTATGCCAGTCATCCAAAAGAATTGAATGACTTTGCCGATTGCAACCCTATGATGTTGAACTACGATTGTGAAGTTTTTAATAATGAAATATTGACCGAATACGGAATTATGGATACGCAAAGCCAAGAGGAAAAGAAATCAATTGTTTCCACTTTGCTATACTTGAAGCAGTTCTCCGAATTTGGATTGTTATCTTTGTCTCCGACTCCAAATAACTTATTAATGTGGACACATTATTCCGGGAAGGAAGGCTTTTGCGTTGAGTTTGATGTTGAAAAATTCTATTTTGAAAAATATGGCCCATTCCCTATCAATTACGTTGAAAGTATTAGAACATTATCTATTAATAGGGATTCTTTTTCTGACTCAATGTATGCATACACTCTAATTAAACACACTCGCTGGAGATATGAAAATGAATGGCGGATGATTATCAAATCGGAAGAAGGATTAAGGATGAAAGTACCCGGGTATAAAATCACAGAAACAGATTATGACATAGAACGGAAGTTCCAATATCCGATTGTGGCTGTAAAACGAATAATCTTGGCAAATGATTTCTTTAAAAATGTTTGTTCTCAAGATGATGTGAGCGATGGATTGTTTTATGTAAATTTCAATTATGTTCAAAACACATTGAATACAATTGTCAACGTAAATAATTGCAAACTAAAGGCTATGCTTTGCGATCACATCGTTAGATACAATATTCCAACAGGTATTATTACAACAGGACAATTGAATGAATATAACATTCGTTCTGTGGTAATCAAAGGACACAATGGTAGATACAAGGTAGAATATGGTGAAGTTAACGAAACAATGAAAGATGATATGTGGTGTATTATTAAATAAACAAATATGCAAATCTTTAACAATATGGAGACTAAAATTATATTTGGCGAAAAAAAAGTAATTGATGCAGGAAGTGTTGTAGCACCCATTAATGATATCATTAGTTTCTCGTTGCAAGGTGTCACTTTGTGTATGAAGATTGAAATAATAGACAAAGCAGACGCCACCCAAAGTTCGTTTGACATCAGCCCTGATATACAGGAGAATAAGTTATTAATAACGTTGAGGATACATTCAGATACAAAAAATGCTGTGTCACACTCGATTGATGTGGCATCAAAAGGGTCTCTGATTCTACAATTTTTATTCTGTTTGCATTTTATTAATTCCAGTGTCTGTGTGATTAATTTCGCATGGTTCGTATAACCATTATTTATCTTGTGAAATAAAAAATACTACATTTCGAATCGTTATGATGATTATTGATTGTTTTTGGGGAAAACTATAATATTATGTCAATTATGAAGAAATATGTTTTTTTATTGCTGTTATTTGCATTTTTCTTTAACGTAAATGCTCAAAGGATTATCAACAACCCGATTGTTGAAAAAACGGTACATACCAATGCAAAAATTTCCAAAATTGAAATGACCGAAAATTACGTTATTGTGCATTTGCTAGTACCATCATCAACTAATAAACAGGCGACATTTCGCATTAGTTCAGGAACATTATTATTACCTTCAAAAAATGGATATTCGCTTGTGAGTGAGAGCGTGAGATACATTTTTGATAATATGGAACATAGGATGATATTAGATTTATCTGATTTGGAAGACTATAGAAAACTATATTATCTAAATCAAAAGAATCCATACGCTTCAGAGGCTCTTCTTTATGATATGAGACAATGTATTGACTATTCAATAAAGTCTCGAAATCTTCTAAAAAAAGAAGGTCTTTTAATAGTTAGTGCTGGAGATGAAAAACTGGATACTGAATATAAGATATATAGTAACACTCCAACTAATTGGCATTTTACGATGTATTTTAACAAAAGTGGTATTCATAGTGAGAGCGACAAAATCGGAATGTTTGAAATGCGAAGTGGTAGCCATGATTCAGAGTCAAAGGGATGGACAGGTATAGAGTTTTCGATGCCTTGCCCATATAATCCGATACAGAGTCTTTTCACCAATGAAGAAGTGATTAGAAAAGAAATTGATGATACATATGATGGAATAGTTGGGATATATGAGAATAGTGGTAATTTACGGGTAGCAGTTATAAAAGAAGATGATAGTTATGCAGTTGTGTACATAAAAGGTGTAGACAATAATTGTTGGAAATGTGGTTATCTAAAGGGGGTTCTGAGAAGTACTGCAACTAATGGATTACTAAAAGGTTCTGTTTGGTTTAAAACTGACTTTTCGAAATCAAGTAGTATTCTTGCATCATTTGATGGTGCTTCAATGGATTTATTGATTGATGGCGAACGGTCATTATTTGTAAAAATGTATCCAAATTCTTCAAAAAGTGGAATCTTACCAAATGACGCACAGTGGTCAGGTACCGGATATGCAATATCCAGCAATTACATCGTTACAAACGAACATGTTATTGATGGGGCGAAAACAATTAAAATCAAGGGAATTAACGGTAATTTTTCTACTAGTTATTCAGCAGAAGTAGTGTCAAGAGACAAGAAAAACGACTTGGCTATACTTAAAATCAATGATAGTAGATTTGGTTCCATCACAGCAATACCTTATGCAATTAAAACACAACAGTTGGAAGTAGGAGATGAAGTGTATGTACTTGGATATCCTCTTACCCAAGCATTAGGTGATGAAATAAAACTGACAAATGGAATTATAAGTTCGCGTACTGGATATCAGAATGATATTTCAACTTATCAAATTTCAGCTCCTGTTCAACCTGGTAATAGTGGCGGTCCAATGTTTGATAGCAAAGGTAATGTGGTCGGTATCATTAATGCTGGTGTTCCTGGAGCTGAAAATGTTGGTTATGCAATCAAGACATCATACTTGAAGAATCTGATTGAAAGCGCAGAGTTGCACATCGCACTACCAAGTAACAACACTATTTCGTCTTTGTCATTGAGTGAAAAAGTCAAACGAGTGAAAAAATATGTATATTTTATCGAATGTTCAAGCGGAGGAATAATGACCTCCTCATCGAATACACAAAATGGAAGTAGCAGTACGTGGGGACACGGTAATTCTTCACAAGGAAGAAACTCTACTGTCATTACACAGGAATCTGGAAACAGTATTATTATCCCTGAATCCAGTAATGTGCAAATAACAACAAACTCTGGTTTAACATTTATTGTTACCAAAATTGATTTATCAGATTCCTATACAAGAATACATAAAAAACTAATAACAAATAGAACTGGAATATCTATATGGAATACAGGACACGAGTATATCGAGGATGCTAATAGTGGAGAGAAATACACTATTCTGAATAGTTCAATAGGTATTTATCCCAGAACAACATCTATAGGCAATAAAAAAATTTATGAGTTTGTGGAAACTTATATGCCTTTGGAACCAACAACAAAGTATATTTATATAAGTTCAGGTGATTCCTATTACTCAAAGGATAAAATTGATATAACCATTAAAAAATAGCAGCTCTTTTGAATCTACATAGTATGGATAAGGTTAACCCTATCCACGACAGATGTTTCAGTTGAAGTTTGCTGCGACGAATTTGCGATCCAACACGTCTTTATTATCCTCTCCAAAGCTATTTGTCTTCATAATGTCCGTAGGCGGTAAGGACAAGAACGACAACCTCGGTGTCATAGATTTCATACACGAGACGGTGTTTTTGCGTGATATGGCGGCTCCATTGATTAGAGCGATCGCTTCGCAACTGTTCGGGGTGGCCGGTACCTGTACGCGGATGCTCACGCAACTCGGCTTCCAGCCTCAGTAATTTCTTGAATGCACCGGGCTCAGTCTTCTGCAATTTTGCAGCATCGAGAACAGCTTGCTTCTGATACTTGATCTTATACGCCATCAGCCAACACGCTTAAGCAGGTCTTCAATGGTCTCACCCTCTTGCAGTTCATATGAAGGGCCTTCTTTGGCAGCTTCCAAACGGGCGAAGAACTCCTCCTTGGTCATCAAGGTGGGGTCTTTTTCTTTGGCCAACTTCTTGGCGTAGCGTGTCAGGCGGCGCATAAGGACATCGTTATCGGCAATGTAGCCAATGCTTTGCCATAGTTCCGTGTTCATCGCAACTTGCTGTGTTGTTGTCATCATATTTGATTCTCATTTTTTTGCTTGTATAACGTAGATTGTTAGATATTATTGCCTCGTCAATAAAAAAGAAGTTTTTATCCTATAACCAACCCATACCTGTTACAGCGGATTTGTAATCATAAGCGGTTGAAAGATTTGCGATCCGCACCATTGACCTGCATAGGTGCTTTACGTATAATCCGCGACAAAACAACTTTTCACCGCATAGCAACAAGTCTGTTGCTTGTATCTCTCGTTTATTGGTGTTTCCTGCAGGGTGCCAGTGTTCCTTTCTCAACCTCTTTTTTATTCAAACGATGCTGACTATCAACGACTTCCAGATTTACGACACATTTTTGGAACAAAAATAGGGTTAATACTCTGTAATTTGAGCACTTCTTTTTTGCGCACTTAAAAAAAAGTGTGTACTTTTGCAATTTATAATTCGAATGTTTTATGATTGGTAGATATTTGTTTTTCATTGTCTTTATATTGTTTATAGTGCTGATGCTGTCGCTCGACTTGGGTGTATTCCACAAGAAGGACCACGAGGTGGGCATCCGCGAGGCGGCGAAATGGACGGCGGTGTGGGTGCTGCTGGCGCTGGGTATGGGTGTGCTGCTGTTTCTGCACGCCGAGTGGATACACGGCATAGGCAGTATGGACGACTTGCTGGCTTACGCGAAGGGTCAGCCGCAGCTGCTGGCGGCGCTGCAGGGTGCGGAGAGCTATGAGGCGGCTCTGGCGCTGTATCGCCACGAGGTGACGGAGCAGTATCTGGCGGGCTATTTTCTGGAGGAGTCGCTGTCGATAGACAATATCTTTGTGATGATAATGATTTTTGCCAGTTTCGGCATTGAGAAGAAGTACTATCACCGTGTGTTGTTCTGGGGTGTGCTGGGAGCGATAGTGATGAGGTTTGTGTTTATCTTTGCGCTGGGTGCACTGGTGACGCGTCTGAGCTGGATTCTGGCGATATTCGGTGTGATACTGATATACAGCGGTGTGAAGATGTTCAAGGACAAGGGCGACGAGAAGATAGACACGGAGAAGCACCCGATGGTGCGCTTTGCGTCGAAGCATTTCAGGGTGTCGCCGAAGATGGACGGTCACAATTTCTTCACTGCCATTGACGGAAAGCGCTATATGACGCCGCTGTTTCTGGTGCTGCTTGTGATTGAGTTCAGCGATGTGATTTTTGCTGTGGACTCGATTCCGGCGGTGTTTTCGGTGACGACGGATCCGTATATCGTTTATTTCTCGAACATTTTTGCGATTATGGGTCTGCGGTCGCTGTTCTTCCTGTTGAGCGATGTTGCCGACCGCTTCTGGCTGCTGCGCTACGGATTGGGTGTGCTGCTGTGCTTTATCGGGTTGAAGATGATAGGCGGCGAGTTCTTTGGTCTGCATATCAGCACGATGGCTTCGCTGGCGGTGATTTTGGGAATACTGGTGATGAGCATAGTGCTGTCGCTGGCGATTAAAAGGGAAATTAAGAATTAAGAATTAAAAATTAAAAGAAGGTTGGGAGGGAAGTGAGAGGGAAGTGAGAGGGAAGTGAGAGGGACAATACTTTAACATAATCAACATATCAACGTATCAACATATCAACGAATCAACGTATCAACATATCAACATATCAACGTATCAACGTATCAACATATCAACATATCAACGTATCAACATATCAACGTATCAACGTATCAACATATCAACATATCAACATATCAACACATCAACGAATAACAAATCAACGAATTAAAATTATAGGAATATGATATTACTTGACATTTCGACGGGCTGGAAGACGGGCATTATGATTGCCGCGATGATAGCTGTATTTTATTTGTTTCTGATACGTCCGCAGTCGCAGAAGGCGAAGGAGGAGGAGAAGTATCGCAACGGCCTGCAGAAGGGCGACAAGGTGATGACGGCCGGCGGCATTCACGGTACGATAGTGAGCACGGGCGGCGGCTACGCCCAGATTGAGGTGGCGAAGGACGTGGTGATGAAGGTTCAGCTGTCGACATTGAACCCGATTCCGGAAAGAATTAAGAATTAAAAATTAAAAGGGCATACGCCCCCGCGGGAGAGCGGAAAGCGGAAAGCGGAGAACGGAGAACGGAGAACGGAGAGCGGAGAACGGAGAGCGGGATATTAAGAATTAAAAGATAATTCCACTTTATATTCCACTTTAAATTCCACTTAAACGACCTGTCAAAATCTTTAACCGTTAACCGTTACAAAAATCTTTAACCGTTAACCTTTAAACTTTAACCGTTACAACTCCCATTTAGGCAAAGAGTTTCTGTTAACCTTTTTTAACAGCAAAAAACCGAGAAAACTTTTATGGTTTTTTCGGTTTTTTGTAATTTTGCACGCTCCCAAGAAAGGGGGAAACGCAAGAAAAAGCAATATATAACACTAAGACACAGATATATGGCCAATAACGAGACACGCGACAGGATTGTGGAATCGGCGATAGAATTGTTCAACAGGAATGGATGCAAGGGTGTGACGATGGACGACATAGCCGGCAGTATTCATATTTCGAAGCGGACGCTGTATGAGGTGTTTGCGAACAAGAACGAGCTTGTTCTGGCGTGCTTGAAGCAGGTTCACTGCGAGATTGGCCAGGTGAGGCTCGAGATGTTCCAGAAGACCGACGAGCCTTTCTTGATGACACTATACATAATGCGTACGGCGGCGCTGACCAATGTGCGCTATTCGCGCTTGCTGCTCGATGCGGAGAAGTACTATCCGGAGCTGAACGAAAAGTTGCTGAACTCGTTCAGCAGCAAGTTGAGGTCGGCGTTGACGACAATGTTTAAGGAGGCCTCTGCACGAGGCGACCTGCGCGACGGAGTGGACATCGGGTCGGCGGTGGATATGATAGTGATGAGCATAATGAGAGGGAGCCACAACACGCTCCTGTCGGAGGACGAGAGCGGCAAGCGTCTGCGCGAGACGTGCTTTACGTTTCTGCGCGGGTTGCTGTCGATTCCGGCCATAGAGCGATATGACAGGAACGAGGAGGAGTTCAAGAAGATAGTGAATTGTTAACGATAAATGAGAATACATAACTATATGAAACTGAAAAGAATGAGACTAATGGCGATGCTGCCGATAGCGGTGATGCTGCTTGGCGGCGGAGTTGCGAAGGGGCAGGAGCCGGCAACGCTGAGGCTGTCGCTCGAGGAGGCCCAGAAGTATGCTGTGGAGCACAACTACACGATGCAGAATGCGTCGCTGGAGCTACAGAAAGCGGAGTACAGCAAATGGCAGACGATAGCGTCGATGCTGCCGCAGGTGAAAGCTGGATTTGACTACCAGAATATGTGCGGCTATGAGATGGTGATGGGCGGCGGAGGCGGCCTGAGTTCGATGATACCCGACAGTATTACGATAGGCGGTGTGACGCTGCCGATATCGATACCAAGCAGCGGCGGCGAGAGCAGCAGCGGAACGGTGATACCGATGAACCCGAGCGGTACGTTCAGCATAACGGCATCGGTGGCGCTGACGGGAGCGCAGATTGTGGGCGTAATGCTTAACAATATTGCGCAGAAGATGGTGGACATCAGCCACAAGCAGACGGAGCAGAATATGCGTTCGCAGGTGAGAAGCGTGTATGTGTCGATACTGGTTATGGAGGACATAGTGGGCTTGCTGGACAGCAGCCTGGCCAATATGGAGCGGCTGGAGCGCACGACGCAAGAGAGTGTGCGTGCCGGTGCCGCCGAGCAGATACAGGCCGACAAGCTGCACGTGCAGGTGGCGTCGCTGCGCAACAGCATCAACGCCAACCGCCGTTCACTGACAATGCTCTACAACTCGATGATTCTGCAGCTGGGAGCCGACGTGAACAGCAAGATAGAGCTGACAACGACGCTGGACGAGGTGCTGGACATCAACCACTTGGGTCAGTTGACGCTGGGAGGTTTCAACATTGAGAACAACTACAACTATCAGTTGCTTCAGAACAACGAGGAGGTGGCGAAGAGGAATGTGACGATGGCCTATATGGACTTCACCCCTACCCTTTCGGCTTACTACCAATACAGTGCAAAGACCTATTTCGGCAAGGATGCGGGCTTCAATATGACCCCGCCGAATATGATAGGAGCCAGCATATCGCTGCCGCTGTTCAGCAGTGGATCGCGCTATGCGAAGGTGAAGTCGGCACAGATTGACTACACCGAGGCGCTGAACAGCAAGCAGCAGGCCGAGGACGGGCTGAGAGTGCAATACAACCAGCTTTGCTACGATCTGGTGAATGCCATAGAGACCTATCAGATTCAGAAAGACAACCTTGATGTGACGAAGCGAGTGTTTGACAACACGACCGAGAAGTTCAAATACGGCCACGCGTCGAACCTTGAAGTCACGAATGCGAGCACCGACATCATCACGGCCCAGAGCAACTACATACAGGCAGTGATGAGCGTGGTGAGCGCCGAGGTGGCTCTGGAGGATTTGCTGGGGAAATAATTCAAGAATGCGTAAATGTGTTAATGCGTTAATGTGTTAATGTGTTAATGTGTTAATGCGCTAATTAAAGAGATAATAATAAACATTAATAATATGAACAAGATATTGAAAATCGCTACTGTTGTTCTTGCATCTGCGGCCATTGCAGCCTGCGGAGGTGGCAAGAAAGAGCAGAAGATGGCCTCGACGACAAAGAAAGAGGTGGAAAAAGTGAAAGTGCTGGAACTTCAGAACCAGCGTATTGCAAAACAGTTAGAGCTATCGTCCACACTTGAAGGATATGAGACGATGAACATTTCGCCCAGCATTACGGGCCACATAGAGCACATCTATGTAGAGGTTGGAAGCAGGGTGAGCAAGGGTGCGATGCTGGTGAGAATGGACCAGACCCAGCTGAACACGACCCGCATCAACCTGGCGAGCACCAAGACCGAGCTGGACCGCGTTGCAGCACTGAAGGCTTCGGGCAGCATCAGCGAGCAGGTGTACGACCAGACCAAGGCCGGATATGACCAACTGGTTGAGACCGAGCGTTTCCAAGCGGAGAATACGTTTGTGAAGGCCCAGTTCAGCGGCGTTATCAGCGCCAAGAACTATGAGGACGGCGAGATGTATACCGGCGCACCGATTCTGCAGTTGTGCCAGATAAGCCGTTTGAAAGCCATCATCAACATACCCGAGAGCTATTTCCCGCTTGTCAAGCAGGGTATGAAGGTGAATGTGTACAGCGACATTTATCCCGACAAGGTGTTTGCCGCCACTATAGAGATTGTGTACCCCACAATCGACCCTGCGTCACACACCTTCCAGGCCAAACTGAGCATTCCCAATCCAGGCGAGAAGATACGCCCCGGTATGTATGTCCGTGCAACGCTGGCACTTGGCGAGATAGACGCCCTTGTGGTGCCTTATCAGAGTGTGCTGAAGCTTACGGGTAGCAACGAGCGTTATGTGTTCGTGGCCGATGGCAACACGGCCCGCCGCGTGACAGTTACTCTTGGACAGCGTTTTGACGACAAGATTGAGATTACGCCTGTCACTCCCGGCGACCTCAAAGAAGGCGACCAGCTTGTAGTCACCGGTCAGGCAAGATTAGTTGATGGTAGCACTTTAGAAATAGTGGAATAAGGAAATGGCAATATACAAGACAGCTATAAACAAGCCGATTACGACGGGCCTGATATTTGTGGCAGTCATCATTCTGGGATTGTTCTCGCTGATGAGGCTTCCCATTGACCAGATGCCCGAGATGGACCCGCCGTATGTGACGGTTATGACAACCTACCCCGGCGCCAATGCCAGCGAGATAGAGACCAACATCACCAAGCTGATAGAGAACTCGCTGAACTCGGTGGACGGTTTGAAGAACATAACCTCCAACTCGCGCGACAACCTCAGCGTTGTGACGCTTGAATTTGAATGGGGCGAGGATATTGATGAATCGCTCAACGACATCCGCAGTTATGTCGACCTGCTGTATGACAATCTGCCCGACGGCGTGTCGCGTCCTATGATACTGAAGCTCAACTCATCGGCAATGCCCATACTTGTATATGGTTTCACTGCAAAAGAGAGCTATTCGGGAATGGACCGCATACTGGAGGACAATGTCGTCAACGTGCTGAACCGTATTGACGGTATCGGCAACATAACCGTGAGCGGAGCGCCCGAACGATATGTGTATATCGACCTTGATCCGAAACAGATGGATGCCTATGGACTGAGCCTTGAAGTTGTAGGCAACGCCATCAGCACCAATAACCTCGACCTGGCATCGGGAACGGTTAAGATGGGCAAGGAGCAATACCAGATGCGAGTGAAGGGCGAATATGTGGAAAGCTCGGAGATTGCCAACATCGTTGTGGCAACAACACCTACCGGCAAGCAGATTTTCGTCCGTGACCTGGCGACAGTACGCGATACAATCAAGGACCTGTCGCTTGACGAGAAAATAAACGGACAGGACGGAGGCCGTCTCATCATCACCAAGCAGACCGGTGCCAACACTGTGGCCATAGCCAACTCGGTGAAGAAAGAGATGACAAAGATTATGAAGACTTTGCCGCCAGACTTCGAGGCCACTCTGATTCGCGACGGTTCGGAAGAGATTGTCAACGCCATCAACGGCCTGTCGGAGTCAATCTTCTACGCACTACTCTTTGTGGTGCTCGTAGTGCTTGTATTCCTCGGCAACTGGCGAAGCACGATTATCATCGGTCTCACCATTCCCATCTCGCTTGTCACCTCCTTTATCTATCTGCTTATCAGCGACAGCTCGCTCAACATCATATCGCTGGCTTCGCTGACCGTTGCTATCGGTATGGTGGTCGACGACGCCATTGTTGTCCTTGAAAACATTACGAAACATATAGAGCGCGGCGAGAATCCGCGCGAGGCTGCCATCTGTGCCACCAACGAGGTATGGACATCGGTCATTGCAACAACTTTGGTTCTGGTGGCGGTGTTCGTGCCTTTGACTATGCTGAACGGTATGGCCGGCATTATGTTCAAAGAATTAGGCTGGATTATCACCATTGTCGTGTGTGTTTCGACAACAGCGGCCATCACACTCATCCCGATGCTCTCGAGCCTGATGCTCAAGGAGAAGCCTTTCTACCTGACCAAAGCAGCCGAGGAAGAAGCCAGACTGAAAGAGGAGAAAAAACGTTTCACCTATGCAAAAACCGTCGGACGTGTGTTCAACGCCATCGACGAGTGGTACAGCAATGTGCTGCGCTGGTGCTTGAACCACAAGCGTGTGACGTTGCTGATTGCCTTCGCGTTCTTCGTTGTGACGATGATACCATTCGCCACCGGCAAGATAGGTATGGACTTTATGAAAGAGCAGGATAACGGCAGCATCAGCATCAGTGCCGAACTGCAGCGCGGTACCCGTATTGAAGAGACTCTCAAAACCGCCCGTCATATGGAGGCCGACATCAAGGAACTGCTTGGCAACGATGTTATAGTAATCTCCACCTCGGCCGGTTCGAACGACGATGCAGGTATGGCCGCTCTGTTCAACAGCACAACCAACAACAAGATAAGTATGTCGGTACGCTGCACCAAGAAATACGACCGCGACCGCAGCATTTTCGATATGCAGGAGGACTTGCGCAAGTGCTTCAACGAGTACCCCGAGCTGGTCAACTTCCAGGTGTCGCAAGGCGGTATGGGCGGAGGAAGCAACAACACGCTGCAGGTTGAGATATTCGGCTACGACTTCGACCAAACCACCGCCTTTGCACAAGAGCTGCGTCGACGCGTAATGGAGAATGTCAAAGGCGCCCGCGACACAAAGATAAGCCGTGACGAAGACCGTGCAGAGTTGAAGATTGAATTCGACAAACAGAAGCTTGCCTATCACGGGCTTAACGGCTCCACGGTGGCGCTTTATGTGCGCAACCGCGTGAACGGTATGGCCGCAGGCTTCCTCAAGGAGGACGGCGAGGAATACAACATCGTTGTACGTCTCAAAGAAGAGTACCGCTCGTCAATCACCGACATCGAGGAGTTGTCTATACCGACAGCTATGGGCAAGATTGTAAAGCTTAAAGAGTTGGCAACCATCAGTGAATACTGGTGCCCACCAACCATCGAGCGCAAGAACCGTCAGCGTTACCTGACGCTCACCGTAATGCCCTATCAGACCTCACTCGGCGAACTGGCCTCTGGCGTACAAAACGAACTAAACCAGATGAATATCCCTTCAGGCATACACGTGGCACTGGCCGGAAACTACGAAGACCAGCAGAAAACCTCCAAGGATATGGTCACCCTGGCGCTCCTCATCATAATGCTCGTATACATCGTGATGGCCTCGCAGTTTGAGTCGTTCAGCAAGCCGTTCATCATTATGTTCGCCATTCCTTTTGCCTTGAGCGGCGTGGTATTGGCATTGCTCATCACCGGCGAGAACCTTGATATGGTCGGTATGCTCGGCATCGTGCTGCTTATCGGCATTGTTGTCAAGAACGGTATCGTGCTGGTCGACTACATCAACCTCCTGCGCGAACGAGGCACAGAGCTCTACGAAGCTATCGCCCTCAGTGGCAAGAGCCGTCTGCGCCCCGTGCTTATGACTGCTTTCACCACCATACTCGGTATGATTCCTATGGCCACATCTACC
The DNA here is from genome assembly GCA_902788805.1 of uncultured Bacteroidota bacterium. GTDB lineage: Bacteria > Bacteroidota > Bacteroidia > Bacteroidales > P3 > Colimorpha. The sequence goes on along the minus strand of CADALO010000003.1, from coordinate 100,307 downwards.
AGCGAAGGCTCCGAGCTGTGGACCACGCTGGGTATCGTCGTCATCGGCGGTCTCACCGTTTCCACGTTTGTAACGCTCATTGTCGTTCCCATCCTCTACGGCATCTTCAACCGCAAGGGCGAACAGGAACGCCAGGCTAAGATTCGCAAGAAGTTTGTCTTTATGAATATCAATTTAAATGAAAAATGAATAATTAAGAATTAAAAGAGAATACTATAGACAGTTTTAACATCATTTTTACTTGATGAAATACAACATTGTTAAAGAAAAAAGTCTTCTCTTTGCCATCCGATGCGTTAATCTCTACCGATTCCTTTGCGATGATAAACAAGAGTTTGTTTTAAGTAAACAAATGCTTCGGAGCGGAACAAGCATAGGAGCCAATATAAGCGAAGCCATTTGTGCCGAGAGCAACAAAGACTTTATACACAAAATGCACATCTCTCTAAAAGAAGCCAATGAAACACAATATTGGTTTGAGCTTTTACAGAAGACCAACTATCTTAATAATAAAGAGTATCAATCACTCAATAATGATTTAACAGAAATAATCGCCATATTGATTGCAATTATCAAAACCAACAAACAAAAAAACCAGACCCCCTAACCCCCTACATCAACCCTTTTAATTCTTAATTTTTAATTCTTAATTCTCTTAATTCTTAATTTTTAATTTTTAATTCTTAATTCTATGAAAAGCATTTTAATCGTTTATAATCAAGCCAACAACGAGCGCGTCGAGTATCTGCTCGACACGCTCCAAGTGCGTGGCTTCACCTTCTGGGAAAACGTACAGGGCCGCGGGCACGAGAACGGCGAGCCGCACCGTGGCACTCACGCCTGGCCCGAACTCAACAACGCCATCCTCACCGTCGTCCCCGACGAAAAAGTCGAAGACATCCTCACCGCCGTCCGCAAGCTCGACAAGCGCAACGAAGAAGTCGGCATCCGCGCCTTCGTCTGGAACATTGAGCAAATGGTCTGACAGCCCGAACCGCCGCCCTTAGACAGCAACAATGCTAAGCCGCCGCGCGGCTTTGGTTGACTATATAGACGCCTGCAAACACCAACAAGGCCGCCACTATCTTAGTAACCGTCAGGCTGTCCATACCAGTAGCAATAGCCACACCGATGGCAATAATCGGCTGCAAATAGCCATACATACTGACCAGCGTCGGGCGTATACGCTGCTGTCCAATAGGTATAAGGAAATAAGCTATAAACGTGGCGAAGAATACCAGAAACGCCACCTCCCACCAAACGTGCAACGGCACTGCAGCAAAATCCGTCTCAACAATCCGAGGCAATGCAAACGGCAGCGAGACTATAAACGACACCAAAAACATCCACTTCATCAACGTCACCGAACTATAACGCGAAATCAACGGCCGGCAGATGCCAAGATACAAAGCGAATATAGCACAGTTGGCAATACAGAACACAACGCCCAAAGGCTCCGTGCTTTCCGCCCCTCCGCCCACAGCGACACTCTGCAGGATAAGCCACACGATACCCCCGAAGCTCACTAACACACCCAGCACCTTCTTCCACGTTATCGGCTCCTTAAGGAATAATGCCGCAAAAAGCATTGTCAAGATCGGAGTAATGGTAGTGATTATCGATAAGTCTACAGGCGCAGTGCGTGCAATGGCGTGCAGAAATGTCAGCTGTGGCAAAAATATCCCTATTATGCCCGCTCCACCAATCTTCAGCAAATCGCGAGGCGGCACCTTCTCACGCGGACCTATCAGCGACACAATCCAAAAAAGCGCCCCGGCCACAAGTGCACGGATTACAAAAAGGACTATCGGCGCCAGACCGCCGTCGATGGCAATATCGCGGCAGGCTATAATGTTGATTCCGAAAATGGCATACGTAGCGGCACTGGCCAAGTGCCCTATGGCTATGTCTTTGTTGAATTTCATCTGTAGATAAGGTAGCTAAGATTATCTGGGGCAAGCAGTTCGGCAGCAAGTGCTCGAATATCCTCCGCCTCCACACCGTCGATGTCGCGCTGCATCTCCTCAAGAGTGTCGACGCGGTCAAACACCAGGTAACTCTTGCCGATAGCCTGCATCTCGTTCAGCGCCGACTCATTGTTGATCGCCATCTGGCCTATATACTGCTGTTTGGCTGCTCGCAGCTGCGACTCGGAAAGAGGCCTTTCCGCAAGTTGACACAACTGCCTGTGTACAAGCTCTATGTAGCGTTCGCAGGCCTCAGGTTCGATACCGGCATATATATAGAATAGACCAGTGTCCGAGAAAGGAGTGAACTGCGACTCAATCGTATAGCAGAAACCATACTTCTCACGTATCGCCACATTGAGGCGCGAGTTCATCGCCGGTCCGCCTATAACGTTGTTAAGCAGCGAGAAAGCCACCTTGCGTTCATCAAAGATATTGACTGCCTGACAACCTATCAGTATGTGCATCTGGTGGGTGCGACGGTTTAGCGTAATGTCAAACTTGCGGCATTCGGGCTCCCTGGTGCGGTCGGCTGCCGACTCCCGCTGCGGGTACTCGCCGAAATACTTCTCGCACAGGCGCACCACACGCCTGAAGTCGGCATTGCCCACTATCGAAACAACCATTCGGTCAGTGGTATAGTTGTCCTGCATAAAGGCTCGAAGCCCCTGCGATGTGAAACGGCGCACATTGCGCGGCGTCCCCAGGATGTTGTGTGCCAGCGGGTGACCCTCAAAGATATACTGCTCAAAGTCATCGTATATCAATTCCGCCGGACTGTCCTTGTACGAGTTTATTTCCTCAAGCACCACATCCTTTTCCTTCTCAATCTCTTTCTCAGGGAAGGTACTATGGAAAATGATGTCGGCAAACAGCTCTAAGCAGCGCTCCAGATGGATTGCCAGCGACGAGGCATATATGCAGGTCTCCTCCTTGGTGGTGAAAGCATTGAGTTCTCCCCCCACTCCGTCAATGCGGTTCAATATATGATATGGGCGCCGGTGCTCGGTACCCTTAAACACCGAGTGCTCAATGAAATGAGCCTTTCCTTCGTCGCTCCCTCTCTCGTCACGCGAGCCTATATTTATATATACACCGCTATGGATTACTGTCGAGTTGTTGCGCCGAAAGACTATCTTTATACCGTTTTTCAGAGTATGATATTGATACACGTGAGTTGTCTTTAGTGAATTGTGATTTAGTGATTAGTGATTTAGTGATTTGTGATTTGGTGATTTGTGATTTAGTGATTTGTGATTTAGTGATTTGTGATTAGCGAATTGCTTTTCGCTCTCCGTTCTCCGCTCTCCGCTCTCCGCTTTCCGCTCTCCCGCGGGGGCGTATGCCCTTTTAATTTTTAATTATTAATTCTTAATTCTTTCCGCTCTCCCGCTCCCATCAAGCACAGGAACAGCACCGAGAAAACGCATCCCGCAAGGGTCTCCAGCGTATCCTCCGTGATGAACGACACCAGCACTATTGTAACAAAAGCCAGAACTGCCGGAATGCGCAGAAGACGCTGCCGGTGAAAGGCGTAGACAAACATAAGCACAATGATTGAAAAGCCCAGGAGCCCGAAGGTCACAAGGAACGTAAGGTATTGGTTGTGGGTATGTTTCTTGGTTCCAGCCAGCGGCGAGCCATCTGTTTCAAGCTGCTTGTGGCAACAATCAACCACATCGCCGGTGCCCACACCCATAAGCGGTTGCTTTTTGAAAACCCGCCAGGCGTTCTTCCACAGTTCAAAGCGTTGCAGCATAGTGAAATCCTTTACTGCACCGAGCTTGCCGTAGCACTCGTATTCAAAAAACATAACATAGTACATCTTGCGCAGCGACGAGCCGTGGACGTATACCGGATTAGCAATGCCTTTCTCTATCGCCCTCACATCCTCGTCGTGCAGCAATGCCACACCCGCGCTGTCCTTCGCCACTCCCATCGCGTTGAGGTAGCGGAGCAGTGTCGGATAGACAGTATATTCGTTGTCCGTCAACTCGTCGAGTGGCATAGAGCTGCGTTTGGCCCATTCACTCTCCAACTCACTGCGGCAGATATAGTTGTTCACGTAGTTGCCGTTCTCTATCAGGCCGTCCTGCTTATGCTGATACGGATTACCGTTGGCAGTGACCGCCTCCAACGGCTCCTTGGCAAGGGGCACAAGCCTATAGTAGTCTCGCACCATCAACGCCGATACAGCGGCAAAAGCAAGCACCAGCGTCAGCAGCAATGCCAGACATACCCTGGCCAGACGGTGCCCGATACGCTTCCAGAAAACGGCAAGCAGCACCACGGCAACGACAAAAAGCATCACAAAAGCCGTGTATGAGCGCAGCCGTAACAGAAAGTCCACAAACGACAGCGCCACAACCGCCACTACCCATAGCAACCAGTCGCCGGACAGCTTTCCCTTGCAGCGGTGACGCTCCACCGCCAACCAAGCCAAAACAACAAGCGCAAGGCACACATTCATCGAAAAACGTATGTGCGATATAAAAGGGATAATGTCGCGATAAGGCAGGTCGGGAATTGTAGCCATACGCACACGTCCTATTATCGTCGCCACAAAAACACTCAGCACAAAGCCCATCAGGACCGTCCACAACTGGATGCGGTTCAATGGCCTTGAAGTAAGCACCACCAACGGTATGGCCAATAACGGCAGCTTGCGGAAAATATCCTCCCAGCCGTAGCCCGTGTTCGTGCTCAACAGCTGCCACACTACGTGTACCAGCATAAGCGCCCAAAAAGCCCACAGCAGCGGCTGTCGGCGCCCACGTTCCAGTTTTGCCCGCATATTCCACTCCAGCAGCCAGTTGACAGCAAGCAGTATCTCCATACCGCTCATCATAAAGTTGCTGACCGGCTGCGACGCCATCAACAAGAAAAGCAGCACGAAACTAATCGCCGAATGGATGGTCAGCCGCAAAGAAAACGACCCGTCCTCGCGAGTCACACTCGGGAAATATGCCTGCAGAAACGCCACTGTCCTAACTTCTTTTAAAATAATGGAAATCCCCCACAAATTTTAACACATACCATCCCTCTTAACCCTCTCTCTCTTAATTCTTAATTTTTAATTCTTAATTCTTCATTATAAAGCTTCCTGTCGTGCAGCACCTCTATTGCCTTCAGCACATCGGGGTCACTCTTCAGCGTGCCCTCCAGACGGCCTGCCGCATAATAGTAGCGCACCAATATCTCGCCCTTCAGCAGCTCGCCTATCTCGTTACGATACTTCTGCAAGTCGTCGGCCTTCTCCTTCTTCAGGCCCTCCTCAAGACGCTCTATCTCGCCCTTCACAGCCTCCATATAGTTCTCCTCCTCGGCCACCTTCTTCAGATCCTTCAACACCTGCTCCGTGCCTGTCGAGTAGCTGTAATCCTTGTCAGACAGATAGTGCACAAAGTCATTGTATATCTCGTCGGTCACCTCAAACTCTGCAGGGGCGGCAATCGTCGGGTGCTTCTTCACAAACTCACTCACATAGTTGAATATATGGTACTTGGTCACAAGCGTAGTCGTCAGAGCCGACATATACTCTGTCTCCGTCTCTACGTCAGGCTCGATGCCAAACCCATCATACACAATGCGGCCGTTGGCAGTCTTGAAAGCCGTCTTGAGCGAGTCGGGCACTTTCGTTGCGCGTCCGTTCTCGTCCTTGTGGCTATAGTCGAGTGCCTGTATGCAGCGTCCGCTCGGTATATAGTATTTCGACACCGTCACCTTCATCTGACTGTTGTATATCAGCGGAAGCACATTCTGCACCAAGCCTTTGCCAAACGACCTCGAACCGATAATGACAGCGCGGTCCAGGTCCTGCAGGCTGCCCGCCGTAATCTCCGACGCCGATGCGCTGTAGCCGTTGATCAGCACCGCCACCGGAATCTCCGTGTCCTCAGGGTTCAAATGGGTATAGCTCTTGGTATTCTTGCTTGCTATCTTGCCCTTCGTCTCCACTATCAGCTGTCCCTTCTTGACAAAGATGTTCACCAAGTCGACAGCCTCGTTCATCAATCCGCCGCCGTTGTTGCGCAGGTCAAGCACAAAGCCCTTCATATCCGGATGTTCACGCTTCAGTCGCGCAAAGGCTTCGCGCACATTCTTTGCCGCATCTTGCGTAAACTCGTCGAGCTTCACATATCCTATATCGCCGCCCACCATACCGCTATAGGGCATATTGGGCAGCTTGATTTCGGCGCGAGTAATCTTCTTCTCAAACACCTTGCCGTCGCGTTCCAACTTCAGCGTCAGTTCCGTACCGGCCTGGCCACGCATCGCCGAGCTTACATCGGCGTTGTTCTTGCCCTCGGTCGACTCGCCGTTGACAGCCAGAATCCTGTCGCCGGCCTTCAGGCCCGCCTTGTCTGCCGGCAGGTCCTTGTAAGGCTCTGAAATATAGATCTTGTCGCCCTGCTGGTGTATCAGCGACCCTATGCCGCCATACTGCCCCAGCAACTGCATCTTCACATCCTCCATATCCGACTCGGGATAGTATACCGTATACGGGTCCAGCGAAGCCAGCATAGCGTCAATGGCCTTCTTCATCGTCGCGCCCGGGTCAATATCGTCGACATAATTGACATAGAGCGTCTGGTACAGCTTGCTGAAAATCTCAAGGTTCTTGGACAGCTCGAACGCACGGTCGGCAGGTACGCCATTCTGCGCCTGCAGCGGCGAAAAACCGGCCACACACAAAGCGAGCCAAAGCACTACATATCGGAAATATCTCTTCATTACACAGTTAAGTTTAGTATTAAGTCTATTTTCAAGTTCTATAAACGCCACGCAGCACATTTTATTGCTGACGAGAATTAATTTTATTGCCCTCAACCCGAATCGGCAATTAGGGTTTAACGAGAGCGGCTTGGATTTTAAGCAAGAATCCAAGCCGCTCTCGTTAAAGAAACGATATCAAGCAAAACAATCTTGGTGGTATAACTTCACATCGCCTATTGCACCACCAGTTTCTTTGTCACGTTGCCGCCCTGAGTGTGTATTGTTATGACGTAAACGCCCGAGGGCCAGTCTTTCACGTCAAACGACGCTGATATACCCGAGGCGGGCAAGTCCATTTTATGCAATAGTAGCTTGAAGGGCATAAAAAGTTTCAAAAAGAAATCATAAAAAATGTTAAATCTCCGAACAGCACCGGCCTTTGTACTAAAAAAGGGAGAGTTGACCACAAACAACTACTCTCGAGTGAACTTGTGGATATCAAGCTCGTCGGGCGAGACAAACCACACGATGTCGCCTTCCTCAAACCTGGTGTAAGAGCGAGGATTGAGTATCTGCTCCCCTTCGCGTTCAATGGCGATAATCATTGCGTGGTAGTGCTGCGAGAACTGCGACTCTGAGATAGTCTGCCCTATAAACGGGTTGTTGTCGTGCACCGTCAAGCGGTAAATGTTCAGTTCGTTGTCGCTGTGGTCGTGTATCAGCATATCGGGCTCGACGTCGAGCACCGAGCGCAGGTGCGCAATCTGGTCCTCGCTGCCCATCACCGACAGGCGGTCGCCGGGCAGGACAAGCATCTCCTTCTGCGGCAAGTCGTAGATCTGGCCCGCACGCTCTATCGACACGACGTTGATGCCGTAATCCTCACGGAAGTTTGTATCCATCAGGCGGCGGCCGGCAAAAGGCGAATACTGCGTAACAGGGATGCGCTCAAGGTAGAAGTTGTTCTCGAGCAGCGTGGGTATCTTGAACGACTGCTGCGCCTGACGCGAATTGAAGTTGGACACAAACTGGTTCTCGATGCGCTGGTAGAAACTGATGACACGCTTGGAGAACAGCATCATCAGCACTATGAACACGGCCAGAATGATAAGGAAACCCACGGCAAGGTGGATGTAGCGGCCAATGACAAGGCCGATGAAGAAGAGCGCAAGGAAGTAGCGCAGCAGCAGCACCGGTATGACGACGGCCTGGCTGTAGTCGCTCGAGTCAAGCAACTCCTTTATCTTCGCACGGTTGACGTTGCGCACCGCCAGCGCCCACACAAAAGGCAGTATGCACAGCAGCGTCGCCGTCATTCCTATCAGGTTGCCCCACAGCGACGGGTCGCCCTCCGAGTTGACAAAGACATTGTTCATAAACGGCTTCAGCAACGAGAACGACAGCAGGCAGATGGCCACATTGATAACGCCGTAGAGCAATATGGACGAGAACTGCTTCTTCAGAAAGCTGCGCACCGACCCCTTCTGGTTGGTCTGCTTGGCCGAATTGCTATAGCGCTCAAGGGCATCCTTGAGGCGCTGCGGCAGCCGCGGCTCCACCTTGTTGTAGAACGGCAGCGCGCCTTTGATCATATAGGGAGTGACGAAGGTGGTGACAATAGACACCGAGACAATGATGGGGTAAAGGTCGGGATTGATGACGCCGAACGAAAGTCCCAGGCCGGCAATGATAAACGAGAACTCACCTATCTGGCAGAAGCAGAAGCCCGACTGGACCGACGTCTTCAAGCTCTTGCCCGACAGAACGAAGCCCAGCGTCGCCGCCGACGACTTGAAGAAGATAACCGTCGCCGCTATGACAAGTATCGGAACGATGTATTTCACAAGAATATGCGGGTCGACAAGCATACCCACCGACACGAAGAACACGGCACAAAAGAGATTCTTTATCGGCGTGATGATGCGGTGGATGACATCGGCCTCGATGGTCTCGGCAAGTATAGCGCCCATCACAAAGGCGCCCAGCGCCGTCGAGAAGCCCGCGTAGGAGGCCAGCACCACCATACCGAAGCACAGACCCACGGCAACGATGCACAGCGTCTCCTCAGTCATATAGCGCCGCATCCAGCGCAGAAAGGTAGGAATCAGGAAGATGCCGAACGTGAACCACACTATGAGGAAGAAGATAAGCTTGACGAAACTCATCACCAGTTCGCCGCCGTCGAAATTGCGGCTGACCGACACCGTCGACAGTATCACCAGCAACAGGACGGCTATCAAATCCTCGACAATAAGCACCGCCGTGACCGACGAGGTGAACTTCTGCTGCTTGAGGCGCAAGTCCTCGAACGACTTGATGATAATCGACGTCGACGATATCGAGAGCATACAGCCCAGAAAGATGCAGTCCATCGACTGCCATCCCAGCAGACGCCCCACGCTCGAGCCCAGCAAGAACATAATAGCCAGCTCGGTAAGCGCCGTGATGGCACCCGTCGCCCCCACCTTCTTCAACTTCTTGATGCTGAATTCCAAGCCCAAGGCGAACATCAGGAACACGATTCCGATGTCGCTCCACACGTGCACGTCGGTGGCATCCTTCACGGCCGGAAACCACGGGAAATAAGGCCCTATGAAGAAACCGGCAACGATGTAGCCCAGCACAAGAGGCTGCTTCAGCCATTTGAAGACAACAGTGATAACGCCAGCCGTTACGAGGATGATGGCAAGGTCGAGGAACAGAGGTGGCAACGAGGACATAGTATGAGGGTTTGAAGGGTTGAAAGGGGTTTAAAGGTTCGAAAGGTTTGAAGGGTTGAAAAGGTTTGAAAGGTTGAAAGGGTTTTAAAGGGTTGGAGGGTTTAAAGGGTTTAAAGGTTGGAGGGTTTAAAGGGTTGAAAGGGTTGGAAAAGGTTAAAGGGTCAAAAGGTTCAGTAACCTTTTCAGCGAAGCGAACCATTCCAAACTCTACATCTTTTCGGAGTGCAAAAATACGACTTTTTTTAGAATTTTTAATAAATCTGACTAAAAATTGCTATCTTTGCACAATCAAACGCCCTTTGTATCAGCACACAAAATATTTATTAACATACAATTAAAACCAATGAAGAAACAAGACTGGATTCTCATTTTGTGCGTCGTCGCAGTGCTGACGCCCTTCTTTATCCCCGCCACAGGCTTCTTTGCGTGGTTCAACGACACAACGACAAACCACCCCTACATTATGGCTTTCTTCAAGTTCGCCATCCTCGCCACCTTGGGCGAGATGCTGGCTCTGCGCATACGCAAAGGCGTATACAACGAGCCCGGTTTCGGCATCGTACCGCGTATGATGGTATGGGGCTTCCTCGGAATGTGCATCGCTATGGCGATGGTCATCTTCAAGAGCGGCACACCCGTCTTCCTCGCCAGCGTCGCCGGATGCGACCCGCAGGTGCTTAGAGACATCTTCGCCGCTCCCGAGCTCACCTGGGGCAAGCTGGGCATCGCCTTCGCCGTCAGCGTACTGATGAACAGCATCTTCGCTCCGGTGATGATGACCTTCCACAAGTGCACCGACATCCACATCCTCGACAACGGAGGCACCGTGCGCGGACTGCTGCGCCCGATGAAGATGCGCGAGATCTTCGCAACCAAGGTCAACTGGGATGTGCAGTGGAACTTCGTGATCAAGAAGACCATACCCCTCTTCTGGTTCCCGGCCCACACCATAACGTTCATCCTGCCCCCGACCTTCCAGGTGCTCTTTGCCGCTCTGCTCGGCGTTGCACTGGGGCTCATCCTTGCACTTGCCGGCGGCAGCAAGAAGTAACGACACCCGTTTTCCACCGGTAACGGTCCATACCAACTCCGGTCGTTACAATATATGTACAATACTTGTACAATATATGTACAATTGTAAACGTACAAATATTGTACAAGTATTGTACATATATTGTACAACGACCGGAGTTGGTATGGAGCAGCCACCTATAAACCACCAACAATCAAACAACAAACCAACAATGAAAAAAACAGCGTTTTTAACGGCGATTTTGATGCTGACCACGGCCGTCAGCGCCCAGAACGACACCGCAGCCAAGAAGTTCCGCTTTGATTTCCACGGCTTTGTCAATCCGCACTTCTATGCCGACAGCCGCGAGGTGGTGGGCGGCCGCGAGGATATGATGCTTTTCTACCCCAAGCCTGTAAACCTCGACGCCAACGGCAACGACCTCAACGAGGGGTGGCAGGCCAATATGATGACCATCACCACGAGACTCAACCTGCGCGTCACAGGTCCGGATGTGCTTGGCGCCCACACGGAGGCGTATATCGAGGGCGACTTTACAGGCAGCACAAATGCCAGCAACAACGACCTGCGCCTACGCCACGCATACATCAGCCTCGACTGGGAGCGCCGCGGCGCGCTACTGGCCGGACAGTATTGGTATGCTATGGTCATTCCGGAGATTATGCCGATGACCAACCCGCTCAATATGGGCTCGCCGTTCCACTGCTACGCCCGCTACAACCAAGTGCGCTACCGTCTGCCGATAGGCCCCTTCGAGGTCGCGGCGACGGCGATGTGGCAGCTCGACAACGTCAGCCAGGGTCTGCTCAACGGAACCCAGTCGACAAGTACGCTGTATGCACGCCATTCGCTAATGCCCGAACTGAACCTGCGACTGCTCTACGCCAAGCCCCACCTGCTGCTTGGCGGTGCCGCCAACCTCAAGACCATACAGCCCATTGTGCCCGATGCCGAAAGGCGCCTGCACTCGTCGCTGAGCTACACCTTCTTCGGCAAGGCAAGAGTCGGACAGCTCGACATCAAGGCACAGACCCTGCTCAACAACAGCCTCTACGAAGGCTGCTCGTTGGGCGGCTACCTGATGCTTGCCGACACGACCTTCAGCGACTGGCATTTCAACACCGTGTGGCTCGACCTTTCGCGCAACAAAGGCCACTGGCGTCCAGGCCTCTTCCTCGGCTTTGCCAAGAACCTCGACTATGGCAACACCGACTACGCCTACTGCTTCGGCCGCGGCCACGACATCGAATACCTGTGGCGCGTGCAGCCTCGTCTGACCTACACCACCCTCAAAGGACTCTTTTTCACCGCCGAAGCGGAATACACGCGCGCCGGCTACGCCACTCCGACAAGCAACCTAAGACTGTCACTAACAATGCAATATGATTTCTAATTATCACACTCACAGCCACTACTGCGACGGCAAGGGCCAGCTTCGCGAATATGTGGAGTATGCCCTGTCCAAAGGTTTCACGGCGCTTGGCTTTTCGGGTCATTCGCCGGTTCCCTTCCCCAGCACGTTCGCCATCAAGGAAGAGGAATACACAAAATATTGCGACGAGGTGCGCGCCCTCAAAGCCGAATATGCCGGTCGCATCGACATCCGCTTAGGATTGGAGATTGACTACATTACCGGCCTGCAGGAGGATTTTGCGCCACTCGTCGACAAAGGCGGGCTGGAATACACAATCGGCAGCGTACACCTTATCCCCAACCCTGCCGACACCGAGACGCTGAGGCAGCTGAACGCCACCGCCACAGGCGACGAGCGCAAGCAGATACCGTACCACATCTGGTTTATCGACGGCCCGCGCCAGGAGACTTACGACAATGGGCTGCACCACATCTTCGGCGACGACATACGCGCCGGCGTCAGGGCTTATTTTTACCAGCAGAACGCTATGATCGAGCGCAACCGTCCTACCATCGTCGGCCACCCCGACAAGATAGTGATGCACAACAAGGGACGCTATTTCCAGTACGACGACCGCTGGTTCCGCGACCTGATGTACGAGACCCTGCAGCTGATCAAGGAGACCAGATGCATCTGCGAAATCAACACGCGAGGCATCTATAAAGGCCGCCACACCGACTACTACCCCGGCCGCGAGACGATCAAGTATATGAACACCCTCGGCATACCCGTCATCGTCAGCACCGACGCCCACCAGCCGTCAGACCTCGACCTCTTTGAAGGCGCCTTCGAGTTCCTCCACGAAATCGGCTACAGGAATATCATTGAGAGAATATGACCACAAACTATGCCTGCCACAACACTTTGCAACAAAGCAAATGGCAAACAGAGGCAATAATATAGCAAGATTTTCGTTTCGGTATAAAAGTCAAGATATATGGACAAGGGGATAAGAGTAAATGTTGGCGAAGGGCCTTCCAGCAACTTTATTCAAGAAATAAAGCAACTGGTGCTTCGTGGCCGCCAGGAAGCATACGCTGCAGTTAATCAGGCAATGGTGAATACCTATTGGCAGATAGGCCGCCGCATAGTGGAGGAAGAACAAGGCGGGGCAGAGCGTGCCGACTACGGAAAGCAGATACTGAAACAGTTGTCGGCAGCCCTCACAGAAGAGTTCGGCAAAGGTTTTTCGGTGCAGAATCTGTACTACTTTCGACAGTTCTATTTGACGTTCCCCGAAATATTCCACACACCTTGTGGAATTTTGACGTGGTCTCATTATCGCCGATTACTAAGCGTGACAGACGCCCAAGCCCGAGAGTGGTATGCAAAGGAGGCCTCCGAGCAGATGTGGAGCTATGCCACTTTGAACCGCAATATCTCGACACAGTATTACGAGAGACTATTATTGTCACAGAACAAGGCTCCAGTAGAACAGGAAATGAAGGCATTGACAAAGGAATTCGATAACGACAAACTGGAGTTCGTCAAGAATCCCGTTGTTGCCGAGTTTCTTGGGATGTCTCCAACAAAAGCTTTTGTGGAGAGCGAACTGGAAACAGCGATTCTGACAAACCTGGAAAAAATCCTGTTGGAATTGGGCAAAGGATTCTCGTTTGTGGAACGGCAGAAACTGATTCGCACAGAGGCAAAAGACTACTTTATAGATTTGGTGTTTTACAACTTCAAGCTTAAATGTTTTGTACTGATAGACCTTAAAGTAGGGCAGATTACACATCAAGATGTCGGACAGATGGAAATGTACGTCAATATGTATGACCAAAATGTTCGAGAAGACGGTGACAATCCAACCCTCGGAATCGTTCTGTGTTCCGAGACAGATGCCGACATTGCAAAATATATGCTCAACGACAGCAAAAATGTATTTATGTCGAAATACTTGCTCTGCTTGCCTTCGAAAGAACAACTTAAAGCCGAAATTGAGCGTCAGAAAGCACTTTTTGCTTTGCAACAAAAAAATGAAGTATGATGGAACAAGCACCTATCCTCAACGAGCACAACAAGCAGGAGTACCCGCCGATGCATACGGGAGGATTGAGCACACCCATATGTTTCTTACATCGTGTGTTATTTATGGTACTTGCGTTTGTTGTTATAGGTTGTGGCTCTCGAGAAAGTGAGACAGATAGTTATAATTTTGATGAAGTCCTTTCGGAAGATTGTATAGACGAGACAGAACAATATTTATCTCAGTCAGACACGTCTGATGTTTGGGAGAGATATTATACGATGTCATTGGATACCGTGCTGAACATTCTGTCCCACACGCGGTATCTGACTGTTAATGACTATGGCTGGATGGGAAGTCCGATTGAGCAGTGGGGATGTCATATCCGAATGGACTCGCTTTGCAATAACGAGATGCTTGTATCGCTTACAAAGACACATCCCGCTCCTGTGGTGAGGGCTATGGCTTTTGATATTTTGCATAATCGTCGCTACAACGGATGCTTTCAGGTGTTGAAAGACTGTCTGAACGACACTGCGACAATCACTTGGGGCGATGACGTTATGTTAACAGAGAGCGTTGCATCATTCAGAGTGTCAATAATGAAGATTGTGAATGATGGCGGCTGCTATACACATTTCAGAATGACCCCAGAGCAACAACAGGAGTTGGACAGTATCCTTATCTTTGGTGAGAATATGGGGCATATAGAGCGCCAGAAATGGATTTTAGACACCCTGTCGCCAGAACACAAGTATTATTCACGTATTCGGTCTATGTACTTAGACGAGGGTATTTTAGAAAGCCTTCCTGCCCTCGCAAGATTCCGTAACGAACAGGATTTTGTTCTGATAAAGGAGGCCTTGTCACACTATCGCGATGAGGGAGAGGGCTGCGATATCGCCTGTATAGGACTAAAGGCCGTTGCTAATTGGCCAGACAAGAGATTTTGGCCTATGCTAAAGAAAATACGTACATTTGTAGTATACAAACATTTTACTGATGCAGATTACAGTGACTTGATGAGGGGATGTGTCAACGCCGCATACTACTATTTCTCACCACAAGCGGCCCGTTATATCCGCAATTTTCATCGACTTACTACAGGGAAAATGTATGTGAAAGAGGAATATTGTTATATTTTCGATGGAAATAAGGATGTCCCTGAATGTTACAAAAAGATGTATAACAAATGGAATAAATAATAGTATGGAACAGGAACCTATTCTTAATGCCCATAATAAAGACGAGTATCCGCCGATGCATACGGGAGGAACTGGCACGCCCTTAACATATTGGGGTGTTCTATGTTTTTTGACGGCATTGATATTATTCGCAGGATGTGCCTCGCGGAGCAAAGCAGCAAAAAACAATGGCTTTTGTCCGACATTCCTCTATGAAGGTCAACTTGTTGATTCTAATGGGACATCCCCGAATATTAGCATCTCGTTAATGACATTGTTGGACTCCACCATTGTAGGTTCTTACTACTACGATACGCTGCCGAGTGTCACATATAGTCTTAGAGGAAAAGCGTACCGCAATAAAACCTTTGAGATGGGGGAATTCAGAGACGGCAGTCTCGCATTTGTTTGGAAAGGCACAAAAACTGACGGAGGAAAGACCATCGAGGGGACAAGAACCGACATTGACAATGAACAAGAATGTAGGTTTAAGGCATCTGTGGCCTTCGGCAAAAGCCATTGGGACTATATCCGAAAGAAGGAGAGTTATGTTTCATATATGGATTTGAAAGATGCCATCCGTCACAAGGACAAGGTGCTTCGTGTTGACTTTGAAAATCGTGGATGGACTTCGCTGCCTGCGGAAATGGCAGAGCTAACCAAACTGGAGTCGGTCAACCTTCTGGGAAACAATCTCGACACCTTCCCTCCGATGCTGGCTCAAATGAAGAATGTCTTCTATCTCAGCCTCTGTTCAAACAATATGAAGTACATAGGCCCAGAAATCGGAGAAATGACCAACCTGAGGGTGCTCATCATCAATATGAACCAACTTCACTGTCTTCCTAAGGAAATAGGTAATCTAACGAACCTGATGTACCTTGAAATAGGAAGCAATCCTATAGACAGCCTCCCTGAAGAAATAAAGAATCTTACGAAACTACAGGTGTTATATATAGATAATTGGCAACCATCATCAGAACGATTTTCCGATGAATATAAGCAGCATTTACAAGACTTGCTTCCAAACTGTAAAATACATTTTGATAAAAACGACCACATAAAATAATATGGAACAAGAACCAGTTTTAAACGCTCATAATAAAGAGGAGTACCCGCCGATGCATACGGCGGGATTGAACACATCCTTAATTACACGGACTAAAATAGTGTTCTCTTTATTAATCTGCCTCTTTTTGACTGCTTGTAATAGTGACGTACATCATATCAAGTTCAAACTCAACGAATACGCTTTTATTGACAAAACACTGGAGAAAAATCTAGAGACTGTTATTGCTGAGCAATTCAAAGATGAGCCAGATGTGCCACTTGACATTTCCTTTGAGAAGCCAAGTGGACTAATCGTTTCAATACTTGATTATTATAAGGAAACACAACGGGACTCTGTTGTTGGGACGTTTGATGTGAAAATAGAGACTCACCATTATGTCTATTATGGATATGTGGAAGACAGTCTGCAAAATTGGGTTGAAGGATGCTGTATGCTGGCTGGCCATCTTTGTTATATCCACCCCGACATAGATTTTTTTAAGCTGACAGGGGGCAAACAAAGAATCTCGTTCTATACTTATGATGAGTATTGTCTATGTTCGGAAAGGAAGGTGTATTTGAACATCATCAACAATAATGAAGTGCAAGTGGTTCCATTTAACGAACTGCTTGACCAATATGAAGCCATATACCCATGCACAGCTTTAGACGAGGATTATGATTCAATAATCAAGAATTAAAATATGGAACAAGAACCTATTTTAAACGCTCATAATAAAGAGGAGTACCCGCCGATGCATACGGCGGAGCATATTTTGAACCAGACAATGGTGCGGATGTTCGGCTGCCCGCGGTCGAGGAACGCACACATCGAGCGCAAGAAGAGCAAGTGCGACTACCAACTGGCGGCCTGCCCCACCGAGGAGCAGGTGCAGGAAATCGAGCGCCGCGTCAACGAGGTGATACAGCGTCATCTGGATGTTACGTATGAGTTTGTGCGCCGCGACGAGGTGCCGCCCGAGGTGGACCTCGGCAAGCTGCCCGACGACGCCAGCGAGACACTGCGACTGGTACGCATCGGCGACTACGACCTATGCGCCTGCGTCGGCACCCACGTGCAGAACACGTCCGAGATAGGCCATTTCAAAATCATAAGCCACGACTGGAACGAAGAGACCCACACGTGGCGTATGCGATTCAAACTGGTAGAATGAAAAAGAAGCAAAAGAAAAAAACGGCACAAGAGCACCTGGAGCCGCTGGTCTACAGGGCCCGTCCCATATGCTGCGTGAACATCGCAATTGCCGGCGCACTTATTGTCTCCTTTTGGTTGTTATTTGATTCAAGCATCCTATGCGTGGTGGTCAGTGTGCTTTTGTTGATGTTGGCTTACGTCGCGTTCAGGCACCGCAACGACTGCATTACGCTGACCGAGAAGGGCATCGGCCTCGACCACGTAAGGGTTTTTGAATATGGCAAGAAAACCCAGAGGCTTGACCACGTGGACATCGAGTGGCGATATGTCAGAGATGTGGAATTGTTTGTAAGCGAGAGACATGGCCATATAGATGTCAACGCTCACGATAAGACTTACATTGTGGATCTTGAATATTATATGGTTTTCGGCACAAAGTTGAAATCCTGGCAGAAGGCCATCAAGGAATACAGTCAAATGCCCGGCACCCACATCACACGTTGGTAATCACTGGCAGTACGCAATGATTTACAAAAGAAAAACCACCTCAAGGAGGTGGTCATCGTGATCTGTAACAGATTTGAACTGTTGACCTCTTGCCTGTCAAGCAAGCGCTCTAAACCAACTGAGCTAACAGATCATTTTCTTGCCAAAAGCGAGTGCAAAAGTACAAAGATTTTTCAAACTGGCAAAAAAAAGATGCGATTTTTGGCAACCCCAAAAGCCAAAGCCAACATACAACGCTTTGTTTCAAGATATTGAGCAGCATAAAACATTTCAACATTTTTTACGTTATAGTATTATCCCGTCACTAAAAGTTGCCAGAAACAAACCAAGAAACAGGAAAAATGAAGCTCTATTTTGCACCTTTGCAAGGCTATACCGACCACCTCTACCGCAGCATCCACAACAAGGTTGCCGGTGGCATCGACACATACCTCTCCCCTTTTCTGCGCTGCGACGGCGGCAAAGTTAGGAACAAGGACTTGAGGGACATCGCGCCTGAGAACAACGAGGGCTTGGACCTTGTGCCGCAAGTCATTGCTGCCGATACCGACGAGCTGGCGCCATTGCTCGACATCGTAGAGCAGGCCGGCTACAACCGCGTCGACCTCAACCTAGGCTGTCCTTTCCCGTTGCAGACAGGACGCGGACGAGGTGCAGCGGCGCTGACGCATCCCGACCGCATAGAACGGATGATGCAAGAGCTTCAACGGCGCACAAGGCTAAAGGTCAGCGTGAAGATGCGCTCGGGCCTGACCGACCCCAGCGAAGGGCTGGCGGCGATAGAGGTTCTCAACCATTTTAAGCTGGAACACATAGCCATCCATCCGCGGCTGGGGGTGCAGCAATACAAAGGTCTGCCCGACCGCGAGGCCTTCAGCAGGCTGAAAGAGGCTTCGCGCCACCCCATAGTTTACAACGGCGACATCGCATCGCTGGAAGACATCGACGAAATCGTACGCCTGTTCCCCGACCTCAGCGGCATAATGATTGGTCGCGGCCTGCTGGCGCGGCCCACGCTGGCGCGGGAATGGCGCGACGGACGGCCACTCGACAATACCGAGCGACTGGCGGCAAGCCTCGAGATGCACCGCCGCCTGTACGACACGGCACTGCAGACGCTGCAGGGCGACCAACAGATACTGGCACGGATGCAGACCTTCTGGGAATACCAAAAGCCGCTCATAGACAAGAAGGTCTACAAGCGGCTGATGAAAACTACAAGCCTGCGCAATTACGAAGAGGCCGTCAGAAGCTTAGCGTAATGCCGAAGGTGCGGATCTTGTCGGCATCGGTGCCGCTGCGGAAGGTCGGCAGCAGGTCGTATGAGAGTCCCAACGACGCCCTTGTGAGTGGGCCGCCTCCGATATTGACAAAGGCACGGAGCTGCCAGGGATTCATAACATCAATTTTCTCGCGGGTGCGGTCCCAGCGGTTGTCGCTGCCCATTGTGCGTGTAACAAGGCGTTCGTTGGTGTTGTACAAAACGTCGATACCAAAACCCAACTTGAAGGGCTTTTCTCCATTGTCTTTGTTCTTTTGGCCGAACGAATAGCCCATTCCCAAACGCAGGCCGACGCTCTCGGTATAGAGATGCTGCTGCGGAATCTCGCCGCTGGTCGGAGTACTGAGCACAAGGGCATTGCCATTGTACGAGACGTTGTTGAGCAGGCGGCTCCAACCCAATTCATAGGTGATGCGCGGGTCGAACGACAATGGTCCGACAGGGATTACATTGTTCAATCCCCACTGCAAATACACACGATAGCTCTCGCCACGGTTGTAGGGCGACCCGCTTTTGTTGTTCATATAGAGCGGAGTGGGAGCCGAAAGGCCGACACTGAAAGAGATTCCCTCAATAGATTTAACAAAGCTGCGCTTGACATTCTTGACCGTCAGGTTGCGGGCGGGGTCGGTCTGATAGAGCGAGCCGTAGCTCTTGACATCGCTCTTGACCTTGGTGTCGGCGCTTATCAGCGTCGGGCAATCTACACGAGCCTTCGGTTCACGCAACAGTGTCAACTTGTTTTCAGCCTGAAGCGTGTCGAGTCGCAGCGTAGCGTTCTGGTCGACAGTGACATCAAGACCTTTTTCTCCTTTCCACGACTTGCCTGTCACCATAGCGCCTTCGCTGATGTCCACATCGGCAAACGAGCCATAGAACATCAGGTTGTCGGCCTGCACCGTGGCGCCTTTTTCGACCTTGAGATTGTGAAGCTTGTGCTTCAGCGTGATTTCCACCACGGTGCTGCGCGGCATAGACTTGTTTGAATGCAGGGTCAGTTTGTCACCGACGACGGTACTTATCTGCGGTTCGTTGTCCTCCTCGAAGAATGTGCTACACGGAGTGACTATGGTCAATGAAGACTTTTCGCCGTGGCGGATGCGGACCTGCCATCCGTCTTCGATGACCACCCAGTCGACGCTGTCGGACAAAGGCTGGCTTACGCGGTATTCATCCTGCGCGCTGAGCATAGTGATACTTGTGAGAAGAAAAGCGGTAAAGATTGCTATTTTTTTCATTTTGATTAATTTTAAAGTTAAAGATAAAAGGTTAGGGTTCTAAGATTATAATCTTGTCTGAATGTTCATTCACCTATATGACGAACGATGTGTCGGTTTCTTACAGATTTCGTTAAAAAAAAGATTAAACACTTGCATCAGAATGAGATACTGCCGAGCTCGAAATCGGTGCTGTTTCCAGCGTTGTTGACAAATGCCACTTGCGGCGTGTTGGCGGCAGGATCCTGACGTTGTTCAGGTTTGCAGCCCGAACCACAGACCAGGCGCGACGAAGTGCGCTCGAACACGCGATGTTGTGCTGCTGCCACCTGCGGCGTGTCGGGTTGCACAGTGTGTGTAGCCTCTGCCAAGAGCGACTCTTCCGGCCGCGATGAAGGCAGCGGTTCAGGCTCGATCTGGATTTCTGCAGGCTGCTCTACAGGCTGCGACGGAGCATCGTTTTCGGCAAGAACATCATTATTTTTAGGAGCAAAGTAGGCCGGAGTCACCTCAGCTGCAGCTTGGCTGTCGGCAGACACCGTATCAGATACAACGCTGGACTGCACAGGTTGCTTCTCGGCAAAAACCGGACCGTCCTTCGGCCCCGCCACGTCGCCGAACAGGATGTGCATACCAAAAGTAAAAAGCAGCAGCACACTTGCCGCCACACCCGAATAGACCCACAGGCGACGATGACGTTCCGTTTTACGTTCTCCGCTTTCCGTTCCAAACTCTCCGTTCTCCGTTTCCTGAGCGGCCATCCGGTCGATCATATCGCTCAGCTTCTGCTGGCGTTTGCGGTCGACTTCCTGACGTCGCGCTGCCTCAAAGAGTTCCTCTATATTTGGTTTCTTGTTCATTTTATGATACGTTGATACGTTGATATGTTGATATGTTGATACGTTGATATGTCGATTATGTTAAAGTATTGTTCCTCTCACTTCCCTCTCTCTTTCCTCTCACTCCTCTCCCAACCCTCTTTTAATTTTTAATTCTTAATTTTTAATTTCTCAGCTTCTCCCTTAGCGTTTGAATGGCACGCGACAAGGTGGTGTAGACATTGCTGCTACTCATCTGCAAGGCCTGCTCCATCTGCTGCGTGGTGCATTCGTCTATATATTTCATCGTCACCGCCTTGCGCTGTTTTTCCGGCAGTTCGGCGAGCAGACGGCCGAGCAAAGCCGAGCGGTCCTGCACCTCCTCCACTTCTGCAAAGACTTCGGTATCGGAGAGATATGCAATCTGCTCGTTATGCAACGCCTCACGATTGCGCTTGCGAATGAGGTCGATGCAACGCAACCGCACCATCTGCATACAATAGGACTCCAGTCTGACAACCCGGTCAAGGTCGTCGCGGCGGCTCCAAAGCGCCACAAACACATCCTGCACAACATCCTCGGCGTCAGCAACATCGCCGAGCATCCGCTCAGCCAGAAGCTGCATTGCGCTTTGCATTGGGATTATACTATGTTTGAATGTCTGGTGATCCATTGTCGACTTTTACACATATATGACGAATAAAAGTCGATTTTCTTACATAAAGAGTAAATTTTTTTTTGAAAAACCTCGGAAGGCCCTCCCAATCGAAGGTGAAAGCCACCCACGGCGATAACACACAATCAGCTAATCCACAACACTCTATAGAATGCAAAACGGAAACGCAGAATGTTTTTTTCCGATTTTTGTCGCAGAATGAAAAAAAAGTTGTACTTTTGCACCCGCTTTCGAGAGGAAAAGAGAACCCAAACGGTCTGTTAGCTCAGTTGGTTCAGAGCGCTTCCTTCACACGGAAGAGGTCTACAGTTCGAATCTGTAACAGACCACCAAGAAAAGGCTTCGAATGAAGCCTTTTTTATTTTACTCACAAACCACATACAAGGTTTGAAAGCAATATCAATGAGGGACAACAGCCCTATTGCAAGAAGACCACAGTACCAATTATTTCTTTGTTACGTCAGGCTTACGTTATGAGCTGCACTCGACAATATATACATATAAATTCTATGTTTATGAAATATAAAAAAGGGAGTTAAGTGAAACGCCACTTAACTCCCTTTGGAATTAATAAATTTCAGACTCTTACCAAGCGAACAGCGGACGGTTCTGCATCATCTCGTTGACCTGGCCGGTGATCTTGGCGCGGACGGCCTCGTCGGTCGGGTTGCAGAGAACGGTGTCGATCATATCCACAATCACCTGCATATCGCCCTCTTTCAGACCACGGGTGGTGATAGCGGGAGTTCCGACACGCAGACCGCTGGTCTTGAAGGCGCTGCGGCTGTCGAAGGGAACCATATTCTTGTTGACGGTGATGTCGGCGGCAACAAGTGCGTTCTCAGCCTCTTTACCGGTCAGTTCGGGGAACTTGGTGCGGAGGTCGATGAGCATCAGGTGGTTGTCGGTACCGCCGCTGATGACCTTGTAGCCCTTGTTCATAAAGGCCTCGCTCATAACCTTGGCGTTCTTCATCACCTGCTGGATGTACTGGTCGTAGCTGTCGGTCAAAGCCTCGCCGAAAGCAACAGCCTTGGCAGCGATGACGTGCTCAAGCGGACCGCCCTGGGTGCCGGGGAACACAGCGCTGTCAAGCAGGGCGCTCATCTTCTTGATTTCACCCTTCGGGGTGGTCTTGCCCCAAGGATTGTCGAAGTCCTGACCCATCAGAATCATACCGCCGCGAGGTCCGCGGAGGGTCTTGTGGGTAGTGGTGGTGACGATGTGGCAATACTTAACGGCATTCTTCAGATAACCCTTGGCAATGAGGCCGCTGGGGTGGCTGATGTCGCCCATAAGGATGGCACCGATCTTGTCGGCGATGGCGCGCATACGCTCCCAATCCCAGTCACGGCTATAAGCCGAACCGCCGCCGATAATCAGCTTCGGATGGTGCTCCAGAGCCTTCTTCTCCATATCGTCATAGTCGACCGTACCGGTTTCTTCCTTCACCTGATAGCCAACCACCTTGTAGTTGATACCCGAGAAGTTGACGGGGCTGCCGTGCGAGAGGTGACCGCCGTGGTTCAGGTCCATACCCATAAAGGTGTCGCCGCTGTTGAGGCAAGCCAAGAAGACTGCCATATTAGCCTGTGCGCCACTGTGGGGCTGCACGTTGGCCCAGCAAGCACCGTAGAGCTGCTTTGCACGCTCGATGGCGATGGTCTCGCTCTGGTCGACCACCTGGCAGCCGCCGTAGTAGCGCTTGCCGGGATAGCCTTCAGCATATTTGTTGGTCATAACGGAGCCCATAGCCTCCATAACCTGGTCGCTGACGAAGTTCTCAGAGGCAATCAGTTCGATGCCTTTGGTCTGACGCTCACGCTCTTTCTGGATGAGGTCAAAAATCTGTGTATCTCTTTGCATATCAATGATATTAAATTATTTTTAACATTACTTGTAAAATGCAAAGATACGACAAATAACCGAATCGGCAAAATAAATATGAAAAATAAACATTTAAAATTATCCGAAAGCAACTGCGCTGCATTATCCGAAAGTGTCTGTGTTGCTGACGCCGAATACATCTGCGCCGCATTACCCAAAAGCAACTGTGCTGCATTATCTGAATGCATCCGTATTCCCAACGCCGGAAGCATCTGTTCTACTTCGGCTGAAAGCGCCTGTGCTACCGACGCTGGAGGCGTCGCCGCTCAATAACCACAGGTCGTTATCGACCTGTGGTGTATATGCGTCAGCAACAGCACTCTGAAGGAGTGCCCCGAATATGCGTGCCGAGCTCTTTTTGGGCGACCCTTTTAGGGTCGTGTCACACGGTCAGATACCGCAGCCCGCGGGTGCTCCGCACCCACGGTTATTGAGCGCAAACCCTTCAGGGTTTCGCAAGCCTTGGCAAAGAGCCATCGAATAATGTATGCAATGTCGCGTCTCTCCGAGACGAAGGCTGTGGTGCCCGCACGTCACCGCACCGCGCTCCGCTTGTACGGTGTTATCAGCACTGCGTGCGTCAAGCCTCTCCGAGGCTTTTCTGGAAAGACACACATTTTATAAAGAGAGCGAGCCAGGATGAAACAGCCCCGACGTGGCGAAGGAGCACAGGCAGGGGTGAAGTGAAACGCAACCCCTGCATAAAGCAAACGCAGCATCCAAGCCCCGACGGGGCAAAGGAAAAACGAACCAGTCTGCCGCCCCGTCGGGACTTGGAGGAGAAAATTACGTTTGAAAGCAGGGGTTCCACGTCGTTTCACCCCTGCCTGTAGTCCTTCACCCCTTCGGGGTTTAAAGATGCCAAAAAAGTCCAACCGCAAAAACAAAAAATGTTTTTTGATAATTTTCGAATAATTTCTGGCAATTCGTGTTGAAAAGGTTAAAAAGGATAAAAAGGTTTAAAGGGTTAAAGGGTTAAAAAGGTTAAAAAGGTTTAAAGGTTCCGACGCGAGATATATCGAACAATTCGTGTCATTCGTGTTCAAAAAAGCAATCCGTGTTATCCGAGCAATCCGTGTTCAAAAATAATATATGGATAATTTTCGGATAATTTCTGGCAATTCGTGTTCAACCTCTGTGGGCGTCTCGCCCACCACGAAAACAGTCATCAAAAAGTCCTTCCAAAGCCTTTTAAACACATAACACTCATACTTACAGCTATTTACCTCAAAAATATCCTACTTTAACCCCCGTTTCATAACTGCCTATGTACAATACTTGTACAATATTTGTACGTTTACCAATTGTACAAGTATTGTACAACTATTGTACATATATTGTACAACGACCAGTGTTGGTAGGGCGGAAATCGGGTGGCGGACCGAATTTTTTTTTGCCGCATTGCGTTTTTTTAGTATTTTTGCATTTTGTTTGTATAATATAAAAAGTCGATATGAAAAGACTCCTTTTGCTGCTGACAGCGGCTATGTTAGTTGCCTTAAACGCTGACGCCCAGAAGCTTGAGATGAACGCAAGCAACAAATTGTACGGCTATAAGAACAGCGATGGCGGATGGCAAATTGCGCCTCAATTCCAATATGCATTCGAATTTCAGGGCCATTTCAAGCGCTATGCCGTCGTGAAACTGGACCGTTTCTGGGGCTGCATCGATGTGCGCGGCAAGATGATTGTGCGCAACATTTTCCACACCAGTGCCGAGGCCGAGGCCGCGGGCCGCGAATGGGAGAAGGGCGACGAGCCCGGCAAGTGGCTCTATCCGGCACAGAACCCCGCCGACGGCAAATGGGGATATGTGGACTACTACGGCAACTGGAAGTTCGAGCCCACCTACGACGGTGCCACGCTGTTCACGGGCGATGAGCCGATGAGTTTCGCTGCCGTCAAGACGGCTGGCCGTTGGGGTTGCATTGACCGCAAGGGCGTGATGGTCATCGCTCCCACCTTTATGGAGCAGGCACACGCAGACCTGGCCGGCAAGCAGTGGATCTATGGCCGCCACTACGACACGTGGCGCTATCCTACACGCGACAAGGAGAGCGGCCTCTGGGGATATGTCAACTATCTGGGTCGCTGGGTGATAGATGCCGAATATGAGGACTATGACTACTTCGGCGAGGATCACAACTATATCTATGCGCAGGTGAAACGCGACGGGCGCTGGGGTTCGATAGACCGCAACGGCAACACCGTTTCGCGCTGCATCTTCTACACCCGCGAGGATGCCGACTATGCGCTGAGCCAGAAGGAGCACGGACGCGACATCAAGGGTTGGCGTCTGCCGGTAACCGACATTGCCACAGGCAAATACGGCTGGGTAGACTATGAGGGCGAGTGGACCATCAGCCCCATCTACGAGGGTGCCACGCGCTTCACCAACGACACCGGAATGTTTGCCACCTGCAAGCTCGACGGACGCTGGGCCAGCATAGACGACAACGGCGAACTGCTGTCGCAGAATGTCTTTACGCTCTCGAGCGAGGCCTGGCAAGCGGGCTTTGAATGGGACAACAATCAGGAGCTGGGGCACTGGCTCTACCCCATCCGCAACCACGAGACGGGCTACTGGGGATATGTCAACTTCAGGGGCCAGTGGGTGATACAGCCCACCTTCGAGGACGCCAAGCTCTTCATCAAGACTTGGAACAACCGTGCCGCTCCCGCCAAGATGGACGGACGCTGGGGCTGCATCGACCATACCGGCCAGTTTGTCGTCAAGAACATCTACACCACCTCGGCCGAGGCTTACGAGGCCGGCCGCCGCTGGAGCGAGAAGCAAAAATTTTAAATTGGGGAGTTAAAGGGAAGTTATTGGGGAAGTTAAAGAAGTAAAAGGACAAATGAATCATCTCATCCATAATGCGACGATTGTGAACGAGGGCACTATTCGCGAGGGAGATGTCTATATCGTTGACGGACGAATCGTGCTTCCCGACAGCAAGGCGCTTCAAAATTCAAAGTTCGAAATTCAAAATACAATAGAAGCAACAGGTTTGTTGCTTTTGCCCGGAATTATTGACACTCACGTGCATTTCCGCGAGCCGGGGCTGACCGAGAAGGCCGACATTGAGAGCGAGAGCCGTGCAGCTGTGGCAGGAGGCGTGACATCGTTCATCGATATGCCCAACACCAAGCCGCAGACGACAACGATGGAACTGCTGGAAGAGAAAGTCGCGCTGGCGGCCGAAAAGAGCGTCGCCAACTACGGCTTTATGCTCGGCGCCACCAACAGCAATATCAACGACATACTCGAGGCCGACCCGACAAAGTATGCGGCCATCAAGCTTTTCCTCGGCAGCAGCACAGGCGATATGCTGGTCAACAATCCTCAGGCACTCGACCTGCTTTTCTCAAAGGCCAAGAAACTCATCGTTGCCCACTGCGAAGAGGAGGACATCGTGCAGGCCAACCTGCGCAATTTCAAGATGGAATGCGCCGGCTCCGAACGCGAAACCGCAGCGCTGCACCCTCAGATACGCACCACCGAGGCCTGCTATGTGAGCACCTACAAGGCCATTGAGCGCGCACGTCGCTACAAGACGCGACTGCATATTGCCCACATCAGCACCGCCACCGAGCTCAACCTGCTGAGCAACCTGCCCCTCGACCAGAAGCATATCACTGCCGAGGTGACGCCCAACCACCTGTGGTTCGACGATCGCGACTATGCAGAGCTGGGCAACCTCATCAAGTGCAACCCCGCCATCAAGCGCAACGAAGACCGCGTGGCTCTGTGGGCAGCACTCTATGACGGACTGATTGACACCATAGCCACCGACCACGCGCCGCATACGCTGGCAAGCAAGCAGCAGCGCTACTTCGACGCCCCAGGCGGCATACCTTCCATACAGCACTCGCTGACGATGATGCTCGAGCCACTGATGAACAACAGCTACAACGAGAAGGAACAGCGGGAATTCCGCGACACCTGGCTGCCTCTGCTGGTACGCCTGATGTGCCACAACCCAGCCACCCTGTTCGGCATCCGCAACCGCGGCTTCATCCGCGAGGGCTACAAGGCCGACCTGGTGCTGGTACGCCCCAATGTCGAGAACAAAGTGACCAAGGAATCGCTCCTCTACAAGTGCGGCTGGTCGCCCATCGAGGGGCAGACCTTCCATAGCCGCGTGGAGATGACTTTCGTCAACGGAAACCTTGCCTTTGAAGCGGAAAGCGGAAAGCGAAAAGCGGAAAGCGGAGAGTTGAAAGCGGAAAGTGGAAAGCGGAAAGCGGAAAGACTGGAATTCGAGAAATAAACAGAATCATATCAACACAAAACATATCAACGTATCAACATAAAACTCTTAAACCTTAAAACCCTTCAGCCTTAAAACCCTTCAACCTTAAAACCCTTCAACCTTAAAACCCTTCAACCTTAAAACCCTTCAACCTTAAAACCCTTCAACCTTAAAACCATTTAACCTTTTCAACCTTTCAAGCGAAGCGAACCTTTTTAACCTATTAATAGAATTAAAATGAAAAAACTGATTTTGACCCTTATTGCCGTTTTCACGCTGTCGGTGGCGTCGGCACAGATAACACAAATCAAGAGTACCCAGTTGCCGGCACAGGCACGCACCACAATCCGCAACACTTGGAACGGTGCCCCCATCGTCGATGCTTGGCGCAACAAAGAGGGTCGCAGAGTGGAATACAAAGCCTCGGTCGAGGACGGCTCGACTATGAAGTTCAACGCCGGCGGCCAGTGGATTGAGGTCAAGAGCTACGGCGGCGTGCCGTCGAGCCTTTTCCCCAAGGCGCTGCTCAACCATCTTGACAAGTACTATGAGGGCCGCCAGATTGTCTGGGCCACCCGCACCACCAAGCGCTACCAAGTGCAGCTCACCGACGGCAGCAAGTTGGAGTTCAACGCCAAAGGCGTCTTCCAGGCATTCCTGTAATCCAACAAGATCCGCATCAATACATTAAACATTAGAAACCGTTGAAAAAAAACTCAATAATACTACTGAAATCGACACTTGGACGCCTGCCGCTCTACTATTGCTACCTTGAAGAGATGATGAAGAACGGCGAGGAGTACGTTTCGTCGGCAGTACTGGCGCAGAGCCTGTCAATCAACCCTGTGCAGGTCCGCAAAGACCTTGCCAGTGTCAGTAGCGTTCCGGGACGCCCCAAACTGGGCTTCAAGACCAATCAACTATACAACGACATCAAGAGTCATCTGGGCTACGACAACTACGACGAAGCTGTGTTGGTTGGCGTAGGCAGCCTTGGGAAAGTGCTGATGAAGTACAACGGTTTCACAAACTACGGACTGGAAATCATTGCCGGATTCGACGCAAACCCAACATCAAAACAGGTTGGGGGCAAAGCCGTTATGTCGATAGATATGATTGAGTCGTTCCTGCAGCGCTTCAATATCAAGATTGGCATCATCGCCGTGCCGTCGTCAGAGGCGCAAAAGGTTGCCGACCTTCTGGTTTCCAACGGTGTGCAAGCAATATGGAATTTTGCGCCTGCCACATTGCGTCTTCCCGACAACGTGCTGATTAAAAACGAGAACCTTGCAGCATCGCTTGCTGCCTTGACTACAGAACTGCGAAGGAGGAACTGAACGAGGGTTTCTTAGTGAATTGAACAGTTCACTCCAACACCACATCGCGCATCAACTATTGATATACAACAGAATAGCATATTTTGATATTTTTATCGATTTTTTTTTATCGAAAAGGTTGCTTATTCAAACTTTATATGTATTTTTGCAGATAGAAATACAGAACAAATATTGCTGTATAGAACTATATTCTAACTAATTAAACAAAAAGAAAAGAAAATGGAAAACAATAAATTCCGTACAGAGAGCGACCTTCTTGGTTCTCACGATGTACCTGAAGAGGCATATTATGGCGTTCAGACAACGCGTGCTATGGAAAACTTCCACATCAGCGGACGACTGCTGAGCAGCTTCCCCAACTTCATTAAAGGTATGGCTATCACCAAAAAGGCTGCAGCTATGGCCAACGTAGAAGTAGGTATGATTACCAAAGAGCAGGGCGAGGCCGTCATCTGGGCTTGCGACCAGCTCATCGCAGGACGCTACCACGACCAGTTCCCAATCGATATGATTCAGGGCGGTGCCGGCACCAGCACCAATATGGCCGCCAACGAGGTCATCGCCAACCTGGCCCTCGAGCGTATGGGCTACAAGAAAGGCGAATACCAGTATTGCTCGCCCAACGATGTCGTCAACGCTTCGCAGAGCACCAACGACGCCTACCCCTGCGCCATCCATATGGCAATGTGCCTGGAGCACCTTGAATTTATGCCGCGTCTTGAAAAGATCATCGAGGCACTCGACAAGAAGAGCCAGGAGTTTGCACACGTCATCAAGATGGGTCGCACACAGCTTCAGGACGCCGTCCCGATGACGCTGGGTCAGACATTTGGCGGTTTCGCCGCCTCGCTGCGTGGCGAACTTCACAACCTGCGCAACGCTGCCGACGAGTTCCTGATTGTCAATATGGGCGCCACCGCCATCGGTACGGGCATCTGCTCGAAACCCGGCTACAGCGAAGCCTGCATCAAGGCTCTGCGCAAAGTCACCGGCTGGAACATCAGCCTGGCCGACAACTTGATTGAGGCCACCAGTGCCACCAGCTGTATGATTCAGTACAGCAGCGCTATGAAGCGTCTGGCCATCAAGATCAACAAGATGTGCAACGACCTGCGTCTCCTCTCCAGCGGTCCTCGCTGCGGCTTGTATGAAATCCACCTGCCTGAGCGTCAGCCCGGCTCGTCGATTATGCCCGGCAAGGTCAACCCCGTCATCCCCGAGGTAATGAACCAGGTGTGCTACAAAGTCATCGGCAACGATATGACCATCACCTTCGCCAGCGACAACGGCCAGCTGGAGCTCAACGTGATGGAGCCCGTCATCGCCTACACGCTGTTTGAGAGCATCCACCTGCTTGAGAACGGTCTTGACACCCTGCGCACCCTTTGCATCGACGGCATCCGTGCCAACGAGGAGCGCTGCCGTCAGCTGGTGGAACGCAGCATCGGTATCGTCACTATGCTCAACCCCATCATCGGCTACAAGCAGAGCACCAAGATTGCCAAGGAAGCCAGCGAGACCGGCCGCGGTGTCTATGAACTGGTTCTCGAGCACAAACTGCTTACCAAAGAGCAACTTGACAAGATTCTGCTGCCCGAGAATATGCTGAAGCCTATGGACCTTGAGCAACTGAACATCAAATAAAAGGCCTTATCACAACAATAAAACTCTATATATTGAATACAACAATAATTAAAGAAGGGTTAGATATCTGCATACCGGGGACCGCCGAAAGGCGTGTCTCCGATATGCGTTTGACAGGCTGCTTTGCGGTGAAGCCGACCGACTATGTCGGTGTCAATCCGCGGCTGCTTGTTGCAGAGGGCGACCCTGTACTGGCCGGTACGCCTCTGTTTGAGGACAAAGGCAACGCCGCCGCACGCTTCACATCGCCAGTAAGTGGGACGGTGAAAGCCGTTGTCCGCGGCGACAAGCGAGCCCTGCTGTCCGTTGTCGTAGAAGCCGACAACGTGCAGAAAAGCATACAGTTTTCCACCTCTGCATCAACAGCCGATGAGCGGCGCAAGACGATGATTGAGAGCGGACTCTGGACACTGCTGCGCCAGCGTCCGTTCGGCATCATCCCCCAAGCCGACGCAAAGCCAAAGGCTGTTTTCATTTCGGCTTTCGACTCCTCGCCCCTACCCGTCGACATCCCGTTTATGCTTGACGGACGCGAACAGGATTTCCAAGCCGGTATCGACATCCTTCACACCATAGCCGGAACCGTCCACCTCTCGCTGCAAGGCGGCAAGGACAATGGATTCCTCGAGAAAGTGCAGAACGTTGAGATTCATCACTTCCAAGGTCCACACCCGGCAGGGCTTACAGGAACGCAGATAGCCAGGATTGACCCCATCAACAAGGGCGAGACGGTTTGGACAATCAACGCTCAGGATGTGGCAACAATCGGCCAGTTGTTCAACACCGGCCACTACTGTCCTCAACGTATGGTGGCACTGTGCGGTCCTGTTGTCGGCAATCCGCAATACTACAGGACACTTTCAGGTGCATCTGTCGCAGAACTGACAAAACAAACCACCTTCAAAGAGCTGCACGAACCGCTTTCCGACTTCCGCCTCATAAGCGGCAATGTACTGAGCGGCACGGCAATAGCCAAAGACGGCTTCATCAGCGCCGAGTGCGACAAGGTGAGCGTCATTCCCGAAGGCAACTATTACGACTTTATGGGTTGGCTGCGCCCCAACTTCCGCAAATTCAGTTTCTCGCGCACCTTCCTCAGTGGATTCTTCAAACGGAGAACGGAGAACGGAGAACGGAGAACGTTTGACTTTACTTTCGATACAGGCAAGCACGGTAGCGACCGGCCGCTGTTTGTCACAGGCGAGTTCGAGAAACTTGTACCGCTCGACATCTATCCTATGCAGCTGATAAAGGCTTGCATCGTGGGCGACATAGAGCTAATGGAGAACCTCGGCATCTACGAAGTGGAGCCCGAAGACCTGGCCCTTTGCGAGTTTGCCGACACCTCAAAGACTGAAATACAGGCCATAATCCGCAACGGCCTTGAAAAGATAAGAAAGGAGCTTGGCCTATGATACTCAGAGATTTTTTTGACAAATTAAAGCCCAACTTCAGTAAAGGCGGCCGCTTCGAGAAGCTGTCGTCGACATTCGAGGCATTCGAGTCGTTTGCCTTTACGCCCAACACCGTAACCGGCGGCAAGGTTGGCGGTGGCTACAAAGGCAGCCACATCCGCGATGCTGTCGACCTGAAGCGCACCATCATCACCGTAGTCATAGCCCTGCTGCCCGCCCTGCTGTTCGGTATGTGGAACATCGGACACCAGACAGCCACATACTATGGCCTTGACTGGGGCTTCTGGCACCAGTGGTGGTTCGGATTCCTGCGTATGCTGCCCATTATCGTAGTCAGCTATATTGTCGGTCTTGGCATCGAGTTCCTGTTTGCCGAGATAAGGCACGAGGAGGTCAGCGAAGGCTTCATCGGCACCGGACTGATAATCTCTATGATAGTTCCCGTCACCGTACCGCTGTGGCAGCTGGCGCTGGCCGTAGCCTTCGCCGTAGTCATTGGCAAAGAGGTCTTTGGCGGCAGCGGCTACAACTTTCTCAACCCCGCATTGGTGGCACGCGCCTTCCTTTTCTTCAGCTACCCAAGCCATATGTCGGGCGACAGCGTGTGGGTGGCAACGCCATTCCACTTTGCCGGCGACGTCGTTACCGGAGCCACACCTCTTGGTCAGCTTATGGCAGGCCAGCCGCTGCAGGCATCGGCACTCGATATGTTCATCGGAACCATTCCTGGCAGCACCTGCGAGACATCGGTCATTGCCATCCTGCTTGGAGCATTGTTACTGCTCGCAACAGGCATTGCCAGCTGGCGCATAATGCTTAGCGTAGTGCTGGGCGGAGGACTTATGGGTCTGCTGTTCAACGCCATTGGAGCCAACGAATATATGCAAGTTCCCTTCTACTATCACTTCCTGATGGGCGGCTTTGCCTTCGGATGCGTCTTTATGGCCACCGACCCCGTCACCGCGGCGCAGACAAACTGCGGCAAATGGATCTACGGCTTCCTTATCGGAGCCTTTGCCGTATTGCTGCGTGTGCTCAACCCCGCCTACCCCGAAGGGATGATGCTTGCCATACTGCTGATGAACTGCTTTGCACCGCTGATAGACCATTGCGTTGTAGCTCGCAACATCAAGAGACGCCAGAAACGCTGGGCCACAGCAGAAAGGAGGACCGCATAATGAAACAGTTTTCTAACAAATATATGCTGCTCTATGCACTGGGACTTGCAGCAGTGGTGGCACTGGTGCTCACCATCGTCGCCACAAGCCTAAAGCCGCGTCAGGACAAAAACCGCGATGCAGAGACCAAGCAAATGATACTGAAGACCATAGGCATCGAGGCCACACGCGACAACGCAGCAGAGCTCTACGACAAAAACATTGACAGCGAGATTTCTTTTATTGCCGAAGACGGGACCGAGATTCCCTACTACACATTCGATAACGGCATAGTCATCTCGCTGAAAGGAAACGGTTTGTGGGGGCCCATCTGGGGTTATATGGCTCTGGATCACAATGGTACTGTGCTGGGCGCTGTCTTCGACCATCAAGGCGAGACTCCCGGTCTCGGTGCTGAAATTGCCACCGACAAATTTGCCAAACGTTTTATCGGCAAACAGATGGACGAACATCCAATAGTATTGAAAAAGAACGCCGACAAAAACAACACATACGAAGTAGACGCCATAAGTGGCAGCACTATGACCTGCAATGGTGTAACGGAAATGCTTGAGAAAGCTTTCAATCAATATCGCACCATCACTTTTTCAGAATCAAAGACGGAGGACGAACAATGAAGAAATTAGACCTGATAAAACTCCCATTCAGCAAGAACAACCCCATTACCGTCCAGGTGCTGGGCATCTGCTCCTGCCTGGCAGTGACGGCACAGCTTAAGCCTGCTGTAGTTATGGCCATTTCAGTCACTGTCGTCGTTGCTCTCGCCAACCTTATCATCTCGCTGATGCGCAAGAGCATACCGCCACGCATCCGCATCATCGTCCAGCTTGTAGTGGTGTCGGCACTGGTGATACTTGTCAACCAAGTGCTTACGGCATTCGTCTACGATGTCAGCAAACAATTGTCGGTCTACGTGGGACTTATCATCACCAACTGCATCGTTATGGGACGCCTCGAAGCCTTTGCAATGAGCAACAAACCTTTGGATTCGCTGCTCGACGGTATCGGCAACGGCCTGGGTTATGGCGTAATCCTCGTCATCCTCGGCTTTGTGCGCGAGTTGTTCGGCCGCGGCACCCTGTGGGGATACCCCATATTCGAAAAGCTCGGACTCTACAACATCGGCTACGAAAACAACGGATTTGTCATTATGGCACCGATGGCGCTGATACTGGTGGGCATAATCATCTGGATACAGCGCAGCCATAACAAAGAACTGCAGGAGAAATCCTGACACACTAACGCATTCACACACTAACGCATTAACGCATTCACACACTAACGCATTCACGCATTAACAATGGAATACTTTAACATATTTGTCAAGTCGATTTTCATCGACAATATGATATTCGCCTTCTTCCTCGGAATGTGTTCCTACCTTGCCGTGTCGAAGACCGTGAAGACATCGTTCGGGCTCGGAGTGGCAGTCACATTTGTACTGCTCATCACCGTCCCGGTCAACTACCTTATAGACAAGTATCTGCTGCAGCCTGGCGCTCTGGCTTGGCTTAGTCCCTCGCTGGCCGACGTTGACCTCAGCTTCCTCAGCCTGATACTCTTCATTGCTGTCATTGCAGCAATAGTGCAGATTGTGGAGATGGTCATCGAGAAATACTCGCCGGCGCTCTACAACGCCCTCGGCATTTTCCTGCCGCTCATTGCCGTAAACTGCGCCGTCCTTGGCGGCTCGCTCTTTATGCAGCAGCGTGGCTACTCCAACATCGGTGAGGTGACCTGCTTCGCACTCGGCAGCGGCATCGGCTGGCTCCTGGCCATCGTCGGCATCGCCGCCATACGCGAACGCCTGCGCTATTCAGCCATTCCGCCGGCACTTAAAGGTGTAGGCATCACTTTCATTATCACTGGACTTATGGGCATCGCCTTTATGTCATTTATGGGAATAAAACTATGACACAGACTATATTATCCGCTTTGGCGGTCTTTCTGACCGTAATACTGCTGCTCGTTGTGCTGCTATTGGTGCTGCGAGCCAAACTGGTGCCGCAAGGCAACGTAACCATCACCGTCAACGACGACAAGAAACTCACCGTTCCCACCGGCAACAGCCTCATATCCACCCTTGCCGAGCAGCACATCCACCTGCCGTCGGCCTGCGGTGGCAAAGGCAGTTGCGGCCAATGCCGCTGCCAGGTGCTGAAAGGCGGCGGAAGCATACTGCCCACCGAGACAGGCTTCTTCACTCGCAAAGAAATACAGCAAGGCTGGCGCTTAGGCTGCCAGGTCAAGGTCAAGGAAGATATGAGCATTGCCGTTCCTGCCAGCATACTGAGCATCAAGGAATACGAATGCACCGTCATCTCCAACCGCAACGTGGCCACATTCATCAAAGAGTTCAAGGTACAACTGCCCGAAGGCGAGAAGATGAACTTCGTCCCAGGCAGCTACGCCCAAATCAAGATACCCAAGTTCGAAATCGACTACAACGACTTCGACCGCAGCCTGATAGGCGACGAGTACCTGCCCGCGTGGGAGAAGAACCGTATGTTCAACCTCCACTGCTCCAACCAAGAGCCTACAGTACGTGCCTACTCGATGGCCAACTATCCCGACGAGGGCAATGTATTTATGCTCACCGTCCGCATCGCCACACCACCTATCGACAAAACGGAAAGCGGCAAGCGGAGAGTAGAAAGCGGAGGAAGTCCCTTTATGCCGGTAAATCCAGGCATAGCGTCAAGCTACATCTTCTCACTCCGTCCTGGCGACAAGGTCGTAATGTCAGGTCCCTACGGCGAATTCCACGTAAGAGGCACCGAGAACAACAGTTGGAGCGACACACCACAGGACAACGAGATGATCTGGGTCGGCGGTGGCGCCGGTATGGCTCCGCTTCGCGCACAGATTATGCACCTCACCCGCACTTTGCATTGCACCAACCGTCCGATGCACTACTTCTATGGCGCACGAGCCCTGAACGAAGTCTTCTATCTCGACGACTTCCACCAGCTGGAGAAGGACTTCCCCAACTTCCACTTCCACCTGGCACTCGACCGTCCCGACCCGGCGGCCGACGCAGCAGGAGTGCCCTACACCGCCGGTTTCGTACACAACGTTATGTACGAGACCTACCTCAAGAATCACCCCGCACCCGAAGACATCGAGTACTATATGTGCGGCCCCGGCCCAATGTCGAAAGCCGTCACATCAATGCTCGACAACCTCGGCGTCGCCCCAGAGAACATTATGTTCGACGACTTCGGAGGATGATACCTCCCCCAAAAAAGCAATCAAAAAAGACACTTTAGAAACTACTTCTCAAGTGTCTTTTTTTATACATTACAAAAACATCAGGCTGGCTCATTCCGTTTTTCAATACAACAGTATATGTTCATAAAAATGTAAATCCACTATATTATTTCGTTCATTTTTTTGTATTCTTTTTATGAATATTCATTCATTTTTTTGTATCTTTGCATTGTAAAACGATATGTGCAGACCTTTATTGTTTTATAGTCTTTTGAAAAAAACATTTTGTCATTCCAGAAAATGTTTGTAATTTTGCAGTCGCTTACGAAAGGCAGTAAGCGTATGCAAGAGAAGCATTGCGATATAGTCCTTATCTATAAATTCGCCAAATTTTAGCAGGGGGATTGAGCATATATGCTTTTCGCTTGATAGAGTATGCTATTGCTATGGCATATTATCAAGCGTGAGATATGTTCCATTCTAGTTCGTTCCTGCAAAGGTGTTTGGCGATACCTATAGATAAGCGACGTGAGCACATAACCTCACGCTTTTCTTATTCGGTGTTATTAACGTTTCCGTTGGAGGGTCGGAGCACAGCGGTTGCACCCGACACAAATCAGGGTATGGAATTATGAACAATACAACTTATGACAGTTTTTCTTCACACGTATTTGAAGAATTTGAGAAGCACATCACAGACAAAGTATTCAAGATGATAGAAGAAGACCGTAATTTGCAGAAAGAGTATCTTGATTTAGTCGCATTGAAAGGACGAGCAACTGTAAATCGGTGGTTAGGTAAAAAAATCAAAGACCATTACAAACTACGGAGTATTAAACCTATTGAAGGAACTCCTGATGCAATCCAAATACAAGGACATACAATGTTGAAAAAATAGCATTCATCTTTATGAAAAAACTCCATCTAATAACTGTCATTTTTATGCTTCTTGCATCAGGCAGTGGAATTAATGCCCAAGAAAGATTTACGTCATATTCTCCGAGTGGACATTTACTGCATTATGAAGTTCATTATGGTGATATTTATTTGATTAACCCTCAAGCTAATTATGCAAACCCTCAACCATATATTTCAGGAGCATTAATAATACCTGATTCCGTTGAATACAACGGCATAAATAAAGCCGTTGTTCGTATTTCTGAGAGAGCTTTCATAAATTGTACTGGGATGACTTCGGTGGTCATACCAGAAAGTGTAACTTTAATTAATGCAAGTGCATTCTATAACTGCACTAATTTGGTTTCTGTTACTATTGGAAATAATGTAACCTCAATTGGAGATGAGGCTTTTAGAAATTGTATAGGTTTAAATTCTATAGTAATTCCTAATAGTGTTACTAGCATTTGGCCAAAAGCCTTTATGGGATGTAGTGGAATGACGTCTATTTCTATTGGCAACAGCGTCACAACAATATCTCAAGAAGCTTTCCGAGATTGTAGTGGGCTTAACTCTTTAGTAATTCCGAACTCAGTTACATCTATTGGTCAAGAGGCCTTTCTCAATTGTTCTGGATTGAATTCTGTGATTATCGGCAGTGGCGTTACAACAATTGGTCAAAATGCGTTCTCTTTTTGTAGCAGTCTTTCGTCCATTGTTGTTGATGAAAGTAACACATACTATGACAGCAGGGATAATTGCAACGCGATAATACAAACAAATTACAATCTTCTTTTACGAGGATGCAATACTACTATAATACCAAATTCTGTCTCGGTTATTCTAAACAATGCTTTCAAGGGTAGTGGATTGACTTCCATTGTTATTCCAGACAATGTGAATTCTATTGGCAATGCTGCTTTTTATCAATGTAGCGCACTAACATCCATTTATATCAGCAATAATGTTGCTTTAATAAATGATAGTGTGTTTAGTTTTTGCAGCAATCTTACTTCAATAAATCTACCATCCGGAATCACATCAATAAACAATATGGCTTTTTACTACTGCAGTAGCATAAGATCCATTAACATTCCATCAAGTGTCACAAATATAGGAGGAGGTGCTTTTGTCGGATGTAACAATCTGACTTCAATCTATTTTAGATCAGAAACACCTCCATATCGTTACCCAAATTGGGACGATATGCCTAATTCAGCCAATTTTTATGTGCCGTGCAATTTTGTTGACATTTATCATAACAATGCAAGTTGGAGCAGCTATGCTTCTCGTCTTTGGGGCAATCCTTATCTCGAATATAATTGTGTATTTATGTCTAATAATGACACTATGGGTGATGTTAGCGTTAGTGAGGTTAATTGTGACAGTAATATTGTCATAACAGCTACAGCAAATACAAACTATCAGTTTTACGGTTGGAGTGACGGCGAGAATGTAAATCCTAGAACAATTCATATTGATGGCGACACATCGGTAATGGCATTATTTGGACTAGCTTCTTATAGTGTATTGGGGCAACCGTCAGACACAATACGTGGTATGGTGAGTGGAGGAGATACACTATTCTTTGGTGACACGGTTACGCTTACCGCAGAACCATATTACGGTTATCATTTTACACAGTGGAATGATGGCTTGACTGACAATCCACGAAACATTATAGTGACAGGAGATACAATTATTACCGCTTTTTTCCAGCCCAACACATATTCAGTCTTTGTTTATTCAGCAGACACATTGAAAGGAACAGTAAGTGGCAGCAATGAGGTCAACTATCTTGGTGTACAAAACGTTTCAGCTTCTGCAGCTACAGGGTATCATTTCACCCATTGGAGTGACGGAAGCGTAAACGCTTTGCGTAGTATCACAGTCACACAAGACACTACACTTACGGCATTTTTCGAGCCAAATTCTTATGTGATTATAGGTCAACCTAGCAACACCTCTCGTGGTATCGTAAATGGCAGCGACACTATACAATATGGTGATAGTACTACATTAATAGCCATTCCCAATTATGGTTACTACTTCCAACGATGGAATGACAACAACACCGACAATCCTCGAACCGTTGTTGTTACACAAAACAAGACATATACTGCATACTTCAACCCAAACAGTTATACAATAACGCTTTATTCTGCTGACTCTTCGCAAGGTAATGTAACTGGTAGCGGCTCGTTCAACTATCTTACCAATCGGCAAATAAAAGCTATCCCCATT
The DNA here is from genome assembly GCA_902788805.1 of uncultured Bacteroidota bacterium. Classification (GTDB taxonomy): domain Bacteria; phylum Bacteroidota; class Bacteroidia; order Bacteroidales; family P3; genus Colimorpha. The sequence continues at coordinate 60,530 of CADALO010000003.1, read as the reverse complement.
ACTGGCCATCATTTCACCCATTGGAGTGACGGCGACAGCAACGCCACGCGTACAATATCTGTCATCCAGGACACTGTGCTTACAGCATACTTTGAGATTAACAGTTATCAATTGACCGTTTTGCCCAACGACAGTACTTTAGGAAGCGTGACCGGTAGCGGTGTTTATACTCACGGCACACAGGTCACAGTGACTGCCACGCCTGCCCAAGGAGTCCGTTTCGATCGATGGAATGACAACACTTTGCTCAGAAGTTACTCTTTTACATTGACCAACAACAAACAACTTATCGCTGTCTTTTTGCCCATAGACACTGTGTTTATCCACGACACTACATACCTCTGGCAGTACGACACAACCTATATCAACAACTACATCCACGACACAACCATTGTCAACAACTATATTCACGACACAACATACCTCTGGCAGTACGACACAACCTATATCGACAACTACATCCACGACACGACTATTGTCGACAACTGGATTTATGACACAACCATTGTCATCGACACTCTGTGGCTGACTCAGTACGACACCGTCTGGCTGACGCTGTACGACACTGTATGGCTGCACGATACGGTGATTGTCCACGACACTATCTATATAACCCAAGAGGGCATAGGCGATGTGGCAGAATCCAGCATCAAGCTCTACCAAAAGAATGGCCAGATTGTGGTGGAGGGAGCCGCCGGCAAAGCCGTCTATATGTACGACATAAACGGACGACTGCTGATGCGTAGAACAGAGAACGAAGAGCGGAGAACATTCAACGTTCCCGTCAGCGGTGCCTACTTGATAAAGGTTGGCGACCTGCCGGCTCGCAAAATAGTAGTGATACGGTAAGCGAACAACACTTTGCTTTTTAAACAAGAGGATGTCTTTGGCTTTAAAGGCACTTGTCCTCAAGGATATCCAGGAAGAATTCACCTAGTTTATCGGCTTCCCGAACAAGACAATTGCACAAAAACTCCTCTCTGACAATGAACTGATTACAAAACTTAAAAATATTAACCGCCTACGTCTAAGCGCCTAATTTTACTTGTCAAACTTCAGTATTGACCTGTCGCATATGCGCGTATACGCATATGCGTTTATATACTATCAAATTTTTTTTGGGGGGGTATACGGTTTTAATGAAAAAAATTTGGGGATTCTGTACATAATCGCGAAAATAAATTTGGGGATTTTATACATTTTCCTCGAAAAAAAATTCGGGGATAAATAAATAATGCGTATCTTTGCAACAGAAATACATTATCAATATGCCAGAGTATAGAGTATTCAAACGAAAGATTTACAGCGAGATGCTTCAATGGAAGCAAAGCAGGCAGGGCAAGACAGCCCTGCTGATTAAGGGCGCTCGCCGTGTGGGGAAGTCAACCATAGCCGAGGAGTTCGCCCGTCGAGAATACAAATCCTATATAGTGGTCGATTTCTCCGATGCTCCACAATCTCTTTGGGATGCTGTTCAACATATTTCCGACCGCGATTACTTTTTTACCCAGCTGCAATTCATTTATGACGTCACCCTGTACGAGCGCGAATCGGTTATCATATTTGACGAGATACAAAAGAGCCCGGAGACCCGTCAGGCCATCAAGTATCTGGTTAAAGACCATCGCTTCGATTATATTGAAACAGGCTCTCTGCTTTCCATCAAAAAAAACGTGCAGAACATCGTCATTCCAAGTGAAGAAACTCGTTTAACAATGTATCCGATGGACTATGAGGAATTTCGATGGGCTCTGGGTGATACCGTTACCGTATCCCTTATGGGTGAAACATTCAAGAAATGTCAGTCTTTAGGTGATGCCGTCACTCGTAAGCTTATGAGGGATTTCCGTCTCTATATGCTTGTCGGGGGTATGCCACAGGCCGTGAATACATACCTTGACACGCTAAATCTCTCCGAAGTGGATAAAGTGAAGAGAGAGATTATAGAACTATATTTCGACGATTTTTCGAAGATTGATCCATCCGGTAAGATTTCCCGCCTATTTACCGCCATTCCTTCTGAACTTACCAAAAACGCATCCCGATATCAGGTGTCAAGTGCCTTGGGACGCAGTGAGGACAGGGATTCCCTAAGCGAATTGCTCCACGACCTTGAAGACAGTCTTACGGTCAATTTCGCCCATCAAGTCAACGATCCCAATGTTGGACTTCCCATAAATGCTGAATATAGTCAATATAAAATGTTTGTTGCCGACACGGGTCTTTTCGTCACTCTTGCCTTCTGGGACAAAAAAATTACAGAGAACATTATTTACCAGAAACTGCTTTCGGATAAACTCTCTGCCAATCTTGGTTATGTCTATGAAAATGTTGTGGCACAAATGCTCATTGCTTCTGGGAACAGGCTTTTCTACCACACGTGGCCATCTGAAACTTCCAACCACAACTATGAAATAGATTTCCTTCTTTCAAGAGGGAACAAGATCTGTCCTATCGAAGTGAAGTCGTCAGGATATAAAACCCACGCTTCACTTGATGCTTTCCAAAAGAAGTTCTCCAAACGTATTGGGAATAGATATTTGGTATATCCTAAAGACCTGGGAAAAGAGCAGGATTTACTTTATGTTCCAGTCTTTATGACAATGCTCTTGTAAAAGGACTCCGCCATTACTATAACTTAATCGCACATACACGTGGGTATGTGCGATTTCTTTTTGCTAAACTTTGCCAATCCATTGAATTTTCTGTTTTTGCTACTATATTATAATGTGACAAGAAACAATGTAAAAATGGCAAAGTATATCATCGACGTACTAAATACCCTGCATTACGTGGTGCAGAGTTGGGGCATCGACCCAAAATCGGTAAAGACAATTATAGACGGACCTCTCGGCACTGGCCATACAGAAAGGGCTCTCCATTGAAAAGGTATACGAGGAACATATATCGGGAGCGAAGAGGATGTCTTTGGCTTTTAAGGCATCCTCTTTTATTTTACATCCAAGTCAATCCCCAAAACGAACGCCTCTCCCCTACCCCTCGACGGCATCCTTTTCCTGCTTCTCGCCGCAGCTTCTCCAATCCAACTTTTTGATAAATTCCTATCAAAAACCTATTAAATTCTACCAAGGTAGAATTTTGTAAAACTTTGGTAAGAATTTGAGTAAACTTTGATAAGAATTTGGTATATGGAAATCAGCGAGTTGCAAAAGGCCATTTTTGGCCCTTTTTCGACTTTTTCAAACTTTTTTGAAATCTTTACAACACGGTGATTAATAATTAATTAGAAGCAAAATGCGGAAATTTATCAAAAAGTCGGATTTCGGAGGCCAAATCCGGCTTTTACTGGTATGGTTGGAGGATGGTTTTGATGAGCTACGGAGGATTTGTTAACGTCGATTGCCTCGCAAGAAGGTCACGAAAGGAAGCAGCATAGAACACGAAAAGGGGCGTCTTGGAAATTTTGTATATTTATAAAAATAAATTTTGCCAGTTTATAAAAAGTCTGTATCTTTGCAAATTATTGTAGAATATCATATAATTATAAAACAGTTAATTAGATAACAGAAATGAACATTTCAAGAGAAAATTTGGGCGAACTGGAACTTGTGATTAAGATTGAAATCGCCGAAAATGACTATGCCGAACGTGTTGCAAAGCAGTTGAAGGAATATCAGAAAAAGGCCACGGTGCCTGGTTTCCGCAAGGGAATGGCTCCTATGGGACTGATTCAGCGTATGTACAAATCGGCTATTGTCGCCGACGAGGTACAGTCGCTGCTCGGCGAGTCACTGTGCAAATATCTTGAAGACGAGAAACTTGACATAATCGGCAGCCCTCTCTCGAATGAGGAAAAGACCGGCAAGGTCGACTTTGAGCACGGAAAGGACTTCACGTTCTACTTCGACGCAGCCTTGATGCCTCAGGTGGAACTGGCTTGGGACAAGGTGAATGCCCCCCTGTATCAGATAAAGATCAACCCGAAGGACATCGACCGTCAGGTTGAGGACGTCTGCAAGCGCTACGGCTCGTTCGAGACTCCCGAGACCGTGGGCGAGGGCGATTTTGTTTACGGCAAGATCGAAGAACTTGACAAGAACGGTGAGGTCAAGGAAGGCGGCGTGAGCACTTTCACCTCGTTCGACCTCGGCACCGTGAAGAACAGCGAAGAGATTGTTCCTCTGTTTGTCGGCAAGAAAGCCGAAGAGCAGGTTGTCTTCAACGCTGGCAAGGCTTTCACCGCCGCCGACATCGAGAAGAATCTCCGCATCGACGCCGCTGCCGCCAAGAAGTTCAAATCCGACGTACGCTTCACCATCAGCGGCTGCTCGCATATTACTCCTCACGAAATCAACGACGAACTCTTTGCCAAAGTGTTCCCGAACGAGAAGGTGAAGGATGCCGCAGCATTCCGCAAACTTTTGGGCAAGGAACTGGAGAAGTCGTACAACGAGCAGGCTGACATCCTCTATGTCAACGAGGTACGCAAGCAGCTCATCGACAACTTCACCGCCACTATGCCCGAGGCTTTCCTGAAACGCTGGATTCTGAACCGCGGCGAGAAGGATATGACCGCCGAGACCCTCGAAGCTGAATGGGCAGAGAAATATGTTCCTTCGCTGAAGTGGGAGATGGTGGACAGCGCCCTGAACAAGATCAAGCCCATCGAGCCCACTCAGAACGACATCGTGGACTATGTGAAAGACATTCTGCGCCAGAACGATACCCTGCAGGAAGGCGAAGACGCCGAGGCTCAGGACAAGCGCTTGGAGCAATCGGCCCGCACCATTGCCAAGGATCGCCAGAACGTGCAGCAGATTGTCGACCGTCTCTCGGCCAAGAACACTTGCGCCCTCTTCAAGGAGCAACTGAAACCCGAAGCTGAGAAGGTGACTATCAAAGAGTTTGCCGAGAAAGTAAAATAACAATAAGCATCTAACGACAAAAGGAGGCGATGCGGAAGCATTGTCTCCTTTTGATTTCACAATACCCTGTCGTGCATCGATTTAAAGCCATATTACTGCTCTCTTTGCTGCTGCCAGCCTGCGCCAATGCACAGGTGGGCGGCTTGATGCACAACAGCTGGGTTGCGCTGGGTGCCGGTGCCAATCACTATGGCAACGGCCTGGGTGCCGGCTTCAACGCCACAGTAGGCAAATGGCTGATTTCCACCACGGCGCTGCGCGGCCAGTATTCGATGCAGATGCCTATGCTCGTGTCGGGCGAGGGTACTGCGCCGACTATACACTACGGCCACGTTGATATTATGGCCGACTTTTACTCGGCCTTGAAGGGACGCAACCCGAGCGACCGATTCCGCAGCTATTTAGGCGTTGGAGTGGGACTTGTACACAGTTCGACAGGCGACAATGACTTCTGCGGCGTGGCCATTGCCGGCTGCGACTGGAAAGTGAGCGACGACTGGCGACTGTTTGCCGAGCTGTCGGCTTACGTGCATCCGTCCGACTTCAACCACTACGCCAAAGCCTCGATGCTTGAGTTTGTGCACCTGGGTGTGATTTACGACATTGCCAACAACCCCACCCGCAGCCGCTCACGCTTTGAGACACAGCGTTTTGAGAACGACTGGTTTTTCAATATCGCCCTCGGCACCTGCTCGTTCAACTACAGGGGCATCGAGACGTTCGGGCAACGTGTGGAGCAGCTGACACCGATATTTGAATTCGGCATTGGCAAGCGCCTTACCACCCTGTGGCAGATAAGGCTGTGCGCGTCGGGACTCTATGCAAAATCGAGCGAGGAGCTGTTTTCGTATTACAACATACGCGGCGACTTGATGATGGACCCGATGGCCTTGTTTATGCCCGCAAAGCCTTATTGCCGCTTCACGGCGATGCCCTATCTGAGTGCCGGCATTGTCACGAGGCTCGACGACCAGTCCAATTTCCTATTCTCGCCGGCGGTGGGTATGCAACTTGTTTACAGGGCCGACAAACGCAACAGCATCTATCTTGACGCCCGCTATTGTGTCACTCCTCCGCGTTTTGCACGCATCGACACGCCGCAATCGATCTACACCGTGGGTATGGCCACGGCTGTGATAGGCTACGCCTACACATTCTCGCGCCAGAGTTTCAGATAGGCGGACAAAGTCGGCATTTCAGCAAAGATTTTGCCGGCAGTGCCAGGCCTCCTTCGGAGGTTTCTCATCACGTAATTAATTGAAGAATTTCCAAGTCACGCCCCAGTAAAGGCCAAAACCCTCCATTGGATAGTGAGGCAGACTGAAATATGACGGTCTGAGGCCCGTCACGGGCTCAAGCATCTGTTCGATAGGTGCATCGAAATGGCTGGCTTTAAGATAGATGCTGGCGCGTTTTATCTGCAACGTGACCCAGAAATCGACCACAGGGTAGTTGCCTACCTCGGTGTCGTTCTGCCTGTAGAAGGCGCCAAGGACCGGATTCCAGCCGTCGGCATAATACTTTGTATGGTAGCGCAAGTCGAAACCTGTCTGCAGATGCAACGCACGGCGGAACAGGAACACATCGGCGTAAAGGCTGTTCTTGCTTGCAAAAAGCGGCACGCGGACCACGTTGTCGTTGCCGCTGTATTGCAGCATTTCCTGAAGGCGGATGTTGAACCAGCCGAAACGCAAATGGGTGGACATTATGCCCTGCAGCAGCAGTCCCGTCTCGTTGCCTTGCGTGGGACGCATCGCATTCGACAGCCAGATGTTGTCGCTTAACAGCTGGGCGCTTGTCCGTGTCTCGAGATATCGGAGCCAACCGGTGTCTTGATCCGACAACTGCATTTTGTAACGGAGAGCTACTTGCTGGCGCTTCACCTTGTTAAAGTTCGGGTTATCCCAGTTGTAGCAGCCTTCGTTGTGGTAATATATCAGGTCTGGCGACTGCGCTTCGCTGAGTACAGCGACGTCGAAGAGGCTGTGTCGGCCAGCATTGATTCGAAGGTTTCCGTTTATCCGATAGTCTCCGTTGCGGATGCTGCCTGTAACCTCCTCAGCCATAGCCGTGAATAAAACTCTCTTTGTGTTGAGCTCCAATCTGGCAAACGGGTTGACAGAGAACTCCTGAAGACTTGAGTTGGCGAATGACTGGCCGGCGAACTGGACCTTGTTGTATTCGGGCCTTACACCGAACAGAAGCACAAACGGATTGCGCCAACGATGGCTCATATATGCATCATTTGTCCAGTATATTTCGGTCGAAAGCTTGTAGTGGACAGTGGAGTCGTAATAAAAGGATGTGTCAATCGATGCGTAGTTGTAGAACCAGCTGTCGGCCTGGCTGTCGTAGAATATGCGGCGATGGCGCGAGAAGTTTATATCCCAGGCAAATACGCCGGTGTTATAGGTGTGAGGCTTGGGAGGAAGAATGGTGTCGACACCGACGACTGTATCTCTCTTTTGGATAATGAAATCCAGGCCTTTAACAACGCCCGGGACGCTGTCGTTACTGTATTCGTGATGAGCTTTGACAGAGTCGGTTTTTATGGTGTCATATACGGTTTCGACTATAGGTCGCAGGTATTGGAACTGGCGTACAGTATTGTAGCTCTGATGGATGTGTATATCGAGGTCGCGCCACTGGTTCTGGGCAGCATACATATTGACCGGCACACCTGCCTCGCGCGAATAGTCCCAGCAGGTTGTGTCGTTCTGCACTCCGCCGTTCTCCTGCTGGCGAAGTCGGTTGAAACTTATGCCGGCCTGCAGCTGGTAACGAGCATCCTTCGAGTAATAGTTTGTCGTTGCGTCGAGTATGTGGTTCGTCACTTCGCTGTTGGTATAAAGGCCGTCGCGACTCACAAGGTCATACATAAACGCCACGTTCCATCTTGGCTTGATATTCTGAGTGTGTATTATCTTGATTTGATAGTCTTTGTTGAGCGAACTGCCATAGCCAAGCAGGGTGTAAGGCTTGAGTGTCTGGTAGAACCTGTCCGTGTGCAATTGTTTGCGGAATACGGGATGCACATCGTTTTGCCAATTCATTGTCAACGGCAAACCAAAGGCAGGGACATCAAAAAGCCTCTGAGTAACAATATTGTACGGATAAAGCGACAGGTGGCTTTGCCCGAGTGCACCGAGATCGATATAGTACAATCCATCCATTGAGTGGACTGGATTGAAGAACTCGACACCTGTCGGGTCAAGGCTCGGATGCCCGAGACGATATAGCTTGACCGCCCTTTGCAGGTGCGGGAAACTGAACACGCTGCCAATCAGCACGGAATCCGGATCTTCGTCATAGTCGAACACAATGCCTTCAGGCTCTTTGTTCTGCGTGCTGTCTGGCTCGTCTAATTGCTGTGGAACGAAGTTAGGGTTGTTGTTTCGGTTGCTATTATTATTGTTATTAGTTTTGGCTCTGGCACTTATTGGCATCTGGGCCTGCATTGTAAAACACAAGCCTACCAACATCAGCAGAAAGAAAACAACCCTTCGCATTATGGATCAACTATGCAGAAATCTCTCAACGTCGATGCCCGCCACGCAGCCCTTTGCCGCGGCGACGCAGGCCTGACGGTAGTTGGGGTCGCACACATCACCGGCAGCAAAAACACCAGGGATGCTTGTGGCACTGCTTGGGTTTTGCACCTTGATGTAGCCTGCCTCGTCCAGTTCCAGCTGACCTTTAAGGAAGGCTGTGTTAGGCTGATGGCCAATGGCGACGAAGAATCCTGCAATGTCTATGTGTTTGATTTCGCCAGTCTTGACATTCTTCAGATCAGCACCAACGACACCGTCCATATCGTTGCCGACAATATCCTGTGTCACGCTGTTCCATAACACCTCAATCTTGGGATTGCTCAAAACCTTGTGCTGCATTGCCTTCGACGCTCTCAGCTCGTCGCGGCGCACTATCTGATAGACCTTGCGGCACAATGTTGCCAGATAGGTAGCCTCTTCGCAGGCCGTATCGCCACCGCCAACGACGGCGACATCCATATTCTTGTAGAAGAAGCCATCGCAAGTGGCGCAAGCCGACACACCTTGGCCGTAGTATTTCTTCTCGCTGTCCAATCCCAGCCAACGTGCCGAAGCACCGGTAGCGATGATAACTGTCTCTGCCTCTATCTCTTCGCCTTTGTTGTCCTTGGCGATAAACGGGCGCTTCGAGAGGTCGATATCCTCAATAGTCCCCTTGCGGATTTCTGTTCCAAATCGCTCTGCCTGCTTCCTGAGGTCGGCCATCATCGCCGTACCGGAGATTCCCTCGGGATAGCCGGGGAAATTCTCTATCTCAGTGGTTATCGTCAGCTGACCGCCAGGCTGAATGCCTTCGTAAAGTAGCGGATTGAGGTCGGCGCGACCTGTATAAATGCCTGCAGTGTAGCCTGCAGGACCTGATCCAATGATTAAGCAACGTGTATGTGTCATAATATTCTGTTTTTAATTAAAAATCAATTGTTATTCCTGCCTGAACCAGTCTGTTGAACTGTCCTTTGTTGCTGCGGGAAATGCGATATGTGCCTATGCCGTTCTCCTTGGCGATATTGAGCATAGAATTGTAGTAGCGCACATCTATTCCCAAATGGTCGGTTATCTTGTAACGTAAACTAACACATATCGGCAGCGCATCCATACGCTTATAGTTCTGCGAATGAAGTTCATCGTATACACCGTCTGTCTTAACGTTGGCACTGGCCAATATGGCAGGTGCAACACCCACTCCGGCCCTTAGTTTATTGCCATCAAACATATCGTAGGCCAGCATCAGCGGCACCTCGACATATAACAGCGATATAGTGCGGTCAAGCGAGCTACTGTTAATCCTCGACCCTTTTTGCGTCAGCCCCAACTCCACTACAAAGCGCCAACTGCCGTCGTCGCTCAACGGGAAAGATGTGTTCAGACCCGCGTGGAAGCCCATCTTGTTATAGTTTCCGGAAGCGTCACCGTCAATCTGACACATATTCACACCTCCTCGCACTTCTAAATCAAACTCGCGTTGATGGCCTCTCTTTTTATGCTGGGCCTCGGCAGTGCCAATGGCGGCAACCATCAAAACGGCCAATAATATGTAAGCTCTTGTTCTCATTGCTTTATCCTTTCCACCAGTCGCGTCGTAGACTCACCCGGCACAAGGCTCAGCAGTTCCAGCCGTCCGCCGTGCGCCTCAACAAAATCGGCACCGACAACGTTTGATCTGTCATAATCGCCGCCTTTAACCAGGATGTCCGGGCAGATGTTCTCTATCAATCTCAGCGGGGTGTCTTCCTCAAATACAACCACATAGTCAACAAACCCCATTGCTGCCAACACTGCTGCACGGCTGCTTTCGTTCGATACAGGGCGGCTTTCGCCCTTCAGTCGCCTCACGGAACTGTCACTGTTCAAGCCCACAACCAGCAGGTCGCCCAAATCTCGCGCTCTGCTCAAATAGTCCACGTGTCCTCTGTGCACCAAGTCGAAGCATCCATTAGTGAAGACCACAACGGGCTTCTGTTGCCCTTGCCGCATCACACCAAGGCGTTCCGTAAGTTCGTCAAGTGTCAGAATCTTTGAATATATGTGTTCGTGGTGGTTCATACAGACTTCGCCTTTTTCTTCAACAACGAGAAATAAATGAGGTATGCCAGGCCAAGCACGATAACCACGACCTGCTGCGAACCCCACAACAGCCATCCACAGGCCAAGCCAGTCGACTCTCCAATACCGTATATCGCCAACGCCTGCCATACCAAGACGGGGTAAGCGCCAAGTCCGCCCTGCGAAATCATCATTCCCACCGAACCGAAGAGGTATATCACAAACGCCGTCTGGAATCCGAGATGGCCTGTTTCGGCAAAGGCTTCAAGTATCACCCAGCCCCCCGCGATGTACAGGAAGTAGATTATCAAGCTGTAAAGGACAAACAACACCGTCGATTTAGGGCCAAGGTGCAGTATGCTCTTCACGCCGTCCACACAGCCTCTCAACAGCTCTACAACCCTACGATAAAGGCTGAAGTTCATCAGTTTGTCGTGAAACAGCTTATAGATGACAAAAAGTGCTATCAACAATACCACGCCTGCCGCTGCTATGCCAGCCAACGTTGGCAGCGAGCTGAACTTCTCTGACAGTGCGTTATATATGAAATCCTTTACACTGCTGAACATCAGCAGAAAACCCATAAGCACAATGAGTACGAACATCAGTGTGTCGAAAAGGCGCTCGGTCACCACTGTACCCAACGACTTCTCCATAGGGATACCTTCGCTTGTCCGAAGCATTGCGCACCTCATAACCTCGCCCAGTCGCGGAAATGCCAGATTCGCCAAATAAGTCACCATCACGGCGCCAAAGGTGTTGTTGACGTTCGGGTAGTGCTCCAACGGTCTGAAAAGCAATCGCCAACGCAGGGCACGCACAAAGTGAGCCACAAGACTTGTCAGCATTACAATGCCGACCCAGCTCCATCGCGCCGACAAGAACGACTCCCATATTGCAGCCTTCTCGTCAGCGTCAAGCTTTAGCAGAAACCAATAGATGAAAAAGATTCCAATGCCGAGGAATACAACAAACTTCAGTATGTCGCCCAGCCGCTTCTTCATCTCAAGTGATTGTCTTTTGGAAAGATAACCGTAGGATGCCAATTCTTGGCTTCCTCAAAGTCCATCGATGCGTATGAAGCAATTATAAGCAGGTCGCCCACACGCGCTTTGTGAGCCGCCGCACCATTGATGCCGATAATGCCACTGCCTGCCTCACCCTTAATGATATATGTTGAAAACCTTTCGCCGTTGGTGATGTTGTATATATCCACGCGCTCGTTCTCAATCATATTGGCAGCAGCAAGCAGTTCTTCGTCAATAGTTATACTTCCGATATAGTCAAGGTTGGCTTCGGTAACGGTAACTCTATGTATTTTAGACTTTAAGACCTCAATAAACATAGGCAAAAATTTTTGCAAAACTACACAAAAAAAATGAAATACCTGCGCTTTTAAAGCCTAATTTGTTTTACCAGAAAATAAATAATAACAAAATACACACCAACAGCGTGTAAATCATTATCTTGCCCGCTGGTATAGGCTTGTATCTATCCATATCGTCATCCTCGAAGCGGCGACTGATTCGGCGTTTCACCGACGCATCCTTGGTTGCCTCAGGCGGTGTCTCCAGCAAATTGCCTTCACTGTCAAAACGCGACACATAGTGGAACTGCGGTTTCTCCCTCTTTTTGAAGAAGTCCGCGAAGGTCAGCTTTTGCTTCTCCTGCCTCTCTGTACGCTCAATGTCACGCACCTTCCGCTGGAAATACTCCAAATCCTTATCCTCGCTTTCCACTCCTTGCTTTGTGCTTTCAGCCTTGCGTTCTTCGCTCTCGGCTCTCAGTTTCTCATCGTCAAGCGGCAGACCGTTCTCAAGTCTGTACTTGGCTTTCAGCTTCTCCCATTCCTCCTTCTCAGGGTCGTAAAACAATGGTTTGTAATGAAATTGTCGCGGCTTAGGCGTATAAAACATCGGCATAGTTCAAATCTCCTTTATTGTCTTAACTGAAAACACTATGTTTTTATTGTATCAAAACAGAAAAAACTTCACAACAAAACGCACAACAACCACCATTCACCTCATCTGCTCTGACTATCAACCAAGTAACTTTTTGTTCATAACTTTTTTGCACTCCTTGAAACTTTTTGTGTACTTTTGTAAACGCTTTCTGCCGGGGAGAAAAAGCCTTTGCAGAAACTATGGTTTTGATAATTAAATAAATAAAATACAATTATGGATATTACAGGAAGATTAATTAAGATTTTACCCGAAGTAAGAGGCGAGTCACAGCGCGGCCCTTGGGTTAAAGGCGGTTTTGTTATCGAAACAGAAGACACCTATCCGCGTCAAGTCGCTTTCACACTCTTTGGCGAAGACCGTTTGGCAATGGTCAACGCACTGGTTATGAATGCTCCCGTCGTCGTCACCTTCTCGCCCGAAAGCCGCGAATACAACGACCGCTGGTATACCGACCTGCGCTGCATCCGCGTGGTGCCCTTCGCCGGTGGCGCCGCTGCTCCGGCAGCTCCTGCCGCTGCGCCCGCTGCCGCTCCTGCTGCCCCCGCAGCTCCCGCAGCCGCCTCATTCGCGTCAGCTCCTGCCGACTCGGAGGACGACCTGCCGTTCTAAGCAATGGCAATGCGACTATAAACAAATACATTACAGGACGTAATAAAAACCAAAGGCAGGTCTATAAACCTGCCTTTTTTAATGCCAATGGAAAAGAAAGAACTCCGCAAAATAGTGCGTGCCGCCAAGAGCGCCGTGCCGCTCGAAGAAAAAATCCGCCGCTCGATGCCCATTATGCAGCAAGTCGAGCAACTAACGTCGTTCAGCAACGCCAACACCGTGCTGCTCTACTGGTCGATGGACGACGAGGTGTACACCCACGACTTCGTAAAGCGCTGGTACAAAGAGAAGACCTTATTGCTGCCCTGCGTCGACGGCGACGACCTGCTGCTCCGCCAATACACAGGTCCCGACAGTATGCAACCTGGGCCGCAGTTCGGCATCCCCGAGCCTGTAGGCCCTGTCTTCGAGGCACTTGAGCAAGTACAGATGATAGTCGTTCCCGGCGTAGCCTTCGACCACAACAAGAACCGTATGGGCCGTGGCAGAGGCTTCTACGACCGACTTCTCAAATCGACGCCCAATGCCGTAAAGGTAGGCGTAGCCTTCTCTTTCCAGCTCTTCGACACCATCCCCACCGAGCCCTTCGACGTCCCGATGGATGAAGTCATAAGTGAGAGTTATCTTAATTGATCGAGAATACTGGCAATATCTTCCGTGAAAGGAATAAAACGAGGAATAGCTTGAAGACAGGCTTCCGGATTGTCTCTGTTCATACGGACTAACGTTGTATCAGGAAATTTCTGAGCCATCTGTTCAAAGGGTAGCCGAATAATCCCTGGCGTGTTATAGCCAATCCCGATTTCTATCAACAGCAATTTGCCCTGCGATGCCCCGTATACAAAATCCGTATATCGGCGTGCCTGCCTATGCCACCTGTAATCCTCCACAAAAGTATCGTCCACTCTCAAATTCATAGCCACAACGCCTCCATCGGGCATCAATGGCAGCATTTCTGTCGGAATACGGCAATCTTTAATAAACGGCAACACACGCATAACCCAATCTCTGTTGTCAATAAGTATTTTAGGTGTGCCGCTGGCGGGCTGGAACCAGCGATAGTCACCCTGTGTGGCAAAAATATTATCTGCTGGGAATCCTGCCAATTCAAACTGTCCGTCGACATTGGTAGTTATCACAAAAGCATCAGGAAACAGCCGTAACAATTTCTTATACAACTCCGTCGCGCCCATACGATAACGGCTGAACCAGATATGCTTTGCCCAATAAGCCCAATACTCTTCCTTGGTCTCAAAATGATAGAACGACGACGTATACAGGTCCTTAAAACCATAACGCTCAATCCACGGCGCAAACTCGCGACTGAAATCCTCACCGGCATAGTCAATCCCCGCGGCGGTTGTGAGACCGCTACCTGCACCGATTATTATATGTTTGGCCTCCTTTATTGCCCGGTGCATCGCCTCAATGCGTTCCGAGAAGTCCGCAGTATATGTCATAGTCTATATCCTTGAAAACATTGAACACAACCCTTATCGACGCATCTTTGCAGGCATCCATCGCTATTTCTGCTGCACGGCGATTTGGGAAACGATACTCTCCGGTCGAAATGCAGCAAAATGCAATTGACTGGCAGCCATTGGCTTCGGCAAGCGCGATACTGTTCTTGTAGCACCACGACAGCTGCCGTTCCTGCTCTTGTGTGGGGATGCCTTGTGCTATTATGGGCCCTACTGTGTGGATAACATATTTGGCCGGAAGATTATACCCTTTTGTGACGATTGTCTCACTGGTGAACGCCTCTCGATATGTCACACCTTCGAACGTGTATTCCGGATGTATTTGAGGGCATTCGGTGCCACTCATAACTTCTGCACATTCGACCCTAAGCTGCAATCCCGCCGCACTGTGAATGGCATTGTCAATACAGCCGTGCAGAGGATGCCAGCATCCCAACATACGGCTATTGGCAGCATTGACAATGGCATCCACCTTCAGTCTTGTTATATCACCTTTCCACAGCCTGCCTTCTGCCTCCACCACTCCTTTTTCTTTCAGTTGCATCTGCAATTCTGCATCTTGCGCCTTCAGAAACTCTTCGCTAAGCGGCTGCGGCACCCAGACATTCATCAAAGCCCTAAGCATTCGCTTCTTATCCCCGATAGCGGCAGGAAGCTTCATTTCAACCTTGTCCTGCTCCATCAAGTAGCGTATGCAAAAATCTAAATTATCCTCTCTGTTCATAGTACTTCTCACGGTCGGTGACGATATCGTGCAAGTTATGGTATGCCCAATCTATGAGTTGCCGCAGAATAGGAAGAAAAGAGAGCCCTCTATCGGTCAGAGAGTACTCAACACGCGGAGGCATCTCGGCATAGACGGTGCGGCTCACAAGCCCGTCGGCCTCCAATCCTCGAAGAGTCTGGGTGAGCATCTTTTGCGAGCAATCGGGGTTCTTCAGTTCAATGTCGCGAAAACGCATCGGCGCATCGCTTTCGTCCAATGTGTACAACACCGCCAAAGTCCATTTGCCACCAATACGTGCCAGCACGTTTCGCATCGGGCATTCAGGGAATATCGGGTCTTTTATAAAATCCTTTGTCATTGCTTTAATGCTTGTGTTCGAAATGCAAAGATACGACTTTTTCTGAAAACAGGCGGGCAACTCCCTTTTTGCCCGCCTGCCAGTGCCGATAAGGATTGGCAACTACCAGTTAAGTTTCTCCTGAAGAATCACACCGTCAGTCATCGGGCTGTCCGCCTCGGTAAAAGAATCCGCCTTATATTGGATGCATAGCATCGTCAGGTTCTCGTTGCCAGTGTTCTTCAACGCACGCTTGCCATTTGGCGACACGCGGACAACTGAGCCTTCTCTTACAGGGAATACCTCTTCGTCAACCTGATACTGGCCTTCGCCCTTCAGAATGAAATAGAGTTCCTCGTGGGTCTTGTGCGTGTGCAGGAATCCACTGTCCTGACCCGGGACAAGCGTTTGGAACGACAATTCACTGCCCGTAGCGCCGACGGCCTGACCGACGAACACTTTGCCATTGATTACGACATCAGGTCCCATCGGGAGTTTATAGTCGATAACCTCGTTCAATTTTCCAACGTTAACAGCAGCATAATTCTTTCCTGCCTTGATTGTTTCAATCTGTTTCATAATATGTACTTTTTATTGTTTGATTTCGGATGCAAAATTACAACACTTTCCCAAAACCCGCAAGAAGGTACCTGAGCGTTAGCCACTAACCTCGGGGTAAGTAATGCCGTATTTTAGAGAAAAATATTTTGGGGCTTAACACAATTTAACACACACAACCGAGACAACGGAACACAGAACAAGCCCTGCTTGTCCTCGGAATAAGACAAAATCAAATAATAATCTTTCTTAGATATCATAAAAGAATCATATTTCCATTTTGGCCTTATAAAAACGGATGTTGACGACAACAAATTTGTTGACTGTGCTGTCGCAGCCGATGCTGAGTACATCGTCACCAACGACTCCCATTTCAACATCCTCAAAGAGATAGATTGGCCTAAAATCCTTATCCTTACAATACAAGAATTTGCCTCTCAAATTGCAGACGAATAAAACACGCTTTGTTTTTTACGTGTTGTTAAGAGATGCAAATAAAGGGACTCTCACTTCGTCCCGATGGATGAAGTGATTAGCGAAACACTATAAAAAAGAAAAACTACCTGTTCGTCATCCGGTTGAAGTAAACCAGCAGGAGGGTGGTTATCAAGGCCATAATGCCGAGGATGACCCAGAACGAGGTGGTGTTGGTGATGAACGGAAAATCGACGTTCATACCAAACAGGCTGGCCACCACCGTCAGCGGAAGCATAATGGTACTGAAGAACGTCATCACGCGCATAATGTCGTTGGTACGGTTAGTCTGCAAAGAATCAAACGTTTGCGACAAGCCTTCGGTCAACTCTCCATAGTCCTCGACCAAGTCGTACATCTTCTGGTACTGGTCCAAGATATCGCCCCAGTAGTCTTCCATATCCAGCACTTCGGGGTCGGCAAAGCCTTTGATGCCGCCGCTCTCAAACATATGCAGCACACGCAGTTGCGGCTTGAACGACGTGTTCAGCAGGATGACGTTGCGCCGCGTGGTGCTGATTAGCTCGATGATGTTGCGCGCCTTCTTGTTGAAGATATCGTAGTTGATCAGGTCCACCTCCGATCCGATGCTGAGAATCAACTGGTAGGTCTCCAGCATCAGACGGTCAAGAATGGTATATAGCAGCAAATCACTGCAAGAGAAGGCATTGAGTGTATCTTCATCCTTCTCTTCCAGTTCCTCCTTAATCTCGTCGAAGAATTTCTTGACCACCCAGTGCGACTTGCCGACGGTGATGATATAGTCCTTGCCCCAGAAGATTTTGACCTCGCGGATACGCACGTTCTTATTGCCCTTGTCGAAATAAGGGAAGTTGAGAATCAAGAAGTAATAGTCGTCGTATTCGTCAATTTTAGGACGCTGGTTAGTGCTTCGGACGTCCTCGATGTCCAAAGGGTGGAAATTGAAATCCTCAAGCAGATAACGGAAGTCATCTTCGTTCGGATTCGTTATATGTTGCCATTTCAGAGACCCGTGTTGGATGGTTTCAACCATATTTTCCTCCCTTCTTTTTTAGGCGATCACATTGGTGGTCAGTATTCTACATTCCTTATTGACGAGTTGGTTCAGTTTGCAAAAATACAAAAAAACTGAAAAAGGAGCATAAACTTCAAAACTTTTTTCTCAAATATGGCTCCGAAACGGATTCATCCCCAAATCAAGCGGATTAAACCAAAGGCTATTCCCCGACCAAAGCCCTGAGATGAAAAACGCCGGACAAAAGCTGAAAAAAAACGAAAAAAACGCCGTTTTCAGCCCAAAATTCCGCCGTCACAACTCTTTGATTTCCATAGACCATATTCTTATCAAATTCTACTAAAAGTTTTATATAAGTTTTATGAAATTTTAAGTTAGTAAACAATAATAGGGCTTTGGTAACGTTATGATAGGAAATTGAACTGGCGAATGCTTAAGGAAGGTGTTTCTTCTGCATCTGTATACCCTTGTTTTACAACAAATTGAACACGAGCGCAGTCAGGACAGTTTAGAACTATATAATCATATAAAACCCTTAAAACCATCATTCTATGGGAAAGACAAACAATATTTTTGCAGGAGGCATTGTCGGCCGGATGGGTAACCTTGTCGGCTACCAGTGGCGCGGGCAATACTGCGTCAGGACGATGCCGTCGCACTATCGCGACGCGCAAAGCGAGGCGCAGCTGGCACAGCGTGCCCTCTTCCGCCAGACGATTGCCTTTGCAAGCAAGGCAAAGCGCATCTTGCAGTTGGGCCTGCGCCAGTCAAGCATCAACAATCACGTGACGGAATGCAACTACTTTATGCGCATCAATAAGAGATGTTTCTCGTTGAGCGACAATCAGTTGTCGGTCGACTACGAGAACCTACAGCTGAGCGAGGGACCGGTGGCGCCGGTGGCGTTCTACGAGCCTCGACTTTTGGACGACACTACGATAAGCGTTGATTTTGAGAAGAATCCGCTGCATCGCGTAGCAGGACCGGACGACGGGGTTTATCTTGTGGCCTATTGTCCTGAGTTGGGCGATTTCGACATCTCGGCACCTGCCTGCCGTCGCCATAACAGCGTGACAATCAGCCTCAACCCTTATTGGGCCGGACGCGAGGTGCACCTGTGGGGCTTTGTGCGCGACAACGCGGGACGTGCGTCGATGAGCCAGTATATCGGCTACGGGACACTATCGTTGGAAGAAGCAGAAGAGACTGAAGATGAGGTTAATATAGACACTGAATCCACAGCCTGCCCCACTTCGCCCGATGCTTCGCCGACACTACCTGCAACGAGCGTCGAGCCAAAGCGCACCAAACCGCCAAAGTAAAGGCAGGTTGACCGTCGTGCGGAAATAGACGGTTCTTTGATTCATATTAGTGTATTTTCGGCTGCTGCCCGACAGCGGAACGGAATTCTATTGCCGTATCATTCTGAGGGTCTGACTGTTGCCGGAGCTGATGACACGCAGAAGGTAGATGCCCTGCTGCAGGGAGCTCAATGTGCTGGCTGTTGCGGGGTCATCCACCGGGCCGCAGTATAGCTTCTTGCCTAAAAGGGTGTAGACAGAAACCACGGCATCCGGCTGACTTTCAGCAGAAAAGAGTGTCACCTGGCCACGCGACGGGTTGGGGCTCAGCTTGAACTGAAGACTTGCCGAGACCGGTCCGTCAACAGACGAGTGGGGATGGTTCTCGTCGACTGAACGCCCGAAGTTGGGTATGCCGTAGCCGCGATAGTTGTCGGGGCTGTCGGCCTGGTCGCCCCAGGCGCGCAGGCTGTCGCATATCTGGTCGGGAGCAAATGTCGTGTAGCGCTGCATCACGCAGGCTGTCATTCCGCAGGCTACAGGGCTTGAGAATGAAGTGCCTGACGTCCACGTAATCAGTCCGTTACAGGCAGGCACAGACAATTCACCCTTTGCACAGATATCGGGCTTGATGCGTCCGTCGGAGGTGGGGCCTGTTGTGCTGAAATAGGAATAATCGCCCTCCCTGTCGACCGAGCCGACGCTGAGGATATGGCGTGCATCGGCGGGAACGCTGAATATTTCCGAACCGTCGTTGCCAACGGAGCTGACAAGCAACATACCTTTCGCGACCGCGATATCGGCGGCACGCGAGCTTGGAGCCGTCTGTCCGTCAAACTGGGGATGCGAGTAACTGAACAGGTCGCCGTCAAAGCGGTTGTAGCCCAGCGACATATTGACGAGGTCGATGCCAAGGCTGTCGAAGAACTCGATAGCGGAAATAAGGTTGTATTCCTCTATGATTGTTTCGTTGCCCGAATCTTCGCTGACAGCAAGAAAAAAGTGGGCTTTGGGCGCGGTGCCGACATAGAAGCCCGGCTTGAATGCCGCCATCGTTGAGAGCACCATTGTGCCGTGGTCGCTGTAGCGATAGATGTTGTTGTCGGAAGGGTTCACGAAGTTGCGTGTAGCGGTGACACGCCCTTCGTCGTAGAGGTGCTGGAATATGTCAAGATTGTCGGAATTGAAGAAGCCTCCGTCGACAACGCCTATCCACAGGCCTTGTCCCATAAAGCCAGCCTTATGCAATTTGATACCGTTCAACTGCCTAATCTGCGAATAGCCGTATCCGTACCAGTCTGAGCTAAATTCCTCATTCCAAGTCAAAGTGTGAGATTCATAGCCGCCACCGTAGTAATCGTCGATTTGCGGGTCGTGGATGCCGACGCTGTCGACACGCGACACGAAAGGCAGAGCGGCTATCTGCGACGCAACATCCGGGTCGGTGAGGCTGACAGTCACGCCGTTCATCCATTTGGAAGGGTTGATCAACGTTGCTCCTGTTGCCGATACAGCCTGCACATAGGCAGGATTGACCGGCAAGTCAAGGCTATCGATGGTTATACCGAATTTTGCGCGACGGTTGATGGCGCGCTGGCTCAAGTACTCCGACGGGTTGTCTATGCTGTAAGGAGTATTGTTCTTGTCTGTGAACTGCACCCAGTATTTGTAGTTGTTCTGGGCGTAGAGACTGGAACTGATACTTACAGCCAGCAGAAGCGTTAGAATACAACGTTTCATTATTCCTCAGGCTTATGGTTACCGGCAAAGAGTTGCTTGATCCATTCGCGGTTGAGGCGGGCGATGTTCTGGCGCTTGATCTGCTTGGGGCATTCGGCTTCGCAGGCGTAGGTGTTGGTGCAGCTGCCGAAGCCCAGCTCGTCCATACGGCACACCATCTTCTTGACGCGCTCCTGGGCCTCGACCTGGCCTTGAGGCAGCATAGCGAGATGGGCGACCTTGGCTCCGACAAAGAGCATAGCGCTGGCGTTCTTGCAGGCAGCAACGCAGGCGCCGCAGCCGATACACTCGGCAGCGTCCATCGCCATATCGGCGAAGCGCTTGGGCACGGGGATGGCGTTGGCGTCGGGCACACCGCCGGTGGTGACGCTGACATAGCCACCGGCCTGGATAATCTTGTCGAAAGCGCTGCGGTCTACCACGAGGTCACGGATTACGGGAAAGGCCTTGGCACGCCAGGGCTCGATCCATATCTCGTCGCCGTCCTGGAATTTGCGCATATGCAGCTGACAGGTAGTCACGCCATCGTCGTTGCCGTGGGGACGGCCGTTGATATAAAGGCCGCACATACCGCAGATGCCCTCGCGACAATCGTTGTCGAAGCATACAGGATGTGCTATGTGGTCGTTGATTAGTTGTTCGTTGAGTATGTCGAGCATCTCAAGGAAAGAGCAGTCGGGCGATATGTCGCTGACCTTGTAGGTCTCGAAATGCCCTTTGGCTTTGGCGTTCTCTTGACGCCATATATGTAGTGTGAAGTTCATTGTCTTTGTGCATTAAAGGGGTTTAAAGGGTTAAAAGGGTTTTAAAGGGTTAATTGTTATAGTACTATGACATTTTCAACCTTTTGAGCTAAGCGAACCTTTTTAAACCTTTATAACTAATTTTTATAATTACGGGTTGCAATCTTAATGTGCTCGTAGTTGAGTTCCTCTTTGTGGAGAGTCTCGGGCTGGGCGTGGCCTTGGTATTGCCAAGCGGCCACATACATAAAGTGCTCATCGTCGCGGAGCGTCTCACCATCGGGAGTCTGGCTCTCGGTGCGGAAGTGTCCGCCGCACGACTCTTTGCGGTGCAGGGCATCGGCGGTGATGAGGCGTGCCAGCTCGAAGTAGTCGGCCAGTCGCAGAGCCTTCTCCATTTCGGGGTTGAAGCTCTCAATGTCGCCGGGCACCTGCACGTTCTGCCAAAACTCATTCTCGAGTTCGTCAATCATCGCAGCCGCTTTGGTGAGGCTTTCCTCGTTGCGGCTCATACCTACGTATTCCCACATTATGTGGCCAAGGCGCTTATGGAAGTAGTCGACTGTCTTGTTGCCCTTGATGTCCATAAGGCGCTGTTCGCGCTGGCGGACGCTCTGCTCGGCCTCGTCAAACTCGGGCGTATCGGTAGGAATGGGGCCAAGGGTAATCTGATCGGCCAGGTAGTTCTGCAGCGTGTAAGGCAGCACGAAGTAGCCGTCGGCCAGACCTTGCATTAGAGCCGAAGCGCCAAGGCGGTTGGCGCCGTGGTCGCTGAAGTTGGCTTCGCCAGCGGCGAAAAGGCCCGGGATGGTAGTCTGCAGCTCGTAGTCCACCCAAAGACCGCCCATCGTGTAGTGCACGGCGGGATAAATCATCATAGGCGTCTCGTAAGGGTTCTCGTCCGTAATCTTCTGATACATCTGGAAGAGGTTGCCATACTTCTGCTCCACGACCTTCTTGCCCAAACGCTTGATAGCGTCAGCAAAGTCAAGATAGACAGCCAGGCCGGTCGAGCCTACGCCGTAGCCGGCATCGCAGCGCTCTTTGGCAGCACGGCTGGCCACGTCGCGGGGCACAAGGTTGCCGAAAGCGGGATAGCGACGCTCAAGGTAGTAGTCGCGCTCCTCTTCAGGTATGTCGTTGGCCTTCTTCTGTCCGGCACGGATGGCCTCGGCGTCCTCCTTCTTCTTGGGCACCCAAATGCGGCCATCGTTGCGCAGACTCTCGCTCATCAGGGTGAGCTTCGACTGGTAGTCGCCGTGGACCGGAATGCAGGTGGGGTGAATCTGCACGTAGCAGGGATTTGCAAAAAGAGCACCTTTGCGGTGGCATATCCAAGCAGCGCTGCCGTTGCTGTTCATTGCATTGGTACTGAGGAAATAGACATTGCCGTAGCCGCCGGTGGCAAGCACCACGGCGTGGGCCGAATAGCGCTCCAACTTGCCGGTCACCAGATTGCGGACAATGATGCCGCGTGCACGTTCCTTGCCAGCATTGTCCTTGACAAGCACCAGTTCCTCCATCTCACAACGAGAGTGGAGTTTCACGCTGCCGCGTTCAATCTCGCGGCTCAAGGCGCCGTATGCGCCGAGCAGCAGCTGCTGACCCGTCTGGCCGCGGGCGTAGAAGGTGCGGCTGACCTGTGCGCCACCGAACGAACGGTTGTCGAGCAGGCCGCTGTAGTCGCGTGCGAAAGGCACACCCTGCGCCACGCACTGGTCGATGATGTCGCCGCTGACCTCAGCCAGACGATAGACGTTTGCCTCGCGGGCGCGGTAGTCGCCGCCCTTGATGGTGTCGCGGAACAGGCGTTCAACGCTGTCGCCATCGTTCTGATAGTTCTTGGCTGCGTTGATGCCGCCCTGTGCAGCAATGCTGTGGGCGCGGCGCGGCGAGTCCTGAATGCAGAAAATATCAACATTGAAGCCCAGTGCGCCAAGCGATGCCGCTGCCGAGGCTCCAGCCAGGCCCGTACCGACAACGATAATGTTGAGCTTGCGTTTGTTGGCGGGGTTGACCAGCTTTTGGTTTATCTTGTAATTGGTCCATTTCTCACTGAGAGGACCTTCAGGTATTTTGGAGTCGAGGTTCATCCTAAATGCAAATTAAGAGTTAAGAAAAATGAATTAAAGGCCGAAGAAAACACCTATCGGCACAATAGCGAAGCCGAGGCAGATGACCCAGCAATAGATGATGCCGAGCACCTCAATCAGCTTGGAGTACTTGTAGTGGTTAAGGCCGAAGGTCTGGAAGGCCGACTCGAAGCCGTGGCGTATGTGCAGACCGACAACAAAGAAGAACACCAGGTAGCCCAGCACAATGTGCCAGACGCTGAACTTTTGACGGGCCATATTATAGAAATCGGGCTCAAACTCGGCCTCGGGGAATGCCTCTTGCAGCACGGCCTTGTCTTCGGCACTAATCTGGCGTATCCATTTCATATCATCGCCAGCCTTGCCGTCGTTGATGAGGTTGAGGAACACCACCTGAGCCTCCTCACTGACCTCAAGCGAGGGGTCGTTAGTCATAAACTCCTCGGTTTTAATCATATATGTACCCTCTACAAAGTTCAGTTTCACAAAGAAGAAGTCGTAGAAGTGGAACGCCAGGCACACCAGCAACAAGCTGCCGGTAACGATGGCCAGCTTGGAGCCCTTGGCGGTCTTGGTGCGCGAAGGCTTGTGGTAGCCCACGGGACGGTTGCGCTTGTTCTCGAACCACACCCACACCGCGAGGACGGCGTGCAGCACGAAGCAGGCCAACAGTATGATCTCGAATATCTTAACGAAGTCACTGCCCATAAAATGGCAGAAGGCGCCGTAAGCCTCGCCGTTGTCGTGCAATAGTATCAACAAGTTGGCGCACATATGGAAGAGCAGGAAAAGCAACAGAAATGCGCCAAAAAGCCCTATCAGTATCTTCTTTGTTATAGAACTGATTTTGATTAGTTTATTTGTATCCATTCAAGTTTTGTTTTTGTAGTTTTCAGTTTGCAAATATAGTCATTTTTTATCGATTGCAGGGCTTTTTAGAGACATTATTTAAAAAAAACGTGCAGCTCGCGTCCGCCCTCGCCGCTTACCATCGGTTCGGACGCAATAATCCAGCCACTAACGGTCAATGTCGGCAAGGCAAAGAAACGTTCACTTCGACTCCCCTACCCTGCGGCCACGCAAAATATAAGTTCTATATAACTTTTGTTAAATATCTATCAAATTCTACTGAGGTAGTATTTGATAAGACTTTGATAAGAGTTTGGGTAGAATTTGATAAGAATTTGGTCCATAGAATCAAGCACTTAGAGAGGCCGAAAAATGACCGTTTTTTCGACTTTTGAAACTTTTTTGAGCAATTCTTCTAACAAATTGAATCAGACCGCTTTGGATGCATTTTTCATCAAAAACTGACAAAAATGCAAAGGGGTGCCTGAAAAAACACAGGCACCTCGTATGGTGGAAAACAAAATGGATGTTAGGGTTTCAGAATCCAACGTTGAGGGCTTTGAGCGACTTGATGTAGTTGCTTGCCGACGAGACGGGTGTGTTGACAGTAAAACTGATATTGCGGCGTCGGGCGGCAAACACGCCGATGCCGCCTTCAATGTTGGTGTAATTGAAAGGCTCCTGGCTACTGAACGTGCCTGCCGGATGGCTGGCATAGATGTAAGCTGCCAGATCTTCGGTGCAACAGTTGATGAAAACCAGCACGGTATCTATCGCATTACGGTTGCAGACGCTGTCTTTCAGGGCATTTTTTATTGTTGTAAAGAAATAGTTTTGCTCGAGAAAAGTGGTGAAATACGGGTCGCGCATATTGCTTTTCACTACGTTGCAGGGTATGTCAAGGTAGTGAGGCGTGATAGTGGTATCCCAAGGCAGAACGGTCTGGTCGACAATGAAGTCGCGGTAGAAGAAGCGGATAACCGGCTGATATTGCCGTGCACCTTTGAGGGCCGACCAGGTTATCTCGCAGGTTTTGCTGCCGGATGTGCCCGCAAACTGGAACATAGTGACATTGTTGGGCTTCGACAGGCGCATCTGGCCATAGATGAGGCTTGTCTCGGCCTGTGCTATGGTGTCGCCGGTAGCGTTTTTTATCACCTTGAGGCGGTAGACGCAGTTTGTGTCAAGCTGACCAGCCGTGGGACAGGCGTAAACCGGCTGTATGGTGTTGTAGAAAGCTCCACTGTCCTTGTTCACAATCTCTTGGTAGTTGAAATCGAAGATGCGGCGCGGAGCATTGCCGGTGCGAGCCAACAGGCCGTCGCTGCCCAGCTTGCCGTTCCACTCTTCCATAATGACAGTTATGTCGCCCTGCCGGTAGTTGATGGAGTCGGCTATGGCGGCATACTGATAGTTGTTGTCCGTTCCAAGGAAGCAACGCTGCACGCGGACGAAGGTCGTGTCGTCGTCCTGGTCAAGCAGGCAATAGACGACCGGCGTTTCGGTCCATTCGGCGTTGGGCGAGAACTCGACCTCGCACGAGGCGAGGACGAAGATGGATATTAGCGGCAGAAATGCCTTTTTTATTATATTCATTATTAATCTGATTTATTTGCTGGATATAAGGTCGCGAATGACGACAGAGGCGCAATGGCAGCCGAAAAGCGGAGGCAGATAGGAGATAGTGCCTATTGTGGTGCGTTTGTTTTGAGAAGGGTCCTCAACAACGGCGTGTTCTGCGACTTTTTCTGTTGAGAATACGACTTTTATGCCGTCGTGCACGCCAAGACGATGAAGGCGCTTGCGCACCATTGCCGCAAGCGGACAAGTATGGCTGCGCGAGATGTCGGCAACGTGCACCGCCGAGGGGTCGAGCTTGCCGGCACTGCCCATCGAGCTGACCACGGGCAGGCCGAGGCGATGAGCCTCGCAGAGCAGGAACACTTTGGGCGCCAGCGTGTCGATGGCATCGACAACGTAGTCGTACTTTGCCTGTTGCAGGATTTGTGATGTCAACTCGTCGCGAAGGAATTGTTGGACAACAGTTATTTCGCAATCGGGATTGATATCGTGCAGGCGCAGGTTGAAAAGTTCAGTTTTAGGTTGACCTACAGTCGATTGCAAGGCTATAATCTGACGATTGATATTGGTGGGAGTGACGACGTCGTTGTCCACAATGGTAAGATGCCCCACTCCTGCCCTGCACAGCATCTCGGCGGCATAACCGCCAACGCCACCCAGGCCTACCACAAGGACGTGAGCCGACCGCAGCCGCTCCAACCCCTCGGGCTGCAGCAGCATCTCAGTTCTCGTGTATAAATCGTCGGATTTCAATTATATTAGTGTATCACTTCATTAAGCTGCACCTCGTCGACCATTATCCACGGGCGTAGACCTTTGGCTTTGTGCCAGGAAGGTATGCGGCCCATATTCTTGGCCACAAGGCGTACATACTGAACGTCAGGCTGGTTGACGTCGATGGTGACGGTTACGGTCTGAGGGCTGTTCATCGACTGCTCCTCGGGAGCGTATTTGAGTTTGGCGTTTATGGCCGGCGAGAAGTTTTCACCGTCTGACGAGACATAGACCTGTACAGCTGTGGGAGCGAAAGCCCAAGCGTCGGGGACGTGGGCGAAACGCACTTCTACCTGTTGGAGTTCAATAGCCTTGCTGAGCTGGAACAGCACATTGAGGTCGCTGCCGGAGAAGCCGAGCCAGCCGCGCGAGAGTTCGCTGATGTCGCCTGTCTCACCGTCGAACAGTATCGTTTCCTGATTGAAGTTATAGGGCGTATTGGGCTTGTTGACAAAAGTAGCCTTTACAATATAGTCGAAGTTGAAGCGCTTGATGGCTGTGAAAGATGGTGTCGAGCCGCTCTTGTAAGCCTTGGCCTTGACATAGGTAGAGTTCTGAATCACAAAAGGTTTCTTGTATAGCAGCGAAGACTCGTTTGGCGTTGAGCCGTCGAGAGTGTAGCGTATCTCGGCCTTGGGGACATCAGTATTGAGAGTGATGGTCATAGGTTGGTCGAAACGCTCGCGGTCTTTCTTGATGACCGGCATCGGGAGCACACTGGAAGCAATCTGCGGATACTCGATACGGCAGAAGTCGTAGGGGTTGTACTCGCTGAGGTCATAGCCGCGCAAGTGCATACGGAAATGGTATCTGTTGTCGGCCACCAAGTCCTTGTCCGACACTTCCTGGGCAGCGAGGGCACTGCCAACTGCGGCCTGGCGGTAGTCGACATTGAATGTCCAGAAATCGCGAGGCTTGAGCGACGATGCGTTCTCGCAGTCATATATGTCGCGGTCGGTGTAGGGATAGATGCTGAAGTTGAAGTTGGTGTCGAGCAGGTCGACATAGAGGCCTATGTTCTTGTCCTCGACCGACACCCAGCGGACACCGGCACGGTTGCCGGCTTCCTGTGGTTTGTCGTAGAGGTAGAAGAGCGACGAAGCGGCACGCTTGTAAGTGCCGGCAATGCCCGAGGAGCGGCGGTCGCGGTAGGTCTCTTTGTCAAGGCCGAACCAACGGACGCTGTCGAGGGTCTTAGGCAGGCACATCTGGAGGCCCACTTTGGGAAGGGTCTTGATCTGCTCGGTGGAGACAATCTCGTTGTCGATAATGACATCGCCGGTATAGAGTATTGCAATAGACTGCTTTACATCGAAGAACACCACATCGTTGGGGTCGGTGTAGCGCAGCATTGCGTCAATGCATACAGTGTTGGCATCGACCTGACGGCAGTTGGTGGCGATAACGTGGCGCTTCATATTCTGCGGGCTGAGGTTCTGCCATAGGCGCAGGGCGTTCTTGTCCACGCGGTCGTTGTCGGTTACGGCGCGCCAGAAGTTGACTTGCGGCGAAGCCAGCAGCAGGTCGCGATCGTGGAAACGATAGGTCAGGATGTCAGCCTTGTCGAGGTCGTAGCGCATTTCAATGTTGTCGTTGAACACTTTGACAACGCCACCCTCGCCGTCACTCTCCTTGGTCAGATATAGTGTCTCGCGGTCAAAGTCGGGCAGTTTCTCTTTCTTGACCTCTTTCATCGGCAGCGGGAATTCGACTACTCCGAGTTCGGTACCCTTGGGCACAGCGGCACTTTCCTTGCGCTGAAGTACGGTGAAACGGATGAAGAGCTCTTCGCCTGCATAAAGGGTAAGCGCAGGCACCTTGAGCTTGAAGTTCTTGGACTCGCCCGGCTTCAGGGCCACAGAGACCTCACCTTCGATGATGCGGCTTTTAAGGTTGGAAAAAATATTGTATTGCAAAATGTAATCATTCAGCGAAAGGAACGAAAGGAGGTTGGTGACGTTGAACTCGGCAGCGTCGGGGCTGATGTTCACCAGTCTCACCTCGAACGGGCGGTAGATATTGCGCAGCTCGGAGAGATACGGCACAGGGTTACGGTCCTTGTCGACGAGTGCGGTCGCATACTCATCGGACTGGGTTGCTGGATTGAAATAATCGGCAGGGTTCCAGTAGGCGGCAAAGCCTCCTTGCAGCGAACGGCTGTTGCGCACCAGCTGCCAGAGGGGTTCAATATTGCCGTATGAATTGCCCTTCGACGAACCGAATGCGGCCATCACCAGCGGACGAGGCTGCTCTTGTTTGGCAGCAAAGAGTTTAAGGTCGTCATACTCGAGGTATGAAGGTGCAATAATGTCGGTATTCTCCGAATAGCCAGCGCCCGAGAAGACTACAGGACGAGACTTATCTTTCTGCTTTATAACCCGGTAGGCATTCTCCATACCAATGCCGTTATCCACGCTGTTGCCGAGCGACCAGGCTATAATGGACGGATGGTTTTTGAGGCGCTCATACATATTCTGCATTCGCGTCACAAAGAGGTTGATGTAATTCTTGTCGGTAGCCACAGCTTTGGCCTGTGTTGAGAAAGGCTGCAGGTTGGCATCGCACAAGACATAAAGGCCGTATTCGTCGCACATCTCGTAGAAATACTGCGAAGCCGGCGAATAGAGAGTAGTGCGTACCGCGTTGATATTGTGCTGCTTCATTAGTTGCAAGTCTTTACGCACCTGCTCTTCCGAAGGTATACCCGTCTGACCGTAGTCGTAGTAGGCGTATATGGTACCGCACAGCGTCACTGGTGAACCATTGACTAACAGCTGACCGTCATTGATTTCTATAGTGCGAAAGCCGAAGCGGCAGCCGACTGTTTCGAGCAGATTCATCTTCTGGTCGCGCAGCCTTATGACGAGCGTATACAGGTTGGGCGTTTCAGCCGACCACGCCTGGACATTGGGTATGTCACGGTCCATCTTCATCGTCACCTCGTTCTTCTTGTCAAATACGGTCCAACGACCCATTTTCTCTACTTGATGGCCTTTCGGATCCCATATCTCATACTCAACGTAATACTGGCCCTTCTTCAGTTCATTGTATATATCGATGCTGGCCGTAAAGTCACCCATTTTGTTCGATGGGTTGTAATTAGCCGTCACCTTATAGTCCATCACGTTGACTATCGGCTTAAGCAAAATGAAAACATCCGATGTTATGCCGTTGTACGAACGGGCATACTGCGACTCCATCATCGAGCCGTCGGACACTGAAAGAACCTGGACGACAATGTTGTTCGTCTTGCCGAGCTTAAGATGTTTGGTCAGTTCAAACTCACTCAGGTCGCGGGCATCCTCGCTATAGCCCACATATTCCTGATTGACCCATACATAGTAAGCCGACTTTGCCTGGATATTCAAATAGGCCTTATAGTCCTTCCAAGTCTTCGGAACGTCAAACTCCTTGTAATACGTAGCCACATAATTGTTTGATTCCGAGACATCGGACGGCTTGTTAATCTTCTTTGACTGGACCGTCTTCGTGCCCTCCTGCCATTTGGCCGACGGCACGGTAACAACAGGCCACCCTTCAGCAGAGAAGTCTTTCTGCTCTATGTTTGTCGGACGACTGCCGAAACTGGGTTTCAGCGTCATACGCCATTCGCCATTGAGACTGATATAATATGGCGACTCGGCGTAGCCGTTCTTCTCTATGGCATTCTCGTTGGCGTAAGGAATCACGTTGGCACGCGGATAGAGCTTATGCTGCTCAAAGACTTCCACGTCGTTCCACTCGTCGACGACAGGGGCCGCCTCAACAGTCTTGTTTTTCTTGAATTGTGCATTGGCAGCACCACATATCGTTAACGCCAATGCAATTGCGAGGATTTTCTTGTTCATTATGAAAGCAATTCTAAATAATTATGCGTCAGCAATTAGAAGTTGACTCCAAGTCCGAATTTGACGTGATGGTAAAGTTCGGGCAAACGTGTAGCGGCAACGCTGTTGAAACCGCGCTCCACGCTGTTGTTCTGGATAAGCTGGTAGCCGGCATAAACATTGAGACCAAACTTTTGCTTTATTGCAAAACGGATACCTGCCGAAAAACCCATAGTAATGCCACCCTCGTCAATGCGAGTATAGTCCAGTTCTGCGTTCTTGGAGCCGAACGGGATGCTGTAGCCCAACTGAACGGCGGTGAACGGAGTCACACGGTTGCGAAGGAAATGACTGCGGAACTCAAGGAATACCGGAATCTGAGAGAAAGAGCCCGTGGCATCGTTAAGATATGAGAAGCCCAAACCGACAGCCGACTCTTTGCGCCACTGCCATCCAGCCACGGCCGTAATGCCGTTGAGAACATAATCATCGATATACTCGCCGTGCACCTTGTTAAGGTTGGTCATAAAAGTGTAGTCGATTACACTGTAGAATCCGTAATACTTGAACTCGATATGAGGCGGATTCGTCATCTGCGCAAGGGGCGACAGTTGCTCGGCACGGGCAGCCGTAATCAAAGTCAACAAGGAAAGAAGAAGCAATGTTTTCTTCATAAGAAACTGGTTTTAAAAGGGATGAAGGGCGCTCCCTTCATCCCTCCATTCTGTTTTGTAATTATCTTATCTCCTTCAGGTTGGGAGAAACGATCAGCGTAGCCTCGGTTGCAGCCTGAACGTCGGCAACGGTGAATTCGGGGTTGATTTCGGTCAGGACGATACCCTCGGGGGTAATCTCCATAACGCCCATTTCGGTGATAATCATATTCACCTGGCCCTTTGCCGTGAGCGGCAACGTGCACTTCTTCAAAATCTTAGGATTGCCCTTGGCGGTATGCTCCATAGCAAGGATCACCTTTTTGGCACCGACCAGAAGGTCCATAGCGCCACCCATACCCGGGGTCTTCTTGCCAGGAATCATCCAGTTGGCCAAGTCACCCTTCTCGTCAACCTGCATAGCGCCAAGCACCGACACGTCGACGTGGCCGCCACGGATAATGCCAAACGAAGTGGCGCTGTCGAATGTGCTGGCACCCTCGACTGCCGATGTAAAGCCACCGCCAGCGTTGATGAACCAAGGATCCTCTTTGCCCTCTTCGGGAGTGGGACCCATACCGATCATACCATTCTCCGACTGAAGGATAACGTTGACACCTTCAGGTAAGAAATTGGGAATCAAGGTCGGCAGACCGATACCAAGATTGACAACGTCGCCATCGTGAAGCTCCTGGGCTGCACGGCGGGCAATAAAGTTTCTAATTTCGTTCTTGTCCATTTTATTAGTATTTTTAAAGTTATTTCTTCTGTTTCAAGGCCTTATTTCATACCGCGCTTCACCATCTCCTGAGCCACGAACGAAGCCACATCGTCGGCGTATGTGTTGGCGCCAAAGCCGGCATCGTAGCCCAGCTCCTTGGCCAGCTCGTGACTGATGCGCGGTCCACCGCAGATGAGGATCATCTTGTCGCGAAGACCTTCGGCCTCAAGCATCTCGACAAGCTCGGTAAGATTCTTGATATGAACATCCTTTTGTGTAACCGTCTGGCTGACAAGCAGTGCGTCAGCGTGAAGTTCAATGCCTTTAGCGATAAACTCCTCGTTAGGCACCTGGCTGCCAAGGTTGTAGGCGTCTATCATATCATAGCGCTCCAGACCATAGTGGCCGGCATAGCCCTTCATATTCATAATGGCGTCGATGCCCACAGTGTGCGCGTCGGTACCCGTCGAGGCTCCCACACACACAATCGGACGGCCGATATGCTCGCGGATATACTCGTCGCATTCCTTCATCTCCATCGTAGTACTCTCAACCTTAGGCACGTGGATGTTGGAATAGTCGACAGTGTGGGTCAGCGAACCATAGCAGTTCATAAAGCAGAATCCCTCGGTCAATTCCTTCTGGAACACCACCAGCGGATTCTCGAAGCCCATTTTCTTAAGCAGTTGCTTGGCAGCCTCTTCCGCCTCGGCACCTGCGGGTACGGGCAGCGTGAAGCTCAGCTGCACCTTGCCATCGTTCATTGTGTCGCCATACGGCTTTATCTTGGTGAGGTCTAAGGTTTTGTCGTAATCCTTGGCCTCCATTGAATACAAACCTTCACTCATAGCTAATTTCTAATTTTGAATTATGAATTTTGAACTTAGATTATTGATGTTTTGAATTGCGAATTTTAACCAGTGAATATTGAGCCTTGAACGGCTTTCAACATTCAAAATTCAACATTCAAAATTATTTTTTCCCTTTCATTATCTCTATAAACGGGTTGTAGTAGTTCTCAGCCTTCAGCGAAACACCGTCAAGGCCCTTGCCGCCGTTCTTCGGACGCTTCACGTTGGCGAAGATACCCTTCTCCAGAGCGGTGAACAAGCCCTCGCGCTCCATATTCTCAAGCAGTTCGGTGGCCTTGTCGAGCACCTCCTTCGCACGTGAGCGGATGATGCCACCTTCCTTGAACTCGACCTCTTCGCCGATGTCTCTCATATTGTTGAAGATATACTTGGCGTTCTCGATACTCAGGTAGCGGTCGCTCATAAACGGCGTATGGATAGCCTCGGTCGGCATACCCAGCAGCTGCAGGCCCTGATGCGTCCACTGGCCTATGATGTTGAACAGTGCATCCTGGATGTGGCCGCGGAATATGTTGCCCGTCATAAACTTGGTAGGCGGCATATACTTCAGCGGAGCCTTCGGGAAAATTTCGCGAATCATCTGAGCCTGAGCCAACTCGTACAGAAAACCATTCTCCAACATCGGGTCCATCTCGAAAGCGTGGCCCAAGCCCTGCTGTTCCTCGGGCAGGCCGGCCAGCAATGCCAACTGCTCGTTAATGAAGTCCGAAGCCAACAC
This sequence comes from uncultured Bacteroidota bacterium, assembly GCA_902788805.1. Classification (GTDB taxonomy): domain Bacteria; phylum Bacteroidota; class Bacteroidia; order Bacteroidales; family P3; genus Colimorpha. The sequence continues at coordinate 27,031 of CADALO010000003.1, read as the reverse complement.
GGTGTGAGCCTCCTCATAGGCGTCGGCGGTGGTCAGATAGTTGTCTTCGCCCGTGTTGATGATAACGCCAGCAAAGCCGTTGATTATGCGTGAGAAATACTGGTCAATCAGTGTGCGCTGCATATTGATGTCGCGGAACAAAATACCGTAGAGGGCATCGTTGAGCATCACATCGAGACCCTCAAGGGCGCCCATAGCGGCAATCTCCGGCATACAAAGGCCTGAGCAATAGTTGCAAAGGCGGATGTAGCGGCCCACCTCCTCGCCTACCTCATCGAGAGCCTTGCGCATAATGCGGAAGTTCTCCTGAGTGGCAAACGTGCCGCCAAAACCCTCGGTCGTAGCGCCATAAGGCACATAGTCCAGCAGGCTCTGACCCGTGGTGCGGATGACGGCGATGATGTCGGCACCCTGACGTGCACCGGCCTGAGCCTGAACGACATCCTCGTAGATATTACCCGTAGCAACAATGATGTAGAGATACGGTTTCGAGCCCTCGCCTATCGTCTTGATGTAGTTCTCGCGACGCAGACGGTTGTTGCGTACACGCGTAACATTCTCGTCCACATAGGGTTGTATCGCCTTGGCCGTCTCTTCCACCTTGTGCATAGGCAGCTGCGTCAGGTCAAGCTTGCCGGCAACGATATCCTCGGCAATCTGCTGAGGCGTCTTGCCAGTTTCGATAATGGCATTGCCCAGAAAATAAGCAACGCCCTGTCCCAGAACGCCTTTCGACTTCAGCTCATCGACCACCACATTGGGCAGCGGCACCTCGTTTTCATCAATTCCGTCAATTCCAAGCAGGCGGCAAATGGTTCGCTCCACTGCAACAGTGGTATAGTTGCCCACAAAATCCTGTACCTGATCGGCAATTTTGCGCGCAACACTCCTCGCGTGCTCTACTTTTTCAAAATCGAGACCAATTTTACTCTTTTGCATAAACTTGATTTAATATATTATTTCACTCATTATCTTAATGTTGCACTCCCAAAAGCGCACCATTTCAAGATACGCTTCCCGTTATGAAACAACTTGCAAAGTTAATGTTTTTTTATGAAATATCAGCACATTTTATTAATAAAATCTCTATTATTATTAGCAAACATCTTGAACCACTTGATACACAGCAACTAACCAAAAGCCGTTTCTTCGCCGTTCCCGCACCCAACCCTACACGCCTCCGCACCGCACCGACTCCGTTCGTTGTCCGTTCGTTGTCCGCTCGTTGTCCGATTGTTGTCCGATTGGTGATCGGACAACAATCGGACAACGAACGGACAACAAGCGGACAACGAACAGAGAAAACCCTGTAAAGCACTGATTATGAACGCTCGTTTTCAAGATGCAATAACACACCTTTTTGAGGACAAATACGACAAAAGCCCCACGTCCCGACACGCACTGTTGCGTCTCAGGCAAAGGAGACAACTCATAAACAACAAAATAAATTTGTACTATTTGGCCTTCTCGGGCTGGGCAGCAGCGGCCGGCTTGACATCCTGTGGTTTGGCTGCTGCAGCGGGTTTCGCCTCCTGAGGCTTCTCGGGCTGGGCCGCAGCCTGCTCCTTTTTCTTTATCTTTATATTCTCGACCGAGTATTTTTTGTGGAACTTCGAGAAGTCGACAAAGCCCGCTATGCCTTTCTGTTTGCCGCGCTGCGTGTACTGCCAAACGGTGTAGGCCATCGATGGCTCACGCTTGTAATTGGCTATGAAATAGTGGTATTTCTTGTATTTCTTGATTGCAAAATGGGTCTTATAGAGCTTTTCGCTGGTGTATATCATCGGCTTGGCTCCATATTCCTTTTCCATCAGCTCGAGCAGCTTGTCTACTCGCTGCATATTCAGCTTGTTGCAGTGCATCGCCTCTATGTCGAGCACCGGCACGAGGTCTTGCTTTTTCTTATCGACCACTTTCTTGAAATTGGCAAACTGCTGATAGGCCGTGGTGCGGCTGCTGTAGACGTGGTAGCTGCCGACGAGCAGTCCTGCCTCGCGGGCTTTTTTGACGTTATATTTGTACATCGGGTCTTTTATGCTCGACCCCTCGGTGGCCTTGATGTAGACAAACTCTATCTTGCTGTTTTTAGCCACTTTGCTCCAGTTGATGCTGTCCTGGAAACGCGACACATCGATACCGCTCTGGGCGTTCAGCACAGCCGGAAACAGCGACAACAGCACGGCAAAATATCGTATTATTCTGTATTTCATCGCCTATATTTACGTCAAAAGGCGCCCTTTATTGTGTCACAGAGCGCCTTTGGCGATATTTTTTGCATTTTCGTCACATCGAAATCTCTTCGCCTGACTTGTTCAGGAACTTGAATTCAAGCAGGTTGTAACTTTCCATCGGTTTGATTTTCAGCCGCATTTTATACTTCCGCTGCCACTGGCGACGCAACGACTTGAAGCCTTGCGTCAAGTACGCTTGTATGTAGGGATGGGTTGCTATCGTTATGCATCGCTCGCCTTGAGAGACGTTGAGGTAGCGAATGTTCGACTCTATTTCGTCGACTACCGTCAGGCTCGACTTGATTGTACCGGTTCCGTCGCAGAATGGGCACTTCTCTTGCACATCGACCTCTATGGCTGGACGCACACGCTGACGGGTTATCTGCATCAAGCCGAACTTGCTGAGCGGCAGTATTGTATGACGCGCCTTGTCGCGTTTCATTTCCGCTGTCATAACGTCAAACAGCTCGCGCCGGTTCTCGGCCTTTGCCATATCGACAAAGTCTATTATCACAATGCCGCCCATATCGCGCAGGCGCAACTGACGGGCTATCTCTTTGGCCGACTCGATATTGACCTGCAACGCGGTGTCTTCCTGGCCGGTACCAGCCTTTATGTGATTGCCGCTATTCACGTCTATAACGTGCATTGCCTCAGTGTGTTCAATGTAAAGATAGATACCCGAACGTATGGTTACTATTTTACCAAAGGCCCTGCGTATTTCTCGCTGCACACCAAACTGCTCGAATATAGGGGTGGCGAGCTTATAATGCTTCACTATGTCCACCTTGTCGGGGGCTATAGTCTGCAGATAGTCACGCAGTTCGGCACACACATCTTCATTGTCGCAGTAGATTGTATTGAAATCGTCGGTCAGCACGTCACGGAGCAATGCCGATGTCGTACCAAGCTCTGACGCAACGACTTGTGGAGTATTGACACGCTTCAGTTTCTGAGTCATCTTGTCCCACTTGTCCATCAGCATACGCAGGTCGCCGTCCAGTTCAGCTACCGACTTGCCTTCGGCCACGGTGCGGACTATCAGTCCGAAGTTCTCGGGACGGATGCTTTGGATAAGTCTGCGCAAGCGGTTGCGCTCTTCGTTCTTCTTTATTTTCTGTGATATGGAAATCTTGTTCGAGAACGGCACAAGCACAAGGTAACGACCCGCAAACGACACGTCGCCCGACAGTTTGGGACCTTTTGTGGATATTGGCTCTTTCTCTATTTGGGTCAGCAGATACTGGCCCACCTTAAGGACGTTCGAGAAATTTCCGTTCTTCTCGAGCGTGGGTTCTATGTTAAAGTCTTTCAGCGTTCTGACTCCAGCATCGCCGTTCATCGCAAGACGTAGGTACTTCTCGAACGACCGGTACGATGTACCCAGGTCGAGGTAATGCATAAAGCCGTCCTTCTCGTCGTTGATGTCGATGAACGCTGCATTCAAGCCTGGCATTATCTTCCGAACCTTTCCCAACACAACATCTCCCACGGCGAAGTGGCTGCTCTTCTTCTCCTTGTGAAGCTCCACAAGCTGCTTGTCTTCCAGCAAAGCAATCTGCACTTCGTCTGCCGCCGCTGAAATAATCAGTTCATTGTCCATTATTTATAAAAACATTTGTCGCTATAAGCATAATATTTAATTAAAAAAACAAATTACACAACAACCCCTTGACAGGCGTCGTGTAATTTGTTTTAGATACTGTTAGAAGTCGTAAGAAGAATATCGGTACTAAACCTTATTTCTTCTTATGTCTGTTCTTGCGCAAACGTTTTTTGCGTTTGTGCGTTGACATTTTATGTCTCTTGTGTTTCTTACCGTTTGGCATAATTGTAAAATATTTAGGATTAATTTATTTCGTGTTGTTTTTCACTTCAGCCATAAAAGACTTGGCGGGCTTGAAAGCCGGGATGTTATGTGCCGGAATGATAACCGTGGTGTTCTTCGAGATGTTACGGCCAGTCTTCTCAGCTCTCTTACGGACGATGAAGCTGCCGAAGCCACGCAAATACACATTTTCTCCATCAGTGAGCGAACCCTTGACAGTGTTCATAAACTCCTCAACGATGGTCATAATAGCAATTTTCTCAATGCCCGTTTTGTGGGCAATCTTGTTAACTACTTCTGCCTTAGTCATATCTGTAATAATTTTATCTTTTTCTGTCAAAATTGGAGACTGCAAAAGTACTAAAAAATTTAAAAACAGAATACTTTTTTTGCATTTTTCTGCCAAAGAAATGACACATTCAGAGCCACTGCGCTTATTTTCAAAACTTTACACCACAAACAAGATTGTAATCTTTTTATTATTGCCCATCGTCCAGCGACATATTATTGTCGGCTGGAGTAGAATCTTTTTCATTTTTTTGCCGTAGAAAAGCGAATACGAATATCGTCACCGCGATGGCCAGGCCTATGACAGCCAGGTACCAAGGCGCATTCAGCGAATCTGTGAGCTGCATATCCACGATTCCTCTGTTGCCAAGGAAGAGGAGTATTATTGCAAGGGCATTATTCAAGAAATGAGCCGTGGCGTTTATCCACAACGAGCCGCCGTAATAAAACAGGTAGCCCAACGCGGCACCCAGCACGAACCGAGGCAGAAACGCAAAGATCTCGCCGTGGAACAGCGAGAATACCGCTGCCGTAAGCCATATTGCAGCGTGGGGATTTGGCAGCATACGGCAGAAGAGCCGCTGCAAAGCGCCTCGGAACACCATCTCTTCACACACCGCCGGCACAAAGGCAAAGACAAGCAGATTGACTATCAACGCACCGATATCCGTCCGGCCAAGATACACTTCAAGCTCCGCTTGGGTGGCTTCTCCCATCGAACGCATCTTCTCCTCAAGCGCAGCGAGGCTTTGCGGCAGATGCCACGCGTCGTTCAAACGGGCAAGCCAGTCCGACATAGGCAGGAGGCATACGAGAATCAGGCTAGCAGCAACGATTTTGCCAGCCATACCCTTTACCACGGGCATACCCAGATGGCGCAGCGGATTGCCATAAAACAGATATGCGAAAAACAACGCAGTTCCCGCGAACGAAACGAGTTGCGTGACAACGAGCGTCACCATCTTCAAGCCGACACCGCCAGACACAAAACCGGCAACAACCGAAAAACCGGTCGACAATATAAAAAAGAGGACAAAAATCAGCCCTAATGCCAACAATTGTCCTCCAGGTTTTGTATTTTCAAAAAACTGTTTCATAGTCACTTTTGTGACCCCGGCGGGATTCAAACCCACGACTTTCGGAACCGGAATCCGACGTTCTATTCAGCTGAACTACGGGGCCATTGCCTCAAAAAAGCACACCTTTAACGGATGCGGCGGCAAATTATTTTGCTATGGATGAAAAAATTTTTCACCGCATCAGGCGTCGGCAAACACCTTGCCATCGGCCAATGTGACCTGAAGCTTGGTATACTCGCTGTGGAAATCAGTCTTCAGTCTGCGCAAATAGCGTTCCGACTCCCACTTGCACATAGGCAGGTCGTGAAGCAGGCAGTTGCCACAGGTCTCGGGAGTTGTTGCAGGCACTTCCGTCTGAGTCAAAATCCACTCAAGGCACTCAATTGTCAGCGAGCGCATATCTTCGACAGAATAATTGCCAGTCATAATAACATACATACCTGTCATACAACCCATTGGACCGACATAAACCACATCCTCCTTGGCTGGGGAGTTGCGGAACCACGTCGCCATAAGGTGCTCCATACTGTGCATCGCCGAAGGCGCTACGGCAGGTTCGCGATTGGGTTCGGTGATTCGCAGGTCGAAAGTGGTGAACCCTTTGTCGATACGCGAGACATATATGCCCGGTTTCAGGTGGGTATGGTCGATTGTAAAGCTTTGAATGACTTCCATTATAAAGGTTAAAGTTTAAAGGTTATAGGTTAAAGACTATAGGGTTTCGAGATATTGCTTGACGAAGCGAAAAGAGCGGTCGCACATAGAGGTCAAGAAGTCCTCCCACTGCTGATGGTGGTCGTCGGTGCGGCCCGGAGTATCGCTGATTATGCGCAGGCTAAGAAACGGCAAACCAAGCAAATAGCACGTCTGAGCAATGGCGGCGCTCTCCATATCGCAAGCCATTCCGTCTGGGAAATTCCGTTTTATGGCATTCTGCCGTTCGCGGTCGGTAATGAACTGGTCGCCAGTGCATATCAGACCTCTAACCAGACGTTCACTCGAAGCGAGCCGCACGTTGAGCGTATGGTCAAGAAGGCGCTTGTCGGCATCAAAGCGAGCCGGCAGGCCCTGGACCTGACCAATAACGCAATCAAGGCTCACGCCACAATCGACATCGTGGTACACGCATTGCTCGGCAGCCAGCACATCCATCACCTGCATCTGCACGTCTATGCCACCGGCCAAACCAGTGCTTATAATCGCGTCAGGGTGATGTTCCTGCACAAGTCGCATAGTGCCGACAGCAGCATTCACCTTGCCTATTCCGCACTTCCACAGAATGATTTCGTTGTTTCCCAAGCGGCCTGCTTTGCCACCGAGCGCATCAAGCATCTTGTTGTACTCGATGTCCATTGCAACAATAAGTCCAATCTTCATTATATAAAGGTTTATACGTTATAATAAAAAGAGTGATCAACCCTTCTTCGGCTGTGGGTCGGAGGTAACATCGACGCCGAGTTTCTTGAATATCTTAAGGTCCACCTCACCAAGCATAGTCGTTGTATGCACCTGGCAGCCCTTCAGCAACGGCAAGGTGTTCAGCGCCTTACGGCAGTTGTCGTCCGACAGGCTCAGCATCGACAGCGCCAACAGCACCTCGTCGGTATGCAGTCGCGGATTCTTGCCGTGCAGAAGCTCAATCTTGGTATGCTGTATAGGCTCAATGTAATTCTGGGATATCAGCTTGACATTGTGGTCGATATGTGCCAGATGCTTTGTAGCGTTGAGCAGCATAGCGGCGCAGGCGCCGAGCAGCGGGCTCGAATGGCCGGTGATGATGGTGCCATCTTCCAACTCCATCGCGGCTGCCGGAGCACCCTCGGCGGCGGCCCTGACGCGAGCAGCGATTGTGGTGCGGCGAAAGTCGGTAGTAATTTTCATCTGCTTCATTAGCAGTGCATTCTTGTCAACTTCGGTGGCCGGAATGCGTCCCTGGGCGTACTTGCAGAGAGCCGCGAAGTAGCGGCGGATAATCTCGTCCTTCGACGCCTTGCAGCACACTTCGTCGTCGCAGATGCAGAAGCCCGCCATATTGACCCCCATATCGGTGGGCGACTTGTAAGGATTCTCACCATAGATGCCCTCAAAGATAGCGTTGAGCACCGGGAAAATCTCGATGTCGCGGTTATAGTTGACCGTCGTAACTCCGTATGCGTCAAGGTGGAACGGGTCAATCATATTGACGTCGTTGAGGTCGGCCGTGGCCGCTTCGTAAGCCACATTGACAGGATGCTTCAGCGGGATGCTCCATATCGGGAAGGTCTCGAACTTAGCATATCCAGCTTTCACGCCCTTGCGATTCTCTTGATATAACTGACTGAGGCACACAGCCATTTTGCCGCTGCCAGGTCCCGGAGCTGTGACGACCACCAAGGGTCGCGAAGTCCGTATGAACTCGTTGCGACCGAAACCTTCGGGCGAGCAGATCAGCTCCACATTGGTTGGATAGCCCTCAATTAAATAATGATAATACACACTGATTCCCAGGCGTTCAAGACGCTCGCGGAAAGCCTGCGCACTGGGTTGACCGTGATACTGCGTGATGCAAACGGCGCTGACCAGCAGGCCACGGCCTTGAAACTCGTCGCGCAGTCGCAGCACATCGTCGTCATAGGTGATGCCCAAGTCGGCACGAACCTTGTTCTTCTCAATATCGCGCGCGCTGATAGCAATAACAATCTCAGCGTCATCGCGCAACTGCATCAGCATTTTCAACTTGCTGTCAGGCTCGAAGCCGGGCAGTACGCGGCTGGCGTGGAAATCGTCGAACAGCTTGCCGCCAAATTCAAGATAAAGCTTGTCGCCAAACTTGGAGATACGCTCCTTGATGTGTTCGGATTGGATTTTGAGATACTTCTCGTTGTCGAAACCGTGTTTCATAAAACAAAATATTAAACCCCTCGGCATCCGAAAAAGCTGCCTTGAGGAGATGATATAAATTAATGAACTACGGGATACAAAAATACAAACTTTTCGAGGAACAGCAGAAAATAAATGCACACCAAAATCAACAAAAAGCATTAAACCGATAAAAAACAACGTTTTAAAATGTTGAAAAAACAGCTCATCCTGCACTTGCAAACCGAAACAAAAGGTGACAAAAAAGTTTTTTCAGGGCTCAAAAAATGGTTTTTCGGCAAACTTCGATTACAAGCAATCCGTCACCGACGGAGGACAAATCCAAGCCCTGAATCGGTGAAAATGATAAATCGCCCGAAATTTGCCAACAAAAGGAAATAACATTCTGATTGAAAACGCATAGCAAAGGTTTTAAAAAAGTTGCAAAGAGCCACGGAAAGGACCAAAAACGCCCTTTCACAACTCACTGATTTCCATATACCAAATTCTTATCAAAGTTTACTCAAACTCTTATCAAAGTTTTACCAAAGTTCACGTCAGTAAAGTTTGATAGGAATTTATCAAAAAGTCGGGTAGAATAAGATACGGTGGCAAGGCGGTTTTTGCCGGGGCGCAGTGACGCCTGCCGGCAAGCGAAACAGCCGGCTGGAAGCGCGGCGGAACAAAGGCTGCGACACGGAAGGCAAAAAAAATTTCGTCTGTGCCAAAACAAAACAGACGCAGCTACGTTAGTAAGATATGAAAAAAGTATTCTGGATTTCGCTCATCACCCTTTTCACCCTTGCCGCCGCAAGCCTCCTCCTCGTGCAGTACACTCAGATGCGCCGCACAGTCGAAGTCAGCGACAACCTGTTCAATATCAGCGTCAACAACGCTATGGACGATATGATTGAGCAGCTCAATCGATTGAAGGTGGAGGACTATATCAGTCAGAACGACCGCTACAAGCTGCTCAAATTCAAGCGCATCGACGAACTGAACGAGCGGATGCAGGACATCGTCAAGCAAAACTATTCGGTTTTTTACGACACGACCCTTGTCCGTGTAGGCATCACTATGATTGACAGCGTTATACTGCTGCCAGGAGCCACCGTTTCGCACGAAGACAGCAGTGCTATCGCCTCCTACAACTCGGTGCTTGCCACACGCGACCGCCTGCTCAACAGCCCCGACTTCTACAATCAGTTTGTCACCGACATCAGCGAGTATGTGGTTGACAACATAATGACTTCCAACACTTTCAACTTTACGTTGCTCGACTCGCTCATTACCGACAAATTGATGCTCAACGGCGTCGACATTGCCCCATACATCGGCGTCTACGACAATACCAACAACAATTTCCTATATTGCAACGCCGAGGGCAAAGAGCAGAAACTCATCGAGTCGCCCTACAAATACCGCTTCCACCCCAACGGTATGATGTCGCCCAACGAGTATTTCGTAGTGCTCCAGTTCCCGCTCTCGTCGCTGCTCCTAAAGGAAAACTCGACAATCTACTTCGTTATCAGTCTGTTCCTCGTCATTTTCATCCTCCTGTTGTTCCTGCTCTCCATCCGCGCCATCTTCCGCAAAGAGAAGCTCGACCAAATGAAGTCGGACTTCATCAACAATATGACCCACGAAATCAAGACCCCGATAGCGACCATCAGCCTGGCCTGCGAGATGCTGCAAGACCCTACCATAAGCACCGACCCGGCCACCAACGGCACCTATATCGGCATCATTAGCGACGAAAACCGCCGTATGCGCGTCCTCGTAGAGACCATTCTGCAAAGCGCCAAGATGTCGAACAAGAACTTTTCGCTTAACATCAAAGAGCTAAATATCAACGAACTGATAGAGAGCGTCAGCAAGCATTTCCACCTGCGCATAGAGTCGCGCGGAGGCTCGTTGAAGTGCGACCTACAGGCGCAGCCGCCGACCATCTACGCCGACGAACTCCATATCACCAATATGGTATACAATCTGATAGACAACGCCATCAAGTACTCACCCGAAAAGATTGACATTCAGGTAGCCACACGCACCGAAGGCACCAACACCGTCATCACGGTCACCGACCACGGGCTGGGCATCAGCAAGGAAGACCAGAAGCATATTTTTGAGCGTTTCTACCGCGTATCTACCGGAAACGTACACAATGTCAAAGGCTTCGGCATCGGCCTCAACTACGTCTATCAGGTCGTCCAGCTCCACCAAGGCACCGTCACCATCGACAGCACCCCCGGCGAAGGCTCCACCTTCACCATCACCCTCCCGCAAGAGTGAAACGGATTTTGCCAATTCAAATATTATTTGTAATTTTGCAAATCGAAATGCATTCATAATATGGATCAAAAGCTCACTGAACAAATTAGTCAATATCTTGCAACTCAACCCGTGTTGAAAGCGTGGGTATTCGGTTCGTTTGCCCGTAATGAGGAGCGTCCCGACAGCGATATTGACTTGCTAATTCAGTTTGATCGCAAGAATGCAAAAATTGGTTTATTCAAGTATGCATCAATGATTATAGATCTTGAAAACATACTGCATCGAGAAGTGGATTTGGTTGAAGACGGTGCACTTCTGCCATACGCCGAACGCACTGCTAACAAAGATAAAAAACTGATTTATGAGAGAAGCGCTTCGTGACCCAGGAAGGTTGGAACAAATACTATAATTAAACCACTATACTTTGATACCTATTATACAGCTCAACCTAATACAATAGACAACTTTTTAAAGGAACGATTATGAAAAAAATATGGGTTTATATTCTTGGCATACTGACAGGCATTGTACTTGCCATTTTGGTTTTAGTAATCATAGGGAAAACCACAAACAACGGTATGTCTTTTTTTGACAAACCTGGAGAGATAATGGAATATAACAGCTACAGAGTGTTTCAGTCTTTTAATAACGGGACCGCTTTGGCACACGGATATGGTGGTTGCGGTGAAACCTTCAGAGATCACTGTGCTCCTGCAGATAATGAAAACAATAATTCCTCTATAGTGGATACCGTGCGAAACCTTGGTCTTGGTGAAGGTATTACTGTACTTATATACAATGAAAACGGAAGTCCTTATTATGATGACCAAATAATCTCTGCACCTAAAAATAAATGTTTTAGACAAATTGGTATTTATAGATACAAAACGCCACTCGGATTTGAAAAGACCGTTCCAATAGTAATGTTAATGGATAAATAGGACTACTTCAACTCAATATACGGCTCGTAGCAGTGGGCGCCGCAGAGGTAGGCGCCGGGATGGGATGATAGGACTTGCTTGCGGGTCTTGACGGCCAAGGCTGGGTCGTTGTCATAGCGGGCGCAGAAGTCGGGATAAGGCAACTGAAGGTCTTGTGCGTGGACCAAGTCGCCGACGAACAGGCAAAGGCCAGCCTCATAGACGGTGTGACCAGGCGTATGGCCGGGGGCAAGATGGGTCTTGATGCGGCCATCAATAATAGCGTCGCCGTCCTGGAATAGGTTGATTTGGTTGGCGTAGCAGGAAAGCACCTGTTTCCATAAACCATTCTGCGCAGCCATAGGGCCGTCGTCGCTCCAGGCGTTAAACTCCTCCACCGACAAGTATATCGCTGCATTGGGGAACACAGGCTGACCATCCTTCAACAGACCGCCGATATGGTCGCCGTGCAGGTGCGTAAGGCACACAGCATCAATCTCCTCCGGCTTCACATCGAGCTTTTTCAACTGACGAAGCAGAGCACCGCCATTATCTTCACCAAGACCGGCGTCGATAAGGACATCGTAGTCCCGGCCATCATAGTAATAGCCTGACATTCTGAGCAAGAAAGAATTTATAGCCGACGGGCTTGAGTCATCAGGCATCAGCACTGCCAGCAGACTATCGTTGTACGAACCCTTGAACAAGTCGATAGACATCCTGTTGACACGATCGGGAATCGTAATGACTTCCATATCGTCCATACCGCTAAAAATAGCACAGGGAGCCAAAGCTGCAGTGTCAGCCGCTGTGCCAGTTTCACCTGCCGGTTGCTGTTTTCCCTTGCATCCAGCAAGGAGCATCACCGACATAACAAAGATAACAAATCTATATTTCATAATCTTAACGATTTACATTATTGCCCAAAAGAGAAGACCTCCAGAGATTATCACACCACTGACAAACAGGTCGATAAGGCAGAAGCCCATAATATCCTTGGCACTCAGCCGCGCGATGGCCAGCGCCGGCAACGCCCAGAATGGCTGAATCATATTGGTCCACGCGTCGCCCCAAGCGATAGCCATACCCGTCAAGCCCGGGTCAACACCCAGTTCGGCACCAGCGGTGAACATAATCGGAGCCTGAATAGCCCAGTGGCCGCCGCCCGACGGCACAAACATATTGAGCAACGCTGCGCAAAGGAAGGTAAGCAGCGGATAGGTCACTGGCGAAGAAATATTTATACAGGCGTTGCTGATGACCGTGCCGAAGCAGATGCCACTCTCCCCTACCCCCGTAATGATACCCATAATGCCGGCATAGAACGGGAATTGTAGTATGATGCCCGCCGCGCCCGACGCAGCCTTGCCGAAGGCCCGCACGTATGCCACAGGCGTGCCGTGGAAAAGGATGCCAAGGAAAAGGAATATCATAATGACAGAGCCGAGGTCGAACGCCCCGCCTCTGAACACCAGACTAATAAGCAGATAAGCGATGCCCAACGCGGCGATAAGCCAGCTCAGCAAACGGCTGTTCTCCAGCTTCTCTGCCGGCGTCTCAGCCTTGCGCTTCTCCACCGGCGCTTCCTCCACCAGCAGCTCGGGGTCAACCGTAACCACCTGGCTGCCTTTGGGATGCATCAAGGCATTGACCACTGTAATAGCAATGATTACAAGCACCACCATAGCGATATTGAACGGATGCAGGATGGTATCTGAAATGGCTATAGGGTCGACGATAGCGCCATTGGTAGCCGCCGCAAGGTCAGGCCCTGGCGTAGCCAGCTTGAGCGGCACCGAGCCCGACAGACCCGCGTGCCACACCACAAAGCCGCTGTAGGCTGACGCAATCAGCAAACGGTAGTCGACGCCCGGCAGACGCCGCGCGATATCCTTGGCAAAGATAACGCCCACAATGAGTCCGAAGCCCCAGTTGAGCCAGCAGGCCACAGCCGAGATAGCTGTCACCAGAGCGATGGCGGCCACAGGCGTCTTAGGCAGCGATGCAAGCCAGGCAATGCCGCGCTTGAGCGACGGAGCCGACGCCAGCGCCGAGCCCGACACCAGCACCAGGGCCATCTGCATTGCAAAGGCCAGCAGGCCCCACACGCCGCTGCCCCAATTGGCAACGACCTCGACGGGCGTTTGGCGGCAGATAGGCATAGCCAACAGTGCCGCTATAAAAGTCAGAATGATAGCGAAAAGAAAAGGTTCAGGCATCCAACGCTGGACAAGTTTTACGGAGCCGTTTATCAGTTTCTGGAACAAGAGGATGAGGGTTTAAAGGGTTTAAAAGGTTAAAAAGGTTAAAAGGGGTTGAGGGTTTAAAGGTTGGAGGGATTAAGGGTTATAAGGTTTTAGGGTTTTAAGGTTTTGGGGTTGGAGGGGGATGAGGGTTTGGCTGATTCGAAGGATTCAATCAGCGGCAACAGCATCTGCTCGAACACGTCGCGACGAACGATGCGGTAGTGCTGGCGGTAGGTTTCATTGAACAGGCGGCTGTGGTGCAGCGCATACTGGCCGGACTTGATGGTCTGCTCAATGAGCTGATAATCCTCCTCATAGTTGAGCGGTTTCTTGCAATGTGGATTATTCAAAAGTGCCAACAACGACTGCCAACGCTTATGCCACTGCCCGGCATCGTAATCGACAGGTTGCGAGCTCTGCAGCATCGCCGACACCATTGTGGCAAGAGGGATGATTCCCTGCCGCACATACCCTATGTCCACGCGGACATAGTTGTTCTTAAGCAGAGGGTAATAGAACAAAGGCCGCTGCCAATCGGTGCTGTCGGCCGAGCGGATTTCAGCCTCGATGTATCGCACCGCCGCCAGCGAATCGCTCATAAGGTGCTCCAAACCAAAGTAATCCTGAAAGCAGTACTTGTAGACATCGCGCAGCTGCGACTGCGGATAGCACTGCATATACAGACACAAGCGGCATTCCTCCCAGTCGATATAGTTTGAGCTGTAGCAACTTTCAAGCTTGTCCTGCCAGCTGTCCTGCGCCGAGACGCTGACGGACGACGCAAGGAGAAGCAGCAGAAAAAGCCACTTCCGAGCCATACCAACACCGCTCGTTGTCCAGTTGTTGTCCAGTTGTTGTCCAGTTGTTGTCCAGTCAATGACTGGACAACAACTGGACAACAACTGGACAACAACTGGACAACGAGCGGTGTTGGTACGTTGAAAGAGCGGTTTTCTATGGAGTAATGTCCCTATTTTCATCTTTTTAGGTGCATCGTTGAATAGTTAATCTTTATTAAATGATTTTGCAAAAGTACAAAAACTTTTCATTTCTTTGTATTTTTGCACTGCTTTTTTGGCGAGACCAATCGTGCTTAACTCTAATACACAACACCTTAACATCACACTCAGATGCTTCATACAAGCAAAAAACGACTATTGCTTTTTCTACTGCTGCTCGCTTGCGGCACGGCGGCGGGCCAGAGCTATACCATCAGCGGCACCGTCACCGACTCGCTGAGCGGCGAGACGCTGATTGGCGCAGCGGTGATGGACCTGCGCACCGGCAAGGGAGCGCTGACCAACGCGCAAGGGCGCTTCTCGCTGACATTGAAGAGCGATTCGGTGCGGCTGCGCGTCACATACGTAGGCTACCGACCTGTCTTTGAAGATATTCTACTGAAGAGCAACCAGAAGCGCACCTTCCGTATGCAGTCGAGCACCGAGCTTAAGACCGTCGTTGTCAAGAGCGAACGGGTGAACAATGTGCGCTCGTCGCAGATGAGTGCCATCGACATACCCGTCGAGCAGCTCAAGTCGGTGCCCGTCCTCTTCGGCGAAGCCGACCTGGTGAAGGCTTTGCAGCTGCTGCCCGGCGTGCAAAGCGGCTCGGAAGGCAACAGCGGCTTCTATGTGCGCGGCGGTGGCCCCGACGAGAATCTCTTTCTGCTCGACGGCGTTCCACTCTACAATGTTAGCCATCTGGGAGGCTTCTTCTCAGCCTTCAACACCGATGCCGTAAAGGGCGTGACCCTCTACAAAGGCAGCTTTCCCGCCCACTTCGGCGGCCGCCTGTCGAGCGTGCTCGACGTCACCACCAACAACGGCAACGACAAGCAACTGCACGGCAATGCCTCGATAGGCTTCATCTCAGCCAAACTCAGCGTCGAAGGTCCCATCAAGAGCGAGCGCACCACATTCTGCCTCTCGGGGCGTCGCACCTACGCCGACTTCCTGCTGCAGCCGTTGGTCAAGCGGCTTGCCGACCGCAACGAGTACAAGCTGCGCGCCGGCTACTATTTCTACGATGTCAACGGCAAGCTCACGCACCGCTTCAGCGACCGCAGCCGCCTGTTTGCCAGCTACTATATGGGTTCGGACGTAGTCTACACCCGCATCCGCACCCTTGCCACCGACGTGCAGGAACAGTATCTCAACTTCGACACGAAATGGGGCAACATCGTGGCCTCGGCACGCTGGAACTATGAACTGACTCCCAAGCTGTTTATGAATATCACCTGCGCCTATACGCGCTACAGCAACACGGTGGGCGTCGACTACGAGACCGTCACTCTCGCCACCGAGGAGCAGGAGAGCGCCACGTCGGAGTTTGATATGGACTATGTCTCGCGCATCAACGACCTGAGCCTGAGGGCCGACTTCGACTTTACGCCAAATCCCGACCACCTGATGAAGTTTGGCGCATCGATGATCCACCACGTCTTCCTGCCCGAAGTGTCGAGTGCCCATCTCAATGCCTACAACGCCGACTTGATGAACAACTCGATGGTCATCGACACATCGGTCAACTCAGGTTCCATCCTTGCCGAAGAGCTAACGTCATACGCAGAGGACGACTGGAGCATCAGCGAGACCGTCAAGCTCAACTACGGTTTGAACTTCAGCGGTTTCGCCGTTGAGCACAAGTTCTATCCAACCCTGCAGCCCCGCCTGTCGGGACGCGTAATGCTGGGTGAAGGACTCTCGCTCAAAGGCGGCTACGCCTATATGACTCAGTTTATGCATCTACTTTCGACCACAAGCGTCAGTATGCCCACCGACCTGTGGGTGCCGGTGACAAGAGATGTGCCTCCGATGTATGCCCATCAGGTGGCCGGCGGCGTGTTCTACGAGGCCGGGGCCATAGGCGACTTCTCGGTTGAAGGCTACTACAAGAAGATGCATAACCTACTGGAATACAAGGATGGCGCCACCTTCTTCGGCAGCAGCGAGAGTTGGGAAGAGAAGGTCGTGCTGGGCGACGGCTGGGCCTACGGTGTCGAGTTTCTGCTGCAGCGCAATGTTGGCAACTTGACGGGCTGGATAGGCTACACGTGGAGCAAGACGATGCGCCAGTTCGACCGTCCGGAACAGGTACTCAACGACGGCAAGCCCTTTCCGGCCAAGTACGACCGTCGCCACGACCTCAGCATCGTGCTGAGCTACAAGGTCAACGACAAGATGGACTTCAGCGCGACCTGGGTCTACAGCTCGGGCAACGCTGCCACGCTGAGCCTGCAGGAATATGCCGAGGCGCAGCAGACAGCCAACGACTATGCCGACGTCGACCCCGAAGGCTGGGGCGGCTACCTGTCGCACCCGTCGGGACGCAACAACTTCCGTATGCCCGACTATCACCGTATGGACATCAGCGCCAACTTCCACCGAAAGTTCCGCCGCTGCAGCCGCACCATCAACGTGAGCGTCTACAACCTCTACAACCGCAAGAACCCTTATATGATCTACGAGAGCCACGAGTACATCTACAAGGGCTACAACGGCGCCCTCGTCCAGCTGTCTATCTTCCCCATCCTGCCCTCGGTGGCATACACGCTTAAGTTTTAGGGTTGGAAGGTTTTAAGGTTGAACGTTTTTATGGTTTAATTGTTCTAAAGTTGAAAGGTATTGGAAATATGAGCAAAGCAAGATATATAATCCTGATTGTTTGTGCGATGTTATGTTCGTGCGAGAAGGTGATGGAGTTCGACATCGAGGATAGCGATCGGATGGTGGTGGTCAACGCCCTGCCGTCGACCGACAGCCTGCTTTTCGTCAACATCACCTACAGCCGCTTCTTCCTTGACAACCAGCCCTTCACCGCCGTGACTGACGCCACCGTAAGCATCGATGTGAACGGCACGACAATGGCCTCGACCGGTCGCGACGGCGCGAACTACCTGTTCGGCTACACCGCCACGGCAGGCGACACGCTGACGCTGCACGTAAGCACGCCGGGGCGTCCCGACATCATAGGCGGTACACGCGTCGTGCCTCTGCCTGATATGCTGCCGCCGCTGGCGGAAATAGACACGCTGCAGCCCATCACGGCCGGCGAGATAACCTTTACGCTCACCGACCCCGCAGAGATGACGAACTACTACTACATCTACCTTGAGGAGCGCGACAGCGGCACGCGATGGAACGTATGGAAGGAGAAATGGGACACCATAGACACCGTAAGGCACCCGATTTTCACTTGCCTCAACACCGAGATAACCAACCCTGAGGTCAACGCCATAGAGGGATTTATGGACTATTTCACAGGCATACTCTTCACCGACAGGGACATTGACGGCCAAAGCTACGAAACCACGCTGTCGCTGATGATGCTGAAAGACACAGCCGAACATCCGCTGCAGCGTGAATACACCCTGATTGTTGAGGCCTTGAGCCCTGAGGCGTACGCCTATACCAAAGAGGTTATGGCGGCACACGGTATGGCCAGCTACTTTGCGGAGCCGGCACGCGTATACAGCAACCTTAGCAGCGGCATAGGCATCTTCGCCGCCATAGCACGACGACAATACCCGCTGACTTTCACCTACAAGGAGGCAGAAGAAGGCGGGAAAGCCAAAGTTGTTATTTCAACACAAAAAGGCGTTAAGCCAAGCTCTGTTTCAGCGTCTCGACGTAGTCGTTGATGCGCTGCATCTGTTCGGGGATGTTGATACCCTGCGGGCACTCGCTGACGCAGTGATTGCAGCCTATGCAGTGGTCAGCCTGACGGAAGGAAGGCACAGCACGGTCGTAGCCTACAAGGAAGGCACGACGGCTCTTGCGGAATGCGCGTTTCTCTTCCGAGTCGGTTCCGATATCGTTCATCACGTTGCCTTCATTCAGACACTTGTTGTAGTGGGCGAAGACCGTCGGGATGTCAATGCCGTAGGGACAGGGCATACAATACTTGCAATCGGTGCAGGGCACGGTCTTGAAGTTGGCATATACATCGGCTATCTCCTCGAGCAGTTTCAGTTCGTCGTCGTTCAGCGGCTTATGAGGCGAATAGGTACGGATATTGTCCTGCAGGTGCTCCATATAGGTCATACCGCTGAGCACGGTGAGCACTCGGGGCTGGTTGCCGGCAAAGCGGAAAGCCCACGACGCCACCGACGCCTGCGGGTCGCGCTCCTTGAGCAAACTGACGGCGTGGTCGTTGAGATTGACCAACTGGCCGCCAAGCAATGGCTCCATAATGAAAGCAGGGATGTTACGTTTCTCAAGTTCGCCATAAAGGTAGCTTGAATTGGTGTTGCGCTCGTTGAGGAGCTTTGAGTGGTTCCAGTCGACATAGTTGTGCTGTATCAGCACGTGATCCCAATGGTATTTGCCTTCGTCCTGCAACCGCAGCAGGTAGTCGAAAGCCTCGATGTCGCCGTGATAGGAGAAACCAAGGTTATGGATGCGCCCTTTCTCTCGCTCCTCGCACAGGAAGTCGAGCATTCCGTTGTCGAAGAAGCGGCGTTTGAGGCAGTCCATAGCTCCAATCTCGTTGCCGTCGGCATCGCGGCGGGTACCGCCTATGCTGTGCAGCATATAGTAGTCGAGATAGTCAACCTGCAGTTCCTTCATCGAATTGTGGTACATCTTTATGCTCTCCTCGCGGCTCCAGGTGCTTGGGGCGAAGTTGGAGAGTTTGGTGGAGACATAATATTCGCTGCGTTTGTGGCGGCTCAGAGCAATGCCCACGGCGTGTTCAGAGCGTCCCTTGCAGTAGGGCGGGGCCGTGTCGAACAGGTTGACACCGTGTGCGATGGCATAGTCCACAAGTTCGTTTATGGCATTCTGGTCCAGTTCCTGGTCCTGTTCGCGACCGCTTTGGCCGTCGAGCGTCGGGAAACGCATACAGCCGTAGCCCAGAAGCGATACCAGCTCGCCGTGCAGGTTCTCACGCATAGTCATCTTGTCGGTAGGCACTTCGCCGAGGCTCACGCCTTCGGTGCGAGTCTCGTTTTTCGGTGTGCAGCCGGCAGCGACAGCAGCTGTGGCTACAGCACCGGCGCCTGCCATTTTAATGAAATTACGTCTATCCATTGGTATTTAAAGATTTTATTATCAAGTGGTTCAATACTTTTTCTCAGGCAATCAAAACAGATGACCGCCGAATGTAGTGTTGTGGTAATACAAAGGGCTGCCGTAGGGAGCTCCGAAAAACAGCGGACCGAAAGCGCCGGTGCGGTCATCGATAATAGTCATCTGCAAGTCAAGATAGTTGTCTTCGCCTATGCGGTAGCGCATAGCTGCAGAGAAGGCAGTGGCGTCAAGCATTACCGGTCTGTTGCCAAGCATCCACGGGTTGATGATTATCCCCGACGCCAGACCACCGCCTATATGAAGCAATGACGCTGCAACCCACAGGCGGTCGTTGACCTTGTAGGACGCCGCCACTTCAAGCGCTGCCGCGGCAGCGTTGTAGTTGCGGAGTGGAACCAGACTGCGTGGATTGCTGCCCCTGAAAGTGTAACTGTCGGCGCCAAACGAGAATGAATTGAGCATCGATGCCGACGCTTTGATTTTCAGTCGTTCATTGGGCTTGAATATAACGGTTGGCTTTATGCCGTAAAGCGAAGCCGAGCCGAAGTTGCTGCCCACGACAGCTCCGCCCATAGAGAGATGGTATTCCCATTTCTGCAGAGTGTCGGCCTGGCTGCGTATTGATTTCGGTGGCAAGAGCGACAGATCGTCAGACATATTTACAATCGAATCTGTCTGCGCCGATGCCGAGAACGGCATCATTGCAAAGAGGGCTGCCAATAACAACAAGCGTTTCATATAATGTGTGTTATGTTTCATTTTTCTTTTCAAAGCATTATCATTTTATTAAGTTTCTATGCAAACAGTGCCCTGAACGCATCCTCTATCACGGATAATTCCACAATCTCTATCCCGAAGCGTTTCTTATTGAGTGAGCGTGCATTGTATTTTGAAACAAAAATCTTCTCAAATCCAAGTCTGTCGGCCTCGGCGATGCGGTGCTCCACACGGCTCACCGACCTCACTTCGCCGCTCAAGCCCATCTCGGCGGCAAAGCAGTAGCGTGGCGAGATAGGCATATCCACATTGGATGACAGCACCGAGCAAGCCACAGCAAGGTCTATAGCAGGGTCACTGACGCGGATGCCGCCAGCGATGTTAAGGAAAACATCCTTGGCTCCAAGTTTGAATCCGCAACGCTTCTCGAGCACTGCCAGCAACATCGACAGACGTCTGAAGTCGAAGCCATTGGCATTCCTCTGCGGGGTGCCGTAGACTGCCGAACTGACAAGCGACTGCACCTCGATAAACATCGGGCGTGCACCTTCGAGCGTTGCCGCCACTGCGCAACCGCTCAAGGTCTCGTCCCTCTGCGAGAGCAAGAACTCTGACGGGTTCTCCACCTCACGCAATCCGTTGCCCTGCATCTCGAAGATGCCAATCTCGGCCGTAGAGCCAAAGCGGTTCTTAAGCGAGCGCAGCATACGGTAGCCGTAATTACGGTCGCCCTCAAACTGAAGCACGCAGTCCACTATATGCTCCATCACCTTAGGGCCGGCCAGATTGCCGTCCTTGGTGATATGGCCTACCAGCAGCACCGGCACACCGCTCTCTTTGGCATAGCGTTGAAACTCAGTGGTGCACTCGCGTATCTGCGATATGCTGCCAGCCGACGAATCTATTGTCTCAGTGCATATCGTCTGTATCGAGTCGACTATCAGAATGTCAGGCTGCACGGCATCAATATGCTCCATAATCCGCTGCGTAACAGTCTCACTGACGACATACAGTTCTCCATTCTCCCTCTTTCCATCCTCTGTCAAACGGTCTGCCCGCATCTTTATCTGCTGCTCGCTCTCTTCACCGCTGACATATAGAATCTTTTTACCCGGGATGGACAAAGCCGTCTGCAGCAGCAGTGTCGACTTTCCGATGCCCGGCTCGCCGCCCAGCAGCAGCAACGACCCAGGGACGATACCACCGCCCAGCACACGGTCAAACTCACCGCAGCCAGTGGCAATCCTTACAGTCTCGCTGGTCGATATGTCCTGTATTCGTTTTGGAGCCGACTGCAATTGCCTACTCTCCACTTTCCGTTTGCCGCTCTCTGCCTTGACCACCTCTTCCGTGAAAGTGTTCCACTTGCCGCATTCAGGACATTTGCCAAGCCACGTGCTCGACTGGTAGCCGCACTCACTACAGAAAAAATATGTCTTTGTCTTTGCCATAGAGGGTTTAAGGGTTGGAGGGTTGGAGGGTTTAAGGGTTGGAAGGTTTAAGGGTTGGAAGGTTTAAGGGTTGGAAGGTTTAAGGGTTGGAGGGTTTAAGGGTTGGAGGGTTTAAGGGTTGGAGGGTGTTAGAGTTTTAGGGGTTAAAAGTCATCTATTACTTTGTCGACTCTGTATAACTTGTCTCCGCGATGCACGGGTTCTGTTGTCGCAAAGCTGAAGCGGTCGCCTTGCCGCACCTCGGGCACAGCATCGCGCTCCAGACGCAGCTCCTCTACAGTGGCACGATACACTCCTGTCGTCTCGCCAATCACCATCACCTCGTCGCCAGGTCGCAGCACTTCGGCGGTCTGCATCTGAGCCTCAGCCACACCGATGCGGTTAAAGTAATTCTTCACCAAGCCCAGATAGACTTTGTTCTCGGTGGCCTGACTGCCATAACGCTCTGTCCATTCGCCCATCTTGCGACCCATATAATAGCCGTCCCAGAAACCGCGATTGAACACCGTTGCCAACCGCCGCTTCCAGTCGGCAATACGCTCTTGCGTATAGTTGCCATCGGCTATGGCCTGCACAGCCTCCTTGTAGCACTCGGTGACAGTCTTCACATAGTCGGCACTGCGTCCGCGGCCCTCAATCTTCAGCACTCGAACGCCAGCTTTCACCACCTTGTCCAGAAAATCAATGGTACACAAATCCTTGGGCGACATAATATACTTGTTGTCGACCACGAGTTCTATGTCCGATTCAAGGTCCTTGACCAGATACTCCCTGCGGCACAACTGCAGGCAGGCGCCACGGTTGGCACTATAGTTGTAGTTGTCGAGACTCAGATAGCACTTGCCGCTGACACTCATACACAGCGCTCCGTGGGCAAAAACCTCTATCTGCACCAGCTCGCCCTTAGGCCCACGGATGTCGTTTTCACGTATAAACTGCACTATCTCCGCCACCTGGCGCAGCGGCAACTCTCGTGCCGTGACCATCACGTCGGCAAACTGTGCAAAGAAACGCACAGCCTCGGTGTTGCTTATGTTGCACTGCGTCGAAATATGCACCTCCACGCCAATGCTGTTCGCGTATGTAATCACTGCCATATCGCTGGCAATGATGGCACTCACCCCCACACGCTTGGCGGCATCCACCAGCCTGTGCATCTCGTCTATCTCGCCATTATAGATAATAGTGTTGACTGTCAAGTAGGTGCGCACACCGGCACTATGGGCTATAGAGCATATCCGCTCCAAATCCTCCAGCGTGAAGTTGGCCGCCGAGCGCGACCGCATATTCAGGTTGCCGATGCCAAAATATACGGCATCAGCCCCACCCTGTATTGCCGCCTGCAGGCTCTCATACGAGCCCACCGGTGCCATTATTTCTATCTTGTCAGCCATTATCAGAGTATCGTGTATGTCTACAATAATATCAATTCTCAAATTTCAGTCCCTTCAGGAACTCGGTGCAGTCCTCAAAGGTTGCAAAGGTATGCTCCTCAGGCACCACCTCAGGTATAAGCTTCATAGTCTTAAGCATATACATAGGCTGCGGCTGGATGATGGTCATAAGAACCATAATCCCCTTGGCCTGCAATTCCTTGATAGCCGTCTCCATAGCATAGAGGCCCGACTGGTCCATAAAGCTTACCAGTCGCATACGGATAATCACAACCTTGGCGTCGTCGGGTATGTCGCCCATAACCTCCTGGAACTTGGTAATGGAGCCGAAGAATATCGGGCCGTTAAGACGCTGAATGTAAATATGTTTCAGCATCTCGTCCGTAACGCCGCCCTCATCGCTCCACGGCTTGCTCTTGTCGAAATTGGCCTGAGGCGGAGCCGGAAGACCCTTGTGTAAGTCGCTGTTAGTCATCACCGACGAGCTGTAGCCGCCCTCGACCAAGTCACTGGCACGCTTCATAAACAGAACGCAGGCAATAACCATACCAATGCCGACGGCAGTCAGAAGGTCGACAAACACCGTCAACAGGAACACAACGATAAGCACAAACGCATCGGCCTTCGGAATCCTCAGCAGGTCGCGGAAGCCCTTGAAGTCTATGATGCCCCAGCCAACGGTGATAAGGATGCCCGCAAGTACCGACAGAGGCACATACTTGACCAGGCTGCCCAGACCCAGCAGGATAGAGAGCAGCAGCAGTGAATGAACCATACCGCTCAGCTGTGTGCGGCCGCCACTCTTCACATTGACAACGGTACGCATTGTGGCACCGGCGCCGGCAATGCCGCAGAACAGGCCGCTAATCATATTGCCGATGCCCTGACCGACAAGCTCCTTGTTGCTGTTGTGCTTGGTCTTGGTTATATTGTCGGCCACAACCGAGGTCAGCAGCGTGTCTATCGAGCCCAGACCTGCCAGCGTCAAGCCTGGTATTATGCTGGCTTTCAGCACACCAATCCAATCAATACCAGCCAGTTCAATACCCTCTTTTGCAAAGAAAGGCACTGGAAGTCCGGCGGGAATGCTACCGATAGTCAACTTCTCGGGCAGGTCGATAAACAGCGACACCACTGTCATAACAATCAGAGCAACAAGGGTTGCGGGAATCTTCTTGGTGAGCAGTGGAAACAGATAGATGATGGCAATGGTGCCCAGACCCAGCCACAGCGCGTTGAGCGAAATGCCTCCGGCCACGCGCGACGGCAGCTCGGTAATCATATCGATAGTCATCACAGGCGATTTCAGGCCCACCAGCGGATAGAGCTGCTGCAAGATGATGATGACGCCGATACCGCTCATAAAGCCCGACAGGACGGGATAAGGTATATAGCGCACATATTTGCCAATCTTGATGACTCCGAACAGAATCTGGAACAGGCCGCAGAACATACCTGCCATTGACATAGCTATCAGCACCTCGCTGAACGAGCCCTGCGACGAGGCCCAGACGCCAGAAATGAGCGACGCCGTGATGACCGTCATAGGTCCCGTGGGACCGCTGATTTGCGAATGCGTGCCGCCGAACAGGGCTGCGAAGAAGCCAAGCAGAGTGGCTCCCACCAAGCCCGCCAGGGCGCCCATCGAGCTGGCTGCAGGGTCGTCGATGCCGCCAAAGGCCTGTATACCGAATGCCAGCGCCAACGGCAAGGCCACAATACCCGCCGTTATGCCGCCGAAAATATCACCTTTCAAGTTCTTTGTAGTCAAAAATGCCATATAACTATATTTTTATTAAATTTACTATATACTGACTGACAGCGTATTGCATACACAGCACGTTTTTTTTCACTCTGCAAAGTTACAACTTTTATGGAATTTTTTATACTTTTGCATTTTCTTTCTGCGTTAAAAAAACACCGAAAAGCAATAACACAAAACAATACAATATGATACGAAAAGTACGCACCATCTTTGCCATTCTCACTTTCACGGCAATCACACTGCTCTTCCTCGATTTCTCAGGTGTGCTGCACCACTATCTCGGCTGGCTGGCCAAGATGCAGTTCCTGCCCGCAGTGCTGGCCGGCAACTTCATCATAGTGGCCTTCATCCTGCTGGTCACCTTGTTCTTCGGGCGCTTCTACTGCTCCATTATGTGTCCGCTGGGCGTTATGCAGGACGGTTTCAACTTCATTGCCCGCAAGGTCAAGAAGGACCGCTTCCACTACATCCGCGAGAACCGCTGGCTGCGCTATCCGCTGCTCATACTTTTCATCGCGTTTATGCTATTCGGACTCAACACGATAGCCATACTCATAGCGCCCTATAGCGCCTATGGCCGCATAGCCACCAACCTATTGCAGCCTGTCTACCTGTGGCTCAACAACATCCTTGCCGGCATCGCCGAGCGTGCCGGCAGCTATGCCTTCTATGAGGTCGACGTGTGGCTCAAGAGCAGCGTCTCGCTCATCGTCGCCGTCGCCACGCTTGTCGTGGTGGGGTTCCTTGCCCTTCGCCGCGGTCGCACGTGGTGCAGCACCGTCTGCCCCGTGGGAACGGTGCTGGGCTTGGTGTCGCGCTTCTCGCTGTTCCGCCCCGTCATTGACGCCGACCGCTGCAAGAACTGCCACAAATGCGAGAAGAACTGCAAGGCCTCGTGCATCGACATCGAGAACCACCGCATCGACTATTCGCGCTGCGTGGCCTGTATGGACTGCCTGACGGAATGCAAGTTCGACGCGCTCCAATACACCAACACCCGTTTCCGCCTCAACCCCACCGTCGTCGCTGCACCTGCCAAGGCCGAAGAGGTCGACGGCTCGAAGCGCAAATTCTTAGCCACCACAGCCTTGGTTGCCGCTGCCACAGCGGTCAAGGCTCAAGAGAAGCGTGTGGACGGCGGACTGGCCGTCGTGGAGCAGAAGCAGATACCACACCGCAGCGTTGCGCTGAAGCCCGCCGGCTCGCTGAGCCTCGACAACTTCAGCAGCCGTTGCACCGCCTGCCAGCTCTGCGTAAGCGAATGTCCCAACAAGGTGCTGCGCCCCTCCGACAAACTGGAAACGATGATGCAGCCCGAGATGTCGTTCGAGCGTGGCTTCTGCCGTCCCGAGTGCACGCGCTGCAGCGAGGTGTGCCCCACCGGTGCCATACGTCCCGTCACGCGCGACCAGAAGACCGACATCCACATCGGTTTTGCCGTAGTCATTCCCGACAACTGCGTTGCCTACCGCGACGGCGTACAGTGCGGCAACTGCGCCCGCCACTGCCCCGCCGACGCCATCCTTATGGTGCCCCGCGACGGCAAAAAGGGACCCAGCGACGATGAAAACACTCCGGCAAGCGGAGAGCAGCCGACCGAGAGCATAAAGGTGATGGTTCCGTCGGTCAACACCGACAAATGCCTTGGCTGCGGCGCCTGCGAACACCTGTGCCCCTCGCGCCCCTTCAGCGCCATATACGTCGAAGGGCGACAGCGCCACAATTAATTACGTCTTGCTGAATTTGACGTTTACCGTCCACCGTTCTCACTTCAGCGCGTCAGTATCGGAACGGCTGATGCGACACACCCCGGCCTTCGGCCACCCCTCTCCGAGAGGGGATGGGCTGACGCATCAACCTGATAATCAATGGAGCGCTGCCGCGCCATCCCCTATTCTTATGATTCACCAAAATTTTTTTTTGAAATATTATCATAGGGAGTATCATCGCGGACAACGGCAAAAGCAGTAA
>CADALO010000002.1 GCA_902788805.1 uncultured Bacteroidota bacterium | reverse complement strand
CGTCATCCCAACGAAGGTCGAAGTGTTTTTCGTTCTTTTCGTCGAATATGCGCCTTACGGTATGCGGTTTTTGGTCGTTGCAATAGCCGTAGAACATATCGGCGGATCCGGTGAGGGAGCTGGATGGCGTTCGAAGGCGTTTGTTCTTGATGCGCCCCGAGGTGGTATAATCCATAGTATATCTATAGTGTCCAAGGGTGTTGTGGCCCTGGGAGCCTCCGAGTCGGTGTAGCCCGTCATATTTAAAGGTATTATCGTATCCTCCGCCAAGTGTGCCTATGGCAAGAACAGAGTCCTTGATTCTCTTTATGTTGCTTACACTGTCGAATGTGTATTTGATGTCCTGCATTACCGCACCGCCAAGTTGGAAGCTTGTGAGACGTGACAATCGGTGCAAAGCGTCATAAGTGTAGTGCACGCGGGTGCCATTGCCGTATTGGACAGAGTCCCGCTGGCCGAATTTGTTGTAGTGTATGCCTCTGATGTACGACTGGAGAGTGCCGTCTTTGTTGCCGTCCATAGCGAAGAGGTCTCCACCCCAAATATACTTATAGGAAACCACCTCTCCGTCGGGATAAGCCATCGAATCCATACGTCCCCAGCTGTCGTAGGTGTATTTTGTTTGGAACCGATAGACGTCGTCGCTGCCAGGCAAGGCGATTGTGCGGATGTCTTCAATTACATTGCCCAGTGCGTCGTAGAAACACTCATAGCTTCCGCTACCGTCCACAATATGGACAAGGCGGCCGGTCTCGTTGCCAGAGGTGCCATAAGTATATTCGACATCATTACCTGTCATATAACTATAACGTTTGTGCCTGGGCCTGTAGTATGTATAGTCGTAATTAATTTGTCCGAGTGGGGTGGTCTCCCGGATGAGGTTGCCTGCGGGGTCGTAGTCATAGGTGGTAATTCCGGCATCGGGATGGTTTCGATAGATTAGTCGTCCCAAGTTGTCGTATCCGTAGTATGTGGTGAATCCTTCTGGGTCAACCGTATATTCAAGTTGGCCGAGATTGTCATAATGCATCGTTGTGGTGGCGGCAATGCCATTGACGTCTGAGGTCACCTGCACCTGGCGGCCGTCGTAGTCGGAGTATTGCTCGGAGACGTTGCCGTAGGGATCTGTAGTCTGTGTGTAGAAGCGGCGTTGTCCATCGGCGTCGTTCATAATGTTGTAGTAGTTATGAGTGGTTCCGTTGAGAGGCTGACAAACCGATGTCGCGCGGTCGAGGATATCGTAGTGTGTAACAGTGGCCGAGGAATCCATATGAGGCTCGAACACTCCCAACGATACGAGAGATGTGTCGGCAATAGTGAATGGATCATATTGGCGCGTGGTTCGTCCGAAATGGTCTACTATGGCGCGGCCTGAGACTTGCATTGACGGGACTCCGTCTTCGGTCAATCCTTTCTTGGTCTGCAAAACGCGTCCGAAACCATCGGTGATTACCACAGTGCGTGTGATAAGATTCCCGTTGTCGTCGTAATGTTCGGTGATGGAATATGGATGTATGTGATACATTTCAAGACAACCTTTTGAGTGGTAAAAGTTTCTCAAAGAAGGTATGGCGCTGTTGTTCAGCGGTGACCGAACAGCAATAATGCGTCCGAGGCAATCATAATCGTATGACATAGTGTTGCCGCTCGGGTCAGTTATGGTCACGGGTCTGCAGAGACGGTAATTATAGGTTGTTGTCGTGACTTCTCCATAAGAGTTTGTGATGCTGTCGGGATAGGTGTGTACAAACGGGTCGTAGGTGTAATTGTAGACCATACGCTGGTTGCTGTCGTTTTTAGGCAAATGGGCCTGGATCATATTGCCATAGACGGAGTCGTAGTAGAAGTCGTAGACGGCTGTATCGGCCCCGCTGCCCACAGTCTGCTTTGTCAGTTTGCCTTGGTTGTTGTATTGGAATTGGGCCTGACGCTTGGGCGACAACGAGCCAGTAGGATATACCTTGTAGTCTTGGCGCAAGCCGATCAGGTTGTTTGGCTTAGAGGAGTAGTAGGTGAAGTCCACCCGCAGGCCGTCGTCGTTGTATGCGGTGTCGCCCTCGTCGATATACTTGACTACATTGTGGTAACGGTCATATTCAAAAGCTTCCTCCGTGGTGATTTTTGGAATTGTCGAGCCTTCATAGAATCGGGTCACTA
Organism: uncultured Bacteroidota bacterium; assembly: GCA_902788805.1. Classification (GTDB taxonomy): domain Bacteria; phylum Bacteroidota; class Bacteroidia; order Bacteroidales; family P3; genus Colimorpha. The sequence goes on along the minus strand of CADALO010000002.1, from coordinate 359,742 downwards.
CCCTGTCCCGAACCGAGAAGGCGTTACCCGAGCAGGAGTCTACGGCTCCACCGTCGTAGGCGGCATAGTTGTATTTGTATATTTTCTCAATATATTTGTTTCCCTGTCCGTCGGAAGTCAGTTCCCGTTTTGGACGGCCTTTTACGATAATGTTCTCATTGTGGAATTCCCGTGTCACGGTGCGATAGACCGAACCGTCGGACGGGTTTATCTGTTTTGTCACCACCTTTCCGTAGCCAAAGGATGTCCGCTCAAACCTGTCATAATGAGGATTGCTGTACTCAAAGCGTGTAACAGTGGTGTCGCCTCCGTTTGGATTCAAGGGGTCTTTGGTCATTACTGCCGTCATCATCCAGCCACGCGACGGCTGTTCGTAGCAAGGGCTTGACAAAGTGTATTCTATATGTATGCGGCTGCCGGTGAAATTGGTGACTTTTTTCAGCAGATTTGTACGGCCGGCCTTGTTGTAACGGACATACAGCCGGTCTTCGCTGTCTGATGTCACCAAATCCGGCAGACCGTCGGCATTGACGTCCACCAGCTGCATACGGTCGCGGCTGACACTGCTGCTGTAGGGGGTGCCATTGGCACCGAATGTAGCCTTGAAGGTTCCAAAGAATGTGACGCCGATGGTAAATCCCAAGTTCAGGGATTCGTTATAGGATTCCGACCAGTTGTATTTTTTAATGTTCATATCGTAGCTTTGTGACCAGCGGCCACCCCCGAGATTCAGGCTGACGTGGACGGAATCGGCGGGATTCAGGATGTCGCTCCATCCATTGATGTCTATTTCTATCGGTCTGCGCCACACTATGTCCAGCAATCCGTCGCCGTTGATATCGATAAACGATTGTGTTACGCGGTTCACCGAGCGTCCAAGAGCCGCCCCGAGCTGGATACTGCCTTGATAAATATTGAATTTTTTTTCCTTATTATTGTTGGTTAACGCTTCTCCTAAAGCACTCAATCCCAAATCTTCCGACTTGGACGTGCATCTTCCGGACTGTACCCCATCGAAATTCCAATTCTCAGCATCAAGGAAATCGTATCCTGTGTTCAATCGCACAGTGCCGTTTTTATACACAATGTCCGGCAATCCGTCACCGTTTATATCTGTCCACGTGCTGTTAGTGTTGTCGTTGCCGAGACTGAATCCACCACCGGCACTGCCATCGCTATCAAGTGAATACTTTGCCGTTTTCTGGTTGGACGATATAACACGGCTGTGTTTTGGCGTTGAAGCGCCGAATGAAAACCCGTCAGAGGCACTAATTGAAGTAGAGGCATTGGTCAGGTCTTCCCGCAGAAGTGTCAATTCGCCAAGACCACCCCACTGAGAGCTGTATTGCACATAATCCGTTCCCACTATGTCTGGATAACGGTCCCCGTTGAGGTCCATATAGTCTAATTCCACTGTGTTTTTGCCATAGCTGCCAGAATTCCCGAATCCTTTAATGCCAAGAGACATACCGAAGTTGGTTGAACGGCTGACTTTCAATATGGTTTTTGCCATAATACCATCTGGCAGAGCGGGTAAAGGGTCGTCAAATTCCACTTCAGGAGGCAGAAAAGCGGCAGAATCATTTGAAATCAGGCTGGCAGACGAATACCATTCTTTTTGAATGCTGTTGCTGATGTTTGTACACCCTATGCTGTTCTGAGCTCCAAACGACACCCATCGGTTGTGCTCCGCATCGGCGGTCATCTCAACCCAGCACGAGGAGTCACTGATGGGGGTGTATTGGTCACCATTGACATTTGCAAAATCAGAAATGTCGTTGTATTCAAAGCCTGGATCATTTATAGGTTCATTGATTCTGTCCCTCATACCGGATGTGTCCGTGGTACTGTCTGTTATCATTAGTTTGGGGAGGATTAGATTTTCAAGCCTGATATACTGGCTGTTTGTCGTTTCGCCAGCAGGATTGTATGCAAACTGGCCCCATCCATTATAGAGGTTTCCGAACAGACGTTGGTATGTCCTGTCTCTCCAGATACTGCCGCTTGGATGGATGATGAACTTGGTGCCTGGTGTCCAAACCGTCATAGTGTCAGGGAGGCTGTCGCTCCAATAACGTATCCTGGCTCTTAAATCCACCGATCCCCAATTAAATTGCTCGTCGTTTGTGACGACGGCAAGCAAAATAATGGAATCCCTTCCGATAGTATCAGACTCGTTAATTGTGGTTGTCGAGGCTGTAATGTGCCTCGTCGTGGGTTGGACAATTATCAACTCGGAATTTGAGTTTGGATTTTGGTAGTATCCATCAATTATATAGTGTCCGTTATATGGTGCTTGGAAGTATTTGTTCTCTGTAAGGATGAAAGAGTTGTCGTTTTTGTATTCTTTCCCTTCAAGAAAGATGCTTATATGGTCTTCAACATTGTCGAATTGTTTATCGTCGTTGGACTGGAGCCGGAAAAATATAATATCACCTCTATTGACACGGAAAGAGACTGTCGAATCATAAGAATCATCGAAATCATCATCTCTGTAGCACGTCTGACAAATGTACTGTGACATAATCACAGTGTCAGTTGTACTTTGCAAGGTGGAGTCGGTCGCTGTCACTCCACTTGAATGCTGTATGGTGTATGTCACACCATCGGTGTGGCGTGACATAACTCTGGACTGGCTTGTATCTTCAATCAGTCTGATGTACGTCTGCATCGTGACCATACCGTCTTCTGGCGCAACCCAAACGCGCACCGCCTCGGTATTAGGTACTCCGTACATAGCCAAATTGCGTCTCGAGCAGTCCAATTCGCGACAAAAATGAACAACTCGGTAGCCTTCGGGGAATAGGACAGGACGAGCAGGCATTGTTTCATTTTGGTACTGTTCACAATATTGAAAAGCTTCAGCAGAATCCATTACAGACGACAATTCGCAAGGACGCAACACCGTCTGGCACACCACGGTGTCGTTCACCTCCCCGTCAAAGATAATTCCACCACAATTCGATGTCGGAATTTGTGACGGGGCTTCCTGCGGCTCATCGCCATCATCCTGAGGCCGGATAGGAAGGAATATTGTGAATGTCGGTTGACCGTCTTCAAGATAGTTGAAATAAACAAAGCCGTTGCTGACAATGTCAACAAGCCCGTCACCGTTGACGTCGGCAAAATATGTCGACGTGATGGAAGTTGTTTTGCTCCAACTGCCGCTGCCGCTTATCCCCAGGGAGTCGGTAACTTTTACGGAAGCCTGAGCACCAAAGGTGTTGGTCGTGTTCTTCTGCAGAAGAAAATGTTTTGCGCCACTGACAGTGTGTAGATCACCATAAGAAATATCCCCATCGGCGCTCATTGTTTGTTTTCGCCAGTACATATCCCCGTCTTTCACAAACACCTTGTCAGACAGCCCGTCACCGTCGAGGTCTATGAGCGTCAAGAGTGTTTCGCTCGAACTACCACTCCTTGTGTAGTTACCGCCTATGCTATTTTTGGTGTGACATATTACCGGACCCAATCCTACCGCGACAGTACCACCAACATTCCAACTCGAAGTGTGCGACAGTCCAAGGGCTGTGGCGTGATCAACGCTGTCGATACGATAACCGGGGCGGAGCATAAATCCTTTTATGTCGTCTGATTCGACATTCATAGTTCGGACATCACCAAATAGTGTGTCCATTGATGGGTTGTCATAGTATTCAAACTCTTGGCGTGTATATTCGCCATCAAAACTGGACAATCCTGATGAACATATATCTTTCAGCGAAGTCCATACCTCGTTTGTGTTCTTAGCATTATATAGTTTGCTAATGGCTTTAAGACGGGTCTTGAAATTTGATGCATATCCGCATTCTGTCTCAAAATAATAACTTGTAATTGTAGTGTCACGGAACTTTATGGCAATATTGCATAAAATATAGTCTGTCTTTTCTTTGAACCCATAATTGCAACTCAAGGGACGATCGTCCTGGTTCCTGTATTTGCGTTCGAACAAAATACTGTACAATCCCTTTTCTTTACCGTGACCTGTATATGTGATGCTGTCAAGGTATATTTGTCGTCCTGGGTTGGCGCCCAAAGAGGTTTCGACGGTGTAATGGTAACGGATCCAGTTGCCGTAAGCATCACGGCTCTCTGCCAGCATCCATTTGGCTATATTGCCGTGGTTGTCTCCTATGGTGGTTGGATGGGAAGGTGTATTGAGCGAGGAGTCAGGGTAATGTCCATAATAGTGTGTGATACCGTTGCGGTCGACAACTTCCCACCAGTAATCGGAGGTCAACGTATTGTGCCGGATAATGCTGTCGTGAGCGTCGCCCGTACGAGCGTAAAACCGAACGTCATCGCCCAATGAGGATCGGGTTGTTTGGCGATTGGTGCGATGGGGCATAGGGCGTGGATTGCCATCATCGTCTCTTGTTATCAGTTGTTCACCTGCCAACAGGTAAATCTCGGTCTCGAAGGTTGCGTCGTAGCGTGGCACACCCCATCGGGTGTCGAGAGTAATGGCGGGAACGCTGAGATCCCAACCCACACCAAGCCAGCCGTTGCCACCTCCACTGTTGTAGTTGACGGACAAATTGGGCTGCATCCCTGCACGACCCGATGGTATTTGAATTGGGTAGCTCAGATTGGCGGAACCTTCATTGTTGGCTTCAGGAGGTGTGAGCAATGGCAACCCGTCCATCGGACTGACCGCTTCCAAATCGGTCATCGCCGTAGGCACAAAGGCCTTTGTTTCCGGCATCTCGGGAGCTTTCAATAGTTCGTTGATAAAGTCCGTGAAATGGGTTGTTAGGGATACAATCTCGCGGTTGACGGTATCCACCTCGACGCGTTCCAGCCGTATCCACGTATGAGCAGAGGAGTCATAGAACGAGGTATATATATCGTCGGGAGTATATCCTTCAGGCAGACGCCCAGGGTCGTAAGTCATACGCAACACAGCATACGGAAGGAAATGCTCGCCACCAGGCAACAAGCGGTAGCCTGCGGTGGCGGCAGTCATATTGATCATACCTTGCGGCAGAGGGGGTAACTCTTCGGCGACGAGCGAAGTGACCGAATAGTCGGCTTCGCGCTTAACGGCCGCATCGACGGCTACCAAAGTCATTCCCTCTGTTCGCAAGGCAAGGGTCTCACCGCATTTGATGTGCAACTTTACATCTGGTTTGTGTTTATCAGTGATGACGTCGGGACTGTCAAGCTGCTTTTTATCAGTTGCGGATAGTGTTGTTATGGTTTTCTCGTTATTCTTTGCTTCTTTGCTTCTGGGACTATGGCAGGCTGAGAACAAGGACAAAGCCAAGACACCGCACACCAAAGTTATTCTGCATATATATCGTATCATTGCTAAAGGTTTTATAGTTAATGGAAAATTTACAGATTCTTGGTTAGTTTGCCGTGGTGTTGCACACCGGTTATCAGTGTTTCAGTGCCAGTCAACTCGATCTTGGAGGCAGAAGATTTCATTGACTCCGCAACGAAAGTAATATCGGTATCGTTATCTCCCCAGCTTGTGTTGAATGTTGAACCACTGACAGTCCAGTTGCCATTAAGCCCTCTTCGATTATAGGTACCGTCACTGAATACCGTCATATTCCAGACATCGGAATTATTGTCGCCTTGAAAGCTCCATTGGCCGACCATAAGGTCCGTTGTCAATGTCGGTGACTGCGTGGTGACGGTCTTGATTAGTGTACCCGTGACATTGTATACGACGTCAACAACGTTGCCGTTTTCGTTGACAAGCTGGTACTCGCCCTCTACCTCCATCTTGTCACCGTTAATAGATTTGATGGTCATCTCCAACCGATGCGAACTGAATGTTGCAACGAATTTAGAGCCTTTGAGCGTCCAGTTGAAACTGCTCATCAAATTGCCACCACCAGTATGGTTGGCGTAAATGATTATTTTTTTGTTTTTCAACACGTGGGAGCTTTGCCAGCCCCATTCTCCTATGAGGTTGGTTTCGCTGATGCCAGATGAGGAGCCATCACCGGAGAGGTTATCGTCGTTGTTCTTTTCGCAGGACGCAAAGGTGAACATTGTGGCTGCCACAAAGAGCAGCGCGGTCATTTTTCTAAAAATCTTCATTGTTGTTTAGTTTTTATTGTTTATCCTTTAGCAGATGATTCAATCTGTTTGTTTTTTTTCATAATTATTATTTTACCACCAGCTTCAAGGTCTGGCTTCCGTTCTCGGTGTTTACGGTGGCATAGTATACATTACCAGACGGCAGGGTGCCTTCGAAGTAATACTGGTCGCGGTCGCTATCGTTGTAAGTGGCCATCACCTTACCCTGAAGACTATATATAGTTACCTGTACCTGATGAGCACCCGACACTTCGATATTGAAATGGCCAGTGGTGGGATTCGGATAGATTAAAAATGTCTGAATACTCGAATGGGTTAATGTTTTATTGTCGTCAGATTTAATTGTTGTATATTTACTATTACCACTATGGCTTTTGGTTTTTTTTGCACCAGGTTGTGCCAGTTGCCACAAGAGAGTGCCACGAGCAAGGGTAAATGTGCAAGTGTCGGACGGTAGCCAAAGATTATCGAAACTCACTTTGTTTGCAGTTACAACCGAAGGCAAGACAATACAGCCATCGAATAATAGCACGAGACTATCGGTAGGGATTGGGATATTCCTTGTATCGAATGCAAGAGAGAAGTCGATATCATCCGTCCCCGAGACCTGTATGCGCCACTGACGGGCGAGGGTTTCAATGTCGCCATCCTCTTGTTGAAATGTCATCGACGCGTCATTGTCGCCAATGAGAAGATAGGCACCCTGTTGGAGACTGTCGGCTGAGAGGAAAACGACGGCATCATCCATTTCGGAACGGCTGGACAACTGATTAAGATTGTATGCGGTATCGCTACCAATACCAGTGATGCGGTTATGGAATATGGCACTGTCGCGGCGATACTGCCATACACGCTCGCCGTTGCCTCCGATATAATCGACTGGGCCAAGGGTTATGCCGTAGCGGATAGCCAAAGCCGACTGCACACTTCGCAAGGCGGCATTGCTGAGCCGATGATTATAATACAGGATTTCGGAAACCTTTATATTCCCGTCGCCAACCGACAGACTCACATTTTCAGACGAGATATCTGAGGCTCCCGAAGGCAGATTGCCTGTCGCAGGCAAGGAACTTGCGCTCCGGACGGGAGACGATTGGCGCAAGGTGTGAATCGCAGGTTTGCGCTCGGTTGTCTCCGCATAACGGATAACCGTACTGTCGGAGATGATTCGTTCAGTAGTCAACCTACGTACTAAACCATCGGCAAAAACAAGTTGCCACACAGTGGCTTCTGTGTCGACAACTGGTTTGTAAACGACAATAAGTGTGTAGTCTTCGGCGTAAGGGACACTATCGAAAGAAAGAGACGTGATTGTAGCCGGATGGTAGTTTAGCAGAGAGTCGGCAGAAGGACATATCCAATGGAATGCCGGACTTGGAAGTCCCCTGCTTGTTTGCCCCATTATAATGCCGCAAGGCAAAAGAAGGCACGATGCAACGATTAATTTCAGTAAGTGGTTCATAGTATTTTGAATTTTGAATTTTTTTTGTAAATGGAAACAATCGCCTTATGCGTGTTGTAGAGTGGCTTAATTGCAATGCTTTCGATTATTAAGACATATGTCTCCATTGTTTATAATTTATATAACACTTTTGGGAGGCGAAAATCTACAAGGAGGTGCTAATAGTGGTTTTTTTAACTATATTTAACTTTTTATATGAGAGTCCTATTGGTTGTCAAAAAGGAAGTTGAGGCTGGAGTTAAATCTGGAGTTAAAATGGACAAAAGATTTGTTTAGTGGTGGTGGGAGGGTGTCAATTTCCCGCTTGGCGGGTGAAAATCTTTTTACATTTTACAGAACTTGTCGCGACTAATATGACAGGACAACCGCAGCGGTTAGCACCGCTCCATCAAGCACGACTATTGATAAACCATACTTCAACCATATTTCGACCATTATATATGGTTAAACGATGGTTGAAGGATGGTTAAACGATGGTTGATATGACGGAGCAGACCCCTACCAGACCCGTCGTTTAAACAATGCTGTTAGCTGGTATAGAATGTATGATTCGGCAATATAGGTTTTAACCTTCGATTCTTGCGACTAGCTCAAGTTAACGAGTTGATGATTATCCGTGGTTCCCCAATGTGTCGGAGCACAACTCCACACAACGTGAAATCATAGCTTCTCTTTTTCTTCCGACGCCATAAGTATCAACCAGAAAAGTCCAAGGAACATAATGCCCATCTGACGGTTAAGCAGCGCCTCAAAGAGGCCACTGAAAGCGAAGCTGAACAGGAGCGACATCGCTATGAAGTCGCGTCGCCGCCAGGCCATAAACGCCGGCACCCCGAGCAGAGCCAGGAGCAGAACCAGACCGGGAACGCCCATTGTCAGCATCGAATCAAGGTAGATATTGTGCGAATTGTATTGCGCCTCGACAGCGTGTTCATTGCCCGTCTCCTCATACACCTCGTCGAGGACGTCATTCTTATCCCCAAGTCCTACACCGAAGGCGCCGTTCTCGCTGATTGCCTTCATAGAACTGCCGAATATCAGATAACGCGCGTCGCTGGTGTCGCCTTCATTCATTTCGCTTATGGTCTGTGTAAGGCGCCGTGCGCATTCGGGCAGGACGAAGTGGATGCCCGTGCCGACAGCCAACACAACCGCCAGCAGCGCGAAGCCACGCTTCCACTGCTTCAGCCTGAACATCCAGTGTGCCACCACCGCCAACGCAAGGGCTATGAGCCCTGCCGTGCCGGTGCGCGAGTTGACATAGAGTGTATATGTTACCAGAAGCACCGCCACTACAGCAAGAACCCACTTGAACCAACAGGGCATCTCGCTGCGGTGGAAGGCCAGCTCCGAGTAGATGAAGCCCAGCGCAAACATCAGGTACATAGCCATATAGGTATGGTGCAACGGATCAAAGACACAGCAGATGCACACCTTGTGCTGTGTGGCAAGCATAATGACGAAACGGACAAAGAACTTGACTGTCAGCGACGCCGTGAAGGCATACATCAGCAGTCGCAGGCGGCGCCGTTCAAGATAGGTCGAGTCGGTAGCGAGGGCGCACAGCGCAAAGACAAGCAACGGAAGGCGACGCACAATCATCTCCCAACCATCCTCCTTGTTGTCGGTATAAAGCATTGACACAATCTGATAGACAAAAAACGCCACCATCAGCCACAACGCCCAGCGCGAGGCACCAGTCAGGCCCGGATTGCCCACCCGTCGGGCAGCGACAATGCGGCACAACGTATTGACTGCCAACAGAGGCATCAGCCACATCGCCAGCTGCCAGTCGTAGGGCAGCAGCACCGTCATCAGGGCCAGCAGCAAGTATTCAACAATCTCCAGCGGGCGCATTCCGCCTGCCAGCGGCTTGAAAGTATCGAAGAAAGCAGACTTCATATCCTAAATGTTTATACGGTAATAACTGACCCGAGGCATTTTTATTGCGTACACCCGGGAATATAGGCAATAATATTGCCCTTTCCGCGTTCATTGGCAAAAAGAGACTTACAAAGTGGAACAAGTTAGAGCAAAGAAATCACTGGGGCAACACTTCCTCACCGACGAGAGCATTGCCGAGCGCATAGCCCACAGCTTGACCAGCCGGACGCAGTGCCTGCTCGAGATAGGCCCGGGTATGGGCGTGCTGACAAAATACCTTGTCGGCGACCCACGCTACGACTTCAAGGCTATAGAGCTCGACCGCGAGTCGGTCGACTACCTGCACTGCAACTATCCGTCGCTCAACGTCATCGAGGGCGACTTCCTACGCCTCGACCTCGAAAGCATCTTTGGCGACAAGCCCTTCGCCATCATAGGCAATTTTCCCTACAACATCTCGTCGCAGATACTCTTCCGCGTCTTCGAACAGCGCAACCGCGTCCCCGAGGTGGTGGGTATGTTCCAGAAAGAAGTGGCCGAGCGCGTCGCCGCAGGCCCTGGCAGCAAGACCTACGGCATACTCAGCGTGCTGCTGACAGCCTTCTACGACATCGAATACCTCTTCACCGTCCACGAACACGTCTTCAACCCGCCGCCCAAGGTCAAGAGCGCCGTCATCCGACTGACACGCAACGACACACAACAGCTCGGATGCGACGAGCGGCTGTTCGTGCAGGTAGTCAAGACCGGCTTCAACCAGCGCCGCAAGACCCTGCGCAACGCCCTCAAACCGCTCAATATGCAGCTCGACGCCATACCCGACGAGATGCTGGCCAAGCGTGCCGAGCAGCTCTCGGTACAAGACTTCATATTCATAACCAACAATATCAAGCCCGAAAAATGTCAATAATCGAATTCATAATTCTCGCAATCGCCCTCTCGTTCGAGGCAATGATAGTAATGCACGGCTGCGCCCTCAAGACCCCCATCCGCCTCACACAGGGCCTGGCCGAATCGATAACCATAGCCGCCGTCAACGCACTGCTGCTGCTGCTCGGCATCTGGATGGGCAACCTGCTGCGCTTCACCCCTGCCGAGCTCGACCCCAACGCCGCCAGCACCAACAGCCTGCTGACCGACACCGACAACCTGGTCTATCTCGGACTGATGATTCTCGTGGCACTGCGCCTGCTCTTCCGCAGCGGAAAAAAGAAACGGGCCGTCCAGCCATACGACATAAGCCGCTACAGCACCGCCCTGCTGCTCGGCGTGGCCGTGGGCATCAACACCCTCTTTGTGGGACTTGCCTTGGGATTCCGCATACCGCTGGCCGATAACCTCTGGCGCTCGTCCGTACCGCTGGTAGTCATAATGGCCCTCTTCGCCCTGCTGGGCGTAATGCTGGGCCGTCAGCAGAAAGAGCTCCGCGCACGCCGCTACACACTCATCGCCGTCCTCTTCCTGCTCGCCTTCGCACTCAAAGGCGCCTTCTGGGGCTGAAAAAACGCCTCACAAACGGCAAAATTACTCAACACACTAATTTACAGTTAGATACCTGCTTTATACCAAGCAGCGACTTATATCGCTGCAAATCAAGCATTTTGACATATCAACACTGGTCGTTGTCCAGTCGTTGTCCAGTTGTTGTCCAGTTGTTGTCCAGTCAATGACTGGACAACAACTGGACAACGAGCGGACAACAACTGGACAACGACCAGTGTTGATACAAAGAAAAACCGGACAGATTACGGCATATTTACCGTCTTCTGTCCGGCGTGTAACGTTAGCGATTCAGCTTACTTGTTTTTGCGCTGGCAATCCTTAGGCGTTACGCAGGTACCGCTGGCGCGGCAGACAAGGATTTTCTCCTCGAGCACATCGGCGGCGCTGTCGCTGATGTCGGGGCGGGTCTTGATGACCTTGTAGGCCTCGAAGCTCATTTTGCGGCTGGTGTTACCCACGTGGGTAATTTCGCCGTAGGCCTCGATGTAGTCGCCTGCATAGACAGGGGCCTTGAATTCAACCATATCGTAAGCGCAGAAGAGGCCCTCGTCGCCGTCCTGGATAATGAGGAGTTCGGTGGCCACATCGCCAAACAGGTGAAGCATATGTGCGCCGTCAACCAAGTTGCCGCCATAGTGGGCATCCTTGGCACTCATACGCACGCGAAGCATTGATTTTACTGCCATTGGATTAAGAGTTTTAGGGTTTTAAAGTTTAAGGGTTTAAGAGTTTAAGGGGGGTGCCTTTCAACTTATTTCTTGATAATGAAGTCTACGAAGATGCCGGGGGTCTTGACGTTCTCGGGAGCTATGCTGCCGGTGGGGACGATTTCCTGGGGCTCGACGATGACGACATCGGCTGCGGTGGCCATCATCGGGCTGAAGTTCTGCGAGGTGCCCTTGTAGACCAAGTTGCCGGCCTCGTCAGCGATGTTGGCGCCAATGATAGCGACATCGGCACGTACCGGTTTCTCGAGAAGGTATTCCTTGCCGTCGACGGTGATTTTCTCCTTGCCGTTCTCAACGATGGTGCCAAGACCCGTCTGGGTAAGCACACCGCCCAGGCCTGCGCCTGCGGCACGGATCTGCTCGGCCAGGGTGCCCTGCGGCTGGAGCGTCACGTGGAGCTCGCCGGCATTCATCTGGTCGATAGTGTTGTTGTTGGTGCCAATATGCGTGGCAATGAGGTTCTTGACCTGATGGTTGGTAATCAGTTTGCCAACACCGACCTCGGGATAGGCGGTATCGTTGCAGATGATGGTCAGGTCTTTAACGCCCTTCTCAACCAGTGCGTCAATCAAGGCAATCGGGTTGCCAACTCCAAGGAAGCCACCCACCATAACGGTCATTCCGTCGTGGATTTTCTCGGCTGCCTGCTGTACAGAAACAAATTTGTTCATAAATATCTGTTTTAATTTAAATTAAACAAAACCATAGAAAGTTTTGATTTTCAATTGTTTCATATACAAAACAAAATGTATCGCCACTTTCTTTAAGCGACTGCAAATATAAGATTTTTTTTGAAAACGAATAATATTTTTTGTCGGATTGCGTTTTTTGAGTACTTTTGCAATGCGAAACACAGGTTATTATATGAAGAAAATCGCTATCATATCTTGCCTTATGCTGCTGGCCATCAGCGCAGTACAGGCACAAGACTATATTGTTCCCGAGGAGGTGTGGTATCATACCGAAGTGCTTGGAAGCAACTATCACGGCTATGTTTTCAACAAAGAATGGGATGTCGACATCCTTGTGGAGAACCAGGACGGGCGTTTTACACCCGAAGACATCGACATTGCCAAGGCTGAGAAGCTGATGCAGAAGAAGCTGGCTTTCCTCAACCGCAACCACGAGAACCAGGAAGGTATGTGTCCCATCATCGACGAGCATATTCGTAAATACATCCGCCAGTATGTTGGCTTTACCGACATCAACGGTGCCAAGATTATATGGATCAATGCCGTATGGGAGGGCACGTTCACCGACCTCGTCTCCAAAGACATTGTACGCACCAGCGGCGGCTGCGGCCACTACTGGTCGATAAAGGTCAATCTGGACACCGAAAAGGTGTATGGCCTTGAGGTCAACGAGTCGGGCGACACCAAGTATATACCTCGCAACAAGAAGCCGGGTCCGCGCATCAGCAAACCCAAGAACCAGCATAAGCCGCAACGCATCCGCAAGACCGGCATTATGCACAATCCCAGCGAGGTGACATTCTAAAACCAATCTGTCGAGCCGAGATGCGGTTATTGTTAGCCCTTTCATCGTTTTTCGAAAAAGCCTTTCTTCTCAGGTTCCTGCGTTTCTGTGTCGTGGGCGTGTCGGGCACAGCCATCGACTTCGGCTTGACGTGGCTTTGCAAGGAGATTTTCAAGGTACCCAAATTCATTGCCAACGCCATAGGATTTGTAGTGGCCGCCACGAGCAACTATATACTCAACCGCATTTGGACGTGGGGCAGCACCAACGAGCAGGTGGGCATAGAATACGTCAAGTTCTTCACCGTATCGCTTATCGGATTAGGACTTAACACATTGATTCTATACATTTTCAACGAGAAATTGAAGTTCAATTTCTATCTATCCAAAGTCATTGCCACCGGTGTGGTGATGCTGTGGAATTTCTTTGCCAACAATTTCTTCACTTTTGCAGCATAGTCGTTTATTATGAGAAAAATACCTTTTCTTTTCCTGCTGCTGTGCGCGGTCGTCGCCTATGCTCAGGAAAAGCCTCTGAAACCGCGTCCTGACGCTTTTCCGCCAATACTGGAAGCATCTGATTCCAAAGCCGTAACGATGGCGACAACCATAGATGAGATGGCCGACTGGGACCGCTATCCAACCTACGAGACCTACATCGCAATGATGCAGGACTGGTCGGAGCGCTTCCCCGGACTTTGCACCCTCGACACCATAGGCACCTCGGTGAAGGGGCGCCTGATACTCTGTATGGTCATTCGCGGCGAGGGAGGCCACAAGGATTCCAATCCGGAATTCTTTTATTCGTCGACAATGCACGGAGATGAGGTGACGGGCTACGTGATGATGCTGCGGCTCATCGACACGCTGCTAAATGGCTATGGCACCAACCAGCAATACACAGACCTTGTCAACACTGTCGACATATATATCAATCCTCTGAGCAACCCCGACGGCACCTACCGCAGCGGCAACAATTCCGTCAGCGGCGCTATGCGCTACAACTCCAATTATGTGGACCTTAACCGCAACTATCCCGACCCCTTCGGTACGGACCCCATAAACGCCCAGCAGAAAGAGAACACCGCGATGATTGATTACGTCGGCAGACATCATTTCCGCCTCAGCGCCAACCTGCACGGCGGCAGCGAAGTGATGAACTACCCGTGGGACAGCTTTACGTCGAGCGAGAACCCGCACCCCGACCGCGACTGGTGGATTGAGGTTTGCAAGCGCTTTGTCGACACGAGCCGCACCTATAGCAACAACCACTTCCGCGACGTCAACAGCCAAGGCTACATCGAGGGCGGCGACTGGTACGTAATACCAAACGGACGGCAGGACTACATCAACTACTACCACAACTGCCGCGAGATGACTATGGAAATATCGTCGGACAAGACTGTGAGCAGCAACCAGCTGCCTGAATACTGGCGTTTCCTGCAGCACTCGCTGGTGAACTATATCGCTGAAATCCACACCTTCGCAGGAGACTTAGACATAACCGACGTCGAGGTTTCGCCATCGGCAATACGCCTCTATCCCAACCCGTCGCACGACAAGGTGTTCCTGCAGGGCGAGACAGACAGCGACATAGTCGTTTTCGACACCAAAGGGCGCGAGGTGATGCGGCTGCCGGCAGGCACGCAGAGCATTGATATCCAGCATTTGCCTCAAGGCATATACTTGCTGCGTACCGGCACACAAAGCGCCAAGATTGTTAAACGTTGATGAAGTATTCGCATCTTTCGGTTGCTGTTCCTATGCTGGCAGAACACGGGAATCTGCCACGACTTATGGATGCGCTTTGCGGCCAGACAATCCTTGACTTCACTGTCTATTGCTGCGTCAACAACCGCGAAGGCTGGAGCGACGACGGAGATGACGGACACCGCAGCTGCTACCTCGATAACCAGACCTCGCTGGATTATCTGCAAAGCTTTCAACGGTTACACCCTGAATTACAGTTGGTAATACTCGACCATAGTTCTATCGGCAAGGGATGGCAGGGAAAACAGCACGGCGTAGGCTGGGCACGTAAAGTGATGTTCGATGCGATAGCCAACGATTCTGGCGACAACGAGGTGATTGTCAGCCTTGATGCCGACACCGATTTCAGCAGCACCTATTTGGAATCAGTGCTTAAAACGTTCAACAATCACCCCGAACACAGCGCCATCTGCCTGCCTTACTATCATCCCTTGATTGGCAACGACACCGACGACCGAGCAATGCTGCGATATGAGATTTATATGCGACATTATCTTATAAATCTCTTGGAATCAGGCAATCCTTATGCTTTCACCGCCCTTGGCAGCGCAATGGCATTCCCGCTTTGGGCCTACAAAAGAGTGGGCGGCATCACACCGTTGCAGGGTGGCGAAGACTTCTACCTTATGCAGAAGTTCGCCAAGACGGGCAGATTGCATCTGTCTTGCAACGAAACCGTCAAACCACAGGGGCGCCCATCGTCGCGTGTGCCTTTTGGAACGGGCCCTGCCATTGCCAAAGGCATTGATGCTATGGACGACACATACCCCATTTACCCTGCAGAAGGTTTTAAGGCAATTGCCGACACCTACGCGCTGTTTCCACGCCTATACGACGAGGATGTAGAAACACCAATGAGCGACTTCTTGCGCCAGCAGCTGAAAACCAGCGACCTCTGGGAACCAATGCGCAAGAATTTCAAGACAAGGGAGCTTTTTGTCCACGCTTGCAGCGAACGCGTCGACGGCCTGCGCATACTACAATACCTGAAGGCTTTCCCGCTTCGTAGAGCGGAAGAGGAGCTGCAACACTTTTGTAATAGTCACAGCATCAGCATTTCTGACAATTTCAGTTTCCGAGAATCTTCGATAGTGGAAATTAATTCCGTGCGTGACGCATTTATCGAACTGGAATGCAGCCTCAGAAAGCGTGTCACTTCCTGACTTTCAGCATAAGAGAGTCCCTTTTTGATTATCTTTTTAAGCGGTCATACAATAAAATGGATGTATTGCCGTTAGATTTTAATATTCAATTGTATATCAAACAAAATCAGATACACTATGGCACAAACGACACTCGACGCCACGACGTTGGCAAATGTAAAGACCTGGCTCGAAGGAGCATACGACGAAGACACCAAAGCCGCTATCCGCAAGATGCAGGCTGAGAACCCAGAGGAACTGAACGAGAGCTTCTACCGCAGCCTGGAGTTCGGCACCGGCGGTCTGCGCGGCATTATGGGCGTTGGCACCAACCGTATGAACCGCTACACAGTGGGTATGGCCACACAAGGACTGGCAAACTATGTGAAAGGATGCTTCCCCGGCGAGGAGCTGAAGGCCGCTATCTCGCACGACAGCCGCAACCACAGCCGCGAGTTTGCAGAAATCACGGCCAATGTGTTGGCCGCTAACGGCTTCACAGTCTATCTGTTTGACGATATGCGTCCCACTCCTGAGCTGAGTTTCGCGGTCCGCTATTTCAAATGCCAGACGGGTGTGATGCTTACTGCGTCTCACAACCCGAAAGAGTACAACGGCTACAAGGCCTATTGGAACGACGGATGCCAGCTGGTTCCGCCACACGACACCAGCGTCATCGACGAGGTTGAGAAGATCAAGTCGCTGGACGATGTGAAATGGAATGGCGGTGAAAGCCGCATAATCACCATCGGTGCCGAGGTGGACGAAGCCTTTATGAAGGAGATTGACAAGAATGTGCTGCATCCTGAATGCATCAAGCAGAACCACGATATAAAGATTGTCTACACGCCGTTGCACGGCACTGGCATCAAGCTGATTCCGCAGATGCTGGAGCGTCTGGGCTTCACCAATGTCAATGTCGTAAAGGCACAGGCCGTGCCCGACGGCAACTTCCCGACAACGCCGTCGCCCAACCCCGAGGAGCACGCCGCTATGAAGATGGCTGTCGACTTGGCCAAGGATATTGATGCCGACATAGTCTTTGCAAGCGACCCCGATGCCGACCGCGTGGGTGTGGCAGTAAAGCGTCCCGACGGCGAATGGATGCTGCTCAACGGCAACCAGACGATGAGCGTAATCATCTATTATCTGCTGAAGGAATGGAAAGAGAAAGGCAAACTGACCGGCAAGGAATTCATTGTCAAGACTATCGTTACCAGCGAACTGCCTGCCGACATAGCCAAGAAAGTGGGCGTAAAGGTGTACGATGTGCTGACAGGATTCAAGTGGATCGGTGCCAAGATTCTTGAGATGGAAGGCAAAGAGACCTTCATCGGTGGCGGCGAAGAGAGTTACGGCTATATGATTGGCGACTTTGTCCGCGACAAAGATGCCGTAGGAGCCTGCTCAATGATTGCCGAGATCGCAGCCTGGGCCAAGAGCCAGGGCAAGACTTTCTTCGACGTGCTGGTCGACCTCTATAAGGAGTACGGCTTTTATAAGGAAGGCTTGCTGAGCGTGGTACGCAAAGGCAAGAGCGGTGCCGAGGAGATTCAGCAGATGATGAAGGACTACCGCGAGAACCCGCCTAAGGAGATCAACGGCAGCAAGGTGGTGCGCATCCGCGACATCAAGACGCTGGAAGAGAAGAACCTGGAGACAGGTACTGTGACCAAGATAGACCTTCCGTCAAGCAATGTGCTGCAGTTCTTCACCGCCGACGGCAACAAGGTCACGGTGCGTCCCAGCGGTACCGAGCCCAAGATCAAGTTCTACTTTGGCGTCAAGGATGTCCTGAGCAAGAAGGAATACTTCGACCAGACCAATGCCGACCTCGACGCTAAAATCGAAGCCATCAAGAAAAGTCTGGGGTTGGTCTGACAGTTATCACTCTTACTTTTTTTTAGTAACTTCATAAGCGCATAGTTTAAAGTGGAATAGCGTGGAACTTTAGGCTCCACGCTTTTTTTGCATTCTCAAAATTTGTTTCTTTTATGTTAAATGAACTTAAGAAATATTAATAAATAGCATTAAATAATGTGACAAAAAACACTCTCTCACGTTTCTATTATGACAATGGACTATTAGGGTTACCAAAATCAAAATAATAATTAATCATTTTTTTCATTTTTTTGGCACTTTTTGCATACTTGTGCGACTAATATAGGCAAACGGACAAAATGGGCATGTTGCACATACATAGAGAGCGCAGCATCGAATCGCTGCTGAAGGAGCACACGGGAATCATCCTGAAAGTGTGTGCTATGTATGTTCCGTACAGGCATCCGCATAGCGAGGAGTGGCGAGAGGAGGTGCGCGACCTCTTCCAAGAGATAGCCCTCAACCTATGCGAAAGCTGGCCTCAATTCCGTGGGCAATGCTCGGAGAGCACGTGGGTTTACCGCGTTGCCACCAATGTTGCCATCAGCAACCTGCGCCGTTTTGCCACGCGTCGCATCGTGCTGGTCGACGAATCGACACTCGACCGATTAGAGTCTGAAAGCAGCGACGGCCTCGTGGAACACCTCTATCGACGCATTGAGCGGCTTAAAGACGACGAACGGCAGCTGATGACTTATGTCATCGGCAAGGTACCACTGAAAGAGGTGGCCGAGATAATGGGTCTCACCGAGGATGCCGTCAAGCACCGTATCCAACGAACCAAAGAAAAACTAAGAAATATGAAGGATGACTATGAAGAATAATGATGACATATTAGAAGTCTTGGAGCAACACTGGGAGCGCGTGGACGAGATAGCAGAGCAGAGCCAAGTGCGCGTGGTACGATGGAACCTACCGGAGTCGCCCCGTCGATGGGTGCGTAGCATCGCTGCCTCCGTGGTGGCCATCGCCGCCGTCGCCACATTGCTGATGACCAAAGCGTCCCAGCCCGACGGGCTCTATGCCAGCAACCTCTCGCACCGAAGCGAAGCAATCGTAGCAATCAACGAAATAAGCATATCCATACTATGAGAAAAAGTACGCTCATATCCCTGCTGATGGCCCTGGTGCTACTGGGGTGCCTGGCAATTTGGCGCTATATGCCGCGCGCACTGTCCTACGACGAGTGCAGCCCGGTATACCGCCATTTTGCCGATATGCAGATGGAGGGTGTGCGCGTCACCTATATCAAGGATAAGCTGGTGGGCGACTCAGTGCGTGTGCCCGTCACCCTCCTCGAGGCCGAGACTGACCGTGGCTGGGAGCAGCTCGACAGCATCTTCGGCTATTCAAAGCATATCAACGCAGTGCTGAACAACCCCGATCTCCCCGATGACGTTCGGGCAATGTATCTGGATGACAACTTCGTGAGCATATTCACAGCCCATCGCAAGACGCCGGAAAGGAGAATCGCCTCCTGGTTCGATGGCCGTCCCGACGACGTGACGGTCTATCTGCAACCCCACTATCGCCGCATCTGCATTTTCGAGCCCGCAAACGAGGAGTCGAAAGATGCCGCCTGGGACCAGATAGTCGACGACGTAGAAGAATTTGATTCAATCAGAAATAAACAATAAAAATGAAACATACAAAGATTATCCTGGCACTCATCGCAGTGCTGAATATGACGGCCACGACAATGGCCCAAACCACGCCCACCGGTCGTTTTGAGTGGGCCAAAGGCTATACCTCTTCCGAAGATGCCTGCCATATCATAGGTACGGTCACTGACAGTGTAGGGAACCTGTACATCCCCGGCCAATACAATGACTATCGGCGATGGCCACTATACGTTGGATTTGGCTGGTCGTCCGCAGGCCATCCACTTACTCACACTGCTCACCGCTGACGGCCAGCAACACACAATACGCTTAATTAAAAGGAATAAACAATAAAACCATTAACCTTGTGTTATTATGCACAGAAAAACACCCATTACGCCTATCGAATAAAACAATACTTGCTAAACAACCCTATTTATTCACTTAAAATTAAATCATTATGAAAGTATTGTTTCAAGGAAAGAAGTCTTTCCAAAAGTCGTTGGGCATTGCACTGCTTTGCATCGTCCTTTCTGCTCCTGCCTACTCGCAGAGCCAAGAACAAGGAGGTCCGGACAACCACAAGTTCCTCTATGGTATCCACTTGGGATTCACCGATAACCAGTTTGACCTCTATTCCACTAATGGCGGCCTTATTGCCAGCCAGGACGGAACGTTGCACACAGACGGCAGTCACTACCACGCACGCGGTTTCCGCCTCGCCGTGATAGGCGAAGCTCGGTTGGGACGTTGTTTCAGCCTGCGGGTGATGCCGGGCGTGTCGCTCTTCAGAGCCTTGCATTTGGAGAGCGTCCGCGGCGAGTTGCCCCTCGATGTCAAGTTCCACCCTTACCGTTGGGGCAAAGTTGAGCCTTACCTCTGCTCCGGACTTGGCTACGGTTATGATTTCGCATCGAAGCGTAACGACAGCCACATTAATATCAAGCCGCTCAACGCCCACGACCTGTGCTACACCTGCGGCATAGGAGTGGATTGGTACACACGCCGTGTCAAGGTAGGCCTTGAGCTAAAGGCCGGCTTCGGCCTCCTCCCGCCCAATACCAACGACATCAACTCCAACAGCCTCTCCTATTTCCACTGCGGCCCATCCTTCACTCTCGGCCTCAACATCGAAGCGTAATTATACATTTGAAACTATTAAAAATGAAAAGACACATCATCTTTGCATTCGCACTTATTGTACTTCCACTCACCAAGTGCAACGCGCAGGAATCGGTGGAATCCGTCATCCGCAAATCACGCGAGAAATGCCAGTCTATCCGCGAAGGCCATTATGTGATGGAGCGGAAAATGAAACATATGGACGACAAGGACACAGACTACTACCGCAACACCTGCGACTTTCGTAAGCTGCCCGGCGACACCGTTATGGGGAAATCCTTTTCCATATTTAATGAGCCTCTTGGGCACCCTGAATGGAACGGACATTTTCTCTACACGGGAAACGAGCTTGTCTATATCAGGGACACTGCCACCATACTCTCGTGCGTCCAATGGGCTGACGATATTAAGAGTAGGGGTCGCAACTTTGATTTCTACACCCCTTTGACGACTCAAAGTTGCTACCCCATCCCCACCGAGAAGCAGCAGGCTGACAGCGACTATACCTTCTCCCTTTCAGAGACAATGTTGGACGGCAAGCCCTGCTATCTGCTTGACATCCTTGTGAAAATGGACACAACCCCCGACCCCTATTTCGGCATTGTCTGCATCCGCTACGAGATGAACGTCTGGATTGACAAACGGAACTATATGCCCATACAATACTCCGTGGCTTTCGACAACATCGACGGGCCGGACACTGTGTACCAGTACGAAGAATGCAAGCTGGTGGCCTTCGACACGAAGGTCCACGAGTCGAAGCTGACTTTGGAATCCATCCCCGACAATATGGTGCAGAGGGACTATGTCCCCTACAAGGCTCCCGAGCCACTGGCCGAGGGAACGCCGACACCCGACTGGTCGCTGTCCACGCTGGCAGGCGACACCGTGCGCCTCGCCGACCTGCGGGGCAAGGTGGTGCTGCTCGACTTCTTCTACAAAAGCTGCGCCCCCTGTTGCGCCGCATTGCCTATCCTGCAAAGCCTCCACGAGAAATTCAAAGACCGTGGCGTCGTGGTGGTCGGCATAGACCCCTACGACGACCCCGTGAAGGCTGAGATGACCACATTCCTCTCCAAGCGCGGAATCACCTACACGGTGCTTTTCTCCGACAACAAACTGTCCGAGACCTATCATATTCGTGCTTTCCCGACACTCTTCATTCTGGACCGCGACGGCAAGATTGTGAAAATACACACAGGCTTCTCGAAAGATATGGGAACCGAATTAGAGGAGCAACTGCTAAAATTGTTTTAAACACACAAAATACAAACCCAAGCCATTATTGATTTTCATCTGCAAATAAAAAACATTTTGCTGGAATAAAAAAAGTTTGTATTTTTGCAAATCCAAACTTTGACTATGAATAGTACCGATATAAACGCCCGAATGCTTTTCTTAAATATCAAGAAAAGAGACGTTTATTGTACTATTTAGAGACGTGTGAAATAACGCCTCAAGTGTGACATACGGGTCTTTACCGTGTGCCAATTTTTATTTTTTAGCAGTTTGGAAATCAAAACATTTATTTATAATTAATCAAAAACTTAATATTATGGAACTCCCATTTGCAGAAGCGTGGAAAATCAAAATGGTAGAACCCATTAAGAAATCCACCCGCGAACAACGCGAAAAGTGGCTCAACGAAGCCCACCAGAATGTATTTATGCTGAAATCGGACTATGTCTACATCGACCTCCTCACCGACAGCGGCACCGGCGCTATGAGCGACCGCCAGTGGGCTGCTATGATGATGGGCGACGAAAGCTACGGCGGTGCCCGTTCTTTCTATCATATGAAAGACACCATCACCGAACTGACTGGCTTCCAGTATGTCATCCCTACCCACCAGGGCCGTGCTGCCGAGAACGTCCTCTTCAGCTATCTCGTTAAACCGGGCAACATCATCCCCGGCAACGCCCACTTCGACACCACCAAGGGCCACATCGAGAGCCGCAAGGCCTTCGCCATCGACGTCACCGTCAAGGAGGCTTACGACACCCAGCTTGAGGTTCCCTTCAAAGGCAATGTCGACCTCGAGAAGCTCGAGAAGATCCTGCAGGAAAACAAGGGCAATGTTCCCTTTATGGTCCTCACCGTCACCAACAACACCGTCGGTGGCCAGCCCGTATCGATGCAGAACATCCGCGAGACCTGCGAACTCTGCCACAAATACGGTGTGCCCGTCAACGTCGACAGCGCCCGCTTCATCGAGAACGCCTACTTCATCAAGACCCGCGAGAAAGGCTATGAGAACAAGACCCTGCGCGAAATCGCACTTGAGATGTTCAGCTATGCCGACAGTATGACTATGAGCGCCAAGAAGGACGGTCTCGTCAATATGGGCGGTTTCATCGCCACCAACAAGCAGGAGTGGTACGAGGGTGCCAAGATGTTCTGCATCCCCTTCGAAGGCTTCCTGACCTATGGCGGTATGAACGGCCGTGATATGGACGCCCTCGCCGTCGGTCTGAAAGAGAACATCGAGTTCGAGATGGTCGAGACCCGCATCAAACAGGTCCACTACCTCGCTCAGAAACTCGACGAGTACGGCATTCCTTACCAGCGTCCCGCCGGTGGCCACGCCATCTTCGTCGATGCCGACAAGGTGCTGACCAACATCCCGAAAGAGGAATTCCCCGCACAGACCCTCACCTGCGAGCTCTACCTCGAGGCCGGTATCCGTGCCTGCGAGATTGGCTACGTCCTCGCCGACCGTGACCCCGTCACCCGCGAGAACCGCTTCGGTGGCAACGACTTCGTGCGCCTCTGCATCCCGCGCCGCGTCTACACCAACAACCATATGGACGTCATCGCAGCCGCCCTCAAGAACGTCTACGACCGTCGCGACACCATCAAGCGCGGTCTCGAGATCACTTGGGAAGCCGAGCTGATGCGCCACTTCACCTGCCAGTTCAAGAGACTCGGCTAATCAAAGAAGTGAAGCATATAAAACAAGAGGCGGCGCCATTCGGCGCCGCCTCTGTTTGTATCATCACAGGCGTCCCGCCTGCTTGCCATTATTTGTATTCAAAATAGCGCGTATATTTGCCTATTGAGAGGCTGTATTCCCCAGCACTTTTATGGTTTTCTGTGCAGCTGGTAGGCCATTTGCCGTCGTAGGTGTAGGTATAGTTGTCGGTAAACTCTTCTCCGTCGAAATCCTTATAGACAGCTTTCACAACGTTGTTCTCGTTCGCAAACTCAAGGCCTTCTTCCGACATACCGCTGCCGTTAAGAGCAAAGACAAAGCCCTGATAGGGATTCTTCTTGTCGTCGTAGGTGTATGTTACGGTTGCGGTTTGGCCGCCTGACGTTACAGTCATCTTTCCGATATTGTCACCGTCCCAGGTGAGGTCGACCGCAGAAGTGTAGCTGCCTTTGGCTGCTTTTTTGCGCATAGCGGTCATACATTTCTCGGCACACTTTGCGTCAGGCATCACCGAGCCCAGCAGCAGGCTCTCCAAGCGGCTTACGACAGGCTTGCCTTTGACGTCAAAGTCAATCGCATCGTATTCAGTCACCGTAAACCTGCTAATCTTCTTGCCGTCGTGCTCAAAAGCAAACGCAATTTCAGGCGTGCTCTCACCGTCCGAGAACAGTTCGGCTTTCTGAAGCTTCTTGCCGTCATAGGTAAACACCATCCGTTCACCGTCGCTTGCGGCTTCGGTCAGCTGGCTGCCGTCGTAGGTAAACTTGACCACATCTTCATAGGTCTGCTCCGTGTAGGTGTCATTCTCCCAATCATAGACATAGGACTGCTCTATGAAGGTTATTTGGCTCAGCTCATTGCCGTCCCAAGTCCAGCGCTCGCTCAGATACTTCGGGGTGATGCTGGTGTCACTTACCCATTGCTCGCCGTCAGGCGTGTATGACCAGATGCTCATACCCTCCTCATAGACATTGGCTATCTTCTCTTTGGGATTGAATGTGCCCTCTTTCTGGCACGCTGCGAACATCCCTATCGCAGCAATGGCTAATACGCCATAAACAAGTTTCTTCATTGTTATATTTATTAAGTTAATAAAATGTATTTCTTCCGTTTAAAAAAAGTCACCGACAGGATTTACATTAATCCTCCCTTATATTAACGCATAGGGTGCCCGAATGTCACACCTGTAACGAGAAAAAATTCATTCCTCATAGTCAAAGTAATTGATTGTCGTCTCGACATAGCGGTAGCCCTGCGTGTAGTGGTCCACCACGCTGCGCGAGCGCGACACAGGCAGGTCGCCGCTGTAGGTATAGCTATATTCCAGCTTTTCATTGCCATAGTCGACCGACACTATGTTGTTTTTGTTGCCAAAGGCATACTGGTTGGCGGTGCCGCCCTCGCCATTGAAAGTGAGCAGCAGGCCGCGCAGCGGGTTGGTCTTGGCGTCGTGCTTGTAAGTGGCCAGCGTGTTGCCGCTCTCGTGATCCTTCACGGCCTTGATGTTGTCGCCCTTCCACACTATGTCGTATACCTGTTCCGACGCCTTGGCGCCAGCCTTCTTGCAACTCGCTTTGGCAATGTCGCGTGCCGTCTGCCTGTCGCCTACGAACGGAAGCAGCGCCACGTCCATTATGTCGTCGGGCATTGCCTTAGCACCTTTCGTATTCAACGTCTCTGCGATTCGGACAACCTTATTGCCGTCATACTCAAAGGTGTAGACCGCCTCCGCCTCGCCCTTCTTGTTGCGCAGGGTCATAGTCGACAGGTGGCGCCCATCATATTCATACTCAATATAGCTGTTTGTCGCACTGACGTTGGCCCGCACCAGCCGCTTGCCGTCATACACCATCGCCACGCTGCTGCTAACCGTATTGCCCGTATAGAAGTCTATGCGTGCCAGCTGTTTGCCATTCCACAGCCATTTCTCGGTAGTGTGCCGGGCCGTGCTGTCCTTGTGTATCGTGTTCCACATTTTGGTCTCCGAGTCATAACGCTGATGCACACGCTCGTAATACTCCAACACTCCAGTCAGCTTATCACTCGGACGGTAGACTCCGTCCTTCTTGCAGGCAGCCATCAGCAACACTGCCGCCGTCACCGCGGCACAAACAATAATACGTTTCATCGCAAAAAATACATTTACACATCAATAACGACGGACAACAAAAAAAAGTATACACCGCTCGTTTTTTTAGGCACCCGGTCCGTTTGTTGTCCGCTTGATGTCCGCTTGTTGTCCGCTTGTTGTCCGCTTTAAAAGCGGACATCAAGCGGACATCAAGCGGACAACAAGCGGACAACAACCAGCGTTGGTCTTGTAAAGGACTAAGGGATAGGTAGTTATGAGGTAAGGATGATATTTAACCATTTTATTGGTTTTCAAGCGCTTAGGTAAAAACAGTGCAATTTTAACATTTTTTCTGTTTTGGCTGATGCGGGGAATTTTGATATTTATTGGATCTTTTTGAACACGGAAAACTCGGATTAACACGGATTCTTCATCCGTTCTATCCGCGCAATCCGTGTTCATTACTCAGCGTTATTCAAGGTAGACAGTCTCGGTCAATCGGGCAAATCCATAAAGCCCCGACGGGGCGACAGAATATATTGTTTGACGGTGCGACACACCCCGGCCTTCGGCCACCCCTCTCCGAGAGGGGATGGGCTGACGCATCACTTTAATTGTCAATGATTAGAAAGAGTTGCGCTGCCGCGCCATCCCCTCTCGGAGAGGGGTGCCGCGAAGCGGCGGGGTGTGTCGCACCATCCGTTCCGATAGCTAAAAAACTTAGGCCGGGGTGTGTCGCACCGTCAAACCAATGACATAAGGGCTAATGCTACGGCAAGTATTATATGGAGTGAGAAATTCATTTTGCCGTTTCGGGAAAAACTCGTATTTTTGCAGTCCAAAACATCATCAATTACGCTGCAAGACTATGAGAATCAATCGCCTCTTCACACTGATAGCCGCCGTTTTGCTGTGCGGCACACTGCAAGCGCAGGACAATATCACCGACAGCGTCGATGCGCTGCACTATGATTTGCGCCTCGACATTGGCAACCATACCGCCCGCCGCATCGAAGGCTCGACGGCAGTGACAATGCACGTGCTGCGCCAAGTGGACTCGCTGGCCCTCGAGCTGTGTCCGTCGGATATCGACTCGGTGCTGGTCGACGGCACGGCGGCAGCGTTCAGCTATGACGCCGCGGCCCGTATGCTTAGCGTGCCCTTCAACGGACAGGCCGGCGACACGACGACCGTCACCGTCTTCTATCGCAAAGGCGAGCACATTATGCCTCAAGGCTGGGGCGGATTCTACTTTGAGAACTACATTTACTACAACCTCGGCATAGCCATCTACGAGTATCCGCACAACGCAGGAAAGGCGTGGTTTCCCTGCCGCGACAACTTCTATGACAAGGCGACCTACCGCTTCGCCATCAGCGCCAAACCGGGCTGGAAAGCCATCTGTACGGGTCTGCTCGACACTATTGTAGCCAATGCTGACTCGAGCAGCACATACGTATGGTCGCTCGACCGCCAGACACCCACCTACCTGGTCGGTGTGGCCGTGGCTCCGTTCCACACCATAGAACGCACCTACGAGAGCGAATACGGCACCTATCCTGCCCTGCTGGGATTCACCAACCACGACAGCGTCAATGTGTGGAACGCCTACGAGAATATGAGTCGCGTGATACCGATGTTCGAGCGTCGCTTCGGGCCCTACCGCTGGGACCGCGTGGGCTATGTGTCGACCACCAGAGGCTCGATGGAGCACGTGGGCAACGTGGCTTTCACCACCCAGTGTATGGCATCGCAGCAGGAGGCTTGCCTGGCCACGATGAGCCACGAGTTCGCCCATTCGTGGTTCGGCAACCTGGTGACGTGTGCGACGGCAGCCGATATGTGGATCAACGAAGGCGGCGCCTCGTTCTGCGAGGAAGTGGCCGTCGAAGCCATCTATGCCGACAGCGACCCGCTGCGCTACAAAGAGTATGCCAAAGAGAACCTGTCGGACGTGCTGACAACGACGCACGTAAGGGACGACGGCTTCAAGCCCGTATACGGACAGACACCCGAATATACCTACGGCTCGACGGTCTACAACAAAGGTGCCACGGTGTGGCACTCGCTGCGCGGATACATCGGCGACTCGCTGTTCTATGCCTCGATGCAGCGCCTGTTCGACCGCTGTGCCTTCCAGAACATCGACAGCTATCAGCTGCGCGACAGTCTGTCGCTATATACAGGCATCGACCTGACCGACTTTTTCGACTTCCACGTCTTTGGTCCGGGTTTCAACGACTATGCTATAGACAGCCTTGTGCTGGACCGCAACAGCGCCTATATACGCCTGCACCAGAAGCTCTACGGCGCCGACTCGCTGGCCGACGGCAACCGCGTGTGGGTGACATTCTTCTCACCACTGCTGCGCACCGCCAAGCGCCTTGTGACATTTGACGGCGAATACGGCGAGGCGGCATTCCAGCTGCCCTTCCATCCGGTGTTTGCCATAGTAGACTATGACGACGACCTGTCGAAGGCTGCCGTAGGCGAGCAGCTAACTATGAAGGCCAAAGGAACCTACACCTGCACACCGGCACTGTTCAACGCCGTGGTCGACAAGATTGAAGGCAACGACAGCATCTGGCTCTACGTGAAGCACCACTGGACGCGCCCCGACACCTCGCTCAGCCCTCGCTTCCTGAAGATGGCCGACCGCTACTGGACCGTGACCGGCGTTATACCCGAAGGCTCGCGCGTAGGCGGACGCTTTTACTACAGCCGCCAGGGTAGCGACCAGACGCTCGACAATAATCTTTTCACCAATCAAGATGAGTTCAGCCTGATCAGGCTGCTCTACCGCGAGAAGGCAGGCGACGAATGGAAGCCTGCAACGAGTATGCACACCGGCAGCTCGGCGCAGGGCTACTTCGTTATGACATCGCTGAAAACCGGCGAGTACACACTGGCTATGGCAGACACCAGCTATGTCGGCATAGAAGTACCGGCCGACGGTGACAACGGCAAGGTGCGCATATATCCCAACCCTACCACAGGCAGCGTGACCATTGAGACCGACACTCCCGGCGAGCCTCTGATGCTTGATGTCTGCGACCTCAGCGGACACTTAATCATAGACAGCGTGCACCTCAACAGCGGCACAAAGACAAAACTTGAACTGAAAACAGGCAGTTATATCTTCAATATAAGACAACTGAATTCCAATAAGTTGACAAGTCGCAAGGTGCAATTTATGAATTTTTAACAATATTTTCAAAACTTTTTGGTCCTTTAAAGCTACTACTACATCGAACAATGATAAATCTCGAAAGTATCATAGAAGGATGTAGGACTGGCGACAAGGCTATGCAAAAGGAGCTGTATGAACGCTACAGCGGACGATTCTATGCCTTGAGCCGCCGCTACTCAGACGACGAGGAGACCGCAAGGGACATCCTTGTAGAGGGATTTCTCAAGGTGTTTGAAAATATAGACAAATACAGCGGCAGTGGCTCGTTCGAGGGCTGGATGAGCACCATCTTTCTGCGGACAGCAATTATGTTTCACCGCAAGAAGATGCTCAGAAAACGCTTTATAGTGCCACTGGAAAACGACAACTACGTCAGACAGGCCAACATCATCGAGCAGATTGACATCCGCGATGCGTTGATTGCAGCCCTGCGCGAACTTGGCAAACGCGAGCGGACAGTCTTCAACCTCGTAGCCATTGAGGGCTACTCGTTGAGCGAAGTAGGAAAGGAAATGGGAATGCCCGAGGCTTCGGCAAAGACTCTGTACTACAGGGCAAGGCAGACGTTGCAAAAGCTGCTCACCAAAAGCCTCGGACATACATACATAAAAGATTAAGGATATATTATGACAGAAATGAACGACATAGAAGAATTGATGCGAACCCACCTTAAGGACGCTGAACAGGCGGCGCCAGAGGGAGTATGGGATGAAATATCGCAACGTATGGCTGGCAGCGCTAAGGCAACGCGCAGGCACACACGTCGCAAGGCGTGGATTGCGACTTCAGTTGCTACGGCTATACTGGCTGTGGCAGCCGTCATATATTTTGCCACCGCAACGACAACTCCGGCTGCCGTGCCCGACAGCCCCGAGGTTGCATTGCTGCACGAACCCGAGCCCGTTGCACAGCCAGCAGTGACAGAGACAGTTAAAGAGAACGCTCCTGCAATCAAGCAGACTGCTACCACAGCGCCTGTTGCAAAAGTCGAGCAAAAGCCTGTCGAGAACGCTCCAAATGTATCAACTAAAGCAGTTGCCACCACACCCACTGCCATTGCAGCACCAAAGGAAGACATTGACAACCTGTTGACGCCTGAGACAGAGGAAGAAGAGGAGTACGTCCCGCCTGTAGTCAGCACTCCGAAGCAGACCACAAAGAAGGCCCCGAAGCAACAAGTCACTGACAACAAAGAAGCAGAGCAGGAAAAACAGCAAAGCCAACCCAAGGAGGAAAAGCAGCAAATATACATTCCGATACCCAACATACTGACACCCAACGGCGACGGGTACAATGACTGCTGGGTAATACCCGACTTGGAGCAATATGGCAAGGCGCAAGTGCAGATTTTTACTGCTCACAGCAAAAGAGTCTTTTATACAGGCAATTATCGCAACGACTTCTGCGGTGCCGGACTGCCTGACGGCGACTACTTCTACATCATTGTTTTCAGAGACATTAACGTTACCCGACGCGGAGTCCTCGTAATACAACACTAACACCTATGGCAACAAAAGAAGAGCAATATTCACTCGTATACAAACAGATAGCAAGCCTTATCGCTGGCGAGAACGACGCTGTTTCGGTAATGGCCAATATATCGGCAATGCTGCACGACAGCTTTGGCTTTTGGTGGACAGGATTCTACCGTGTAGAGGGCGGTGAGCTGATTCTCGGTCCTTTCCAAGGGCCGGTGGCCTGTATGCACATAGGTTACGGCAAAGGCGTGTGCGGCACGGCGTGGAAGGAGCGTCGCACGGTGGTTGTGCCCGACGTGGAGCAGTTTCCGGGACACATAGCCTGCAGCAGCGAGAGTCGCAGCGAGATAGTAGTGCCCGTGTATCAAAAAGGTGCTGTTGTGGCCGTGCTGGACATCGACAGCCGTGAATTAGAGACCTTCGATGAGGTCGATGCCCAGTGGTTAGAAAAGATTGTTTTGCTGCTTCCGCCTATCGGCAGCGAGCGGGACATTTATTTGGCCGCCGGCTGCTTCTGGGGCGCAGAGAAATATTTGAAACTGATTGAGGGTGTCACCTTTACAGAGGTGGGCTTCGCCAACGGCAATACTGAGAACCCCACCTACAAGGAGGTCTACACCGACCAGACGGGTTATGCCGAGACAGTTCATCTGCGCTACAACCCATCGATAGTCAGCCTGCGTTTCCTGCTTGAAATGTATTTCAAAGCCATCGACCCCACCAGCCTCAACAAGCAGGGCGAAGACGAGGGCACACGCTACCGTACAGGCATCTATTACAGCGATTCTACCGACCGCACCGTCATCGACGAGGTCGTTGCAGAAGAGGCCAAGAAGTACGGCTCGCCGCTCTGCGTCGAAGTCGAGCCGCTGCGCAACTTCTACCCTGCCGATGAGTACCATCAGGACTACCTCGACAAGAACCCTTCGGGCTACTGCCACCTGCCCGTGGCACTCTTTGAGCTTGCAAAGAAAGCCAAAGACACTAAATGAGATGTTTTGCAGGGGGAAACATATAGGGTTGTTGCTAATGCTGCTTTGCTGTGCCAATCTACGCAGCCAGGTTGTCGTCACCTTGCCTTTCTTTGATGATTTTGAGAGTTATATCGAAGACTCCGTCAGGCAAATAGATGCAACCCATTATTATTTTCCTGCCTATCATTTCTTCGGCGGCTGGGAAGGCTGTTCGCGCGGTTGGGCAGGAACTATGTTCTGTCGACCTCATATTTTGCTTGCGCCTTACAACTATAACAACTATATCAATAACGGTATGGTGTTAATGGTGTATGCTTGTTCTGACTTCTGGGATACCATCTACGACTATAAATGCGGCGGCGCACTGCTGGCATCACCCTGGTTTTATGAATTGCCTGCAAGGGTTACCTTTGAGTTTATTGTCGTACGAGATTCAAACATCACATTTCCAGATGAAGGATCAATACCGTACGAAATTGAAGTAGGCATTCTGACCGACTCGGTGCCTGACACTACAACGACAAACTGGTGGGCGGAAAACAGCACCAGTTTTCCCTGTAATCCCACTTGCGGACGTGATTTCATCCCATTCTCGACACAGACATACACGCTCAACTACTATGAGTGGCAGCTGTTCGATGTCGATGTGCTCGGGATGTTCGATAGCGTATCACCGCCATACCGCATTGCATTCCGCACCAAAAACTGCGACACCACTTGTGTCGATTTATATCCCTATCACTCCTTCATTGACAACGTCCATATCTATCCCGCCAATATCGTCGCACGCGACACGCTGCTTCACACCGACACCGTCTGCCTTGGGACGCCATACAGCGGCTACGGTTTCAACCCGACAGCCAGCCAGATGAGCACTCCCGGTACATACACCTTCGACTACACAGAGTTGGTGAACGACAGCACCGTCGACGTCCATCTGCTGACGCTGACCATCCTGCCCACAAGCGACACCGTGCTCTACGACACGATCTTCATAGGTGACAGCCTCCTCTTTTTCGACACCACTTTGACACAGAACGGCATATATTCGTATACCACCGTTGCTGCCAACGGATGCGATTCGACGGTGACGCTGCACCTGCAGACGATAATCCGTAGAGACACCGTAACTGTAAGAGACACCATCTGTCTCGGCGAGCTGTACAATGGATATGGCTTTTATGTCCAACCAACGATGCCAGGCTTATTCACTTTCCAGCGCGACAGCGTGGACGACTTTGCCCAGCGGCACTATGTTCTAAAACTGTTTGTCAATCCGACGGATTCAACGACACTGCACATCAGCATCGATGCCGGCGACACTCTTCGATACGGCGGTATCGCCATCGCTGACAGCGGCGAGTACATCTTTCATTTCACCAACCAGTATGGGTGTGACTCTATGGTGACGCTGATAGTCGGTCTGAATGCCGTCCCTCCACCACCGCCCGAAGAGCCGCCGATGTACAATATATGGTTTCCCAACGCCTTCACGCCCGGGCAGGAGACGAACAACAGTTTCCGCGGCTACCTCAGTTTTGAGCCTTTGAAGTACGAATTATATATCTACAACCGCTGGGGCAACTTGATTTTCAGCACCACATCCCCCAATGCCACTTGGGACGGTACCACCAAAGGCATCCCCCAACCCCAGGCAGCATACGTGTACAAATACGAAGTCCATCTTCCCAACGGCATTGTCCGCTCCGGCATCGGTACGGTAACATTGATAAGGTGATAAAACGAAAAGCGAGGCCTACGGCCTCGCTTTTCGTTTAGTGTGGTTGGATACGTCCCACTTGACAGAAATTTAGTCGATTTACATTTTATGTTGATAATCTTGATATTTTTTGCGTTTCAATAACTGAACGTGTATGTGTTGCTTTGGTTGCCGGTACCGATGGCCTTTGAGGTCGGGAAGCCGTCCTCGTCATAGGTGTAGCTGCACTGGCCAACGCCCGATAGGAGGGTGGTCATATTGTTCTCGCTCCAGCAGAAGGCGTAGCCGAGAAAGATGACGCTGTTGCCCAGAACCCCTTCGAATATCATATTGGTCACGCCCATAGTCTCCATCCCCATCGGGAAACGCATCGGGTTGGGGTTACTGTCGTACTGCATATTGCTGAAGAAGGGCTGGCCGTCGCAGGTAACGGAGACAACGTTACCTCCGTTCCATTCGAAGAAGTAGGTGCTTGTCTCCACGTTGCCGTTGTCCATCGTTTTATTGGCCTGCACCGCCGACACACGGCCATCGTCGGAATAGGAATAGACCAGCTCGCACGGGACCACCTCGTCAAAAGTCTGCGGACATAAGTTATCGGTTGCCCTCAGTGGCAGCATAAAGGTCTGTCGCTCCAGTCGTCCATCTGAGCTATAGTGATAGTGCATAGCACCGTCGGCGTAGGCGATGCCCGCACCGTCGTAAGGGAAAACTCGTGTCAGGCGGTCGCCTTCGTATTCGAGTACGGTACGGCCAAGCGATGTGCCATCGTACATTGTGCAGCTGATTTCTTTCAGCAAATCACCCTCCCACGCGAAGTTGTAGGTAAGGTAGTCTAAGGTGCCGACGCTGTGGACAATGCGGCTGATTTTCTTGGCGGGCCATTCGTAAGTGGTGCCACCTGGAATGGGCTGCTCGGGCTTGTTGTCTTTGCCGCAGGACACGACGGTCATCAATGCCACCGCCAAAAGCAATTCAACCGGTTTTTTATTCATTGGTTTTTTATTTTTTATTGTTTTACTATAATAGTCATACAAAGGGGCTCAAATCTTACAGGTTGTTGAAAAAAAGTAGGGGTTTACCCTCGTGCGTAGGGGCTTACCCCTGTGTCCCCCCCCAAAAAAAACGTTTCTGTAAAGAATATCTCGGGTAACATTAAAACAAAACACCTAACCGCAGATACTTAAGACTTGCTGGTTAGGTGTTTCGTCGTTGCAATCCGACTTTGTTCTCGCTATGCGAAGCGCTCTTGGATTTCGTTCTTCATAAACTCCAAGGCCTCGTCGGTGGGGATTTTGCTCTTGGCGCAGCTCTCGAAGATGGCACCGGCCAGGCTGGTAGGGTCGGCATCGACTGGCAGTTTGACAGCACTGCCGTTGATAAGATTAATCATCTCCTCCTTGGCCTCGCGGATGCGGTTCCAACTCTCAGTTGTCAAGTAGGCCTGCTGGCTGAGGTTGTGCTCCCACTCGTCGCGGATGCTCTTAGTCATAGCCACCTGCAAAGCCTTGATGTCCATCCCAGGACGGAAGGTGCGCAGGATAAGGCTGTTGGGCGAGATGCGTTCCAGATAAAGTGCCATACGCTCGTAAGCTTGCAAGCGAATGGGGGTAACCACCTTGAGCGACTCTTTATGCTCGTCGATTTTCATCTGCAGCATCTGACTTTTCTGCTGGTTGTCGAAATATGCCTTTGCTATTTTGTAGAAAATAAAGCCTGTTGTTGCAATCGTCAGCAGTACGGCAAGAATTGAGATAACTATAACCATATTAAAAACCATTTTTTGTCAATAATTAATTTAATCAAGCTTCAACACTGCCAGGAAGGCACTCTGCGGCACCTCGACGTTGCCCACTTGACGCATACGTTTCTTGCCTTCTTTCTGCTTCTCGAGGAGCTTGCGTTTACGCGTAATGTCGCCGCCGTAGCACTTGGCAGTAACGTCCTTGCGGACCTGGCGCACCGTCTCGCGGGCGATAATCTTGCTGCCTATGGCCGCCTGGATAGCCACATCGAACTGCTGGCGCGGTATTAAGTCCTTCAGTTTCTCGCACATCTTGCGGCCAATGGGGTAGGCATTGTCCACGTAGGTGAGGGTCGAGAGGGCATCGACGGGGTCGCCGTTGAGCAGTATCTCCAGTTTTACCAGCTTGCTGGGCTTGAAGCCGTTAAGGTAGTAGTCAAACGAGGCATAGCCCTTCGAAATGCTCTTCAGCTTGTCGTAGAAGTCGAACACCACCTCGCCCAACGGCAGGTCGAAAGTAATCTCGATACGGTCGGTAGTCAAGTAATTCTGGTTCTTCAGGATGCCACGCTTGTCCATACACAGTTTGATGACAGGGCCTATATAGTCCGCCTTGGTAATAATCTGCGCGTGAATATACGGTTCGTAAACCTCCTTGATATTGTTTGGCTCAGGCATTCCCGACGGGTTGTAGACATCAATCTCCTGTCCGTTGGTAAGCTGCACCTTGTATTGCACGTTTGGCACCGTGGTGATGACATCCATATTGAACTCGCGCGTCAGTCGCTCCTGTACTATCTCCATATGCAACAGCCCAAGGAAACCGCAGCGGAAGCCAAAGCCCAGTGCCAGCGAGCTCTCAGGCTCGAAGGTCAGCGACGCGTCGTTGAGTTGTAGTTTCTCGATGCTGGCACGCAATTCCTCGTAGTCGTCCGTATCGACGGGATAGACGCCGGCAAAGACCATAGGCTTGACCGATTCAAAACCCTCAATGGCCTTGTCGCAGGGCTGCTCGACGTGAGTGATTGTGTCGCCCACGCGCACTTCACGGCTGCTCTTGATACCACTGATAATATAGCCCACATCGCCTGCTTTCAATTCCTTGCGAGGCTCCATATTGAGACGCAGCACACCGATTTCGTCGGCGTGATAGTCCTTCTCGGTGCTGACAAACATCACGTGGTCGTTGGTCTTCAACGTGCCGTTCATTATGCGGAAATAACTGATGATACCGCGGAAAGGATTGAACACCGAGTCGAACACCAGCGCCTGCAGCGGTGCCGCCTCGTCGCCCTTCGGCGCCGGGATACGGTCCACTATGGCATCAAGTATTGCCGGCACACCCTCACCTGTCTTGGCACTGCACGACAAGATTTCCTCTCTCGTGCAACCCAACAGGTCTATAATCTCGTCGGCCACCTCCTCGGGCATAGCGCTGTCAAGGTCAATCTTGTTCATCACGGGAATGATCTCAAGATCGTTCTCGAGCGCAAGATAGAGGTTGCTTATAGTCTGCGCTTGAATGCCTTGCGTGGCGTCGACCACCAACAGAGCGCCCTCGCAGGCGGCAATGGAACGGCTCACCTCATAGCTGAAGTCGACGTGACCTGGAGTGTCAATGAGGTTGAGCACATAATTCTCACCACCACGCTGGTAGTTCATCTGGATGGCGTGGCTCTTGATGGTGATGCCACGCTCCTTTTCCAGATCCATATCGTCCAGCACCTGGTCTTGCATCTCGCGCTGCGACACGGTGTTTGTCACCTCCAGCAGGCGGTCAGCCAACGTGCTCTTGCCGTGGTCAATATGAGCAATTATGCAGAAATTGCGGATATTCTTCATTTCTTGACGGCGGCCTTGCTGTCGTTCTCCTTCTTAGCGGCATTGTTTTCCTGCTTCTTGCAGTCTTTCTTGCAGCAGTTGCCTTCGCTTTTCTTGCACTCAGGTTTCGGAGCCACAGTGTTGGCGTTGGCAGCCTTAGCGTGGTTGGGGCAGTTGCCGCAATGCTTTGCCTGGGCGTTGGGAGCCGGCGCGGTCTTGTCCTGTTTCACGTCCTGTTTGGTCTCGGTCTTGGCCTTGGTGTTGTCGGTTTTCTTAACAGGCGACTGGGCGAAAGCCATACCAGCGCAAATCATCATAGCAGCGGCGAACAAAGCTATTTTTTTCATTTCTTGATGTGTTTGAATGGTTAGTAATTACAAATTCGTTCTCGAGGATATTCCTCCTCGAACTTATATTAACGCCAACGCTGTAAAAAAATTATACATTGCGAAAAATATTTTGCTATTTCGCACTTTTTGTGTACTTTTGCATTTTGTTTTTTGACCAACACACCTGAATGAAACACATATTCATCGTCAATCCCTGCGCAGGCCCCAAAGACGCCACATCCGAAATACAGCAGCAGATAGCACAACTGCCATCGTCCTACAGCACAGAAATATACACAACACGTTCTGCCGGCGACGCCACACGCTACGTCCGCGAGCAGTGCCAAGCCAACCTCGACCAGCAACTGCGGTTCTACGCCTGCGGCGGCGACGGCACCATCAGCGAAGTCGTCAGTGGAATAGTGGGCCAGCCCAACGCCGAGATGACCTGCTATCCTTCAGGCAGCGGCAACGACTTCGTGAAATACTATGGCGGACGCGACACGTTCCTCGACCTCAAGCGACTGGTCGACGGCAACGTCCACGAGATTGACGTTATGCGCATTGGCGACCGCTATTCGCTGAACATCTGCAACTTCGGATTCGACGCCGTGGTGTGCCGCACAATGGAGCAAGTGCGCCGCAAGCCAATCATTGGCGGTCGCAACGCCTACACCACCGGCATCCTCAAAGCCCTATTCACTGGCCGCCGCACACTCTGCCGCATCGCAGTCGACGATGTCACCGTTCACGACGGCCAAATGCTGCTCTGTACCCTCGGCAACGGACGCTACGTGGGCGGTGTCTACCAGTGTTCGCCCCTGTCGCAAAACGACGACGGCCTCATCGAAGTGTGCTTCTTCAAGCCGATGTCGATCTTCAACTTCGCGCGTCTCATCGGTTCCTACCGCGACGGTTCGTTCATCAACCGCTCCGATGTCAAGGACAAGATGACCTACCTGCGCGGCAAAACCATCGACATCGAAAGTCCCAACTCAATCGACCTATGCATAGACGGCGAGATAGTCAACGGCTCGCGCTTCCGCGTCGAACTACTGCCTCGCGCCGTGCGCTTCATCACCCCTCGCGACTGACCTTATTACCTTCAATTACAGCATTTCTATAAAACAGCAAAAAGGCCCAGCCAAACGGCTGAGCCTTTTATTATCTATTGCAACAGGAATTGTCTGCAAAAGAAGAACTAAAACAATCCTTCGAGAATCTTGTCGTCGACGAGGTTGGGCATCGTGACCTTCAGTTCGGGACAGATGTCCATTGCGCGCTTGATGGCGAACATAGCACCCTCGTTGCGAGCCCAGCTACGGCGACTGATGCCGTTATTGACATCCCAGTGGAGCATCATACGCAGACGACGGTCGCAAGCCTCGCTGCCGTCGAGCACCATACCGAAGCCGCCGTTCATCACCTCGCCCCAGCCTACGCCGCCGCCGTTGTGGATAGAAACCCACGTGGCACCGCGGAAGCTGTCGCCAATGACGTTCTGCACAGCCATATCGGCACAGCGGTTAGAACCGTCGTAGATGTTCGAAGTCTCGCGGAATGGGCTGTCGGTACCGCTGACATCGTGATGGTCGCGACCAAGCACAATCGGAGCACTGATCTGACCCTTGCGGATAGCCTCGTTGAAGCGGGCGGCAATCTTAGTGCGGCCCTCGCAGTCGGCATAGAGGATACGGGCCTGGCTGCCCACCACAAGGTGGTTCTCCTTGGCGCCCTTGATCCACTGAATATTGTCGTGCATCTGCTGCTGTATCTCGGCGGGAGCTGTTGCGGCAATCTCGCCCAACACCTCCATAGCGATATGGTCGCTCTTGTCGAGGTCCTCGGGCTTGCCGCTGGTGCAGACCCAGCGGAAGGGACCGAAGCCGTAGTCGAAACACATCGGACCCATAATATCCTGTACGTATGACGGATAGCGGAAAGCGGTATGGTCGGCGTTCCAGATGTCGGCACCGGCGCGGCTGCTCTCCAGCAGAAATGCATTGCCATAGTCGAAGAAGTACATACCCTTGGCCGTCAGCTTGTTGACAGCAGCCACGTGGCGACGCAACGACTCCTGCACCTTCTCCTTGAACAGCTCAGGCTTATCGGCCATCATCACCTTGGCATCCTCAAAACTGACACCCACGGGATAGTAGCCACCAGCCCACGGGTTATGCAGCGAAGTCTGGTCGCTGCCGAGGTCCACCTGGATGCCCTTCTCGGCACAGTATTCCCACAGGTCCACGACATTGCCCTGATAAGCGAACGAGCGGGCAATCTTCTCGGCACGGGCCTTGTTGACAGCAACAAACAGCTCGTCAAGGTCGGCGTGCACCTCGTCCACCCAACCTTGGTCGTAGCGCTTCTGCGTAGCAGCGGGGTTGATTTCAGCGGTGATGCTTACCACGCCTGCAATGTCGCCAGCCTTTGGCTGGGCGCCGCTCATACCGCCAAGACCGGCAGTGATAAACAGCTTGCCAGCGGTGCCGCCGCCAAGCTTGCGGGCAGCGTTAAGCACCGTGATGGTGGTACCGTGCACGATGCCCTGCGGTCCGATATACATATACGAGCCGGCGGTCATCTGGCCATACTGCGTCACACCAAGGGCATTGTAGCGCTCCCAGTCGTCGGGTTTCGAGTAGTTGGGAATCATCATACCGTTGGTCACAACCACGCGGGGGGCGTCCTTGTGGCTGGGGTAGAGCCCCATCGGGTGGCCGCTGTACATCACGAGGGTCTGCTCGTCGGTCATCTCGCTCAAATATTTCATAACCAGGCGATACTGGGCCCAGTTCTGGAACACGGCGCCGTTGCCACCGTAGGTTATAAGCTCGTGCGGATGCTGAGCCACGGCGGGGTCCAGGTTGTTCTGTATCATCAGCATAATGGCGGCAG
Source organism: uncultured Bacteroidota bacterium (assembly GCA_902788805.1). Lineage (GTDB taxonomy): Bacteria > Bacteroidota > Bacteroidia > Bacteroidales > P3 > Colimorpha. The sequence continues at coordinate 319,963 of CADALO010000002.1, read as the reverse complement.
CCTGGCGGCACTTGGCCGGATACTCGTCGATGGGGCGGGCATACATCTTGTAGGTCGGGCGTAGACGGTACATATAGATGCGGCCATATTTCTTAAGTTCCTCGGCAAACTCCGGGGCAAGCATTGCGTGGTCCTTGGGGTCGAAGTAGCGCAGCGCGTTGCGGATGGCCAGTTTCTTCTCGGCAGGCGTCAGTATGTCCTTGCGCTTGGGAGCGTGGTTCACCGTAGGATCGTAAGGTTGCGGCTCGGGCAGCGGATTGGGAATGCCCTGTCTTAATTCATTCTGAAATTCTTCAAGTGTCATATTATCAAGATTATTTATTTTTTTCTGTCAATGAAACGATTTTCTCCACGAGGGCTTTTTCGATGCGACAGGTTACTATCGCATTTCGTTCTTCCTCGGTAAGGCTCATAGTTTTATTCCCTCCTCTCTCACATTATATTTGAACAGAGACGGTGGAGCGTCTCGCCATTGGTCTCTGGTGTAAACAAGCGTATTTATTTCTTCTCCAATATCTTGACCTTTAACCCAAAGGTCGTATGCTATTTCATAGCGCTCCTGATGCGGCATCGGTGGCTTGTTGAGAATCACCACGATGTCCCAGTCTGAATCCTTACGTGCATCGCCCCTTGCCCTTGAGCCATAGAGTATTATCTCTGCGTCAGGCTCGGATGCCCGCACTGTAGTTCGAATCATATTCAGTCTAGCGTCATTTTTCGTCATTTCAGTTTGCAAAAGTACGAAGATTTCCCGACACGGCAAAAAAAAACTTCATCAAGCAAATTGGCAAAGGTTTAAGATGCACTAAAAAGGGGCGGCAGAACAGTCTGCCACCCCATTGTCGAATCATCTGCTTTGGTTTAATTCCAAAAGCCGTCGCCATCGTTCCAAATACTATGTTCCGTATAGTCTTCCACTTGCTCACTTGGGTCATTATCCCAAAACATCAATTGGTCAAGAATAGGATTTGAAGCCGAAAAACCTCTTTCCACCTTAAACGACACAACCGTCAACTGCGGCGCTATATATTCTTTCTTGTTTTCCATAACGATATGTAATATTTATTCTCCATTGATTGTTAATCCACTGACATAAACCCCGTCAAAAGAATTAGTTGACGAGTAACAAATACCACTAGAGTATTGATTATATACCTTTCCCGTATATACATTACTATTTCCACTTGCGGTTATGTTGCCAGTAATAGTAATATTGTTATAATTTGAAACATCTGGTGTAAGCGATTGCTGTGTAGATCCAAATACGCCTCCAACAAGGCATTTGGCGCTTCTAGCATATTCATTATCACGATGAAATCCGAAACTAATATTACCAAAATTTACAGACACATTAATTGCATTGCAACTACCACGTCCAGTTATTCCGCCCAAAGAGCCATAATTACTGTTTCCATACGATGAGCCTCCAGATATTAAACTCTGTCCATTGGCAAAAGAGACACTACTGTTTTCAATACTACACAAAGTACTCTCGCCCAAAAAACCACCGACAATAAGGCGATTAACATATCTATTGTTGATTTGGTAGTTAATAATATTAACATTCGACACCGTTATATTACTAGAATATCCAGCAATGGAACCTATGTATCCGCCATAAGGATCGCTAGTGACATCTAAACCCATTGTTAGATTATTAATTGTCAGGTTTTGTATTGTCGCATTATTAGGAGATGTTAGCAATCCAATTTGGTCATAATAAATGTCGTCATCTCGTCTTGCCGATTCGGTTACAACCAAATTACTTATTGTATGATTGTTGCCGTCAATGATTCCTGAAAAATGCCACAGCGACTTAATACTGACACCTTCCATATTCAAATCATTTACAATGCGGTAATTAGCATCTTTGTAATCCAAATCATTGTAGTTCCAAACTCTATTCGCCCAATCATCAGAATAGTCTCGATAAAAAGTACCAATTAAGGCTGTGGACAGAAGTTGTAAATCTTTTGGGGTTCTGATTTCATAATAAGTTACGCCTTCAATTGTCGAAGTTGAGAACAATGCCGACAATGTGACATTCGGCTGTCCTTCATTGAGGTCAACAGTCACAGTTCCAAGTTCGGCTCGACCCAGATGCCCTCCAGTATTTTGTGTCCGCTCGAAGGTGTATTTTGTACCCTCTACGTGTCCTTCCACTTTCACCGTAAAATTCACATTACCTGTCAGAACTGGTATTGGAATCTGTACGGTGCCTGTGCTGAAACTTTCATTATCGAAAAGCATCTGCACAGTACGGTCTATCTCATTCCCATCTGTTGCCGAGGAACCAATGTTCTCAAGGTCGGATAGGTCAAAACTCATCATACCGTTCATAACGCGATTTTGAGAAGTACCAATAGTAATTCTGTCAATACTTATTCCCGAAGGACCAGTGATCTGCACGTTGAGAGCACCCGTCAAGTGTTTCATCATCACCTTGCCGTTTTCTGCTGTCCCCAAATATGCCATTGGTGCGTTAAGTACTTGCTGTCCTCCAGATGTTTTGTACTGGTAAATGGCCGGCATAACGACCGTCACCACGTTGCCACCCCGATATTGATAGTTTAACGAAGGGAAAACAATACAATAATTGTCGGCGGAAAACTCGCCATCCACATAGGCTTGAGAACCACTTACGGTAATAAATGATTCCACTCCGTTGATGTTCACTGAATCACCCGTTTGCCAATAAGATGACAATCCACTTACTGTCATCTTGCTGCCACCACCCATACCTTCGGCAGTAAGCATTAAACGACTGATTGGCTCTTTTTGACAGGCGGACAGAAGCGCAATTAGCGCAAGTCCGATTGTCAGCATTCTTCTCTTTTTTCTGTTCATTTTCAAAAAAAACGTCGCTGCGGGCTCGCACAAAAAAATACAACGAAAAAAAGTGGAGCCATCCATTATGTCTCTATCTTCTCGTGTGAGGGTCTCGACTTCCCTATGATGCGAATATAAAGGTTATGCTGAATTGCTCCACAAGGGACATTACAATCCTATGGAGCATCTCGTAACTCCTTTATTCCAAGCATCATATTTGATGTGTAAATTGTCGAGATTCACACGATCGGAATAAGGCGAAAATGCGCTTTCTTTCGGCAAACTTTACTGTCAGTTTGCAGATGCAAAAATACAACATATTTTTGAATCAGAAAAAAAAATTTAAAAACGGGGGCGATTTTCGAGGTTAAAACACCGCGTCCGGGCCGTACCAACTCCGGTCGTTGTACAATAGTTGTACAATACTTGTACAATACTTGTACAATTGTAAACGTACAAATATTGTACAAGTATTGTACATATATTGTACATATGACGGAGTTGGTCCCTTAAAGCATTGGTTTTCAAGCGAGGCGAAAACGGCATTTTTGCCGTTTCGGGGCGGAAGGGCAGTTTTGGGCCATTTTTTGCTTTTTTGGCATATCCGCAAAATAAATAATCGCCGATAGCGTTATAGGCGAAATTGAACCCGGATTGGAAACAAGACTATGCAACACCGAATACCGACACAAAAATGCGACAACCCCTACCCTCTTGGGGCTACTTGTTCTCTAATCCCTTCAACCCTAAAACCACAAAACTCTCAAACCTTATAAAACCTTAAAACTTATCAACATACAACCCTAAAACCTTAAACCCTTTTAAACCTTTCTAACCTTTTAACCCTTTAACCCTTTAACCCTTTAACCCTTTCTAACCTTTATAACCTTTATAACCCTTTACACCCCTTTCAATATGCAGAAATTCACCACAGTAGCAGCCCTTCGCGAGGCTGTTCATAAAGCAAAGGCCGACGGCAAGAGCATCGGCTTGGTTCCGACGATGGGCGCCCTCCACGAGGGCCATCTGTCGCTGATACGCAAGGCCAAGGAGCAGAACGACATAGCCGTTGTCAGCGTCTTTGTCAACCCCATCCAGTTCAACAACAAGGAGGATTTGGCCAAGTATCCGCGCACAGTAGATGCCGACTGCGAGAAGCTTGAGTCGATAGGTGCCGACTTTGTCTTCATCCCCTCGGTCGAGGAGATGTATCCCGAGCCCGTCAAGGAGGAGTATCACTTCGGTCCCCTCGAGGAGGTGATGGAAGGCCCGAAGCGTCCGGGTCACTTCTCGGGCGTGGCTGTGGTAGTGCGCCGCCTGTTCGACCTTGCCGAGCCCGACCGCGCCTACTTCGGCGAGAAGGACTATCAGCAGCTGGCCATCATCCGCAACCTGATAGAGCAGATTCACTACAACATCGAGATTGTGCCTTGCCCCATTGTGCGCGCCGACGACGGCCTGGCGCTGAGCAGCCGCAATATGCGTCTGTCGCCTGCCGCTCGCGCCATCGCTCCTACCATCTACGACACCCTGCAGCAGGCCGCTGAGATGGCCGAATGCGAGGAGGTGGACGACGTCAAGGAGTGGGTTATGTCGTCGCTGGCATCGTTCAACGAGGTCAACCCCGACCAGTGCCCTGACGGACTTTGCTTTGAGCCTGAATATTTTGAGATTGTCGACGCACGCACGCTGCAGCCCATCGAGACGTGGGACGAGGCTGGCGAGGACGGTGCCGTGGGATGCATAGCCGTGTGGCTTGACGGCGTGCGACTGATAGACATCGTCAAGTTCTGACCGTTGCCGCAGGCAGCGACTACAGCAGATTGAGTTCCTCGAAACGCAGGAAACGGTGGCCGCAATCGTCTTTCCACACCACACGGTCGTGGCAGGGGAAGAGGTCGAGTAGCGGACGGTGGTCACCGAGGAGTTCGTCGTCGGTGCTGAGGGCGAAATTCAGTGGCGTGTCTTTTGGCCACAGACCGCTCTGGTTGAGCTGCACCTGACGCCGGAAGACATTATTGTCGAATTCTTTATAAGCGTTGAGATATTCTGTCGCCTCCTGCGATGCCGAGCCGTTGGCCAGGACTACCCGACCGATGGTGGCAACAACGTCGCGGGCAGGATTGACGACCCACACCACTCCGTGGAAGTAGGCCGTGGCGCACAATGCGTGGTAGCCGCCGAAACTGCTGCCGACAATCATACGGACTTCCTCTTTTTCAATGGTTTCGCGTATCTGCGTCTGTATTTGCCAAGGGGTGCAATGGTCGTAGTCGAAGGTGGGCGAGACGACTCGGTGCTGCGGCAGCATCGTGCGCAGCAGCTGGCCTTTGGTGGCGTTGCCGTTCGAGCCGTAGCCGTGGATGTACATTATTGTCATACGCTTAGAACGGACCGTCACGGGTTTTATTGTGGCATTCGCCACATAATAATTTGGCAAATGCGCCGTTATGAGTGCAAAACAGCATAGAAATGGCAACTACAGGCAAGCGCACAATCACCCTCACTACGGCATTATGGCTGGTGCTGATGACGACCATCGTCGTCATTGTGGCATTCTGTCATTTTCCCGACGGGGCTGATTGGAAATGGTGCATCCCTCTCGAAGGCCGCTTCCATATTCCGATGATGCTGGCAGGTGCGGCACTGGTGGGGCTCATAGCCTTCGTCTGCTTTAAGTGTAGCAAAGGCAGTGAGATAAGGCGTGGACGCCTGCTGGCGGTTTCGGGCATCGTCACCGTCGTGCAGATAGTGCTGATGTACAGCTACTATGTCCACACAAACTGGGATGTGCAGCAGGTGACCGGCGTTGCCAAGGCGATGGCCACAGGAGGCGACATCGATGAGTTCAGCAGCTATTTCAGGTGGAATCCCAACAATCTGTTTCTGTCGCGCATCTTTGCCGCCGTGTTCTTCCTTACGGGGCCTCTGTGGGGAATGAAGGTGACGCTGTTTCCGCTGCTTGTGCTGCAAAGCGTAGGTGCTTGCCTTACAGCACTGATGCTTGTACAGACAGCAATGCATATCTGGCACCGAAAAGACTGTGTGATACTGACATACGTGCTCTATCTGCTCCTCGTGTGGATGTCGCCGTGGTGGTCCATCCCCTACTCCGACATCTGGGGGCTGATGGTTGCCGTTGCGATACTCTGGACGGCCACGACGCTACCGTTCAAACGACTGTGGCTTAAGCTGATGATTCTCGGCGCGGCTACCGTTGTGGGCTACTATATACGTCCGCAGACGGTGTTTGTTCCGCTGGCGATGGTGATAGTTGGAGGGCTAAAAGGTTTGAAGGGATTGAAAGGTTATAAAGGTTTTAAGAGGATGCTTAGACCGTCGGGGTTTGTGCTGGCCGGCATTGCGTCGGGATTTATCATTGTCAACGTTGCAATGATTGGCTGTCCGCTGCATCTGCACACCTCGAAGGCGCTCGGACCTACACACTACTTGATGCTGGGTGCCAACTATCAGAGTATTGGCATCTACAGCGCACAGGATGTGGACTTTTCGCGCAATTACCCTAAAAAGAAAGAGCGCAAGAAGGCTGAGATGCAGGAGACTTTGAGGCGCTATCGTGCCCTTGAAGCGAAGGGCACGCTGATATTGTGGGGGCGCAAGAACCTGCTGAATTTCAGCGACGGCACGTTCTACTGGGGGCGTGAAGGCAACTTTTTTAAAGAGGTGCCGGAACGCAGCGGTGCCGTGGCCAAGCTGACACGCAGCCTGTTTCACAGGCGCGAGGGCAGCGGCAGCAACTACGTTGGGTGGAGCGTGTGCGCCACGTCGTTGTGGTTCGGTATCGTCGTCTTGTCGCTCTTTGCCGCACTTCCGAGACGGAGAGGAGCCATCAACATATCAACAGATAAACAATTCAACAAATCAACATCCATCATCGAAGCCGTAATGCTTGCAGTACTGATGCTAATCCTGTTCCACACGCTTTGCGAGGCGCGGGCTCGCTACCTGTTCTGCTTTACGCCACTGTTTGTGCTCATTGCCGTAGAAGGATTTGCAAGAATATTTGGAGATAAAGTGGAGTTAAGTGGGAGTTAAGGGAAGTTAGAGGGAAGTTAAGGGACAATAGAACCGCCTGTGTTGTATTGTCCCTTAACTCCCTTTAACTCCTACAACTTCTTCAGCTTGATTGTTCCCATATCACCCTCAAGACTGAAGCGGAAGAAGTGCGTTGAGTCGTAATCCATATTGAACGGAATATCAGGTATGCTGTTGTTTAAGTATGGCTTATAGTCGATCTGCTGGTATTCGCGCTGACGGTCGGGAAGGTTCTTGGTGTCGATGCCCTTCGGGTTTGAATAGCGGATATTGCGGCGGTCGAACTTTTGGTGGCTCATTCGCGGAGCAGATACCTCGAAATGGACATTGTAGTCGTTGCTGTAGAGCGTGAAACGGCCGTTGCTGTCGGTATAGGTGTTCATTCCCACACTCCAGTCGTCGTTCCAGCCGCGTATTACGGCACCCTCGACAGGCTTGCCGGTAGACTTGTCTACTATGCGTCCCGTCAGGCGGATATTGCTGTAGGCAAGCATATTGTAGTAGTTGACAGGTCTTAGCTCCTCGTCGGTATAATAGCAGCTAAAGCAGAACAGACCGTCAGTAAAAACACGGGCGGCGGGTTTGGATTTGCCGGTAGAATCGCGCAAGCCGGTATATTTTGCTTCAAAATTGACACCTGAGGGGCAGTCCTGAAACTCCCACCAGCCATATCCAATTGCCCCAAGGTATTTTGCACGTTCAAATGTGCGATAAAGGAAACACCATTGCCAATCCCACGGCACCGAGTCGTTGTCGGCCGGCAATCCCGTTTCGCCCACCATCCACGGTTTGCCGCAATAGCGGCTGTACCACCACATTTCGGAGTAGACGCGCAAGGGGTGGTAGGTGTGCATCTCGACGAAGTCTGTAGGCAGCATCGAGGGGTCCCATTCGAAGACCTCGATGGGTTCGGCGGTGGCGATGGTGAAAAGCTGGTGCGGCGCATAGGTGCGCACCCAGTGTCGCCATTCGCTCGCAAGGCGGACGGCATCCATCTTGTCGCGCTCGGGTTCGGGGTCGAAATAGAGCGGCTCGTTGAAAAAGTCGTACGCCCACAGCGCCGGCAGGTCGGCCAGATGGCGCAGAAGTCCTTTGGTGTAGCTCTGCCAGTAGGGTTCGAAAGGCGTCTTGATAAGCAGCATCACTTTCAGCCCCGCGCTGTCGGCCGTCTGCACCATTCGGCGCGTGGCTTCGAACTTGGCGGCGCTGTCGCCCTCGCCCATCACGTCGAGGCAGACGCGCACGGCATTGAATCCCCAGCTGGCGATGGTGTCGAAATGCTCGCGAAGGTCAGTCCCAGTGTAGTAAGGAGCCGGAATGACGCGGTCGCCATCGATGAATGCCTTGTAGTTGAGCATCAGCGGAAACCAATATTCTCCATCGAGGACAAAGTGCCCGTCTTGTAGGCCTACATAACCTTCGGTTATCGGCGGCAATGAGTCGTTGTACATTATGTCGTTGTCTGAATGGTTGCACCCAACCATCAAGATTGCCATTAAAGCAATATAAAGTGCGTTTTTCTTTACCATTGTTTCAGTTGTTAATCAATCATATCACTCACATAAAAGGACTCGGGGTCTACCGCTTCGCCTTCGACACGAATATGAATAACCTTGCGATGCCTGTTGTTGGACACCACCGCCTCTTGTCGCCATAGGTTTCCATCCTTGTAGAACAGTTTGAAACTTTTGACGGGCGACAGATAGAAACAATCGGCACCGGTGCTGTCGGCAACTGTGACGAGCAATCCGTTGGCTTTCTGCACCTCGCGTGCTCCAAACAGGTAACAGGGCGCCGAAGGGTATTCCGTCCGTTTCTGTTCCAGCATAGCCGAGTCGATCGCATAGTGGAACTTGCGACCGGCACGAAGGTCAATCAGGTCTTCGATGTCGTCCGTGCCTTCGCAGATAGCATAGGCTGTGCGCGATGTGGTATGCAAGGCCTCGGTATAAAGCAGGGCATCGTCGGGCAAAGCGTCAAAGAAGCCGGCACGAGACATCTCGTCGATGACAACAAAACGGTTCTGGCTCCGCTGCCATTCGCGGGACAGATGCTCGTTGGCAGTACCGATGATGACGGCAAAAAAGAAAACCAAGAAAGCCCAGAAAAAATGCAACAATCTTCTGCCCCACTGGGAGGAGATCGTTTTCAGCGTCAATGCCACAAGGACTGCTATGGTGAGTGCAATGCCAAAATAGGAATAAAGCGACGTGACATAACCCTTTAGCCAAGTGGACCATTCCTGGTATTTGGGTGTCATAGCAATCAGTGCATTGGCACTGAAAGCGAAAAACAACGCCCCTGCCAACACTGCCAACAGCTTGCGCCACGAGTGTTTCTGTACATCTATCCGGCGGCACAGCAACACAAAAAGGATGCATTGCAGCAGTGCATTTACAATCACAATTGCCGACGAATGGGTCAAAATATAGCCGGGATTGTTATACAGCCCCCTCAGCAGCATCGAGTTCTCTGCGATAAGAGATTTGCTTTGAAAGTAGTTTTGTCCTGGCAAGGCCACCAATGTAAGGCGCGTCACGACTCTGAAGAACTTGTCTATAGTGAAGCCGTCTCCGTCCGTCAAGCGTGCACCGCTATAGGCTGCCATCTCAGGCATTGTCACCGACAGCCAATGCCGGTAGCCCACATATATGGCGGTATATATAATCACCGACAGCACCATAGGCACCATTTCACGCCAAAATGCAGAATTGCCCCACATCCGACCAAAACCGTCACGCCGCCAATGGCGCAAAAAGATATAGAGCGCCACCAAAAGGATGAAGACCACGTAGTTCTCGTAGAACAACGCAGAGACAAAGAACAGCAGGGCAGCCCACACAGGTTTCCAGCGGCTTCCTCGCTGGTAGTGGTTCACCAAAAGCAGAACGCCACACAGGAATATCAAAAAACTGAAAGTAAAATAAAAAGGATATGCCGTAACGGCAATGAAATAGCCATATCTTGTAACACAGGTGTTGAATATCAGCAGCAACAAGGTCATCAGTCCAATTGTGCGCGAGCGGAATATCCGGTTGACCAAATAGGCAAACATCAGATAACACCCCACCAGCGCCGAATACTGTATCAACTTTCCGACAAGGAAATTGTCGGCAATGTAGGGTACGTAATAAAAGAATTTGGTGATGAGGAAATAAAAGCGGCCCTCTCCTTCGGCATAGGCCCTGTGGTCCATCAGCCAGTACTGCCACGAATGCTGGGCGGTGACAAAGTATTGCAAGTCGTCGCTGGTGGTGAATCCCACCTTGAAGAACGGTATCAGACTCAGGATAATGGTTGCAACAAAACCAAATAAAAGCCACCTGTCGCCGCTCTCTTGTGAAAAGTCAAATAGCCTGGAATCTCTGTGTTTCATTGGGTATGGCTGTTTTTAAAGAACAAGCAAGGCCGTAAAGGTCTTGCTTGTTCCTGTGTTTCTATTTTTTGTTAGTATCCGAACACCTCGTCGAGGGTCAGCTTCTTCACCTTGCCGAACTTGCTGAGGGCGTTGAAGTCCATCTCGCTCTCCTTGCCGAGGATGAGGTAGGTCTTCTTCTGGCCCTTGATGTGCTGCTTCTGGAAGTTGACCAAGTCGTTCATAGTCATCTTCGGGTAAGCCTGGAAGTTCTGCTTGCTCAGCGGCTCCTTCCAACCCATACGCTCACAGTTGAGGTAACTGTTGATGATGCCGAACTTGGTGGTGCGGGCAGTGCGGCTGCCGGCGATCAGAGCATCCTTGGCCAGCTTGAAGTTGGCCTCAGACTGCGGCATATCGTTGAAGAGTTCCTCGTAGGCGTTGAGGGCATCAAGCAGCTTGTCGTTCTGGGTAATGACAGTGGCACGGTTGTAGAAGTAGCAGTCTTTTTTACTGTTGTTGGAGCGGAAGTAGAAGCTGCTGGCGTTGTAGGCAAGAGAGCGTTTCTCGCGCATCTCTTGGAAGACGATAGCGTTCATCGAGCCGCCGAAGTACTCGTTGAAGAGGTCGACGTCGGGAACCAGCGAAGGATCAAACCTCACGTCACGGAAGAACTCGGCGACGTAGGTGTTCTTGGCGTTGTAGTCAACAAAGAGGACGATGTTCTCGGTGGTAGCCTGCGGATGGAAGACATTGTTGGCGGGGACATCCTTGGTGGGTTTCACTTTGTGAATGCGGTCAACAGTAGCTGTGACATCCTTGAGGCTCAGCGGGCCATAGTAAAGCACGCGGTGCTTGTAGCTGAAGAGGCCGTGCAGGGCATCGGTCAGCTGCTTGGCAGTATAGCTGCGCAACTGGGCATCGCTCTGGTTGATATCCTTGACGTACTGCTCGCCATAGATGCCATAGTTGTTCAGGGCATTGAAGGCAGCGCGCTGGTTGGTCTTGCTGTCGTTACGGCTCTTGATGATGCGCTCGACGAGCATCCGCAACGCCTCGTCGTTGGGCTGGCAGGTGGTCATCACCTCTTCGAGCAGGGTCATAGCTTTCTCCATATTCTCAGCCAAGCCGTTGACACTCACGGTGATGCTCTCTCTGCCTACACTGACGTGGTAGTTGCAAGCCAGTTTGTAGAACTCTTCCTGAAGCTGCTCGGCGGTGTACTTGTCTGTGTTGAGGAATTCCAGCAGGTCGGCGGCCAGGTCGATGGTCTTGTCAACACTGCTGCCGAACTCGAAGCGATACTGCAGGTTGAATGTGCCGTTCTCCACGTTCTTCACATAGAGCACCTCGCTGCCATTGGCGGTCTTGCCCTTCTGCAGGTCTTTCTTGAAGTTGACGAAGACAGGCTGGATGGGCTTTGCCTTGTTGGCGGCATCCTTTATTGAAGCCAGGAAGGGGCTTTCGTTGTCGCGGTTCACGCTGATGGGGGTGATAGCGGGTTTGATGACCTTGGCCACAGGGTCGGGGGTGTCCTGATGCTTGTAAATGATAACGTAGTTGTTGTCCTTGCAGATGCGGTTGGCGAAGTCGACGATGTCCTTCTTCGTAATCTTGGCCAGCTCGTTGATCTCGTTGCACACCTGATCCCAGGTCTGGTGCTGCACAAATGCATAGGCCATCTGGCGGGCACGGCTGTCGTTGCTCTCGGCCTGCTTCATAATCTGAAGCTTCAGCTGGTTGATGCCAGCCTTGATGAGGTCTTCGTCAAACTGGCCAGCCTTGAGCAGGTCGAGTTGTTCGAGCAGCATATCGCGCAGCTGGCCGAGGCTCTGGCCCTGTGAGGGACGGCCACCGATAACAAAGGCGGCATAATCGTTCAGCGTGTAAGTGCCGGCGTAGGCGCCGAGGCAGAGCTGCTTCTGGTTGAGGTTGAGGTCGATGAGGCCGCAGCTGCCGTTGTTGAGCACATATTCCATAGCTTGGGCCAAGAGTGCGTCGCGGCTGCCGTTACCCTCTTCGACGCGGAAAGCGATAGTGAGGTTCTCGGGATCCTGACCGTTTACAAGGCGGATGATGGGGCTGGTGATAGGCTTTTCCTTCACTTTGGTAAATCCAGGCACCGGGCCGGGCACCCAGCTGCCCATATATTTGTCGATTATCTTGATAACCTCGTCGGGGTTGAAGTCGCCGGACATCGCAATGCACATATTGTTAGGCACATAGTAGGCGGCGTGGAATTTGCGGATGTTGACCATCGACGGATTCTTCAGGTGCTCGATGGTGCCGAGGGTGGTCTGCTGGCCATAGGGGTGGTTGGGGAAGAGAGCGGAGTACATCATTTCGTTGACGCGACGGCTGTCCTGAGCCAAACTGATGTTCTTCTCCTCATAAACAGCCTCAAGCTCGGTGTGGAACAGACGCAGAACGAGGTTGGGGAAGCGGTCGCCCTGCACCTTGGCCCATTGCTCCACCTGGTTTGAGGGGATGTTCTCGACATACATCGTGTAGTCGTTCGAGGTGAAGGCGTTGGTGCCCTCGCTGCCAATGGCGGTCATCGACTTGTCGTACTCGTTGGCGATGGCGATGGTCGAAGCTATATAGCTGATCGAGTCAATCTGATGGTAGATCTCGGCGCGGCGCTTCTCGTCGGTGGTGCGGCGATACACCTCATAGAGGTTCTCAATCTGCTGCAGATAGACCTTTTCCTTCTCCCAGTCGGTGGTACCCAGCTGGTGGCTGCCCTTGAAGAGCATATGCTCCAGATAGTGGGCCAAGCCGGTGGTCTCCTTGGGGTCGTTCTTCGAACCTGCGCGCACGGCGATGTAAGTCTGGATGCGCGGAGCGTCCTTGTATACACTCAGGAACACCTTCAAACCGTTGTCGAGCGTATACTCGCGCACGCCGATGGGGTCGTTGGGATAGGTTTTGTACTCATACTTTTTTTGTGCGAATGCCGATGAGCCCAGAACGAGCATCACGGCCACAAAACTAAAAATTAATTTTACTTTTTTCATCGATTTAATTTGTTGTTTGTAAATATATTAACTAAATTGATTTCATTAATATGCATCTGCAAATATACAAAGAATTTTTATCATAACACGACCTGTTCCGTTTACCCGGCGGCAAAAATCCGCACCGTGAAAATCGCAGCTTTGAGGAAACAAGCAAATAGTAATCGTTTCAGCCTGCCCAAATATTACAGCACCGACGAAAAAAACTTCATCCGTCGACCGATTGTACCTCGTTTCGAGTCAATTGCCTGTCGCACAGCACATTATCCCATTCTGAAAACCGAACGCAAAAGCGCAATCCAGAAGTCGCTGATTGTCAATGCCCTCAACCGACCAACTCCGTTTGATGGATGTCCGCTTGTTGTCCGCTTGATGTCCGCTTGTTGTCCGCTTTAAAAGCGGACAACAAGCGGACATCAAGCGGACAACAAGCGGACATCAAACGGACCTGATATGGCGGAAAAGCGGCGAGAACAGGGGGGGGTCGCAGGGTCGTGGCGACGGCCGAGGCGAGGAATGTGCGGCAGGCGGAAGAGCAGTTATCAACGAACGTTGAAAAATTGTTTGCATTTTTTTTCACCAATTGCTTTTTATATTGTATTTTTACAAAATGTTTTCCGTTGCAGAAACCCCTGCAATGGGCTAATTGTCAGATTATAACGAAGAATACATTATATGGAAAAAGCAAGCAAAACCCTTTCAAGCCACGTCGAAGCCATAAAGGAACTGGCTGCGCGGCTCGAAAACAACGAGGGGTCTGTGCCCCAAATCGAGGTCGATATGTTATTGTCGGCTCTGCGCGAAATGTATGATGCCGTATACCGTCTGCCGAAAGCGGAAAGCGGAAAGCTTGTAACGGAGAACGGAGAACGGAGAGCGGAGAACGTGGCGGTGCCGGAACCAGAGCCTGTTGTCGCTGCACCTGAACCTGTTGTCGCTGTGCCTGTAGCCGCCGTGCCGGAACCCGAACCCGAGCCGTCGATACTGCTGGCCGACACCGACGCCCAGCCCGTCTACGCCGAGGAACCGGAGCCGGAACAGCCCGTTGTCGCTTCGGGCAGCCAGCCTTCGGTCGACGAGATAGAGGGTCAGCCCAACGACGACCTCTTTGAAGAAGAGCCGACCGCTCCCGAGCCTGAACCGGAACCGGAGCCGATAGTGCCCGAACCGCAACCTGCAGCGCCCCAGCCTCAGCCCGAGCCCACTCCCGAACCGGAGGAAGAGCCAAAGCAGGAGCAGCCGTCGCTGTTCGACTATCTCAAGCCCGGCAGCACAGAAAAGACCGCGCAGCGCACCATCGCCGACACCCTTGGCGGCAACGTGAAGGGGGGCATCGAGCAGAAGATAGCCTCGAACAAAGTCGAGGACCTGCGCACCATCATCAACATCAACGACAAGTTCAGCTTTATGAGCGAGCTGTTCCACAACAATATGAAGGGCTACAACGACTTCATACTGCGCCTCAACGCCACCGAAAGCCGCGAGGAGGCCCTGGCCTATGTGTACACCATCGCCGAGCAGTACAGCTGGGACAACGAGTCGCTCGCCGTCAAGACTTTCTACAGCATTTTCGACCGCAAGTTCTAAGCTTCGGTCGGCCGATACGATATTTTTTGTCCTTTAACGATTATCAACCCATTCAACCTAAAGAACCTCAAATGACCCGCACAGCAATACTTTTTTCAGCCCCGTCGGGGTCGGGCAAGACCACCATCATCAAACGCTTGCTGCAGTATTTCGACTGCTTCGAGTTCTCTATAAGCGCCACCAGTCGCAAGCCCCGCGAGGGCGAACGCGACGGCGTGGATTACTACTTCCTGTCGCCCGACGAGTTTGAAAGCCGCGTGCGCGACGAGCAGTTCTTGGAGTGGGAAGAGGTCTATGCCGGCACACGCTACGGCACCCTCAAGAGCGAGATTGACCGCATCTGCGACAAGGACCGCGTGGTGATTTTCGACGTCGACGTCAACGGCGGCATCAACATCAAGCGCTACTTCGGCGACGACGCCCTTGCCATCTTCGTTATGCCGCCCTCAATCGAGGTGCTGGAGCAGCGACTGCGCAGCCGCGGCACCGAGAGCGAGGAGTCGATACAGAAGCGCCTGGGTCGCTCGGCCAAGGAGCTGGATGAGGCACCGCGCTTTGACGTGACGATAGTCAACGACGACCTCGACCGCGCCGTCGAGCAAACCAAACGGACCATAGAGGCATTCCTGAAAGACAGAAAGTAGGAGCAACGACAAGTGGAGAAATTAGGGGAATTCATAAGGAAGCATTCGCACGTGATAGCCTTCATCCTGCTGGAGGTCATCGCGGTGCTGCTGATAGTGCAGAACACGTTCTATCAGCGGTCGCGCATAGTGCGTGTGGGCAACCGCGTGGCCGGCACGTGGCACAAGGGTGTTTCGACGGTGACGGGCTATTTCGGCCTGAAGGCCGAGAATGAATATCTGGCCGCCGAGAACGCCGCTTTGCGTGCACAGATGGCCTCGTCGTATATCTCGTATAGCGACAGCGTGTTCCAGGTGAACGACACCGTATACAAGCAGCGCTACTCGTACACCGACGCGCAGGTTATCAAGAACTCGTACAACCAGGCCAAGAACTATATGATGATCAACAAGGGCTCGGCGCAGGGCGTGAAGGTCGATATGGCCGTCATCTCGCCCAAGGGCATTGTGGGTGTGGTGGTGAACTGCACCAAGAACTTCTCGACCATTATGCCCGTGCTGCATAGCGACAGCCGCCACAGCGTCAAGCTGAAGCGCACCAACTCGACGGGCTCGCTGATATGGGAGGGCGGCGACTACCGCTATGCCACTCTTATAGACATACCTACCACCTACCCGCTCTACAAGAACGACACGATAGTCACCAGCGGCCTCGCCAACGACTTCCCCGAGGGCATCGCCGTGGGATATATCGAGGATTTCACGAGCGTGCAGGGCAGCGGATTCTACAACATACGCATAAGGCTGGCCACCGACTTCAACAACCTGAACCACGTGTATGTGGTAGACAACCACTTCAAGGCAGAACAGGATTCACTAATGAGAATAACGGAGGGCGGCGATGAATAGTCAACTTATATTTCGCAACATAGGGCGTTTCCTGCTGCTCGTGCTGCTGCAGGTGCTGGTGTTCAACAACATCTATCTGGGAGGCTATATCAACCCCTGCATCTACGTCTTGTTCATCGCTATGCTGCCCACCACCACGGGACGTATACCGATGATGCTGATTGCCTTTGCAACAGGTCTGTGCGTGGATGTGTCGACCAACATTCTCGGCTTCCACACTTTCGCCTGCACCGCCGTGGCGTTCCTGCGCGGCATCTGGCTCGACAAGATTATTATCCGCGACAACGACGACGGCGTGGAGACACCAAGCATCTTCAGCGTCGCCTACCAGCAGTTCCTGATATATCTGTTCCTGCTGCTCTTTGCCTTCAACATCATCTACTATACGCTGCTGGTGTTCAGCTTCAGGGAGTTCTTCAGCGTTCTCTTCACCGCCCTGCTTAGCACTATCGTGACTTGGCTGCTGGCAATCTTATACCAGACGTTGCTGCTTCGCAAAATGAAAAACAGCTCTGCACAATGAGAAAGAGATTAGCCATAATGACCATCCTCCTTGCCGCCAGCCTTGCCACGCTGCACGCACAGCTGGCTGTGGGCAAATGGCGCGACCACCTGTCGTACAACGAGCTGTTTGCCGTTGTGCAGGCAGGCGACCGCATATACTGCTCGGGGGCAGGCGGATTGTTCTACTACGACCTTGGCGACTATACGGTGAACAGGGTGAACAAGACCAACATTCTGAACGATGTGGGCATCAGCACTTTTGCCTACGACGAGCAGACAAAGTATCTGGTTGTGGCCTACAACAACGCCAACCTGGACCTGATAAAGGACGACAAGGTGTTCAACATCAGCGACATCAAGCGCATCAACATCGGCGGCAACAAGCAGATTAACAACATTCGCTTCAACGACCGATGCGCCTATCTTGCCTGCGGGTTCGGCATAGTGGTGGTGGACTTGACACGCAAGGAAATCAAGGAGACCTACTATCTGGGCGCCGATGGCACCTATATGAACATCAACGACATCGCTTTCACCGACAGCCTTATCGTGGCTGCCACCGACAACGGCATTATGACCGCCGACAAGCACAGCCGTATGCTGAACATCGTAAGCAACTGGCATCTCGACGAGACTTCGCTGCTGGCCGGTCAGGTTGTGTCAAAGCTTGCCGTGGACGGCTCAAACCGAGTGCTGGCGCTGGCACACTTCGCCACAGGAGAAGTCACAAGGTTGTTTACCGACAACAACGATTTGAATTTCCTGCCTATGACATCGGGCAAACTGCGCAACTTTAAGTTTTCGAAGGGGAAGATAGTGCTGTGCCACGACAACAAGGTTGAGGTTTTTGACGAAAACTTGATTTCACATTACCGCATCGGCGACGTTGACTGGATGAAGATGGAACCCAACGATGCCGAGCTGACTGCCGACGGACGCCTGTGGGTGGCTCATCGCTGGGCTTCGCTGGCATCGGTGAGCCTCGATGACCCGAGCCACGTGGACCTTTTCTATCCACAATGCCCGGCCAGCGACAATGTCTATCGCCTCACTGCCTTCGACAAAGACTTGATGGTGGCTCCCGGCGGACACCGCAGCACCTATAGCGGAGTGTATTTTCCCGCCGACCTTTACACCTTGTCGGGCAACGACTGGAAGACCCTCAGCGACCCCAACGGCTTGCTGAACGGTGTGTACGACATTCTCGACGTGGCCGTGAATCCGCGCAACCAGAAGGTGCGGTTGGCTCCGGCGTGGGGCAGCGGCATTGTGGAGATTACCGATGGCAAAGTCACAAATTTATACAACGAGAACAACACCAACGGCGCCCTGACACCCTTCACGCAAGGGTCCTTCAAGTCGCTGTTCACCGGTGCTGTGGCATACGACGACAAAGGCAACGCCTGGATTACAAACTCCTTGCAACCCAACGGACTTGCTGTAAGATACAGCAATGGCGAATGGGCAAGCTTCGCAACACAGAATATGGTGGGCGCCAGCGATATCGACCACATCATCTGGGACAGCATCAACGGCTTGAAACTGTTTTGGGGGCGCGCCAACAAGATATTCGTCCACGACGGCAAGGACAAGATGGCATATATCGATCCCAACAACGGCTCTAAGCTGGAGACATCGAATGTCAACTGCGTTGCGCAGGACCACGAGGGACATCTGTGGATAGGCACCAACAAGGGCATCAAGGTGGTGTACGACCTGAGCCGGGTGTTCCAGAACGGAGGCGAGGGCGAACGCTCGCCGGTGACGTGCAGCAATATTCTCTATAACGAGAACGGTATCGGCGAATACCTTATGGCATACGAGAACATAACCTGCATCATCGTCGACGGAGCCAACCGCAAATGGGTGGGCACAGCGACGGGCGGCCTCTATCTGCTGTCGGCCAACGGACTTGAGCAGAAGGAGCATTTCACGGCTTCCAACTCAGCGCTGTTCTCCGACAAGATTGTAAGCCTTGCCGTGATGCCTTGGAGCGGCGAAGTGTTTGTTGGCACCGACAAGGGGTTGCAGTCCTACCGCTCCACAGCGACCTACGCCTTCACCGAGCCGATGGAGGACATTCACGCTTTCCCCAACCCCGTAAGGCCCGACTATGACGGGCTGATAGCCATCAAAGGCTTTACCCGCAACGGTATAGTACACATCACCGACGCTGCAGGGCACACCGTCTATTCGACCCGTGCCGACGGCGGCCAGGCGGTGTGGAACGGATGCACCAACAGCGGCAAGAAGGTGGCTTCGGGAGTATACTATGTCTTTGCCTCTGCCGAAGACGGCTCGATGCGCTCTGCCACCAAGATATTAATCATTAGATAATCCGACAACTCTGATGATACTGACGACACAGGGCCTGGTGCTTCACACCACAAAATACGGCGAGACCAGCATAATAGCGAAGGTCTTCACCCGCGAATTGGGCTTGTGTTCATACATCATCAAGGGCATACGCAGCTCGTCGGGACGCACAAAGCAGAACCTTATGCAGCCATTGAGCCATCTGGAGATGACGGTTTACAACAACCCCAAGAAGCAGCTGCAGTACATCAAGGAGATGCGTCCGGCCTCGCACTACAACAATATTCAGAGCGACGGCATTAAGATGGCTCTGCTGTTCTTTATGGACGAAGTGCTGTACAAGTCGCTCAAGGAGGAGGAACTGAACACACAGCTGTTCGACTATGTGGTGGATGTCCTTAATCTACTGGACAACACGGAAAACGGCAGTCAGGATGCCTCAAGAGAGATGTCCTCGTTCCCCATCAGCTTCCTTATAAATACCGCCCACCATCTCGGCATTGCCCCTATGGACAACTACAGCCAGCGCGAGCCGCTGTTCAACCTGAAGGAAGGGCGCTTTCAGGCAGTACCGTCTGCCTACAGCGCTGCCACCAACCCCAATGCCGACTACTTCCTTGACGAGCCGGCAAGCTCAAACTTCCACTCCTGCCTGCACAGCACGCTTAACAACAGCCAGATGCCGCCGCTGACGCAGAAGCAACGAAGCACAACGCTCTCCAACCTGCTGGAATACTACCACGTGCACCTCACCGACTTCCGCAACTTCACCTCGCACGAGGTGCTGCACGCAGTTCTAAGATAACAATAAAACAACATACCAATGAAGAAAATACTCTTAATCATCGCTTTGACCGTTGCCGCAATCGGCACCAACGCCCAATCCTGCTACTGGGTCTTCCTGACCGACAAGGCCGGCACAACATTCGACCCCTACAGCTATTTCGATGCCAAAGCCATCGAACGCTACCGCATCAACAATGCCGACCTCTACGACATCAGCAACTATCCGCTCAACGACAGCTATGTCAATCAAATCAACGCCATTGCCACCGAAGAGGTTGGCCAGAGCCGTTGGTTCAACGCCATTGCTGTGATGGCAACCGACGACGAGATAGCCCGAATCGAGAAGCTGCCCTTCGTCAAAGGCACCGATATGATTGCCACCGAGATGCAGATTGCCGCCGCCAGAGAAACCAGCAAGGCCGACAGAACGGAAACCACCGACCTGCCTTGGAGCTATGGCATCACCGACCAGTTGCTGCGTATGCAGGGCAATATCTTTGTCGATAAAGGCTTCAACGGCACAGGCATCCGCATAGCCGTCTTCGACGGAGGCTTCCACGCCGTAAATACGCACAAGGCTTTCAAGCATCTGCGCGACAACAATCAAATCGTCGCCACCTGGAACTTTACCGACAAGACTGCCGATGTCTACGACAACCACAGCCACGGCACGATGGTGCTCAGCTGCATTGCCGGCAAGATGGGCGACAAGCTGCTGGGTTTGGCAACAGGTGCCACCTTCCTGCTGGCCAAGACCGAGGTCGACCCCGAGCCCTTCAAGGAGGAGGTATGGTGGGCACAGGCCGTTGAATGGGCCGACAAGAACGGCGCCGACATCATCAACAGCTCGCTGGGTTACACCCAGGACCGCCACTACACGTGGGAGATGGACGGCCGCAGCTACGTCTCAAAGGCCGCCAACCTTGCTGCTCGCAAAGGCATACTTGTATGCAACAGCGCCGGCAACTCGGGCGAGGACGAGAACTGGAAAATCATCGGTGCCCCTGCCGATGCCGACAGCATCCTCTCTGTTGGCGGCATCGAGCCTTCGCTGACCACCTACCAGCACATCGGCTTCAGCAGCTACGGCCCTACTGCCGACGGACGCCTGAAACCCAACGTCTGCAACTTCGGCTATGCCGAGGTCTCCGACCCCAACAACGACACCGCCACAACCTTCGCTGCCGGCACCTCCTTCTCGTCGCCGCTGACGACTGGCTTCTGCGCTTGCGCTATGCAAGCTGTGCGCGATGAGAAAAACACGGCAATGCAGATGAAATCCCTCATCGAGCAGTCGGCCGACCTCTATCCCTACTATGACTACGCCTTCGGCTACGGTGTGCCGCAGGCATCGTTCTTTACCGATTTTGCCGTAAGGAACATCGAACCCGCTGCCACATTCAGATTTATGCAGCTTGGCGACTTCATCGTCATCTATCCCAATGCACAGACAAAGAAAAACACCTTCAAAAAGACCGCTGTCACAAACGGTGTCGTCAGCATCAAAGAGAACGAGGATGTCATAATGTTCAAAATCCAGGACGAGAACGGCCTGATAAAGAACTATGTCAACCTCGGCATTGAGAATATGGACCCCGACAAGAACTGCATCGCAATCCCCAAAGGCGCTGTCTACGGGCACACGCTGGTGGCTCACGTCAACGGCTTCACCAACAGCATAAGCCTGAAGGGGAGCGATATCACCGATTACGCAGATGCCGACCACCAATTTGAATACTACATCATCGACACAGCCGGATTCATCCAAGAGAACACCTTCGAGATGGGCAACCGCAGCCTTGCCGACAACGCCGTCAGCAACTGGGGCGTGGGCAAGAAGTATACCAGCGAGGTCTACTTCCAATACGGCATCAACTGGTTCTTCCCCTACACGATGCGCTACAGCGACGCCTACAACTTCGGCTTCCGCTTCTTGCGCAACTTCCGCAAATGGTATGGCCTCGGCTTCGGCTTTGAGGTCGCCGACAAGATATTCCGCTACGACCCCGCCACAGCCAACGGCTGGGACAACACCCTCGCCATCACCGACTTCACCAATGTCGACAGTAAGCGCTACTTCTGCTACGATGTGAACCTCGAGCTCTTCCAGCGCATACGCCTCGTCAACACCGGCAAGACCAATAAAGGACTCCATTGGGACCTCGGCATCTTCGGAGGCCTGCACGCCAACGAATACATTGTCAGCTACAACGAAAACCAAAACCCCGGCGCCGCGCAGCTGCAAACCAACGTCTACAGCGAAGTCGAACCCGCCAGCAACTGGAACTGGGGCCTCACCTCGCGCCTCGTCTGGAACTGGATAGGCATCTACGGCCGCTACCGTATGAGCCAGCCAAGCCTCGACCTGCCGCGCCTCGAACTCGGAATTCAATTATCATTCTAACAAAATAAACAAACAATGAAGAAAATCCTTTCCATCGCTGCGGCGATAATCTTCAGCCTACAGCTCCAGGCCCAGAACAACTACTGGGTGATGCTGACCGACAAGGCCGGCACAACATTCGACCCCTACAGTTATTTCGACAGCAAAGCCATCGAACGCTACCGGCTCAACAATGCCGACCTCTACGACATCAGCAACTATCCGCTCAACGACAGCTACGTCAATCAAATCGACGCCATTGTCACCGACGATTTCGGTCAGAGCCGCTGGTTCAACGCTGTGGCCGTCACCGCCACACCCGACCAGATAGCAGCCCTCCGCAAGTTGCCCTTCGTCAAAGATGTGGTGATGCTCGAAAGCAATATGCATCTGGCCAAAGCCGAAGACAGCGAGCCGATCGACCTGACAGGCCTCTTCTCCGAAGGCGCACCGGCCGACCAGCTCATACGTATGGGTCGCGACAACTTCCGCAATGCCGGCATCGACGGCAAGGGTGTGCGCATCGCTGTGTTCGACGGTGGCTTCCCGCAGGTCAACACCCACATAGCCTTCAAGCACCTGCGCGACGAAGGCCGCATCATCAAGACCTGGAACTTCCCCAACAAGAAAGAGAACGTCTACGGCTGGAACAGCCACGGCCTGATGACCCTCAGCTGCATAGCAGGCATCCACCGCTATCAAGGCTCCGACGGCGAAGTCCGCACAGACATCGGTATGGCCACCGGCGCCGAGTTCCTGCTGGCACGCACCGAGATAGAGGCCGAGCCCTTCAAAGAGGAGGTATGGTGGCAGATGGCCGTCGAGTGGGCCGACAAGAACGGCGCACAGATCATCAGCTCATCGCTCGGCTACGGCAAGGACCGCTACTACACCAAGGATATGAACGGCCAGAGCTATGTGGCTAAAGCCGGCAATATGGCGGCACGCAAAGGCATCCTTGTCTGCAACAGCGCCGGCAACGAAGGCACCGACGACAGCTGGCTCACCATCATCACCCCCAGCGATGCCGACAGCGTGCTCTGCGTGGGCGGCATCAGCAACAGCCTTACAGAGTATGAACATATAAGCTTCAGCAGCTACGGCCCCAGCGCCGACGGCCGCCAGAAACCCAACGTCGTCGCCTTCGGCCACGCCTACACAGCCAACACCGGCGCCAGCAACGACAAATACCATTTCGTCGACGGCACCAGCTTCAGCTGCCCCCTCGTGGCCGGTTTCGCCGCCTGCGCCCTGCAAGCCAAACCGGGCCTCACGGCAATGCAGCTCTTCCACGAGATTGAGAAATCCGCCGACCTCTACCCCTACTGCGACTACACCTACGGCTACGGCGTGCCGCAAGCCGGCTACTTCACCGGCAACAGCAAACCCGCCGAGCCCACCTTCAAGTTCGTCAAAGATGGCGAAAATGTAAACCTTGTGCCGCTGAAGAACTACGACAAATGCCGCATCTTCATCAAGAGCAGCACACCCGACGGCACAATCCACAGCTACAAGAAACTTGAATTGAAGGACTTCAACACCGAAACCTATCTCGAAATCACCAGCGGCGAAGTCATCACCGCACAGCTGGACGGCTACGTCGAGAGCTACAACCTCAACAATGGTGATTATATGAGCGTTATGTATGTCGGAATGACTGGAGACCAATACGACGAGACAGACAAGCTCCACTTCAGCCAAAGCCTGAAAGAAAAGAAATCGCTGACGGAGCGCTACGTTATGCTCGGCGTCCCCGTCAACATCCGCGCCGACGAGCTGGAGCACAACTTCTGGTCGCCCGCCAAACGTATCGGCATCCGCAAGACCCACTATTTCACCAAAGGCTACGGCTGGGGCTGGGCCCTCGAATACGGCCACACATCATTACGTTTCGGCAACGAGGCCAACCGTCTCGACTCGCTGGCAGCTATGGACGACGATGTCCGCTGGCTCGATAAGAAAGTGACCAAGCACAAGCTCAACCTCGGCGAGCTCGGCATCGAAATCTACCAGCGTGTGCGTCTGCGTCCCGGCGGCATCTTCCACAAGGGATGGCATTGGGACATCGGCGTCTATGGCAACTGGAGCTATAATGCCTATATACTCAAAGGCGAGCACAACGGCGACATCGCCGCAACGCGCAAACAGACGCTGCGCAGCCTCGACCTCCTCGACGACTACCGCTGGAACTGGGGCGTCACCACACGCCTCACCCGCGACTGGCTCGGCATCTATGCCCGCTACCGCCTCAACGACCTCAACAAGGATGTCCCCGTCGGCCAGTTCATCCTGCCCCAGCTTGAAGCAGGCATCCAGTTTGCGTTCTAATATCTGATATTCAGACATACAACCCCTAACAGGTCAACCCTTTCCCTGGGTCCCGCCACTCCGCGCCGGGACCCAGATTATTTAAAACCCCTCAAACCGCCAGTATTTCCACCCATTCTCGGCCATAATTCAGTCGTATCTCCACTGGTTGATGTCCGCTTGTTGTCCGCTTGATGTCCGCTTGTTGTCCGCTTTTAAAGCGGACAACAAGCGGACATCAAGCGGACAACAAGCGGACATCAACCAGTGGAGGTATAGCCGAAAAGCGGCATTGCCACAGGCCAAACCCTGTCTTGAGACATTGCAAAAAAAATGTCGGCAAAATGCCGGCACTTTGTATTTTCAAACAAGATTTCTGGAAATCAAATCATTGCCCCAGCCTATTGCACCTCTTTGTATTCGGTAAATCCGTCGTCGTCGGTGTCTTTGTCGCCGCGGGGCTTGTAGGTGGTGCGGTTCAGCCAGCGGTTAGGGAGCTCGAGCAGGTAGTTGAGCGCCGTGATGATAAGGCTGAAAAGCAAGGCGTAGCCGAACGAATCGACCTGGAAGGGCCCCACGATGGAGGCGGTCAGTTCGATGATGATGGCGTTGATGATAAATATGAACAGCCCCATTGTAAGCACCGTGAACGGCAAGGTGATGAAGATGAGGATGGGGCGCAGGAAGTTGTCGAGCAGCGAGATGACAAGGGCTGTCATAATGGCCACCCACACGCTGCCGCCTTCGATGCGGACACCCGGCAGGAGCTTGATGGCGATGATGGTGGCGAGGGTGAGCACTATGGTGCGCGTCAGGAACCCCCAAGGGCCCGACTGCCGTTGCTGGTTGGTGGAAATCTGTATTTTCATAGCTCCACCTCTCCTTTTCCCTGGCGTATTATTTCGAGCTGGCCGCCGCTGCAGTCGATGACGGTCGAAGGTGTGTCCTCGCCGATGCCGCCGTCGACCACGACGTCGACGTGGTGTCCAAACAGCTCATAGATGAGTTCGGGGTCGGTCAGATATTCGCTCTCGCGGTCGGCATCGAGGGTGCGTACCGAGGTGCCTATCAGCGGACAGCCGACAGCATTGACAATTGCGTTGAAAACGGGGTTGGCCGGCACACGCACACCAATGGTGCGGTTGGGATTCAGATAGTTGCGCGGCACGTTGCCGTTGGCGTCCATAATGAACGTGAAGGGCCCGGGTAGGCATTGGCGCAGCAGCTGGAAGGTGTCGCGATCCATCGGACGCACATACTCGGCCACGGTGCTGATGTCGGGACACAGCATCGAGTATTTCGCCTTCTTGAGCGAGAAGCCTTTGAGACGCGCAATGGTCTCAACAGCCTTCTTAAACTCCATACTGCACACAAAAGCATACAAAGTGTCGGTGGGCAGAATGGCTATTCCACCATCGTTCAGAACGTCGGCTACACGATTGACATCGTTGTAGTTAGGATTGTCTTGATATATCTTTAAGAGCATTTTTCGAGTGCTTTTTGAAGGTGCAAAAGTACGAATGTTGTGTGGATTGGCAAAATATTTTTTAATAAGGTGCGTTATTAAGTGTTGTATTTTTGCAAAAAATGAGAATAGCGTTAAAATATATTCCGATAATGCTGATGCTGGCGGCATTGCCCCTGCAGGCACAGCAGTCGCCCAAGTTCAGCAAATACTTCAAGGACGCGACGTTGCGTGTCGACTACCTGCGTGTGGGCAACAAGCAGCACGACACCTGCAAGCTGCAACGCTTTGTGATGCAAAGCGAAAATGTGTGGGCGGGCTCGACGACACAGCTGCTCGACCCCATCGACAACGGGGCTTACCGGCTGATGGTGAAGGACGCCAAGTCGGGATTGGACCTCTATTCTCGCTGCTACAACACGCTGTTCGAGGAGTATCGCGAAACCGCTGCCGGCAAGGACAGCATTGCCACCTTCGAGGAGGTGATGCTGATGCCTATGCCCAAGCAGCCGGTAGACATCTGCCTGCAGAAACGCGGCGACGACGGCAAGTTTGCCACCGCAACGACTTTCCGCTTCGACCCAAAACAGACACAAACGAGTGTGATAACCACCGAGATACCGCAACGCAAGCTGCTCTACAACGGCGACTGGCACAACAAAATCGATGTGGTGATTGTGGCCGAGGGCTACGGCAAGAGCGACGCCGAGAAGATGCAGGGCGACTTTGAGAAATTCGCCTCCTACCTTGTGGCGCAAGAGCCTTTTGCCAGCCGCAAGAGCGACTTCAACGTGTGGGGCGTCGGCGTGCTGATGCAGGAGAGCGGAGTGACCGACCCCAACAGGGGCAAGTATGTGAAGAGCGCTGTCGGCTCGTCCTACAACACCTTCGGCAGCGACCGCTACCTGATGACCACCAAGCTGTTCCAGCTGCACGACCTGCTGGCAGGCGTACCCTACGACCATATCATCATTATGGCCAACTGCGACACCTACGGCGGTGGTGCGATATACAACTTCTATGCCTTCAGCGCGGTGCAGGCAATGTCAATGTGGATTCTGCCTCACGAACTTGGCCACTCGATTGGCGGCTTGGCCGACGAATATGTGGACGACGAGCTGAGCTACAACGACATCCACAACAACGGTCGCGAACCGGTGGAACCCAACATCACCACGCTGGTCGACTTCGGCAGCAAATGGCAGTCGATGGTTCCGCAAGGTACGCCAATACCGACAAAGCCTGTGGAAGGCCTCGGCAAACGCGACAACGGCCCGATGGGTGCCTACGAGGGCGCCGGCTATCAGGCAAAGGGTGTGTACCGCCCCTGCACAAAGTGTATGATGCGCGACTATGCGGCTTTCTGCCCCGTGTGCAAGAAACGCCTCAACGAGGTGTTCGACCTATATGTTAAGTGATTGAAGAGTTGATGAATTGTTGAGTTGACGATATGAAGATTCTCAAACCGAAATACCTTTTATTGCTGCTGCTGTTGCCGCTGATGACGACCTCCTGCATCAAGGAGGAGCAGTTCCTTACCGACAGCTCGGCAAGGCTGTCGTTCTCGGAAGACACGGTTCTGTTCGATACGGTGTTTGCGACTATGGCAACGATTACGCGCCAGGTGCGGGTATACAACAACTATGACGAGCCGTTGCTGATAAACAGCGTCGCTCTGCAAGGCAGCGGAGCACCGCGATTCCGCATCAACGTCGACGGCGACACCTCGAGAGTGGCCCGCGATGTGGAGATTGGTGCCCACGACAGCATCTTCATCTTCATTCAGGCCAACATCAACCCCAACGACCAGACATCGCCCTATCTCGTGGAGGCCGACATTGCCTTCAATTTCAACAACAAGCAGCAGACGCTACCCGTGATTGCCTATGGACGCAACGCTGTGTACCATCTGCCTACCTACACGCACAACATCTACGAACTGTACATCAACAAATGGGGACAGATTGACACCAACTGGATCCCCTACTCCATACTTGACTGCGCCAACTGGGATCACACAAGGCCGCACATAATACTTGGCTATGCCGTGGTCAACAGCAACGAGACCCTGAGCCTGACGGCCGGAGACGAGCTCTACTTCGGCGACAACAGCTGCCTGTGGATATACGACAGCGCCACATTGGACGTGCGGGGCTCTCAGCAGGCACCCGTCCTCTTCACCTCGATACGCCACGATGGGTACTATGACAGTTTGCCTGGCCAATGGCGCTACATCTGGCTGTCGACGGGCAGCAAGGACAACCACATTGAGTGGGCTCGCATTGAGAACGGCAGCATCGGCCTGCTGGTCGACACAAACGTGAACAGCAACCCTACGCTTGACATCAGCAACTGCATTATTCGCAACCACTCGATGGCGGGCATTGTAGGGCAAGGCTCGTATATTGTGGGCGACAACCTGCTGGTGAGTTGCTGCGGCGAGAGCCTTGTATGCCTGCAATACGGCGGCAGATACCGCTTCAGCAACAGCACTTTCGCCAACTACTGGCGCTACCAGACACGCAAGACACCATCGGTGATTCTCAACAACTACTACCAATACGACGAGACGACAATCTTTGCCCGGCCGCTGCAACAGGCCGACTTCTACAACTGCATAATCTACGGCAGCTACAGCGGAAGTGACAACAGCGGGGAAATCAAATTCGACTGGATTGACGCCTGCGCCTTCAACTGCTCGTTCCGCAACTGCCTGATGCGAACATCGCTGGTGGACAGCGACGGCAACGCAACCTTCTCGCCGGCACCCAACATCACGGGCAACAACTTGATTGTCAACTCCGACCCCAAGTTCAAGGATGCATACGGAAACAACTACAACCTATCGGAGGACTCACCTGCCATTGGCGCCGGCAACAGCATTTACCTGCAGAGCGCATTAGACTTGAACGGCAATCCGCGTGGCAATCCGCCAACGATAGGAGCATTTGAATATCAGCAATAAAACAACAAGACAATGTACAACCACATAAACGGAAAACTTGACGAGGCAACGCCTGCCTACGCAGTCATAGATTGCGGAGGAGTGGGCTATCTGCTGGAAATAACCCTGAACACCTATTCGCAAATCAAGGACTTGCCGGCGGTGAAACTGCTGGTTCACGAGATAGTGCGCGAAGACGCCCATCTGCTGTTCGGATTCTATACGGAAAGCGAGCGCGAGATGTTCCGCCTGCTGTTGAACGTCAACGGAGTGGGAGCCGCCACAGCACGCATTATGCTGTCGTCGCTGACCGTAGAGGAACTGACGCGAGCCATAGTCGACCAAGATGCAAAACGAGTGCAGAAAGTGAAAGGCATCGGAGCCAAGACCGCCCAGCGTATATTGCTGGAACTGCGCGACAAGGTCGACCCCTTCGCAGCACCGGCATTAGCCGGAGCAACATCAACTGCAAGTTCAAGCAATAAAAATGCAGAAGAAGCGTTATCTGCTCTGGTTATGCTTGGATTCCCGAAGGCAGCATCGGAAAAAGTGGTGGCGAAAATGGCTGAGGCTAACCCCGGAGCCAGCGTGGAAGAAATTATCAAGCAGTCGCTTGCACACGGAATCTAAGACCTACTATCAGAATGAAGACCAGAGCAGCAACAATGACATCGACAATGAACCGCCTATGGCGGCTTATTGTTCTATTGCTGCTGCTCGTGCCGGCCGTTTCGCTGCAAGCACAGGAGGAAGAGGACAGCACTCGGTCGTCGCTGCATTTCCCCATCCCCACCGACGGCTCGTCGCCGCAAAGCCCGTTGTATTTGAACAACCCGCCCAATATGACGACCACCGTCGAGTACGACCCCAACACTCACAGCTATGTCAAGATAACCAAGATTGGCAGCATCGTTGTCAGCCGCCAGTTTATGACATTTGAGGAGTATCAGGACTACCAGATGCAGTACTTGATGGACGACTTCTGGACACAAAAGCAGAAGGAGAACAGCACTAACGGCGGCGAAGGCGGCCTGCTGAGCAAGATACCCGGCTTCAACGAGATCAGTCGCAAGCTGGAAAGCCTGATGGACAAGCCGGAGATAAAGGTTACACCCAGCGGAAGTGCCGACCTTACACTGCAGGTAATCAGCACCTTCACCGACAACCCTTCTGTCGATGAAACACGAAGGCGCAACATCCAGCCCGACTTTGACGAAAACATCCAGTTGACTCTCAACGCCAAGGTCGGCGACCTGTTCAACACCGACATCAACTGGAACACCCAGGCAACCTTTGATTTCGAGAATCAAATCAAGTTGAAATACGAGGGCAAAGAGGACGATATTGTCCAATTGCTGGAGGCTGCCGATATATCGTTCCCGCTGAATACGACGCTCATCAAGGGCAGCCAGCGCCTATTCGGTGTCCACTCCAAGCTCAAGTTCGGCAATCTCACCGTCGACGCTGTGTACAGCAACAAGGAGACATCGACCGAGAATATGCAGGTGCAGGGCGGCGCATCGGCTCAGGAATTCGAGATACGAGCCGACGAATACGAGGAGAACCGGCACTTCTTCATCTCGCAATACTTCTATGACAACTACAACAAGGCTATGTCTACGCTGCCTGTGGTCAACAGCAACATCAAGATTATTCGCCTTGAAGTGTGGAGAACCAACATCGGTGCCGCCGTCACCAACAACCGCGACATTCTGGCATTGACCGACCTGGGTGAGAACAAGACATCGTCGCCCGGCGTTTATAGTGGCGTCTCCACCCTGCCCAACGGCCAAACATCCAACAACCTGCTGCAACTCATTAACACGAGCGCTGTCCGTAACATCAACAACGTCAGCTCGTATATGGAAGGACTTGGGTTTACTGGCGGCACCGACTATGAAAAGCTGCAGAGCGCACGATTGCTGCCCGCCAACGAATATACCTTCAACGCACAGCTGGGCTTCATCACCCTCGCACAGCCTCTTGCCAACGACCAGATTCTGGCTGTGGCTTTCCAATACCAAGTGATAGGCGACACAACCGTCTATCAGGTCGGCGAACTCACCACCGACGGCGTGAACGACCCGAATGCCCTGATTGTAAAGCTCATCAAGGGAACATCAGTCAACAGCCGTAGCCCGCTGTGGAAGCTGATGATGAAGAATGTGTACTTCCTCAAGAGCACGCAGTTAAGCCGCGAGAACTTCCGCCTCAATGTGCTGTACGAGAACCCCGAGGGCGGCGTAGGCATCGGCTATTTCACCGAAGGCCCGTTCGAGGCAGTTCCGCTTGTACAGGTGTTTGGACTTGACCGAATGGATGCATCGCAGAGCTACTATTACCCCGACGGCGTGTTCGACTGGTTTGACAGCGCCGCATACAAAGGCGGTATCATTCAAGCTTCGTCGGGACGAATATTCTTCCCTTACGTGGAACCGTTCGGCAAGGACTTGCGCGAAATGCTGGGCGACAACACTCTGGCCAACAAGTATTGCTTCGACTCGCTCTACACAATGACACAGACCTTGGCTCAACAATATGCCGACAAGAACAAGTTTTACCTTGAAGGCTACTATACCAGCTCGGTCAGCGGCGAGATACAGCTTGGCTACAGCGTGACACAAGGCTCGGTCTCCGTGACAGCCGGAGGAATGCCTCTTATCGAGAACGTTGACTATACGGTAGATTACACTATGGGTACGGTGCGTATCATCAACGAGAGTTTGCTTGCATCGGGCACACCTATCAGCGTAAGCAGCGAGAACAGCTCGTTCTCGATGATGACCAAGCGTATGCTCGGCCTGCACCTCAACTATGAGTTCGACCCCGACTTCAATCTTGGAGCCACCTTTATGAACCTGCGCGAAAAGCCGCTTACGCAAAAGAACAACTTCGGCGACGAGCCTACATCCAACTCCATCTGGGGTCTTGACCTCAACTACCGTCACGATGTGCCTTGGATAACTAAATTTATGGACCATCTGCCGGGCATCCAGACAAAAGCACCCTCAACACTAACCCTGCAAGCTGAATTTGCTCACTTCATCCCGGGTATGGCCAACACCGGCAGCGACGACGGCAAAGTGACCTATATCGACGACTTTGAAGGTGCCGAAAGCAATATCGACCTGAAAGGCTACACCTTCTGGCATCTGGCCTCCACGCCGCAAGACTACAAGACCTCTCTGCCGCTTTTCCCCGAATCAGCGTTGGGTACGGGCAGAGCCTACGGATTCAACCGCGCAAAATTAGCCTGGTACACCGTTGGCAACATCTTCTTCGATTCCAACTGCCCCGAGAACATCGACGAGAACGATCGCTCGCATCCCTATGCACGCCGCATACTCCAGACAGAGGTGTTCCCCAACAAGAGCCTTGCCGCAAACGAGAACAACCGCCTCTATGAGCTTACGCTGGCATACTATCCCAGCGAGAAAGGCCCCTACAACTACGATGTAGCCCCGACACCCTTCAGCGCCGGTATCGACCAAAACGGCCTGCTCAACAACCCGCAGAGCCGTTGGGGAGGTATTATGCGGGAACTCACCTACACCGACTTCGAGACGCAAAACATCGAGACCCTTGAGTTCTGGCTGATGGACCCATTCATCGACCCCGCCACCGGAGAGCACGACGACAACAAGAGCGGCGGACGGCTCTACATCAACCTCGGCGACATCAGCGAGGACATCTTGCGCGACGGCCGCAAAAGCTTCGAGAACGGCCTGCCTACCGCCAACACCGCGCAAGCCTTCTCCGACAACCCCGTAGACACCACCATCTGGGGCCGCGTGCCTAAGATGCAGAGTGTCGTCAACGCCTTCGACAACAACGAGGAAAGCCGCCACTACCAAGACGTCGGTTACGACGGCCTCAGCAGCGCTGTCGACCTCAACGACGAACAGTCGTTCTTTGCCGACTACATCAATAGCATCGGGGCCCTTTACGGCACCTCGTCCGTGGCTTACCAACAGGCAGCCAACGACCCGTCGAGCGACGACTTCCGCTACTTCCGCAGCACTTATTATGACCAGAACGACGTCAAAATCAACGACCGCTACAAGTATTACAACAACCCCGAAGGCAATTCCGTAAGCAACTCCGACAACACCGAGGACTACTCGACCGAAGGCACCAACTATCCCAACGTCGAGGACATAAACCGCGACAACACCCTCAGCGAGAACGAGAACTACTACCAGTATGTCATCAACCTGAGACCCGACCAAATGGTGATAGGCAAAAACCATATCGTCGACATACAGGAAGCCCAGAACGTACAGCTCGCCAACGGCACCACGACAACCTGCCGGTGGTACCAATTCAAAATCCCCATCCGCGAACCCGACCAAACCATAGGCAACATCAACGGCTACCAGTCAATCCGCTTTATGCGTATGTTCCTCAACGGATTCGAGGACCCCGTCATCCTGCGTTTCGCAACCCTCGAGCTTGTCTACGGCACCTGGCGCAAATACAGCGAAGACCTGCTGCAACCAGGCGATTACCCCACCGGTATGGGCGAGAACACAAGCTTTACACTCTCTACAGTAAACATCGAAGAGAACGGCAACCGACAGCCCGTGCCCTACAACCTGCCGCCCAACATCGAGCGAGAGTCGTGGTACTCCACATCGTCGTCATTCACAGTCCTCAACGAGCAGGCCCTCGAACTCGACATACAGGAACTCAACGCAGGCGATGCCCGTGCCATCTACCGCAACGCACAATACGACCTGCGATACTACGGCAAACTAAAGATGTTTGTCCACGCAGAAAAGAAATATGAAGTCGACCGCCTTTACGACGGCGACCTCACACTCTTCGTGCGACTTGGTAGCGACTACACCAACAACTACTACGAATACGAAGTACCCCTGGCCTTGACCCCGTGGGGCACTTCTGCCGACAGCAAGGAAATCATCTGGCCCGAAGCCAACAACGTCGAAATAGACCTGCAGCAACTTGTAGAAATCAAGACACGACGCAACAAACTCATACGCAGCGGCAACGCCGACTACAACAGCACCTCGCTCTACAGCGAAATGCTTGAAGGCCGCAAATACACCATTATGGGCTCGCCCAACCTCGGCAAGGTGAAAGTCATTATGGTCGGTGTCCGCAACCCACGCAAGCAAACCCTCGACGACGGCAACGATATGCTGCCAAAGAGCGCCATTGTGTGGATCAACGAAATGCGTCTGGCCGACTACATAAACAAGGGCGGATGGGCGGCTATGGCCCTCGCACGCACCAACCTCGCCGATGTAGGTAACCTGTCTCTCTACTCGTCCTACACCACCAGCGGCTTCGGAAACCTCGAAGACCGGCTCAACAAGCTCGAGCTTGTCAACACATTCAACGTACAGAGCACCCTAAACCTCGAGATGGGTAAGTTCTTCCCCGACGAATGGGGTATGCACATCCCTCTCTATATCGACTACAACAACCAGATAGGAAGTCCCGAATACAACCCCTTGGACCCCGATGTCAAACTCAAGGACGACCTCAAGACCTACAAGACCCAGGCCGAACGTGACTCGGTGAGAAAGATGACCCAGCAACGCCACCAAACCACTAACCTCACGCTTACCAATATGCGCAAGGAGCGTACCGGCAAATCTGCCCTCAAGCCCCACTTCTACGACTTCGAGAACTTTGCCTTCTCCTACGCCTACAGCGGCGAACGCAGCAGCGACGACGACATCGAATACTACAACAAAGACCAGCACCGCGGAGGCCTGACCTACAACTTCGCCATCAATCAGCCGAAGCAGCTCAAACCCTTCGACAAGATGAAGCCATTCCAAAACAAGAACCTACGCTTCATCAAAGACTTCAACATCTACTACCAGCCAAAAAACATAAGCTTCTCGACCGAAATCTACCGCGACATCGAAAGCACCCTGTTGCGCAACAAGAGCGCCGCACTCGTCATTATGAACCCCACCTACTTCAAGCAGTTCACTTGGCGACGCGACTACAACCTCCAATACGACCTCGCACGGAGTTTCCACATCACCTACGATGCCAACGCCAATGCCCGCATCGACGAGCCGCCTGGAATGATCGACCGCTCGGCCAACGACACCCTGTGGAACGCCATTATGCGCGGCGGAACGATGCAGAACTTCAAACAAGACCTCAATGTCACCTGGAACATCCCCATCAACAAGCTGCCCTATATGGACTTCTTGATGCCCAACCTCTCCTACCGCAGCACCTATATCTACAACGGCACGACACAGGCCCTTGCCGCACAAGGAAGCGTCATAAGCAACAGCACCGTCCTCAACCTCACCGTGCAGGGCAACTTCCAAACACTCTATAACAAATCGAAGCTGCTGAAGAAAGCCTACGCCAAGAAACCGGCCAAGAAGAACGAAATAAACAAGCGAGGCAAAGACGCCGACAAGGAAAAGAACGACCTCGACAAGAAGCGTGGCCTCGAACAGCGCAAAGCCGACGCCGCACTCGCCGACTCGCTGCGCAAAGCACAACGCGAAGAGACCCTGCGCGAACTCGGCTATTTCGGACTCCGCTTCGTTACAGGCATCAAGAACGTATCATTACAATACAACAACTCCTACGGAGCATCCATAGCCGGCTTTATGGGCGAATCGCGCATCGTCGGCCTCGACCCGTCCAATGGCTGGCAGCCAGGACTACCCTTCGTGTTCGGTCTGCCTGAAGGCAACCCCTTCGGACTTCCCTCGACCACCGTTGCCACCTCAAGCGTTGTGGAAAGCCTCCTCGAAAACGACCTGCTCTCGCACGACACGCTGATGAACACCCCGAGCAACGCCACACAAAACCGCATACTAAACTTCCAAGCCACCATCGAACCGATGCGCGACTTCGTCATCAAATCGTCGGCCCGCCAGAACTACGCCACACACCAGGAATACTACTATAAATACAGCAACGCCACGGAACGTGTGGAAGGTCCGCTCAGCAACACAATGGCCGGCAACTACACCACCAGCGTCTGGTCGTTCCGCACCACGTTCAAGAACAGCGACGACCTGTTCAACGACTTCATTGCCGCTCGCGGCATCGTGGCCGACCGCCTGGCAAGCCTCAACCCCGACCCCTACAGCAGCCAGATGGTGCAGGACACGATGAACGGCGAGTGGTATCCCGCAGGCTACGGTGCCAACCAGCAGACAGTGCTACTCACAGCCTTCCTTGCCACCTATCTCGGCAACGACCCTGCCAAGCAGTCCTTCTCGCCCTTCCTTTCTGTTCCGCTACCCGACTGGGACATCAGCTACAACGGCCTCGGCAAAATAAACTACCTCAAGAAATGGTTCACCGACATCAGTATCAAGCATAAATACAAGAGCGAATACACCATCGGAAACTTCTATACCGATGCCGCCATCGGCGCTGTCCTCGACGGCTACGACTACGGTACAGAGTCCATAATCAACAACAACGGCGACTATATATCGCCCGTATCGATGGAAGGCATCATCATCACCGAGCAGTTCCAGCCGCTCATAATGCTGTCGGTCAATATGGTAAACAGCTTCCAGTTCAAACTCAGCATCCAGAAGAGCCGCAGCCTCAACCTCAGTTTCTCCAACAACCAGCTGACAGAGAGCTATCGCGATGGCGTAACCTTAGGCACCGGCTATCGCTTCAAAGACCTTGAATTCAATGTAAAAGCCGGCGACAAGACGCATAACCTGAAGAGCGACCTCGTCCTGCAGGCCGACCTGACCTACAACAACAATCTGACACAGATACGCAAGATCAACCAGATGTCCCGTCAAATATCCTCTGGTTCCAAAATATGGGTGGCTCGTGTCAGTGCCGAATACACCCTCTCCGCCACCCTCACCCTGCGAGCCTTCTTTGAGACCAACATCAACACCCCCTACATCTCCAACGCCTATCCCAACTCCACCACCAAAGGCGGTATAACCGTCCGCTTCTCGTTCTAAGCCCCAAGCGGATTAAAATCGCCTCTTCCCCTCCTCGTTTTTTCATTGCAAAAACCGGCATTCATAATCAGCCATTTACAACACCCGGTCCGTTCGTTGTCCAGTCGTT
Organism: uncultured Bacteroidota bacterium; assembly: GCA_902788805.1. GTDB lineage: Bacteria > Bacteroidota > Bacteroidia > Bacteroidales > P3 > Colimorpha. Next base: position 282,863 of record CADALO010000002.1, on the reverse strand, counting down.
GTCCAGTTGTTGTCCAGTTGTTGTCCAGTCAATGACTGGACAACAACTGGACAACAACTGGACAACGACTGGACAACGAACGGTGTTGGTACCTGCAAAAAACAATCCTGCCACCTACAAGAGGCAGCGTTAAAACGATGCAAAAAGAAGTAGTGTTCCGCGATGCTCGACAGCGGCACTCAGGCTATCCTATTCGCGTCCAGTCAATGGGCTGCAGGCCTTCGCTGGCAAGCAGCTCGTTGGCCTTGGAGAAATGGCGGCAGCCGAAGAAGCCGCGGTAGGCCGAGAGCGGCGAGGGATGGGGCGCTGTTAGGATGTGGTGCTTGCCCTTGTCGATGAACTGGCTTTTGGCTATGGCATAGCTGCCCCACAGCAGGAAGACGATACCCCTGCGACGTGCCGACAACTCGCGTATGGCGGCGTCGGTGAACTGCTCCCAGCCGCGGCGCTGATGGCTGCCGGCTTGGTGTGCACGCACGGTCAGAGTGGCATTGAGCAGCAGCACGCCCTGTTCGGCCCAACCGCTAAGGTCGCCACCGGTAAGGGGTATGTCGGTACCCAAATCGGAGTTTATCTCTTTGATGATGTTGACCAGCGAAGGCGGAACCGCGATGCCGTCGGGCACCGAAAAGCAGAGGCCCATAGCTTGGCCTGGTTCGTGGTATGGGTCTTGACCCAGAATGACCACCTTTACCTTGTCGAAAGGCGTGCGGTCGAAGGCGGCAAAGATGTCCTTGCCCTTTGGATAGCAGGTGTAGGCCGCACGTTCGGCCACAAGGAACTGCTTTAGCTCTGCAAGATAGGGAGCTTCGAACTGCGGTCGCAGCACCTCGAGCCAGCTTTTTTCTATCTTCGGGTCCATCTGTGTATTGGTTTTGTTATCCTTTTCGGCATCAAAGGAACGGGTTGTATTTTCTTTCGTCGCCTATGGTCGATGATTCGCCGTGGCCCGGCAACACCATATAGTTGTCGGGCAGAGTCATTATCTTGTTGCGCAGATTTTCAATTAGTTGCTGGTAGTTGCCACCAGGCAGGTCGGTGCGGCCTATACTGCCTTGGAAGAGTGCGTCGCCGGTGATTACAGCCTCTTCGGAAGGAATCACATAGCAGATGCTGCCCTCGCAATGGCCCGGCACAAAGCGGCATTCAATCTTGATGCCGCCGACTGCCAACTCAGCACCTTCGTCTATGTGCTTCGATGCCAAGTCGTCGGCACGTCTGACATCGAAACCCATTATGCCGCCATAGGCCTCGGCCTGGCGTAACAGCTTCGTACCGTCGCAGTGCATCGTTACCGGCAGGTTATATTTCTCGGCCGCGCTGCGAAGTCCGCATATATGGTCCACGTGGGCGTGGGTTAGCAGCAACAGTGTGGGGTGCAGCCCTTTGCGTTCGATGAACTGGAATAGCTGCGCGTCCTCGTATGAGGCTTCCATACCAGGGTCGACAATGGCACATTCGGCCGACTGCTCGTCGTAGACGACGTAGCAGTTGACTCCGAAGTGATTGAAGGTGAATTGCTTTATCATCCGTTAATCCAAGCTTCAACGGCCTCTTTCTGTACCGGCGGGATGTCGAGTTTGTTCTTCTTGCGCAAGCCGTTGAGGTCGTTATAGAGTTTGTTGGGGTTGGCTTCCTTGAGCTGGGCAATGGTGTTGATACCCGCCTTGCGAAGCATAGGCACCCACTCCGCGGCCACACCGTGATTGACAAAGTCTTCGTCGGTGGTGACGGCGGCTTTCTTCTCGGGCTTCATCTGTGGGAAGAGAAGCACATCTTGGATGCTCTGTGCGCCGGTCATCATCATAACGAGGCGGTCGATGCCGATACCCATACCGCTGGTGGGCGGCATACCGTACTCGAGGGCACGGACAAAGTCCATATCGATGAACATAGCCTCGTCGTCGCCTTTCTCGCTCAGGCGCAGCTGCTCCTGGAAGCGGCCCAGCTGGTCGATGGGGTCGTTGAGCTCGCTGTAGGCGTTGGCCAATTCCTTTCCGCAGACAAAGAGCTCGAAGCGTTCGGTGAGCTCTGGGTTGTCGCGGTGGCGCTTGCAGAGGGGCGACATCTCGATAGGATAGTCGGTGACGAAGGTGGGCTGGATGAGCTTGCCCTCGCATTTCTCCCCGAAAATGGCGTCGATAAGCTTGCCTTTGCCCATAGTGGCATCGGTCTCCACGCCAAGGCGCTTGCAGGCCTCGCGCAGTTCGTCTTCGTTCATTGAAGCCACGTCGACACCGGTTTCCTCCTTGATGAGCTCGCACATCGGGGCGCGACGGAACGGCGGCTTGAAGTCTATCTCATTGCCCCAGACGTTGACCTTGGTGTCGCCGTGAAGGGCTTTGGCGATGCGCTCAAGCATATTCTCGGTAAAGGTCATCATCCAGTTGTAGTCCTTGTAGGCCACATATATCTCCATGCAGGTGAACTCGGGGTTGTGGGTACGGTCCATACCCTCGTTGCGGAAGTTGCGGCTGAACTCGTATACGCCCTTGAAGCCACCCACGATAAGACGTTTGAGATACAGCTCGTTGGCTATGCGCAGGTAGAGGTCGATGTCGAGGGCGTTATGGTGCGTGATGAAGGGGCGTGCGGCGGCACCGCCGGGGATGCTCTGCAGCACAGGCGTGTCGACCTCGAGGTAGCCCTGCTCGTTGAAGTAATTGCGCATTTCGTTGACAATCTTGGCGCGCTGCACGAAGGTCTCACGCACCTGAGGATTGACAATCAGGTCGACATAACGCATACGGTAGCGGAGCTCGGGGTCGCTGAAGGCATCGTATACCACACCGTCTTTCTCCTTTACAATAGGCAGGGGACGCAGGCTCTTGCTAAGCACCGTGAGGCTCTTCACGTGGATGGAAGTCTCGCCCATCTGGGTGACAAAGACAAAGCCGGTAACACCAATGATGTCGCCGATGTCAAGCAGGCGTTTGAAGACGGTGTTGTACATTGTCTTGTCTTCACCGGGGCATATCTCGTCGCGTTTGATGTAAAGCTGTATGCGGCCATAGGAGTCCTGCAGCTCCACGAAGGAAGCGGCGCCCATTATGCGGCGGCTCATAATACGACCTGCTATGCTGATATTCTGGAACTTGCTATTGTCCTTCGGATATTCCTCCAATATCTCTGCGCTGTTGGCGTTCACTTCATAAAGTGCGGCCGGATAGGGATTAATACCCAGTTTTTTCAGCTCGTTAAGCGAATTTCTGCGGATTTGTTCTTGTTCACTCAGTTCTGCCATAATATAATATCTTTTTGATTTTCTGCAAATAACAATCTTTATACACGCGTAAATATATACACGCGTGAAAATGCAAAGGTACAAATAAATTTGAAATGCTCCTAAAGTTTTTTGATAACGGCTTTATTGAAAGCCTCTTCGTCGAAGAAATGCACCTCGATGGGCAGATAGTACAACGGCAAGCCTTCGAGCTGTGCACGCACCTCGGGAGCCAGCATCCGTGCAGCATCTTTCTCGGTGGTAATCACCGCTTTGCTGCCGTCAATACGCTCAAAGGCAGACCTTATCTTCTGACAGTTGGAGATGCTGAATCCGTGATGGTCGGCAAAGCGCAGATGCGTCACGTTGTGTCCTTCCTGCAAATGCTTCAGCAGGGGTTCGGGATGGGCAATACCAGTCACGACAAGCAGGCTGTCGACATCCGCATAAGCCTCTCCGCCATATACCGGCACCGGCTGGCCGTATTCAATGTATGAGAAATACACCTCCTGCCCAGCACGTGGCTTCAGCTTCTTGCAGATTGTCTGGCGTTCTGCATCGGTCAATTCCTTGGGGCACTTGGTGACAACAATAATGTCTGCGCGCCTTCTGCCGCGTCGCGACTCGCGCAGATTGCCGAACGGCAGGATATGGTCCGCGAAATATGGGTCGCCATACTCTGTCAACAGCAGGGTAAGTTCAGGCTTGATGTGGCGGTGCTGGAAGACATCGTCAAGCACCACTACCTCAGGCGGTGTCGGCAATTGCATAAGTCGTTCAACGCCCTCCACACGGCTCTCGCATACGGCAACGGTCAGATTAGGGTATTTCTTCGCCATCATCAGCGGCTCGTCGCCAATCTGTGAGGCGTCACAATTGCTGTCGGCAAGCACAAAACCGTTTGTCGAGCGGCCATAGCCACGGCTCAGCAGAGCCGTATGCCTGCCTTCAAGCAGTCTTATAATATACTCTGTGTGAGGCGTCTTGCCCGTTCCGCCCATACGCAGATTGCCTATGCCGATGGTAGGCAAAGCAGGGCTGACAGCCTTCTTGCAGCCCCAGTCGAAGAGCAGGTTTCGCAATGCCACGACCACAGCATACCACATTGTAAGCGGAAGCAGCAGCAAACATACTATGAACCTTAAAGCTTTCAATTTTTAACGTCAGGATACAACAGATATTTCTTGCGGATTTCCTTGTACTTCGACAACGCCGGCTCCCAGCTTGCCCTGATCTCCTCCTCACTCATTCCGGCCTTTATTTGCTTGCGCAGCTGGTCGGTTCCTGCCAGTTTCTCAAAGCTGTTGGTCTGCTTGAAGAAAGAGTCTTTGGGCGTATGGTTGTACATCCACAGCAGGTAGGTGAGGTCAAACTTGGCGGGAACCTGCACCTTGCTGAGGTCAAGTCCTCTGCAGAACTGACCCTTGAATGGAGGATTCTCACTCACGCCTTTGATTGGCGTTGGCGTAAAAGAGGTATGTTTCCCTGGTTCCTCACCATTCTCCGACTCCATATAGGTGGTTCTGTAGTTGGGATTTCCAATGACTTCAAAGGGTGTCTCCGTGCCGCGTCCCACGCTGATGTTGGTGCCTTCAAACAGGCATAGCGACGGGTAGAGCAGAATTGACTGCGGTGTCTGCAAGTTTGGCGACGGAGCGACGGGCAGCACATAGCTGCTGTCGCGACGGTAGTTCTGCATTGGAACAACGATGAGGTCGCACTGCAGGCTGTCTTTCAGCCACCGCTCGCCGTTAATCATCGTGGCATATTCGCCGATAGTAAGGCCGTAGACAATCGGCACAGGATGCATCCCAATGAACGACTGGTATTTCTTGTCCAGCACAGGTCCATCTACATAGTGGCAGTTAGGGTTGGGACGGTCGAGGACAACGAGAGGTATGCTGTTTTCAGCACAGGCCTCCATAACATAGTGCAGCGTGGAGATGTAAGTGTAGAAGCGACATCCCACATCTTGCAAGTCGAAGATGACAGCGTCGATGTCTTTCATCTGCTCGGGCGTGGGCTTCTTGTTCTTGCCGTAGAGCGAGACTATCGGCAGGCCGGTCTTTGCGTCGTTCTCGTCTCCGACACGTGCACCGGCTTCGGCTTTGCCGCGGAAACCGTGTTCAGGACAGAATATCTTGACAATATTGACGCCACACGAAAGCAGCGTATCGACCAGATGCACTTCGCCTACCAGCGACGACTGGTTGCCAACGACGGCATATCGCGAACCATCATATTTGGCATATTCCTTCGAAAACAGTTCCTCGGCACCAACACGCAACGACAACGTTTTAGGGATCGTGTCCGTTTTGTCAGGCATAGACGGTTGCGCCTGGCACGAAACAGCCACCATCAATATCCAAAACGACAAAAAAAACGTTTTCATTTCTTTCCTGTATGCCCGAATCCTCCTGCACCACGCTCGGTGTCTGTGAGTTCCGTTACCTCGACAATCTCTGCCTGCTCGTGGCGGGCAATGACCATCTGGGCTATGCGCTCGCCGTCGTTGATGACAAACTCTTCGCCCGACAGGTTTATGAGTATCACACAGACCTCACCGCGATAGTCGGCATCGATGGTGCCAGGACTGTTGAGGACAGTGATACCCTTCTTCAGCGCCAGGCCACTGCGCGGCCTCACCTGCGCCTCATAGCCTGCCGGCAACTCCATAAAAAGACCCGTCTTGACAAGGCCTCTCTCAAGGGGTTTAAGCGTTATCGGACCCTCTGGCAGGAATGCCCTGAGGTCCATTCCTGCCGAGAGGGTCGTCTCGTATTTCGGCAGCGGATGATGGCTGCGGTTTATGAATTTGACTTGCATCTCTTCGATATTACGTTATTCTGCCTTCCTGACCAGCACCTCGTCAATCATACCATAGGCCTTGGCCTCCTCAGCGGTGAACCAGTGGTCGCGGTCGCTGTCGTGCTCCACCTGCTCAAAGGTCTGGCCGCTGTGCTTGGCAATGATTTCATAGAGCTCTTTCTTCAGCTTCTGAATCTCGCGCACTGTGATTTCCATATCGCTTGCCTGACCTTCGGCACCGCCCATCGGCTGATGAATCATCACACGGCTGTGCGGCAGGGCGCAGCGCATACCCTTCTCGCCGGCGCACAGCAGAACGCTAGCCATCGATGCTGCCAAACCGGTGCAGATGGTGGCCACCTTGGGCTGGATGTATTGCATCGTGTCGTAGATGCCCAGACCGGCATAGACACCGCCTCCCGGCGAATTCAGATAAATCTGTATATCCTTCTGGTTGTCAACGCTCTCAAGGAACAGCAACTGAGCCTGGATCACATTGCTCGTATAGTCGTCGATGGCAGTGCCCAGGAAAATGATGCGGTCCATCATCAGACGCGAGAAGACATCCATCTGCGTCATATTCAGCTGGCGTTCCTCGATGATGTATGGCGTCAGCGAGTCGCTGACCATACCTGCCATTGCGTTTTTATTGATTGCCGAAGTGTACTTGGCGTAAGTTGTGCTGCTGATGCCACAATGACGGGTGGCATATTTCTCAAATTCTGTCATATTATTGGGTTTTTTCGTTTAATTTCGTTTGTTTAAAAGAAATCCCCTACGGGGATTATTGTAATATAATGTCTTCGGCGTTTTTATTAAAAGATATCCCCTACGGGGATAAATATCCACCTATATAACGTTGTATTCTATTAAAAGTATTCCCCTCTGGGGAATTATTCTAGTCTTTTTTATAGCAATTGTCTTTTGTTCGTCCTTACCCCATAGGGGTTTTCTCTTAATAGCACAATTGCCATCCTCCACCTCCAACCCCGTAGGGGTTTTCTTTTAATCCTCTAACTCACCTACATCCTTCAACACATATTTCTCATCAAAAACCGTGCCAAATGCCTTCAAAAAATCGATATACTCCTCCTTCATCGTCTTTCCAATGTGGTGCTCTTTCTGATTCCGAATATAATGTACCACCTTGTCTATCTGTGACTTTCCATACGAAAAAGCGCCATAACCTTCCTGCCACGCAAAAGCCCCTCTGACAAAATGTCGCTCTTTCACCCAATTTGTTGATGCTCTTTTTATATCGTGAACCAAATCCGAAACTGATTGCTTTGGCGACATACTGACCAGAATATGAATATGGTCTTTCATTCCTCCAATAGCCAACACCTTGTGCTCACGATTCTCAACCAAACCAACCATATACGAATACAACTCCTGTTGCCAGCTTGGGGCAATGACTCCCTCACGATATTTTACGGCAAAAATAATATGGACGAATATTTGACAATATGTATTAGCCACCAAAACCTCCAATTCTATTCTTTCAACAATTCCGGTCTGCGCTGGCGGGTGCGTTCCAGCGCCTGCTCGTAGCGCCACTGGGCTATCTTGCTATGGTCGCCGCTCAAAAGGACATCGGGCACCTTCCAACCCCTGAACTCAGCCGGGCGCGTATACTCGGGCGGAGCCACAAGGCCGTCCTGGAACGAATCCTCCAGGGCCGACTGCTCGTCGCCTATCACTCCCGGCAGAATCCTTATCACCGCGTCGCATATCACTGCCGCCGCCAGCTCGCCGCCGGTCAGCACATAGTCGCCTATCGATATCTCTTTGGTGATGAAATGCTCCCTGAGCCGCTCGTCCACGCCCTTGTAATGGCCGCACAGTACTATCAGGTTCTCCTTCAGCGACAGTTCGTTGGCCATCGGCTGACTGAACATCTCGCCATCGGGCGCGGTATAGATGACCTCGTCGTAGTGGCGCTGCGACTGCAGTTCCTCTATGCAGTTGGCCAGAGGCTCCACAGCCATCACCATTCCTGCACTGCCTCCGTAAGGGTAGTCGTCCACGCTGCCGTAGCGCGTAAGCGAATAGTCGTGCAGGTCGTGGAAGCAGACCTCCACCAGGCCCTTCTTCTGCGCACGACTCACTATGCTCTCCTTGAAGAACATATCCATCATATTGGGGAACAGTGTCAGTATGTCTATTCTCATAATATCGTCCTCTATAGCTATCTAACTCTCAGCCGCTTGCCTATCTGCAAGACAGTAGTCTCCTTGATGCCGTTCAGCTTGCAAAGCTTCTTGACCGTGGTGCCGTTGCGGGCGGCAATCTTGCTCAGCGTGTCGCCGCTGCGCACCTTGTAGTATTTGGCCTGTGATGCCTGCGACGCCTTGGGTTTAGGCTTCGACGGGTCGCGTTGCTGGCTGGCGGCTATGGTGCTGCCATTGTTCACGGCGGTACCTGCATCGGCATTGATGCGGGCTATGTCTCCCGGCGAGGGCGATGAGTGGCTGCTGCCCTTCTTCGAGAAATAGGCAGGTGTCAGCGTCAGCTCGTCGCACAGCAGCTTGTGCTCGCCGCAGTCAATCACATATTCGGGGTTCATCGCCTTGCCCATATAGCGAATCTCGAAGTGCAGGTGGCTGCCGTAGCTGCGGCCCGTGTTGCCGCACAGACCTATCACCTGGCCTGCACGTATCGTGTCGCCCGGCTCAACGTCGCGCTGTGAGAGGTGGGCATAGTAGGTCTCCAAGCCATTGAAGTGACGCATCACTATAAGATTGCCATAGCTCTTGTTCCATTTCGATATGCGCACAATGCCGTCGAAGGCGGCATAGATGGGCTCACCCGTCGGCATTGCCAGGTCCACGCCGTAGTGCCAGCGGCGCCGCCGTGCGCCGAAATGCGACGACATCTTGGCGTGCTCCGGCGTCGGGAAGCAGAACTTGCGGCCCTTGCCCTTGTCGGTCAGATGTATCTCAACCCCGTTGGGCAGCTCCGACGTGCTGGCATAGTGTATCACCTCGCTGTCCATCGTGGCGTAGAGGATGTCGAACTCGCTCTCCACGCCGTCGCCCATCTGCTCGGGGCGGTACAGCTGCGAGCTGACCTCCAGTTCCTCGTCGGGCTCGCCTTCGGGCTGCTTCAGCGTCGACGGTATATTGTTTCGTTTCTGGTCGGCAGGCTGGTCTATCACCACCTCCTGGTACTCGTTGTCCTGGTCGTTGTATATGACATCCAGCTTGTTGACGTTGATAACCTTTTTCGAGTCATTATTTGTCTTGCTGTTGTTGTTCTGGCACACTGCCATCGCCGGCAGGCAAAGCAACAAAGCTATCAATAGTTTCTGCATAAGTCGTTTTAGAATTTTTAATTACCAGACAATCCACATTATCCTTCGAGACACACCCCACCGCTACGCGGTACCCCTCTCCGAGAGGGGATGGCGCGGCAGCGACCACCGTGATGCGGCAGCCATCCCCTCTCGGAGAGGGGTGCCGCGCAACGGTGGAGTGTGTTTCGAAGCTCTATCATAGATATCTTTTTCGTTTTAGTTTAGTTTTCAATCCTTCTTTTCCCAAAAGTCGGCCCCTCCGATGCCCAGCGCCTCGGGGTCGAACACGGGCTCCACGCCGAGCCTTTTCTGCCGTTCATAGTCGCGCAGCGACCGCAACGCCTTGGGCGAAAGCAGCAGTATGGCCACAATGTTGATCCACGCCATAGCGCCCACGCCAATGTCGCCCAGCGTCCACACTATGCCGCTGCCCACCGTCGAACCGATGAACACTGCCGACACCGTCAGCAACCGCAGCACCCACACCACTATCTTCTCGCTGCGGTCGTCGCCGAAACGCTCGTCGGCGCGCCGATACTCATCCTCCATCGATGTCAGCATACGCTCCTCGCCTTCCATCCAGCGCCTGCCCTCGTCGCCAGTCTCGGGACCGTTGGTGTCGCGCTCGGCGGCGACCATAGTACGCATCGCGTTGAGCCTGCGCAGGCGGATGCGCGAGAAGAGGTACACCAGATTGGTCTCGGCATAATAGTAGTAGGCCATAATCGTGGTGAAGGCGAAGAAGAACAGGGCGAAGCTGATGATGATGTCGCCCAGCCGTGCTCCCGTCACCGTGGCCAGAGCCCCGCTCGTATAGAACACACCCGGCTCGCCCAGCGGCGCTCCGGCGTTCTGCTGCAGGTAGGTGACCACCGTGCCGCTGCCCGGCACAACCTGCACACTCTCAATGATATTGTATGTGCCGCAGGCCAGAATCATCATTGCCGTTGCCGTGCACACCAGCAGCGTGTCGATGTAGACCGAGAAGGCCTGCACCAGACCCTGCTTTACAGGGTGGCTCACCTTGGCGGCGGCGGCCACTATGGGGCCCGTACCCTGACCGGCCTCGTTGCTGTAGATGCCGCGCTTCACGCCCCACGCTATCGTGCTGCCCAGTATGGCGCCACCCACCTGGCTGGCACCCACTGCGCCACGCAGCATCTCCATAAACACGTGCGGCACAATCTCATAGTGCACTGCCAGCACTATCACCGACAGCACGATATAGATCATCGCCATAAAAGGTGCCACAATCTGCGCAACATTGGCAATGCGTTTCACACCGCCTATGATGACCAACGCTATCAGCAGCGCCACGCAGATGCCTATCACCCAAGCCTCCACGCCCAGCGTGCGCTCCATCGAAAGGGCTATGCCGTTGCACTGCACCGGCGGCAGGAAGATGCCGCACGCCACAGCCGCCAGCACCGCGAACAGGCTGCCAAAGAAAGGACTGTGAAGACCCTTCTCGATATAGTAGGCCGGACCGCCGCGAAACTGCCCGTTATGATTCTCCTTGAAAATCTGAGCCAGCGTAGCCTCGACAAAGGCGCTGCCGGCACCGAAGAAGGCAATGATCCACATCCACACGATGGCTCCCGGACCACCAAAGCCTATGGCCGTGGCGACACCCACTATGTTGCCCGTACCCACACGGCCGCTCAGCGCCATAGCGAAAGCCTGAAACGAGGTGATGCCCGTCTTCTGCGACTTGTCGGTAGTGAACAGCAGGCGGCACATCTCGCCGAAGCGACGCACCTGCACAAAGCGCGTCCGCAGCGAGAAATAGAGGCCCGCACCGAGGCACAGCACAACCAGCGGAGTGCTCCACACCCAGCCGTTGACCGTCTCGATAGCGCGCGTCACAAAGTTCGACAATGCAAGGAAAAAATCATTCATACGTATCGTAACGCCGCCTATGTGTTTTTATTGCCCCACCCCCGAAAAAAAACGAAACGATTATGACAAATCGACAAAGTTCAAGGTTTGACGTTCCACGCTCTCCGTTCTCAGTTCTCCGTTCTCGGCCCCCACCAACTCCGGTCGTTGTACAATATATGTACAATATTTGTACAATATATGTACAATTGTAAACGTACAAATATTGTACAAGTATTGTACATATATTGTACATATGACGGAGTTGGTCCCTTTAAGGCCTGGAAATGAGGCGGTTATAAAATAGGGCAAAAACAAGGGCAATTTTTGGATAAACGATTGGTAATTATGTTTTTAGGCGAAAAACCACCATTTTCCTCGCCGAAAAAAAGCCCCGAAGGGGCGACGGAAAAACAACGTATGGCATTAGTTTGACGGTGCAACACACCCCGGCCTTCGTTTTTGTTCACCACTTCGCTATCGGAACGGCCACTGGCAGTTCCTTCTCCCCTCTCCAAGAGGGGATGGCGCGGCAGCGATTTATTGATATTCAAAACGATGCGGCAGCCCATCCCCTCTAGGAGAGGGGTGCCGCGAAGCGGCGGGGTGTGTCGCATTGTCAAGCCAAAGTATTGTAAAATAATCCGTCGTCCCTTCGGGGATAACCACACCCGATTTTGTCTGCAAGGTAGCGTGTCTCCGACACGCTTTTTTCGCGCTGGTTCACAGCCCCTACACTGCGCTCCGTTGTCGCTTAGTGTAGGGTTATTGAGATTATGCCTCTCCGAGGCATCTGCATCCTATCCGCTATGGCTCGCCAAACCCTGAGAGGGTTGACGCTCAATAACCGTGGGTGCGGAGTACCCACGGTATGCGGTAACAGACGATACGACTCGACCCTAAAGGGGTCGCCCAAAAGGAGACTGGTGTTCAGGCTAGGGGCACTCTTTCAGAGTGCATTTGATGCTTCACAGGCACCGCAGGTCGGAACGACCTGCGGTTATTGAGCGGCGACGCTTTCAGCGTCGGGGGATGGAATAAGTGCAGTGAGTCAACGAGACTATAAGCGTTTGGGAGGGTTGACAAGGCGCTCAACCTCTCCGAGGTTGAGCGGTGACGCTTTCAGCGTCGGGGGATGACTTAAAACGTGAAGTTGGCGCCGAGGCAGACGAGGATGGGCAACTGGTTGACCTGCTCGAACGTGACGCGGTCGAAATAGAAGATGTTGTGGCGGTCGTAGACATTGGTGGCGCTGAGCGACAGCTCAAGCAGTCCACGGCGTCCGATGGAGAACTTGCGTTTCACGCCCAGATCGAGCCTGTGGTAGGTGGGCAGGCGGCCGCCGTAGATCTCGTCGTAGTATATGCCCAGCGTGCCGTTCTCGCGCAAGTAGTCGGTGCTGATGCCACCGGCAAACTGGAGGAACTCATACATTCCGGCGGTGCGCGTGAAGGGGAACCCGCTGCCGAAGCTCCAGCGTCCGCTGAGTTCCCACTGGCGGTCTTCGCCCAAGGCGTAGGTGGCCAGCAGGTTGACGGTGTGGCGACGGTCGTAGTGCGGGAAGTAGGTCTGCACCTCGTCGGTGCGTTTCACGAAACCGAGCGAGTAGGTCATCCACAGGTAGAGGCGTTCCAGGTCATAGCAGGCGCTGAAGTCGAGGCCCGTGGCGTGGCCTTTCTCGATGATGAAGTCGGTCAGGTAGTACTGCGGCTGTTCATAGACGCCGCCCGAGACGTAGGCCGGGTCGGTGCGGTCGTAGTACTGGTTGTGGTTGATGCCTATCAGTTGACTGAAATTCTTGTAGTAGAACTCCAGGTTGACCGTCAGGTGGTCTATCATATCGTATTCCACGCCGGCCACGATGTGCTGAGCCTTCTGGACGCAGCTCTCCACCGTCTCGCCCTGATAGTAGGCCGGTATATTGAGCTGGCCCGAGCCGGTGAGGAAGCCGGTGAATAGGTTGACGATGTCGTGGTCCGAGCGGGCGTCGAGGACTATCTGGCTGTAGAGGCCGGCGGCCAGTTTGAAGCGCAGGTCGTCGCCCATATTGTATTTTGCCGCCAGGCGCGGCTCGAAGCTGGACTCGTTGAGCGAGGCGTAGTAGACATAGCGCAGGCCCGGGTCGAGCAGCCAGTTGCCGAGGTGGGCGTTGTAGGTGACGTAGGCCGAGAAGGAGCTGGTGTTCTCGTCCTGAGCACGGTTGACGCCATAGTTGTTGGTGTAGCGGTAGTCGGTGGAATAGCCCTCAATGCTGATGCCGTAGCGTGCCTTGTCGACGCCTATGAAGTTGGTGATGCCCAGCGACATATTAAAGCCCGAGATGCCGCTGAACTTAGGCGTGCGAGTGCCGTCGTCGAGGGTGATATTGTATTTGGAGTAGGCCACGGTGCCGTCCACCAATGACGACGAGCCGGTCATAAGGGCGAAGTTGGTGCCTGCTCCGAAGTTGTTCCAGTGGAAGTCAGCCAGCGACTGGTAGCCGTTGACGCGGTCGTCAAAGCGGAAGCCGAAGAAGTTGATCTTGCTGCCTACGCCCGAGTTGACAGACACCTTGCCGTAGAGGTCGAGGAAGTCGAAAGGCAGGCCGCCGTCGATGTAGGGGTAGATGGCCTTCGACGATTGCGACAGGAATGAGTTCTTGGCGTTAAGCAGATAGGTTATGGTGGCCGTAGAGCCGTTTTTTTCGCGTTTTAAGGGGCCTTCGAGGATGAGGGTGGACCCGAATGTGTTGAGGCCGATTTTGCCCGTGTGGTGGCGTTTATTTCCATCGCGCGTGCTGATGTCCATCACCGACGACAGACGACCGCCGTACTCGGCCCCGAAGCCGCCGGTATAGACATCGGCGTTGAGGATGACGTCGGTCTCGAAGATGGAGTAGAGTCCTATGCTGTGGAAGGGGTTGTAGACAACCATACCGTCGAGCAGCGTGAGGTTCTGTATCATAGAGCCGCCGCGTATGTAGAGCTGGCCGCCTTGGTCGCCCGTCGAGTTGACGCCCGGCAGCACCTGCAGGTACTGCGCCAGGTCTGCCTGGCCGCCGATGGAGGGCATCTGCTGTATCTGCGAGGCGGTGATCTTCTCGACCGACACCTGCGTCTGCATACGTCGTTCCTGCCGTTTGTTGGCGGTGACGACGACGTCCTTGAGTTTCATCGTGGCAGGTTTGAGGTGAATGTTGCGCGTGATGGTCTGATGCTTGAGGGTTACAGGCTCGCTGTATTCCTCATAGCCTATATATTTGACCTTAATCACATAGTTGCCGTCGGGCACCTTGTTGATAAGGAAATAGCCGTTGATGTCGGTCGACGACCAGTATTTGGTACCGTCGAGGAATACTTGTGCGAAGGGGATAGCCTCGCCCTTCTCGTCGTCCATCAGCACACCCTTGATGGTGTTCTGGGCCTGAAGCACCTGAACTCCGAAAAAAGACAATAAAAACAGAACTATATATAACGGCTTTTTCATTAGATAACTTTAACGTTAACCTTAACTATAACCTTAAAAACCCTAGAACTCTTAAACCCTAAAACCCTCAATGAATAATTTTAAACACCAGTTCTTTCAGCAGTTCGCCATCGCTGATGTTGCCGCTGTTTCGGATGCCTTTGCTGCGCAGGTCGGTATCGTAGAGGTAGCCTATGCAGCTGGCCAGCTTGCCCAGCGTGTAGTTGGACGCGGCGGTCTCGTAGTCCTTCATAAAGTAGGGGTGCACTTTCATATCGGCCATAGCCTGCTGCTTGTCGGGTGCCTGGTGGAAGAGCATCACCTTGATGAAGTAGCCGTAGAGCGAGGGCAGGATCATCTGGATAGGGTTCTCCTTGGGGTTGGCGGCGAAGTGGTTGACTATGCGGTTGCACTGCACGATGTCACGGCGGCCGATGGCGTTCTGCAGCTCGAAGACGTTGTAGTCCTTGCTGATGCCGATGTTGCTCTCGATGACATCCTCATTGATGACCGAGCCTTGCGGCAGCGAGATGTAGACTTTTGACAGCTCGTTGGCAATCTTGGCGAGGTCGTTGCCGAGCGACTCGGCAATAAGGACCGCCCCTTTCTGCGTGATGGAGTAGCCGCGTTGCGAGACGATGTTGGCTATCCAGCCGGGCACCTCATAGTCGCGCAGCTTGTTCTTCTCGTAGATTACGCCTTTGGCGCTGATGGCCTTGTAGAGCTTGGTGCGCTTGTCGAGTTTCTTGTAGCGGTAGCAGAAGACGAGCAGTGTCTGGGGCTGCGGGTTTTCGAGATAGGTGGCCAGCAGTTCCCAGCCTTTGCTGATGTCCTGTGCCTCCTTGACCAGCACCAGCTGGACAGGCGACATCATAGGGTAGCGCTTGGCAAGGCTGATGACGGCCGTCATATCGACATCGCGGCCATAAACCACCGTCTGGTCAAAGTCGCGGAAGTCGGGCGAGATGACCTCTTTCTCGAAATAGTCGGAGACGAGGTCTATATAGTAGTTCTCATCACCAGTAAGAAGATAGACGGGCTTGTATTGGCCCGTCTTAAGTTCTTCTATCAGTTGTTTTTCTGTTACAGCCATAAACCGCAATGTCTGTGGTTAGCGTCTGCTGCGGCCTTTCTTGCCGCCTCCCGGCATACCGGTATTGAAGACGGGGCGTGCGCCGGCAGGGGTAGTCCATTCGTAGTAATGTCTTCCACCTTCATCCTGGTGTTTTGTAACCCAAGCGTTAAGGGCGATGCCGCAATGCTTTCTGACAAGTTCGGATGGAGTGACGTCCCCGCCAAGCGTCTGGTCGGCGTGCATCGTGATAATCTCGTAGGGGTGATACTCTACTTCATTCACTGTTATCGTGGCGTTGGCAATACGGTTGCAGTACGCGGCAGCGACCGTGGCAGAGAAGCAGAAGGGGCCAACGTGATGTTCGGTTGCATTCTCATACAGGCCTACAAATGACTGGCCCTGGGCACTCCAGCAGTTCTGGACGTCGGCGGCAGCATTGTTGGCCAAGAAGCCTATCATACCGCCAGAATTCGTAGCACCCGAGACGAGGCTGGCGTTGTAGCAGTTGTAGACCTTGCCTGCGCCAAGATAGCCCACTACACCGCCAATGTTATCGGCAACACGCACTGCGTCAAGAGCACCATTAAGGAACGGCGCACGTGTACAGCTGTTGTATACCACGGCGTTGGCATTATCCATAGTGGCCACAATGCCTCCCACATTGCCACTCGAAGCACGGATTTCCACACCATTGGTGCAGTTCTTCACTGTGCCGTCGTTGACGTTGCAGATTCCGCCCACGCTACCGTCGATGGTGTAGACGACAGTACCGGTAGAGGTGCAGTTGTCGATGACTCCAGCCGAATTGTTGTTGAAAGCAATAACGCCCCAGTTGCCGGTAGAGGTGATTGCCGTGTTCGACGACACCTGGCAGTCCTTGACAGTAGCGTTGTTATTGTAGGTGATACCTGCTATATTCTTGCCCTGTGGCACAGCGACCGAAAGGGTGAAGTTACCTTGTATCATACTGTTGTTGGTATAGCAGATACCTGCCACATTTCCGTTCGTCGAGGTGAGTTGTGCCTCGTTGGCACCACCGATAATGGAACCTGCGTTGATGACACACAGTCCTGCCAAGTTGGCGTTTTCAGTTTCGGTAGTGACCACGCACTTGTTGTGGCACTCCTTCATCGTACCGTTGTTGGTGTGGCACATTGGCGAGAAAGTGGAGCCGGAAAACAGCATCGGGGTGCAGGTGCCCTTTACATAGACACGGTAGACGAAGCCATCCGAGGCAATCGACTCAAAGAGCGGATGGTCGCTCTGGTTGCTAATGCCGCCATTAGTGGCTGTCGACGAGGCGAAATACATATAGCCTCTGAAGTTTTGTATGCCTGTATGCCAGTAGACATAGCGTGAACTGGGATTGTCTCTTTCAGCTGCAGGAAGAGCGTTATAGTCGTCATTGTTAAGCAGTACAATATCGCTACGGACAATCTTCACGTAGGTGGGTTCCTCTTTCGACGATTCGGAATAGCCTCTGATGGTCTGGCCGTTGATGGTACCACCGTTGGTGTAAACGTCGCGAAGCTGCGCCAACTCCTTGCCGGTATATATCTGGAAGGGACGGTCTTTGGTACCACTGCCCACCAGACGTATATCGCTTAACGATCCAGAACCGTCTGCATTGGTTGACCAAGTGGTAACTTCAAGGGCTCGCATCATCGTTATGTTGCGGCGGTGGATGTCGGCATTGAAGTCACGTGTAAAGTATCTGTTATCGGTAGTCTTGACGGTCATTCGAAGTATGTAGTTTGTCACAGCGCTTGCGCTGGTCACTGCCGGCAAAGGCAGGTAGAAGGTAAGCAGCTTGGTGGGACCCACTTCCTTGTTGATATTGTTGATAACAATAGTGCGCGATTCGTCGGTGACAGTAGTGCCAGTCAGATAAGGCTGATTCTGGTTTATGTCGTGGACGTTGAAATGTCCCGATATCTGTTTGTTAGAGCTGCCGTGCTCAGAGCCGACCTCTTTGAAGGTTATCTGATCAATTGTTTTGGTAGTGTTGCTTAATATCTGCACGCGCAGTATACCGGCGACAACGTGGAAGTAGATTGTTCCGTGGTTTGCCATACCTGTGGCATCGTATGCCACCATAGGCAAGGCGCCGCGTCCAAACGATGAGTCGGGATGGGTGGCGTCGCTGTTTTCGCGATAGGTCTGCGTGGCCGGGAAAATCAGGTCGGTATATGATGAGCCATACGACGTCGAGGGATAGATGGCATAGAGCGCAGGGGCTTCTACGTTCAAGGTGCTCGTGCTTCTGAAGAAGGCCTCGAGGGTGCCTGCACCGCTGACCAGCTCGCATTCAACGGCACTGCTGCCGTCGTTGACCTTGATCTTGTCGCCAGTCTCCCAATAAATCCATTGTTCGGCGTGGCCCAGATAGGTCTTCGAGCCGTTCTCGTCAGTAGCCGAGAACTGGTCCATCTGACCGCCAAATTCCAAAATCTCCTTCTTCTTGCATCCCGCGGTCAGCAGGGTTGCTGCTGCAAGCAAGGCTATGCTAAATATCTTTAAACTTTTCATCAGTTAACGTTAAAGTTAAGGTTAAGGTTAATATCAATACCACTCGCCGTGATAGTTTTCACCGGCGTGACCGATGTCGCCGCCCGGGGTTATCTCCGTTTGGTCGTTGATCTCGCTGAAAGTCTCGCCCATAGTTGTCGCTTCGGGCGACTCGGCAAAGCCACGCTCCACGGCATACTCGTAGATATCAAGCTCGGGAGCCAGGTATGGTAGTTTCTCGATATGACTGGTTACTCTTTTCATTTTTTCTTTCTGAGATTCTGAAAATAATTGTCAATACCTTCGTCAAGTTCGTCGAAGAAGTCCTCTTCGCTGATCTCGACGTCATAGTCGCTTATGTCCATAGTGTCCTCGACGGGAGCATCGGTTTTCTCGATGCTCTCATCGCAGGTTTCATCTTTGCAGAGTTTATCGTCGTCAGGTTTCATATTATTATTGTTTTCGTCTTCGTTTTCGTCTTCGTTTTCGTCTTCGTTTTCGTCTTCGTCTTCGTCTTCGTCTTCGTCTTCGTTACTTCTTGATTACTTTCTTCACAACCGTGCCGTTGGCGGTACGTATGCGGACATAGTATGCACCGGCTGCCTGGTCGTTGAGGTCGAAGATTGTCTTGTCGCCTTCCACCTTCTTGGAGAGTACGCGGCGGCTGACATTGTCGTAGACCTCGATGCTTTGCAGGTCGCTGCCTTCGACGTTGACGATGCCACGCGTCGGGTTGGGATATACTTTGACGTCCACGAGTTTCTGTACCTCGGTGACATCAACGCCGCTGTTGACGACATAGAGCGTCAGCACCACTAACGAGTCGCAGCCGTTGGCATTCTGCAGGCTGTCAATGAAATGGAGGGTGTAGACATCTCTGACACGACTGTCTTGGCTCAGGGTGCGCAGCTGGTCGGCTGTCAGGCTGAAGCCGTGACCCTCATAGCCTTCACCCAAGTTGACGGTGTCGCTAACCTGTGTGGTGTCGCCATAGTTGATGGTGAGCATCAGGGTGAGGGTGCTGTCGACAAAGTCGTTACTGTCAACTATATGGAAGATATAGGTGCCCGACTGGTCGAAGGTGAGGCCGTCGAACTCGAAGTTCTCGCACGACGAGGTGATGAGGGTGTCGTTGACGGGGATGAGGTCGGGCTCGCCGAAGACCGGGTAGCCGCTGTTGACGTTTTCGAGGTCGCTGCGCCAGGTGTAGTAGATACCTGTCGAGTCGTTGTCGCGAACCCAAGCGTTGAGGGCTCGGGTCAGATTAGAGTAGCCGTCCACACGTTCGGTGAGCAGTACATTGTTGCCCCTACCCTTGAATGTGGTCGACTTCTGCGGAGCTGTACCTAAATTGAAGCCCACCATATTCTCTGCCATACCGTCGACATAGTAGCAGTTGCTGATACGGACGTTGTCGTCGATGAAGCCGGCAATACCGCCGACAAAACCATTGTTCTTGTCGTAGTCGGCAATACCGTAGACATAGTTGTTGTTCATCTCTATATCCTTGGCATAGCCGATGAGACCGCCCACGCGCTGCGATGTGCTGGAAGAGACAAGGCGTGCGTAGTTGTTGTTGAAGATAGTTCTGTTGTTGGACTTGTTCATCACAACGGCACCCTTGCTGTAGCCGATAATAGCACCGACGTAGAGGGCCGACAGTTTCGAGATGTCGATATAACCGAGGTTCTGAGCACTGTTGTTCCTTACGGTGTCAACACCTTCGAGGAGGCCGAGGAAGCCACCGGCATAGATGGCGTTACCGAAAGCACCAATCTTACCTGCTCCGCCAGTACCTTCCACCAAACTCAGCTTACAGCCAATCAGAGACGAGTTGACCATATGCGAGATGAAACCGCCAATGGTGTATTCGCCGAAGATGGCGCCTCGCTGAATGGTGACATCCTTGACGAGGGTGTTCTCTGTTGCCTCGCCGACAATAGCCGAGACGTAGGTGTTACCGCGGACCATAGTGGAGTCGACAATGAAGTTCTTGATGGTGGCACCCCTCGTCTGACCGAACATACCGACAAGCGGGAGAGTGGTCTCATTGAGAAGGATGTTGGTGACGTGCTTGCCGTTGCCGTCAAAGACACCTTCGAACGGGTTGTTGGCGTTACCAAGCGGCGTCCACTTGTGGGCTGACATATCGAACGGCGTACCGTCGGTAGGATCAAGAGTGATGGTATTGAAGTGGAATGTCTGAGCATTCTGGCTGTTGTAGCCGTTGACGGTACTGATCAGCCAAGCAAGACCCTTCTCTGTCTTGATAGTCACATTGCCATAATAGTCGAGGTCATAGTCCTTCAGCGTAGCAGTATGCTCATCGCCATCGACATCATCATTGACAAACGAAGTGACGTGCTGCCACCAGTAGTCGCCCGGCACGTAGAAGATAATCGGGTTGTTGACCTCTGAAGATGTACCTACCACGAAGTTGGCAGCCTCGGGCGACGACGGGTCGTAGTCCCATCCAATGAACTCCCAGTTCGAACCGACCGTGGGGGTCAAGTGCAACACCTCACCGGGGCAGACTTCGAATGCGGGATGGTACCTGTCATTGCTCATCTCTTCACTTGTCAAGTCGTCAAGCAAATTGTCATTAATGTCGGTGATTCTAATCGAGCCACGTGCAGCCACAGGATAGATGGAGGGCTTGACGTGGAAGGACTGGAATATACGCAGATAACGCGGTGTCATATCGCCGATAGCGTCGGTGCCATCGCCTTTGTAGGGAAGGCCGTCGAAATCCTCAGCCGTAAGCGGATCATTGTGGGCTCCGGAGTGGTGAGTGTAGGATGCACGACGGATACCACCCAGTTCGGGATGTTCGGCATCTTCGCCAACGTGGTGCTGCGGTATACCGCCAATGACATTGCCGTGGTCATCGACTACGGCGCGGTCGTGGAAGCTGCTGCTGTCCACTCCGGGCGACTTGATACGATAGAAGAGTTCCTGAGCTCTCTGAGCATTTGTGTCAGATCCAGAGATGGCTCCGCGTTTGCGGTGCAGCAAGAAGTTGGCGTAGTCGTATATGAACTCACCGTGGTGGTGGTGGTCATCGGCAATCTTGACGGCACGGACCTTGACATCCTGTGTCACGGGGCAGTTGCCGGTCAAGTCGGTGGCAGTCACCTCGAAGGCATAGTTGTGGCGGTTGTTGCTGGTCATAACCTCCAGACGGAACACCAATGTGTCGAACTCAGCCTTGCGGCGCAGCTGTGCATACTCGTCGTTGGCAGTACCGTAGCGTGCAATAGCATTGGAACCAGTGGTGGTACGTGAGTGCAGGTCTCTGCGGTCGACAACACCTGCAACGGTGTCGCTGACATCATACCACTTGTAGGTGTAGGGGAAGAAGCCGCCACCGACACGGAACTGCAGGGTATCCATAGCAAGTGCACAGGTTGCGTTGCTGTTCCAGTGGTACGAAATGCTGTCGCCATACACATATTTGTTGAATTGCATACCCTGAGCGTTGGCGAAGCAGGCGTCGGTCTCAAGTTCCTGTCTTACGCCCTTGCCGAACGAGCCGCAGCGCTGGAAATAGATATTGTAGGGTGACAACGAGGTGTGGCGGAAGATGAACACCTTGTCGTTGTAATCTGGATATGCCGTCGTGTCGCCGGTATAGGTCACAGCAGGATAGCTGTTAGTGAACGAAGGCGGCTCTGCCGAGTTGTCTGCCTCGTGATTAAGGCTACGGGTTCCAATCGAATAGTATGCCGAGTCGTTAAAGAATATCTTAGCGTTGTAGTTGTTGTCCACCAAGGCAGTGTTAGCCTTGCCACGGCCGATACGTGCAATAGACACAGTGTCGCGCGGATTCTCCTCATTGAGGAAGTGGACGCCCTCAGTACGGCTATTGGTGTAGCGATAGCCGGGGAACCACTTGCTGATACCGATACGCGACTCGGGTTTCAGTGTGCTGAGGAAGTAGACCACGTCGCTCTGAGCGTCACGACGAGCCAACGAAATCGGATTATTCACTTCGTCATCAGTATTGTCGCACATATAAGGTTTACGAGTCAGGTAGACATTGCTCAGCGAGTAGTAGGGTGCGTTGTTCAGCGTATCCAGATAATAGACGTCGAACGAAATAGGTATGTCTGTTTCATTTTCACCGAACATATGTGCTACCTTTGTCTTGATACCTACCTGAGGATCTGAGGTCTTAAGGTAGAAGTTACGGTTGATATTGACATCGGCAGCATCGCCACCGCCAAGCATAAGCTGACCATTGTCGACATAGACACCGCCACCATAGTTATGCGGCAACATATCGGTAGTGGCACCGGCAGCATCCCAGTCAATAACAAGGTTGTCGTAGATGTGTCCCATATCGCCGAGGGTTACCATAGGAGGCTCACCGGTACGGACGCCATTAACAATAGGATTGTCATTGACCACCGCTATAGCGCCACCGCAGATAGAGTCGGGGTCAGTAGACGTATTGGTCCTGTTGAAGTTGTTGGAGAAGATAACGTTCTTTGTAAAGTTTGCCTCGCCGCGCTCGTGGCAATAAACCATAGGTGCATTGGCAAAAAGCGTTTCCTGGACACGAGGATAATCTTCACAGTATACGTGTGTTCCAACAGTGGTACTGTTTACGCAAGATGCGGAAGGGGTCTTGGGCGGTTTCGTACGAGTACATCCACTGCCGTTGAACCATACATTGCGCATTGTCAAGTGGCCGTCGCCTTTAATCTCAAGCAGAGGATTGTAGTTGGCGCACGCCATCGTCGGGAATTTATAGTGGCTGCCCGAATAGCGGATAATCTGGATGATACTATAGTCATCGCCCATCACCGTCGTCGGCAGCTCGCCGTTGTCAATCGGTATTGTCTCCATAATATCGATTACATCACCCTCCTGATAAATCCTCATCACCTGATTGAAGCTCTGCAGATAGTTGTTCGGGTTGTTCTTGATTTTATCTCCTGCTTCAACTTCAATGTTCGTATAGTTGGGCACAGCATTGGCATCAGGTTCAAAATTATCAGGGCTGGTACCCTCTACATAGCCATAACCGTATGCGTGCATCTTCAAGACTTTGGTGCCTGAAGGCGACACTGCCGTGCGGGTCAGCGTCTTGCCAGGAGCCATATAGATGGTGTCGCCCTGCAGTCGTGTACGTATCTTTACATAAATATAGAACTCATTGTCGGCCGGCGTTGTGGTCTTGGTATTGTAATATTTGCACTTGAGGCGCACCCAAGCCAACGGAGGCTGGAACTGGGGATGATAGTAGTAGAGACCATTGAATTTGAGGCTTACGTCGATCGATGCCGTCGAACGACCGTCGAGGGTGCCGACCCAAATACCTTTGCCTTCATCATCCATCAGTGAATTGTAGAACTGCGAATTGTATTCTTGGCTTACGGGCTTTCCGTCACGGACGATGGCATCAAAACTTTGACCGAGATTGGCCTCCTCATAGTCAGCTTTAGCCATCTGATACACATCGATGCCTTCGCGTTTGTTGATATGATACCATCCAAGGGTGTTGTTGATGTTCTCCGAAGCGCTCTCGGTAGGTTTGAGAATCACCGAGAAATGGTTGTTGTTATTAGGTGCTGTACCATTATATGCTTCCAAATTAAACCAGTTTACCTTTTTCGAATCATTATATACAGTATGGTCTACTTGAACACCATTTTCCTCGACAGAGTAATGCGAAAGGCTATCCTTCAGCCATTCCACACCGGTAATATATATGTCGCGCTGCTGGAACGAGGCGGGGATAGTAATCTTGCGCACATACTCGTCGGTGGTACCTTCGTTGAACATTGCCAGCACAGGAGCCTCGAGGTCGTTAAAGTCCTTGATGACCGTCGAGATGGTGACAGTAACCTCGACAGGACCAACGAAATGGCCTTGGGCATCAAACTCGTACATCGTGAATATAACGTCGCGCGTAATAGTGGTACTGATGTTCTTGTTGTAGGTAAGCGTAAACTGCATTGTCGGGATGGCACCCACAGCACCAGATACGATGGCATTCGAGATATAGCCACCCTGGTTGGTGATGTACTGGTTACCCGAAATGACTGAGTGCTTCCAGCAGCTATAGCGATCGTGGGTGGTGCCGTCAACCAAGCTGCGACTGAAAGTTTCAGTAGAGATGTTGTCGAACCCCGGGTTATTTAAATTCCAGCATCCGCTCTCGAAGTTCTCATTGCTTGCGAAAGCAAGACCAAAGGTATAGTCGGGTGCAGCGGCGATGGAAGGAAGGAGATTATCTGCACTGGCATCAGGCAGGAAGAAGATATTGTCCTTCTTTTCATAAGCCTGGTCAACCAGTTTCAACTGACCGCCGTTATCCTGGTCGATAAGCACCGAGTTGATGACATAGAAGCTACCGCCGTCAGCAGGGGGCAACTCAAGCGTTGTCGTGGCATAGGCGTAGCCGGTAGCAGCATCAATCGACACCTGGTTTTCGCTAGGCACGTCTTTAACATAGAGGTCATAATTACCACCCGGCAAATTATAGTTCAGAGTTCCGTCGGGGTTGGCGTTGGCAACAAGGGTAATGTGGCGCACGCGCGAGCCCTGGTTGGTACCGATTTTCCACGAACGATAGTGGCTCTCGCCAGGAATGGTCACATTGGTATAGTCGAGCTCATCTGTATAAGTGCCATTCTTGTTTTCGCAGTAGCAGGTCGACACAAAGCCACCGTCGGTCTCGTTGATGTTCTGGGCAGCGCGCTTGACGTCGGCATAGACATACGACATCGTCTGGTCCTGGGCAAGCAGATACATCCAACCCAGCACGTGGCCGAAAGCGTGGTTCGGGTCGTCAAGACCGTCGTGACCGGCAGTCGACGTACTGTTGTCTATGTTATCCACAAAGGGCGACACTCTGACATACGAACCGTTACGCATCATCAGCACGTTGCGGGCAGCGGCGTGACCATCCTGTCCACGCTCGGATGGCAGTCGCTCACAGACACCAAGATTATCACACGATACGTCATTACAAGTTTGTCCAGTTCCAGGTCTACCATACAGGTTGTCCAAGAAGTCATTGGGTGTTGTGCTGACTACAGGGTGGTATGGGTCGGTGTCGTCGGTAGGATTCTCCACCTCTGCATTGTCATACTGATGTGCTGTATTGAAAATATCATATACCTCGTCGGTCTTCAGGCTGACCCAGTTGCCAACATAAATGGCAGGCGACTCAATCATTACTATATTATCGACACGGAAAATCAGGGTGTCGATACGGCAGAAACTGTAGCTCGGCGAAGCGTAGGCCGAGAATGCATCCTGCTCACCGTGGAGGGTGATGAAGACGCTGTCGAGTATCACCTTGTCGGCACGCTGGATAGAGAAGAGTGTTCTCGAAGGTTCGGGGCAGGCATAGTCGCCATAGTGTCTGATGGTGACGAGACGGTTCACGTCGCCGCCCTCGGTCGATGTACCGGCACCGATGACGCTGTAGGCAATAGTCATTTCAGGCAGGTCTACATCGAAGGGGTTGGTGAGCGACGTATAGTAGCCCTTACCGTCTATCAATACATTGGTGACACCGCCAAAGACACCGCGGGTGAGGAAGTAGGCATTGGCACCTGCCTCGCCCCAGTCGCTGGCATTGTATACCGACGCCTCAAGGTTGACGACGCCTTTCTTCAGCGTGACATTGCCGGGGATGTTGCTGGTAGTGACCGGCTCCACGGTCTTGCCGCTGAGGGTATTGTGTACGGTATAACCGCTGTGGTCAAGCAGGTTGGGCTTGTAGGCAGCCACATTGAAGTTGCCGAAGGTCTTGGTCCAAGCCGGGCAGTCGCGAACGGCATCGATACCAACGTTGACATAGACCGAGCCGTAGATGTTACCCTGATAGCCACCGCCGTAGACGCTCTTCTCGATACGGCCGCCGGTGATGTTCATAATGGTCGAAGGACGCAGGGTAGTGTTCACAAGAGGATTGGCAGCATAGTTCTCTGCACCTCTGCACTCGTAGGGGAAGCCGTCGTCGACAGCCTCGCTACCGCCATAGACGCTGAACATCACGTGACCGCCGTCCATATTCAATATCTTCTGTGCGTAGGCAAGCTGCTTGCCAAGCTCCTGTCCATCGACACCATTGGACGTATAATTAAAGAAGCGGCTGCCTTCCATATCGGCCTTGCCACGGGCACCGGTGAAGAGGTGGCGATGGAACTCGCCGCCGTGGACATTCATAGTAATAGTACCTATATAGTCGGCGCGGTCGGCATTGGCACTGGTCATATTGGCAGCAGCCATATCACGGTCGCCAACCAGACCCATATTGCCACCGCCATAGACGGTGTTGAGGAAGTTGCCGCCGTTGATGTTGACGACCACATCCATAGTATAGGGAACCGTGTCAGCGCAATGGGCAAGAGCCAATGTTGAAGCGTCGTCAGCAAGTTCGGTGCGGTTGACAATCCACTGGTCATAGTCATAGTCGCCGTTGCCGGCACCGAAGACGTGGGTGAAGACACCCGAGTTGATTGTCAGCTCGGTGCGCTCAACACGACCGGTGAAGTCGTTGCCTCCATAGATTGTGTCGATAATCGCTTCGCCGTGCGAGGGGGTCTCGGTGGCGTTGATGATGCCGGTGGCAGCATTGGTGACATTCGATGCCAAGCAGCCAAGGTAGAGAGCCTTGATGGGGTTGACAGCGGTAGACTCGTAGTTGACCACCGTGGTACCCACGTTACCGCTCTGGCCACCGCCGAACATTGCGCTGCGGCCGCCCATAGCTTTAAAGCGGCGCACAGTGAGCCACGCGGTGTCGAGCACGTTACCCATAGCGTTACCGGTGCCGAAGATGATGTTGCCAGAGCCGTCTCGGTCGGTGATACCGTCGCCGTTGGCATCCTGGGCCACACCAATATAGAGTTCCTTGCAAGTACCGTCAATGCGCAGGCCCATATTGTCGACGCGACCACGGCCTGCACCGAATATCATTCCGTTGAAAGTACCGTTTTCGGCATCGACCAGCACATTGGTCTTGCGGCAGTCACCGCTGATGCCGCCGCCATAGACGTTGCCGGTCATCGTGAACTCGCCGTTCAGCACCACAGAAGCGCTGTCGACGTAGGGACGGCCGTCAAGATCAAAGAAGGTAAAATGACTGGTGCAGTATTTGCCTGCAACGCCGGCAGAAGCGCCTTCTGCAGCTGCCGCATCATTATAAGCGTGAACCGTCGAGGCATCAGTCTTGGTATAATAGGCGCCATTGCCATCGACCTGCTGTGTGTATAATGCATAGTCGCCGTTGCCACCGCCATAGACGTTGCCGCTGATGGCAAGGTTGCCGCTGACTTTACCGTCGATGATGACGTGCGAGATGCCCACCGTACCGGAGAGGTCGTTGCCGCCGAACACGTTGCCGCGAATCTTGCCCTGGGTAACCTTGACGTAAGTGTCGTTCTCCACATCGGCGACGTTGCAGCCGCCATAGATGTTCTCGGTCACGACAACATTCGGGCTCGGGGTGGCGACGTAGGTGCTGACGGGCAGCGAACTGACAACGGCGAGGCCGGTCATAGCGCCCATATTGCCGCCGCCGTAGACGTTGCCCACCTTGCCCTGCAGCATAACGATACGCGGAACCTTGTTCATCTCCACGTTGTTGTTGCCGCCGAAGATGGTGCCGACATTGACGTGGTTCTCATCGTTGGCCGGAGCGGCAGTGCTGTTGAGGAAGACATAGCTAAAACCTTCTTCAGGGGTGCCGTTGTTGAGGGCATAACCGGTAGTACGGCTGTTACCGCCACCGAAGACGCGGTTGACATAGCCTGTCTCATCGACGTTGATGTCGACAAACGAGCTGCGCTCGTCGGCGCTTGCCGTTCCCGAGCAGTCGATGACGACGCGGTCGGCAGAGGTGCCGGCAGTGATGGCAGCCGCCTTGTCACTATAAGTATTTACGTATTCATAGTCACCATTGCCACCACCGAAGACGGAGCCGTAGATTTTGGGAGTATCTTTGATGAGGGTGTAGGTGGCTGCATTCTGTTCGTTAAGAGCCAAGGGCTGGTTCTGTGTAATGTCGACAGGAAGGCCGGGGTATTCGCTGCGCAATGCAGAGGCCTGTGCCAGCGACGAGCTGTTGTGGATCTCGGTCAAAGCAAGTCCGCGCAGCGGGCTGTAGACGCGACCGGTCTTGTCGTTGCCGCCATAGACGTTGCCATAGATGATGGGGCTGCCGCTGACAATGACGTCGGCAGCACCATAGACACTACCCATATTACCGCCGCCATAGACGTTGCCCCAGATGGTGTCGCCACCATCGGCGTGACCGATGGTACCGCCGTCGATGTGGAGCAGAGAGATGCCGCCCATATCAAGCACTGCGGGCGAGGCAATCGCGGCAGGCTTGCCGACAACGGCCATATTGCCGCCGCCGTACACGTTGCCGTAGATGTTGGCACCGGTGGTGATGTAGACATAGCTGTTAAAGACCGACGGGGTATTTTGGTCTATCAGATATGAGTAGGCATTGGCATCGGCGAAGAAGGGGTTGTCGCCAGCCAAATAGATGTTTCCGTTATGGCAGCGATACAAACCGTTGCTTGCACCGAAGACAGCGTTGTAGACCGTACCGCCGTGGATATACACATTGGTCTTGGCCAAGTCGCGACGGGCACCAGCCTGGGTGGGTCCAATCTGACCCATAATGTTGGTACCGCCATAGACGACGCCGACTTTACCGTTGGCAATCTCGACGTAGGTGTCGTGGAGCGTACCGGCGCTCTGGCCGCCGCCATAGATGGTGTCGATAATGATGTTGTCGCTGTTAACAAACACGTTGGTGCTACGCTTGGCGCCTTCCTTGTGGTTGGTGTTGCTGGTGGGAGTGATGCTCTCACGAGCGTAGTTGTCAGTATAGGAGTCTGCTGCCAGCATCACACCCTTGTTGCCGCCGCCATAGACGTTGTGGACACCGCCCCTGGTGAGGTTCAGCGTCGGCAGGCCGCTCATATCGGCAGCGTTGTTGCCGCCGAAGAGGCAGCGGATATCGAATACGCTCGTGGTAGTGGAGTAGGCGTAGGTCGTAGGGTCGGTATAGGGCGAAGTGGCCAAGGTGTAGAGCGGACTGTTCACATTGACGTTGACCGTCGTGCTGGTAACGTCGGCGCTGTTGCCACCGCCGAAGAGGGTATCGATCTGACCACCGTAGACATAGATTTCAACAGTCTTGCCGCTAACCTTGTTGCCGCCGCCGAAGAGGTAGCGGATACCGTGCTCGCTGTCATCGCTGGTCCAGGCACGGCCGTTGGCGTAGGTGCCGCCCAGGTTGACCGACGAACTGGTGTTGGTCTTGGTGCCGTCGACATTGATGACCTGTTTTGCAGCAGCCAAAGTACCGCCGAAGTTGTTGCCACCGAAAACGGCGTATATGACACCGCCGTTGATGTCGATATAGGTGTTGTTCCCTTCGGTACCGGTGATGAAAGCATTCTTGGCACCACCAAAGAGGGAGTCGATACGGACGAAGTCGGTGTTGACCGTGATGGAGGTCTTGCCGATGGAGGGGATGGTACCCGACGAGACATAGCTGTCGCCGCCGGCCACGTCAGTGACACTGGTGCTGAAAGTCCTGCCGGTAAGCACCGTAGTACCCACAGCCACGCCGGGAGCGTTGTTGTCATACTTGTAGTAGCCGTTGCCACCGCCATAGACAGAGCCGATGTTGATTTCACCATTAGTGACACCACGGGCGTTGCCAGTCAATGTACCGACAGCGATGGTCGAACCGTTGGCACCGGCGACGGTACCAGCGATGTCATTGCCACCATAGACGGCAGAGATAGTGTCGCAGTTTACAATAGTCACAACCGTATTGGTTCCAACGTCGGCCATACGACCGCCACCAAATACAGCACCGCCGATACGCGGTTGAGTCTTGACAGGTGCCTGTGCCTGAACGGTCAATACCGAAAACAGGGCAAGCGCCAACACAAACAAAGTTCTGAATTGCTTCGTCATATATCGTAAAATAGTCTCTTTAGTTTTCATCATTTAGTGCCTTTTTACTGCTTATTCTTTCATTTTTGGCAAACTATCGGATTGAATACAATATCCCCAATCCCTGCAAACATCTGACATCCAATCAACTGGACGCAAATGTGCATTGTTCACCAATCTGCAAATATAGGAATAATTATCAATTCCACCGCATTTTTAAACTTAAAAAATCTAAAAATATATAAAAAGCATTTTTCGGGAGGAATCACTCCCGTCGCCAAACGCCCCCTGCCCCACCCCGCCTCCGAGAGGGACCAAGACTGGTTGTCCGCTTGTTGTCCGCTTGATGTCCGCTTGTTGTCCGCTTTAAAAGCGGACAACAAGCGGACATCAAGCGGACAACAAGCGGACAACAACCAGTGTTAGAGGGGGGAGGAAAGTTTGAGGGTTGGAGAGTTTGAGAGTTTGAGGGTTGGAGGGTTGAAAGGTTTGAGGGTTGGAGGGATTGAGGGTTGGAGGAATTTATGTTGATTTGTTGATATGTTGATGTGTTTGAAGGGGTTAAAAGGTTAGAAAAGATGGGCAGTGTGCAACCTCGAAGAGGTTGAATCTCAATAACCCCACACTAAGCCGCGGGGACGCGACCGGAGGGAGCGGACCAAGGCGCAGTGTGGGGGACCAGGACATATCCTATCAACAGCGTGTCGGAGACACGCAACCTCACAGATAGTCTTGTGGTTGCGTATCTCCGACACGCTTTCCCCCGCCGTGATCCGCCCCCCCCCACACTGCGCTCCGCTTAGTGCGGGGTTATTGAGATAATGCCTCTCCGAGGCATCTCGTTTATTTCCCGTTTATTATATAACACAAATTGCCATTAATTTCCCATTAATTAACGCGGTGCGGGCATCCAGGGATGCCCAAAATCTCTGGGTAATTTTTGGCAATTCGTGTTCTAAAAAAGTCCGAGAGGGGATGGACCGACACATTGCCCTGATTGTTTGTTGCTGGTCATTAAAAAAACCGCCGCTGCGCCGTCCCCTCTCGGAGAGGGGTGCCGCGCAGCGGCGGGGTGTGTCGCATTGTCAAGCCATCGCATTGGTGTGTCGCACTGTCAAACAGACGACCTAAAACTATCAGTCGCCTATCTGTACGTCGGTGCTGCCGGTGACACCAGCAGCGTTGCCGCCGCCATAGACGTTGCCGTCAACAATGGTCTTGTTGATGATGAGCACTTTGGTGTTGCCGCTTACCTGAGCTGCGTTGCCGCCGCCATAGACATTGTTGCCCACCGTCGACCAGTAGGTGTTGGGCGACGGGTCAGGTATGGCGGTGGTTTGGTTTGCAGCAGGGATGACGGTGGTCGGTTTGCCGACGGTAACCACGGGGTTGCCGGTGACGACAGCCGTTGCACCGAGACCGCCACCGAAAACGTCGTTCTCAACGGTTCCGTGGATGATGTTCACTTCGGGATAAAGACCTGTGTAGGTGCCTGTCGTAGGTGCCGTGTAGGCTGCCTGGTTACCGCCGCCATAGACGTTTACAATTCTCTGCTCGCCGAGACACAGAGCCGTATCGACGTTGACATTGACGGTGATTTTACCTTGGATGATACCCTTGACATTGCAGCCGCCGAAGACGCTGTTCATACTGCCGCCATAGATATTGACAGTGACATCGCCGGAGATTGTTTTTGCGGTGCCGTCAGGATCACCTTTCAAACCTCCATAGACGTTGTTCATCACGCCGCCCCAGACGTTGAGGGTGACGTTGCCGTTGACGTTGGCATCGTTCGATGCACCATAGACGTCGTTCAGACCTTCAGCGCCGCAGGGTATGTTGACCACGATGTTGCCGGTGATGACAGCCTGGTTTCCGCCGCCGAAGACCTCTTTGACCAGACGGTCGCAAGCGGGAGTCTCCGACAGGTTGATGGTCGACGTGCCGCCGATGTTACCCAGTGTATTGCTGCCTCCGAAGACGGCGTCGATGATGCCGCCGTTGACGGTAATGGTGGCATCGCCAACGACGTTGGCACCCGGGTTGCCGGGGCCGGCACCGTTGCCGCCGGCGAAGGCGTAGTAGATGCGGCCGCCGTCGATGACGACATCGTTCTTCGGGGTCTGGGCTGCATTGCCGCCGCCGTAGACATACTCAATCGTGTTGTCGCAGTTGTGGATATGGACGTGGGTGAAGGCGTTGGCTTCGGTCGGCTCATAGAAGGCCAGGTTGCCGCCGCCGTAGACTTCGTAGATAGCGTAGGCCGCCTGGGTGAAGCTGGGGTCGTCAACTGTGGTGGGTACGGGGTTGGGGTATCTATTGTCGGGCGATTCGGTGTGGGCAGTCTTGTAGACATCCACATAGACGTTGCCTTGGGGCGTGCCGGCCAGGTTGTTACATCCGAACACCTTGCCGTGGATGGTGGGGCCTGAGCCGGTCATTCCGTCGGCACCGATATTGACGTGGACGGTGCCGTTGACAACAGCCTCGGTGTTGATGTGAGTGACATAGCCGCCCTCAAGGTCAGCATCTCCAAGACCGCCGCCATAGATTATGCCCGTCACCGTGCCGCTGAGGATGTTGACAGTGGTCAAGTCGGCATAGGCGTCGTTCACGGTGCCAAGAGCCGAACCGCCGTAGATGTCGCTGTAGATGGTGGCGCCGTCATTGGTATTCGATGCTCCGATATTGACGGTCACGTTGCCGTTGGTACGGGTGCTGGCTCCATAGCCGCCGCCGAAGATGCCGCTGGCGGGAGTGACAGAGGAACCCACGGTGCCGCCAAGGATGTCGACAGTGACATCGCCAGTCACCGTACCCTGGCTGTTGCAGCCGCCATAGATGCCGGTGCTGACGCTGCCGGCGGTCATATTGATGGTTGCGGTGCCGCTGCCGGCAGCATTGCCGCTACCATAGACGTTGGAAGCGTTGCCGCCAACGATATCGACACGCGAGTCGGTGCAGGAAGGAGCCGATACTGTTGCATCGCTGGATGCTATCAGTTTCGAATGATTGTCCTTGTCATAGACATTGTTGCCATCATAGTAATAGTCGCCGTTGCCGCCGCCGAAAGCGCTGCCGACGGTGCCGCCGCAGAGTACCACCTGCGAAGTGTTGCTGATGGTGCCGCTGATATCGCTGCCGCCATAAACGCTTGCTGTATGCGTGCCGCCCTCAACGAGGACGAGGCTGTTGTTGGTCACACCGTTCATCTTGCAGCCGCCATAGACGGCACCCGAAACGGTACCTGCGCAGGTCTGGTTCACGTCTGAGCCGGCACCTGTATATGTGGCACGCAGGTGCACCAAGCTGCCTACGGAATTGTAGGTCTCGCCGCAAGTGGAGGTGACCGATTCGCCACCGGTCATAGCTCCGGCGTTGCAGCCGCCATAGACGTTCTTGGCCTGGCCGCTGAGCAGGATGATGTCGGGCACGATGGCCAGGTCACCCATATTGTTGCCGCCGTAGATGGTGTCGACGTGGTCGTAAGCCACAGGGGCTACACCAACGCCATTGCCTTTAACGTTCATCAGCACGGTGATGCCGCCAGTGACGGTGACACCGTTACCGCCGCCATAGACGTTGTTGATATGGCCGCCGTCTTCACTGCTGGGATTTGTGGGGAATCCGTCGAGGTTGATGTCGACGAAAGTGTTGGTTTGGATAGGCTGGTCGGTGATGTCGCAGTAAACAGGGACCACTGCGTCGCCGTTCACGTAGTCGTAAGCACCGTTGCCGCCGCCATAGACGGTATTGATATCAGGACGGCCGGTGATTTCGACGTAGGTATGGACATTGAGAGCATTCAGTGACGTCTCACCGTCGGAAGCCACATCATAGCCTGCCGGAAGGACACGGTTGGTGATCTGTGCCACCTGACCGGAGCGGTCGTTGCCGCCATAGAGGGCACCATTGATGGTGCCGCCCGACACGAGCACTTCGTTGCTGCCATAGATGGAGGCCATATTGCCGCCGCCATAGACGCTGCCTTCGACGGTGCCGCCACTCATACGTACCGTGGCCATTCCAACGAAGGTACGCCAAACATTGCCAGGACCTTCATTGATAAAACCTACAGGGGCCAGGTTGCCGCCGGCATAGACGTTGCCCTTGACGGTGACTGTGCCGCTTACATCGACGTTGGTCTCGTTGTGGGTAGGAATGTCAAGGCCGATATAGTAGTGTTCGGAGTCGTCATAGTCGATACCGGAGATGTATGCTTTACCGTCGTTGCAGTGGTAGAAGCCGTTGCTGCCTGCGAAGAGGTTGCCGTGGATGGTGCCGCTGCTGGCTTTGACATAGGTGGCACCCTTTACATACTGGTACTGGTCGCCAGGCATACCGCTGGAGTAGCCGACATTATAGTGGCTTCCCACGTCACCGCTGATGTTGCAGCCGCCATAGACGGTACCCACGTTGCCGTCGGTTATCTCCGTCCAGGTGCTGTATAAGACATTGCTCTTCTGGCATCCGCCATAGATGTAGTCGACCAGCATATTGGCACCGCTCATCACTACGTGGGTGCCGTAGTAGATAGGTTGGGCTACGCTGTTGACCATCGGGCTGCCGAAGACATCGGCAATCAAGCCGTTGGTGCCACCGGCATCAGCTATTTGTGCCAACATATCGCCGGCATTGCCGCCGCCATAGACGGTGCCGGCGCTGCCCGATGTAAGGGTGATGGTAGGAAGTCCGCTCATAGCAGCAGCGTTGTTGCCGCCGAAGAGGGTGCGGACGTTGTAGAGGCCGGTACCGTTCCAGGTGTAGCCATTTGCACCTTTTACAGTCACCGAGCCCGAGTAGGACGCTATGGCGTCGCTGTAGGTGTTGCCGAAGGTCGAGCCGCTGCCAGACGCAAGCGAGCAGTTTACGGTAACGTTGACCGAAGCGACGTCGGCGCTGTTGCCGCCGCCAAAGACGGTGTCGGTCTGACCACCGGTGACTTCGATGATGACGTTGCGACCCTCCACCTTGTTGCCGCCGCCAAAGAGGTAGCGGATGCCGAAGTCGCGACCGAAGCCGCTGGTATAGGTATTCTGAGGACCACGAGCGGCATCCGTCAGGTTGGTCTTGGTGCCGGCCAGCACTATATGCTGGTTGCTGCCGTTACCCAGCGTACCACCGAAGTTGTTGCCGCCAAAGACGGAGAAGATGGTGCCGCCATTGATGGCAATATGGGTGTTGTCGCCGGAATTATTGTTGATGAAAGCATTCTTTGCACCGCCGAAGAGGGAGTCGACCTTCACGGCATTGTTGGTCACCGTGATATTGGTCTTGCTGATGGCCGGGATATTCAGCGTTACGGGTTCTCCGCCGGTATTCGTCCATACGGCATCTCCCACGCTGTTCTGCTGCGTCATAGCGTTGACGCTGCCGCTGGCAGCCACGCTATGCGAGGTATTTTCGTCGTCAGCAGCCACAAATGAGGTGCCGTTGTAGGCATAGTAGCCGTTGCCGCCGCCATAGACAGAGCCGATGACGACTTTGGTAGAGATTGCGCCTGAGTTGTAGGCTGTGGCGTTGGCATCGCCGGCATCGACGCCCAGCGTGATGGTGGAACCATTGGCGCCCACCACAGAACCGGCGATATCGTTGCCGCCATAGACAGCGCCAATGGTGTCGCAGTTGATGACGATGACTTCGGTCTTGCCGTTAACGTCGGCCATACGGCCGCCGCCAAAGACAGCACCACCAATCACCAATCCAGGTTCGTCGCCGGTGGTGAAAGAGCCGGTAGCCTGGGCGGGGGCAGACAGATAGGCGTCGCCACAATAGGCGGTAACCCTATAATTGTATGTTGCATTGTAATCCAATCCGGTGATGGTGTAGCTGTTGGCGCCCACTACCTCTACTGGGGATCCCCAACTGCCATCGGATTTCTTCCATTCCACCTGGTATTTCTCGGCGGTGGGGTTCCAAGTCACCGTAGCACCATCGAAGGTCACCACGGGAGCCGATGCCTGGGCGGGGTTCTGGCAACCGGTCTTGACGGTGATAGTGACGGTCTCGGTCTGTTCGACTAGCGACGAGCCGCTGCCGAAGGTGACTTTGAGAGTCAGCGTGGCCGTCTTGTGGCCGGTGAGGTTTTCGATGCGGTAATAGATGGTAGGAGGCGTTGTCGAGGTGCTTGTACGCACGTCAGAGCCCGATTCGAACGACAGATACTCGGCTCCGGGGCCCGTCAGGGTCCACTCGTATGCTGTGGCTGCCGAGGTATTGCTTGTCGATGTGGGGACGGCATTCACGAGGGTGCCATCCTTGTAGTAGATATTGCGTGTCGCTGTAGTTCCGTCTTCATTTGTCACCTCATCGAAGGTATATGATGTATAGGCCGGAGTATAAGTGTATGTGAGACTACTGACGGTCACCGAGGGTGTCTGGTTTGTATTGTAGGTCATCTCCGTGTTGGCCACTGACAATGCTGTCAGGCCGCCGGTTGGAGCTCCGCTGATTTCGGCAGCGTGTTCGGTGACGGTCAGGTCGTAGGCGCGGGCCGCAGTAGCGGTGATGCCATAGGATCCTTGCGTAGTGCTCGTCAGGCCCCAACTGCCGTTGTATTCAATCCAATAGACCTGCCAGCATTCGCCGTCTTGGAAATCGTAGTTGCAATGCTCATTATCGGCGATTCCGCTAATCTGGTGGCCGCGTGCAATACCTTTCTTGTCCCAGTCGTAGAAGTAGTAGTTCAAGTCGGTGTTGCTGAGGGCATACGTCGCTGGCTTCGAGGCCGAAAGCGACAGTGAACCACCCGCTTCCATCGGTGCCGACAGGAAATGGGGATTACTCGGATCATCGGGGTCGATGAAATAGAAGTTGTGGTTGGTTCCTGCGCGGTTGAAGTTGGAACCCGTATACCATATACAGTTGGGGTTGAACTCCGTGGCATCCTGCAGAACCCAGTCACCATTCACCTTGACGTGTGCAAGGTAGTGCGTCTCGCTGTTTGCGCCGGTGACGCTGATGTTCTTCTTGATGACGACCTTCTTGTCGTTGCCCTGTGCCATCGCCAGGCCGCTGAACGACCATAGCAGCAGGACGCTGACAACCACACCGCGCAGCAGCTTGCCTGCTACACTCACATTGTTTTTACGTCTCATTTTGATAGTTCTTAGTAAGTTCATATATTTATTTTTTTCATTTTCCTGTTCAATCCTCACAAATACTCCAGTCATCTATATTGCGTTTCTCGGTGTTGAAGTTGACACCGATTTTGTAGAGCTTGGTACCGTCAGCGGCGAAGGGTAGCGGATAGTCGCGGTCGTTGATTTGCGCTATGGCTCCGTCGGCGCTGCCGTCAATCTTGAATTCAAAGATATATGTATATCCACCGTGCTGCAGCATCATATCGATGCGTCCGCGACTGGTGTGGTATTCAGCTTGGGTATAGAATCCCAGCATACGGCACAGCAGGTAGACAACAGTCTGATAGTAGTTCTCGCTCGGGCGCACCAATTCGTAGGGTACGGCAGCCAGAAATGCCTGCATCTGACGAAGGAAAGCATCGGCGTCACCGGCTTGAAGTGCCTTGACCGAGGTGATTATATAGTTGCTTGTCTTCGATCTGTCGCGTTGCGCATAGTGCGGCACCAGCGACTGCATAAAACCCATCTCCACCTCACGGTTGGGGAAGCCCAGACGATAGGTATTGAAGACTTTGTCGTATCCTTTTATTGTGAGGTAACCCGTCTGGAAGAAGAGAGCCACCCAGTTGTCGCCCACAGAGTCGGTGTCGCCAAGGCTGTCGGTTTCGACATTTCCTTCGCTGAGATCTGGCAGATCGACCTGGCTGGTTTCGAGCATCTTTATGAGGAATGTAGGAGTGCCCGACTGGTACCAGTACGAGTCGAAGCGCTGCTGTGCGAAGGCATTTAGCAGGCTGAATGGGTTGTAGATATCCACCATTGAAGCGGTGAAGTGGTAGCCGTCGTACATCTTCTTGGCCTCAGCCAGCACCTGCTCGCAGCTGCTGTTCTCTTTCAGCGCCATAGCCTCTATATGTTCGGCAAAAGCGTTGCGAAGCTCCTCGTCGGTGATGCCGCAGATAGCTGCATAGTTGTCGCTGAGGCTGATGTCTTGCAGGTTGTTGAGGTCGCTGAATATGCTCACGTGGCTGAAACGGCTCACGCCCGTCAGCAACGCAAAACGTATATGTGCGTCGCAGGTCTTAAGGACGGAGTACATCGACTTGAGTATCAATCTGAATTGATCCTGCAATTCAGCATTTTCTATGGCTTGCAGCAACGGCTTGTCATATTCGTCGACAAGGACGACCACATTGCAGAGCGAATTGATTATGTTAACTAAACGTTCGGGCAGACCTGTTTGCGAAGGCACTATGCCGTACGTTTTCTCCCATTGCTCTATGTGGCGTTGGAACATAGCCCACAGCCCTTCCGCCGAGCTGTAGTCGCCGGTGTTAAGGTCAAGGTGCAGTACCGGATGCTGTTTCCAATCCTGTTCCATTGTGCTGATGGCCAAGCCGTCAAAGAGTTCTTTCTTGCCCTCGAAATAGGCTTTCAGCGTCGTCAACAGCAGGCTCTTGCCGAAGCGGCGCGGACGAGAAAGGAAGAAACACTTCCCGTCGCCGTGTGTCAGCCGGAAGACATAATCCGTCTTGTCCACGTAGAGATAGCCATCTCTCCGCAGATTCTCAAACGTCTGTATTCCCAACGGTAGTTTCTTCATTCCTTTATTGATATTAACTCTTTAACTTAAACCTTTTTTCTTTCCGGTATCGTTTTATTTTCGTTCTCAGTTCTCAGTTCTCCGTTCTCCGTTCTCAGTTCTCCGTTCTCTTAATTTCCATTCACAATCACCTTGGTGTTGCCGCCAATCTCGCCTTGGTTGCCGCCGCCGTAGACGTTGCCATAGACGCGGGCGCCGCCCAGCAGACGTACATCGGTGTCGTTGGTCACGGCTGCTGCGTTGCCGCCGCCAAAGACGTTGCGGCCGACGATGCCGTGGTTGATGATTTCAACGTAGGTGCTGCCGGTGATCTTGCCTTGCGAGTCGTCGACCGGGTCGCCGAAGCCGCCGCCATAGACGTCGTAGGTCACTTTGCCGTTACGCACGCTGACGTTGGGATAGCCCACCGAAGGGGCTGTGTAGGCAGCCTGATTGCCGCCACCGTAGACGTAACCCACATACCAGCCGCACCCCTGCGTCTTGTTGATGATAACGTTGATGGTGCCGCTGATGTCACCGCTGAAGTTGTTGCCGCCGAAGACACGGTTAATGATGCCGCCGTTGATAGTCAGCGAGATGTTGCCCGTCACGTCGGCAGCGTTGGCGCCGCCATATACGTCGCCGATGCCTTCCAGTTCGTAGCCGTAGCGGTCGCTGCCTGTGGCTTCGACAAAGTCGCCCGTACAGCCTATAGTAATGCTACCGGCTTGGCTGGCAGCCATATTGCCGCCGCTGAACACCTCGCCGATCTTCATAGGGCAGGAAGCGTGGCCATCCTCGGTCTGTTTGTTGACGTTGACGTTGATGGCGCCGCCGATGGTACCGCTGGTGTTGTTGCCGCCAAAGACGTGGCGGATGACGCCGCCGCGAATCTTCAGGTCAACGCCACCGTTACCAACGTTGGCTGCACTGACCGAGCCGTTGCCGCCACCGAAGACGTAGCCAATGGTGTTGCCGCCATAGATGGTGACATCGGTGCCGGCCACGTCGGCAGCGTTGCCGCCGCCATATACATATTCAATACTGTTGTCGCAGTTGTGGACCTTCACCACAGGGGTGTTGTTGTATCCGGCCTTGTTGCCGCCGCCATATACGGCGTCGAGGGCATATTCGCGACCGTCGGCGGGGTCGTCGGTGCCGTTGATGTCAACGTTTACGGTGCTCTGTGGGGCGCCATTGACATTGTTGCAGCCATATACGGCTCCCGAGCCGTCCTGATGCGTAGAGTGGATGCCGCCGCCGTTGACGGTCACCTGCACGGGACCGTATACGTCGGCTGCATAGGTGTTGTTGCCCAGTCCGCCGCCGTAAAGCGAGCCGTGGATCTTGCCGGCATTCATCGTGACGTTGGTCACAGCACCAGCGGTGCGGCTATTGTTGCCGTTGGTCTTGCCCTGGGCGCTGCCGCCATAGACGTCGCCATAGATGGTGACATAGTCCTCGGCGTCGACTGCCGAACCTATGGTCATATTCACCGAGCCCGTTACGCGGGTAGCGTTTCCAAGACCGCCGCCGTGGACATAGCCGATATCTTCGACATCTTCACCCACCTGGCCACCGTCGATATGCATCGTGACGTCGCCAACCGTACCTGTACTGTTGGAACCGCCATAAACGCCATCGGTAACCAAACCGCCAGTCATAGTAACATTGACTGTCTGCATAGCATTGCCATTGCCGTAAGCACCACCGAAGACTTTACCTTCCACAGTGCCGCCCAAGACGTATACATTGGAAACTTGTTTTACATAGCCTGTGTAGCCACCGCCATAGACGTTACCGCCACCTTCGCCGGAAATCTCAGCATCGTCGGCAACAACTACATTAGAGTTGTTGATACTGGCTTCCTGACCGTTTTGTCCTCGTCCGGCGCCAAACACCTGTCCGCCTACGGTTTGGTTTACAGTCTTGACATTTGGGCCGCCTACAAGTGCATCACCACCCACATAAATATAGGAGTTGCCATCTGAGCGGGCAGAGTTGGTTCCACCAGAAGATCCTGTTCCGTTTGCACCTGCTGCAATCCATCCTTCAATAGTACCGCCAGTTACTATGATTCGGCGGCTTCCCGGCGAGTCACTATCGGCAGCGCCGCCAAAGACCGCGCCGTGGATATGGCCGCCCTTTATCCTGGCTGTGAAGGTGGGATTTTCATCGCTCGACGGGGCGTATGTGCCTTTAGCACCATTGGTGCCACGTCCTCCGTTCAGGCATCCCATTTCACCACCCTCAATTATGACATAACGTATACCTGGATAATTATTGTTGCCTTGGTTAGGTCCGCAATAGAACGAGTGCTGATAGCCGCCGCCACCGGAACCAGCCTCGTTGTTCCAATAATTCCTTTGGTATTCTCCGCTCTTGACAACAAGGTCGAATGTCTTTGCATCTCTATTTGAAGAGCCAGAAAACGTGACTACTTGTGAGAAGAACAACTGTGCACCTGCAGAGACTGACAAATTGGAATTGGTATTTGTGGCTCTGTCATAGTCGCTTCCCAAGATTGATTTTACATAATAACGACCACTTACTGTTTGAGAAGATGATTTAATAAAGCTTAATTCTCTATATATACCGCTCTCTATGCGAATGGAATAGTTCAAGTCTGCAGCATCCGCATTGATACCTTGGAGAAGATTTGCCACGTAGGTGTTATGTGGCGACACTCCGCGGCCAATGATAAGATTGTGGTTGTTGCAGGTGATCGTTGTATTGTCGCCGTTTATTTTATAGTATTCTATCTTGGTATCTACAGACAGCGACATCGCACCGTTATTGTGTATCGAAAGAATGTCGCTTTCGGTTGCCGGTGTTGTGCCATCGGTAGTACCGTTGGGGTAGAACGAACTATAGGTAATAGGCCTGTTAGTAACTCCTATAATTGAATTGCCTGTACCGCTTCTTTTTATATAGAAGTTGCGCTCCACTGAACCGTAGTTTGTATTTGTGGTTGTCGTGCCGTCATTGATTGCTGCCAGTGCCCACATTGCCTCGAGTTCCACCTGCATAGAGGTGGCGTTGTTGGCATTTGTCGTGCCGGCATCGGAGGGAACGAAATAGTAGGTCTGCTCGGCATCAAGCATCACGTTGTCGTCGGATGTTGTCGAGGTAGTGGCTATTGCATTACCACCTGAGGAGGCGGCATAGATGCTTCCATCGGTAACGCTCTTCACACGCCATTTGTAGAAACCGGTGTATGAGCTGACGGTGTATGTGCCGGCCACCTTGAAGACTTTCAGCTTTCCGTTTCTGGGGTTGGCACCCGATTCATATATCGTGCTGCCGCCGTCGTAGCTCAACACAAACGAGCATTCGTTGTTCTTGCCGCCGCCGGTAACCCACGTCAGGGTAACGGTAACACCGCTGCTGACCGTGAAGGTCTGGGTTTGTGTGCTGCCCGATGCCAGCTGGAAAGTTCTTGTTGTAGTGTTGTCGCTGAAGTCCACGATCAGCTGGCTACCACCCCAGCCGTCGCCGCCGGCGTCGTTCATTACCAGACGCAGCGTTTGTGTGCCTGTATAGTTGGTCACGGCAGGACGCACATAGAAGGGGTTGGGGATAAGCTCATAAGGATAGCGGCCGTTGGCATCGCGTTCCAAGGTCTTGTAATATAAGAAGGTGTGGCCCTCATCGGCTATGCCCACCTTTACATCGGCGGCAGTGGTGTTGCCTGTGAAGGTGTTGGCGGCAGGGGTAGCACTGTTGTTGGTGCTGAGGGTCTTGTTGCCGTAGCCGTAGTAGGTTATCTGCACATTGCGCGGATAGGGCGAGTGCAGTGCGTCGGGGTAGCCACCAGGCAGGTCGGCGCTGGCCTGGTAGTAGCTCCAGTTGTGGTCCTCATAGTCGTTGAGGGTCACCACGCCGTAGCTCGACGTACCCGAAGCTATCTTGTAGGTCTCGCTGGCGATGGCCGAGTTGGCGAAGCCGTCAAGTTTGGCAACGGCTTTCACTATCTGGCCGTTGGTGACGGTGAAGCTGCCGCTGTAGTAGCTTGTGACAGGACCGACATTGCTCGGGTCGGGGTCGCTGCCGTTGACGGTATAGTAAAAGTATTCGGGAGGAGTGTATCCATTCAGGCTGCTGTTGGCTGGGTTGGCGGCGATGGTGACATTGCCGTCGTCATCGATGGTGATGACGGGGGGCAGCAGCATAGCTCCGCCGACCAGGTAGTCGACAGGGTCGGACATACCGGCATCGGGACTCAGACGATAGCTGCGTGCCGTGATGACGGTGCCGGCGGTGGTGACGGTGATGGGGCCGTCGTAGAGGCACCAGCCGGGATGGGTGGGCAAGTTCTCGACATCGCCATAGGCGGCACAGTCGGCCGAACCATTAATGCGGTATTCGATAATGGAACCCAGTGCGGAGCACTCCATCTGGTAGTCGTTGGTCCCCTCAACGCGGCTGATGACAGGCGCCGGGAAGGGAGGAGCGGTAAGGAGGTTGATCTGATAGTCCTTTGTCTGTGCCGCTTCGGGAACTGCCACACCGTCGATGTAGGGCGTGGCGGTGATGCGCACCGTGACCAACAGGTCGCGGCCGGGGTCGCTGACCAGAGTGAGGGTGTTGCCCACCAGCTCGCAGTATTGCGTGCCGTTGAGCAGCTGGTAGGTGATGCGTATGTCGGTGGTTCCGGTGGGAGCGGCGTCCATAGGTGTCACGGTGTTCGCAAACCAGTATTTGTGCCACAGCGTGTTGGTCTCGCCCACCTCGTAGTATTCGGGGCAGTAGACACCGGGGGTGCTCGTGGCGTCGCCCACCTCGCTGGTGAATGCCGTGATGGCCTTCGACTGGCCCTTGTTCAGACTCTCCTTGACGGTCTCGTAATTGACAGGGTATTCAACGTTCAGGTCGTAGTTGTGGGCCTCGTGGATGAAGGCGGGGAAGACGACCGGGCAGTAGTAGTGGCCGCCGGAGACGGTGGTCAGGTTCTGGTAAAGTCCGGCCTCGGAGATATGCACGTCGGGGATCGCCCACTCCTCGTCATCTTTGTCGAAACCGAGTTCGGCGAAGACGCCCTCTGTCATAGCGGCATTCCACGAATCAATGAAGTAGAGCCATCTCATCTTGACTCCGTTGATGGTGCCTTCCGGCATCAGCATCTCGTTGATGAAGTCGTTGCGCGTGATGGGGTTCGTGGGGTTGCCGTCGGTAAGGCTCTCGTTGTAGAGGTAGAAGTACTCGTTGTTGTTCTTCAGGACGATACCCGTCTCGTAGTTGGCGTTGGGGTCGCCGTAGCGGAGGCCTTCCCAGATGGTCACGTCGGGCTTGAAAATGTTGGTGTTGGTCAAGCTGCTGTTGCCGTTGTTCACGCCGGGAACATTCTCGAGGAAATGGTATTCTCCACCGTCGTCCCGATAGGCAAAGACCCAGTTGCCGATGGAGTAGTCCTCGCTGGTGTTCCAGCGGCCCACCACTGGCGAGCTCACGCAGCCGTCCTTGGCGGCGATGACCTTGACGATGGCGTTGGCGCGGATGCGTCCGCTACCCGTGCCTGTCGGTATCATAGCGTCGCCCGTGTGCCAAGCCGTGCTGCTTGTCGTGGGGTCGGCAGGGGCATTGGGGTTGCCATAGGGGTCGAAAGATGCGCTGTAGGTGTAGTAGAAGGTCACGCCGGCATCATCGCTCTCGAAGGTGATGCCCGTACCGTTGTTGGTGTTGATATAGGGGCGCTGCAGTATGCAGGCCTCGCCGGTGCCCACCTCCGAGTTGCAGTAGCCGTCCTTGGCGGCAATGGCCTTGATGGTGGCTGCGCTGTTCAGGGTGAGGGGACCGTTGTATACCGTGGAGTGGACACTGGGTGTCGACCCGTCGGTGGTGTAGTATATCGTTGCGCCGTCGGTGGCCGAGGTGATGGTCACCTGGCTGGTGGAACTGTTGAAGCTCACAACCGGCGTCGCCGCAGGGTTCTGCACTGTGACGCTAATCGTGGTGCTGCACACGGTGGCGTTGGATGTGTTGCGCGCGTTGAGGGTGATGGTAGCCGAGCCCAGCACCACGCCATTGACGGTGATGGTGTTGCCGGCCTTGCTGACCGTGGCCACGGAGGTGTTGCTCGACGAGGCGACGA
The DNA here is from genome assembly GCA_902788805.1 of uncultured Bacteroidota bacterium. Lineage (GTDB taxonomy): Bacteria > Bacteroidota > Bacteroidia > Bacteroidales > P3 > Colimorpha. Next base: position 237,931 of record CADALO010000002.1, on the reverse strand, counting down.
CATTGTCGTATGCCTCAGCAGGCGTAAAGGAATAGGTGGCTGTGGCCTCCGAGCCGATGCACAGAGCCATAGAACTCTCGCTGGCGGTGATGGCCGTAGGCAGAACAGGCATCAGAGTGATCTCTTTGGTCACTTCGTCGCCGTCAGTACCGCTGTACGACGGCGTGCAGCTCAGCGTGATGGTCTTTATGCCGTCGGTCGGCAGGCTGTTGACGGTGATGGTGCCTGTGCTCGCGTTTACAGATACATACGATGCACCCGTTCCGCTGACCGACCACGCACCTTCCGGCGTAACCGTGGTGGTGGTTCGAGCAGGGTAGTAATGGTCAGCGCCATTGAAATAATAGTCGGTCGATGCATTGGAATAGCTACCGCTTAAAGTGTAAGGGTAGCTTCCTGTGGCTGATATGGTGCTTGCACCTGTCGCAATTGTTACATCAGTAAGGGACGCAGCAACAGAATTAGTAGTTAATTGGTATGGTCTGGCATTGGAGGCAGTATTGGCTGTCGTATTGCGTGCCACTGTATTATTTGCCAGATTGATGTAATATGAATATGAGTAGTTTGTTCCCCACGATCTATAACGATAATAGTTATATACGTAAGTTTCATTGGTTCTGAACATAGTATAGTTCATGGAATTCCTATCTGTTGCTTTGGAGGGATTTGTTACAAGCGAAAAATCATCATCATCAGCACTCAGATAATATTTCGTTCCACTCACTGTTTGATACAACCATCCGTATGTTTCGCTGTTATTCAGCGTTGATGCTGTTCCACCTGTATTTTCACAACTCCAAATGCAGGTTGCGGGGTTAAAAGTCGTGACGCTCTGTACACCAGACGTACCATTACGTGCAAGGTAATATGTCGTATTGCCATTGACGTATGCCAGTACATAGTCGGCAGCATTCGCTGTCAGCGTTCCTGCCAGCATCAAAGCTGCCATCAGCAAATACTTTCTAATTCCGTTAGTACTCATCAATCTGTTCATATCGTTAGTTTCGTTAGTCGTTGTGGTTGGTTATTGTTTTGTTGTTATACTCTATCATCAATTCATCTACAAGGTAGTCGTCACTCATACAATGCATATCTGCAATGCCCTCGCTTATGAGTTCACAGGTCTTCGACTCGTAGAACTTGTCCATAGCTTCCTCGTATGTCATACCGGTACGCTCTGCCCAAAGCTTTACGATTCTGGACATCTTCATTTGCAATATGTCGGGATTTGCTTGCATTTCTTGTTTATTTTATAGTTTCACTCTCAATGTAGTGCAAGTGTTCGTCAATCAAAAGTTGTGATGTTATACACACTTGATGGTTGGGCTCTTTGAAGCGCAACTGGTCCAACGCTTGTTCACGGGTATATATTCCGGCAAAGTAAAGGTCGATGGTGTTAAACACATTGTCGTCAGCAATGCCACCTTCAATCAGGTCGTACTGAATGTGCTGTTCTCCTTTGCGACAGGCCGAAACATAGTCAAGCCATTCTCCATCATATTTTTCAAAGCGCTTTCTCAAGAAAGGGGCCACCTCATCATCAAACTCATAGACATTAACCACCGCAGGCTCATTCCGGCGTAAGAAACGCTCACCATAACGTTGTGCCTGTTCCTTCAATGCAGTAAGATAAAAACCTTGCCCGAAGTCAAGATGCAACCTCGAGTGGATAACATCGGGATGTAATATCGCTTGCGTAGATGTGTGATACAAAATCATACCCTGACTCCTTTCTTCTGCATTAAAGATATGATGTCTTCCACGATGTACTCCCTTGAAAAAGTGTGCAAAACGTCGTAACACGGGACAATATAACCATCAATGATATTGCAGTCCTGCATACTACGATATACCTCACGCAGGCTTCTGCCCAAGGCCGATGCCACGTTTGATATGCAGAACATTGTAAAATTCAATACCTTGTAGTTCATATTGTGAAAGGTGTTAGTCGTTGTCGGTGGTTTTATTTTTTTCTGAACACAAATCTCACTAATTTCTCGAATCGCTCGTGTTACACTTGCCTTTTATTCGTGCTATTCGTGTCATTCGTGTTCCTGTTTGTTTTCTCGGTTGTATTATTGTTTCAGTTGTGGATGATTAGTTTATTGACGTTTTCGATTCTGTTTCTTTTGCTTTTCTTCCGATTTTATTGTTATTTTTGGCGATGTTTTTTACCAAACATCTTATTTTGTGTATATTATTTTTCATATCTATTGCATTGTCTTTCAGTGTATAATATCGATTGTGAGCCTCTACAAGACCCACTTTTACGTATGCAAAGATATATAATAAAACAAAAACACAAAATTTTTTTAAGTTTTTTTATAATATTCAGCACTTTTCGGCCGCTATGACAGGCGGCATTACCGACAGGGGTGGTTGTTGTCCGCTTGTTGTCCGCTTGATGTCCGCTTGTTGTCCGCTTTAAAAGCGGACAACAAGCGGACATCAAGCGGACAACAAGCGGACAACAACTGGATTAAACTTCGCCTATGCTTCGCCTACGCTTCGTCTACGCTACGCCTATGCTTCAACTTGGAAGTACCCGGAACGGGTGTTGCAACCCTATTGGCCGGGCGGGGCAATATTTAGGTAATTGCTGCGTTAGTGTGAGAAATTGAGCTTAAAACCACCATTATGCACATAAGAGTTTTGTTTTTGGCCGCCACTCTGCTGCTGGCGGCGTGCGGCAACGCCCAGAACAGCGGCGGCGGCAAGGACGACACAGCGCTCAGGCGCGACATCGGCGAGATGCTGCTTGTGGGCTTCCGCGGCACGGACATCGACAGTAACAACCACATTGTCCGCGACATACGCGACTACGGCATCGGAGGTGTGATACTGTTCGAATACGACGCGCCGTCGCGTTCACGGCCACGCAACATCAGCTCGCGCAGCCAGCTGCGACACCTCTGCAAGGAGCTGCAGTCGGCGGGCGAGGAGCGGCTGCTGATAGGCATCGACCAGGAGGGCGGCGCGGTGAGTCGCCTGAAGGAGAAATACGGCTTTCCGGCATTCGGCTCGGCCAAGGCCACGGCGACAGCGGGAATGGACAGCGTGAGGGCGTGTGCACGACTGACAGCCAGCATACTGCGCGAACTGGGCATCAACCTCGACTTTGCGCCCTGCGTGGATGTCGACGTCAACCCCCGATGCCCCGTCATCGGCAAGCTGGAACGCAGCTTCAGCGGCAACGCAGGCCGTGTGGCGAAGTGCGGCGCCGTGTGGGTCGAGGAACTTCAACGCCAGGGTGTGACGGCGTGTCTGAAGCATTTTCCGGGTCACGGCAGCTCACGGATAGACACCCATCTGGGCCTGGCCGACGTGAGCGACACGTGGCACAGCGACGAACTGGAACCTTACCGCAAACTGCTGGCCGACAACGAGGTGCGTATGGTGATGACCACCCACGTCTTCAACGCCAAGATCGACAGCCTTTGGCCTGCGACGCTGTCGAAGGCGACCTTGACAGGCCTGCTGCGCGACAGCTTGCATTTCGACGGCGTCATCATCACCGACGACTTGGCGATGGGGGCTATGACCCAGCACTACGGATACGACGAGATGCTGCGTATGACCATCAACGCCGGAGCCGATATGCTGTGCTTGTCGAACAACGGCAGCGAGTACGACCCGGAGATTGTGCCCAAGACTATCGAACTGATATACGATATGGTCGAGCGCGGCGAGATTCCCGCCGGGCGCATCCACGAAAGTGCGGCACGCATACGGCGGATGAAGGGGAAAATGTAAGGACGAGACCTGCGTTTTGAGATTTACAGCTTGACGGGGCAACACACCAATGCGATGGCTTGACAGGGCGACACACCCCGGCCTTTGTTTTTGTTTGCCGCTACGTTATCGGAACGGCTGGTGCGACACACTTTTGCGATGGTTTGATAGTGCGACACACCCCGGCCTTCGGCCACCCCTCTCCGAGAGGGGATGGCGCGGCAGCGCAACATTTACCAATCATTGACAATCAAAATGATGCGTCAGCCCATCCCCTCTCGGAGAGGGGTGGCCGAAGGCCGGGGTGTGTCGCACTATCTGGTGAACAAAAACAAAGCAGCCGGGGTGTGTCGCACTATCCGGCGAACAAAAACAAAGCGTCAGGGGCGTGCCGCACTATCACAACGTTTAACAAAATCATATCACCCCGAAGGGGACGCGGTTGACGATGGAGCGGCCAAGGGTGATCTCGTCGGCATACTCGAGGTTGTCGCCGATGGCGATGCCGCGCGCTATGGTGGTGACCTTGAGGTCGGGGAACTGCTTGAGCTGACGGTCGATATATATATTTGTCGTGTCACCCTCCATCGTGGTGGGCAGCGCCAGGATGACCTCCTCTGTCTGCTCGGCGGCCACGCGGTCGATGAGCTGGCTGATGGTGAGGTCGCCGATGCCTATGCCGTCGAGGGGCGAGATGACACCGCCGAGGACGTGATAGAGGCCGTTGTAACGGCCGGTGTTTTCGATAGCCATAACCTCTTGGATGTTCTCTACCACGCAGATTATCTTCTGGTTACGCTTGGGGCTGGAGCAGATGGGACACAGGGGCGTGTCGCTGATGCAATGGCAGCGGCTGCAATAGTGCGTGTCGCTCTTGAGGCGCGTGAGAGCACCGATGAATGCCGCGAAATCGCTGTCGCTGGTGTCGAGGAGATGGAGGGCGTAGCGCAACGCGGAACGCTTGCCGACACCAGGCAGGGTGGCGATTTCGTTGACAGCTGTTTCGAGTATTTTTGACGGGATGTCCATAATGACAGGTAACGGCGAATGGGCAGCTTTATTGTGCCCAAGGAGGATGTTGAACACGAATTGCTTGTTTGAAACGAATATTTTTTTGAACACAAATTGCACGAATAACACGAATGGCTCGATAAATCTCGTTGAAACCTTTAAAACCCTTTCAACCTTTTTAACCCTTTAAACTTTTTTGAACACGGATTGCCATAAATTATCCGAAATTTTTTTTGAACACGAATTGCTCGGAGAACACGGATGTTTTTTTGAACACGACCCCCGAAGGGGTGATGAGCACCGCTGAATAAATATAATACAGCGAATAATGACACGAATAACACGAATGGCTCAATGAATCTCGTTGAAACCTTTAAAACCCTTTCAACCTTTTTAACCCTTTAAACTTTTTTGAACACGGATGTTTTTATGAACACAAAGCTTGGGATGCCTCGGAGAGGCATTATCTCAATAACCCCACACTAAGCGACAACGGAGCGCAGTGTGGGGGAACTCTGAACCACCGCGACGAGAGCGTCTCGGAGAGACGCTACCACACTGATTGTCTTCTGGTAGCGTGTCTCCGACACGCTGATGCTATGCCGTACTCTTATCCCCACACTGCGCCTGCGTCCGCTCCCTTCGCTCGCGTCCTCAACGGCTTAGTGTGGGGTTATTGAGATTCAACCTCTCCGAGGTTGTGAAACACCCTTCCGACATTTAATAATAAACTTATCAACACAGCCCCTTTCAACCCTCCACCCTCCCACATCATACATCATACATCGCACATCAAACCTCATACCTCAAACCTCATACCTCTCGCTTCAGACATCATACCTCATACATCATACATCTTCAACACCACTCCCGCATTGATGCATACCCTCTTACTCTCCTCTTACTTCCCTCTTACTAAACGCATCATTTTTTCAACGCCGTTCGGTAAGCGTCTACCCCATTTTTTTTTAAAACACGAATTGCCATAAATTATCCGGAAATTATTTTTTTTGAACACAAATGACGCGAATGGCTCGATAAATCTCGTTGAAACCTTTAAACCCTTTCAACCTTTTTAACCCTTTAAACTTTTTTGAACACGGATTGCTCGGATAACACGGATTTTTTTGAACACTAATTACACGAATTGCACGAATTGAGAATTCGTTAAAAAAGAATTGCGCAGATGATTATATTCTGAAAAAACAGTTCAATCCGCTCAATCCGTGGTCAATATTTTTCGTGCCATTCGCGCGAGATTCCATCGAGCAATTCGTGTAATTCGTGTTCTATAAATCTGTTCAATCCGCTCAATCTGTGGTCAATATATTTTCGTGTCATTCGCGCGAGATTCCATCGAGCAATTCGTGCAATTCGTGTCATTCGTGTTCAAAAACTTTAACCTTTAACCGTTAAACATCATACATCACACATCATTCCTCTCTAAACCAATGCGTTACCCACCATGTCGCGTATTTGGAGCGAAATGTGGTGAATTTTTGGGCGAAAATACGAGTTTTCTGGGGGGCGGAAGAGTGTTTTGGGGAGGGATTAGAGAGAAAAAGTAACAGAAATTTGAAATTTATTATATCTGTAAATCAGTTGTTTCAGTGGTAGCAATGAAAAAAAGTTGAAAAAAAGTTTTTCAGTTTGTGAAAAAGTAGTATCTTTGCAACCTCAAAACAGAGAAAAAGAGTTGTTTGAAACGTTGACAAAAGCCGATGTAACTCAGTTGGTAGAGTAGCTGATTTGTAATCAGCCTGTCGGGGGTTCGAGTCCCTTCATCGGCTCGACCTTCGGATGCCAACCGGCATCGGAGGTAATGGGGAAGTCGCATAGTGGCAATTGCAACAGACTGTAAATCTGTCCTCTTCGGAGTTCAGTGGTTCGAGTCCACTCTTCCCCACAAACCTATTAGAGAAGCGGAAGTAGCTCATTTGGCAGAGCGATAGCCTTCCAAGCTATAGGTGGCGGGTTCGAGCCCCGTCTTCCGCTCGAAAAGAGTAGGACGGCGAAAGGTAATCCCGCCCTCGCTTCGAAAAGAGGCAAAAAGCTGCAGTAGCTCAGCTGGTAGAGCGCATCCTTGGTAAGGATGAGGTCACCGGTTCAAATCCGGTCTGTAGCTCTTTAAGTGTGCAATGTTGAGGGTGATTTTAAGTTGGTGAGACGCAAGGGTTTGCGCCTCTATGCTTGTGGAAGGGAGGCACCTTGGAAGAATGAAAAATAACTTTATTAATAAACATTTTAATACGTATTAAAAAATGGCAAAAGAAAAATTCGATCGTTCTAAACCGCACGTAAACATCGGTACTATTGGCCACGTGGACCACGGTAAGACTACCCTGACCGCCGCCATCACCCAAGTGCTTGCAGCCAAAGGTCTGTCGGAAGTGAAGTCCTTTGACTCTATCGACTCCGCTCCGGAAGAGAAAGAGCGTGGTATTACCATTAACACCGCTCACGTTGAGTATCAGACTGAGACCCGTCACTACGCTCACGTCGACTGCCCTGGTCACGCTGACTATGTGAAGAATATGGTTACTGGTGCTGCCCAGATGGACGGTGCTATCCTCGTTGTTGCTGCAACCGACGGTCCTATGCCCCAGACCCGTGAGCACATCCTGCTCGCCCGTCAGGTTGGTGTTCCCCAGCTGGTTGTTTTCCTGAACAAGTGCGACCTCGTTGACGATCCCGAGCTGCTCGACCTCGTCGAGATGGAAATCCGCGAGCTCCTCAGCAGCTATGACTATGATGGCGACAACATCCCCATCATCCGTGGCTCGGCTCTGGCCGCTCTGAACGGCGAGCCCAGCGGCGTCAAGGCTGTCGAGGAGCTGATGAATGCCGTCGACACCTGGATTCCCCTGCCCACCCGCGCTGTGGATAAGGACTTCCTGATGCCCATCGAGGACGTCTTCTCCATCACAGGCCGTGGTACCGTTGCCACCGGTCGTATCGAGACTGGTGTTGTCCACACCGGCGACCCCGTCGACATCATCGGTATGGGTGCCGAGAAGCTGAAGAGCACCGTCACCGGCGTCGAGATGTTCCGCAAGATCCTCGACGAGGGTGAGGCTGGCGACAACGTTGGTCTGCTCCTCCGCGGTATCGACAAGAACGAGATCCGTCGCGGTATGGTTATCGCAAAACCGGGTTCGATCAAACCTCACCACAAATTCGAAGCTACCGTTTATATCCTGAAGAAGGAAGAAGGTGGCCGTCACACTCCGTTCCACAACAACTATCGTCCTCAGTTCTACTTCCGTACGACTGACGTTACCGGTACCATCATCCTGCCCGAAGGCCGCGAGATGGTTATGCCTGGCGACAACCTGACGATCACTGTGGAGCTGATTTCCGACATCGCTCTGAACGAGAACCTGCGCTTCGCTATCCGCGAGGGTGGCCGCACCGTTGGTTCGGGTCAGGTAACCAAGATTATTGAATAATAATCGATAAAAACCTGTAGGGGCGTACCCCTGTGTACGTCCCTCTTACAGGGGCATAGTTAAATGGCATAATGACGGTCTCCAAAACCGTAGTTGGGAGTTCGATTCTCTCTGCCCCTGCCAATAAAACAGAAAGAAAGATGTCTAAATTCGGTAATTATGTGAAATCAAGCTACGACGAACTTGTGCACAAAGTGTCGTGGCCTACGTTCAAAGAGCTGCAGAACAGCGCTGTCGTTGTTGCTGTGGCCGCTCTGATTCTGGCCGTAATCATATTCCTGATGGACTATGTATTCGGTGTCCAGAGCGGAGTGTGGAAAGGTATATTAGGAATCTATTATTCTATCATTGGATAAGGCACGCGGGAACCTGTTTCCCTTGTGCCACAGCTGTGTCTTGCTTCCCAATCTTCATTGAGACAGAGCTGTTTTCCGAAGGTAGGAATCATATTCTATTTCAATAGTTTAAAGCAATGGATCAACAGACGAAGAAATGGTATGTCGTTAGGGCAATAAGCGGTAAGGAGAAGAAAGCCAAGGAGTACATCGAAAGCGAGATGGCAAAACGCGGCTGGTCGGATCTGGTTCCGCAGGTGCTCATTCCCACAGAGAAGGTTTACAGCATACGCAACGGTAAGAAAGTTGTGAAAGATCGCAACTATTTCCCCGGTTATGTGCTGCTGGAGGCCGAGTTGAGGGACGAGATTGTACCGGTGATTCAGAATGTGCCCAATGTTTTGGACTTTTTGCGCGAGAAGGACGGCGACCCCATCCCGATGCGTCCCGCCGAAGTGAACCGTATTCTTGGCAATATGGACGAGCAGATGGATTCGGACGGCGGCTTGATTGACAAGTTTATTGTCGGCGAGCCTGTCAAGGTTATTGACGGACCGTTCAATTCGTTCTCGGGTGTTGTCGAGGAGGTCAACGAGGAGAAGATGAAGCTGAAGGTGACGGTCAAGATCTTCGGACGCAAGACTCCGCTGGAGTTGAACTACAACCAGGTGGAAAAGGAATAGGTGTGGTTTTGATATGATAGAGAAAAGCAAATAACGAATTTTTTAAATTTACATTCAATGGCAAAAGAAATTGCAGGATTGATTAAGCTTCAGATCAAGGGCGGTGCTGCCAACCCGGCTCCTCCTGTAGGTCCCGCACTGGGTGCCAAGGGTGTAAACATTATGGAGTTCTGCAAGCAGTTCAACGCTCGTACGCAGGACCAGGCTGGCAAGATTCTGCCCGTCATCATCAATGTTTATACTGACAAGTCCTTTGATTTTGTAGTTAAGACTCCGCCTGTTGCCGTACAGCTGAAAGAGGCCTCCAAAGCCGCCAAGGGTTCGTCAGAGCCTAACCGCGTAAAGGTCGCTTCTGTCACCTGGGAGCAGGTGCGTCAGATTGCCGAAGCCAAGATGCCCGACCTGAACTGCTTTACAGTCGAGTCGGCTATGAGTATGGTGGCTGGCACTGCCCGCAGTATGGGTATCACTGTTACGGGTGAGAACCCTCTGGCAAAGTAAAAAAGATTGATTAACAGTGGTAGCGTTAGTAACGGTTAAAGGTTAACGGTTAAAGGTTAGAGAGCCTGCCAATATCCTTAAATAATGAAAGCGCGTTGACCACAAAAACAAGCAAAAATGGCAAAACTATCTAAAAAACAAAAAGAGGCTTTTGCAAAATTCGACAAGAACAAGGTCTACACTCTTGAGGAGGCCATCTCTGTTGTAAAACAGATCACCTACACCAAATTTGATTCGAGCTTTGACATCGATGTCCGCTTGGGCGTCGACCCTCGTAAGGCCAACCAGATGGTCCGCGGCAGTGTCACGCTGCCTCACGGCACTGGCAAGACCGTGCGTGTGTTGGTGTTGTGCACCCCCGACAAGGAGGAAGAGGCAAAAGCCGCCGGAGCCGATTATTATGGTCTTGATGAGTACATCACCAAAATAAAAGGCGGTTGGACGGATGTAGATGTTATCATTACTATGCCGAGCGTAATGCCGAAGGTGGGTGCTCTGGGCCGTATTCTGGGTCCCCGTGGCCTTATGCCCAACCCCAAGACCGGCACTGTTACAATGGAGGTCGGCAAGGCTGTCCAGGAGGCAAAAGCAGGTAAGATTGACTTCAAGGTCGACAAATTCGGTATCATCCATACCGCTGTCGGAAAGTGCAGCTTCGACGAGAACAAGATTCTCGAGAACACGCGCGAGGTCCTTCAGGCAATCATCAAACTGAAACCCTCTGCAGCAAAGGGTACCTACGTGAAGAGCATCACTGTCTCTTCGACGATGAGCCCCGGAGTGAAGGTTGACACCAAAGCCGCAACATTGCAATAATCAGCGATCAGTGAACGGATGATAGGTAAACAAACTATCAAAGTCCACAAAATCAAAAACAGTTAATAAATTTATGAGAAAAGAACAGAAAGACCAACTGATTGATTCTTTGTGCGAAGACATCAAGGCCTATCCGCATCTCTACATTGCTGACATCGGAGGATTGAACTCTGTGCAGACAAGCAAGTTGCGCCGTGCCGCTTTCCGCAAGGAAGTGAAGTTGGAAGTTGTCAAGAACACCCTTCTCATCAAGGCTATGGAAAAGAGCGGCGTTGACTACTCTGAGCTGAAGCCTGCGATCAAGGGTGAGACCTGCATTATGCTGTCTAACATCAACAACGCCCCTGCAAAGCTTATAAAGGAATTCCTGGCAAACAACAAGGATACCAAAAAGCCCGTGCTGAAAGGCGCTTATGTTGAAGAGAGCTTCTATTTGGGTGCAGAAAATCTCGATGCGCTTGTCAACATCAAGTCCAAGAACGAACTTATTGCCGACGTCATTGCTTTGCTGCAGTCGCCTATCAAGAACGTCGTTTCCGGACTTCAGTCGGCAGGCAACACCATCTGTGGTGTCCTCGAGACGCTTTCAGAGAAAGCCGAATAAAACAAAAAAAGGAGGCTGGCAGACGCTGGTTTCCGCAGATTAAAAACAAAATTAGTAAAAACATTTAAAATTTTAAATAATTATGGCAGACATTAAAGCCTTAGCAGAAGAACTGGTTAACTTAACCGTTAAAGAAGTAAAAGAATTAGCTGACGTCCTGAAAGAGGAATACGGCATTGAACCCGCAGCTGCCGCTGTAGCAGTTGCTGCTGCTCCCGCCGCTGGTGGCGCCGCCGCCGCTGAGGAGAAGTCCTCGTTTGACGTTATCCTGAAGGGTGTTCCCGATATGACCAAGAAGCTGGCCGTTGTGAAGGCTGTGAAGGACCTCGCAAGCCTCGGTCTGAAAGAGTCGAAGGAACTCGTTGACGGTGCTCCCAAGACCGTTAAGGAAGGCGTCTCGAAGGACGAAGCCGATGCACTGAAGAAAGCTCTCGAAGAGGCTGGTGCAGAGGTTGAAGTTAAGTAAGTTTTACACTACTTGGCTCAACTAAGGAATAGGGTCTCCGACCGGGGTGTCGGAGTACCTATTCCTTATTGCTATACGACTGATTTCCGCGTGCGTATAGAATATGTTTTCGTGAGTACGTGATTTTTGAGTTTTGTAATTTTAAATTTTTCATCCCTTGGCAAAAAATCAACCCACAGTAGTTAATTTCGCATCCGTCCGCAAGTTCGACTATCCGGATTTCTTGGACATTCAGCTGAAGTCGTTTCAGGATTTCTTCCAGATTGAGACCAACCCGGACAACCGCTTGGATGAGGGTCTTTTCAAGGTTTTCAAGGAAAACTTCCCCATTTCGGATGCCCGCAACAATTTCACACTTGAGTTTTTGGACTACTACATCGACCCGCCGCGCTACACCATCGAGGAGTGCATCGAGCGTGGTCTGACCTATAGTGTCCCCCTGAAAGCTAAGTTGAAGCTTTCGTGCAATGACCCTGAGAACGAGGAGTTCCAGGCTATAGAGCAGCCGGTCTATCTGGGTATGATCCCCTATATGACCCCAAAAGGCACCTTCGTCATCAACGGTGCCGAACGCGTTGTGGTATCACAGCTGCACCGCTCGCCTGGCGTATTCTTTGGCACTCAGTTCCACTCGAACGGTACACAGCTTTACAGCGCCCGTATCATTCCGTTCAAAGGCAGCTGGATGGAGTTCACCACCGACATCAACAACGTGATGTACGCTTACATCGACCGTAAGAAGAAACTCCCCATCACCACGCTGCTGCGTGCTATCGGATATGAGACCGACAAAGAGATTCTTGACATTTTCGAGCTGGCAGAGGAAGTCAAGGCTACCCGTGCCAACCTGAAGAAGAATATCGGCAGGAAACTTGCCGCCCGCGTCGTGGACAGCTGGATAGAAGACTTTGTGGACGAGGACACCGGCGAGGTTGTCTCGATGGAACGTACCGAGGTTGTCATTGAGCGTGACGTTGAACTGACTGAGGAGAATATCGAGAAGATTCTCGAGCTGAACATCAAGACCATCCTGGTGACTACAGAAGACAAGGATGGTGTTGACTATTCGGTTATCTACAACACATTGAAGAAAGACACAGCCAATAACGCCAAGGAGGCTGTGGAATACATCTATAGGCAGTTGCGCAATGCGGAACCGCCAGACGAGGAGACGGCTCGCGGCATCATCGAGAAGCTGTTTTTCTCGGACAAGAGGTATGATTTGGGCGATGTGGGTCGCTACAGAATCAATACCAAACTGAACCTTGATGTTCCCGACGAGGTGCGTGTCCTCACCAAAGAGGATATTACCTCTATTATTAAATATTTGATACTTCTTATTAACCAGAAGGCTGACGTCGACGATATCGACCACTTGTCGAACCGTCGTGTCCGCACCGTAGGCGAGCAGCTTTCTGCACAGTTCGGCGTAGGTCTGGCACGTATGAGCCGCACCATCCGTGAGCGTATGAACGTGCGCGACAACGAGGTGTTCACCCCCACCGAGCTTATCAACGCAAAGACCCTTTCGTCGGTAATCAACTCCTTCTTCGGCACCAACCAGCTGTCGCAGTTTATGGACCAGACCAACCCGCTGGCCGAGATCACGCACAAGCGTCGTATCTCTGCTTTAGGTCCTGGCGGTCTGTCGCGCGACCGTGCCGGATTCGAGGTCCGCGACGTGCACTACACACACTATGGCCGTCTGTGTACCATCGAGACTCCTGAAGGTCCGAATATCGGTCTTATCTCATCGTTGAGCGTCTACGCAAAGATCAACAATCTGGGCTTCATCGAGACACCTTATATGCGTGTCGAGAACGGTCAAGTCCAGCTCAACGAGGCTCCTGTATATTATACCGCCGAAGCTGAGGAGAACAAGACTGTGGCTCAAGCCACTACCGAGCAGGATGCAGAAGGCCGCATAACCAGCAGCCGTGTCAAGGCCCGCCGTCAGGCAGACTTCCCCATCGTCAGCCCCGAAGAGGTTGATTTGATGGATATTGCCTCGAACCAGATTGCATCAATCGCAGCATCGCTGATTCCCTTCCTGGAGCACGACGACGCCAACCGTGCACTTATGGGTTCGAATATGATGCGCCAGGCTGTTCCTCTGCTCAACCCCGAGATTCCTATCGTCGGTACCGGCATAGAGAAGTCTGTTGCCGAAGACAGCCGCGTGCTGCTCAACGCTATCGGCGACGGCGTAGTAGAATATGTCGACTCTACCAGAATCGTCATTAAGCACAACCGCACCGAGAAGGAGCGTCTTGTAAGCTTTGACGACGACCTGCACGAGTATCGTCTCACCAAATACCAGCGTACCAACCACAGCACCGCCATCAACCTGCGTCCTATCGTACGCAAAGGCGACAAGGTGAAGAAGGGCCAGGTCCTTTGCGAGGGTTACGCCACACAGGGCGGCGAGCTCGCTCTGGGTCGCAATATGATGGTTGCCTTTATGCCTTGGAAGGGTTACAACTTCGAGGACGCCGTGGTTATCAGCGAGCGCGTGGTGCGCGAGGATATCTACACGTCGGTCCACGTCGAGGAATACACCCTCGAGGTTCGCGAGACAAAGCGCGGCGACGAGGAGCTGACCCGCGACATCCCCAACGTCAGCAACGACGCCACCAAAGACCTTGACGAGAACGGTATCATCCGCATCGGTGCCGAGGTCAAGGAAGGCGACATCCTTATCGGTAAGATTACGCCTAAGGGCGAGAGCGACCCCACTCCCGAAGAGAAGCTGCTCCGCGCCATCTTCGGCGACAAGGCCGGCGATGTCAAGGATGCATCCCTCAAAGTGCCCCCTTCGGTACGCGGTGTCGTCATCGACAAGAAACTGTTTACCCGCGTGGTGCGCGACCGCAAGGCCCGTGCACGCGAGAAAGAACTCCTTGCCAAGCCTGAAGAGGAATACAACAACGAACTTGCCGACCTCAAGGACAAGCTGATCGACAAGCTTCTTGTCATCCTTGCCGGCAAGACCTCCAACGGTGTCTACAATTCGCACAAAGAAGAACTTATCCACAAGAAAGAGAAGTTCAGTATGAAGGCGTTGCGCGCCATCGATTTCACCGATGTCAACCCCAACCGCTGGACTCAGGACAAGGAGACCAACAACCTCATCAAAGAGTTGTTGAACAACTATAATATCAAAGTACGCGAAATCAACGGCCGCTTCACCCGTAACAAGTTTGCCCTTACCGTCGGCGACGACCTGCCGAGCGGCATCGTGCAGATGGCCAAGGTCTACATCGCTATGAAGCGTAAGCTTCGCATCGGTGACAAGATGGCTGGCCGCCACGGTAACAAAGGTATCGTGTCGAAGATTGTCCGCGCCGAGGATATGCCATTCCTCGCCGACGGTACCCCTGTCGACATCGTGCTTAACCCTCTGGGTGTGCCTTCGCGTATGAACCTGGGACAGATCTACGAGACCGTCCTCGGATGGGCCGGCAAGAAACTCAACAAGCGTTTCAAGACCCCCATCTTCGACGGTGCCACCCTCGAGCAGATCAACGGTTATATGCAAGAGGCAGGCCTGCCCGAGAACGGCCGCACCTATCTCTACGACGGCGAGACCGGCGAGCGCTTCGACCAGCCTGCAACGGTAGGTTACATCTATTACCTCAAACTGCATCATATGATTGACGACAAGATGCACGCCCGTAGCATTGGACCCTACTCTCTCATCACCCAGCAGCCCCTTGGCGGTAAGGCCAACTTCGGTGGTCAGCGTTTCGGAGAGATGGAGGTTTGGGCCCTTGAAGCCTTCGGTGCATCGCACGTCCTGCAGGAGGTCCTCACCGTCAAGTCGGACGACGTTATGGGCCGTGCCAAGACCTACGAGGCCATCGTCAAGGGCGACAACCAGCCCACGCCAGGCATCCCCGAGTCGTTCAACGTACTTGTCCACGAACTCCGCGGTCTCGGACTTGAGGTAACATTTGATTAATACGTTTAAAAGTTCTAAAGTTTTAAAGTTCAATTAGGTATCCACCTATCAGCCTTAAAACCTTTAAACTCTAAAACAAAAAAGTAATATGGCATTTAAACAAGAATCACAGTTAAAGAACGATTTTAAATCGATAACCATCAGCTTGGCATCGCCTGAGTCAATCAAGAGACGCTCCTACGGCGAAGTCACCAAGCCCGAGACTGTCAACTACCGCACCTACAAGCCGGAGCGCGACGGTCTGTTCTGCGAGCGCATTTTCGGTCCTACACGCGACTGGGAATGCCACTGTGGCAAATATAAACGCATTCGTTATAAGGGCATTGTCTGCGACCGTTGCGGTGTCGAGGTAACAGAGAAGAAAGTGCGCCGTGAGCGTATGGGACACATCGAACTCACTGTTCCTGTGGCTCATATCTGGTTCTTCCGCACCCTGCCCAACAAGATAGGCACCCTGCTCGACATCCCGAGCAAAAAGCTTAACCAGGTCATCTACTATGAGAAATACATCGTCATCCAGCCCGGCAAGGCCGTGTTGAACGACGTACCCGTACAGAAGTTCGACCTGCTCACCGAAGAGGAGCACTACGCCATCCTCGAAAACCTGCCTCAGGGCAACGACCAGCTGCCTGACACCGACCCCGACAAATTCATCGCCGGTATGGGCGCCGAGGCTCTTTACGTCCTGCTCAAGGACCTCGACCTCGACCGCCTCAGCTATGAGTTGCGTGACCGCGCCAGCAAGGAAAGCTCGAACCAGCGCAAGCAGGATGCTCTGAAACGCTTGAATGTCATTGAGTCATTCCGCGATTCACGTCGCCGTATGCAAGAACGCGGTATGGACAACCGTCCCGAGTGGATGATTATGAACATCATCCCCGTCATTCCGCCCGACCTGCGTCCTCTCGTCCCGCTCGATGGCGGCCGTTTCGCCACCAGCGACATCAACGAGCTCTACCGCCGTGTGATTATCCGCAACAACCGCCTCAAACGCCTTCTCGAAATCAAGGCTCCTGAAGTCATTATGCGTAACGAGAAACGTATGCTTCAGGAATCGGTTGACTCGCTGTTTGACAACAGCCGCAAGGTCAGCTCGGTGAAGAGCGACAGCAACCGCTCGCTCAAGTCCCTCAGCGACTCGCTGAAGGGCAAGCAGGGCCGCTTCCGTCAGAACCTGCTCGGTAAGCGTGTCGACTACTCTGGCCGTTCGGTCATCGTTGTCGGCCCCGAGTTGAAGATGCACGAGTGCGGTCTGCCCAAGGATATGGCCAGTGAGCTGTTCAAGCCGTTCATCATCCGCAAGATGCTTGAGCGCGGACTTGTCAAGACTGTCAAGAGCGCCAAGAAGATTGTCGACCGCAAGGACCCCGTGGTATGGGAAATCCTTGAGAATATATTGAAGGGCCATCCCATACTGCTGAACCGTGCTCCTACGCTGCACCGACTCGGTATACAGGCATTCCAGCCCAAACTCGTCGAGGGTAAGGCCATCCGCCTCCACCCGTTGGTATGTACCGGATTCAACGCCGACTTCGACGGTGACCAGATGGCAGTCCACGTGCCCCTTGGCAATGCTGCCATCCTCGAGGCTCAGCTGCTGATGCTCTCCACCCACAATATCCTCAACCCGGCCAACGGTGCTCCTATCACCGTGCCGTCGCAGGATATGGTGCTTGGTCTGTACTATATGACCAAGCCCCGCCGCACCACAGAGACAGAGATCGTCAAGGGCGAAGGTCAGCGTTTCTATTCGCCAGAAGAGGTTATCATCGCCTACAATGAGAAACGTGTGTCGCTCAACGCCTGCATCTCGGTGCGTCTCAACAAGTTCAAAGGCCGTGACGAATACGAGTTCGTACATACCGACAAGTCATTCGCCGAAGTCATTAAGGACCGTGAGGGCAATATCCTCACCGACCGCGACTGCGAGAACGATGAGGAACGCGCTCAGCGTTGCCGTACCGAATTCGAAATTCTGCGCGACAAGGATGGCTACCCTGTCGTTGACAAGGACGGCCACTACATCAAGACCGACCGTCTCCGTACTACCGTAGGCCGTGTCATTTATAACCAAGTGGTTCCTGAGGCTTATGGCTTCATCAATCAAGTGATGGGCAAGAAGCCGTTGCGTGACATCATTGGTGACCTGTTCACCGTCTGCGGCAACGCTGTGACAGCCAACTTCCTCGACGACATCAAGGCTATGGGTTACCGTATGGCATTCAAGGGCGGTTTGTCGTTCAACCTCGGCGATGTTATCATCCCTCAGGAGAAAGAGCAGATGATTGCCCACGCCAACGAGGAGGTCGAAGAGGTTATGGCCCAGTATGCTATGGGTCTTATCACCAACAACGAGCGTTACAACCACGTCATCGATATTTGGACCAACACCAACAACCAGCTCACCGAGACGCTTATGAAGCGCCTCAAAGCCGACAACCAGGGCTTCAACCCCATCTATATGATGTACGACTCGGGAGCCCGTGGTAGCAAGGAGCAGATCCGTCAGCTCTCCGGTATGCGTGGCCTTATGGCCAAGCCGCAGAAGGCAGGCGCCGCCGGCAACGAGATTATCGAGAACCCCATCATCTCCAACTTCAAGGAAGGTCTGTCGGTGCTCGAGTACTTCATCTCCACCCACGGTGCCCGTAAGGGTCTGGCCGATACCGCTCTTAAGACGGCTGACGCTGGTTACCTCACCCGTCGTCTGGTCGACGTGGCCCACGACGTCATCATCACCGAAGAGGACTGCGGCACCCTGCGCGGCCTGCCCACGACAGCCCTCAAGAAAGGCGAGGACATCGTCCAGAGCCTCAGCGAGAAGATTCTTGGCCGTACCTCGGTCCACGACATCTACGACCCGCAGACCGACGAGCTTATCGTTAAGGCCGGCGAAGAGCTGACCGAAGAGATCTGCAAGCGCATCGAAGAGGCCCACATCGAAGAAGTCGAAATCCGTTCGGTGCTCACCTGCGAGGCCAAACACGGCGTCTGCGCCAAGTGCTACGGCCGCAACCTTGCCACGGGCCAGATGGTCCAGAAGGGCGAGGCCGTCGGCGTCATCGCAGCACAGGCCATCGGCGAACCTGGTACACAGCTTACACTGCGTACATTCCACGTCGGTGGTGTGGCCGGTGGCAACATCGGTACCACCTCCAGCATCGAGTCGCACCACGAAGGTATACTCAAGATCGACGAGCTCCGCTCCATCCCCTATACCGATGCCACCGGCGAGAACTACCACATCGTTATGGGCCGTTCAGCCGAGATGCGCATCGTCGACCCCAAGACCGACGTCACCCTCTTCTCTGCCCTGCTGCCCTACGGCTCCAAGCTATACAAGCTGGCAGGCGAAGAAGTACACCGCGGCGACCTCATCGCCGAGTGGGACCCCTACAACGTCGTCATTATGTCCGACGTCGACGGTAAGGTCAGCTTCGAGAACGTCATCGAGAACGTCACCTACCGCGTCGAGAGCGACTCGCAGACAGGCCTTCAGGACAAGGTCATCGTCGAATCGCGCCAGCGTACCAAGAACCCCACCCTCAACATCATCGACGACGAGGGCAACATATTGAAGGTATACGACTTGCCCGTGGGCGCCCACATCGGCGTCGACAACGGACAGATGCTGCGTGCCGGTGACATTATGGTCAAGATACCGCGCAGCTTCGGCAAGGCAGGCGATATCACGGGCGGTCTGCCGCGCGTCACCGAGCTCTTCGAGGCCCGCAACCCGTCCGACCCCGCTATCGTGGCCGAAATCGACGGTATCGTCTCCATCGCCAAGAAGCTCAAACGCAACAACCGCGAAATCACCATCACCTCCAAGACCGGCGAGAAACGCAGCTACCTCATCAGCACCAGCAAGCAAATCCTGGCGCAGGATCAGGACTACGTCAAGGCTGGCACCCCCCTCAGCGAGGGAGCCATCACCCCGGCCGACATCCTCGCCGTCAAGGGCCCGATGAAGGTACAGGAATACATCGTCAACGAGGTACAGGAGGTCTACCGTCTGCAGGGCGTGAAGATCAACGACAAACACTTCGAAGTCATTGTGCGCCAGATGATGCGCAAGGTCGAAATCGAAGACCCGGGCGACACCCGCTTCCTCGAAGGCGAGCTTGTCAACAAGATCGACTTCCACGAAATCAACGACGAAATCTTCGGTATGAAGGTCGTTGAGGACAAGGGCGACAGCGAGAACCTCGAAAACGGACAGATTATCACCGCCCGCAAACTGCGCGACGAGAACTCCTACCTGCGCCGTCAAGACAAGCAGCTCGTCACCGCACGCGAAGCCAAGCCCGCTACGGCAAAACAGATACTGCAAGGTATCACACGCGCCTCGCTGCAGACCAAGAGCTTCATCAGCGCCGCATCGTTCCAGGAAACCACCAAAGTCCTCACCGAGGCCGCTATCAACGCCAAGCAGGACTTCCTCGAGGGTATGAAGGAAAACGTCATCGTTGGCCACCTTATTCCCGCAGGAACAGGTCTCCGCGAATACCAAGACCTCATAGTCGGCGACAAGAAGAATATGAACAAACAATAGGAGAGAAACACAATGGCACAAGAGAACAAAACCGACCTTAAGATCAACATCAGCGATGAAGTTGCGCAAGGCACCTACAGCAACCTTGCCGTCATAACCCACTCCCCTGCCGAGTTCATCATCGACTTCGCACAGGCTATGCCCGGCCGCGAAGGGGCAACGGTGCGACAGCGCATCATAATGTCGCCCGCCCACGCCAAAAGACTTCTGATGGCCCTCAACGGCAACATACAGAACTATGAGAAGACCTTTGGCACCATCGACGAGCCACACGGCCCTAACGACGCCATACCCTACAATATGGTGCCACAAGGCAAAGCGTAGAAGTATTTAAGGTTAATATATAATTGTGAGGGGCGCTGTGAAGCGCCTCTCTTTTTTTAAGGGGCAAAGAGGTAAGATGTATGATGTATGATGTTTGATGTGCGAGGATGAAGGGTTGAAAGGTTGAAGGGGTGAAGGGTTGAAGGGGTGAAGGGGTATGATGTATGATGTTTGAAGTGAGAGGATGAAGGGTTGAAGGGGTTAAGGGGTGAAGGGGTTGGAAGGGATTGGAAGAGTTATGTGTTGATAAGTTATTGTATTATAAAATGTTGAAAGGGTGTTTTACAACCTCGAAGAGGTTGAATCTCAATAACCCCACACTAAGCCGCAGGGACGCGACCGAAGGGAGCGGACGCAGGCGCAGTGTGGGGATAAGAGTACCACACTAAGCCGCAGGGACGCGACCGAAGGGAGCGGACGCAGGCGCAGTGTGGGGATAAGAGTACGGCACAGCATCAGCGTGTCGAAGACACGCAACCATAAAACAGCCAGCAAGGTAGCGTCTCTCCGAGACGCTCTCGTCGCGGTGGTTCACAGTTCCCCACACTGCGCTCCGTTGTCGCTTAGTGTGGTGTTATTGAGATAATGCCTCTCCGAGGCATCCCAAGCTCTGTGTTCAAAAAATATCCGTGTTATCCGCTCAATCCGTGTTCAAAAATAATTTTCGGATAATTTATGGCAATTCGTGTTCAAAAAAGTTTAAAGGGTTAAAAAGGTTGAAAGGGTTTTAAAGGTTTCAGCGAGATTTATCGAGCCATTCGTGTTATTCGTGTCATTCGTGTTCAAAAAAAATCCGAGTTCAAAATAAACAATCCGCGTTCAAAATCGCCCCTTCTTAATTCAACACCCTCGTAACCAACTATTTATCCCTAATTTCGGCACCGTTTCGTAACCGCCTCATTTCCAACCCTTCAAGGGACCAACTCCGTACAATATATGTACAATACTTGTACAATATTTGTACGTTTACAATTGTACAAGTATTGTACAACTATTGTACATATATTGTACAACGACCGGAGTTGGTATGGACCGGAGGCGGAGAAACCGGAGTAAGGGTTCGGCTAAATCAGAGGGTAAAAAAAAGTATTTATTTGATAAAAATTCACGGATTTTTATAGCAAACAGGGCTCATTTGTAAATAAATATGCTATACCCGGTCGACGACTCGCAAGGCAAGATTACCGGCAGCACCTACGTTGAAATCATCAACCACGGCATCGTCGGCCGCAACATCTTTGGCGGCGGCAATGCTGCAGCTGTGACCGGAGACACCGACGTGCGTCTGCTTGGAAGAGCCCGCGTTTATGGCAATGTCTACGGTGGCGGCAACCAAGGCGAGATCGGTGGCGACACCAAGGTCATCGTTAACGGCCTTTGATAAAGGATAATGGTTAACGGTTATAGGTTAACGTTTAAAGACAATGGATAAATCGTTGTGGCGGATGCAATCTGCCACAACGATTTCTGTTTTTTTAAAACTGTGTTCTTTTTTTGAGCACGGCAACCAATAAAATACCTGTTTTTACGTTTTTATGAAAAAAGCAAGCAGATGAATAACGACAAATTTGCAACACAGATACTGAAAATCTTTGCCAATGCCCCTTTCACGGCGTTCAACTACAAACAGATTGCATCGAAGGTGGGTGCCTACGACAAGGCTCAGCGCCAACTGGTGCAGGCCACCATATTGGAGATGGCCGAAAGCAAGATACTGGTCGAGGAAGGCCGCGGCAAGTACAAGATCAACCCCAAGCACATCAACGACGACCTGCTGCCTAAGAACTACATCGTGGGCACCATTGATATGAAGCAAACCGGCAAGGCCTACGTCATACCGCAGGAGGAGGGCCGCGAGGATGTGATGATAGCGCCCAACTATACCAATCACGCCCTGCACGGCGACACAGTGAAGGTGCTGATGTTCCCGCAGCGCAAGATGCACAAGCCTGAAGGCCAGGTGGTGGAGATTCTGCAACGCGCCAAGACACGCTTTGTGGGCCGCATACAGAAGATGGACCGTTTTGCCTTTCTGGTGTGCGACAACCGCAATATGGTGGTGGACATCTTTGTTCCGCTCAACGACCTTGCCGGCGCCGAGGACGGCGAGAAGGCTGTGGTGGAGATGACCGACTGGCCCCAGCAGATGAACAACCCCGTGGGACGCGTGGTGAAAAGGCTCGGCAAGCCTGGCGACAACAACGTGGAGATGCAGTCGATACTGGCTGAATACGACTTTCCGTTAGACTTTCCGGCAGAGACCGAGAAAGAGGCGGCGGCAATCAAGGCTCCCACCAAGAAGGACATAGAAGGCCGGCGCGACTTCCGCAAGACGACGACCTTCACCATCGACCCCGCCGACGCGAAAGACTTTGACGACGCCGTGTCGTTCAAGCGCCTGAAGAACGGCAACTACGAGGTGGGCGTCCATATTGCCGACGTATCGTACTATGTAAAGCCCGGCAGCGCCATTGACCGCGAGGCCTACGAGCGCGGCACAAGCGTATATCTGGTTGACCGCACCATACCGATGCTGCCCGAGAAACTGTGCAACGGCGTCTGCTCGCTGAGGCCCAACGAGGACAAGCTGTGCTTCAGCGCCGTCTTTGAGATGAACGACAAGGCAGAGGTTCTGGGGCGCTGGTTTGGCAAGACGGTGATCAACAGCGACCGCCGCTACAACTACGAGGAGGCGCAGGAGATTATTGAAAACGGAGAGAAGGATGCGGAAAGCGGAAAGCGAAAAGCGAAAAGCCAACCTGACGAGGCGGTTTTGGAACTGCACAAGCTGGCAACGATACTGCGCGAAGAACGCTACAAAGAGGGCGCCATCAACTTCGACACACAGGAGGTGAAATTCCAACTCGACGAGAACGCTAAGCCTATAGGCGTATACATCAAGGAGCAGAAGGAAGCCAACTGGCTGATAGAGGAGTTTATGCTGCTGGCCAACCGCAACGTGGCAGAGTGCATAGGCAAGACCGCGCACGAGAAAGGCAAGAAGCCGCAGAAGGCCAAGACCTTCGTGTATCGCGTGCACGACGAGCCAAACCCCGAGAAGCTTAATACCTTTGTGGAGTTTGTCACCAAGCTGGGATTCAAGATGAAAGTGGGCAGCCGCAAGGCTTTGGCCGATTCGTACAACCGCCTCTTTGACCAGATAGCGGGCCGCGGCGAGGAGTATATGATCGACACCATCGCCATCCGCACAATGTCGAAGGCATACTATTCGACCGAGAATATAGGGCACTACGGACTTGCATTCCCCTTCTACACACACTTCACGTCACCCATACGCCGCTATCCCGACCTGATGGTGCACCGACTGCTGGAGCGCTACCAAGGTGGCGGCGACAGCGTGAACGCCGAAGAATATGAGGAATACTGCAAGCATTGCTCGGTGATGGAGAAGAAGGCTGCCGACGCCGAGCGCACCAGCGTCAAATACAAGCAGGCAGAGTATCTGAGCGACAAGCTGGGACAGGTATTCCCGGCCAACATATCGGGCGTCAGCAAGTGGGGCATCTACGCTGAAATAGAAGGCAACAAATGCGAGGGTATGATACCCATCGGCTCGCTGAAGGGCGACTACTATATGCTTGACGAGGACAACTACCAAGTCATCGGGCGTCGCTACGGCAAGTGCTACAAGCTCGGCGACCCAGTGCTGGTGCGCGTCAGGGCTGTGGATATGCTCAAGAAGCAGATTGACTTCGACCTGGTGGAAGAAGAGTTTGAGGCGACGAGCAACAGCAGCAAGCCAAGAAGCACCAAGGGCAGCAAAACAAAAGACACCAAGACCGCCAAGGCTAAAAAAACCACCGGCAAAACAAGGGGAAAAAAGACCGCCAACAAGAGCCGAAAGAAATCTTAACAAAAACGTAACAGCATTTCTATGCTCTGAACAACAGATGATACGTATCTTTGCACCGTCTAACAAAGAATAATAAAAACAGTACCAAACAATAAACCAATCAATTAGAAGATGAATGTCTGGGATATTGTAACAGTTATTTTAAAATTGGCCGGTGCATTGGCAGTCTTCCTCTTTGCAATGAAGCTGATGAGCGAAGGCCTTCAGAAGATTGCAGGAAGCAAGATGCGTTCCGTATTGAAACACATAACCGGCAACCCTCTGAGCGGCATCTTGACCGGTACGGCTGTAACCGCAGCCATCCAAAGTTCGTCGGCCACAACGGTAATGGTGGTGGGCTTTGTCAACGCCGGCTTGCTGTCGCTGGCAGGAGCCGTGGCAGTCATTATGGGTGCCAATATCGGCACCACCGTAACGGCGTGGATAATAACACTTTTCGGCCTTGGCGACAATGCCGGTGGATTCAGTTTGCCTATGCTGCTGGCGGCCATAAGCCTTTTCTTTATCTTCTCGGGCCGCGACAAGATGAAGTCGATCGGACAAACCATCATCGGCCTCGCCCTGCTGCTTGTGGGTATGGAACTGCTGCAGGAACCGATGTCGAACCTCGACCAATATCCCAATTTCCTTCACGCAATATCGACTCTCAGCGACTACGGTTTCTGGTCGATACTTATTTTCATTGCCATCGGCGCCCTGCTCACCTGCCTCGTGCAGGCATCTGCTGCAATGATGGCCATAACCCTTGTGATGTGCTACAACGGATGGATCGGCTTTGACGTCGCCGTGGCTCTGGTTATGGGACAGAATATCGGCACGACCATCACCGCAAACCTTGCGGCACTGGTGGCCAACACAGCCGGCAAGAAAGCCGCCCGCGCCCACTTGGTATTCAACGTGGTGGGTGTAATCATAACGCTCATCGTGTTCTCGCCGCTGATGAACTTCATCGCTTTCCTGACTGAGAATATGACAGGATGCAGCCCCTACGCTCCGGTCGACGACCCGCTCTACAACCGCGAGTCGGTGCCTCTGGCCATATCGCTGTTCCACACCATTTTCAATGTCGGCAACACCATTATCCTCGCCTTCTTCATACCGCAGATATTGAAGATTGTCGACTGGATGGTGAAAACCAAGGTCGAAGACACCGAGGACGAGTTCCGCCTCACCTATATCGAGGGCAACTGGCTCTCTACCGCCGAGCTCAACCTGCAGTCGGCCAAGAGCGAGATTGAGGAGTTCTCGAAACGGGTGCTGCGTATGTACACCTTCCTGCCGGGACTTCGCACCGCCAAGGACGACGAGGAGTTTGACTCTCTCATTGAGCGCATAACAAAATACGAGGACATCACCGACCGTATGGAACAGGAAATCACAAAGTTCCTTACCCGTGTCGGCAGCGGCGACGTGAGCCAGCACGCATCAGAACGTATCAGCACTATGCTGCGCATTATCGACAACCTGGAAAGCATTGGCGACGCCATTTTCCAGATAGCTATGACACGCAAAAGCAAACGTGAGGATGCCGTCCATTTCGACTCAAGCCTCAACGCCAACCTTGCACATATGAGCGAACTGGTGCAGAAAGCCCTTGATGTGATGGACGCCAACCTCAAAGACTATGACAACATCGACCTTGACGCTGCCTATGCTGCCGAACACGACATCAACGCCTATCGCGACCTGCTGCGTGCGCAGCACCTTGACGCTCTGAAGCTTGGCATCTACGACTATGCCATAGGCAACGCCTACAGCGCCCTGTATGCCCTCTACGAGAAACTTGGCGACTACATAATCAACGTGTCAGAAGCAATTGGCGGAAAGAAGGAGGATTGATTGACGTGGTGAAAGTTAACTATATTTATCACAGTTGTTTTGCAGTAGAGACCGATAATGCCCTGCTGGTTTATGACTATTGGAAAGACAGTCAGGATATGAAACTCCACACGCTGATTGACAACCGCGGGGAGAAACAGCTTTACTTCATAGAATCACACTTTCACGAAGACCATTTCAATCCTGAGATACAGGACTATGCCGACGCACGTCTGCTGATATCCTACGACACTTCTAAGCGACGCAGGATAAAACCTCCTGTAGCCACCGCCGTGCTTCGTCCTGCCGACATCTACGAGGACGAGTATCTGAAACTCTATGCATTGCGCTCGACAGATGTGGGCATCGCCTCGCTTGTATCGTTAAGTGACGGCACCACAATATATCACGCCGGCGACAACAACAACTGGTACTTCCCTGAGAATGAAGAAGAACACTTGCGTTGCTCACTCGACGAGATGGAAGGAATGTTCCTGTCCAACCTCAAAGAGGTGAGAACAATTACCAAAGCCGTCGACTACGTTATGTTTCCCGTCGACCCGCGTTTAGGCAGCGAGATGTTGCGTGGCGTGTGCCAATGGCTGCAGCAAATACAAACGGGCCACTTCTACCCTATGCATTGCTGGGGACGTTGGGACGAGGTGCTCAGCGGCTTAGAACCCGTCAAAGACCTTTTCCCCGAGACAGAGTTTGACTATAGCGGCGCTCAATGCAACGAAGAACCCATCTTTTTAGAAAATGTTTAAATTTGATTAATGGTTTCTTATGAACATAAACGAGCAGGTTTTTCTTGTTTTTGAGGGCGCAATGGGGGTCCATTGCAACCGAAAAAAGAAGGAAAAGATGCCGTTTAGGTTCTTTAAGAAAACATTCAATTTATTTAAAACAGTTTCTTAAAATGAGCCGACAAGTTTTCTGTAACTCTCGTTTAGAACCTTCATCTTTTTGCATCTCACAATCCTGAGCCACCAGTAACGCATATTGCGGCCAATGGCTTTGAGGGCATTGACTGTGGGGCCGGCAAGGATGGCTTCGATATGAAGCAACGCCACGGCTATAAGCCCCCACCAGGCACCGATGTCGGCCAGATTGCTCATCCAGGCACCACCCGTACAAGCCATAACTATACCTATGACAATGGCATATATGATTGAAAGGATGAGCCTTATGCCGAAATTGACCGAGCTGCGGAACTGGCTGTCGCCGATAAGCTTCTTGGTCAATAGGTGCGTCGGCAGGAAAGGTATCGGATAGCATATCAGCCAAAAGAAAAATATCCATCGCACCGGCGGCAAGGCTATAACCCCGGCCAGCAGTGCTGCAATTGGTATCAGCGAGAGTATAGTGGCGGCGACATTCCAATGGTCGGCCTCCATCCTTTCACGAAGACGCAGACGACGGCATTGCTGCTGATAGTTGCGTGTGTCCGACATCAGAGTATCGAAGTCGGCCTTGTGCTCCACCGCACGTCTGTCAAGCTCACGCGATATCTTTTGCCGCACCAAGAACCTGTTCCAGGCGCCGTTCTTCAATCCTTCGCGATGACGCACCTCTCGGTTTAGGACATTGCATAGCGTGAATATCTCTTCATAGTGTTCCTCGTCGCGAATATCGTGCATCAGAGGGCTGAGAGCGGTGGACAACGCCTCGCGCATCTCGTTGAGCGCCACAGGCTCATTCTCGCGGAAATCCTTTATAAACGGCTGGACAGGTATGGGTTTGCCGATATTGACCACCAGATTGCTGTATGGCCGCTCGTATTCATCGAAATCAATGCCTGTCGGGACAATATAGAGCGGATGGTCGCCGAGTTTGAGTTGTGTCTCGCCGGCAATGCGGAACATTCCCTTGCCCATTTGCAGCAAGTGGTGGCGGTTATTGTGGCGACCCTCGGCCATAAGACACAACGGAAAGCCGTCGAGCAGCACATCGCGCGAACGGTCGAAGATGTCGTTGTTTTTCGACAGATTGCTTTGTCCGTCGCGAATGCGGTAGACGGGCAGTATCTTCAAGAACGTAAGGATTGCACGTATCGCAGGCTTCTCGAAGATGTCGGCTCGCGCCAGGAACACCGGCGGCTTGGGGGCAAAGTTGAGTACCGCAAGCGGCTCCATCAATGCCTGCTGATGACAAGGAGCTATGATGTAGGCACCGTCTTGGGGCAGATTGTCAAGCCCGTGCACTTCAAAACGCTGGTAATGGCATCTCGTCCCGAACTGCACCAACGGGCTTAGCATATTGTAGAAAACGTTATTGTCTTGTATCGATTTTGCCATAAAAGAACCCTTTATGCAATGATGACTAATCGTCTGTTTTTAAATCGCCTATAGATATTTTAACAATTGTTTGCTTTTGCAAAGATACGAAAAAATTATATTTTGAGTTATATCTGCGTAAAATAGAAGCCAATGCATAGAATCAAAATGGTATTACTCTTGCTGTTCGCCCTTCTTGCAGGGATTGACAGCAACTGCAGCATCAAAGCCCAGAACACTTTGGAGCCTTCGACCAGCCGTTTCGGTTCGGGGCCCAACAAGCTGTTGAGCTATGCCACAGTACGCGACGGCGACACCATTCCGTTGATTCACCTCAAGACCGTAGTGATTGCGAGGAAATGGGCTTTGCTTACCGACAAAGAGATTCGCAAGAACCAGAAGCTGATTCGCAACGTCAAGAAAGTCCTGCCCTATGCCAAGGAGGCACGCAAACGACTGCAGGAACTTGAAAAGGAAATGGCCGGAATGAATGCAAAGAAACGTAAAGAATACGTGAAACAGGTTGAGCAGGAAGTCCTCGACGATTTCTATGAAGACCTCGAAAACCTTACCTTCTCGCAAGGAAAAGTCCTGCTGAAGCTGATCGACCGCGAAACGGGCAATACCTCATACACTTTGATTGCTGACATTAGGGGCAAGTTCCGCGCCTCGTTCTACAACACCTTTGCAAAGATGTTCGGTTTCAATATGAAGGAACGGTTCGACCCCAAACACAACAAGGATGACGATCTGCTGGAGCGTGTGGCACGTTCGGTCGAATTAGGAAAACTCTAACCGCTTTGTTCTATGAGAATTGCATACTGCTTTTTGTCTGCCGTACCGATGCGCGAGAGCGCGACACACAAGTCTGAAATGGTCAACCAACTGCTCTTCGGAGACAAGGTTGAGGTGATGGAAACTGTACCTGAATGGGTCAGGGTACGATCATTGTTTGACGGCTATGAAGGATGGGTCAGCGACAAGCAGTTAAAAGACACCAACCCATTCGGTCAGCTCGACTACATAAACCCAGGCGACAGCATAGCCGACATCGACGGTATGCAGATAACGATTCCTGCCGGCGCCTACTGCCGCAAGGAATGGATTGCAAACCACAACATTACCGAACCCGACAATCCCGTATCGGCAGCGCTACGATTCCTTGGCTCGCCCTATCTGTGGGGCGGCCGCACCTCTATGGGCATCGACTGCTCGGGATTGGTACAGGTGGTATATAAAATCTGCGGCATCAAGCTGCCTCGCGACGCCTCACAGCAGTATCTCTGCGGCAAACCTGTAGCACTTGCCCAGTCAAAGGCGGGCGATCTGGCATTCTTTGCCAATGCCCAAGGACGGATAGTGCACGTAGGCATCGTTGTCGGAGACGGTACAATAATCCACGCCTCTGGGATGGTCAGGCGCGACCCGCTCGATGAAAACGGAATCTACAACAGCGACAGCCACACTTACTCCCACACATTGAAAGAGATACGCAGAATCTCGCAATAATCGGCCGCCACATCCAAAAGTTTTGCGTATCTTTGCAAAATAAAAACAACTATACCCTCTGACACAATACCTTAATTATGAGAAAGTACATTACCGATTTCACAATTGTCGGAAAGCAAGTTTACAATGAGTCGTATTTCTCTCTCACTCTTCAGCATCCCGACCGTCTGCCCGAGATAGCGGCCGGACAGTTTGTCGAAGTCGAAGTGCCCGACAACAAGCAGGTGATGCTGCGACGCCCCATATCCATTCACGACGTGGACATTGACAACAACACACTTACCATCCTGGTTCAAGTAGTGGGCAAAGGCACACGCACCCTCTCAAAACTCTCCGAAGGACAGAAACTCAACCTCGTATACCCGCTTGGGCACGGCTTCAGCCTTGAAGGCACCCATACATTGCTCGTCGGTGGCGGAGCAGGCATCGCACCCCTTCTGCACCTCAGCAAATGCCTTTCCGCCAAAGGAATACGCCCTACCATTCTGCTCGGTGGACGCACCGCAGCCCTTATCCCCGTGCAAAAAGAATTCGAACCCTACGGCACCATCGGCTTCGCAACCGAGGACGGCTCGCTTGGAGAGAAAGGATTGGTCACACAACACAGTTTGTTCTCAGCCGATTACGACCACATCTACACCTGCGGCCCCACTCCGATGATGAAAGCAGTTGCTCGCTATGCCCTCGAGAAAGGCATCGAATGCGAGGTGTCGCTCGAGAATATGATGGCTTGCGGCATTGGTGCCTGCCTCTGCTGCGTGGTAGACAGCGACGAAGGCCACAAATGCGTGTGCAAAGAAGGCCCCGTTTTCAACGCCAAAAAACTGACCAACTGGATAAAACAATAACACCACACCAACCATCAAACCTTTCAACCCTGAAACCCTAAAACCCTAAACCCCTAAAACCCTCCAACATCCAACAAAATGCTTCAAACCAAAATACATAACCTGACTCTTAAGAACCCCGTGATGACCGCCAGCGGCACCTTCGGCTATGGCGAAGAATTCGCCGACTTCATCGACCTCAACCGGCTTGGGGGCATCATCGTCAAAGGCACCACAGGCGAACGCCGCCAGGGTAACCCCTACCCTCGTATGGCCGAAACCCCATCGGGAATGCTCAACGCCGTAGGACTCCAGAACGTGGGCGTCGAGACCTTCTGTAAAGAAGTATATCATAGAATCAAGGACTTAGATACAAATATCATCGTCAACGTCAGCGGCTCTTCGATAGAGGAATATTGTAAGACCGCAGCAATGATTGACGAACTCGACAACATCCCCGCCATCGAGCTGAACATCAGCTGCCCCAACGTCAAGAAGGGCGGTATGGGCTTCGGCACCAATCCTGATATGGCGGCACAGGTGGTCAGCGAGGTACGCAAGATATATCATAAAACACTGATAGTAAAGCTCACACCCAACGTCACAAGCGTTGTAGAAATAGCCAAAGCCGTTGAAGGAGCCGGTGCCGACAGCGTAAGCCTCATCAACACCCTGCTCGGTATGGCCATCGACGTCGAGAAGCAGCGCCCCTACCTCAGCACCATCACCGGAGGCCTCTCGGGCCCTGCCGTCAAGCCTGTGGCTGTCAGGATGGTATGGCAAGTGGCACACGCCGTCAGCATCCCCGTCATCGGTTTGGGCGGCATCACCTCGGCAGCCGACGCTCTCGAATTCCTGATGGCAGGAGCAAAAGCCGTGCAGGTGGGCACAGCCAACTTCATCGACCCAGCTGTCACTATGAAGATAATCGACGGCCTCGAAGACTACTGCAAACGTCATAGAATCAACGACATCAACGACATTATCGGCATAATATGATACTTGTCGCCGACAGCGGAAGCACCAAGACCACCTGGGCGGATGTAACGACTGGTAACAAGGTCGTTACAGAGGGCTTAAACCCCCATTTCAGCACCGACAAGCAGGTGCTTGATGCCTGTGCCACCGTCTGCCGGCAATTCGAAATTCACAATTCACAATTCACAATTCACTTTTACGGCTCCGGATGTGGCAACAAACAGCAGGCAAAGCGGATGAATGCCCTCCTGCAACAAGGCTTTGGTACCGACAGCGTTACCGTTGAGACCGATATGCTTGGTGCCTGCCGTGCCGTAGGTGCTGGCCGTCCCTGTGTTGTGGCCATTCTGGGCACCGGCAGCAACGCCTGCCTTTTCAACGGAGAAGCCATTGTGCGACAACCCGTCAGCACCGGCTACATCCTCGGCGACCGTGGCTCGGCCAACCACGCCGGACGCAAACTCCTTGACGACTATCTGTCACACCGTATGCCGGCGGACATAAGACATTTGTTCCATAACAGTTACCGCCTCTCCGACGTCGAATTAATCAATACCGTATACCACCAGCCAAACCCTAACCGATTCCTCGCGTCGCTGGCACCTTTCGCCATTGAAAACATAGAGAACGACTATTGCCGCAGCATCTTGACCGAGACACTTTCCGATTGGTACCACCTTTGCCTGATATGGCTTCTCAAAGGGCGCAAGGCGCATAGTTTTTCACACCATTGGGACGGCGAAGTGAATTTCGTGGGAGGCTATGCCAAAGCCGTGGAACCCCTGCTGAAAGAACTCCTGTACAGCGACGGACCTTTCCACGTTGGCACCGTCCTTGCCGACCCCATCGACGGACTTATACAATTCCATCAAAGCACCTAAATTTTCATAATTTTTAGCACGAAATATACTTTAAACAAATAAACAGCGTTACACACGCATTAAAAATCTACAAAACATAAACAATGGACTTAAGCAAAATCTTAGTAGTTGCCGGCAAACCGGACATTTATGAACTCGTATCGCAAACCAAGAACGGCGCCATCGTCGAGTCGTTGGCCGACAAAAAGCGCTGTCCCGTATTCAAATCGGACAGAATCAGCTCATTGAACGAGATAAGCATCTTCACCACCGAAGAGGAAAAACCCCTTGGCGAGGTATTGCAGGACATCTTCCGCAAGGAAGAGGGCAAACCCATCACCTTTGAGATAAAGAAAGCCGCCGGCACCGACCTGTTCGCCTACTTCAAGGAAGTGCTCCCCAACTACGACACCGAGCACGTACACACCAGCGACGTCAAGAAAGTGCTGCTGTGGTACAACCTGCTCGTCAACGCCGGCAAAATCGACCTTGAGGAACCTGAAACCGAGCAAAAAGAAGAAGAAAAAGCCTGACGCAAAGCAAGAAAAAAAGCAAAAGCCTGACAAGGCTTCAAGCTCGACAATAAACAGCAACAGCCATAGTCCTTTGGAACCCACTATTCCAAAGGACTTTTTTCATTCGCACCCCTCCAATCCTCCCGGGACCGCAGGCTTCCAGCCTGCATCCTCCAAAATTGCAGATTTATATCAATGCATAATATTTACCTTTCGGGTTGCGCAGTTGCTTGTACCAGCCTAATAAAGTAGACAAATCCGCTGTCTTTCTCCGAAAATGGCTCGAATAGCCGACTCCCAAGCCGGAAAGCAAACGCCATTTATTGAAACACACAATGTTACACTGATAGTTGGGCACTTTTTCAACCTATGCCTAATATTTGATTTTGAAATAGTCGAGCAGGGCTTTGTAATGGTCCTGTGCCGTCAGGCAAGTATCTCGCAGGTAGCCGTTGAGGTCTCCCCAGTTCTGGATACCGCGGTAGTAGTATAAACGCAGTTCCTCGGTGATGATAAACGGTACGATACCCCTCTGCAGACATTGCCAGAACATTATCAGTCGCCCCACGCGGCCGTTGCCGTCTTGGAATGGATGGATGCGTTCCAGTTGCACGTGGAAGTTCAGTATGTCGTCAAGCGTCGCCTGCTTCAACGCATTGACTTCGTCCACCAGCGCTTTCATCCGTTTGTGCACCTCCTCTGGTTTCGTGGTTTCCTCACCGCCTACCTCGTTGGCCAGCCGTTTGTATTCGCCCACGGCAAACCAATCTTTCTGGCTGTCGGAAGTATTGGTTTTCAGCAGCAGGTGCAGCTGCTTGATGTGCGCCTCTGTAATCTTGTCGGTGGCGTGGTCGATGATGTAGTCGATACAGCGGAAGTGGTTGACCGTTTCGATGATATCGTCTATGCGGGTGTTCTCCGTGGTGATGCCGAGGGTGTTGGTCTCAAAGATATAGCGTGTTTGCTCCTTGGTCAGGTGACTGCCCTCTATATGGTTGGAGTTATAGGTGAAATCTATCTGTGTGCGGTGGTAGATGCCGCCTTTCAGCTTGCTCTCTTTCTCCTCCCTCAGGCGCGCGAGCAATGGCGAGAGTTTTGCCCTGTTTTTTTTAGGCAAAGAAGCATCGGCAGGGATATTCCAAGTCTTCCCTGTCAGGAAAGCGCCTTCCATTTTCCCTGTGGCACAGTAGTTTCGTGCGGTGCGTTCGCTAATGCCATACTTCTCTGCGAACTGAGATACAGACAGATATTCCATACTATCGGCAAGTTTTTATGTCAAAACACGATGCAAAGATACGATTTTTTGCCGATACCGGCAAGAAATATTAATAAAAACCTTTTGTTGTGACTTCCCTGCCTTTTCCTGAAATTGGTTCGAAAAGCCAACTCTTGAGCTGGAGAGCAAACAAACGTCGTTTCTCTGAAATGAATAGTGTGCCGCTTTTACCAATCGAGGAGGAATTCACCATATCACCTGATTACCTGAAGAAAAGACCGCCACATTTGACGGTCCTGATTTACATCAGCTTCGCTGATATTTTTCGCTGCATCTAATATATTTCAAAGATGCTCGTTGGCATACCATATGGCCTTCGGCATATGAAAAACCTTTTGGGTCAAGAAGCTAATTATTCGGTGTCCCTTCCTCCGCTGCCATAAATAGTTTGGATTCATTGTTGAACATATTTTCGATGTTTACATATTCATCGTACCATCTTTGTGGATGAATCTCTTCCGCCTGAAATGCTTTCTCAAAATGATCATATAATTCAGAATAGGGAATGTCCCATTTTACAATTGTTCGAAGGTCGTTTGTGGAAATCGGTATGATTTTCATACTAGTGATGTAGCTATCTTTGTTCTGTTGGTCACAATAGAAATAATTTTTTCTTCCTCGGAAGTCGCTGATGACATTGATGTGTAAGTAGCTGGATGCAAACACGCAATAACTGTCATAGTTTTTTGTTCTCAAAAGATGGTTGCCTAAATGTCTTGAAACGGGCTCCATCTCCATTCTTCGCTGATTAGTATTGTCCGACAGTGTTGCTTCTAACAATAAACAATGCTCAGGGAAATACCTTGTTGTTGGATATTCATAAACAATATCTGCTTCACCTCCTGCAGCATGCGTAATAGGAAGGAAATTGGCGTCTAACGACAGTTTTAAATAATCCAACACTTTCCCTTTTCGACCACTCAAGTTGTACCAAATTATCCCAAGGATGTACTCAAAAATAGTCGGGACATCAGCATTGTCGGTAACAAGACTATTGATTTCACTATCATTACGACTGTCGAAATCATTCAGCAAACGAATAATCGTTTTTTTATTAAATTTCCTATCCAGCATTGCATTGAAACGATCGTACCGTTGTCTTTCAACTTCATTGAAAGCCTCTGAAATATCAGTTAAATCAGTTCCGAACTCAGTGTTTATGCCAGAAATGACATTTGCCTCGTTGAATTTAAGCATAGGATTAATGCTATCAAGAGGACAATATTGGTGGAGCAATTCCGACGCTTCGTACGCATGTTCATATAAGCCATCTGCAATCGGTCTAAAGAATTGCCTTGGTACGATATCAAATTTCACCTTTCCTTCATCAAATATGAAACAATTGGACAAATTAAGATATCTTCTATTCAAGTCGAAATAATCTTCGAGGGTTGCTTTCGCTTTAAACAAATGCATAGTGATGTAGAAGAATCTTTTAAATTCTTCTTCTGACTCCACGACTTCTTGAGGCAATTCTTTAATGTTTTCGTTTGGATTTTTCTCTATTACCGAAATAGTTGAGGATTCAAATAATAACTGTTTCCATTTTAACGAGCATCCGGAACTCAGTTTCTTAACCGCTTCAAACAAAGGAAGTATTCTGCTTTCATTTTTGTCCATATACACTGAATGCATCTCGTGATATAGGGCAGAGTAAGGTTTGTCGTATGAAGCACTCTTGCGGTTCATTCCAACAGATAGGAGTAAATCTTCAGAAAAGATGTTTGAAGTAAACCGAGACAGTCCTTCCGAGTAATTTGCCCGTTCTAAAAGGCGGTCAACTATAACGTTATCTATGAATATCTGTTCCTCTCGCAATTCTCGAATTGAGTTTAATATTCCTTCCGTTGTATTAGCATTAATACACAATGGCATTAAATATTTAAACTCGTCATATGTAAGATATTCCAGTTTGGAAAGCAGATATACTACAATCAAAAATGGGCGTATTACGTTGCCCGTATTACCATCGCTCAATTTAATAAGTTGACCAAGGTACAATTCAGAATCTTTAGAAATTCCCAAGCTCGTTCTCTCTTCATAACCATGAGTGCTCGTAATGGTCAATAGCTTTCTTCCTACATCAGTAAGTCGATGTTCGTTATCAATCAAGCCCATATCCACAAGTCCACTTGTCTTCTCCCTCGCTGCCTTATATTTTACACTATCATTTCCAACTGTAAAACCATTCTCTACTAACCAATCGTAATACCTGTTTTTTATCTCGTATATACCATTTTGCCCCTCGACAGGATTTTCCCATCCAAGGCCTTTGTTTTCTGGCTTTTGCCAAAATTCATCAAGGAGCCTCAACTGCCATTCAATGCGTTTATTGAATTCATGTGTCCGGAAAGATGTTGTGCCAAATTTCCAAAGAAAAGAGGAATATGGTATTCTGTCGTATTGGTTCATAAGACTAGTGGTTAATAGTTTGTTATCAATACCTCTCTCGAATCTGCCGCCTTTGATTTCTTCTGATAGTTACTATAATGATAATCCATAAAAATATCCGTCACGGTATAAGCCCTATTTGTAAGCCATTCATACAACAGCACATTCTTTTTCCCTTCGTGTTCCAAGACATTAGATAAGGCGAACCGTATTCCTCGTTCATTTAAACCATCAAGCACATACAACAAATCTCTTTCGTCTTCCTCTGTCCAGCCATCCTTTTCGTTGTAAGTCGCTTTTGTTATTAAGTATGGGGGATCACAATAGACAAAACTTTTTTCTGTCAAGTTGTTAAAATCAAATTTTCTGAAATCACTTATTGAAAACAAACAATCTTGAGACCTTAGTGCATCAAAGAATTTGACGAGTTTTGCTTCAATTACTTTGTTGAAATCCCTTTTCCCAACTGGCAGATTGAATTCTCCAAAACTATTAAATCGTAATTGATTATTGAAACCAAACAATACTAAAGTGTAAAGCAGTATATAGTATTGGTTATCTCGTTTGGGATATTGGTTGAACGCATCTCGCAATTTGAGGTATTTATCGCGGTTATATACAGAAACGCCAAGATTTGCATTGCCCCCATAATATGCAAACGAGTGGTCTCGAGTCTTACTGAAGCCATATTCATCCACCAAAGCATTAATACGTGCAATAATTGTATCGTTCTTCATTCGGCGGAATGTTTTCAGCAAACCAATGAGTTCTTTAGAAGTGTCGTTGTAAATAGTATAGTTCGCTCCAGCATTGATTCCAACGTTGCATCCTCCACAAAATAGGTCAACCAGAATATCAATGTCGGTTGGGAAACACGGAAGTATTTGATCCAATACCCGTGCTTTACCTCCTATATAGTTGAGCGGTGAGGCAATATAGTTCTTTATCTGCGTACGTTGCATAAGAATAGTCTTTCAGCGTTGTCCTTGTTGAATTCACTTTTTCCTGCATCAAAACCCCTGTGTTCAGTTGAAAAAACCGTCACGTCCCCTCTTGTTGAAAGTATCTCCACAATTTCCTCATCAGTTAATTTGGCATTTGACCGACATTGTAGTTTTTTCCCATTATTATTGTATGAAAACAGAATATAGCGACACTTGAGTTTTTGCACTAGTTCGCCCAAAGCTAATGCAGCATCATCGCTTTTGCAGTATCTACTCTTCATTTTTGTCCTATCCATTTTACGAGCGACACCATACACCTCTGGCTTCTCCCACATTGCAATATTCTCCAAGAGATGGTAAGCATCACAATATTGACGTGAGTTATACGGAGGATCTAGATAAGCCACATCAACTTCTTCCTGATCTGCAATAAGGTTTGAGTCGGCACACAGGATGACATTATTGGGATTTAAGCAATAATCATTGTCAGGCATTCTCATCTCCAACGTACCAGAATAGCGTCCGTCTCTGATGAAGGAATCATAGTGTCCACAGGTATGAGATATTCTATCCATTGCGTAAAACAATGAAGTTATAATGCAACCGTATTCTCGTTCGTTTACGTTTTTTTCTTGATAGAGTCGCTCAATATCATCTCTGATAAAACCAATCTTTTGACAGGTCGCCTTATCAAAATAGGTATCACTAAAATTTTCAGAGAAATAGTTGTTCTCATGAGATGTGTCAAGTGTATTGTAATATTCCAATATTGCCATCAATTTTTCTCTGTCAATTTTTTCCGGAGAGAACCAGCAAAGAGCTGCCAAATAGTTACTTTTCATCATATCACAAACCACTAATCGCTTGTCAAGAAATGCTGATGAAACACTTCCCGTCCCAGAGAAAACATCGAAGAAAGAATGAATATCAACACAGTTTTCGTCGACAATCTTCCTTATCCATTGGAGTAACTTGTATTTATTTCCAAGATACCGTCTATTGCTTATACTAAATATTTGCAACATTCGTGTGATTGCATTTCATTTGTCGACATACTCCCATTTGTCGATTTCTAAACTATCCCGAAAACATATAAAAGAAGCGCGGGAGACAGAATCATCACTTATCCCGCAGTCAAAAGGCCTTCGCATTGCCTACCAGTCGAGAATAAGCAATGCCGCACCCACGCTGTGCACTATCAATAGACAAGATGTCTTGATATAATACACAATTGTGGCGCGAATCACTGCTTTACCGTGCGACTGGTTATTAGAATTTGCGAAGTTCTTGACTGCCGCAGATAAAGCGCAAATTCAGCGCTCTATTAATATGTCTGTCATTGTCTATTAGGCCTATTTGCCGTGTTAGAATGACGGTGCAAAAATACGACTTATTTCTGGTTCAGCCAAAAATAAATAAGCGGAGCCCACCGAAGGGAGCCCCGCTATATGGGGCTAAAAGATGTCAGAGGGAGGAGGGTTACATTTATTCCTTCGTCTTTTTACTTTCTTCCACATATTTGCAGAACTCCACAATGCTGCGCTGTATTACGCCACCCACCTGCAACTGCTCTTTGTACTACGCTACCATCGTGGGCGACATACTGCGGTTCAAAGCGAAACGTACTACCTCCTGATTGGCCTCCTTGCACAATAGGATGCCGATGCTGGGGGTCAATTGTGAGTGCCAGCACTTTCGGAAGATGTAATGGTGTGTGGCCAAATTGTGCAATTGACGATTGCACAATTTGTAAGTTTTTTGTTTTCTGAAGATTGCGTAGCTCCTTCCAATTGTGGCAATGGCGTTGCCACAATTTCTGCATTCTCGTATGCTTGATAGAATTTCCGACATCTTACAAGCGTATCGTAGCTCCAATCCTTGCCGTATTTTTCAATCAGCCTGGACGACAGGTTCCTTAAAATGTTTTTCCCATAAGCGGCACGCTCTCCTTGCTGCTCATCCTCGAAAATATAGCGACCAACCTCATAACGGGTCTTAACCTCGGCCACGTTTACAGAATTGTACACAATCGCACGCGATTGCCCGGGGGACTGAAGGATAAACTGCCCAACCAACTGGCACACCAGGCTCTCTCTATTGCCCAGAAGATGGAGCGTTTGATCGCTGGCCGCGTAGCGAGAAAACTCGAAAAAGTAAAGTGACAACAAGTCGAGTCTGACAGTTGACAGTTCTGACAGTTGAAAAATGGATGACAATAACCCCTTCTTTATATTATATAATTACTTAATATATAGATATATAGATAATAAATAAGGAAGATTGTACCACTCAAAAAACCAATTGTCAGACTGTCAACTGTCAGATTTCAGAAATCATTTATTCTCTAAATAGCAAAGAAACAATAAAATACGATATAACAAAACAATCGGCACGAAAGACACCGACCCTTGAAGAATGGACAAAATGTAGCCAAATAATGCTCTCGCCGCCTCAAAAGATATGCACGAACCCCCGATTCCGATGCTTTTCCCCGTACTTGGCGCTCATATCAGCGATGCGAAATCTCAGTACTCCTACCTCACCAGGAAAGAAATTTGCGGCCAAATGGCCATCTTGGTGGCCGATTCCGGTGTTGAAAAGAGACAGTTGACCACCTCTGTCAAGGCCATTCCGACAGCGAGGCGGTGAACAAAATGAAGCCCAAAAATGTTTCATCCCCTCCAGCCCTCAATTTGCACCCCTAAGTTAGGGGGTACAAGCTCCAGTGGAGAGCGTAAAGCTGATGGCAAGTCGCAAATTTCACGAAGTAACTGAGGAGTGTGTCAACCCTCCCGGTACCGCAGGCTTCCAGCCTGCATCCTCCCCAAAACCACCCTCCAACCCTCAAGCGAAGTGACTGATGAGTGTGTCACACATTAACACATTAACGCATTCCCACATTTGTCCCTATCACTCCCCTCTCACTACCTTACCACTACCTTATTACTCCCTTACCACTCCCTTGTCACTTTCCTCTTACTCTCCTCTTACTTCCCTCTTACTCTATGCATCATTTAGAGTGCTTTTCGTCCAATCCCTGTTCGATTCCATCGAGCCATAAATAATTTTCGGATAATTTACGGCAATTCGTGTTCTATAAAATCCTGCGAGATTCATCGAGCCATTCGTGTTCAAAAAAAATTTCGGATAATTAATGGTAATTCGCGTTCAATAAACTCCTGCGAGATTCATCGAGCCATTCGTGTCATTCGTGTTCAAAAAAGTCTTTAACCGTTACCCCATCCGTGTTCAAAAAATAAATTTTGCCGTTCCGCTTTTGTTTAGTAATTTTGTATTTTTATTGAACCAAAATATAATGCGTTATATATCACTCATAATCAGTCTCATTACACTCGCATTCGGTGCCTCCGAGTGCCAGGCGCAGCAGCAAATACGCCATATTACGTATTACAGCTACGACTATGACAGCGACCATACCGACACCACCAAGACATTTGTCGACCAGATTGGAACTCAAATAAAAGTGTACAATGACGCTCCCGCCAAAGGCAATCTGATACCCGGTTACGCCGAGGAACTCACCTATGCCGACTATCAGAACGACAGCATCTTTTTCCAATACCACTACCTCGACAACCACGACCTGTTCTGTGTCGCCTCGACAATGAACCGCAACGACATCAAGTGGGACACGCAAGTTGTTGATTCCAAGACCACACGCTATATCACCAGCATCAACAGCAACCGCATCGAACTGCTATTTTCGACCAAGGAAGGCTTCAATGCCAACCCTCTGCCCTACTACGGCAAATTCGACGGAGTGTTGCAACAGATGGTCCGCAACGGACTGGTACAGATTGAGTTGAATGCAATCACAAAAGAAAAGCAGAAGGCAAAGCAAATCATCCCCGACAATTTAGGCACCCGCAAAAGCTCACGCGAGATGAGCAACCTCAAACGCGACAGGATGGTGCTGACAACGCACGTGTTTGAAAACGAGCAGATCTGTTGGGGTAAGGAGAAGCCCACGTTGACACAGATTCCCTTCGACACCACCCTGCATTATGCCGGCGGCACACTGATACTGAAACGGATAAAGATGGCACCGCTACCAAGCCACTATCAGACATTCATCGAGCTACGCCAACGCTCGAACGGTGACGCCTACGACCGCACAGGTTCTGTATTTGTAATCCCACTTGCTGGAACCAACCATCCTAATTTTCTGGACGGAATCCTATACCACCCCGACTCGCTGCCCGTCATCGTCGGCAAGGATGGCGGACGCTACCAAGGTATCGTTGTAGCACCCTCCACAATGAAAAAATACAAGGATTACCTGAATCCCTATTCCTCCTTCATTCCCAGCGCATACCGCCCTCCTGTGGAACTGATGCGCTTCTTCACTCCCTTCGGCGTAGGCCACTTCAACGACCGCGTGAAGCTAGACGGGCTGAAATGGGAAGACGAGACCTTCTATAAACAGGAGGTCACCGACCTTAAGTCTCTGCTTGAAGGCGAGGTATGGATTGGCTGCTTCATAGGCAATTACGATGGCGGCGGCCATATCGTCAGCCTCGACATCAAGAGCTATCCCAACGACTATGAATGGTCAATAGACACAAAGTTGACGAGTGTTGTCGAACCGCTCGTAAACACCTGCAATGTGCTCGAAATGGCAGGACAGAACTACGGCAAGATATTCGGAACCGACAGCATTACAGTGAATTTTTACACCGAGGGCGACGAGAAAGAGATAACTCTCCGCTACATCAGCACCGGCCACGGCGGATGGGGCGGCGGTGACGAGTTCAACCCCAAAGAGAACGAGATTTTCATCGACGGCAAGAAACGCTTCAGCCACACCCCTTGGCGCTGTGACTGCGCTCGCTACCGCGAATGGAACCCTGTGTCGGGCAACTTCTGGAACGGCATCTCAAGCAGCGACCTGAGCCGCAGCGGATGGTGTCCAGGAACAGCCACGCAACCCGTCTACTTCGACCTCAGCGACCTCGAGCCAGGCACACACACATTGACCATCGC
The DNA here is from genome assembly GCA_902788805.1 of uncultured Bacteroidota bacterium. Classification (GTDB taxonomy): domain Bacteria; phylum Bacteroidota; class Bacteroidia; order Bacteroidales; family P3; genus Colimorpha. The sequence goes on along the minus strand of CADALO010000002.1, from coordinate 195,222 downwards.
CATCCCGCAAGGCAAACCTATGGAAGGAGGCTTCAGCCATTGGAATGTCAGCGCGGCACTAATAATAAACTATAAATGAAAAACAGGATATACATAATCATCTTCTCGCTGCTTCTGTTGGCTGGCTGCAAAGGCGGTGTCACCGACACAAGCGGTGAAGCCCGCAAGAAGGCAACCGAAATACCCGAGCTGCCCTACATCCTCGAAGGCGACTATACGCCCGACACAGGAGTGATGTACAAGGTCATTATCGGACACGACACCTGCTTCGTGGTCATCGACAGCATCGTCAACGACCAGCTGTATGGCTATTACTACCAGCTCTTTGAGGGCAGCGACTGTGTGGAACGCAAGGAGTTTACCCACGACGCCCACTGGAAGAACCAGCGCAAGGACGCCTTGGTATACATCTATCAAGAACCCGAATTCCACTTCATCAACGACTCAGTCTTCCGTCTGCCGACATTCAAAGTGCGTGTGACCCGCGACATCGAGTACGGCCAGGCATTGGGCTATTGGACAAGTATGCCCGGCACCGAAGAGATGAGCTACCTGCAAATACTGGGCGACGGTATACTCAACAGCATCGTCAGAACCACCCAATCGCTGAAGATGGATGTCTATCAGCCTGACATTGAAAATATCGACCATTACAGTAATCCTCTGGTTCTGCTGCTGCACGGAGGCGGATTCTACGTCGGCGACAAGCGCGACAGCCTTATCAGCGGACTTTGCCGCCACTTTGCCTCGATGGGATACATTGCCGTCAGCGCCAACTACCGCCTCGGATTCCTGCCTTCGAAGGGTGAGATTGCACGCACCGGCTTTATGGCTCTTCAGGATGCCCACGCTGCCCTGCGCTACCTCGTCGACCACGCCGAACAATACGGCATAGACACAAGTTCCATCTTCGTGGGCGGTGCAAGTGCCGGAGCCATAACATCGCTCAATCTGGCATTTATGCGCGACGACGACCGCCCTAAAGCCATTAGTGGCAAACGGTGGCGCGACCTGGGCACCATCGCCTCGAGCGGCAACAGCAGCAAGAGCACTTTCCACATCAAAGCCGTGGCCAATATGTGGGGTGCCCTGACAAGCCTCAATATGCTGAAAAACAGCAAGACTGACATCATCTCCTTCCACGGCGACGCCGACCAGGTGGTGCCCTACGACAACGGATTCCCATTCAACGATATGAGCATCAAGCTGGGCAAACGTATGTTTGACCGGATGTATGGCTCGATGCAGATTGACAAACGTGCCCGCGAACTGGGCCTGCACAGCGAACTCAACACCTTCCCTGGCGAGGGCCACTCGCTGCACCGCAATCCCGACGGAACGTGGAACCAGAAGAACTTTGAAATCATACGCAACAAGATGACAGCCTTCTTCTACAAAGAACTCAAAGGGGAACCGCCAGTCATTGAAAACGACCGCGACAACCCGCGTCTGTTCTATATCGGCAAGGATGGCGTCTCCGAGGTGCAATGGAAAGTCGAGGGCGGATTCATAGTTCGCTACGACTACCTTGCAATGAAGATTTGGGTGGTTTGGGACAGCAATGCACCACGCCACCGCATCTACGCCTCCGGCCTCAACGCAGCGCCTGACGGAAGCGAACGTCAAGGAGCTGGATTTGATATAAAACTTGACATAGACCTGCAGAAACAATGACCGAGAAAGAAAAGACACTATCACGCCTCGAAGCCATCGACCGAGCCATAGCCAACTACGAAGAGCTTGACAGCGACCTCGACAGCCCTGAGTATGTGGCCCGAGGCAACGGCTTCTGCGACAGCAAATACAGCGAAGACTTCATCGAAGGACAGCTGGAAAAACTACGCCGCGAACGCCAAACACTCGAACAACTCCTTACAACCCTCTAAACCTCTTTAACCTTTAATCTTTCAAGCGAAGCGAGCCTTTTCAACCCTTCTAACCCTTTCAAGCAAAGCGAACCTTTTCAACCCTTTAACCTTTCAAGCGAAGCGAACCTTTTAAACCCTTCTAACCCTTAAAACATATCAACACCTCAATAATATGACTTACAACGAGAAAGACAAGAATTACGCACGTTACACCGTAACCTCCGCCCTACCCTATGCCAACGGTCCCGTCCATATCGGCCACCTCGCCGGTGTATATGTACCCGCCGACATCTATGTGCGCTACCTGCGTGCACAGGGAGAGAAAGTTATGTTCATTGGCGGCAGCGACGAACACGGTGTGCCTATCACCATCAAAGCCCGCAAAGAAGGCGTCACGCCACAGGACATCGTCGACCGTTACCATAAGATAATCAAAGAGTCTTTCGCCGAACTCGGCATCTCGTTCGACATCTACAGCCGCACCAGCAGCAAAGAACACCACGAAACCGCTGCCGAATATTTCGACAAGCTCTATAAAGCAGGCAAGCTTATCGAGAAGACTTCAATGCAATACTACGACGAGGAAGCCCATCAGTTCCTCGCCGACCGCTACATCACCGGCACCTGCCCACATTGCGGCAACGAACACGCCTATGGCGACCAATGCGAAGCCTGCGGCACCTCTCTCAACGCCACCGACCTCATCAACCCCAAGTCGGCACTCAGCGGCTCCAAGCCCGTTCTCAAAGAAACCAAACATTGGTTTCTACCCCTCGACAAAGACGAACCCTGGCTCCGCCAATGGATTCTGGAAGGACATAAAGAGGACTGGAAGACCAACGTCTATGGCCAATGCAAATCGTGGATTGATGCCGGCTTGCAGCCTCGTGCCGTCACACGCGACCTCGACTGGGGCGTCAAAGTTCCCCTCGCCGAAGCCGAAGGCAAAGTCCTCTACGTGTGGTTCGACGCACCTATCGGCTACATCAGCTTCACCAAGCAGCTCAAAGGCGACGACTGGGAGAAATGGTGGAAAGACAAAGACACCAAGCTGGTACACTTTATCGGCAAGGACAACATCGTCTTCCATTGCATCATATTCCCCTCGATGCTCCACGCCGACGGCAGCTACATACTGCCTGCCAATGTGCCCGCCAACGAATTCCTCAACCTCGAGGGCGACAAAATCAGCACCTCACGCAACTGGGCAGTATGGCTGCACGAATACCTGAAAGACTTCCCCGGCAAGCAGGACGTGCTGCGCTACACTCTCTGCGCCAACGCTCCCGAAACCAAGGACAACGACTTCACCTGGAAGGACTTCCAGCTTAAGAACAACAGCGAATTGGTTGCCATCCTCGGCAACTTCGTCAACCGCACCCTCGTGCTGACACACAAGTTCTTCGAAGGCAAAGTCCCCGCTCAAGGCACCCTCACCGACCTCGACCGTCAGACAATCGAGGAAATGACCACCTATCCCGAAAAGATTGGACGCAGCATCGAGGCTTATCGCTTCCGCGAAGCCCTTGCCGAGATGATGAACCTGGCACGCCTCGGCAACAAGTACCTCACCGAAACCGAGCCGTGGAAGCTCTTCAAGACCGACCCCGAACGCACCGCTACGGTACTTAATATCGCTTTGCAGATCTGCGGCAACCTCGCCGTCCTCTGCGCCCCCTTCCTGCCCTTCACCGCCGACAAGATGCACCGTATGCTCAACCTCCCGGCAAAGGGATGGCAGGATGCCGGCCGCGCCGACATAATTATGGAAGGCACAACCCTCGACAAGCCGGAACTGCTCTTCGAACAAATCGACGACGCCACCATACAGGCACAAGTCGACAAACTGCTTGAGACCAAACGCCAGAACGAGCTCAACGCCTGGCAACCAGCTTCCGTCAAGTTCCAAGTGGCTTTCGACGACTTCGGCAAGGTAGACATCCGCGTAGGCACCGTACTTGAGTGCAGCAAAGTGCCCAAGGCCGACAAACTGCTGCAGTTCAAGATTGACGACGGTATGGGTGGACGAACCATCGTCAGCGGCATCGCCAAATACTATCCCGAGCCGGAAAAACTGGTGGGAATGCAGGTATGCTTCATCGCCAACTTCGAGCCTCGCAAGCTCAAGGGCGTTGTCAGCGAAGGTATGATTCTCAGCGCCGAGGACCGCGACGGCCGTCTGGTACTAATCACCCCAAGCCAACTCGTCACCTCCGGCGTGAATGTAGGATAAAATCCTCCAATTCCTTTTAAAACCCATTAAAGTCCATAATATGAAATGTATTATGGACTTTTTCAATAATTATTTTTTAGCCATTCGGCGAAGAAAAAATCATCAATATGGTACTGATTATCTGTTGCTGAGATTAAGGCTTTTTCAGTAAGGCCTTTCAACGCTGATTGAACTGAGCTGGCGCTGTCGAGAGAATACTTTTTGATGAACGCCGCAGAAGTGACTGACTTAACGACACCTTCCTGTACCATTGCCTGTAACAATTGTTTCTGTTTAGGCGATAGCAAACTTAGTTGCGTCCGATAGACACCGTCTTGAATATCAATGATGTTCTGTTTTGCCGTCTGTAGTTTTGTGATATTGCAAGCCGCGCCAACGGGAGTCAGCGAGAATAGTTCGTTCATCATCATTTGAAGGTACCACGTTGTACCATTGTAGTCATCATACACCTGATTGACAACATCTCTATTTATTGATTTCCCGTATTGTGAAAAAAGTTCAGTCGCAAAGTCGGCATAGACATCACGGTTCAGTGGCCGCAGCTCTATCAGTTGGGCGCTTTGATAGAACGGCCTTGCCTTTGAGTGAAACATCTGGCTGATTGTATGCTGCTTACTACCACTGAAAATGAATGATGTATTGGCACAATTCTGTATCATACCGCGCAGCATCGCCTCAGTGCGTTTTTCTTGGAATTCGGCTATCTGTTGGAACTCGTCAAAGGCCACAATACACGGTTTGTCTGCCGCTTCAAGATACGAGAATATCTCTTCCATTGTTGTCTCCGGCCGCTCAATGGCACCGATACCAAATTCAAAAGATGGTTCTCCTGTGAATGCGTCAATCTTGAATGCCGGACGCAGCGATTTTATTGTCTGCAAGAATGACTCCCAATGCTGTGCTTTCTTTGACTTAAACCGTTCAAAAACCGCTTTGCCAAATAAATAACACATCTCTTGCAAAGTGGATGCTGAGTAAATATCAATAAAAAAAGTGTAGTATCTCTCCTGAATAAGATCTTGACGGAACAAGTGATGTATCAATCCTGTTTTACCCATTCTGCGTGGCGACACAAGTACAACATTTCGCCCATTCTCAATTTGCTTGATAAGGGTTGCTGTTTCTTCTTTTCTATCGCAAAACAGCTCATTTGGAATACTCTTTGAAACAATAAACGGATTAGATATATTACTGATATTCATATACTAATATATTATTATGTTTATAATTATTACTTTTATAATAATCACAAAAGTAATAACAATTTTTAAAACAGCAAAATTTATCTTTCGAATCTAAGATAGCCGTCAATATTCTGAGCCCTAACTCCGAATGCAACCCGAATCCTGTCGGGTGTCAATGTGTCGGGGGTAGGGCCTTGATATAGAAGCGACTGGTCGTGGAGCAGCAGCGCCTGAGGGCAATAGCGAAGCGCAAGGTTGAGGTCGTGAACCACAATCAGGATTGTCTTGTGCTCGTTGCGGTTGATGGCACTCAAAAGTTCCATAATCTCAAACTGATGGGCTATGTCGAGATTCGACGTGGGCTCGTCAAGCAGCAGTACGGGCGTCTGCTGTGCCAAAGCGCGTGCAATCATCACACGTTGCAGCTCTCCGCCGCTCATCTGGCTTGGAAGCGAGAACCGCAGATGCCACGTATTTGTCTGTTTCATAGCATTTTCAACAATATCCCAATCCTCTTGCGACTCGTTTTGCAGATGGTGCTGATAGGGGTTGCGCCCCATCAAGACGGTCTCAAAAGCCGAAAACTCAATGTCTGTCTGAGGATGCTGCTGCACCAGCGCCACCTTCTGAGCCCTCTGCCGCGCCGTATACTGGCTTACAGCGGTACCATCTATGCTCACCGTGCCACGGTTAGGCGTCAGCAAACCGCTGATACACCGCAACAAAGTCGTCTTGCCACAACCGTTGGCACCAAGGATGGCGGTGAAAGCACCCTCTGCGATGTCGAAAGTCAAATCGCGCAGTATTGCCTTTGTGCCGTATGAATAATCTAAATGCTGAACATCAATCATATACTGCGTTTTGATTTATAAAGTAGATAAATGAACATTGGCGCACCGAGAAGCGACGTTATGCTACCAACCGGCAGCTCGTTGGGTGGTATGAGAGTGCGTGCAAGCGTGTCGCAGAGCAGCAAAAACAAGCCGCCTACGAAAATGGAATAGGGAATGATGCGGCGGTTGTCGGCTCCGCAAACAAGTCTTACACAATGTGGCACCACAAGACCCACAAAACCTATCACACCGCAGGCCGACACAGCAAAGGCCACCATCAACGTAGTGAACAGCAGCAGGCGACGACGCACCTTCTCCACCTCGACGCCAAGACTTTGCGCCGTTTCGCTGCCCACAAGCAACAGGTTGAGATCCTTGCTGTAGAACAGCACGACAAGTATGCCCAGAACAACAACCGGCAGCACAATCCAAACGTCCATCCACGACGCCGACGCAAAGCTGCCCATCGTCCAGAAAATGATGCTCTCCATCTTGTCCTGTCGCAGCGCCATCAGCAGCGAAATAACGGCCGTGATAAGGAAAGTGAGGCATACGCCCGTAAGAAGCAGCGTGGTCGTATGCATACGATTGCCGATTGAGGCTATCTTGAAAATCAGCAGAATAGTGAGCAATGCCGTCAGCAGAGCCATACCGCCCACGCCCCACAGATGAGCCTCGAGGCCAAGCAGGATGGCAATGGCGGCACCCAGCGACGCACCCGACGAGATGCCCAGAACGTATGGGTCGGTCAGCGGGTTGCGGAACACCGACTGATACGTTGCACCACACACCGACAGGGCCGCTCCCACCAACACACTCAGCACCACACGCGGCAACCTTAGGTTCCAGAATATCGGCGACGCCAGCAGGCTCTCACGGTCGAAGTGCACCACACCGACGGTAGAGCACAACGCCATCGCCACCGCCAGAATCACCAGCAGAACGGAGGAGACCAACCATATATTAACACGTTTTTTCATCTTCTAAATTCAACTTTCAAAATTCACAATTGCACTTCGCTCCCTGCCTGCTGCCACGCCGCTCCAGTTCGGAATTGACCAGCTGCGGCACCTCCTCGTTGCGCAGCAGACGACCGTCGGCACGACGCCAGCCCAACTGCGGCAACGCCTGGAAACGCGGTGGAACCTCACCGGCGAAACGCTCCATCATTATGTCGGGTCGCAACCGTTCCAACATATCGCACACCAGTTGCACATAACTCTCCTTTCGCACGATGTCATCGCACACACCCATTGCGTGCAACGCGGCATAAGGGTCGGCGGTATGTTCCATCAAACGTTTCACCTGCTCCTCCAGCCGGGTTCCGACAATGATTTGCAACTGATGCAGTTTCAAAGTGTCGATAGGCAACGAGTTGATGGCTTCAGCCTCATCGACAATCATTTGACGCGTCTCGCCAGGCAACCCCAACACCAGATGGGCACCGCAATGCAAACCACGGCTGTGAGTCAGGGCAATAGCACGGCGCGTCGCCGCAAAGTCGTGACCACGCCCAATGGCGTCGAGCGTGGCATCATAGCAGCTCTCAATGCCATATTCCACAGCGACATACGTGCCGTTGCGCTCGGCCAACGATGCCAGATAGTCAAGCTTGGCCTCATCGACGCAGTCGGGCCGCGTGCCTATAATGAGCCCCGCAATGTCGGGGTGGGCAAGCGCCTCCTCATAGCGCGCCTTCAGCGTACCGAGCGGAGCAAAAGTATTGGAATAAGGCTGGAAATAAGCCAGATAGCGAGTAGTATTGGGATAACGCTGACGATGGAACAAGATGCCCTCGTCGATTTGCCGGCAAATACCCTTGTCGGGCGAGCAGTAGGAAGGGTTGAAGGCGCTGTTGTTACAAAAGACACATCCGCCCTTGCTCCTGTCGCGCGGATCGCGGTTTGGGCAAGAGAAACCCGCGTCGATGGCCACCTTCTGCAGCCGCTCGCCGTAGGTCGTCCGAAAGTAGGCGGCGTATGAGTTGTAACGAAGTCCGCTCATTGCTCGGCGACAAGTATATCTATGATGTTCAAGCACTTAATACCAACGCTGGCTTTGTCGGCATAGGCCTGCAGATGCATCAGGCAGCTCGGCTCAGTGCACGTCAGGTATTCGGCTCCGACGGCCAGCGCATTGTCAATCTTGCGCTTGGTGAGGCTGTCGGCAATCGGGGTGAAATTGTTGGCGAACATACCGCCAAATCCGCAGCACACATCTTGCTGCGCCATCTCTACGAGCGTCAATCCGTCAACGCCTTGCAGCAGTTTGCGCGGCTCTTCGGCAAGACCCTTGCGGTCGGGATGGGCGGGGCTTGAATAGTCCCTCTGCGTCGTGCAATGGTCCATCACAGCCACCCTGTGCTGAAACTTCACGCCGGCGGCCTCATAGTGCATAATATTGACAAGGAAGTCGCTCAGTTCGAAGCACTTGTCGAGAAACTGACGATAGCTGTTATGGAACGTGGTGTTGTGGAACAGACGCGCAAAACAACGCTGCATATAGGCCACACACCCACTGCCGAGGCACACCACATAACGGCACTCGTCGTACTGCTCTATCATCTTCTCTCCCAGCTCTCTGGCACTCTCGCGGTCGCCCTGGTTGTAAAGCTCCTTGCCGCAACAGGTCAGCGACGAGGGATAGAGGCACTGCAACTTCAAGCCCTCAAGCAGCTTGATGGCTTTCCACGCGCTGTCGGCCGCGAACTGGTCGATGCAGCACGGCACAAAAAGGCCCACCTTATCCATTTTTCCTATCATTGTTCTAAACTTATAGCATTCTAACGCCGAAAAAGACGCTTTAGTATATCACCGCGTTTTTTTGTTGCCAAAGCAATACCAACTCCGTCCGTTGTACAAATGTACAATAGTTGTACAATACTTGTACAATTGTAAACGTACAAATATTGTACAACTATTGTACATATATTGTACAACGACCGGAGTTGGTCCCTTGAAGGCTTGGAAATGAGGCGGTTATGTCACGATGTCTTTTTTAAGCTTTTATGCTGATTATCAGACATATACCTAAAACAGGGCTGTTTTTGCCCTTTTTCGAGGCGATTTTAAGGGCGTTTGGAGCCCTTTCAAAATATTTTTGTATCTTTGCATTTTCAAATGGCGGGGCTTTATGCCTGCCAAACCGTTAAATATGAAGCTCAAATGACAGAGAATGCGATACTTATATCACTTGCAATACTGCCAGTAATAGTTCTGGCAATATTCATCTACCGTAAAGACAAGTTCGAGAAGGAGCCGCTGCGAATGCTTGCCAAAGCGTTCTTTTTCGGCTGCCTGTCGGTGATACCGGCAATCCTCATCGAGCAGGCTTTGGCTCTTGGTTTCTTCTATATGGGCGGCGAATACGTATCTGGTTTTGTGACTGGTATCTACAACGGCTTCATCGTGGCTGGCTGCAGCGAGGAGCTGTGCAAGCTGGCGCTGCTGGCACTGGCCGTATGGAAGGCCCCCGACTTCAACGAGTACTTCGACGGCATTGTCTATGCGACGTTTGTGGCACTCGGCTTCGCGGGAATCGAGAACCTGATGTATGTGTTCCGCCAAGAGACTTTCGAGGTCTCGCTGATGACCGGCGGCGTGCGCGCCATCCTGTCGGTGCCGGGCCACTTCCTGTTTGCCGTGGTGATGGGTTACTACTTTGCGCTTGCCAAGTTCAACCCCGACAAGCGCCGCCAGAACCTTTTTAAGGCGTTTGTCTATCCGATGCTGCTGCACGGCACTTTCGACGCGCTGCTTATGATTCCCGAGGCGATGGGTGAAGACGGCACTTGGCTGTCGGCGGTGCTGTTCCCCGTGTTCATCTTTTTCGACGTGAAGCTGTGGAAAGTGGCTATGCGGCATTTGAAGGGCCTTCAAGAGATGAGCGGCCAGCAGAACAACGACGGCTCGGGCTACGACGGCGGCTATGACCAGGAGCCACCGCGACAGGGCGATGCGTTTTCGGGTTTCCAGTGGGACGTTTGATGCCCGAAATTGGCGGAAAAACAGCACCGTTTTGTATCGAAAATAGAGAGCGTTCTGCAAAATTACACTTGGAAATCAGTAAGATAAAAAATAATTTTGGTAGTTTCAAAATAGTTTGTATCTTTGCAAACTGAAAATAAGGGGTATTAGCTCACTTGGCTAGAGCGTTTGACTGGCAGTCAAAAGGTAATCGGTTCGATTCCGATATACTCCACAGAGCCGTTCTAAAGACGGCTTTTTTCTTTAAAGGGGTAGTAGCTCATCTGGTAGAGCATTTGGTTCGCAATCAAAAGGTAGTGGGTTCGAGTCCCATCTACTCCACCAAGGCCGTCAGGCATCCCAGTGGCGCTCGGCGAGGACGCAAGATAGTGGTGGGGATAGAGGAGACGGTCAAGTATATGGGGCACCCCTTCAGGGTGCCGTTTCTTTTTTAGCTGGGGTATACCGGGGGTGCTCGCTGTGCTCGTACCCTCGGTTATTGAGCGTCGACGGCTTTACCGTCGTATTCAGCTTCATCGTTGTAGTGTTCGGCGATGCGGTCGAGGATGGCGAGGACTTCGGAGAGGGTGGTGACGCTGACGAGCGGGATGCGGAACTGCTTGAAGTCGTAGAGGCCGCGGAAGTAGGCGCCGTAGTGCTTGCGCATCTCGAAGATAGCTTGACGCTCGCCTTTGAAGTCGACAGCGGCAAGGATGTGCTGGCGGCATACGTCGACACGGTCGCTAACAGTGGGCATTATTGGTTCGCCTCCTGAAAGGAGGGCCTTTGTCTGCTCGAATATCCAAGGGTTGCCAATGGCGGCACGGCCAATGAGGATGCCGTCCACACCATATCGGTGGCGGGCTTCGAGAGCCTGCTGCGGCGTAGTGATGTCGCCGTTGCCGAAGACCGGTATATGCAAGCGAGGGTTGGCCTTTGTCTCTCCGATGAGGGTCCAGTCGGCCTCGCCACGATACATCTGTGTCTTGGTGCGTCCGTGGATGCTGATGGCAGCCACGCCTATGTCCTGCAGCTGCTCGGCCAGAGTGACAATGGGCTTGTCGCTCTCGTCGTAGCCGAGACGGGTTTTGACGGTGACGGGCAGTGGTGAGTGTTTGACCAGCGCTTCGGTGATTTTAAGCAATTTAGGGATATCCTTGAGCATTCCGGAGCCGGCGCCTTTGCCTGCCACTTTACGCACAGGGCAGCCCCAATTGATGTCGACGAAGTCGGGCTTGGCTTCGGCCACGACATCGATGCACCGCAGCAGCGAATCCTCCTCGCTGCCAAAGACTTGTATTCCTATTGGGCGTTCGAAGTCGGCAAAGAGCATCTTGCGTTTGCTCTTCTCGGCGTCGCGGATGAGGGCTTCAGAGGCAATGAACTCGCTGACGAGCACATCGGCTCCGTGCCGTTTGCATAGCTGGCGGAACGGAAGGTCGGTGATGTCGTCCATCGGAGACAGAAAGAGTGGGAAGTCGCCGAGTTCTATATTGCCTATTTTAACCATCTACAATAATTTGCAACGTTTTGCGTTAAAGGAATTATTTTGCAAAGATAGTAAAAAATATGGAACGGATACAAACTATACATTACCAGCAGTGTATGATGGCCGAACTGACCGATGCCGATCGGCAGCTGATAAAGACCGCAATAGAAGCGACCAACACGGCCTACGCCCCATACTCCAACTTCCACGTAGGGGCAGCGCTGCGACTTGACGACGGCACGGTGGTGACAGGCAGCAACCAAGAGAACATAGCCTATCCGAGCGGCCTGTGCGCCGAGCGTACGGCACTGTTTGCCGCTGGAGCACAGCATCCAGGGAAGACGATAGAGGCTATAGCCATCGTGGGCCGCAACCAGGAAGGAACCCTGACAGGGGCAAGTCCGTGCGGCGCCTGTCGGCAGGTTATGGCCGAGGTGGAGACGCGACAGGGTAAAAAACTGCGTGTTATATGCTATTTTTCGGACGACAAAATACTGGTTTTCGAGGGTGTTGAATGCCTTTTGCCTTTCATTTTCACTATGTGAAGCCGTCTTAGCAAGCAACGACAATTGTTTATTTTTCAGCAATATATGGTATTGCTGAAAAAAGTTTTTGTATAAATATTGTTCAGACTGATTTTTCTTTGTACTTTTGCAAACTTATTTGAGGCAGTTTGTGCCCATTTATTTTAACGAATATTAATAAAAACTAATAATAACAATGGGAATTATTGGAAACATTAGAAAACATTCGTGGATAGCAGTCCTCGTGGTTGGTATTGCTATCATTGCATTCATTATCGGCGACCTTACGAAGAACCGCAAGCAAGAGGCTTTTGCAAAGCTGGACGGTGAAGAGGTGACTTATGACTACTACACCAGCCGTTTGGCCCAGCGCGAGGAAGACTACCAAATGCGTGGCAACAGCAGCTATGCTTTCAAAGAGAACGTATGGCAGGAAATCGTGCAGGAGCGTCTGCTCAACAAAGAGATGAACGCTCTGGGCGTCACCGTTACCGACGCCGAGGTTAGCGATATGTACCTTGGCCGCTTTATCCACCCTTCGCTGCAACAGCAGTTTACCAATCCTCAAACCGGTGTCTACGACCGTCAGGGTATCAGCAACTATGTGCGTCAGATCGAGGAAGCCCCCGACACAATGGAGGCAAAAGTGCAGTGGATAAAGTTCCAGGAGCAGGTGCGTGAGGACCGTCAGAGAACCAAGTACATTGCTTTGCTGCAGAACGGTATGTATATGCCCAAGGCTATCGCCAACAAGATTGCCGAGATGAGCGCCAAGCAGTCGGACGTCCGCGTTGCAGGTATGCTCTACTCGCAGGCTGGCGACATCCAGGTTGAGCTGACTGATGCCGACTATCAGAAGTATTTTGACACTCACAAGAAGGAGCTGAACCGCGATGTGTTCCGTATGGACAACCGCGAGCAGCGCGAGGTGGCCTATGCTGTGTTCACCGCCCAGCCTTCGCAGAACGATATGATGGAGATTCAGGAAGAGGTGAATGGCTGGTGGAACGAGATGCAGACCCTCGACGAGGGCAGCCTTATCGACTTTGTGAATATGCACGGTGGCTATGACTCGATGTATGTCAGCAACGAGATCTTTGCCGCTCCGCTTGACACCGTCATCAAGGGCTCGCACGCAGGCCGTGAGATTGCTCCTATGATTGTTCCGGCCCTCACCAAAGACGGCTACAACCGTCACACCTATGGTGAATACGTGATGGGTAAGGTTCTGAAGACCGAGATGCGCCCCGACAGCTTGCGCATATCGCTGATTCTCATCCCCTCACAGAACTACCACCAGAGCATTACCCGCACTCCCGAGCAGGCCGCACATCTGCGTGACAGCGCTATGGCCAGCATCAAGGCCGGTATGCCGTTTGAAATGGCTGTAAAGGCTTTCTCCATTGACACTAACAAGGGTGGCGATCAGGATTGGCAACTGGATGGCAACTATGGCATTCTTAACGAGGATATCATCCGTCACAACGTAGGCGATGTTTTCGACAAAGAACTGCCTAACGACGGTGGCTACTTCATCGTTAAGGTGACCGGCAAGACCTCTGCCAAGATGAAATACCGCGTTGCACTGGCTCAAAAGGTCATCACTCCGAGCAACGATACTGAAAAGGATGTCCGCGACCGCGCCAACCAGTTTGCAAGCCAGTTCTCTACCTGCCAGGCTATGATAGAGGGTGCCCAGGCTCAGAACGTTCAGATGCGCAATGCACTGCTTATCTCGATGAGCGACTCGCTGACTGGTTTCGCCAACACTCGCGACGCTGTCCGCTGGGCCTTCAATGCCAAGACCACGTCGGGTGCTGTGAGCGGCGAAATCTACAACTCGGACTACAGCTACATCGTTTGCGGTCTCCGCGAGATCTATGTTCCCGACAATCTGACTCTCGACCAGGCTCGTCCTCTCATCGAGAACCGTGTACGCCTTGAAAAGCTCGGCGAGCAACTTGCAGCAAAAGCAGAAGAGGCTATGAAGGGCAAGAACGACATCAACGCAATAGCCGAAGCTATGAACGTGACCATTGACACCGTGACTGGTGTGAAGTTCGGTGGCTATCTTGGCCGCAATGGTATGGAGCCCAAGGCTGTGTCGGCAATCGCTGCAAAACAGGACACTGGCATCATCGGACCTATTCAGGGTGCCAACGGCGTTTATGTAATCAGCGTCGACAGCAACAGCCAAGCTGAGAATACCGATGTGGATGGTATCCGTCAAAGATACGAGAGCGTAGGAATGAACGGTCTGAACTATGTCATCCCCGTGCTTCAGAGCCGAATCAAGATTGTTGACAACAGGCTACTGTATTTGTAAAGTATAATACAAACAATAAACGAGGCGGTGCGGAGGTGAGACAATCAAGGCACCGCCTTTTTTAATGAAATGAGCATTACGGAACGATTATCAGGCTTCTTCGGACGGATTAAAGGCTTCTTTGTCCGCCTATGGAACGGACGCCACGTCATAAGCGACCTTGTGAAACACAAGCATCGCTTTGTGGTGCTCGACACCGACACCTACAAGGAGAAGATATCGTTCCAGCTGTCAGGCATCAACATCTTTGTCTTTCTTGGCGTGACGTCGCTCGTTTTAGTGTTCCTCACCGCACTGCTGCTGGCATTCACCCCGCTTAGGGAACTGATACCAGGCTACTCGAACACACGGATGGCAGAGCAGACATACGAGAACGCACGAGTCATCGACTCGCTGGAAACAGAGCTGAAAGCACAGGAAGAGATGTTGGCAGACATACAATACATAATGCTTGGCAAAGACCCCGCCGAACGACATAAGGCTGAAGCCAAAAAACAAGACAGCACAAAAGTAAAGCCTACACCCTATGTCCGCTCAAAGGCCGACAGCCTGTTGCGCGACGAGGTAGAAAGAAGGGAGCAGGGGAAATGAACAAAAAACGAATAGCCATACTGGGCTCGACAGGCTCTATAGGGACACAGACACTGAATGTCATTCGAAGGCATCCCGACCTCTTTGAAGCCGAAGTGCTTGTGGGAGGCAGCAACGCCGAACTACTTATCAAGCAGGCACTGGAATTCCAGCCCAATATGGTGGTCATAGCCGACAAGTCGAAGTATGGCACCGTCTGCGATGCATTGAGCAGCACCGACATAAAGGTCTTTGCCGGCGAAGAGTCGGTCTGCGACATCGTCGAGATGGACTGCGTGGACATTGTTATGGCCGCCATCGTAGGCTTTGCAGGGCTTAAGCCGACACTGAATGCTATCCGGGCTAAGAAGACCATAGCACTTGCCAACAAGGAGACTATGGTCGTCGCCGGCGAGATTGTCACCGCCGAAGCACGGAAGAACGGCGTGGCAATCCTGCCGGTCGATTCCGAACACTCAGCCATATTCCAGACGCTTCAAGGCGAGTTCCACAACAAGATTGACAAGATACTGCTTACCGCCTCGGGAGGACCGCTCTTTGGCCGCAAACGCGAACAGATAGAGAACGTAACCCTTGCCGAAGTGCTGAAGCACCCCAACTGGAGTATGGGCCGCAAGGTGACTATCGACTCCGCCAGCCTAATGAACAAAGGCCTTGAAGTGATTGAAGCCAAATGGCTCTTTGGTGTCGGCGTAGACAAAATCGAAGTGCTTGTACATCCGCAAAGCATCGTCCACTCGATGGTGCAGTTCGAGGACGGCTCAATCAAGGCCCAGATAGGCACGCCGACGATGGAGACTCCCATCCAATACGCCCTGTCCTACCCTCACCGCATCGAGAGCCACATCCCTCGTTTCAGCTTCTGGGAACATCCCGAGCTGACCTTCTTCCGCCCCGACACCGAGACATTCCGCTGCCTGCCGCTGGCCTACAACGCCATCGAGCAAGGCGGCAATATACCGTGCGTTATGAATGCCGCAAACGAAGTAGCTGTGCAACGATTCATCGACGGCAAACTGCGCTTTATAGACATTGCCGGCTTTGTAGAACAAGCCATTTCAAAAGCCACCTACATAGCTCACCCGACACTGGACCAGCTACTGGAATGCGACACCGAAACAAGAAAAACCTGCAACAACATTTAAACAAAAGGCATATTTGCTTGCAATCAAATAGAACATAATGAAAATATTAGCTTTAATACTTAGTCTCTCATTACTTGTCTTGACGCACGAGTTAGGGCACTTCCTCTTTGCACGTCTGTTCAAGACCCGCGTAAGACGTTTCTACCTGTTCTTCAACTGGAAGTTCTCTATCCTTAAGGCCAAGAAGTTCAATGGCAAATGGCATTTCCTGTTTTTCAACGCTAAAACACCCGACGAGTGGGACGAAAAGAACCTGAACCCCGAGGACCAAGACAACACTCTGTGGGGCATAGGCTGGATTCCGCTGGGCGGATACTGCGACATTGCAGGAATGATTGACGAGACCAAAGGCAAGGACGACCTTGAGAGCGAGCCCCAGCCGTGGGAATACCGCTCTAAAAAAGCCTGGCAACGCCTCTGCATCATCAGCGGCGGCGTGCTGGTCAACTTCCTATCGGCACTGCTCATCTACACCTGCATCTTCGCCCACTGGGGCAAGGACGAACTGCCGCTGCGCAACGTAACCCTTGGCTACGACTATCACGAAATCCTTCTGGCCGAAGGCTTCCAAAACGGCGACATCATCTACAGCATCGACGGCGAAGAGATGACCGACATCGTCAAGACACAGCACAAACTGCTGCTCGACAATCCAAAAATCGTCTCCGTTATGCGTCCGACAAAGATTGCCGACACAGTATACCTCGACACCACTGCAGCAGAGCCTACACTGGCAATCAACGAGCGCGACACGATGCTTATGGTAGACATAGCCCTGAGCTGCGACCTGCTGACTAAGCTCGACCCGCGCGACACCAACCTCCTCTTCTCAGTGCGTACTCCCTTTGTCGTCAAGGACTTCACACCTGGCTCGCGAGCCAAACGTGCCGGTATGCAGCCCGGCGACAGCATTGTCAGCATCAACGGCGAGACAATGCCCAGTTTCAGCGAAGTAACTGCAACACTTAAAGAGCATCAGGACGACACGATAATCATAGGATTCTACCGCGCCGGCGTCTACGACTCGTTGCCCGTGGCAGTCGACAACGGCAAAATTGGTGCCTACCTAACCGACCCGAAGAACATCTACAAGTGCATCCACAACGAATACAACTTCTTCGAGGCCATCCCTGTAGGCATCTCCTACGGATGGAACCAGCTGACCACCTACGCCCGTTCGCTGCGAATACTCTTCACCCCCGACGGCTATAAGGGCCTGGGCGGATTCGGTACTCTGGGCGGTCTCTTCCCCGAGCACTGGGATTGGTACTCCTTCTGGTCCATCACGGCCTTCCTCGCCGTAATTCTGGCCTTTATGAACGTCATCCCCATCCCCGGTCTCGACGGTGGACACATCCTCTTCACCCTCTGGGAAATCATAACACGCCGCAAACCGAGCGAGAAGTTCCTCGAAGTGGCTCAAACCGTCGGTATGGCCCTGCTGCTATTGCTACTCATCGTGGCTAACGGCAACGACATCCTACGGCTGTTCAAGTAATTTAGCGCAATGAAGAAACTCGACAAACTGGTCATAAAATCCTTTGTGGGCCCATTGATTCTCACTTTCGTTGTGGCCGTGTTTGTCCTGCTAATGCAGTTCATCTGGAAGTATGTCGACGACATCGCCGGCAAGGGGCTCTCCGTAGGCATCATCCTCGAGCTCCTGATGGATGCATCTGCCACCTTTGTACCTATGGCTATGCCCATAGCCGTGCTCTTTGCATCAATTATGACTATGGGCAACCTCGGCGAACACTACGAACTTGTTGCCATCAAAAGCGGCGGCATACCGCTGTGGCGCTCAATGGTGCCTATGGGCATTATCGTTGCCGTGCTGACCGTTGTGGCGTTTATCTTTGCCGACTACGTGATGCCGTCGGCAGTGCTCAAATACCGCACCACGCTCTACGACATTACACGCAAAAAACCTGCGCTCAACATACGCCCGGGCGAATACTACTCCGAAATCGACGGCTTCGTGATAAGGGTCAACAAGAAAGACGCCGACGGCAAAACGCTGCACGACATCACCGTCTACGACCACCGTTTCAGCTCCAGCCAGCCCGACATAGTAGTTGCCCGTGAGGGAACAATGCAGACCACGCCTGACGAGCGCTATATGCTCTTCACCCTCTACGACGGATGCTCCTACAGCGAGACAGCCAACGATGCAGGCTCAGAGTCCAAGCCCTTCACACGCATCTATTTCGATACAAACAAGATGACCTTCGACCTCTCCGACTTTGCCTTCGACAAGTCGGACGAAAGCATCTTCCAGGGCGGCTACCAAATGATGAACACCAGTCAGCTCGACTCCAATGTGGCGCGCCTCAAAATGCAACGCAGCGAAAGCATCCAAAAACAAATTGAAAACATAGCGCTACGCATCGACAAAAACACCGTCGACTCAGCAGGGCTCGACATCCAGGCACTCTGCGACTCGCTCGAATACCACCAACAACGGCGTGTTTACAACGAAGCCCTGTCGCGCGCCGAGCGCTGCCTTAGCGATGTCAAAATCCACGACCAAGTCATCACCTCACAGAGCGAATACATCAACCGCCACTACATCGAGTGGCACCGCAAGTTCACTCTCAGCGTGGCCTGCATCGTCCTCTTCTTTGTGGGGGCCCCGTTCGGCTCAATTGTCCGCAAGGGTGGCCTCGGCGTGCCACTGGTGGCGTCGGTACTCTTCTTCGTGCTCTACTATGTTATAGGTATGATTGCCGAAAAAGCAGTGCGCGAGGGCGCCATCGGCACCGTCGGAATGTGGATATCCACCTTCGTAATGCTACCCATAGGCATCTATCTCACCTACAAGGCCGTCCAACGCTAACCCAACCAATTCACGAACTGCCACGAGCTTTACGGCACACCCGATGGCAAGAATATCGACCACGGATTGACCGGTTTTGACAGATAAACAAGCCGTGCAATCTGCGTGACTATCCACTGACAATCTGCCAGTTGCAGCAAGCGGCAGGGTTTTTCCGAAAAAAAATGGAAAAATAGTATATCCCTTCGGGTTTTACTTGCAAATGTGTAAGTACTTTTGCATTGTGAAAAAAGAGTTAAACGAAACTAAAAAGAAAGGATATATTATGAAGACCAACAGATTAATCGCAGTTTTGGCACTCGCAGCAGTGCTCAGCGCAAGTCCCGCCCTTGCACAGGGCCGCGGTGGTGGCTCGCACGGCGGCGGCCACAGTTCATCGTCGAGCTCACGTGGCGGCGGCAGCAGCCACAGCTCGTCATCGTCAAGCAGAAGCAGCAGCTCATTCTCTGGTTCGTCATCGCGCAGCAGCTCGTCGTCGAGTAGCCGTAGCAGCTATTCGGGCAGCCGTAGCAACAGCAGCTACTCGGGCAGCCGCAGCAACAGCTCCGTGTCGCGCCCGTCAACGACAGAGCGCCGCGGTTCAGCAACCTATCGCAACGAGTCGCCCAGCCGCAGCAGTTTCCGCAGCGACAACCGCAGCAGCGACAATGGTAGCTCGCGCAACAGCGGCAGCCGCGACAGCTATCGCGGCAGCTCACGCTCGTCGGTAGGTGCTCCTTCAAGCAACGCCCCCTCCAACCGTGCGGCAACACGCTCGGAGGCAAACACATATCGCCCCTCGCGTGGCGGCGGCGCAGTTGACCGCCCAGGCGATCGCCCTGGCAACCGCAACGGCGGCAATCCCCCCTCGGCCGGCAACAGAGGCACCAGCGGACGCGGCACCGTGCACCCGCAGAATGACCCCGGCCACACCTACGCACGCCCCGGCCATCCAGGACCGATGCCCCCGTCGCACCGCCATATGCACCCTGCCCCCTACTTCCACCACCCCTACCATCACCATATGATTCATATGCGCCCCGTCTACTGGCATCCGCTGCCTCCGCGCCCAATCTTCTGGCCAGGCTTCTGGGTCTACTGCAACTCCTACTGGTATGACTATCACGTCACCGACGTCGTAGTGGTGCACAAATACATCCACGACACCTATAACGTCGATATGGTTAGCTACGCCATCAGCGGCGACCTGATGTACGCCATCGTCAACGACGTGGACGGCAACACCTACCTGCAGGTCTTCGACCAGAACGACAAGATGCTGGCCGAGCAGAAAATCAGCCGCAAATACATCAAGACCGAGATAGACCGCGAGAACGGCGGTTGCTGGATCTTCAAGAAAAGAGACAAAGACCCGATGCTGTTCCTCTACACCAACGGCGAACTGCTGATATACGAGGCCGACTAACGGCCAGCACAAGTGAAACGAATTGGTTTTTACACATACACCGATGCCGATATGTTTCTGAGTCATAGAGCATCACACTGTTGAACAGTCTTGTCATTCACAAAACACTCAGAGCACTTAATGTTGTTTGCAGATAAGGGCGGCCAACGGCCGCCTTTATCATTTTTAGGCAGCGCCGTAGCCATCGCCGAATGAAGGCACCGATCCGGCACCGCACCAGCCCAGTACTTTCAAGGCAAGAAAGCCATACCTTCTTCGTTCGTTGTCCGTTCGTTGTCCAGTTGTTGTCCAGTTGTTGTCCAGTCAATGACTGGACAACAACTGGACAACAACTGGACAACAACTGGACAACGAACGAAGTTGGTCTTGTAAAGTGTTGTAAATGTTAAGGTTATGGAGCAAGGATAATACAATAAGTATACTACTGATTGTCAATAAGTTGAGTTAAAATGGATATTTCGCCATAAATAAAACAGTCAATTCAGGGGTATAAGGGGCGACGGAAAACAATGAAAATAATGGAGCCTACGATGCCTGTGCGTGCGGTCAGAACCGCAGCGTTATAGGCAGCAGGAATGCTTTTGTGGCTGGCACGGGGCTCTCTTCCTGTATTTTGTCCACAATCCAGTGCGCCGCCAGAGCGGAGCCGATGCCAACAAGCGCTCCGACAAGGACATCGGAGGGGTAGTGCACACCCAGATAAAGGCGCGAGAAGCCGACGCCCGAGGCCCACAGTGCCGCCGGCAGGACAACGTACCATCGCGGATAGCTCAGGCAGAGTGACGTGGCTGTGGCGAACGACAAGGAGGTGTGGCCCGACGGGAAGGAGAATCCGCGCACGGTCTTCAGCGGCACCAGATCGTCGGGGTGGCCCAGATAGGGACGCGGCCGCCTGACGCCGAATTTCAGTCCTTCGGTGACGCCGAATGTCAGCAGTAGAGAGAGTCCGCAACTTGCACCCGACACGAGCAGTTCTTTATTGTCGGTCATCCAGCCGGTGCCGAGCATCGTGGCAGGTGCCACCGGTGTGAGCGCCAGGGTGTTGCTCAGCCCAGTCATTACGTGGTCCATCGTCTCAGTGCGATTCTGCTGCAACGTGCATAGAATGTTGTAATCGAGCCCTTGTGCGCTAAGCGATAGCGGAGCGAAGAGCGTTGCGAGAATCAATATGGCGAATCCGTGTCTTTTCATAGCTGTTTGCAAACAACAAATCTGTACCGCTTGCAACACGGCAAGGCAGGTACAGATTTATTATCGAGGGATTGCGGTATTCAGTGTTACTGCAGTTTCAGCAGGGCTTCCTTGATGCGGCGGCAGGCCTCGATGAGGAGTTCCTCGCTGGTGGCGTAGCTGAGTCGGATGCAGCTGTCGTCGCCGAAGGCGCTTCCCATCACGGTAGCCACATTGGCCTCGTTGAGGAGGTAGAAGGCCATATCGGTTGAGTTCTCTATCTTCTTGCCGTTGAACGACTTGCCATAGTAGGAGCTGACTTCGGGGAAGAAGTAGAAAGCGCCCTGCGGCAGGCGCACCTTCAGGCCGGGAATGTCGCACAGCAGTTTGTAGACCATATCGCGGCGTTTCTGGAAGATGTTGCGCATATTGATGATGTCGTCGCTGGTGGCGGGATCCATCAGCATTGCGCAGACGGTTGCCTTCTGTGCGATAGAGCAGGTGGCGCTGGTCACCTGGCCCTGGAGCTTGTTGCAAGCTTTGGCGATAACCGTCGGGGCGGCGATGAAACCGATACGCCAGCCAGTCATTGCGAAGCCCTTGGCAACGCCGTTGATGGTTATGACGCGGTCGCGGACGTTCTCAAACTGGGCTATACTCTCGTGCTTGCCCACGAAGTTGATATGCTCGTAGATTTCGTCGGCCATAACGAAGAGGTTGTCGTGCTTTGCTACAACGTCGGCGATGCCTTTGAGCTCTTCCTTGGTGTAGAGCATACCCGTGGGGTTGGAGGGCGACGAGAACATAATGAGTTTGGTGCGCGGCGTGATGGCTGCCTCGAGCTGCTCGGGCGTCACCTTGAAGTCGTTCTCAATCTTGGTCTTGACGTATACGCATTTGCCTTCGGCAACGCGAACGATTTCCTTGTAGCTTACCCAGAAGGGAGTGGGGATGATTACCTCGTCGCCGGGGTTGACAAGGCACTGCACAAGCTGGTAGATGCTCTGCTTGGCACCAGTGGAGACAACGATCTGTTCGGGCTTGAAGTCGAGGTTGTTGTCGCGTTTGAACTTCTTGCAGATAGCCTCGCGCAGGTCGGGGTAACCGGGCACAGGAGGATAGTGAGTGAAGTTGTCGTCGATAGCCTTTTTTGCGGCCTCTTTCACCACCTCGGGGGTGTTGAAGTCGGGTTCACCGATACTGAGGCTGATAACGTCTTTGCCCTGAGCCTTAAGCTCGCGAGCCTTTGCGGTCATAGCCAGAGTCTCCGACTCGGCCATATTGAGAATACGGTTTGATAAGATTTCCATTGTTTTATAATGTTTGAATGAATTTGCAAAAGTACGATTTTTTTTTGGAATGGAAACTTTTTTTGCGAAGAATCATTATTTTTCAATTTTTTTTTGTATATTTGTAGACTGCAAACTATGCGAATAATTAATTTATTAATATACATAAATAACTGATAATTATGGCAAAAGAAATGAATGATGCCGATGCATCGAAACTTGAGAAACTGAAAATCTTGCAGAGTACGCTTGATAAGATTGAGAAAAACTATGGCAAAGGTTCAATAATGAAACTGGGCGATCGTCCAGACGAGACGTTTGAGGCTATCTCGACGGGTTCGATAAGCCTTGACACGGCGTTGGGCATCGGAGGTTTCCCGAAAGGGCGCATCATAGAGATATACGGCCCTGAATCGTCAGGTAAGACGACGCTGGCCATCCACGCCATCGCCGAGGCTCAGAAGAAAGGCGGCATAGCAGCCTTTATCGACGCCGAGCACGCCTTTGACCCTGTCTATGCCCGCAAGCTGGGCGTGGATGTGGACAACCTGCTGGTGTCGCAGCCCGACAACGGCGAGCAGGCATTGGAGATTGCCGACAACCTGATTCGCTCGGGTGCCATCGACATCATTGTCATCGACTCGGTAGCGGCACTGACGCCCAAGGCCGAGATTGACGGCGAAATGGGCGACTCGAAGGTGGGTCTGCACGCCCGCCTGATGTCGCAGGCTCTGCGCAAGATGACCTCAACCATCAGCAAGACCGGCTGCTGCTGCATCTTCATCAACCAGTTGCGCGAAAAGATAGGTGTTATGTTCGGCAACCCCGAGACCACGACCGGCGGCAACGCCCTGAAGTTCTACGCTTCGGTGCGCCTCGACATACGTCGCATCCAAGCCATCAAAGACGGCGACCAGAATATCGGCAACCGCGTGAAGGTGAAAGTGGTGAAGAACAAGGTGGCTCCTCCGTTCCGCACCTGCGAGTTCGACCTGATGTTTGGCGAAGGCATCTCGAAACAGGGCGAGATTGTCGACCTTGGCGTTGAGACCGGCGTCATCAAAAAGAGCGGTTCGTGGTTCAGCTATGGTGAGAGCAAGCTGGCACAAGGTCGCGAAGGTGTCAAGGCCCTGCTGCGCGACAATCCAGAGCTCAGCGACGAACTCGAGGCTCATATCAGACAGGCAATGACAGAGAAAAACGCAGAGTGATAGCCTATGGAAGAGCCTTCAGAGGACCTTGCGGTTCAAAGGAAATATGAGGAACTGATAGAGGCCTGCCGCACCAACAGACAATTGTCGGCAGACGATGAGAGCAATATATTCCGTGCTTTCACCATAGCCCGCAACGCCCACGCCGACACACGCCGCAAAAGCGGGGAGCTATACATCTTCCACCCTCTTGCGGTGGCTCAGATTGCCGTCAGCGAGGTGGGGCTGGGACCTATTGCCGTGATTTGCGCCTTGCTGCACGACGTTGTGGAGGACACCGACATAACACTTGACACGCTGCGGGCCATCTTCGGCGAACGCGTGGCACGTATTGTCGACGGCGTGACCAAGATCGACAAGGCGACAATGATTGCCGAGCAAAACGCCGACTTCTCGTCGCAGGCGGAAAACTACCGCAAGATACTGCTCGCAATGTGCGACGATGCCTACGTCATCTTCCTGAAACTGTGCGACCGCCTCCACAATATGCGCACCCTCGGTTCGATGAAGGACACCAAGAAACTGGCAATATCCTCTGAGACTCAATACCTATATATCCCACTCGCACACAGGTTGGGACTATATAACATCAAGACCGAGCTGGACGACCTGGTGATGCAATACACCAATCCCGACAAGTATGCCGAGATTGCCAACCAGATAAGCCAGTCGGCAGGAACGGAGCTGAAACTCAAAGAGTGCTTCACGGCACCGATACGCAAACTGCTTGACAACAACAACCTGCACTACACCATCAAGACCCGCATCAAATCGGTATACTCCTGCTGGAAGAAGATGCAGAACAAGGGTGTCCAGTTTGACGAGATCTTCGACCTCTACGCAATGCGCATAATCCTTGACATACCCGACATCGAAGACCTTGCTCCCGAGGAGAGGCGCCAGATCGAGAAGGAGGAGTGCTTCAAGGTATATGCCCTGATAACAGGCCTGTTCCGACCGCAGCCGGCACGCTTCCGCGACTGGATTACAACCCCCAAGAACAACGGCTACGAGTCGCTCCACACCACGGTGATGAGCCCCATAGGTCGCTGGGTGGAAGTTCAGATACGCACCACACGAATGGACCGCATCGCCGAAAAGGGTATGGCGGCGCACTTCCTCTACAAGGAGGCCCACCCCGACGAGCAGATAAAGCAAAGCCCCGTGGAAGAATGGCTGCAGCAGATACGCACATCGCTCGAAGACCCCAACAAGAACGCCCTCGACCTAGTGGAGGAATTCAAGGAGACACTATATACCAAGGAAATATATATCTTCACACCGAAAGGCAAGACCATAAAGCTGCCGGCACGCAGCACGGTACTCGACTTTGCCTATGCCATACACTCCGAACTTGGCGAACACTGCATAGGTGCCAAGGTCAACGCCCGCGTTGTGCCTACGGGCTATAGACTTCACAGCGGCGAACAGGTGCAGGTGCTGACATCGCAGAAGACCAACCCGACAGAGGATTGGCTCAAAGAGGTTCAAACTCAACGCGCCAAAGACCACATAAAAGACTATTTGCGCAACGAGAAGAAGCAGTACTTTGACGAAGGCGAACAGAAACTGCGTGCATTCCTTGAGAAGTCGAAGCTTACCATAACGCCTGAACGCACAGCCCGACTGAGACTCTTCTTCAACTGTGACAGTGATATAGACCTCTATTACCGCATCGCCCAAGGAGACATCACGGAGGAGGGTTTGAGGCAGTGTTTTCACTTGTCGCGCTCCAAGCCCCAACTGCTATTCCTTCAGCCTTATCAGCAGCTCTTTGACGGCAAGGAGCAGAACACCCCATTGAACGCTGGCAAGAAATCCTTTACCACATCGCCATTCCTTGCCGACGCCCAATACGACAACCTTGAGACACAGCCCGCCTCTTGCTGCAAGCCTGTGCAGGGCGACCGTGTGGTAGGCATCGTGGAAGACAACCGCATCATTGTGCATCGCACCAACTGCCCGACGGCCATCCACGAGATGTCGACCCACGAGGACCGCATAGTACGCGTAAGATGGCGCCCCGGCGAGAAGATTGCCTTCCTTACCGGCATCACTATCACAGCCATCGACCGCAAAGGACTACTGCAGCAGCTGACACGTATCATCAGCGAAGATATGGACCTGAATATGCGCGCCATTACGCTCGAGACATCAGAGGGTGTTGTCCACGGACTTATAATGCTCTACGTCCACAACCTACTTATAATGCTCTACGTCCACAACCTTGGAGGCCTCGACCAACTGATTGAAAGCATCCGGGCAATCGAAGGCGTGGAGCAAGTGCAAAGAGTATAGAAAGACCTCACACCTCCGCAAAATTTATTCTTTCTCATACTATTACATAAT
The DNA here is from genome assembly GCA_902788805.1 of uncultured Bacteroidota bacterium. GTDB lineage: Bacteria > Bacteroidota > Bacteroidia > Bacteroidales > P3 > Colimorpha. Next base: position 168,804 of record CADALO010000002.1, on the reverse strand, counting down.
CTTGCAGTGTAAAAAACACGTTGCTGTAGTTTTTTTATCCATCGCAACGTTATTATTATATGACATATTGTTGTATAATAATTTAGCATTATAATGAAAAAGATCTTATCAATTTTTTTGTTTGCGGCGTTATTGTTTGCATTGCCTACGATAGGCCACGCCCAAGACTGGCACGCCACTGTGCCTTATCAATGCGGATTCGAAGACCATACCGAGAACGGGGCTTGGGTCCTGCTCAACGGCGACTCAACAGTTGCCAACAAATGGTATATCGACACCGCCGTTGCGCATTGCACGGAACAGAGTTCCTCCACGTCTTGTGGGAAGTCCCTCTATATATCGGATATGGAAGGATACACCTACAACTACGACAACAGCATTGCCTCGAGGGTTATCGCATACCGCGACTTTGCTCTTGCCCAAGGTACATACGTTGTTTCTTTCGACTGGAACGGCGTTGGAGAGCAGGACTGCGATATGCTGATAGCAGCGCTGGTGCCTGCCAACGACACAACGTCTTTGTTTGGAAGTGTGCAGTTGCCTCAGGGTGTCAGCGCCTGGTCGTTGCCCGAAGGGTGGATAAGCCTGAGCGACAACGGAAGACACACAGGACTCTATAACGCCACGGGTTGGCAGAGAAACGAGAAAGTTGTGGAAATCGGTGCTCCACAAGACCCGACAAGCGGTGTGACATACTACAAGCTTCTCTTCATCTGGTCAAACGACTATGCCGAAGGATCCAATCCTCCTGCCGCTGTCGACAATATCGCCATCCGACAGGTTACTTGCTTGGCACCTACTGCACTGAGCGCAATACAAGACATCTTTTCAATCACCTTGAACTGGCAAGCCGGCGGCAACGAGACTCAATGGCTTGTCAGCGTAGATGACACCACCGTCGCCTGGAACGAGACAGCAACCTCCGCACCAACTATGACAGTAACAGGACTTCAACCCAACACAACCTACACTTTCATTGTCCGCGCTGTATGCGGCGACGGCGACACCAGCTTTGCCACATCAATCTCTGCCACAACAGGAGCGACAATTCCTTACTATGAGAATTTCAACAACTCGACATTAGATTTCCCCGCCGGATGGAGCTACACCCTCACCGGCGACTCAGCATACGCCACATCGCAATATGCGCCACACATCGAGAACAACAGGCTTCAGATGGGAGGATTCGGCTATCTTATTCTGCCTAAAGTCAATAGCCGCATTGACACTCTGCAGCTTTCCTTTACTCACAGCACTCCCTACAGCCACTCTGCATCAGAGCCGACACCGCTTGTTATAGGTGTAATGGATAACGGCATTTTCACCCCAATAGACACTATCTCCGACCCTCAGGGCGGCACCTTTACAAAGAATGTTTATTTTATCGGCTATCAGGGAACGGGGCGCAACATCGTATTTTTCAACAGCTCCGATGATCCGGATGTCCACTATGCCACACACTATATAGATAACATAGTGGTCGACTATCTTCCATCCTGCTTCCCGGTCGCAGACGCCAACGCCACAGCCGACTCCAGTTCAATAACTGTGAGTTGGAGTCCTCTTTTCAACTCAACTACTTGGCAAGTAACGCTTACCGATGCAGACAATAGTACGGAGATAGATTCTGTCACTTCCAACACGTCGATAATCTTCAACGGCCTTGCTGGAAACACAGAGTATCAATACGCTATACGTACCGTATGCGGTGAAAGCGACACCAGCGAAACCATCTTCGGCACAATCCGCACGCTCTGTTCCTCAATTCCACACGCCGAATTGCCTTATAGCTACGGCTTCGAGGATGAGGAAGGTTTGGGGCTCTGCTGGAAAGGCTATGCAAGCTCGTCGCTCTATATTCCCAGCACATCGTACGGCACGGCACATAGTGGTAGCAGTTTTTACAGTATGAATTCGTCAGCAACCGAATACTCTTACGTCATTCTGCCTCTCTTCCAGGACAATCCGTCATCACTTATGGTATCGCTTTGGATGCGCTCAACAAACCGCGAAAGCACAGCCAAAGTTGTTGTAGGTGTGATGAACGACCCCACAGACATCAGCACATTCTCAGCTGTGGACACCATAACCTGTAGTGGTACGACAATGGAGTTCTTTGAAGTTCCTCTAACCAACTATAACGGCACCGGTCGCAACATCGCCCTGCTCTGCGACTCAGGAGCTGCCAGCCGTGTTTGCATCGACGATGTCACCGTTGAGACAACACCTCTTTGCAGCCGTGTACGCAGCCTCGAAATACCTGTTGTCACCGCCGGAGCAGCCCTTCTGCAATGGACAACCGGTCGTATTGGCGACTATCAAGGCGCCGAGATTCAGGTACGCGACACAATGTCAGACACCTGGACTTCCTACACCTCAAACAACACCGAGTACCTCATCACCAACCTCAGTCACAACATCACCTATGAGGTTCGCGTCCGTGCCATCTGCGAGAACAACGAGACTTCGCTGTGGGTCAACTCGTTCTTTACCACAGCAATGACAAACTGCAACACCATCGACTCCTCGTCAATGGCAACCGACACCATAAGCGGCTTCAGCAATTCCGACCATTTCGAGTTCCCCGTCCACAACTGGCACAACTACTCTTTCAGCGAGCAACTCTTCACCTCTGTAGAGATTGACACCGCCGGCACGTTTAACGCCATAGAGTTCTTCTATGCTTCCGACTCCCTCCCGATGACGGCCAAAGACAGCTGTATGATATATATGGGTGTAACCTCGCTCAACTCTCTGAGCAGCACTGACTTTATCAATCCCTCCAATATGACACTCGTTTACAGCGGCCCGCTGAACTGCTCCTATGGATGGAACACCTTTGCTTTCAACCACGGTTTCTTTAACTACGACGGCCGCAGCAACCTTGTCATTGCCGTAGTCGACAATTCGGGAGCGGCTCATAACCAAAGCTATCGCTTCGCCTGCCATTCAGCTACCGGCAAGGCTATCTCGTTCTTCAGCGACGATGAGACGTTCGACAACTACCCGCTTATGCAGCATCAGGAATATCCTTACCGCAACAATATCGTTCTTCATACTGCCGAATGCGGAACTGAAAGCGAGTGCTATCCTCCTATGATATTCATTGGCAGCATTGGCTCTGATTCTGCAAGCTTCACCCTCATCCCTGGCGGATACGAGACATCGTGGAGCATCTACCACAAGGCTATGGGCGAAGAGAATTTCACCTATCAAGGCGCAACCACACAGCACAGATATACAATAACCGATCTCGAACCTTCGACGACATATACCTTCAGAGTAATTGGCGACTGCGAAGACAGCGCCTACAGCGACTTCACCGTCACCACCAAATGTCTTGCACAACCGCTTCCCTACTCCGAAGACTTCGCTTCCTGGCCAGTTGGCGCTTCTCCCATTGTCCCCTCGTGCTGGTACAAGTACAGCTCACTGGGCGACAACATACCCTATATCTATCCTTGGAGCGTTGCTGGTCACCAGTCGGTGCTCTACCTCTTCTCCAACGCCGAGAGCTACAGCTATGTCGCTATGCCTGAGATGAATGCAGCCATCGACTCGCTGCAAGCCACTTTCCAGATTTATCGTGAGGCTAATACAAGCAACGCCGTCACAGGCAACCATCCTCTTGTGGTGGGAGTTATGACCGATGCTAACGACATAACGACTTTCTACCCCATAGATACCATCATCACAACACATATTGGTATGTGGGAACAAATCGAACTTCCCTTTGACGTCCTGACCACCGACAGCAACCTCAGCACCGAACAGTTCAACGCTTTGCGCCACGGTCATATTGCTTTCCTGTCGCCCGACAGCATTTACAGCCGTCCTTATATCGACGACATAACCATTGATTACATACCTCGCTGCCCGCATCCTGCCTATGTCTCCGTCAATCAGTCCTTGAGTACTCCCGACAGCGTTTATCTCTACTGGGACAACAGCGCCAACAATGTAGGCATCATCCTGACCATCTTGAGTGGCGACGACACCATTGCCGAATACGGCAACCTGAACACATCCCACCTCCTTGTTGGAGGCCTCAACGCTTCTATGGTATACACCGCTGTTGTACGCGGTGTTTGCGGCGAATGGAGCGACAACATCCTGCTTAGCACCGACACCAGCACCGCCGTTACGACCGACTTCCGCACTCCCTGTGGCACAATCAAGCATTCGCCTTGGAGGGAGGGCTTTGAGCAGAATACCGCGGGCAACCAGTTCTATGCCGGTTTCGCCAAATGCTGGAGCCGCATCACGTATTCTTGCGACTACTACGCAATTCCCTACGTCTCCAACGATGTCCAGAATAGAGATGTCCATACCGGTTTCCGCGGTTTGGCCTGGTCGGCAAGCCCCAACAGCTTGTACGGCGACTACCAATACATTGTCACCCCCGAAATCGACACCGCAGTCCTTCCTATCAACCAGCTTGAACTCACTTTCTGGGCACACTCCTACAGTAGCCTTCAGCGTCCCACCTTTATCGTTGGCGTGATGGACAACAACGACACCGTCGGAAACTCGTTCTCGGCCGTCGACACCGTTATCGTCGAAGGCTTCACCTCTTGGCATAAATACACCGTGTTCTTCGACAGATACAACGGCGGCGGCACCCATATAGCTCTTAAGGCCGAACGCCCCGGGGCACTATGGGAAGCAGCCATCGACGACATCGAAATTCGCTATGCCCCTCTCTGCCCGCCTGTTACCGACATCGTGGCAACAGCAATAGACACCAACTCGCTTGCCATCTCTTGGATCGACCATTCCAATGCTATATCTTGGGAAGTGTTATATGGCCCTCACGGCTTTGAGCTTGGCAACGGAACTTATATCAACTGCTCCACCACCTCGGTCGCCATCAATGGCTTGGCCAACTCCACATCTTACGACATTTATGTGCGTCCCATCTGCGGCGACGACGCTGCCTTCACTATGGCCACCTTCTCCACCGCCGATCCCTACTATGCAATCCCATTCTACAGCAACTTCTCCAACTATGAGGACAACGCCAAATGGAACCTCAGCAACGGCCAGCACGTCAACGCTTGGGTTATCGGCTCCGCTCTTGGCAATGGCGACCTCAACTCATTGTACATCTCACAGGATGGCGGCACAACCAATAGCTACAATACCGATGTCACAGGCATCAGCTACGCATACGTCAACCTTACTTTCACTGACACCGGCAACTACAACTACCGCTTCGATTGGCGCAGCAACGGCCAGTCAAGCTATGATTATCTGCGCGTCGCCCTTGCGCCCCTCTCCTTTGTGCCTCAGGGCGGCAGCAGCATCCCCGCAGGTTTCAGCCCCAACACGCTTCCCGTCGACTGGATCAGTCTTGATGGTGGAAGCCAGCTCTATGGCGACACCAATGGCTGGACAACCGTCGAGAGAGAAGTACACATCGCCACCCCCGGTATCTACCGCCTGCTTTTCGCCTGGACAGACTTCTACATTGCTATCGGTCATCAGAGCCCCGCAGCCATCGACAACGTTGTTGTGCGACGCACATCCTGTCAAATCCCTTCCGACATCTCTATCGTCCCGTTCAACGACAGCCTTTATGTCTCTTGGACTTCCAATGGCGATGAGTCACAATGGATTGTCACCTGCAACGACAATAGTATGATGGCCTACGACACTCATCTGATGATAACCGGATTGACACCTAATACCGATTACAACATAACAATCAGAGCATTCTGCATTGAGGGCGACACCAGTTTGGCCATCAGCCGCCTGTGTCGTACAACCTGCGACCCCGTGGTCCTTCCCTATTCCGAGAACTTCAACAGCGTCACCAGCGCCACCACCGCCTTCACTAATGTATTCCCCACCTGCTGGATGTATCAGGTGACAGGCACCGAAGGAACACGCACTCCTCAGATTTACTACGGCTCCGTCAATGCCCACAGTGGCAACTACGCTCTCTTCCTGGGCAAGATTGCATACGTCTCGATGCCGCCTATGCCCGTGCCGCTCAACCAGGTCGAACTCACCTTCTACCATTTGGTCAACAACGAGGACTATGCCATTCAGGTCGGCGTTATGGAAGGCGACAACTTCATCCCGATAGAGACCTTCTATGATATGGAGGAAGTCTATGCACCGCACACCGTCACCTTCGGCTCCTACACGGGCCAGAGCCGCATCATCGCGTTCCACAACATCAACGAGGGCTTGAACGGCTCGCCGAACTTTATCGACGACATCACGATCGAATACCTCCCCCCGTGTATGCCTGTCAGCAACATAACGGCTCCAATCGTATCGACCAACGAGATTTACCTCGACTGGAACAGCGCGGCCACAGCGCAGAGCTGGGAGATTGAGTATGGACCTATGGGCTTCGAGCCGGGTAGCGGCAGCACCGTTACAGCCACCACCCACCCCTTCGCCATCAACGGCCTCGACACTCTGGCTGCCTACGATTTCTATATCCGTTCCTATTGCGGCGACACCACCTATAGCGACTGGACAGGCCCGGTACAGTTCAACACCTCTTACTGCGACGATGCCGCAGCGTTCTCCAACGGACCTATGGGCGCAACAAGCCAGTATATGCCTCTCAGCACAAGCTACAGCTACTCGCTGACCGAATTCATCATCGACGCAAACGAGCTCGGTGGCTTGGGCGACCTATCGGCAATAGCATTCTATTACAATGACAACGATACGATGACCGTCAAGAACTCTGTCAACATCTGGCTGCAACCCACCACAACGACCACGTTCGCCAGCGACAACAGCATCATCGCACTCGACTCCAACCAAGCCACCCTCGTCTATAGCGGCAATATGAACTGCCACAAGGGATGGAACTTCTTCAACTTTGCCGACCCATACGTCTGGAACGGCGTTACTAACCTGATGGTTATCATCGACGACAACTCCGGCACCTACGAGAGCACCGACCTCAAGTTTGGCATTGCACAATGCAGCGGACAGAAAACCATCTCGTACCGCAGTATGATGAGCGACATCGACCCGACAAGCCCTACCGGCTCTTACATCTTGAAAGACCGCTACAATTCCCGTCCCCTTATGCAGCTCATCTCTTGCGGAGGCGCCTCCTGCCACGAGCCTATCAACCTGACGGCCAGCACAATCGGTTATGAGAATGCCGTCATCAGCTGGCAAGGCGCATCACGCACCTATGAGGTCGCAATCAAGAAATCGACCGAAAACGAATGGGGCGAACCCGACACCGTGCATACCACCACAACGACAGGCAATTACACCATCAACAACCTCGACGAGATGACCGAATACAACTTCCGCGTGCGTCAACTCTGCCTCAGCGGCGTCTACTCCGAATGGGCCGAGAGCTCCTTCACCACCGCTATGCGCCCCTGCCTGGCTCCCACTTCGCTCTATGTCACCAACGTCAGCTACGACCGCGCCACCATCGGCTGGTCATCGCACAACGACCAGTCGGTATGGCATCTGCGTCTCAGCAACAACGCCCACGACACGGTGCTTGTCGTCACCGAAAAGCCCTTCACAATCACCGGACTTGCGCAGGATATCACCTATAGCGTGGCCGTCGCCGACAGCTGCACCAACAACGGCTCGATATCAGATTACAGCAACGTCGCCACATTCACCACAACCGTATGCCAACCCGTTGGCAACGTTGCAGTATCGAATGTCACAGCCAACTCGGCTTACGTCACCTGGACAGGCAACAGCCCCTCCTACACCATCGAATACGGCATCGGCAACTTCAACATCGGCTCCGGCACCACCATCAGCAACATCAACTACTGCTTCGCCAATCTAACCGATCTGACTCCCAACGAAGTATACACCGTTTACGTCCGAGCCAATTGCAGCGAAACCGCCTACAGCGTATGGAGCGAACGCACAGAATTCCACACCACCACAAGCGGCATCGATCAGCAAATAGAGTCGTCTAACCCCGCTTTGGAGATATTCCCCAACCCGGCAAAGGACAAGACAACCATCAATATTGTTGGCATAAACGGCGAAGTGGAACTCATCTTGGTTGATATGAGCGGACGCATCGTCAAGAAAACCACGGCATTGTGCGGTGGCGACAACTGCACCGCCACGGTAGAGCTTCACGACCTCGCTGCCGGCACCTACTTTGTCCGTGCTTCGGCCCCGGGCACCGACATCGTCCGCAGGTTAGTTGTCAAGTAAAACGAAAACAAACTCATACAACCAAAAGCAAATCCTATTACTTTTGAGACTCTATCCGGATAGGAGGAAAACCAAGCCGTTTTCCTCCTATTTCTTTACACACCCAATCGCCACCCAACTACTCTCCCTCCGCATTCAATGAATTCGTGCCATTCGCGCGAGATTCATCGAGCTATTCGTGTTATTCGTGTCATTCGTGTTCAAAGAAAAACATCCGTGTTCAATAAATAATTTCCGGATAATTAATGGCAATTCGTGTTCAATAAATCCCTGCGAGATTCATCGAGCTATTCGTGTCATTCGTGCAATTCGTGTTCAAAGAAAAACATCCGTGTTCAATAAATAATTTCCGGATAATTAATGGCAATTCGTGTTCAAAATTAATCCGTGTTTTCTTTACTGCTCGACGCTCATTTTCAGCAGGTCCTGGCCGATGTCGTGACGATAGTAGCGGCCTTTCCATTTGATTGTCTCGGCTGCCTGCAGGCTCTTGAGCAACGCCGAGGGGAGAGAATCAGACAATGTCGTTACGCACAGCACACGTCCGCCATTGGTTGTCAGGTCGTTGACTTTGTTGAGCTTGGTGCCGGCGTGGAACACCAGCGACTCCTTCACCTCGTCGAGGCCGCTGATAACGTCGCCTTTACGATAGCTCTCCGGATAGCCTTCGGCGGTAAGCATCACGCAGGCGGCAACGCGTTCGTCGATGTCGAGGGTGCATTGGTTTAGAGTGCCGTCCCAAGTGGCTTGGAACAGTTCCACCACGTCACTCTTGATGCGCGGGAAGACCGATTCGGTCTCAGGGTCGCCCATACGCACGTTATATTCAATAACATACGGGTTGAGTTTTCCGTCGTCGCCACGCACGGCCATCAGGCCTATAAATATGAAGCCTTTGTAGTTGATACCCTCTTTCTGCAAACCTTTAACGGTAGGCATAACTATTTCGCGTTCAACTTTCTGCATAAACTCCTTGTCGGCAAATCCAACAGGGCTTACCGAGCCCATTCCGCCGGTATTAAGACCGGTGTCGCCTTCGCCGATACGCTTGTAGTCTTTGGCCGAAGGCAGTATCTTGTAGTGCTTGCCATCAGTCAGCACAAAGACCGACAGCTCGATGCCGCTCAAGTATTGCTCAATCACCACACGGCTGCTGGCATCGCCGAATTTGGCATCGGCAAGCATCTCTTTCAGAGCCTCTTTAGCTTCTTTTAGGTTGTCGATAATCAGCACACCCTTGCCGGCAGCCAGGCCATCGGCCTTGAGCACGTAGGGAGGCTTCAGCGTCGAGAGAAACTTCTGTCCCTCTTTCAGGGTCTCTTTGGTGAAAGTCTTGTAGGCGGCCGTGGGAATCTCGTGCCGTTGCATAAACTGTTTGGCAAAGTCCTTGCTGCCCTCCAGCTGCGCTCCTTCTGCCATAGGGCCAATCACGGCTACCGACTTCAGATGCTCGTCGTCGGCAAAATAGTCGGCTATGCCGCCAACCAGCGGAGCTTCGGGGCCTACCACCACCATCTTGATGTCATTGTCAAGCACAAACTTGCCAATGCCTTTAAAGTCGTCTACCTTAATGTCGACATTGGTGCCGCAGGAGGTAGTACCCGCATTGCCCGGGGCAATATAAAGTTTGTCACATTGAGTGCTTTTTGCTATGCTGGCGGCTATCGCGTGTTCACGTCCACCCGAGCCAAGAAGGAGAATATTCATAATGCAGTATTTTTTCTATAAATTATCTTAAAAACGAACAAAGCTTTCCTTTATTGTGTGATGCGAGAAATAAAGGGTATTATAGATTCAACCAAGGAGTTGCGTTATGGATATAACGGCATTCCTTGTTGCGGTGAGTGCTGTGTCGGATTATTTGTGTATCTTTGCAAAAAAAGAAGATAAAGGGAATATGGCTCTAATCAAATCATACAAAGGACGTTCGCCGCGGTGGGGCAGGGAATGCTATTTCAGCGAGAATGCCACGCTGGTGGGCGATGTGACGCTGGGCGACCAGTGTTCGGTGTGGTTCAACGCTGTGGTGCGCGGCGATGTGGCGCCCATCACCATCGGCGACCGCACCAATGTGCAAGACGGTAGCTGCATCCACGTGACCCACGACATCGGGCCCACGCATATCGGCAACGACGTAACAATCGGACATAACGTCACCGTGCACGCCTGCACTATCCGCGACGGTGCCCTCATCGGAATGGGTGCCACCTTGCTCGACGACTGCGAGGTAGGGGAGGGTGCCATCGTCGCCGCCGGTGCCTTGGTGCTGCAGGGTACCAAGATACCTGCCCACGAGATATGGGGCGGTGTACCAGCCAAGTTTATTAAGCCCACCCGTCCCGGCCAGACAGACAACGCCGCCCACTATGTTGAGTATGCAAAAGAGTATATGAATGAGGGTTAACGGTTAAAGAGCTTTTAACACGAAAAGTCTTTTGGCTCGATAGATCTCGCAGGAAATCTCTAAAACATTTCATCCCTAAAACCTTAAAACCCTCTAACCCTTCAACCTTTCTTAACACGAATGACACGAATAGCTCGATGAATCTCGCTGAAACCTTTAAAACCCTTTCAACCTTTTTAACCCTTCAAACTTTTTTGAACACGAATTACCATTAATTATCCGAAAATTATTTTGGTGCGGATAGGTGGCAGATGCCTCGGAGAGGCATTATCTCAATAATACCACACTAAGCGACAACGGAGCGCAGTGTGGTAAACTGTGAACCACCGCGATGAGAGCGTCTCGGAGAGACGCTACCTTACTGACTGTTTTGTGGTTGCGTGTCTCCGACACGCTGATGCTGTGCCGTACTCTTATCCCCACACTGCGCCTGCGTCCGCTCCCCTTCGGTCACGTCCCTGCGGCTTAGTGTGGGTTTATTGAGATTCAACCTCTCGAGGTTGTGAAACACCTTTCCGCCTTTTTCAACCCTCCACCCTCTCACTTCAAACATCATACCTCATACATCTTCCAACCCTTTTAACCTTTTCAACCATTCATCCTCACACATCAAACATCATACCTCATACCTCTCACATCAAACCTCTGTCAGTCTTTTGGCAGGTGCGTCTGATAGACAAGTAGCGTGCCCTTGCCGTCAAGGGTGATGGTGAAGTTGTCGCCCAAGGCCTCGTTGAGCGTGGCCTCCCACCAGAGGTGCAACTGGCGACCATTAATTGGGTATTTCAGGCCTTCGGTGCTGACTTTCAGCCCTTCATCTAATGAGAAGAGCGACACCTGCTGCCGGGCGAAGCTGGGCAACGTTACCGTTTCAGAGACAGGCGTGAAGAAACCATAGTCAGTATACATCCTGACAATCAATGGCTTTCCCGACGCTGTAAGCATCTGCGAATAGCAGGCAAGCAGGCTTATATTGCCCAAGGTGTGGTCTTCTCTCAATCCCGTGGCACCCAAAATGATAAGTCGCTCCACGCCAAGCGACAGGGCATACTTGACAGCTTTGGTCAAATCGTTGGTTTCTTGGTCGGTAAAGCGGCTGATGAACTCGGTCGGGAATGGTGGCTCGATGTGGTTTAGCGAGTCGCCGTCACCGATAACCGCCACCTGTGGCAACTGCGTTGCCCGCGAAAAGAGCTGGCTCTCAACCAGCTTGTTGTACGCGCCGTCGCAGCAGATAAGCGTTTCTGCCTGTAACAGGCCCTGAAGGGCCTCCTTGCGACGCGGAAACTGGCCGTTGGCCAGTATAATTGTTCTCTTCATTGCTTGCTTTTTAAATACTGTCTGCGCCACGATATGGCTCCGAGTATGCAGAACACCTCATATATCACATAAAGCACAGCCGATGCGTAGTTGCCGCCCATCCAGAAAAGGGCCACCATCAGCGGCTCCACTATCATCCAGCAGAACCATTGCTGCCACCACTTCTGCGCCAGCATCCACATTCCTACAATTGTCACCGCCGACGAAATGCCGTCGAGGGCAGGATAGTCGCTCTCGCCCAGCACATCGAGCAGCCACCATAGCAAGGCCGACAACAGCAAGGCCACACTCATAATCCAACGCCAGTGACGGTTAGGACAGGAGCCGAAAGGACGTTCTTTCTTCTCTTTGCTCTGCACAACGCCGCGCCAAACAAGGATGCCGTATATGGCCATAACGAAATTGTAGATGCAGATGCACCCGTTGGCATAGTAGCCCGAGCTGAAATCAATGGCGATATAGAACGCCGACATCAGCAGGCACAGGGGCCAGAACCACCGGCCTGCCCTATATTCGCTTATGATATAGAACAGGCCGATGACGGCACCGACAAAGTCGATGATTGATATCTGTAGCCCTAATATTTCTATCATTTAGAATCTGTAGATAAGGCGTGCCATAAAGTTACGGCCCGGCTGCTGGAGATATCCCTGCAGATGATAGTAGCCATAACCGTCGTCATAGTCATCCCACACACCTGCGCTTAAACGGTAGTTCTTGTCCAAAATATTATTGACAAGCAACTGGCACTCAATCTCGCTGGAGCCCTTCAAATGCCACGTATACGAAGCCTTGAAGTTAAGCAAGAAATAGGGGTCAATCTGGTGCGACTCGCGACTGGTATTGTCTGCAAACTGCTTGCCCACATATTTGCCAATCAACTGAATATTCAAGTCCTTGACGGGAGTAAAGGTGGCGATGGCAGAACCTATGACATTAGGTGACAGAGCCAGGTCGGTGGTTTGGGTGTAAACCTGCAAAACTGTATCTCCATCGTTGAAATCAGTAAAAGTGTTGTCGATAACCTTGTTGTTACTGAGCGTCAGGTTGGCATCGAATCGCATCCAATCGGTAGCTTTGACACCACCTACCAGCTCAACGCCAATGCGGTAGCTCTTGTCGACATTCTCCATCAGGGCATATCCGCTGCTGCTGAAGTCACCCGAGGGGGTCAACTGATCCTTGTATAGCATAGCGTAGCCGTTGATACTAAAGTTCCAGGCTTTCTTCTGAATCTGATAGCCCAATTCAATGTCAAGCAAATGCTCGGCCTTGATGGTATCGTTGTTGCCGATGGCATCCTTGATGTCGGCACGGCGCGGCTCGCGGTTGCTTATACCAGCCACAAAATATAGTCGTTGATTGTCGTTTACTCGGTAGTTCAAGCCGAGTTTGGGGTTGAAGAACAAGTAGTTCTCTTCAAAATCCATATCAAACAAATCGTCGGCAAAACCGTAAACCTTATAATTAATCATTCTCAACTGCAGGTCGGCGTATCCGTTCAAGTTGGAAGTGAAATCGTATGTGCCTTTGGCATAAACAGTGTTGTCAATCTTATCGCCATAGTTGCGATACCACTCGTATGGCGTATCGATATGTACTGCAGTGTCACGGAACGATATGATATTACCAAAGTGCTCGCCATCATAGAAGAGGAAGTTCTCTCCGAACGACAATGTCGAACGCTCACCATTGCGTCGCAGGTTAACGTTGGCGGTATAGGCATTGTTATACAACTGCTTGCGAGTGACGAAGTTGTGCTTGCTGCCGTCCTCGATAGCGGTAAGCCCATAGTTCTTGTATTTCTTATTCTTCATCTGCTCGTAATATCCGTCACCGTGGGTGAAATCGAGAGCACCGTTGATGCTCCATCCGTCGCCAAACAGGTGAGAGACATACAGCTGATAGTGCTGCTGCCAATAGTTGTCGGTTTCGTTGGGATAGTAGAGCACATTGCCAAACTGGTCCTTGAAAGCACCGGCATCATTGTATGTGGGATCTGCATCGAGGTCCTCTGCAACGGCACCGTTCCACGTTATACCCGAAGTCTGCTTTCCAATGATAACGAGAGCCTTTACCAAGGTACGCTCACCGTACCAGGCCAGAGAACCGAATAACGACTGCTGGTCGGTCTGACCGCCACGCAGAAAGCCGTCGCTTGTCAGGCCCGAGTAAGCAAAATCGAACGACAGGCCGTTCTTCATAATACCCGAGCCACCGCTGAGGCTGTACTGGCGTGTATTCCAGCTACCCAAGCCAAAATCGGCCATTCCGTATGCCTCGCTTGAAGAATTGAGGGTCTGCATATTGATGGCGGCGCCGAAAGCCGGACTTCCTCCTGTCGAGGCTCCGACACCACGCTGAATCTGGAGGCTCTGAGCCATACCGCCAAGATTGGGGATATTGTACCAAAACACCTCCTGACTTTCGGCATCATTGAGTGTAATGCCGTTGATGTTCACATTGATACGGCTGGCATCAACACCACGTATCGTCAATTTCGTGGCTCCCACAGAGCCGTTTTCTCCACTTGCAACCACCGAAGGCTGCGTCTCAAGCATAAAAGGCAGCGACACATCGCCACGAGCATCCTGCAACTCGCTCTTGCCCACATTCGTAGTTGTGAGAGGAGCCTTGCTGTCCACACGCGAGTCAGAGACAACGACTGTCTCCAATTGTCGCACGATTACGGTGTCGTGCTTGTCCGTTTGACCATAAGAAACATTGGATGCGGCAAGCATAACTGCCGCGGTGCAGAGCATCTTGCTCAATGCACCCATTCTAATCTGTTGTTTTTTCATAAATTTTTCCTCCGCCGGTATTATCCGGATCAGGTTCGAGGGGTATGTTCTCAGCCATTGGCCGCTCGGCCTAGTTGGGCACCCCCTTGGATTAAACTATTATTTTGTTTTAAAAAAGGTTTTCTGTTTTAATTGTTATTGTTTATAAAAGCGAAATGGAGTTAATGGACAACAGGAAATATCGTGTTATTGCCGTTTCATATTGTCCATTAGCTCCATCATTGTATTTACACTAATCTAATTATCTCTTGTAGGTGATATAGAAGCGGTCGGGAGTCGAGTAGCGGATTCTCTCAGCCTTCTCGCCGGTCTCCTTGCCGCAGGCGTCTTTGAGGCGCACGGTCTCATACATAGCGGCACCGTTCACATTGATAATCTCGCTGGCAAAGAAGCGGTCGTCGATGTGCTGCTTTTTGCCCTTGCTGCCTACCGTATAGGTGATGTAGTTGCCGAAGAACAGAGGCGAGTTCTCCACGGTGAACGACAAGCCCAGCGGTTTGCCTCTCTTCGGAGTATCCTTCACGCCGCACATCTCCAGCTCCTTCGAGACGATGTGGTACTCAGAGATATACTTGGTGCTGTGGGGCGGAATGGCCACTATGGCACGCTCCGTTACCTGGCTGGCCTTCATCTCGCTGGTGCTGCTGCCCTCGGTGTTCTCAGAACTTGATTTCTTCTTGTTCTTGCGCTCCTGCTTCGAGATTGTGATGGTCGACGACTTGGTGGTGGTCCATCCACGAGCCTGATAATAGTCGTTGGCGTGACCGTTCAGGATAAAGAACGACTCGGCAAGGTTCAGAAACACAACCGAATCGCTGTTGTTGATGAACCAGAAGCCGGCATCGCCGTTCTCAGCAAAAAAGTTGTAACGCACCGTGAAGTCGCCCGACTCGTGGACAAGCTTGCCATCCTTGGCAACACACTTTTCCGTGTTCACGGGTTGTGTCTGATAGACTTGAAAGTAGGTCGACTTCGAGCAACCAACTGCGAGACAGCCTGCCAATGCTGCCAAAGCGATAATTGTACTTGTTCTTTTCATAAGATCTAATGGTTTAAATTGTTAATATAATTGTTTCGTTGAAATTTTAATACGTTGATATGTTGTTTTGTTGATATGTTTTATGTTGATACGTTTTAGGGGCTTAAATGTTGATTTGTTGAGATGGTTTTTGTTTTCGTTTTCGTCTTCGTTTTGGTTTTCGTCTTCGTTTTGGTTTTGGTTTCCGTTAAGGATAGGGGTTTAAGGGTTTGAAAGGGTTGAAGGGAGTGAAAGGGGAGTGATGGAGGAGTGAGAGGGGAGCGAGAGGGACATTACATTCTGAAGTTAAAGTTAAGGTTAAAGTTAAGGTTAAGGTTAATTCAGTCGCTGATAGTATTTCTCCCACAGCTCGGGCACTTCGTTCTTCTGCGCCTGCTCATAGTCGGCGTATGTGCAGGGAATCAGCAGGTGGCGCTGGTATTGCTCCTTGCGCTCGCCGCTGCAGGGCACCTCCATCCACCAGCGGTCGCTCTTCTTGCTCTTGTAGAACGAAATCTCAAAATCGCCCTCGTTCAAGCCAACCATATAGTGCTTGTAGTTTTGCTTGTCGCGGTGCGGAAAATCGGACGCGCGGTTGTAGAAGCCCTCAATGAAATACCATATCGCGTGAGCCAGCAGATGCGCCGTCTGCCCGCGACGGTCATAGAGCGGATTATACTCATAGAAACCTATCGACGACAGCTTGTCGCTCATTCCTGCAAAGCGCGACAGGCGGCACAGCTCCTCGCCATAGAAACCGTGCGGCGAACCCTGCTCCTGACCCGGAGCGTCGCTCAAGCGCACCGAATTGATGTCGACCGACACCATATCGGCCGAGCGCACCAGCGTCTCAGCACGCACCATATCGCCTTGGATGGCACCCAAGCGGTAGGCGTCAAAGTTCAGCTCGTCCATCAGCTTCACCAATCCGCTGCCGTTGAAATAGGTCTGATATCCAATATTCGAGAAGTTAAACAGATAGTTAGGCTGCTGCGCAACCACGTGGCTCAGCCAGTTACGGCTGTTGAGCGGTTTCGTGTCCGTACCCAAGTCAAACATCGAGTCGATACTTGCCACATTCACCACGCGACCCAGCACCTCGTAGGCCTTATAGTTCGAGAACGACAAATCCTGGCCGCCGCCAAGAATAATCACCGTGATATTCTTCTCAAACAGCTTGTACAACACCTCCGTCACCGCAAAACGCGTGTCCTCGGCCGTAGCCCCGGGCATAATGTTGCCTAGGTCAACCATCTTCATATTATCCACCGGCATTGCCAGCTGGTAAAGATAGCGGCGTATCTCGTCAGGCCCATCCTTACAGCCCTTGTTGCCAACCGACCCGCTGTCGTCACAGACACCCAGCAAGGCCAAAGTGACATCCTCCAAGCTCGGGAAAGACCCTTCCTCGGCATAAATCTGAGTGGCCGAAGCAATGTTTGCATAGAATTCCCCCTCGCCAAAGGCGATGTCGTTAACGTTAACTGGCTGAAAATATGTGCTTAACTCCATTATTTAACAAATATTTCGAATTGTAAAGATAAGAAAAATTTTGAAAAAGCAAGAACCGCACACATATTTTTCGTCTTCATTAACGGCTGAATGAAGCACCATTTCTCCGACTTAACAAAATGTTGTTAACAAAATGTTAAGTGAAAGCACCCCGCCCTCTCTTAAATACTCCACCGCATTACCGCGCGATAAAAAACACCTTCAAAAGCCACACCCTGGATCAAAGCCTATCAGAACTTTTGATAAAAACCTATCAAATTCTACTAAGCTGAAATTTGATAAAAGTTTGGTAAAACTTTGGGTAAAATTTGGTAAGAATTTGGTACCTGGAAATCAGAGGGTTGAAAAAGACCATTTTTGACCCTTTTTTAGCCCTTTTCCAACCTTCCCAAATCCGACATTTTGCTAAAAAACTCCAAAAAACAAAAGAGGACGCCGACGCGTCCCCGATAAAAGATTATCCCTTAAAAAAGAGAAAGTATCACTTTTTGTCAAAATCCGAGTTTGGTTTTATGTCAGAGTTCATTTTCGACTCAACAACGTACTCCTGTTCATTCGAGAAACGCACATACTTTCCTTCAAAACGTAGATTGACCACCCCCAAATCACCCGAACGGTGCTTAAGTATACGAAGTGTGGCTTGATTTTCAGTACTATTACCTGCATCATCCACATCAATACCATACTTCCATAAGCGATGGATGGCAATAACGATGTCGGCATCCTGCTCAATGGCACCCGATTCACGCAAATCGCTCAGCTGCGGTATGCCCATCGGACGATCATCAACCTTGCGGTTGAACTGCGCCATTGCAAGTACAGGAATCTTCAGTTCTTTCGACATCTCTTTGAGTTGTCTTGAAATGTAGCTAAGCTCTTGTTCTCGGTTTCTGTTTTTGTTGGCATCGCCTACCGAAGTCATCAACTGCAGATAGTCAATGAAAACCATTTGAATATCATACTTCATTTTCATTTTTCTGCACTTTGCCCTGAGCTGGAAGATGTCAAGACCTGCTGTATCATCAATATATATCGGTGCATCTCGCAGTTTTTGCGTTGCCCTTACTATATAATCCTTTTCTGCATTATTCAGCAACGAGCCGTTTTTGAGCTTATTCGATGGGATCTCGGCTTCTGACGAAATAAGACGCATAACCAATTCAATCCCCGTCATTTCCAACGAAAAGAATGCCACCGGTTTGCCAAAATCCAATGCAATGTTTCTCGCCATCGAGAGAGCACAGGCCGTCTTGCCCATTGCTGGCCGGGCAGCAAGAATGATCAGTGTCCCCGGTTGGAATCCCGATGTTATTCTGTCAAGCTTAATGAATCCTGACATAACTCCGTATTCCTCCGATTTTTCACTAAGCAACAACCTTTCAGCATCAGTCATTATGCTGCCAAGAGAAACTCCGTCATTCTTGAAGCTCAACTCACTCACTTCCATCAGCTTTTTCTGTGCCTTGTCTATTAGTTCAAGGGCATCACACGACACATCATAGGCCTCTTTGATGTTCTCCGTCGAAGTGCGAATGACCTCACGTTGTATATATTTCTCGATCAGTATCGTTATATGGAACTCAATATGTGCCGCCGATACAACATTGGATGTAAGCTGCGAAAGATAGAAGGCACCGCCTGCCATTTCCAACTTTCCATCACGCATCAGCTGCTCAGTAACAGTAAGCATATCGACATCCTTATTTTTTGTCACAAGAGTACGAATGGCCTCAAAGATGTACTGATGTTCAATTTTGTAAAACAAACCCACGTGCAACTTGTCGATATAGCCAAACAACGCTTTCTCATCAAGCATCAAAGCGCCCAACACACTCTTTTCCAATTCCACAGCCTGTGGAGGCAGCATACCGTTCAACTCTTTTACTTGGTCGTACGACATTCTGTGTTGCTTTCTTGTTTTGGTATCATTGGTTTCCATAATTAAGTCGTCTTTTTATTTCTTACACTTGACTATGTATTTGAGCGTTGATTTTTAAAACCTTATCCGCCAAAGAGACTAACTCATTTCTATGTGGATAACGTCTGTAATCGAACGGCGTTAGATTTTCCAAACCCCACCACTCTATGAACTCGTCCAATCCCGGCCACAAAGCGCCAAGTTCAATAAATGCTGCCAACATAGCCGAGTAAGAATCCGAAGGTTTGTGGAAAGGTAAGTCTTTGATGATATCAAACAACTCATCGCCAAACTGCGGCGTAAACCATTGCATACGGATACCGTCTTCAACAATGTCACGGATCGGCCAAACAATGGCACCCCACAACTTTGTGTCCGTTTTCGGTATGTCAAGAGCAATGAACTCATTAAGTTCTTTTATAAATCGGTTTTTTGCGTAAACTTTCGCATCGACTTTCATCATCCTTATCAGCAGCCAGGCAATAGTATTCCTTGGCCATTTCAGACGGGAATTGGCACTCCAGTCATCGCGAGCTATTTTTAATGCCGCGGAATAGTCCCCGATATCCTGATAATATTTCACCTGCTTATAAGACATCGTCGCTTTTGGTTACAACCCCAGCATCATTTCCGTGAATCCGTCGCGCTCACCGCCGTAGAAAGTGTCAAGGACATCCCCGAATACGTCATTCGGGCAGACCACATCGAATAGCGTCATACAGGAGCGTATCCTCCTTGCATCATCCGGCGAGACTATAGCCGTTATTGCCTTGTCTTTATGACGCATCAATGCATTGGAGATGTCCCTAAGCCTTTTGCCAAGGACCTTGTGGGACATATACTCTTCCGCCTCCTTGATGCCGCCGATACCATAGTAATTGGTGAAGGCGCTGTGTCCAAGTCCGCGCAGCTGTGGGAAGACGTACCATATCCAATAGCTCTCTTTGTGTCCGTCCTGTATTTCTGAAAATGCGGCATCGTAGCCGCAGATTCTGTCGTCCTGTGCCTGGACAAAGCGTTCAATCTCATTGGATGGTATTATCTGCTTCGCGCTGCTTCCCAGCATCTTGTCCATTATTTTTCCAATGAACGTTGACCTGCACGCTCTTTTTCTGTTTGGAGACATATTAGTCCCATCTATTTTTGATAGTTGCGGAATATAGCTGACCTCTCGGTAAAAACTGTTTCTGTTTAGGCCAACCAATATCTTCTCAAATTCATAAGGAAGCCTTCTCCACACCTCATCCACAATCCACTTCGGGATGTCCTTGTAAAACGCCTCCGCGATGCCTCCTGCAATGCAGGTAAGTGTGTCGCTATCGCCTCCGAGGGAGACTCCAAGCCTTATGCAGCTTTCGAAATCGGTACTTTCGAGAAATGCTGTGATGGCCTGCGGAACCGTTCCTTGGCAGGACACGTCGAAGGTGTATCCCGGTCGGATATCGTCACAGCTGCGGGAGAGGTCATATCCGAACCTTGTCTCAATGTAACGCTTAATTTCCTCTTTCGATTTTCCTGTTCTGGCCATAAATATGGCGGCTGACGTGGCCTGTGCCCCCTTGATGCCTTCGGGATGGTTGTGAGTGATAGCGGCCTGTATCTCAGCCACGTGCTCTGTCTCCTCCAATGTGTCGAACATCCATCCCACCGCACTCGTCCGCATAGCAGAACCGTTGCCCCAACTGTTGTAAGGCTCACGGACATCGCGCATAAATGTCTTTGTAGAGCCGTCCTCCATCATCACGTCCTCATAGATGGTCTTCGGATTAAGCAGCCAGTTGTGGAAGCTGCCGCCATAACCGCCCATCGGACAAGGGAACTGGTTCGCGAACCACACAAAGGTATCTATAAGTTTCTGGGGGTTATGATTATTGTCCCTCAACAGCCAGTCTGCCACGGCAAATGTCATCACGCTGTCATCGGTGAAGTTGCTCTCACTGTCGAACAACGGAAACTCGGTGGTCTTGATATTGTTAAATTCATAGACACTGCCTACGGTGTCTCCTATTACCGCTCCTATCATAATTGTTTTTATTATTCGGGTTTTACATTTGTTTCCGCCGCAACACGGCGCTCTCCTTCCTCTTTTTCCACGGATGATGTCCTGAAACCTATATGGCTTTTCTCATCGGGGTTTTGTTTCCTGCCGTACTCGGCACGGCATTTGTCGAATTCCTGCCGTACCACCCCCACATTGTAGGAAAGCATATCCAAAATCTTTCGTAACCCAAGGTAGAAATCCCTGACTTTATGGACATCAGTGCCATAGAAGCACGTGCAGTGGTCATTGAAACTTATGTTACTAAGGCGCGGATTTCCGGACGAGGCCCTTCCCATCAAATTATCCACGATAAGAGGATGGACCTCGTCCATACCGTCCATAACATAGTCGTAGACAACCGTCACTCTCGCATAGGCGCGGCCTAAGTCACTCTCTGAGAAGTGAATCCTGAAACGCTCCTGACGGTAATTGACCATTATCACACCCTCGTCCATCTCGCTCTTGTACCCATCTTTGTTCAAAAGCTTCAGAAGGCGTTCCTTCATTCCACCGAAATTGTCTTTCTGGTCATTTTTTCTCTTTTCGTAGTGTGTCTGCCACAAGGAATACACCACGCCCCAGAACGACGCTATAAATAATGAATATAATATTGACATAGTGCTACTCTTTTATTGGTTGGTTATTCAAATCATTTGATGTTCTCTTTTGTAAAACAAACCTAAAGGCAACTTTTAGTCTTCTACTCCTTTCCAATCCAGTAACCGGCACCGAATTGTTTCTTTGTCCTTCTCTTTAAAACGGAAATTCCTCATCATCGTCCATCAAAACTGGCGATTCCGACGCCTGGATAGGTGGTTCTGGCGCTTGGATTGGTGGTTCATCTATTGGTTGTCGCACAGCAGGCTGTTTAGTTTCCAAACCTGAAATGTTCGTGCAACGCAAAGAGGTGTAATACTTTCCGTTCCTGCCTTCACGACTTTCGGCATAAAAGACAACACGAACAAGAGCATCCAATGCATAGCTTTTCAACATAGCAATCTTTTCTTCGCCAAACAATTCGAAAAAGACAGGAATTTGATAGTCGTCTAAACGTTTAATAACAAATCCGCCTTTCATCTTCTTAGTTCCGTCCTCAAAGGACACCTCCTCTACCGGGAGGATTCTGTACATTTTACCAATGATTTCCATAACTATATTTTTTAACTATAATTCAACGCCATCCAGCATCAGGAAAGCCTTTTTTGCACATTCCGTGTCAAAGTAGCGATATATGCCGCCTTTCAGCAGCGTCTCATCCAGTTCAATGCAAAAAGGAGGCTTGCGCAATATACTGATGTCGTATTGGATAGTGCGCAGGCTTATGACGGTACCGTAAGTTTCCTGCATAGCTTTATTACACTCGTCGAGGATGTCGCGGATGTGATATTCGCGCCGCGTGTCGCGCAGGCATCGGTCAATGACCTGAAACCTGATGTGTCTGTGAATGATGCGTGGCATAGTGCTTACTTATTTAAATGTTATTTCGGTTGCAAAGTTATAAATACATCGTGCAATCTTTTTGCACGAGTAACCCAGAGTTATAAACAACGCGCAATGCGTTGATTGTCCATTAGTTATTATTTGATTATATTCCATTGTTTTTCAGCAGGAAACAGCCGCCTATAATGTAAGTGTCACATTTGTAGAGCCCCACTATTTTTCAACAAACCGACACAAGGCCTCATTGATGCCTGGTATTAGCCTTAATTCTGAAACAGATTTAGTCAATATTCCAGTAAGCATCCGGTTCGCCGTCGAGGACGTCATAAATGTCGTCGTCGCTCCATCCTTCTTCATCGTGGACATAGGTTCCTTCAAAATCCGATTCGGTGTATTCATCTTCGTACATTTCTTTATCCCTGATACGTGTCGGGCGCAACTGTTAATGGTTTATTAAAAAGGTTTCAAGTGCAAAGATACAGTTCCCTTGCGCAATCTTTTTGCGCCTATGGACATTTGTATTTCAAACTATAAAATTTATGATTAATTTTACATTTCAAAATATAAAAAATTATTTATTTTTTGTATTTTCAAATATAAATTGTATCTTTGCATCATAATAACAACAATGTTATATTATGGATACTTCTGAATTACAGCCACTTTTCGACAATTATCATCGCAAAATTTCTAATATAGATTTGCGATTCAAGCGCTACCTATATCATCAAATCAACTGGAATAGCCGATTCATCGGCATCAAAGGTCCCCGCGGTGTAGGCAAGACCACTATGCTCTTGCAGCATATACTGGAGAACTATGCCGACATCGACCAGACGCTATATGCATCGCTTGACGACCTCTGGTTTGCCTCGCACTCTTTGATGGATCTTGTGGATTGGGCTTGGCAACACGGTGTTATGCGGCTGTATCTCGATGAGGTACATCGCTACGACCTATGGGCGGCAACACTGAAAAACATCTACGACAGCTACCCCGATATGAGCATCGTATATACCAGCAGTTCGCTGCTGATTATGGACAATGCCAAAGTAGACCTCTCGCGCCGTCAGACCATATACACACTTTATGGAATGTCGTTTCGTGAATACCTTATGCTGGAAGGCGTCATCTCCCTCGATGCCATTCCGCTCGAGGAGTTGTTGCAAGACCACGTGCGGCACGCTATGCAGATAACCAAGGCCATTAAGGTCGCTCCGCTGTTTGAGGAGTACCTGCGTCACGGATATTATCCATTCTATCGCGAATCCATCGAGGATTTCCCTATGCGTCTTCGTGAAACGATATCGGTGGTAATTGATTCCGACTTGCCTGCTGTCGAAAATGTGTCCTTTGAGACACTTCAGAAAGTCAAACGGCTTCTGATGATCATAAGTGAGCGAGTGCCATTCGAGCCCAATATGTCGGAGCTGTGGAAACAACTGGCTACCAACAACGAGTTGGGCTTGCGTATGCTTTATGCCCTCGACAAAGCACAACTATTGGGGTTGCTCACCGCCAATGCCAAGAGCTACAAGAATCTTGTAAAACCAGACAAAGTCTTTCTTGGCAATCCGAACCTTATGCACGTGCTCTGTCCCAATGTAGAAAAAGGCAATGAGCGGGAAACCTTTTTCTTTAGCCAGTTGATTGTGACTGGCAATGTAAAATATCCACGACGGGGCGATTTCCTTGTTGATGACAAATATCTGTTTGAGGTGGGCGGCAAGGGCAAGACCTTCGACCAGATTTCCGACGAGCCCGACAGTTTCCTGGCCATTGATGATATTGAAGTAGGTCACGGGAACCGCATACCTTTATGGATGTTTGGATTGCTGTTCTGACGGCAACAATCTATTCATCGTTATAATTCTGTCTTGTTCTTTGTTCGTTAAATGTATATTGGAATCGGTGCAAAATTAGTAATATTTTTTCAATTATCGGCTCAAATGGAACAAAAAAATCACAGAAAAAAGATGTTATTTGAGCCGATTCGTCAAAGCCGGATTGGCTTTCCGAATCTATTTTCACGTTTATCCTTTATTTGAATTATCAATTAAAAGATTCACTGCCTTTTTATGGAAACTCCAAAAGGTTATACTTGAAACATTTTCGGCAAGCAACTTGCGGAATTCCTCTTCCGGCATCATCTTGTCGTTGAATGCGTTGATAATGGTGTTATCCTCGTCATCGCTCGTTTCAACACTTACATCCGGCTCCTGTGCTTCGCGCCTCATAATAACATAGGCATCCACATATTGAGGACATAGTTTTACAAGCTTTTGGCAAGTGTCGATGTTTGGTCTTCCCAATTTTTCGTTCAGCTTCATCTCAAACAGGTACTGCTTTTTGTCGACAGGCATTTTTTCCTCAAGTTTTTTAGAAGTGTCGATAATCAGCTGGTCTACAGACGCTGCATCCCCATATCGGCCCAAGCAATAAAGAGCACTGCCTTTAATAAACATAGCCTCAAGGCAAGGTCTTACCGCCAATACCAAGTCAACATATCCTATTGCCTCGTCAAAACGGCCACTATACAAGCACAAAACGGCATTCAAGAAATTGCAAGTCATACTGCAATCTTTAAGCAACGGAACATCCTTTGTCTTCCCCATCAAACATTCGTCGTCAAGCATAATGTCGAACATCTTTTTGGCCATAAGCGCGGCATTGCGATAGTCGCCACTTCTAAGCTTGAAAACAGCTTTTTGCAAACATAGATTCACTGCTCCGTCATAATCTTTCTTGCGTATGTAGCCATACAACATCCTGCCGAAAGTCAATTCGTCGTCAATCATAGCGACATCGTTGAACGAATTGGAGAAAGCTTTTATTTCAGAGTTCTGGATAATATGGAAATGCTGCAATCTGTTGCTTAATGTCAAACCGTCCAGCGACCTCATACGACTGATAGCCACGTATGCCTGGCCTGCTGCAAAGGTGCCGTGCGTCAAGTCAAAATGCATTCTGTCAAAGGTCATACCCTGCGATTTGTGAATAGTGATGACCCAAGCCAATTTTAACGGGTATTGTGTGAAAGTACCAACGACCTTCGACTCTACTTTTTGTTTCTCTTCATTATAGACGCTCTCTTTGCTTTCCCACGACATTTTCTCGACATTGATCTCCTTGCCATTCTTCAATGCCACCTTGATTGTCTCCTTGTCTAACGACACTACTTTGGCGATGGTACCATTTATTACTCCACGCGGATAGTCATTCCTACAAAAGATAACTTGAGCACCAACTTTCAACCGCAACGCCATAGGTACTGGAGCATCCTGTGCCTTGAATTTGCCATAAATCTCCCCATCATAGCAGAATTCCTTTTCATTAATTTCAGCCAGGCGGGCATTGTTTATCTGCTCCGCGACCTTGTTAAAGGCCGTCAGCGTTACAGAATAGTCACCTACATTGTCGTCTAAACTAACGTTCTTATTAAGGATGTTCAAATCCTCTATGGTGTTTTCTCCAACACGCATACGGTCAAGAATATCAAGAAAGGGTTGGTCTTGCTGACGATACACGTGCTGAAACTCTATTTTGGGCAAATTCAGACGCTTCATCACTCGTGACTTGTAGAAATAAGGTATGCCACTGCCATACATTAAACGAAGTACTTCCTCATCTATTGAGCCACGTTTCACTACTGGCGGCAGCTGAAACAGGTCGCCGACAAAAACCATCTGTTTGCCGCCAAAGGGCAAATGCGATTTTGTAATATCACGCAACACACTGTCCATTCCATCCACCAAGTCGGCACGAACCATCGAAGCTTCGTCAACGATAACGGTATCTGTCCTTTTCAACAGATTCCTTTTAGCCAAAGACATTTCAGTTTGTGTATTGGAACCAATCACCTCGCAAGGGAAGCCAAAGAACGAGTGTATTGTCTGACCACCAACGGCAAGGGCTGCTATACCGGTAGGTGCCAGCACCAAAAAGTTCTTATCAACATCCTTTAGAATGTTTTTAACGAACGTTGTCTTACCGGTACCAGCCTTACCTGTAATAAAAAGGCTGGTATCAGTATTGGTGATAAGATCCAAAGCCTGTTGCTGTTCAAAGTTGTCCTTGTCAATTTGGAAATCGCACATAAACTCGGTGTCCTTTTGTTTTCGATTGCAAAAGTACTACCAAGCTGCGCAATCTTTTTGCACGAGTGTTTTGCCATAAAAAAGCGGACAGTCTTATATGACCATCCGCCTATTTTCTACATATTATGCCTCTATACTAAATCAAATAATCGATTCTCCCTAGACCCATAATATGTCGCATCTGATGCATTTTGGCATCTGCGTTTAACAATCTCTATCCAGTTCAAGTATTGCGACATATCTAATCTATCGTCTCCAAATAAACGAGGAATGACTAAACCTAACACAGCATTCCTTTTTGCTTCCCCATTGGGCTTGAATATGTCCAATCCATCTGGTGCCTGTATTAGGACATTGTTTGTTATAATAATTCTATTATGGAAGTCTTCTCCTTTTCCAATAGAAAAAATTGTTAGTACGAACCGCAGTCCTTTTCGTAAATCTTTTATGATTTTGCATATCTTTTCATAGATGAGTTTAATACCCTCTCCAAACAATTGATTACCTTTTTCATCATTTATCATACTTAATATTGATAAGTGAAACTCTACAGACAAATCACAATTTGGAAGTACACAATCAAGCCAAGAGACAAAACTATTTTCTATGTTACGAGGATTTGCAAAAATATAAGGGTCAATTATAATCATAGAATTACAGGGAACCTTTATAATTGGAGCGAACTTACCAAACCGCTCTCTGTATAGTATCCCTTTTTGAAGCATAACCCCACTTCCTTTAAAAAGCTCCTTTTTCTTTACAATTTGAGAACTATTGAATAATAGGATGCCCCATTTTTCTTCAATTTCAAAAGAAGTTGCATTATCTAATTCGTGAAGATGTATTGCACATAATTGGTCAACAGAATCGTTTATGGGCTCAATTGCATATTCGAAATCTAGTGAACCTCTTTTCCCTGCAAATCTATCTTTGAAAAGTTGAAATAGAATTCGGTCAAAAGGGAAATGCTTACTGTCTGTAAGACTGGTTTTTAATTGTTCTACGTTAATATCGGTCGAAATATTCGCATCCTGCAATGCGTCATAAACATTCAAGCAGGCGCGAATACCTTCCACTGAACTGTCAGAACTTATCTGCGACCAAAATTCTGATTGTAGGTAAATATGACTTTGCATCACTTGCGTAATTGTGCTTTATATCGTAGTAATTCCATAGTGAGATCATCTGCTTCATCATAAAATCCCTTGCCAAAAGAGTCACTCAAGCCACCATCCTTATTTATTTTTATTTGGCGGTTACGAGAAACTCCTTCCTCATCTTTTTCCACATAATTGATGGATACATCATTTGACGAGAGGGAATTGTCTTTGTCTGCAACCATCACTTGGAGTTTACGTATTAAATATTCGCTGTGGGTTTCAATAATAAAGTGGATATTGTACTCTCTGTAAGCTTCCACAAACATATCCGCCAACAAAGATTGATATTTGGGATGAAGGTGGTTCTCAGGCTCTTCAACATAAATCGTAGATGGAACAAAATGAAATACACCATTATCATCGAAACCATAATGTATCTTTTCAGAATAAAGAATATTATTTTCTATTTGCATTAATAATGCAAACAACTGTGTAATGCCATACCCTTCATCTGCAAGCAGTCTTTTATCCCCGTCCTTTTCAAGAAAAACCAAAATGCCAAGTCCCTGATCTGTCCCCTCTATTCGTATAGCATCTCCTATTCCAAATTCATTTATCCATTTATTAATAAATGTCCCCTTATTAAACACTTTTTTCCCATTACTTAACACAACTCCATATACTTGCTGGTTACCTTTGAGATATTGGTTTAAACATTCCCCTATTTTATCTGTTTCGTCAGCAGAATAAAGACGCTTGATTGCAACAGAAGAAGAATTTATATACTTCACATCTTGTAAAAATTCCGGAGAAAGGATTTCTTTTATTACAGCATCATAGAAAGATATAAAGTATTGCTCCATTAAACCCCTGTTTTTATAAATTGCATATTCTTTTTCTCTTTTGGGTTTCTCTAATGGAGGGAGATACTTTTCATCATAGAAAAAGATATCATCTAATGCATCTACGACAGCTTTAAAACTCCAATTCTCTTCGTAGCGTTTACGGCTTATCCTATTGTATTTTTCTGGTGCTACTTCTATCTTTATCCATTCCTTATTCTCTTTATCAAGCTCGTAATGCGCATCATTGAATAATAAACACCAATCTTCCCCAGTTTCTCTTTCTGTTACATACCCAGATCGTGTAAAAAAATAATCTGAAAAGGCTTCTTTCTCCAGTGAAATAAAGAAATCGAGAAATGAATCATATCCTGATTTTTCATAATCATCAGCAAAATGATTTGCCCAATCAATTGCCTTGCTCCATTGTTTGTCTTGCGAAGTAATTGCTTCAAGAAGATACTCTCTAACAAAACTTTTTTCTTTCCCTTCTACTGCTTTAAATATAGGAAGATAATCAAAAAAGGTTCCGCTATCAAGCCACGAAGTAGTAAACGCATATTGGGGAACATCTTTAAAGTGCTTCGTGGAAAGATATTCTTCTACTTCGCTCTTTTTTATTTTATATTTTTTACCAGCGTCAAAAGCTACTTTGTATTGTTCATTTGCTGTTTCCTGTTCTTCTTTACTGCCGAAGTTATCGTATCCTTCTTTAGTGTTTACGGCCTTTTTATATCTTTCAAATACAACAAAGCGTTTGAAATTATCAAATATTGCCGATAAGTTTTCTAACTTGTTTTTTAGCTCTGTCTCTATATCATCTAACAGATTATCTCTGAATATGATTGTTCCATCTAATTTTGAAATACTTATACTTGACAATACGCCATTACCCAGTACTCCTTCCTTTTTCTCGACAAACTCAAATGTTGCTTTAACATCTTCTAATAGATATTTTGATCTAATAACATACGAAAATGTAATTGTTCCATTAGTCGATTTTTTATTAAGAATCTTACTGAACTTTCCAAGAGCAAGTTCTTTGTTTGAAACATTTAAATCCGATTTTTTTATTGGAAAATCTTTTATATCTATACACTTCAAAACTTGTTCTAAAAGGAGTTGTGCTTTTACCAAAGAACTCTTACCGGCGCTGTTGCATCCAGTCAACACTGTAATTGGAGCGAGTTCGAAATCGGCACCTTCTTCACCAAAGGAACGAAAGTTTTTAAGACTGAAAATAGGGTTGGTATTCTTCATATTGTTCATTGTATTCTGTTTCGTTTTCGTTTGCAAAAGTACTGCCATTCTGTGCAGCCTTTATGCGCGGTAGGTTATTTGTCTGTTTCTTCGTTGTTATCTATCTTGTTTTCAAAGTGAATACGCGCAGCGTTCAAACTCTTTTGCAACTGGCGTTGCAAAACTTCTTTGGACGGAAGTTCTGTCATATATTGCGCTACCTTGATGCCTGATTTGTCCAGTTGCAGGAGCTCTATCTGTTCGCTGCTACCTTCCGTACAAAGCAAAAGTCCGAGAGGTGCTTCTTCGCCAGGCTCCATTTCGTTGCCTTCAAGCCAACGCAGATATAGCTCCATCTGTCCCTTGTATTGTGCCTTGAATTTGCCAAGCTTCAAGTCAATAGCTATTAGCCGGTGCAATTTGCGATGGTAGAAAAGCAGGTCAAGGTAGAAGTCCTCGCCATCAATTATCATACGCTTCTGCCTCTCTATGAATGTGAAGCCATTGCCCAACTCCAATATGAATTGCTCCAAGTTGGCCACAAGTGCATCCTCCAACGAACGCTCGCTGTACATACCTTTTAACCCTGTAAACTCCAGAAAGTATGGACTCTTGAAAACCAAGTCTGGCGTCAGGATGTTGTCATCCCGCAACTGTGTCAATTCTTGCTTAATCAATTCATCAGGCTTGCCACTTATAGCGGTACGTTCGAAAAGCATTCCATCGATTTCCTTGCGGAGCTGATTGCGTCCCCATCTTTCAGATGCGGCCATTGTTAAATAAAATTCTCTCTGAAGGTCATCTTTCAAAGGTAGAACTTCCACAAAATGAGACCAAGACAATTGTGTCGCAAGCTGCGACACAATTTTAAATTGAGGGAATTGTTGGGCAAATTGCATCATCCTTCTAATATTTCGAGATTCAAACCCTTTATCCCCAAATTCATTTTGTAATTGTGTCGCAAGTTGCGACACAATTAGTTTTCCATATTCTGCACGCTCGTTTCCAAGCACTTCGCGATTGATGCGCTCGCCTATATGCCAATACATAAGGGTGAGCTCGGCATTTACATTGGCTGCGACGCGACTGCGCGATTGGTTGATTATCTGTCGTAGATCTTCAACCAATGGCGCAATGCTTGTGTGCTGCAAGGGTATGATGTCTTTATTGTTCATTGAGCAGAGTATTGATTATGCATCTGTTGGACCATTTCGGCAATCTGTTGACGCAGGTGTTGCGGATGCAGCACTTCTAGTTCACTGCCGAAAGAGAGCAATTTGGCTATAAACTCATTGTTGACCTTGATGGGAAATGATATTGTGTATGTCTTGCTATCGTGTTTAAGAATGCGCTGTCTCTCGCTGAAGGGTTTAGTCTCAACGTATGGGTAACGAGAAGCGGCGATTTTTACCGTAACGGTCTCGATGACCATAGTTTCATTTACCGTAGCACCAATAACATTGTCAAAATAGGTGGAGAAATCGATGTCGGTCGGTTCAAAGGGGTGTTTCCACGGCTTGACTTCGAATATCCTATCCAATGCGAAGTTGGTGAGCTCGTCCTTGCCATCTATCCGTGCAAAGAGGAACCAGCGACTATTGTACTGTTTCAGATAATAGGGATAGATGTTCCATTCTTTGGACGTAATATGCTGATATGGTTTGTAGCGTATTGTGACGGGATGCTGGTTAATGATGCTCTCGAGCAGGGGAGCAAAATGGATGTTGCCGGCATAGGCGGCATTATTCTCAAAGCTGACATATTGCTCGTTAGCATTTATAGGTCTGTTGTCGGCAAGTGCTTGCAGCGTCAGTAGCATCCATTGCCACTGTGGATTCTGATTGTCGGGGTCATTGTAAATATCACGCAAGGAGTCTATTGTTTGCAACAGAGCGTCGCGATTGGGGTCGATTAGCTTTAGCACCTTGAGGCTCTGGGTAGTGTCGGCATAACGATAGCAGTTGCTTTTCTTAAGAGATTCGTCAAACTCAACGTTATATGGCTCCATACCAAGCATCTGTACGTCGTTCTGGATAGTGCGTCTGGCGATGGAGGGGTAGTCGTAGCGTTGCAATTCAAGGTTGCAACACTCCAATAGGTCGCTGACACGATACAGCCTTGATGTGTCACGAAAGCAGCGGTCCAACACCTGATAACGAACTATTTTGTTTCTATCCAACGGCATATTTCGCTTGTATTATATATTTGGTTTTGAGAGTGCAAAGATACGATTTTTTTTCGAATAAGTGTTTAATGTGATTTGCAATTATTCTGTTGATCGACGCAACATTGCGTCAATCAACAGAATAGAAGATTGCTTTTCATCTGTGATCATAGCAGCGGATGTTCCAACCTACAGAAAGGACCGGGACGATAAGATAATAGTAACCATCAGAATAGGTTTTTAATCCAGCACCGAAATCAAGGTCTTTGTAGCTGGCACCCGCCACTAAAGATGCTCCTGGCAAGACGAATTCGGTCATACTGAAACGC
This sequence comes from uncultured Bacteroidota bacterium, assembly GCA_902788805.1. Taxonomy (GTDB): domain Bacteria; phylum Bacteroidota; class Bacteroidia; order Bacteroidales; family P3; genus Colimorpha. Next base: position 136,398 of record CADALO010000002.1, on the reverse strand, counting down.
AAGTCGAACATTGCCACCCAGTTGGCATCGCCTGTATAAGCGCGGACACCAAAAGCACCTTCTAAACCATCCCCATATCCAACACTTAGAAAAGTCTGCACGTAGGGATTGATTTGATAACCAATGGAAGCGAATAAACCTCGATACAATTCGGGACGAATCACAAAGCCCTGTCCTCGCGTAAAATAACCTGAACTGCTCTTTCCCATAAGGCTGTAAGAGTCTTGCCCATAGCTGCTGCACAATGTGGTTGAGGGTTGATGGCTGAAATCTTTGTTGTAGCTCATCTGAGCCTTACCCTGCATCGCAAAAATTGTTACAATTGCAATCAATAATACTTTTTTTCTCATTGTTTTTGTGCCCTTTTATCCAGTCGGCCCGTCTGTTTTAAAATGTCATTTTTTCGATTGCAAAAATATAATGACCAGACGCAACCTTTTTGCGCGAGAGAAAACAAATTAGAAAAACAATCTCACAATTGTGTCGGCGGTACCGACACAATTGTGAGATCAAGGAATTGTTGGGCATATTGCATCATCCGACAGATACCTTTCTCGTCAAAACCCTTTTTACAGAATTCCTCTTGCAATTGTCGCGCAACCTGCGCGACAATTTGTTTTCTGTATTCAGCGCATTCATTCCAAAGGGCTTCACGATTGATACGCTTGCAAATATGCTAATACATCTTAATACTCACGCGCCAGCCAGCGGAGCATAAACAAATCAGCAACCCGATAGTAGGAACGCTCTTTGGTGAAGATGCTGATTTATAGAGGCACTCTAACCGTCATCACATTCCCCACATCAGCTTGTCGCGGATGGCGGAGAAGAAGTTCTGCTGGCCGATACGGACAAGGCTGACCTGATAGGGGGCTTTGCGTATCTCGACAGCATCGGTGCCAGACAATTGCGTGACGTAGGAGTCGACGCCAAGGGTGCAGACAATGTCCGACTCTTCGTTGTGAAGGCGCAAGGCGACATTGTCGGAGAGTACCACAGGACGCAACGTGAGGGTGTGGGCGGCAATCGGGGTGATAACAATGGAGCCTGAGCCAGGGGCAAGGATGGGGCCGCCGCAGGATAGGGAGTAGGCCGTGGAGCCAGTCGGGGTGGCTACAATAAGGCCATCGGCAGCGTATGTGGCAACCATATAGCCGTCGACCTCTACCTGTGTGTGCAGCAGGGGACTCTGATCGAGGCGATGGAGGTAAACCTCGTTGAGGGCATATAAGGTGGAGCCGGAGGTCTTAACCTCAAGCATTGTTCGCTGCTCGATGCTGTAACTGCCTGTGGTCAGGCATTCAGCCAGTTTCTCTATGTCGTCGCGGCCGGCAGTAGTAAGGAAGCCTAGGTGCCCGAAATTGATGCCAACTATGGGTACGCCGCTGCCGCCAGTTTGGTGTACGGCACTGAGCAGGGTGCCGTCGCCTCCAATGGATATGATAATATCAATGGGGATGTCCGGTGTCCATTTATCGATGACTTCGACACCTCTTCGGTGCAAGGCTTCGACAAGGGCAAGCTTGCCTTCTAAATGCTCACTGGTATGGTTTTTAATGTGTATGGCGGCTCTCATAAGGGATGATGTTGTTAATATATGATTAGAATTGTACCTGTTTTCTGCTGTCTGCTACCGTCGCTCTGAAGGTAGTTGATAATGTAGGTATAGGCTCCTTCGGGCACGTGGTGGCCATTATAGGTGCCGTCCCAACTTTGGCCAGGGGTGGTCGACGAGAAGATGCATAATCCCATCCTGTTGTAGATGGAAAAGCTGTATTGGTCGGGGTTGATGTATACCGACACAGGGCAGACGGCGTTGTTGCTGTTTTCGAGCGGTGTGATGGCGTTAGGCATCCAAATGTCGGTGTGAGGGTTGTAGACGGCCACGGTGCTTTGCAGGCTGTCGGAATGGCCGTATTGCGAGTCAGGGCCTTCGAAGGCGGCCACTTTGTAGCGGCAAAGGCCTCCTGCCCCGTCAGAGACATTAGGCATCCAATTGTTGGTGGTGGTGCCTTCAAGCTGCCATAGATTGCTTTCGCCCCGACAAGTAAGGACGCCGTAGGTGGTGGTGCCTTGCCATCCTTCGTAGGCGTTCCATTGAAGGTTTGTGGAGTTGCCTTCGGTTACAAGCTCGACAAGGATGGTGCTGCCTTTCTGACTGCGCATCTCGTTACGACCGCAGCCGTCTGTAATGCCGAAGAAATAGGTGTGCTTCTCGTCGAGATTTACGCCTCTGTCGGTCCATACAAGCCCGCCTGTGGCAGATGCCGTGCAATAACCTGCAACATTTGCCGCACCGCCACCGACGCTGCGATAGACGGTGTATTGGTGGCCGGCCCAACTGGTGTCGGTCTGACCAACGACGGTGACGTTCTTGCCGTCATCAGACACCGAGACCTTGCGAAGATATAGTAATGACGGTCGCTGGCTCGTTGCAAGAACCTCCTGCTTGATGTTCGACAAAGCCTCGAGAGTGCCATCAGCAGAGACGGCCTTGACATAGGCTTTTACTTGTTGGCATTCCTCTGTTATAGTGAAATCGATGCTTGTATCGCTGATATTGTTTTGCTGTCCAGCCAAGACAAAAGCTGCATCGTCCTGGCTCACCCACAACTCGTAGCGTCCAAGTCCTGACGGCATATTGTTGTATGTGTTCCAACGGGCTGTCAACGTGCGGCTACAGGGTTCGCTTTCAAGGTGCAAGACCATATTGTTGCATTGATCGGTCAGTGCCGAGGCCTTGCGGCAAGAGTCGAAGGCATTAATGCGGAACTCTCGGACTTGTGTGCAGCTGTCCTGCGTATAGATATATGTGGTGTTTGTACGGCCATAAACGGTATCGATGACTAAACTCGGGGTGCCCTCCAAGACAAGATAGCCCATTATGTCGGTGTCCTGGCTTGCTATCCACTCCAGCTTAATGTGCTGAAGGGCTTGATCGACAGTGACAACGCCCCATTGGGCCGGAGCAGTGGGCTCGTTGTCGGAGATATTTATCGCGGCAGAGCCTTCGTCGCCGCCGCGACGCACAACATAATACACCGTGTCGTTGCACACGCTGCGGTTGTGGCGGTCGGTCCACGTATTGCTTGACGTCGAGCCTATAAGCGACAGTTGACTCTCGTCGGGGTAGCGGCGGTAAATATCAGTAGTGCCGGTGCCGGCATCCCAGTCGAGCTGGACGGTGCGTCCGGCTATCTGGTGGACCTGCAAGGATATCGGCTCGGCAATAGCTACTCGGCAAAAAATCAGCATCGCCAGAAGGCACAACGGCAAAAGCATCTTGATATGGCCACTCTGTCTCATTGGTTACTGATTGACAAAAGTTTTTGTTCTCATATCGTACACCTTGTCGCAATTGGCTATTGTCGAGGCTCGGTGGGCAATAACCAAAAGCGTACGCCCCTCCATCATCGTGTGTAATGCTTCGGTAAAGCGTTGTTCTGTAGCTGCATCGAGGGCGGCTGTCGCCTCGTCCATAATAACGACACTGGGGTTGCCCACCAATGCACGGGCGATATTGACTCGTTGGCGTTCGCCACCGCTAAGGAGCGAGCCGCCGTCGCCAATATAAGTGTGTAGCCCGTCTTTATGCATCTGCAGCACGGGTTCGAGCTGAGCCATTTGCACAGCCTTGTCTATGTCGTCGCGTGTGACCCATTGCCGCCCGAAGCGTATATTGGCTTCTATGGTGTCGTTGAACAGCATTGGTTCTTGCGGGATATAAGCGATTCTGCCTGCCCGGGCGCCAGCGGCCATCGGTGTACCGTTGACAAGGATTTCGCCCTGCTGTGGTTCCAATAGGCCTGCTATCATTCTTCCAAAGGTTGTTTTGCCGCTGCCGCTCTCGCCAATAATAGCGGTATGCTTATGCATCGGCACAATGAGACTCAATCCTTCAAACACCGGCTTGTCGCCATAAGCGAACGAGGTGTTGCGCAATTCGATAGATGTGACTGGTTCGGGGCGGCTGTCTTCCTCAGACAAAGCACTTGCAGCAGAATCCATTATCTCGTCCAGGCGTTCTTCCACTCCCCTACCCTTTTTGAACTGCGCAATGGCATTGCTGAAGTCCTTTATAGGTGTAAGCAGAAGCACATAAATCATTATGTATGAGACAAACAAAGCTGGCGACAGGCTTGCTGCATCGCCCATAACACGATAGGCGCCTATAATCAATATAGCGGCGACTATGGCATTGCCTACAAAGTCGCTCAACGGCGAGGCGGCATAGATGCGGCGGTAAAGCGAGATGCGACGAGCGGTGAACAGGCGGTTCTGGCTTTGTTGACGCAGATTTACATATTCTATTGCCGTAGCAGCCTTGATTTCCTTGAGTGAGTCGAGCGTTTCCTGCGTGGTCGTCATAAGTTCTCCGTTCAAAGCCTGTAGCTTTCTGCTCTCGCGCTTCAGGCGACGACTGGCTGATAGCAACAATGTGCCTATGGCCATAACCGCAACAACGAGCAGCGTCAGTCGCCAGTCAAGGTAAACAAGCATAGTGACATAGATAATCATTGTCAGGGCGGCAGAGACGATTAGTTGGATGCTGTCGAGCACGTTGGCCTCGTATTCGGCCACATCGTTGCTCATACGCGAAAGCCATTGTCCTTGGGCCTGCGACGACCAGCGGGCAAAGTCCTGGTTCAGTACAGCCCTATGCATACGGTTGCGGATGTCGAAGAGTATGCCCGTTTTGATGCGTGCAAACACAACGGCAGAAATGTATGAGAACAGGTTTTTAAGCCCATACAGCAACAGGAGCAGCAATGCGTAGAGCAGCAGCGCCTTTTGCGCACCCTGAGCCGCAAGGAACAGATACACACGCCCCAATACAAGCATAACGGGGTTGCCCGAGCCAGCTGTCTTGAGGCTTGTGCCGCCTCCAGCGTCGGAAGGGAATATCAACTGCAGGAAATCAGTTACGCTCAACGCCGTAGCCATAGTCATCACCGCAGCCATTGCTGCCGCGATGACAAAGGCAGACATCAGGATTTTCCTGCCTTTCAGTTCTATGGCTGTTATCCTTTTCAATATTGGTTTTCAACTTTTCAGCGACTTTACCATTCCTGGGCATAGCCGAGGTAATTGTGCGGAGTGATGCTACGAAGACGTTCTTTGACCTCTTGGGCTACATCAAGCTGGTCGATGAATGCCGACATTGTCTCTGCCGTCACCTTTTCGTTGGTACGCGTCAGCTGTTTCAACGCCTCGTAGGGGTTGGGATAGTTCACGCTACGCAACACCGTCTGTATAGCCTCGGCCGTAACAGCCCAGTTCTCTTCAAGATCTTCGTGTAGTTTGGCCTCGTTGAGTAGCAGTTTGCCCAAGCCTTTCATCAGCGACTGGGTGGCGACCAGCGTATGCGCCAACGGCATACCCAGGTTGCGGATTACCGTCGAGTCGGTAAGGTCGCGCTGCATACGCGAGATAGGCAGTTTCATTGAGAAATGGGTCAACAGCGCATCAGCTATGCCAAGATTGCCTTCTGCATTCTCAAAATCGATGGGGTTGACCTTGTGTGGCATTGCCGAGCTGCCTACCTCGCCAGCCTTGATACGCTGACGGAAGTAGTTCATCGAGACATAGGTCCATATATCGCGGCAAAGGTCTATCAATATAGTGTTCATACGCCGTAAGGCGTCAAGATAGGCTGCAAGGTAGTCGTAATTCTCAATCTGTGTGGTCAGTTGTTGACGTTCAAGGCCAAGATTTTCCTTCAGGAATTTGTCGCCAAACTTACGCCAGTCAACTTGAGGATATGCCACACGGTGGGCGTTATAGTTGCCCGTGGCACCTCCGAATTTGCCTGTAAACGGCACGCTGTCGATGGTTTTCATCTGCTCACGCAAACGGTATACAAACACCATCAGTTCCTTGCCCAAAGCTGTGGGCGATGCCGGCTGACCGTGGGTGTGGGCCAGCATCGGAATGTTGCGCCATTCCTCGGCAAGACTCTCTATCTTGCATATAAGCTCCTCGTATGCAGGACGCACCACATCCTTGTGGGCTTCCATCATCATCATCGGGAATGCCGTGTTATTTATATCCTGCGAAGTCAATCCGAAGTGTACCAGCTCGCGAGGCAGTGTGCTGCCAACGGCATCAAGACGCTCCTTGATGAAGTACTCCACGGCTTTTACATCGTGGTTGGTAGTCTTTTCTATATCTTTTACCCTCTGGGCGGAATCAACGTTCCAGTTGCGGTAAAACGCTCTCAGCTGCTCGGCATCTGTAGTGTTGCACTCTATGCCCAACTGATTCATAAGGGCAATATAGTATTCGATTTCAACACGCACACGGTAGCGTATCAGCGCCGACTCCGAAAAATAGTTAGCAAAGGGTTCTGTCTTTGAACGATAGCGTCCGTCTATGGGCGAAATAGCATCTAAACTGTTCATATCTCTTTTTTTCAATTATCTACTGACAAGGTTTTTGTTTTCAAATTCATTCTTTTCTATAAGCTGGATTATCTTGCGGTTGGACGAGGCGTGCCGCAGGGCTTCAGCATACATCACATTGTGCATATCGGTGCCAAGGAACTCAACCCAGCCATTCTCGACGTAGTCGAAAGCTTTTTTCAGCGATGACTCACCGTAGAAGCCGTCGAACGATAGGATGTTTGTCTGGAAATACACTCCCTGTTCCTTGAACTGCTCAAGCACCTCGCTATGGCTGTCGAAGTAAGGATAACGCTCCGGATGGGCAAGTATGACGTCATAGCCCTCCATCTGCAGTTTGAATACCGTGTCCTCAAGCCCCATACGCTTCTGGTGAAGGGAGAACTCAATCAGCAAGAGTCCTTTTTCCGAACCGCGTTTAGGATCAGCAAAACGATAGGTCAAAAGCTGTCCGCTTTCCAAATAATCGGCAAAGCCATCGCCTATCTGGTATTCGCCGGTGATGCTTGTCATACGGGGAATCTGCCTGTCGCCTTTGTTGGCCTCGACTTCAGCACAGAAATGCTTGTAGCGCTCCTGTATATCGTCAGCCTTGTTAGGGAAGCGCGGATAATTGAAGTGAGGAGTAAGTTTTATCTCCTCAAATCCACATTCCTTCATTGCCTGCATTACTTCAAGCGATTCCTCGAGCGATTTGCTTCCGTCGTCCACCAAGGGGAGCAGGTGGCAGTGCATATCTGTCACCAGCGGAGCAAAAGTCGGCAGAGTTTTTTTCTTTTTAAATAATCCAAACATATCTAAACCTTAATAGTCAACTCTTTTTATTTTGGCGCCAAGCGCGTTCAAGCGCTCGTCTATATGTTCATATCCTCGATCTATCTGCTCTATGTTGTCGATATGGCTGACACCTTGTGCCGCCATAGCAGCGATAAGCAGGGCGACACCGGCCCTGATGTCGGGCGAAGTCATATGCATTCCCCTCAGCTGATGCTCACGAGCCAGTCCTATCACCGTAGCGCGGTGAGGATCGCAAAGGATGATCTGTGCACCCATATCTATCAACTTGTCCACAAAAAACAATCGGCTCTCAAACATCTTCTGATGTATCAGCACACTGCCGCGGGCCTGTATTGCCGTAACCAACGCTATACTTATAAGGTCGGGGGTGAATCCTGGCCACGGTGCATCAGCAATCGTAAGTATCGACCCGTCCATAAAACGGTCTATTTCATACACCTCTTTTGCGGGGATGTAAAGGTCGTCGCCTTTCTGCCATATCTCCACGCCCAGGCGACGGAACACCTGCGGAATCAAGCCCAGATGCTCCAGTGCCACATTGCCTATTGTTATGTCGCTCTGAGTCATAGCAGCCATACCTATAAAACTGCCAACCTCAATCATATCTGGCAGCAAACGATGTACAGTACCGCCAAGGCTGTCGACACCTTCGATTGTAAGTCTGTTGCTGCGTACACCGCTGATGCGTGCACCCATCTTGTTGAGCATCTCGCACAACTGGTAGACGTATGGCTCGCAGGCAGCGTTCATTATTGTTGTCGTGCCCTTAGCCATAACAGCAGCCATAATAATATTGGCCGTACCTGTAACACTGGCCTCGTCGAGCAGCATATACCTGCCTGTCAACCCGTCGCCGGCATCGAGCCTGTAGCCTCCATATTGGGCACTTCTTCCGTTTTCCGTTGCAGGCACGCGCAGCAGAAAGTCCTCGATCTTGGCACCGAGCATTTCCATACCCGTCAGATGGGTGTCAATGCGGCGGCGGCCTATCTTGTCACCACCCGGCTGCGGTACAACTGCCATACCGAAACGAGCCAGCAGCGGACCGGCTATCATAATGCTTCCGCGAAGACGCGAAGCAAGCGAACAATATTCAGGGCTGCCAATTACCTCCAACTTTATGTCGTCGGCCTGGAAAGCGTAGCTCTTCCCCACTCCATCCCAGGCAAGGGTCTCAACCTTGACCCCGAGCAGCCTGAGAAGTTCTATCAAATGATTCACATCCCTGATGTCGGGCACATTCTCTATCACCACCCGCTCTTCAGTCAGCAGCACGGCGCATATCACCTGAAGAGCCTCGTTCTTGGCTCCCTGTGGGAGTATGGTTCCCCTCAGTTTGTATCCGCCTTCTATTTCAAAACTACTCATAGCAGATTATGTTTCAGTTAATGCCTCACTTTATTACTTTCTCTTCTTTTTCTTTTTCGACGGTGCTGTCTCTATCGGCAAGGTATTAGGCGGCACAACGATCGGTTTGTCGATAAGGTACTCCCTTAAACGCTCGTCGCCCGATATGCGCACCATCTGTTCCACTACTATGTTGTCGTCCGACAATTCTCCGTTCCATACAAGATAGGAGCGTTTGGCCTGCTGCGCCACGAGAGTAACAAGCATTCGGTACTCCTCGCCGTCAGGAATGTCCTTCAAATGGTGCAGCATCGACTCAAGGTATTCGCCATAGTGACGGCTGCCGATAGTACGGTCCTTATAGGGAAGCTTCTCTGCCTTTGAGTTCTCTGTCGTCTCGTGGCGTTCCTTCAATTGTGCCAATTCCTCCTGTCCAAACGGCCAGGCACTCTCCAGCACAAAACCGGACATTATCATAAGATGGTCCCACAGCTTATGGTACACCACATCGTCGCGAAGCGACAAACCGGCAATTTGCGCCATCGACGTAACGATAGCCCTGGCAGCCTCGTTGCGCTCCTCACTCTCAGGAGTGGCACACACTTTTTCTATTATTTTCTCTATTGTGCGGCCATACTCCCTGTATAGCATTTCTCCCCTATTCGTATTATAATCCATTTTATTTTTACAATTAATATACTTAAAACGACTCTCCCTTGACTTTATTGTACAAAAAAGAAAACTTATTTTTTTGTTGATTCAACTATGGCTGAAACTTTGATTGGTTGACTAAAGCCCCATGATAGGCCATCGGCTAAAGTAGTGCGCCGTACTGCTTTAGCCATAGATAAAAGGGGTCTTGTTCGCTCGTTGTCCATTTGTTGTCCGCTCGTTGTCCGATTGTTGTTCGATCAGTAATCGGACAACGAGCGGACAACAAACGGACAACGAACGAACAACGAACGAACAAGACCCAGTGCAGAACCAGCTGTTTTATGCCTCAATTACGTCGATGAACTATATCATACAAAGTGCTATTTCAATACTTATCGACCACATTTATGGCAAATCTGAAAAATCTGTTTTTGCCAATCCAAAAATAGTTTGTATCTTTGCAAATTGAAATTTGAACTATAATATTATGGCAGAATATACCATTATCATTGAGCACGACCCCGTCACGGGTCTTTACAGCGGCCAGTGCCAGCAACTGCCCGAGGCCATCTGTAAGCAGCTCGGCATTCCGCCAGTAAAGTTCAATTAATTAGACCTCAATATCAAACAGAATTATTAACCAATACTGATGCCAATGAAGCATAGCGCATAGTTAAGTATGCACATCATAGAATAGGAAAAAGCGAAGTGGCTTATCTGGTACTTTGGAACTTCGACAACTTCAAAACTTCACCAGTAAATGCGACAACGCCCGCCTCCAATGGCGTGGACTTGTTTGTTTTAGTTGGGTGAAGTTAGGTAGTCGAAGACCTCAAAGTACCAATGAAGACTTAAGAGTTCACGCTTTTTTTATGTGCATACATTGCACATCGGAATAAAAAGTTATTAACAACTGTAAGATATGAGCCTAAAAATACGACTATATAATAAAACGCATAATAATGTTCAAATAATCCACAATACAATGAAACATCACAGCATCAAAACCCTCTTTGCACTTATCGCAGTGCTAACCTTGGCGACAAATGTTTATGGCCAGTATTATGCCTACGACTTCTCCGCCACTGCTCCGAGCGGACAGACGCTCTACTACAAAATCTACGACTCAACCCAAGTCAGCGTGGTCCACCCACGCACCAGCACCGGCGACAGCAACTATGTCTCGGGCGACCTAATCATCCCCGAAACGGTGTCCTATTGCGGAATCACTTATACTGTAACCGAACTTAAGACCCACGACTATATGATGGGCGCTTTCTTCAACTGCAAGTCTTTGACGTCGGTTTACGTTCCAAACACAGTGAAATATATGGGAGAATACTCTTTCGGCTACTGCTCTTCGCTTGCCTCCGTCCACCTGCCTGACAGCATTACTGAAATCCGCAGAGAAACATTCTCGAAATGTTACAGTTTACAATCCATAACCCTTGGACGAGAAGTCAACCTCATTTATTACGGGGCATTCCTGTTTTGCAATGCGCTCACCGAAATTCACTCGTTGAACAATGTTGCTCCTACTTCTTTTTCTGGTGCATTTTATGATATGGCTGACTCCGTTTCAGTCTATATTCCTTGCGGTAGCACAGCATCATACGTGTCTGAGTGGGGCGGCTCTTTCTCCACTTTTATCGAGGAGCCGGGGTATGCTCTGGAAGTGGCAGCAGACAATGAGGAACACGGAAGCGTTGAGGTTGTCAGCGAGCCCACCTGCAACAATCCTCAAGCCGAACTGCTTGCCACCGCCGACGAGGGCTATCACTTCTATGGTTGGAGTATTACTCCTGGCTACCAAAACATTGTCACTGATAATCCTCTCACCGTCACTGTAACAGAAGATATGTCTATCATCGCACACTTTGCCGCTGACAGCACCGAACCGACAGAATACCAATCCTATTTCGGGCAGGAGACAACTTTGTGGAACGCTGTGGGGGCATTTTACGACTGTCCGTGGGAAAACTATCTGATCCGTATAGCAGGGGACACGGTTGTAGACCAACGTAACTACAAGAAGGCGGAATACTCGGATGTATACTGGCGTGGTGGATATGATGAAAATAGAGTGCCGGAATATGATTTCCTGTTGCGTGAAGATCGCTCCACGGGACGGCTGTGGGGTAGATATACTGACGAGGACGAGGACTTCCTTATTGCTGATATGTCGCTCAGCATTGGCGACACATTCTATATGCGTGAAACATACTCATATAGTGTCATCACTTTCATAGTTCAGGACACCTACACGGTTGATTCCCGGCGCACAATTGTATTGAACGATAACACTTACTATGGAGAATCTCTGATATTCGTTGAGGGAATTGGATGTAGTGATATGGGCTCTTTAAGAACAGGTTTTGGACTTAGCGGCCCTCTTGTTTGTTGTCATAAAGACGGTGAATTGGTGTACCATCATCCTGTTCAGGGCTTTCCGGAGAACGACTGCATAGTACGTGCTGTGGGTATTGATGATGTTGAAGCTGACAACACCAAAGTCTATTCCCACGATGGCCGCATCGTGGTCGAAGGTGCCGACGGCGAGACGGTGCGCATCTACGACATCACAGGCCGCGCCGTCCACAATGAGACACTACTGCCCACCGGTGTTTATATTGTCAAAGTCGGCGACCGTCCCGCCCGCAAAGTAGCCGTAATCCGATAAAAAAACAATACAATGAAACTCACTAAAATCTTTACAGCTTTGCTGGGCGCAGCAATGCTCTTCGCTTCTTGCAGTGCCAGCCGATCTCTTGAGAAACAACTGGCCAAAATGCCGCAGAAGGCGATGCTTCTCTCGGAAGTCACCGACAGGGGCATCACGCTCGACACATTGGAAACCATCTGGCCCAGCGGTATGTTCATACTTGGCGACAGCGTACCGCAGGAGTATATGCAGTCGTGGATGGCATTTGTGCAGGGATTGAGCGGCGCAATGAGGGAAGCGGGTATGAACTGGACGGAGCCTTACCGCCTGTGGGGTCGCGCCTACTTCGCTCCTAACTGTACGGTGGAACACTATTTTTATACATTTTCAGGCGACAAGAAACCATCTGACGAATGGCAGTCGCAGTTCCGTGAAGTGCTGGAACATTATCTCGGCACTTACCGCTTCACCTACCCGATGAACCGTAGATTTGCCCAATGTGGAGGAATCAGGCTCACGCCTGCTGAATAGTTTTCAATATGAAACACAACCGAAGAACAAACGCTTTTTTTAGCCTTGAATAAAACACATTAATATAATCAATTATATTTTTGAAGAAAGCATTTTCCCTTGGTGCAATGGTGTGCGCACTCGGAATGATGACTGCCAAAGCTTCAGCATAAAACTTAACCGATAGTGACATTGTAGGAAAATAGGAATTCAAAGAAGCAATAAATACCCTATCCTGCTATGGTCTTCGTCTATGTGGAGAGCACGCTGCTGTTGCGGGCGAGAAAGTGTACTCCCTAATGCGCGACATTGAATTCCGCTCCGACGGCACAGTTCTAGTGCAAGTGGCAGTTGACCGTGACCCTGACGGGAACTATATTTTTTCCACATACGAAGCAAAATGGAACATTTGGAAAAGCACAATACCCAGTGTGGCCGAGATTACCATCACTACTGAAAAAGCAACTATTGTCTGTCAACTGCAGCGGTACGAAGATAATATGACAATCACCCCTCCTGCCAACGAAACATTCCTGTCTTTCAAATGTCCTAAAGGCACATCCCAAACTTCATACCTATACAACCGCAAATAATATAGTTTAACCAATATTTGCCCAAAACAGGAAAATAATTCCTAATAAAACTATCTGCCCTCAAACAAAGCCGTGAACTCTTTCGGAAACGGTGTTTCAAGCTTGATGTCCTTCTCGGTCACGGGATGATGGAAGCAAAGCTTGAAGGCGTGAAGCGCCAATCGTTTCAGCGGCGAATTGTCGTCTCTATACCCATAAATCGGATCCTTCAACAATGGATGACCCAACTCGCGCATCTGAACTCGTATCTGGTTGCGACGTCCTGTTTCAAGGTTCATCTGCACCAGCGCAAATCTGCCTTGTTTCCGCAGGGTTTTATAATTCGTTATAGCCAACTTGCCGCCATTGTCGGTAGGCGACGACACTACTCCATACTCGTTCTCCGTAAGCCACGACCTGACAGTTCCGTTGGCAGGCACCGGAGCACCCCACGTCACAGCCACATAGGCGCGGTCGTAAACCCGCTCCTTCCAGTCACTCTCAAATGCGCGCGCCACCTCTTTCGACTTGGCCACAAGCAACAATCCCGATGTATCCCTGTCCAAGCGATGCACCACGTGGGCACGCTGCCTCGAACGACGACGCATAAGATAGTCGTTCAACTCGCTTATTACCGTCCGGTCGTCAGGATTATTGCTGCTACTGAGAAGACCCACCGGCTTGTCGACAACAAACAGATACCTGTCCTCATAAACTATCGGCATATTTCCACGCATAGGCTTGTTCCTGTTTTCATCGCCCTCAATAATGACCTTCATTCCCGCAGCCAATGGGAAATCATATTGCGTTATGTGCCGAGAAGCAATATAGATTCTATGTGCAAGAATTTCCTTGTGCTTTGTGCGACTACTGTCAGGGAAAGTTTTCTCTATAAGCTCAAGAAGTTTTATCGGTTCCTTGACTTCAATTTCCAATGTTTTCATCTGCTTTCTCCTCTAAAAAATGTTACACGTGAAACATACCTGTAATTCACTATTCTTCAACACTATATAATTATTATTCAGATTTGTATTTTTATGACGTTATCAACAATTCGGTATTACCTTTTCAACAACAGGATTTCTCTTCATTCATAGAGATTCAACACTTCATAGTTTATCCCCATTTCCTCGATAAATTTCAACATATCCTGGCTGCTTATCACCAGCGATGCACGGTTGTCGTTGGGGTGGAAACTCACTTTTTCAACCTTCAGCAGCCCTGCATCGACAAACAATGTCACATCCTTATTCTTGTCGTTGACCAGATTGAACAGACTTACCGAACCTGGCTTCACACCAAGATAACGCATCATACGCTCGGGCGAAGCAAACGACAGCTTGCCTTGATGCAGCATCTTCTCCACACTATGGATATCCATCTCGAAGGTGCTCTTCATTATCACCAGATAATGCCGGTTGCCTTTGTGGTTGCGAAAAAACAGATTCTTGCATAGCGTCGTGCCTTCGCCACGGTAGAACTGAGCGGCAATCTCAATAGTAGGAGCCTCGGGATGTTCGTAATACTCATAGCTTATTCCCAGACGCTCCAAACAGTCGTAAACCTCTTTCTGACCAATCATTTCGGGAAAATTATTTGATAATTCCCAACTCACGGCTCATATCAAGCATACGCACTATAGGTCTGCGGGCACGCTCTATCATCTCTGCGTCGAGCAGAATCTCGGGCTGCTCGTCACGCAGGCATCTGTACAACTTCTCCAGGGTGTTCATCTTCATATACGAACAATCGGTGCAGGCGCAACTCTCACCACTCGGCACGGCAATAAACTCCTTGTCGGGGTTGTTCTTCCTCATCTCGTATAGGATTCCCGACTCGGTAGCTACGATGAAACGCTTATGTTCCGACTTGGCAACATAGTTGAGCATCGCCTTTGTCGACCCGATAAACTCCGATACGGCCAGAACAGCACTGTTGCACTCAGGATGGGCAATGACAGGAGCATCGGGATTCTGCTGCTTCAGTTTCAGTATACTCTCTGCCTCCAGCGCATCGTGGACGGTGCAGACACCGTTCCATAACACCATATTTCTACCGGTTTGACGATTGATATAGCCGCCAAGGTTCTTGTCAGGCGCAAATATAATCTTCTGATCCTTCGGCAAAGCGTTGATAAGTTTCTCAGCATTTCCCGATGTGCAAATCAGATCCGACTCAGCCTTCACCTCGGCAGAACAATTGACATACGAAACAACTATATGTCCCGGATGCTCAGCCTTGAAACGACGCAAATCCTCGCCGGTGCACGATTCAGCCAATGAGCAGCTTGCCTCGACATCGGGCAACAGAACCTTGCGCGTGGGGTTGAGTATCTTGGCAGTTTCAGCCATAAAATGAACTCCGCAGAATACTATGATTGGCGCATCGGTACGCTGCGCCTCCTGTGCCAATGCAAGACTGTCACCGACATAGTCCGACAAGGCCTGTATTTCGTCAATCTGATAGTAATGCCCAAGAATTACGGCATTCTTCTCTTTTTTCAGACGGATTATCTCATTTTTAAGCTCTTCGTTTGTCATATTCTTTCAATTTTAAACAATAGAATCTCATAATGAGCCAAATATCTCATCAGCCCACTATTTATGCAACTGCAAAGATACGAAAAAAAATTTAATATACTCCTTAATCTCTCTTTTATTCTAACCAGAAATTATGTTGTTCCTTCCATTTTCCTTGTCGTTGTCAATTATGTCGGAAAATGATTTCCACAACATCTGGTAATTATGACCGGCAATTCCAAATCCTGTTGATATAATACCCGGAGGGCAGCTTGCTCTTAGGCACATCTCTCCATTATATCAACTACGGACTTGCTCCGCTATTTCAACCATCGTTTAACCATCGTTCAACCATATTTCTACCATATATAATGGTTAAACTATCGTTGAAGTAACGTTGATATATGGTTGAAGACACGGAGTTAGGGTGAGGATATATACATTCAACTACGTTCTATATACTCCTGCACAAACTGATAGTTATCTAAAATTCACCCGAATTTTTTAAAAAAATGAGAGGTTGTTTGGCATCAAAGCGAAGCTAAAAATAATAAAAAGGATTAAATTTATTTTTTCTTTTATTTTTTTAGGGTGTTAATTTGTTAGTATCTCGGTTTTGCTGGTGTTTTGAGTATATTTTGTTCACTATGTTTTTTATGCTTTTCACCGTCTAATTATTGTCTTTTCATTGTTTTATGATTTAATGAACAGCCTGTTTATTTCGGTGTAAACAGCTATTTGTTCATTTCATTTTGTGTTTGTTTTCGTGATTATTTCTTTTGAAAAATGACTGTTTTCTGAACATTAATCAACATTTGTTCTTCTTCGTTTTGTTTCAACATCATTATTATCATTTTTTCACAAGATATTAAACAATGTATTGTTTATAAAACCATAAGAGGCTAATGCTTAACGAGATAACATTAATTGGTGATAATTATTCTTTCTTTAGAGGAATATGTGATATGCAAGTCGCTTTTTTATCGTATTTTTGCAAAAGTTATTAAAGAATAAAAAGAAGAAAATGAGTGAAATTATACCTATTGCCTGCGATCACGCCGGCTTCGAACTCAAAGAGAAAGTAAAAGAGTATTTGGCCTCGAAAAATATTGAGGTTAAAGACTTTGGTACATTTTCGAACGATAGTGTCGACTATCCTGACTTTGCTCATCAGGTGGGCAGTGCTGTTAACAAAGGCGAATATAAGAGGGGTATTGTTATCTGCGGCTCTGGCAACGGTGTGCAGATGACTGTCAACAAGTATCCAAATGTGCGCTGTGCGCTATGCTGGAACGAGGAGATTGCAAAGCTTGGCCGTCAGCACAACGATGCCAACATTGTCTCTTTGCCTGCAAGATTCATTCCGGAAGATCTGGCATTGAAGATTGTCGATATTTTCCTTTCAACACCCTTCGAGGGTGGTCGCCACCAGCGCCGCGTAGAGAAAATCAATAAGTTGCTGGATTAAGATGAACGACGATTTCTATCTCAACTTCTTGGATTCGTCAGAGAAGGCTATAGAGTCGAATGCCGGTGCGAGGAACTTTGCTCTGAACGCTGAGAATGAAGTGAATTTCAAGCTCAGCAGTTCTGCTATTTCGCGTTTCAAGGCGGCGTTGAGGTATACTGTCGAGAACCTTGACGAGGAGCTGACGCGCTTTGAGAACCGTTTTACCAACAAGCACAATGCTGTGTTTTGGGCAACTGACTACAATGATGTTTTCGAGAGTTTGAAGAAATTGTTCAAAGTGCACAAAGTCAAGTCTGTGCGTCTGCCTAATATCAACAATTCCACGGTTTTCCGCGAGTTGGGAATCAAATATTTCCTGCGTGACGAGAAGATTGCCCTGGCTGAGGACGGCGATATGCAGTTTTTCAATGCCGACAGGATTCTGTCGGACACCGGTGCCATACTTTTGTTGAACCAGACAAACAACAGCTTTGAGCGACTTACGAATCATAAAACCAACGTTTTCTTCACTACTATCGACAGGGTTCTGTGTAACAGCGACTGGGTGGAGATGTATCAACAGCTGGTTTCGTACAACTCGGGCAGCGGCAGACAGGATATGATTGTTTTCAGGGGGTCGGAGAATTGTAACAACTACCTCTTTATTATCGACAATCAACGTTCGCAACTGTTGAAGAACAAGGAGATACGCCAGTCAATGATGTGTCTGCAATGTGGCCGTTGCAACGATGTCTGTCCTGTTTTCCAAACTATTGGCGAGGAGCCTTACAACAATGTCTTTGTCGGCCCTATGGCAAACGTGACACTGCCGTATCTTGAAACTATTGAGAGCTACAAACACGTTATGTTTGCCTGTACCCTGTGCGGACGTTGCGAGGAGGTGTGTCCTATCAGTTTGCCGATTCGCGAGATGATAGTGGAATCGCGCCATCTGCTTATTGCTGAAGGTGCGTTGGACAAAATGGAGAGGCGACTTTTGGGTGTGATGAGGAAAATGCTTTTGAGCCGTTCAAAGATGAACGTATCGCCGTTCATCAAGAAGCACTTGCTGTACAAGTTCATTTCGTCCGATTACCGCAAGTCGCACCGTATTCCTGCATTCAGCAAAGAGAATTTCGCCAAGTCGTACAAGAAAACGATTGAGAATGGAAAATGATTTTGTTTTTGACCCTTGTGCTTTTAAGGGATGCATTGCCGAAGTAGAAGCAACTATCGGTAAATTGTCTGACTCTGAGCGGAAAGCAAAGCTCAGCGAGGTTTTTACGTGTATAGACAACACGACGCTTAACGGTTCTGACTCGCAGCTTTCGGTCGAGACGTTCTGCCGTGCGACACGCGAGATGTACCTGACAGACGGCAAGCAGAGCCACGTGGCTTCGGTGTGTGTATATCCTCGCTTTGTCGGCGTTGCCAAGAAGGAGTTGGAGAACAGCGGTATCAAGGTAGCATCGGTAGCAGGCGGCTTCCCTGCTGGACAGACACCGCAACGCATTAAAACAGAGGAAGTAAAGTACGTTGTAGAAGAGGGAGCGGATGAGGTTGACTTTGTGATAAACCGGGGTGATTTCTTGACGGGTAACACTACGGCTGTCTTCGATGAAGTTGCTGCGGCAAAGGAGGTGTGCGGAAATAGTGCCTTACTCAAGGTTATCATAGAAACAGGTGAACTGCAAACACCTGAGAATGTTTATAATGCATCAAGGCTGGTACTCGACGCCGGTGCTGATTTCGTAAAGACATCGACAGGCAAGATTCCTGTTGGAGCCACGCCCGAAGCTGCCTATGTTATGCTTTTGGCAGTGCGTGATTATATTAAAATTTCTAAAAAAACAGTTGGATTCAAGGCTGCAGGAGGCATTTCCAACCCCTCTGACGCATTGATTTATTACCTTTTACACAAAAAAATATTAGGAAAAGAAATTACTAATAACCAGAATTTTAGAATAGGAGCAAGTCGACTCACTTCTCAACTTTTCAAATTTTTATCATAATAAAATCGGATTTTTCCGATTTTTTTTTGTTATTTTGCACTCTTAAACTATTATATAATTAGTCTTTTAATGAAACCACTGCAACAAAAACTCTCCAGGTACACAACGCCCCAAGAAGTAAAAGCCAAGGGCGTATATCCGTATTTTAGAGAGATTTCGAGCGATCAGGATACGATGGTTACGATGGAAGGGAAACGAATCCTGATGCTTGGTTCCAACAGTTATTTGGGTCTTACTAACCATCCGAAGATTAAAGAAGCTGCAAAGGCTGCCATTGACAAGTACGGTACCGGTTGTGCCGGCTCGCCGTTCCTTAATGGCACTTTGGACATACATCATAAACTTGAAGGCATCTTGGCCGATTTCCTCGGCAAGGATGGCGTAATGCTGTTCTCGGCAGGATTTCAAGCCAATTCAGGCGTCATTCCCTGCATCACGGGTCGTAACGACTATGTCATTTTCGACGAGATGGACCACGCTTCGATAATTGAGGGCAAACGTCTGACTTTTGCCAACACTCTGAAGTATCGCCACAACGATATGAAGGACCTTGAGCGTGTGCTGCAACGTTGTCCGTTGGATGCCGCCAAGTTGGTGGTTACCGATGGTGTTTTCAGTATGGAAGGCGATGTGGCTAAGCTGCCTGAAATGCAGGTGCTGTGCGACAAATACCAGGCTACGCTTATGGTCGACGAGGCTCACGGTTTGGGCGTTTTTGGACGCGAGGGCCGTGGCGTTACCGACCACTTCAATCTGCTTGACAAGACGGAACTCATTATGGGTACCTTCTCCAAGTCACTTGCTTCTATCGGAGGCTTTATCGCTGCCGACAAAGATACCATCAACTGGATGCGCCACAATGTGCGCCCCTACATCTTCACCGCAAGCATTCCGCCTTCGGCAACGGCTTCGGTAATAGCAGCTATCGAGATTATGCGCAGCGAGCCGGAACGCCAGGAAAACCTCTGGAAGGTGGCCAACTACGCCCTCAAATCGTTCCGCGATGCGGGCTTCGAGATTGGCAACACAGAGACACCTATCATACCGCTCTACGTGCGCGACAACGAGAAGACATTTATGGTAACGAAGATGCTGCTCGACGAGGGCGTCTTTGTAAATCCGGTCATATCGCCTGCCGTGCCGCCCGAGGACACGCTTATACGTCTTGCCTGGATGGCTACGCATACTATTGAGCAAGTAGATTTTGCGGTCGAAAAGACTGTTAAATGCTTTAAAAAATTGGGATTATTATAATTTCATCACTCGGCCTATGTCCTTAAGGACTTTAGGGTCCTTGAGGAAGGCCCTTAAAGTCCTTTCGTTTTTTTATGGAGAACATTGTTATTAGTGAAGTCAATGGTCGCCGCGACCTTAACAGATTCATTGAATTTCCAAACAAACTCTTTAAGGATGTGCCTTCCTACATCCCGCCGCTGAACCGCGACGAGAGGGCTATTCTGACAGACAAGAACCCTTCACTCGAACATAGCGACCTCAAAATGTTTCTTGCTTCGGTTAACGGCAAGATCGTGGGACGCGTGGCAGCAATCATAAACCACTCTGTCAATGAGCGTTGGAACAAGAAGGCTGTCCGCTTTGGATGGTTCGATTTCGTAGAGGATTTCGATGTCTGCAAGGCCCTTTTCGACAAGGTCGTGGAATATGGCCGCAGCAAAGGAATGACTGAGATTGAAGGTCCTTTCGGCTTCACCGATATGGATAAGGAGTGCTGGGTGATAGACAACTTCGATGGCTATCAGAATATGACCACACTCTACAATCCCGAGTATTATATCAGGTTCATCGAACGCCTTGACTGCAAGATACTTTGCCGCTGGCAGCAATACAAGATGCCCGCCAGTCAGCCGATTCCCGAAAAGGTTGCCCGCATAAACCAGCTTATTCTTGAAAAGTACAACCTTAAACTGCTGAAATTCAAGAAACGCAGCGAGGTTTATCCATATGCCCGCAAGTTCTTCCATACGTTGAACGATGCCTTCAAGGACCTCTTTGACTTTGTGCCGATGTCTGAGAAGGAAATTGATGTCTATATCAAGGAATATTTCCCCTTTATTAACCTGGATTTCTGCAACTTCGTTGTCGACAAGGACGACAATCTCATTGCATTTGGCCTCAGCATCCCCTGCCTCGGACCTGCATACAAGAAAGCCAACGGTCGCCTTTTCCCCTTCGGATGGTTCCACCTGCTGCGGGCCCTGCATAAATATGACTCTATCGACCTGCTGCTCAACGGCGTCCACCCCGAATGGCAGAAGCGCGGCGTCCACTCGATCTACTATGCCGAGATGAACCGCAACGCCATCAAAAACAATGTTATTTGGGCTTACACCAATCCGCAAATCATTGGCAACGAAGCCGAGAAGATTTGGGGTACCACCTACCAAACCGAGCCCCTTATGACCCGCGCCGTCTTCGGCAAGGAGATATAATTACATCTCTTCCGGATTAATACTAATAGCCTCATTGTCAGATGGGGCTATTTCTGTATTCTGGCATTGGGTGGTGTCCTCGGGATAGTATACATCACCTTCAAGTTGATCCGGCCAAGGCTTGCCTTCTGTGGTACAAGCTGAAGCGGCAAGGCTCAACGTAACGCCTGCCACAAGCGCCGCCTTGCTCAGTTTGCCGCGGCGAGCCATCTCCTTTTCGAGATATTGCAGCTCAGCGTCGCATCGCGGGCAGGTGCCATTGCACGGACCGTCGTAGTGGCATTCGTGCTCTTCCAGCGGTATGTCGTTCTCGGAAGCAATCTGTTGACGGATATCCTTCAATTGTTTGCAGATGTCTTTGCCATTGTCTCTCATCTTGTTGATTGTTAATGGTTACACTTTATAATAGTTCCTTAAAATCCCTACCATCCAGTTGCCTGGAATGATGCGTTTGAGCAGCACCGAAAGCTTCTGCTCGAGGTTGGCCACCACATAGCGCAGGCGTGGGCGACGGCTGCAGATGATTTTCTCTATCGTTTTGGCCAGTTTTTCGGGCCGTAGGCCGCCGTTCTCCTCTTTCTCGATGAGTTCCAAGGAGCGGGCGAAACTGGCGCCGTAGGCGGCGCTTTTCGCGGTCAATTCGGAATTCTTGCGCCGCGCGGTGAAGTTGGTTGCGAAATCGCCCGGCTCCACCATCGAGACCTTGATGCCGAAACCGCGAACTTCGGCCGCCAAAGCCTCGGTAAAGCCTTCAATTGCAAACTTGGATGCAGAGTAGAAGCCTTGATACGGCAGGCCCATCACGCCGCCTATGGAACTGAGGTTGATGACCTGTCCCCCACCCTGCCGGCGCATCACCGGCAGCACGGCCTGGCACACGTTGACGCAGCCACGGAAGTTGGTGCCCATTTGCAGCTCAATCTCCTCGCCGGTGGCCATCTCGAGCGACCCTCCGATGCCCATTCCGGCGTTGTTCACAACCACGTCTATCCTGCCCTGCTCCTCGACAATCCGTTCCACGCCACGCGACACGGAATCGTGGTCGCGAACATCCATCACAAGGAAGTGTATGTCATTGTGTTGCATCTCGTTACGGCTGGTTCCATAAACGGTGTAGCCCTTTGCCGCCAAACGTTCGGCCGTCGCCTTGCCAAAGCCCGACGACGCACCGGTTATCAATACTACTTTGCCCATATTTTCGATTGTTTCGATTTGCAAAGATATACACTTTTCGCGGAACGACCAAATTTTATTTGTTCGCACTGGTAAAAAGAAGGGGCGCCCGTTTGCCGCGGGCGCCCCCGAATGTGAAAACGACGTGCTCATTGCAGCTTGCTGACCGTGCACGTGATGTTATGTCGTTCGGTTTTGGTTCCGCTCAGAGTGTAGCAGCCCTCAATGCTCATAGCGCTTTCGTTGATGCCGGTTATCTCGAAATCGATGTCGGCCCGCACCCCGCTTTGTTCGCGGGTGGCCACGAAATGGGACCCCTCCAGCGTCCAGGCAAAACCCACCTCGAAGCGGCTTATATGCATAATCGCCGTGTGGTCGCCGTTTATTTCCAGGGTGTTACCTTTGAAATCGCTGTATTCGACATCGGTGGGGAACTGCCACTTGCCGACAATCTGGCTTTCCTCGATTCCCTCTTCCTTGCTGCACGCGGCAGCGGCAAAAATCATTGCTGCAGCGAAAAGCAGCATTGCAAATCTCTTTAGTGTTTTCATCATTATTTGGTTTTAAGTATTATATAAAGGGTTTTTCGACATTTTATCTGTTCGCTTTAATATGTAACAATTCGCTTCCGATTTTTACATCGCCCCTAATTTTTTATCCCCAAACTGGTCTTGAAACTGCCCGTCCACTATACTATTTTCCACCCGACTTTTTGATAAATTCCTATCAAATTCTACCATCTTGAACTTTAGTTAGAATTTGATAAGAATTTGGGTAAAATTTGGTAGGAATTTGGTACCTGGAAATCAGGGTGTTGAGAAATGGCGTTTTTGGCCCTTTTTCGACCTGTCTAAAATCTTTTTACAACCTTTGTTATATATTGTTTTTCAGGTGGATATATGCTAAATTCTTTGAAATGCGAGTCATTTTGCATTTTCACCGATTTTGGAGGTCTTTTCGTGTTTTACGGATGCCGTCTTTTTCACAGAGAAGGGTCGAAAAAAACACATATTTATACTTGAAACAATATTTTTTATACTTTGTCGTTATCCAGTCCTAATATTGCGTTTTGTGTCATTGCAGGGCAACATAATAGAGAAACTGGATGCTTTCATCCGCAAGTACTACAAGAACAGGCTTATAAAGGGCCTGTTGCTTGCTGCGGCCGGCATTTTGTTGCTCTATATCGCGGTAGTTGTGCTTGAGCATTTTGGCTGGTTTGGCATCGGTGTCAGGACGGTCCTGTTCTGGTCGTTCATTGTTGCCATTGCTGCCATTTTGGGTATCTATGTAGTTGTGCCTCTGCTGAGAATGATGCGACTGGGCAAGTGCATCTCTTACGAGACAGCGGCGAAAATAATAGGCGACTATTTCCCCGAGGTGAGCGACAAGCTGCTGAACCTCTTGCAGTTGCAGCAGATGGGCGCTGCGACAGACAACGAGTTGCTGCTGGCGTCAATAGACCAGAAGTCGGCGCAGCTGTCGCCGGTACCTTTCCTGAAGGCCATCGACCTGCGCGGCAATGTGAGGTATGTTAAGTATGTGGCGGTGCCGTTGCTTTTCCTTGTTGTTGCGCTTATCGTTGCGCCGTCGTTCATCACCGAGCCGTCAAAGCGTCTGATAAAGCATTCTACCTTCTATGAAAAGCCTGCACCGTTTGCTTTTGTTTTGGAAAACAGCGATTTGTCAGCTTCGCAACAGGAGGATTTCACGGTCAATATAATGGTCGAAGGTGACGAGATTCCGAACGATGTGGCCATCCTTGTCGACGGGGTCAGCTATCGTATGCGGAAGCTCGACAATACGCATTTCAGCTATCTTTTCAAGAATATCCAACGCTCACACGAGTTGCAGTTTTCGGCAGTCGGTGTTGTGTCGAAGGTCTACAGGCTCGAGGTTATGCCGCGCCCGGCGGTGGTGCATTACCAGGCACGCCTCTCCTACCCTGCTTATACCGGCAAAGAGGCCGAAACGCTGCAGAATGAAGGCGATTTGACGGTCCCGAAAGGCACGCGGATTGAGTGGGTTTTCCAGACACGTGATGCCGATTCGTTGGTGTTCTTGACGGAGGGCAAGCCCCGTATATTGCTACCTAATGACAATGGCCGGACTTCGGCAGCAGTAAGGGCAATGAGCTCATTCTCATACGGTTTCTTCGTCAACAACAGCCGTATTGTATCTGATACGCTCACTTATGCGGTGTCGGTTATTGACGACGCTTACCCGATGATTGCCGTTATGCAGATGAGCGATTCGCTGATGCCTGAGCGACAATTCTTTAAAGGGCAGATTAAGGATGACTACGGTTTCTCGAAACTTGAGTTTGTTGTGCTGAAGACCAACGTGTCTGACACTTCGATCAAGTCGATAGAGCGTGTTCCGGTTGCCATTACCCGCGACGCATCGCAGGAGTTTTATTATTCGTCTGATTTCTCGCAGGTTGCGTTGAATCCGGGGGACCATATAAAATACTACTTCGAGGTGTGGGACAACGACGGTGTGAATGGGGCGAAATCGACCCAGTCGCAGTCGTTCGAGATACAAGTGCCTACAGAAGAGGAGATTGACCATATCTTGCGCTCGTCGACTTCTGAGATTAACAAGCAGGCGGATATGTCGGTTTCGGAACTGCGTAAGTTACAGGACGAGATCAACGAGATGATGCGTAAACTGGTTGACAAGAAGGAACTTACGTGGCAAGACAAGAAGCAGATTGAGGAACTCAAAAAGAAGCAAGAGGAAGTGCGCAACCAGCTGCAGCAGATGCGCCAGCAGATGAAGGAAAACCAGCGTCTGGAAGAGAAGTTCCGCGACCAGAGTGAGCATCTGATGGAGAAACAGAAAGAGCTTGACCGCCTGTTCGATGAGGTTATGAGCGACGAAATCAAGGAGTTAATGAAAGAGATGGACCGCCTGATGAACGAGGTGGACAAGAAGAAGGTGCAGGAAGAACTGGAGAATATGAAACTGAAGAACGAAGACCTTGAGAAGCAGCTTGACCAGAACATTGAACTGATGAAGCGACTTGAGCTGGAGAAGAAGGTGGAGCAGGCTGTGAACAAGGCTGAGGATTTGGCCAAAAAGCAGGAGGAACTGTCAAAGAAACAGGATGATTCAAAGCAAAATTTGTCAGAGCAACAGCAACTTTCGGAGCAGTTCCAGCAGCTGAAAAAGGATATTGAACAGATACAAAAGGACTATAAATCACTCGATAATCCATCGGATTTCAAGGCTGACAAGGAGCTTCAGAACCAGATAGAACAGAAGCAACAGGAGGCAGAAAACAGCCTTAAAAAGGGCAAGAAAAAGGATGCTTCCAAGTCGCAAAAGTCGGCAGCTGACGAGCTGCACCAACTTTCGGAGCAGCTTGCTCAGGCCCAGATGGACATTGAACAGCAAGAACTTGCCGAGGATTCAGAGCAAATACGCCTTTTGCTCAAGAACCTTGTGCAGCTTTCTTTCAACCAAGAGTCGCTTATATCTGTTCTCAGTGCGGTGAATGTGCAGGATCCAAAGTATCAGCAGATTATCGTCGACCAGAACCGTTTGAAGGACGATTTCCGCAATGTTGAGGATTCGTTGCGCGCCTTGGCGAAGAGACAGATTGCCGTAGCCGCCGTCGTCAACAAGGAGCTGGCCGAAGTTAATTCCAACATTGCTAAGTCGATGTCGGCCCTTTTGCAATACAATCAGTCAATTTATGGCCGTTTCCACAACACTACGCCGTCAAAGAGTATGCAATATTCTATGACGTCGCTGAACAATTTGTCGCTCGTCCTTGCCGAATCTCTTGACCAGATGCAGAACCAAATGCGTCAGAATCAACAACAAAAGCAGCAAGGAAGCTGCAAGCGTCAAGGTATGAAGATGAAGAATGGCCAGTGCCAGAACCCCGGGTCGGGCAAGCCTTCGCCTAAGTCGATGCGGCAGATGCAGGAGGAGCTTAACAAGCAGATGCAGTCGCTCAAAAAAGAGCTTGAGAAGCAAGGAAACAAGCCCGGACGCACTAAGATTGGCGAACGTAATTCGATGAGTTCGGAGTTCGCTAAAATGGCTGCACAGCAGGAGCAGATACGCCGTATGATGCAAGAGTATGGGCAGGAAATGAAGAACCAAAGCGGCGGCAACAGCAAGCTGGCAAAGGAGGTCGAGGATATTATGCGTCAGATGGAACAAACTGAGGCTGACCTTGTTAACAAGACAATTACGCGTCAGACAATACAGCGTCAACAGCAAATTATGACGCGCTTGCTTCAGCACGAGAAGGCAGAGATGGAACGTGAAAAAGAGGATCGCCGTGAGAGTACCGAAGGCAAGGACATATACCAGCCGTCGCAAGGCGACCTCGAACAGTATAAGAAGCTGCAAGAGAAGAATATGGAATTGTTCCATACCACTCCTCCCTCGTTGAATAACTACTATAAGAACAAGGTCAACGACTATTTCTTTAAGTTTTGATTCGTCCTCTCCCCTACCCCGTTTATGCCTCGTTTCAAGGGTGTTCCCGTACTTTATTTTGGTATGACTCTATGTTGTACGGTTTCAGTTGTTTAAGAATTTTTTTGAAATATGCTTGGTGTTTCAAAAAAATGATGTATCTTTGTGGTTGAGATAGTATTTGCATTTTTCTATGGAAAAGCTTGTTATACAGTCTGATATTAACAATTTGATAGAGGTTGAACGTTTTGTAAGTGCCGTTTGTGATACTTACAACATCAATAATTATGCCGGTACTATTTCTATGTCGCTGCTCCAGGCCGTTGAAAATGCTATTGTTCACGGCAACAATAGTGATGTGAGCAAGGATGTGACAATTGAAAGCGACCTCTGCAACGGCGGCGTATACTTTTCCGTCACCGATGAGGGTAATGGTTTTGACTATTCTGGTTACGGCTCTATCCCGGCTCAAGAGGGTAGGGGTACTGGCTTGTTTTTGATGAAAACTCTTTCTGATGGTTTGAGTTTCCAAAACGGGGGTAGTACCGTTCGTCTCGATTTTGTCATCAATGGTATTGAAACCTCTCGTGCCTTGGAGCGGATTATGACTTTGCGAAACTATTATGCGCCAAAGACTGTCTATGCGTAGCCCGTCTCCATCTGTTTCCCCTTTTTCTTTTCATTTGCCTGTAGAGTTTCCCTGCTCGAGCTTATTTGTCTCGTGGAAATTGAGGAATAATAGTTTGATTCCTGTTTTATTATACACAGAATCAGATTGTTGTGTTGGAATATGCCATATACAGGTTTGCTTGTCTAATAATTGATTTCATCGATTTATACTATGGCTATCTACTTTTCAAACGCCGATATAGATTTTTCTCTCAATGATGAGCCACTTTTGAAAAAGTGGATTGCTCAAGTGATAAAAAACCATTCTATGTGTGTCGGAAAAATCAACTATCTCTTCTGTTCGGACGAATATGTTTACGATGCAAATGTGAAATTTCTGAATCACGACACGTATACTGACATCATAACGTTCGATACCGTTGAGGGAGACTCTGTGTCGGGTGACATTATGATCAGTATTGATAGGGTAGGGGAGAACGCCAAGCAATTTGCTGTCGGGTTTGAAGAAGAGCTGCACAGGGTTGTCATTCACGGAGTGCTTCATTTGTTAGGATTCAAAGATAAGTTGGATGCCGATGCTGCTCTGATGCGACAGAAGGAAAATGAGTCCTTGGAGCTGTTGAAGACAATGAATTGTTGACGTTGTTTCACGTGGAACAAGTTGCGTAATATTCTATATTATAAAGTGTTTAATGATGCGGTTCGAAGAATATGATGTTGTTGTTGTAGGTGCCGGTCACGCTGGTGCCGAGGCTGCTGCAGCCGCTGCAGGACTTGGTGCAAAGACGTTGCTGGTTACCCAAAACCTTGATACAATCTGCCAAATGTCGTGTAATCCTGCAATGGGCGGCGTGGCAAAAGGTCAGATTGTCCGGGAGATTGATGCTCTTGGTGGTTGGTCGGGGATTGTTACTGACCGTTCAATGATACAATTCCGTATGCTCAACCGCTCTAAAGGCCCCGCGATGTGGAGTCCACGTGCGCAATGCGACAAGGCCGTTTTCTCATCCAACTGGCGCTATGTGCTCGAAAATACGCCAAATCTTACCCTGTGGCAGGATGAGGTCGTTGATATTATAACCAATGGCGAAGTAGTGTCTGGCGTCGTAACTCGGATGCAGATAACCATACCTGCAAAGGCTGTCGTGCTGACAAACGGCACATTCCTGAATGGTCAAATATTCATTGGAGAGACTGTTTTGAGCGGTGGAAGGATAGGGGAGAGGCCCGCCTTTGGCTTGTCAGATAAATTGAAGGAGGCTGGTTTTGAGGTTGAAAAGTTGAAGACTGGCACACCAGTCAGAATCGATGGGCGGACAATAGATTTTAGTGTTCTGGCAGAGCAGCCTGGTGACGACGATCCGCAAAAATTCTCTTTCAGTCCCCAAACAAAAACCCTTACAGAACAGAAGCCTTGCTTCTTGGCTTATACAAACCTGCACACGCACGATATACTCCGTTCCGGATTTGAGAAGTCGCCGCTGTTTACAGGTCGTATTCAGGGGCGTGGGCCGAGATATTGTCCGTCTATAGAAGACAAGATTGAACGTTTTGCCGGCAAAGACAGACACCAGCTTTTCGTGGAACCGGAAGGTCTCAAGACGAACTCGTATTACCTTAACGGATTCTCCTCGTCTCTGCCTCTCGATGTGCAGTTGGATGCTCTTCACTCAATCGAAGGATTTGGGCAGGCTCGGATTTTCAAGCCTGGCTATGCTATTGAGTATGACTACTTTCCACCAACGCAATTGAAGTATACTCTAGAGACAAAACGCATAGAAAACCTGTATTTTGCGGGACAGATTAACGGCACTACAGGCTATGAAGAGGCTGCTTGCCAGGGGCTGATGGCTGGTATAAATGCAGTGCTGAAACTGCGAGGTAAGCCTGCATTCGTGTTAGGCAGGTCGCAGGCTTATATAGGCGTCTTGATAGACGATTTGGTAACGAAGGGTGTTGACGAACCTTATCGTATGTTTACATCTCGTGCCGAATACCGCATTCTTTTGCGTCAGGACGATGCCGACATAAGACTTACGCCGCTGTCGCACGCCATAGGCTTGGCTTCGCAAGAGCGTCTTGAAAGAGTCAATGAGAAATTGCGTTATACAGCCAGGTTGTCAGAAGCCATTGATCAGACTTCAATCCTGCCGAACGACTCAAACAGCTATTTGGAAGAGCATAATTCCGCTCCGTTATCGCAAAAAGTTAAGCTTTCCAATCTACTATTGCGCCCAGAAATCACTATGCAAGACCTGTTCACAATGTCGCCATCTTTGGGTGAAATGCTGACTCATATACCAGAATCCATTCGTCGAGAAGTGTGCGAATCTGCAGAGATTTTGATCAAATACAACCGCTATATAGAGAAGGAAAAAGAAGTGGCGGAAAAGATATTGAAGTATGAAAACCTACCGTTGAAAGACGGGGTAGATTACCATTCTATTTCCGCTCTGTCATTTGAGGCGAGGGAAAAACTCTCAAAGATGCGTCCTCAAACTATTGGTCAGGCGTCGCGTATAAGCGGTGTGTCGCCAGCGGATATATCGGTGTTGTTGATAATGATGAATTGCAGATAAAATAGTGCGGAGTTGCTCGCCACAATACGCCGTAAATATCATAGACTATGATGTTTACGGCTGTTTTATACCAATATTATGGCATATTTGGCTGTTTCACGTGAAACAAAGGGTCTAAATGCCATAGACTATGGTATTTAGATTGTGATTTTCGAGAGGTATTCTTTGGATTCAGGCCCCAAGTTGAAGAGCAGATCCAGTATGCCGACATTGCTGTTGAAAGGCATACGGTCTGAGAACACTTGTTCGTATCTGGGGCTGTAGGGCAGTCGCTCGGGGTGCTTGTATGAAAAGCGGTCACGATAGTCGCGGGCATCGCCGTTAGGCTTTACATAATTATTGGTATATGAAATGGTGCAGGGTGCTTTCAGTTTTGTAAATACATACTTTAGAAGTGCCTCGTTCAATTCTATTAGCCGGTCATATTTCTGCATCAGGATATGTTCAATCCCGTCGCGATAGTATAGAAAAAAAGGCGACGAATTGTAGGCTGCTTCCATTGCCCTCCAATGGATCAGGTTCCAGTGTTCGGCATAGCTAATGTCGATGTCGGCGGTTCTAGTGTGCGAGCCGTTGCATCGCACAACGGGAACGCTCAGCGTCATTGGACCGTTAGCTGTAAGGATGACTGTACGGTTGCGGTGCGTCTGCTTAGGGAATGATTCTTGCTGCTCGATTACAATCGTGCCCGACTGTAGCATAGCGGCAGTCAGGGCGATAGAAGGGAAATAGGCGGTAGGGAAAAGGGCGCGGGCGGTTTCCATCATAGTTCAGCTGCCGAAAACAACGGCAAGCAGCTCGTCGTTTTCGAGGAAGAAATCTATATTGCCTTCGCCAAACGAGATGCGGCGCTCGCCCCAGGCCTCCTCATCGACATCCTGTTCGAAGTAATTGTTTTTTACCATAAGCTGTACGATCTCTTTCTCGGAAAGGTCGAAAACATTTTCACCGAAAAGCGTTGCGTCCTCGTCAGAGATGTCAATGCACTGCAGTACGGGGTTTTCGCCTTCAAAGAAAAGCGTCAGCAGGCCGTCGTTGTAGTGGAGTATTGTTGTGGGTTCGTCGGCTGCATTCTCCATACTTTCTACCTCTTCTGCCTCGCCGAGCAGAGTCACAACGTCTTCTACAGGCATCCCAAAGGTGATGTCGCCGAGACCTTTTTTTATGTTGATTGAATAGTCCATTTTCTGGTTTTTTGGTTTAGAATTGAAATACAAAAATACATCTTTTTTTTGAACTGGCAAAATAAAAAATTTAAATGAAGAGAAAACGGCACTTTGAGCGATGCGGGAAAAGCTAGTGGAGCAAATGGGAAGAGTGGATGATGGCGGGGCGATCTAACAGAAATTTGAAAGGCACAAAGATGATTTTTCACTGGTATTTGTCTGTTTGATGTCCGGACATCAAACAGACTTGGTTTATCGGAATTGCAGCTTTTTTGCTGATGAGGTAGTGGCTTTTGAGGCTTTTAGGACGATGCAGCCGGAATTGACATCTCGCTTTGAGTGAATGAGGGGACTATACGATGTCAACCGGTTTTCGGCTTAATAAAAAGAGTGCGATTTTGGAGAATTGCCGTTAAGACAGTTGTGTTTTTTGTGGAAGCTGTATGGTTTTTTATTGCCGGCATTTGTATCTGTTACTTGTTGATTATTAATGCGATAAGCCAATATGCAGACTGATATTTGAAAAATATTTTGCCAGTAATTAAAAAAGTAGTACTTTTGCAAACTCAAAATTGAGGGTAAACTATACGTTGACTACGTAGCTCAGCAGGTAGAGCACATCCCTTTTAAGGATGGGGTCCTGGGTTCGAGCCCCAGCGTGGTCACAAGGAAAATCAATGCGTTGACTACGTAGCTCAGCAGGTAGAGCACATCCCTTTTAAGGATGGGGTCCTGGGTTCGAGCCCCAGCGTGGTCACAAAAAAACAGCGAGCCGTGCGGCCCGCTGTTTTCATTTATTGTGGTGCTTTACTCTACTGTCACTGATTTGGCCAGGTTGCGCGGCTGGTCGACGTTGCGGCCCTTGGCGATGGCCACGTAGTAGGAGAGGAGCTGCAACGGCAGGATGGCCAGCAGAGGCACGTAGCAGTCGCGTGTGTCGGGTATCTCGAAGCAGTAGTCGGACATTCCCTTGACGACGGTGTCGCCTTCGGTGACAACGCTGATGATCTTGCCTTTGCGTGACTTGATTTCTTGTATGTTGCTGACAATTTTTTCGTACATACCGCGCTTCGGGGCGATGACCACGACAGGCATTTCTTCGTCGATGAGGGCAATGGGGCCGTGCTTCATCTCGGCTGCTGGGTATCCCTCGGCGTGGATATAGCTGATTTCCTTGAGTTTCAGTGCTCCTTCCAGTGCCACGGGGTAGTTGTATCCGCGTCCCAGATAGATGAAGTTGCGGGCGTAGGTGAACATCTGTGCGAATTGGTCTATGCCCTTGTTGTTGTCAAGTGTCCACTGCATCTTGTCGGGAATCTGCTGCAGTTCGTCGACAAGCATATGGAACATATCTTCGCTGAGGGTCTTTTTCTCCTTGGCTATGGCCAGCCCGAGCATTATGAGTGTTATGACCTGTCCTGTGAAGGCTTTTGTCGACGCTACGCCGATTTCAGGACCCACGTGGAGGTAGGTGCCACTGTCGGTGGCTCGAGGGATTGAGGAGCCGATTACGTTGCAAATTCCGTATAGGAAAGCCCCCTTGCTCTTGGCCAGCTGGATGGCGGCTAAGGTGTCGGCGGTTTCGCCCGACTGCGACACAGCAATCACTACATCGTCGGGGAAGATAACGGGGTTGCGGTAGCGGAACTCGGAGGCATACTCCACTTCTACGGGAATCTGTGCCGCCTCTTCGATGAAATACTTTCCGATAAGGGCTGAGTGCCAAGATGTTCCGCAGGCGCAGATGATGATGCGTCGGGCGTTGATGAACTTTTCTTTATGGTCAATGATACCGCTCAGCAGGACATCTTTGTCCACAACGTTCAGTCGGCCTTTGGTGCAGATGCGCATTGCGGCAGGCTGTTCGTATATTTCCTTGAGCATAAAGTGGGCGTAGCCACCTTTCTCCAGTTCGTCAAGGTTCATCTGCAGCGTCACCAGTTGAGGCGTCTGCTTAACGTTACTCAAGTTGGTGATTTTCAGGTCGCCTTTGCGGTTCATTATTGCAATTTCCTCATCCTGAAGATAGATGACCTTGTTGGTGTATTCAATTATGGGAGTTGCATCGCTACCGAGGAAGAATTCGGCATTCCCGTTTTTCTTGTCGTTCTCGCTGCCCACACCGATAATCAGCGGACTGCCTTTGCGGGCGCAGATAAGTTGGTCGGGATTGCGTTTGTCGAGGATGGCTATAGCGTATGCACCGACGACGCTCTTCAGTGCTAACTGAACAGCAGTATAGAGGTCGCAGTTATGTGTATTCTGCGTGTACTCAACCAGTTGAACCAACACTTCGGTGTCGGTCTCGCTGCAGAACGTCATACCGTTTTTCTCCATCTCAATGCGCAGCGGCTTGTAGTTTTCAATGATGC
Source organism: uncultured Bacteroidota bacterium (assembly GCA_902788805.1). GTDB lineage: Bacteria > Bacteroidota > Bacteroidia > Bacteroidales > P3 > Colimorpha. The sequence goes on along the minus strand of CADALO010000002.1, from coordinate 102,666 downwards.
CGTTGTGGACAAGTGCCAGGTTTTTGGACTGCGAGTAGTGCGGGTGGGCATTGGTGGCGTTGGGCTCGCCGTGGGTGGCCCAGCGTGTGTGGGCAATACCTATGGTTCCGCTTACGTCTTTGTCCTCTACCGAGGCTTCCAATGCGGAGACCTTGCCTTTGGCTTTGTAGACGTTCAAATCGCCCTGGGCGTTAATCATTGATACTCCGGCACTGTCGTAGCCACGATATTCGAGTCTGTGAAGCCCTTTAATCAAGATGGGGTAGGCTTGCTGTTCCCCGATGTATCCTACAATTCCACACATTTTCTATAGTATTTGGTTTATGTATTTATTGTTTAATTTATTGATAACACGCACTTTGAACAGATATTTCAGTTAATATCTGTCCTTTTTACGAAAAACAAAAGTAATAAATTATTCTTATTTATCAGCTCTTTGCGTTCATTTTTTTCAATATTTGCTCGGCCAGCCCAATGGAGTAGCCGTGGCTTCGGAATAGGATTTTACCCTTTTTGTCGACGAGTGCGACAAGCGGATAGTCGTTCCTCAAGTCCATTTCAAGCGCCTCAAGTATCACTTTTTCAAACGGGTCCTTGTCGTTAGGCTCTCTGATAATATAGTCGGTATTAGGCAGTTTCCACGAAGCTGGTTTGGCCGACGCCGGAGCTACAAGGTAGGTCATACCGCCCCAGGCTGTGTATTCCTTGTTGAGCGACTGCATCTCCTTGATAAGGTGTTTCGAGGGTTCTTTGTAGTCGCCAACAAATATAAACAGCATACCCGTTTCGCCAGCATAGTCGGCTAATGTAGCCATTCCGGGTATTATTTCCAGCTTGGGGTCAATAGAGGCTTGAACCGCTACAAGACGCTCAACCAAAGGTCTTAGAATTATTTGTTTAGTGATTTTTTGCCCTTCTTTGACTTTGAAATAATCTTCTCTTACCAGCACGTCGCCTTCAGGGAAGCGATTACCTGTTGTCAAGCAATAATATCCTGGTTCCAAGGCAATTGTTGCAGGGAATTTGTCCATACGCTTGTCGTCCTCGAAGTCAAATGTGACGAAGTCGCCGTCCTTGTATTTGGCCAACGAGAAGTGTGACCAATAGACAGGTTTGGCCAAGTCTTTGGTTGGCTTGTATGTCAGCGTCAGCGTTGCGGTAGGTTGTACGGCAGTTTTCTCTTCAAAACTGATTGCTTCCCATTTGCCTTTCTTCCAGAGCTTTTCAGCGTCACCGTTGCATACATAGATGGTGTTTGTGGCGTTGTCGAGATAGGCTGGGATGTTCAGCGAGCGGCAGGCAGCGACGAAGAAGATATCGCGGCTGTGACGGTCGCTGTGGTGTAGCTCGTATACTCCGCGTGGCGAGATGGGACAGTTGTAGTAGTTGCCGGTATCGTCGACCAAGATGTTTTCTTTCGTCCATACTATCAGGCTATTGACATCCTTTATGTCTGCAAGTTTTTCTTTAAGGAACTGCCGCCAAGGACGCACCATCTCGTTGCTGATCCTGGCAGGCATTATGCCCTTTACATAGAATTCTTCATAAGTCTCCATAATGGCCGGTACCGTCGGTTTGCACCAATGTGCCCCAAGCGTTTCAGCCGTTATATCGCGCATATCTTTGTCGCTAAAGGTATGTAGATAGTCGTATAAGAAATACGTTTTGTTTTCGCCGCCACCGACGGAATGATACTCTCCATTCTTGTCCTCTTCCAGGCAGGGGCAGGTAATTGTTACCATTTCCGTCAAATCCTCATCGGCGTGGTTGTTGATGAATTTCGCAATCTCCTTATAGTTCCCTTCAGCCTTGTGGATTATCTCCCAAGCCTGCTCGTCTGACAGGTTCTTGCTGGGTTTCAGCAGGTTCTTGTAGTTTTCTTTCGTTGGGAATGTGGCAACGTAAGCATCGCGGATAGAATCTTCGTGGGCTTTGCGCTGCTCGTTTATACGGCTTTTTTCTTCGCTTGGTGTCACTTTGGCTTCTCCGGCTTCAGGCGGAATGACGTCCATCATTGTTATATTGTCTAAGACGTCAGTTGTTTCGGGGTTTTCGTAAATCAGATATAGCTCGGTTTCAGCCTGTTCGCGAACATCAAATCTTGTATTGTTGTAGCATTTACCGTCCGTGGCCCAAATCTGAAGGTCGCCCAATCCGGTGGTCAGCGAGGCTTTTCCTTCCTTGTTTGTCTTGATGGTGGCCAACGGATAGAATTCGCTGTAGTTGTACAACTTAAACTTAACATCTGCGCCTTCAACCGGTTTGCCGGTGTGGTCATATACCGTAATCGTTATTTTCTTCGTAGGAGCATAGTGGCTCAGCAGGTTAAGCTCGCTGTAGAGTGCTGTCTGTTTCACAACCTCCTCGTCGCCTTTGTATCGTCCGAAGGCTTTGCTGTGCACCATCATACAACGTGTGGAAGGCACTGCAAACCAGCCCATATCCAGTTCTGGGTCGGGCTCGCAGGCACCGAGAAAAAACCATCGGTTGCTGTCGGCGATGAACACTTCAACCCAGGCGTGGTTGTCGTCGCAATGTGCCCAACGTGGCGTATAGCATTGGCGTGCAGGTATTCCCACGCTGCGCAAAGCGGTGACGGTAAAGGTTGATTCCTCGCCGCAGCGGCCTAAGGATGTACGCATAGTGGCCAGCGGTGCCGAGGTACGGCTGTCGCTGGCGCGGTAGGCAACATACTCGTGACACCAATGGTTTACCTCCAAAGCGGCATCATACATACTCAAGCCTTCCACTCTCGGAGCCAACTCCTTTTGCATCAGCAATCTGGCTGTATCGAGATTCTCGTTGTTCACGCGATAAACCAACACAAAATGACGGAATATATCCTCTGGAATCTTGCTGCCCCAACTGAAGCGTTCGCGAGCGGCAAAGGCGGCTCTAACCTGCTGCAAGTAAAACGATTGGTCATAGTCGGCCAAGTCGCTGTAGGGCATATAGGCATACAGGAACTCCATCGCCTCGCGCGTCTCGGTGTCCAAGGTGTCCATACCTGCGAAAAGCGCGTCGGCTCGGCCCGCGGCAAGTTCTTGACGTTCAAGGAAGTCGGCGTGCACCTGTGCACGATATTCTTTGTCGGTGATAAAATGCTTCTCCTTGTGGCACGATGTTGTTGTAAGCAACAGCGCCAGCGAGGTTAACAATAATGCATAAAACCTTTTCATATTGATATTTAGTTTTTAGTTAATTGGCGGATAATTGGGGAAATCGTCCGTAATGTTCATAAATTCACGCACTTGGTCTATGGCCGTACAAGTGAGCCCGTCAACGGTGTGTTTCAGGGAGGCGTGGACCTCGTAAAGTCCTGTTTCCAAGACGAGTTGATGCACATTATCGACTCTTATGCCTGACGCGCCGATAATACCTATTCGTCTACCGGCCTGCGATAGAAGTTTTTTTAGCATCTCACGTCCCTCCCAGGCTGTCGCCTTGCAGCCCGAAGTCAGCAGTTTGTGGCATCCGCAGTCGATAATCTGCTCCAAAGCTTCCTTCGGATTGCGGCATTCGTCGAAAGCTCGGTGAAAAGTAATGCCCATACCATCAGCTGCTTCCACGGCTCTGCGTGTATTCTCGGTATCAATGTCGCCCTCTGCAGTCAAGAAGCCCACAACCACGGCGTGTGCCCCAAGGTGTTTGGTCAGCTCGATGTCGCGCAAAATAACGCGCATCTCGTCGTTGTCGTAAACGAAATTGCCGCCACGCGGACGTATCAGCACTCGCGTCTGCAGATTTAACTCCTTGACACAGTATTCGATAGCCGCTGCCGACGGCGTTGTTCCGCCTTCGCCCAACGCCTGGCACAGCTCAATCCTATACGCTCCTCCCGCCTTGGCATTGCGCGCTGAAAGAATTGAATTACAACAGATTTCTACGTGCATATCAGAGTGTTATGTCGTTGTTTGATAATAAAAGCTATCTGCAAAAGTACGAAAAACTACTCAATTGGGAATGCTTTTTTCAAATTTGACGTTCTTTTGGGTCCGGACTTTCCAATGCCCATCATACGTACCTTGCCGCCCCTTCTTCACCGCTCTTCTGATTATAAAATCTATCAAGTTATTAACAAAAATCTATCATACTTTACCAATGTAAAATTTGATAAGAATTTGGTAAAACTTTGAGTAAACTTTGGTAGGAATTTGGTATCTGGAAATCAGCGTGTTGAAAAATGCCGTTTTTTGGCCTTTTTTGAGGCTGAAAATGAAAAGTTATTAACATTTTTGAAGGGCGTTTTTTATGGCACCGCACTCCATTTTTGGCACGGTGTCAATCCACTTTTGTCAGTTTTGCTGACAGCCCTTTCCTGGGCAGAGATTAAAGCGGAAGAATCTGCATTTCGCAGCGCTTGCAGTCGAAGGCAAGTCGGAAGCGGCGCCCGTTATTGAGCAGGAACAGGTCGCCGGCGTAATCGGATGCTACGCTTTTGTTGCATTTGTGCATCAGGCATTGGCTCAGTTCGTAGCGCAGGCAGTACTTCGTTGTCATCAGTGGAAAGTCTTTTTTGAAGCCTATTCCCGGCTGGTCAGGGCCCCGTTCTATGGCAGTTGCACCGTGTCGGCGATAGAAGGCTTCGGCTTTACTGTTTACTATGTTGGCTCGTCCGTCAAGAGAGAATTCATAATAGGGTATCTCGTTTGGAATGAGCACCGTATCTTTTGGGTGGAAGTGCTGTATCCTTACTTCTACGAGTTTGTCTATTGCCTTGCGACGCAGGTTGTTGAGCATCGATGCTGGAATAAAGTATGGATGCTGTGTCTGTATGGTTACTGTATTGATTCCAAATGGAGTACCTCCAAGTTTCGACAGCTGTGTTTTTGTACTCTCTATCGCTTTTGCTTCGTCTCGTGCAAGAGCCTTTTCGCATTCGACGGAGGCGGAGGCACAGCAGCCGTCCTGGTCGGCAACGGTTAGTTGCAAACCAGAATCGGAGTCGGTAAGTATCATAGAAACAGCTACTTTACGTTCGGCGCTCTTTGCTTGCAGTTGTTTTTCGAAGGCGTGGTCGTTGTTGCGCCATAGCGTGGTGGAAGCCTTGATATTCAATGGCTTGTTGGTTATGATTGTGTTGCCCGATACACTATTCACAAGGAACCCTTCCAGTTGCTTTTCGCTGTTGAAGTAGCAAAGGCCGTCGCCGGCGGAAATAGTGTCGGAAGAGCTCACTATCAGACGGTTGCCGTTTGCCGACAGCACGGTGCCAATCTTCTTGCCCAGAGATTTCTGCGTTGTGGTTGAGGCCATTGGCTGGCGTTTCTGCAGGTAATAGTCGGTAAAGCCTCGGTTGAAGGTCCGTTCAAGATCAGGGGTGAAATAGAATGTTGTTGTACCTGACGACGAGGTTTTTAGTCCTTCGTGATATGCAATTATGCTGTCGAGCAGTTGTCGATAGTATGCCGTCACGTTCTTTACGTAGGTCAGGTCTTTCAGACGCCCTTCGATTTTGAATGATGTTATGCCGGCATCAATCATACTTTCAATGTGTTGTGCGGCCGAAAAGTCTTTGAGCGACAGAAGGTGCTCGTTGTGTTTCAGGGTCTTTCCCTGTCCGTTGACGAGGTCGTAAGCCGATCGGCAGGGCTGCGAGCAGCTTCCTCGGTTGCCGCTGCGCCCGTTGAGGTAGAGGCTCATATAGCATTGTCCGCTGTAGCATACGCAGAGGGCACCCTGCACGAAAGCCTCAAGGTCGGCAGTGACAGTTTGGCGCAGTGCTTTCATCTGCTCCAATGATGTCTCGCGAGCGAGGATTATGCGTTTGAAACCTACTTGTTCCAAGAGCTTTATGCGTCGCGGGTCATAGTTATGGGTCTGTGTCGAGGCGTGCAGTTCTATAGGTGGCAGGTCAAGTTCTAAGAGTCCCATATCCTGCACTATGGCGGCATCGACGCCGGCGTTGTAGAGTTGCCACATCAGCTGTCGTGCATCTTCCAACTCGTTGTCGAAAAGCAGGGTGTTTACGGTTGCAAACACTTTGGAACCAAAGATATGGGCATATCTTACCAGCTCCTCTATGTCCTCGATACTGTTGCCGGCAGCAACGCGGGCGCCAAAGAGCGGTGCTCCGATATATACAGCGTCGGCACCGTGGTCGATGGCGGCTTTGCCTTGTTCGAGGTTCTTGGCAGGCGAAAGAAGTTCGAGTTTGGTTTCCATATTGCAGGTAACGACCTTCCGTTTCTTTTATTGTGTATCAATCTTCTGAGGCGCCTTTGTGTGCCTGCCATTCGAGTTCGGCTTTGCCGAAGCGCCAACTGATGCCGAGTGTGATGAACCGACTGTCGCTGTGATGTGAGTTATAACTCTGATACAACGGCGCGTATGTCCAGTTTTGGCTGCGGTTCCAGTTGAACGGGTCGGTGACTTTGACGTAGGCTGAAAGCCTGTCGTCGAAGAATGTGCCGCTCACACTGAGACTGAGGTTGAATGAGCTTTGTTTCTCTCCAAACAGCATCATCTGTGGTGAATTGTAACTGCCGGAGACATTGATGTTTACCCGTTTTGCAATCTTTGTTGTCGTGCTTATGCGGAAGTTGCAGGAGGTGTTGTCATCGCTCTGTGTACCTGTCGGATAGTCAATACTGTAGCCATCGTTATAGAGGTTCGCATAGAGACGGATGTTGAAGTATGATGCAGGGCGCCAGGTGGCATTGCTTTCGATGCCTATTTTGTGCGATTGGCCGACATTGTAGGGTATTGTGTATTGCAATATTCTGCCGAGCCATAGGTCGGGTTCGACGGTTGTTTCGGTCACAGACTCGATGCCGTCGGCGGTGAAGTTGGCGTAGCTTTCAATGCCAATTGAGCTTCCACCGCTGAAGTATTTGTTCCAACTGAGGTTGAACTTGTGTGTGTGTGAGCTTTTAATGTTCGGATTGCCGATGCTATAGCTGTCTTCGCCGTATGTGCGTGAGGCGGTGAGGTTTGATGCGCTGGGGTTGGTGAAGGCGAGGTTGTATTTGAAGCGCAGATAGTGCATAGACTTGGTGCGGAGGGTGAGGTTCAGCGACGGCTCGACGGTCAGGAAGTGATAGGTGCTGCTGTCAGGAAAGAATTTTCTGTATTCCGACCGCAGGCGCTTGGATTGCCCCCACAGGTCGATGCTCATCGTGAGGCGTTTCCACTGGTGTCGCCACGAGAGGTTCAGGCTTGTCGACGGGCTGTTGCTGTAAACAGTGCCGTTGCGAAGGCTGTCGGAGATGTTGAAGAGTTCGGGATTGACAGCAAGATCGGCATAATAATTGTTTGTTGTGTTTGTGTGGCGGTTGATGGGTGAGCCAGTGGCTCTGAGCGACAGCTCATCATTTTCACCGAGCGGAAGAGTGTAGTTTGCGCTGAGACTTAGACTAAGGCGGCCGGCGCTTTTCCCTTGCAGCTTGCTGTAGTCGGCAATGACAGGCGAAAGAAGGCTTGATAATGGTGTATAGTCGCGTGTCAGCGTGATGTCGTTCCAGTTGTTGCTATAGTTCGAAGAGAGTCCGAACGAGATGTTATGGCCTTTCTTGCGGAATCGGTGTTTGAAGCTGATATTCGTGAAGCCGGAACCGTTGTATCCGGTGCGGTTGGTGCGATTGCTGTAGAGGTAATGCAGGCTGTCAGGATAGTAATGCCAGTACTCATAGTTGTAGTTCGAGATGGCCGCCAGTTGGCGCTGAAACGTATACATTGACATAACGCTGATGTCGGTGACGGAGTCGACGATGTAGCTGAGGTTGAACCATAGAGAGCTGTTGATTTGGTGTCCGCCAGAGGTGTCGCGGTAGGTGTTGCGTTGCGAAGTGTCGACACTTGTGCCGTTGTCGCGCAGGAAGATGCTGTAGCCGTGTTCGTTGGCATAGCTGTTGGTGTTGCCGAAGTTGGCGTATAGGTTCATTGTCAGGCGGTCGTTCTTAAGCAGATAACTTGCCCAGGGGCTGAAGTAAGGGCGGTTGCTGGCGCTGGCACCGAACATCAGCAGTTCGGAACGGCGCAACTTGCTCGATGTTACGATGTTGATTATATGACTCCCATCCTCAACCATATATTTGCCAGAAGGATTCTTTATTACTTCGATGCGTTCGATAGCCTCGGCGGGCAACGACTCAAAAAACGCTTTAAGGCTTGCGCCGTTCATACCTGTGGGGTAGCCGTTGAGCCACACCTGTACCTTCTCTGAGCCACGCATAGTGATGTTGCCCTCCTCGTCGACCTCTACTGTCGGTGAGTTCTTGATGGCATCCATCGCCGTCAAGCCATTGATTGTTCTGTCGTTGGCCACGTTGTAGCTCACTATCTCGCCGTCCATACTGTACACTGGTCGCGGAGCCTTGATGCTGATGGCTTTCAGCCTCACAGAATTCATCCTAACCTTTGTGCTGTCCGTGGTTTGTGCTGAGACAGACAGTGTTATGGTTATCAGCAATATTGCCAGCAATAGTCTCATTGTCAGTCGTTTTTGAATTCTGTATCAATCATATATTTTATTACTGCCAACTTGTCGCTTAGTTTTTGGTTGTGGAAGACAAGAATGCTCTTCCTGTCCGATGGCAGAAACATCATATATTCACCTTTGTCACCAGTCAAGGCCTTCCTTGTGTAAATAATGACAGCCTTTAGGTCTCTTTTTGTAGTTGCCTCAATAGCCTTTTTTTCAGGTGTTACAGTGAGTTCTGCCGAGATTGATGGCTTAGGCAGATTCTGCAACTCTTTTTTTATAAAGTTGTAAGTTGAACTGTCGTCGGCGACAAAGTAGGTGAGTGTCACGGAATCGTTGTTTCCCAATGGGAATCGCTCCACGCAGTAGGCGTTCAATCCCTTTATATTGGAGTATTTCTTGTAAAGGGCTGTCTGTGCTTGGCTAACTGAGGTTAGTGCCGTGAGTATAGCGGCAAAAAGAATTATTCGTTTCATAGGTTTTGCTGTATATGGGTTATATCTTCTCGAATCAAGACCATTACGTCGTCGGGGCTGCAGCTGCTGTTGCAGTACACCTGTGTTCCGGTTGTTGTTTGTGGCTTGGCCTCGCCCTGTTTGGGCAATAGCAGCAACAGTATCACTGCCGCTGCTGCCACTGGCACTGTCAACAACCAAGGCCGGAACTGTATGTGCTTCGTCTGTTCTTTTTGCCGCTCGGCAGCGTTGGTTTCGTGCAATTGTTCTATAAGTTCTTCGGTATTCATAATTCGCTGTTTAATTCTTTTAGTTTACCTTTTATCCGCGCGATGCGTGTAGTTACGTTGCTTTCAGATATTTGCATCATCTTTGAGATTTCTGTTCCCGACCATCCCTCTATGTATAGTTGTAGCAGTTTCTGGTCGTAGGCGGGTAGCTGTAGGATAAGATTGTAGAGTTGTTCTATTGCTTCTTTATTATTGTCGTCTTGTGGTATGTCATAATCGTATAAAGGCTGGGTTTCAATCTGTTTAATTCTATTGCGTTTCCAGCTGATAGCAGTGTTCGTTGCCACGCGGTATATCCAGGTTATCGGCTTATGATATGGTTTCCAGCGCTTCCATCCTCGCCACAGATTCAATATAATATCCTGCCTCAAGTCCTCGTTGTCCTCTATATTTTTACCACAAAACGAGCGGCATATCTTGTCAATCAATGCCGTATGATTTGTCACCATTTTTATAAAGGGATGTTCGTCCTGTGTCATCGTGTGGCTCTGTTTGCCTATATTAAACGCCAAAAAAACAAAATTATCACAGCAATCAGATTTTTCGTGTAATTTTGTATTGCTTAATTGCTTTTTTATAGTCTGCTATCTATTTAGTAATATGATGTTTATATGAAAACAAAATATTTTTTTCCTTCGCGTATCACCCCGTTGGCGAAACTGAATCGTATGCTGATGGGTGAGGATTATAAAGATTCAAAGTTCTTTATCATTGTTGATGAAAACACTTACACTCATTGTTTGCCGGTCCTTATCAGCCGTGTCTCTGCTTTGGAGCAAGCCGAATTCTTTGAGGTCCCTGTCGGTGAGGAGGCCAAATCGCTTGAGGTCGCTGCCCAGTTGTGGGGCGCATTGCTCGACAGCGGAGCTGACCGCAACAGCGTGATTCTGAACCTTGGAGGCGGGTGCGTGAGCGACATCGGCGGCTTTGTTGCTGCCGGTTTCAAGCGTGGAATACGATACATCAACATTCCCACTACACTGATAGGTATGATCGATGCTGCCATAGGGGGCAAAACGGCAGTGAATGTTGAGAATGCAAAGAACCAGGTGGGTTTCTTCCATCAACCAGAGGCCGTCTGCATACATCCGGATTTTCTCGACACATTAGAACCTAAAGACTTGGTTTCTGGCATATTTGAGATGGCGAAGACATTGCTTCTCTGCGACAAATATGCATTTGAAGGATTGCTCAGACTCGCTTTGGGCTGTGCAAAGATTCCTATAAAGGAAATAATGTCTTTTATTCCACAATGTGTTGAATTCAAGAAAAGTGTTGTCGAGGTTGACCCCTCTGAAAAGTCAATACGTAAGATTCTCAACTTCGGTCACACTTTCGGTCACGCCATAGAGAGTTATCTGAATGAAAAAGGTCAATCCATTCCTCACGGTATTGCGGTGGGTATAGGGTTGAAATGCGAGCTCTATTTGTCTGTTAAGAAGCTTGGAATGAGCGAAGAAATATACGATAATTATTGCCGAATGTTGCGTTACTTGTGTTCATTCCCGGAAATCACTCTGAAAGACACCGAAGGCATCCTTTCGTATATGCGACAGGACAAAAAGAACGCTGATGGATTGATTCTATGTGTGTTGCTGCAAGAAATCGGTGCGCCGGTGATTGATGTCGTCCTTGACGAGAACGAGGTCCGTGATGCCCTTCTAAAAGCCTCCAAGTTCTAACTGGGCGCTCACATTGCCATTGCAGTAACGACGATACGGACACTCGTATGGCACAGTGCATTGCGTGCCGGTCTTAACCTGTGGCTCCATACCTTGAAGAACATCTTTGAATTGTTCTACCTGCTTTGCTATCAGCGGCTCAGCTGCTTGTGCTTCGGGCAGCAGTTCCTCATAAACCGGATTGTCCTCACCATCGTTATAGATAATCGAAAAGGAATCTATGTTGCTTAAACAGTGGCTGATAACATAGTGCTGTATACTGACATCGCGACGGAAAACCTCTTTGACCGAAGGCGAGTTCTTCACTTCGTAGATTGAGATTGTTCCGTTGATGTCTTTGTGTACGATGTCGGCAAGCACAAGCACCTCATTATAAACAAAACCAGCCTCATAGAGGTTCACCTCGCCGGGCTGTTCGAGTATCCGGGCAGTCAGTTCAGGGTAGCGCTGAATGTTGCGTCCAAGCTGTTGGCTGATGTCTATGGCATTTGGAAACAGCGCCTTAACCTTTGCCTCAAAGTCGCGTCCTTTACGGAAACGGGCCAGAGTTTCAGGAGGATAATATGCCAGATTCGGCTTGTATACGTCAAGATACAAAGCCTTCTCGCATTGCAAACCGAGTATGAATTTGCTTTTCGTCAGCCTATAAATCATTTGGAATCAACTAAAAGCTGTGTTGTTGTGCGTGAACGTTGCTGAAGCAGCACGGTCCTGTCGCCGACAATCTCGTCAATAATCTGTTGATTGTAGTATCGTATTGTAATCAGTTGCAGTCCAGTATTGTAAACCAGTCGGAACTGACTCTCGAGGCGCTCGCGAATCTTGTTGAGCAGTATCTCGTTGTAGTTCATACAAAGCGAGAAGCTCAAAGCCGAATTCTGCATCAGGTTGACGCGTATGTTCAATTCAGCCAGTACAGCGAAAATTGTTTGCAGATTATCCTCGGCAATAAACGAGAAGTCTTTAGGTTGTATGGAGATAAGCAGCTGGTTGTTTGTGAAAATGTACAGGGGTGTAAGTGGTTCGATGCTGCTATAGGGACCTATGATTGAGCCCTCGGCCGAAGGATCGATAAACGACTTTATGTTAAGGCAAATGCCCTTGTTCTGTATCGGTTTGACTGTCTTGGGGTGAATCACCGATGCACCATAGTAGGCCAGCTCGATGGCCTCGTTGAATGGTATCTTATTTATCTTCACTGTGTTTGCGAAGAACTTCGGGTCGGCGTTGAGGAAGCCTGGCACGTCTTTCCAGATGGTCATACTGTCTGCATCGAGGCAATAGGAGAGGATAGAGGCGCTGTAGTCCGAACCCTCGCGTCCGAGCGTGGTAGTTGTCCCTTTGTCTGTTCCCGCAATAAATCCCTGGGTGATGATTAATTGTGAATTGTGAATTGTGAATTGTGAATTGATTGTTTCTTGTGCTTGGCGGCGCGTGGTCTCAAAGTCTACATTGCCTTCGCGGTAGTTCTCGTCGGTGCGTATCACCTGGCGCACATCTACCCATTCATTGCTGATTCCAATGCTGTTAAGGTAGCCGGAAATAAGTGTTGTAGAGATCAATTCACCATACGACACTGTTTGGTCGTAGTCGAAATTATAATTGCCTGGATTAGAGGTCGAGACCCTCTCAAGCTCGGCAAATAGTCCGCGAAGCTTTGTAAAGGTTTCGTCGCCGTCGTCAAGCAGTTCGTTGGCTATGCCAAAGTGGTAGTCTTCAGATTGTTTCAACAACGCCCTGCGCTCCTCGTCCGACTTTGGGATGCCGGGGATTATTCTTTCCAGCAGGTTGGTGGTCTTGCCCATAGCCGACACCACCACCACGAGCGGCTCGTCAAGATGGTCGGCCACGATGTGAGCCATATTCTTTATGGCCTCGACGCTGTTGACGGATGCACCGCCGAATTTAAAGACTTTCATAATATTCTAACCTTAACTTTGACCTTAACGTTAACTTCAGATAGATTTAGTATTTACGAAAACGAAGACTAAAACGAAAACCCTTCAACCCTCAAACAAATCAACAAATCAACCCTTTAACCTTATCTCAGCTGTCGCTCCATATCGCGGCGTGTGTCTTTCTCCTTAATGGTCTCGCGCTTGTCGAAGAACTTCTTGCCTCGTGCCAGCGAAATATCCAGTTTGGCGTAGCCTTCGGGATTGATGAACAGCAGGGTAGGGACGATGGTGAAGCCGCGTTCCTTGATCTTGTTTTGCAGTTTGCGCAGCTCCTTGCGGTTCAGCAGCAGCTTGCGGTCGCGCTTGGCGGCGTGGTTCAGCCAGCTGCCGAAACGATATTCGGCAATGTGCATCTGCTTTACATACAGCTCGTTGCCGATAAAGGCGCAGTAAGCGTCCGTCAGGTTGGCGCGCCCTTCGCGGATGCTCTTTATCTCCGTGCCCGTCAACACCAGTCCCGCGGTATATGAATCCAATAGGAAGTACTGATATTCAGCTTTCTTATTCTTTATTTCGATAATATTCTTAGCTTCCATACAGACAATTACGTCAAAACCCCGAAAATGTTGTATGTAGAGGGATTTTTTGTGAAAATGCGTGGAAGTATAGATGGACACCGACAGACTTTTGCCGATGTTTTCCGTGCCGAAATTCTTGCAGGCTGGAAGCCTGCGCTCCGGATGCCGTGCCAAACTCATTTTCGCCAAAAACAGGCCTCCGAAATTGTTAATAACTCACCTCCGGAAGGGGCCGAAAAAGGGCAAAAATGGCCAAATTTTAACTCCCTGATTTCGAGGTACCATCTTCCTATCAAAGTTTACTCAAAGTTTTACCAAATTCTTATCAAATTTTACATTGGTAAAGTTTGATAGAATTTTGTTAATAACTTTTTAGGTAGATTGTCCTATGTGGGTCTGTTTGGTGGTGTTTTTTTGCAGAAGTGTCATATTGAAAAAAATCTTCGGATAAAGTCTTTTTAAATAGAATATTATGATGGGTTTGTATTTTTTTGCATTTCTTTGCAGCGAAATAGCACTTTTTTGTGACTATGCATTTTGAAAAGGGTATACATTTTGTCAGCAACCCTCCTAGTGGTGCGCACCAAAGACAAATACGGAGTGAAGACAATTGTGAAGAAATAGGGGCTGAAGAGCGCCGTTACTGTATAAAAGACATCATTGCCTCGCACATTGTGCGGGGCAATGTGTTTTGTTTATTTTTATTTATGTTATTAAAGGATTGTTTGCCGTTTTAAGATTTTTTAGTATCTTTGCTTCTCGAACCGTCACGTGGCAAATGCCGTTTGTGACTGGCAACTATATTGTTACATTGATATTAAAGATAAAATTTAAAAGATATGAAAGATATTTTTGAAAGAATCAAAGAATCGACCGGCGGTCCTTTAGGACAGTATCGCAAGCTGGCCGATGGCTATTTTTATTTCCCGAAGCTCGAAGGCGAGCTGGGTCCCGAGATGACGTTCAACGGCAAGAAGGTCCTGAACTGGAGCCTTAACAACTACCTGGGTCTAGCCAACAATCCCGAGGTGCGCGCCGCCGATGAGGAGGGTGCACGCCGCTGGGGTCTGGCTTACCCGATGGGCGCCCGTATGATGTCGGGTCACACCGCTCTGCACGAGGAGGTTGAGGCTATGCTGTGCGAGTACACGCACAAGAAATACGGCTACCTGCTCAACTTCGGCTATCAAGGACAGATCAGCATCCTTGACACCATCGTCAGCCTGCGCGATGTCATCGTCTATGACAGCGAGGCTCACGCCTGCCTGATCGACGGTTTCCGCGTGACGGGTGCCAAGCGTTTCAAATATCAGCACAACGACATCGAGAGCCTGCGCAAGCAGCTGACTCAGGCCACTGCTCTGGCCGAGAAGCAGGGCGGCGGCATACTGGTGGCTACCGAAGGTGTCTACGGTATGGAAGGCGACCTCGGTGCGCTGGACAAGATTGTTGCTCTGAAGAAGGAGTTCAACTTCCGCATCCTTATCGACGATGCCCACGGTATGGGCGTTATGGGTCCCGAGGGTCGCGGTACGCACACCCACTTCAACTGCGCCGACGACATTGACCTCTATTTCTGCGCTTTCGCCAAGACGATGGCCATCATCGGCGGCTTTATCGGCTGCAACGATGAGGATATCATCACCTATCTGCGCTTCAATATGCGCTCGCAGATCTACGCCAAGAGCCTGCCGATGCCTATCGTTTGGGGTGTCAAGCGCCGTTTGGAGATTATCAACCAGCATCCCGAGTACCGTGAGAAGCTGTGGGAACTCTCGACCCATTTGCAGAAGTCGCTGCAGGCTGAGGGTCTCAACACGGGTGTCACCGAAAGCCCCATCACGCCGGTGTTCTTCCCAGGCGATGTGAACCAGGGTACCAACGTCGTTGTCGACCTGCGCGAGAATTACGGAATCTTCTGCTCAATTGTGGTTTATCCCGTTGTGCCGAAGGGTCAGATTATGCTGCGCATCATCCCGACGGCTGTCCACACGATGGAACACGCCAACCGCACCATTGAGGTGTTCCGCGAGGTCAAGAAGAAACTCGATGCCGGCTTCTACAACAAGCCGATGCCCGATATGCATATCATTAAGAAAGGATGAATAATTCGTTGATAAGTTGATATGTTTGATGTTGATATGGCCAAAACGTATCAACATCTAACATATCAACATATCAACAAAAACCTGTCAACGACCGAATGAAATACCAACTTCGATGCAAGAAATGTGGCAAAGTCATAGCTGACTTTGCCACTTGGTTTCAGCAAGACCAGCAGTGTGAGTGCGGAAGCGGCTATGCTGAAGTGGAATACACCGACAGCACTCCGTTTAGTTTTGGAAAGCCCATAAATGGCTCATACCAAGATTATTACTTTGATGTCCTCCCCATTGAGAAGCACGACAATGTGGTCAGTTTCAACGAGGGTCTGATACCGATGGAGCGTTGGGACAATCTTGAGTCATACGCCAAAGAGAAAGGCATTGATTGCAAGGTGTTTGTTTACCGCAACGACCAGAACGCCGGTAGCGGCTCGTTCAAGGACATCAGCGCAGCGCTGGCTGCCACGGTGCTGAAAGAGAACGGAGTGAAGGAATATTGCCTGGCTTCTACTGGCAACTCAGGTGTGGCTTTTGCGACTTATCTTGCAAAGGCCGGCATCAAGTTCACTGAATTCGCTCCCAATTGCATCGACCCCGCCACTGTCGAGGCTATCCGCAAGGTAGGTCAACCAATTGTTATTTCGAAAGGCGGCTATGGCGATGCCAAAGCTGAGGCTGCAGCCTATCATAAAGAAAACCACGTGCTTATCAGTGGTGGCAATACCGACCCATTGCGCATTGAGTCAAAGCGTCTGTTGGCATACGAGTGTCTGCGCCAGATGGGACAGCTGCCTACGGTTTATATGCAGGCTGTTGCCGGTGGCACATCGCCGTTGGCATTCGAGAAGGGTTTCCGCGACCTGAAGCGCTGCGGTATGATTGATGCCGACGCTGAGCTGCCGCGTATGCTGCTTGTCCAGCAGGACGAGTGTGACCCGATGGTGACGGCGTGGGAGAAAGCCACTGCCACTGGGTTCACCGAAGGCTGGGAGAAAGACTATGAGGCCAAGAAAGACATAAAGACGCGTATAGGTATCCTCACGGCTGCCAATCCGGGCAACTATCCTCTCGTAGCTCCTCTGGTTCGTAAGTCGGGTGGCACGTTTTTGCGTGTTGCAGAGGCCGAACTGCCGCAGTATGGTAAGGAAATGAAGAAGTCGCAGAGGACACTTATGGGCCCTGCGTCGATGGTGTGTTATTCCGGTTTTTTCCAGGCCGTGGACAAAGGCTTGATAAAGAGTGGCGACACTGTGCTTCTCAATACCGGTGAGGGCAGCGACCGAGCAGGTTGGTTCCGTGAACTGGTTGAAAAATAACACTTAATGAGTAAAAAATTCAATAATAAAGTTGTTTGGATTACGGGTGCCTCATCGGGCATTGGCGAGGCTACTGCCTATCGTTTTGCACAAGAGGGGGCGCGCATAATCGTCACTGCCCTTGAAGCCGATTTGCTTGAAGGTGTGGTTAATCGTTGCAAAGAACTTGGTGCCCCCGATGCTGCTGCATTGCCATTCGATTTGAGCGATAGTGATGGTCTTGACGCCTTGGCGGAAAAGGCTTGGAATCAGTTTGGTGGCATTGATGTTCTTTATAACAATGCGGGTATCAGCCAGCGCGGTACAACCGTTGAGACGGAAATGCGTGTCATCCGCAAGGTTATGGATATCGACTACTATGCTCCTGTAATTTTGACTAAGAACATCCTGCCGCGAATGATAGAGCGTGGTGGCGGTCAATTGGTGGTAACTACCAGTATTGCAGGACGCTTTGGTTTCCCATTGCGTTGCGCTTATAGCTCGGCAAAGCACGCGCTGTATGGCTTCTTCGAGACTGTTCAGGCCGAGACCTACGACCAGAATATTCGTGTCACGATTGTTTGTCCGGGTCGTGTACAGACAAATATTTCTAAATACGCCCTCGAGAAGGATGGCAAGCAGCACGGCAAGATGGATGCTGGTCAGGCTGGTGGCGTTACGCCTCAACAAGCTGCAGACAAGATTGTTAAGGCTGTGTATAAGAAAAAGCGTGAGGTCCTTGTCGGACGTTATGAGTTGCTGATGGCATACATCAAGCAGTTCTGTCCGGGTCTTGCTGCCAAACTTGCACGCCGCATTAAGCCTATGTAATTGTTTTGGAAACAGGTTATTAACCACAATACTTATCCTTATGAGAAATGGAGTTCAATTCAGATTATTGCTTCTGGTTTTACCGCTACTCTTCGTGTCTTGTCACACTAAGGAAATAGCGTACATAAGCGATGCTCAGCGTGACAGCGCACAGGATATCCTTGCCGTCTATACGGCAACAATCCTGCCCGGCGACCAGTTGTATATATATGTCGAATCCAAGACTCCGGAGAGTGTTATCCCCTTTAATCAGGAGACTCATAAAGTAACTCTTACTGGCTCAAGTCTTGAGTATCTTGACACATTGAGACGCGGAGTTATAGACCAGTCGAAAAGTAATATAAGTAGTGAAAGTCAGCAGTATGTGGCAGAAGTAGAAGGCTATTTTGTATCAGAGAAAGGTACAATTAATTTTCCTATACTGGGTCAGTTGTCTGTTGTTGGCATTACGCAGGACAGCCTTAAGCATTATTTGGAGCAGCGTTTGAAAGAAGATGGATATGTTATTGACCCTGTTGTAACTACAAAGCTGATGAACTTTCGCGTGACAGTGGTCGGTGAGGTTCGTGCTCCACAGCAAATCCACGTTCCAGGAACGCGCCTAACCATTCTGGAAGCTTTGGCAATCTGTGGGGATATTACAGATTATGGTCAGCGCGAAAACGTTGTTATAATGCGTGATGAGAATGGCCAAAAAACTTTGGGTGAGGTTGACCTGACAAAGAAAGAAATGCTTGACTCGCCGTATTATTACTTGCATAACAACGACGTTGTTTACATTGAACCGAACGATCGTCAGAAACGTATGTCAGACCGCAATGACGATATTCCACGCTACATTTCTATGGCTGTAAGCGTGGGAAATATTATTATATCTAATTTAAATTCTGCACGGACATTGCGTCAATTGTGACATTCGTTGTCCTGGCCTTCTTCTTTTTCTGCTATTGTTTCATTGAGTGCACCTTTGTCAAATACACCAAGGTTGCGCATTGCAATATAATAGTATATTATAAAAAGTAATGTGAACATTATATTGCCTAATGCAACGTGCTCTCTGCCAAGGAATAGCAGTGTAATAAGCAGAATAAGCAGTTGTGCGAGGGTGTAGAGATGGAAGCCGCTTTTCCGCAGATTCCACATCAAAATAGCGCCCGTCAACGACAATCCATAAAGTAAGGCACTGCTAAAAAAGAATGAACGCGGTGTTTCAAGCAGTTCTTCAACATAGACCGTCATTTCGCTCGGAAAGGTCATACTGCCAGACTCATACATCGTCTTTGCAAAAGGCAGAATGGCACCTGTCATAAAGTTGCTGAGAAATGATACTCCCGAGCCTATGAAGCTAAGTACAAGCAATATGCGAAGCGACCGACGTCTGGCTGAATAGATCTGTT
This sequence comes from uncultured Bacteroidota bacterium, assembly GCA_902788805.1. GTDB lineage: Bacteria > Bacteroidota > Bacteroidia > Bacteroidales > P3 > Colimorpha. The sequence goes on along the minus strand of CADALO010000002.1, from coordinate 83,713 downwards.
GTTCGAGATTATTGTCCACGTTATTGGATTTTAGACAGCTCGGAGGCCATTTGTAGTTGCAGTTTATGGGCTTCGTCAGCAGCACGCTGGGCAAAGTCGGTATCGCCCGAAGCATAGATGATTCCACGTGAGGAGTTGACGAGCAGTCCACAGTCTTTGGTGAGTCCGTAGCGGCACACTTCGGCAAGGCTGCCGCCCTGGGCACCGACACCAGGTACGAGTAGGAAACTATTTGGTACTATGCTTCTTACAGTTTTGAGCATATTCGCTTTGGTTGCTCCAACTACGTACATCATATTGTCGGGTGTGCCCCATTGCTGCGATTTTTGAAGCACGTGTTCAAAGAGGTTGCGGTCGTCATACTCGGTCTTTATGAACTGGAAGTCGAATGCCCCTTTGTTAGATGTAAGTGCCAGCAGAATAACCCATTTGCCATCGTATACAGTGAAGGGTGTTACGGAATCTTCACCCATATAAGGTGCTATGGTCATCGAGTCGAAGTTGAAGTCGCCCTGTGGGTCGAGGAACGCCTTGGCGTATTGCTGCGAGGTGTTGCCTATGTCGCCGCGCTTGGCGTCAGCTATCGTAAACACCTTGTCGTCAAGACTGTGGAGGTAGTCCATAGTCTTTTTGAGTTGCATAAGACCTTTGATGCCTGCCGATTCATAGAAAGCCAGATTTGGCTTGTATGCAACAGTATAAGGAAGCGTTGCATCGATGATAGCCTTGTTGAAAAGGAATATTGCATCTTCCTCATTCCTAAGGTGCTGCGGTATTTTGTTGATGTCGCTATCCAGTCCGACGCAGAGGAATGATTGCTTCTTCTGTATGGCGTTTATAAGTTCTTCCCGTGTCATATTGCGATTCAGTCTTTTGTAAGTTTTTGGAAAATATGTTCTATGCTCTCGTGGCTTTTGCCTTTGAGATCTTCAATACTGCTGTCGGCAACAATCTGGCCGTGGTTGATGATGATGGCGCGGCTGCACATTGCCTCGACCTCTTGCATAATATGCGTCGAAAGCAGAATAATCTTGTGCTTTCCGGCATTGCGAATCACTTTGCGTATCTCCTCCAACTGATTGGGGTCGAGACCCGTTGTGGGCTCGTCAAGTATAAGTACCTGAGGGTCGTGAATCATTGCCTGGGCCAGTCCTACACGTTGGCGGAATCCTTTCGAAAGTGCACCGATTTTCTTGCCAAGTTCCGGCGCGAGACCCGTCAGCTCAATCATCTCATCCACCCTTTTCTTACTATCCTTGATGCCATAGATATCGGCAGTAAAGCGTAAGAATTCAGGGATATACATATCTGTGTAGAGTGGATTGTGCTCAGGCAGATAACCGATGCAGCGGCACACCTGTTGCGGCTCGTCGAAGATGCTGTGTTCGCACACCGTAACTTCACCGTCCGAAGGCGGGATGAAGCAGGTAATAATCTTCATCAGTGTTGACTTTCCGGCGCCGTTAGGACCGAGCAGGCCTACAATCTCGCCGGGTTTTATGCTGAAGCTTACCCCGTCAAGGGCACGTTGTTGTCCGTATAGTTTCGATATGTTGTTTACTACAAGCACGTTAATGGATTTTAGATTACTGATAGTGGGCTGTGTTTATTGCTCCTGCAGCTCGCGGGCCTCTTGCAGGCTGATGCGTTTGCCGTTATAGAAGGCAATCACAAATGCATCCTTAAAGCCCTTTTTGCGCATCTCGCTTTGAATGCTTTTAGCCCTTGAGACTGTCGTCTCGTTGCCCATAGTGTAGCGATAGACGTTGCCCTGTTTATAAAGTTGATAGCCGGTAACGCCTTTGAATTCCTTGGAGCCCTCTTTTAGTTCCTTCTCGCTGGTGAGGAATTGAACGCGATAGGTAACGCCCTCGACAACAACCTCATCTTTTGTCACAACACTCTGAATCTCGGGCTCTTCCTGACGGAAAGGCTCAATTGACGGAGGAACATTCTTCTCTGGCAGCTCAACGTTAGTCTTTGTGCTTTCCTCTTCCTGCGACTCTTGCTTTGTTTCAGCGATTGCATCGTTCTGTTCAGCCTGAGTGTCAGGTACATTGATTTCAACATCGTCCTCTTTCGGCTCCGTTTTTTTGCCTTTGTTCTTGCCATATCCAGGCAGGTCTATCTCCATCTTCTTAGGCTTTGCAACGCCCTCTTCGTGAGCCTTATAGTTGGCAAACGCATTGAGCAGACACACTGCAATGGTGGCCTGTCCCTCGTCCGACAGCATATAGGCCTCCTCTGTCGGGTTGCTGATAAATCCCACTTCGGTAAGCACAGCAGGCATCGCTGTCTTGTAGAGCACAAAGAACTCGGCTTGTTTCACGCCACGGTTGGTGGTCTTTATAGATGCTTTATATTGGTCTTGAGTGAATTGCGCAAAGTTAAGGCTTTTGTCGATATAGGCATTCTGGTACATTGCAAACATAACGTAGCTCTCTGGCGAGTTGGGGTCGAAGCCTTGATACTCGCTGTTGTCCTTATAGCCTTTTTCCAACAGAATATCTGCGTTCTCCTTCTTTGCCACCTCCATATTGGCACGGCTGCGCGAAAGTCCCATAACATAAGTCTCCATTCCCGTAGGAACTGCGGTAGGATGTGAGTTGATGTGTATGGAAACAAACAAGTCGGCCTTGGCACGGTTGGCTATTTTGGCACGGTCCGACAGCGTAACGTCCACATCTGTCGTGCGGGTGAATATCACGTTGACATCTGGATAGTTGTCCTTAACCAGTTTGCCGAACTTCTTTGCTATCGACAGGGTAAGGTCTTTTTCCTGGCATTGTTTGCCGATGGCGCCGGGTTTGTCTCCGCCGTGACCCGGGTCAATGACCAGAGTTTTTACTTTTCCGGGCTCTCTTTTTTGTGAAAATGCAACACCGGAAACAATGAATAACGCAATAAAAAGTATGAATAAACGTTTCATTTACAGATGTATATTTTTTGTTTTTATAGATTTCGCAAATTGTACTATCTTTGCATTTTCAAAATGCAAAGATACTAACTTTTTAGATATTGAGTATCAGAAAATCATATAATTTTCAACTTTGGCTACTTCCGTTACTTTTTCTGTTTGTGGGAGCACAGGCTGTTTACGCGCAAGATACGATTGCTCGCAGCAACCAACAGTCTGATTCTATGTCTCTTGCAAAAGACTCTGTCGTCAGCTCGAATGGCCTCCTGCCGTTGTCGAAGGATGCCGTGACCGAGATTGTCACCTACAAGGCCACCGACTCTGTGGCGATAGACCTTGACAGCAAAAAGGCATTTCTGTACCGCGACGGTGAAATAACCTTCCAGAGTATGAACCTCAAGGCCGATGCCGTCGAGTTGGACTTCGACCGGCAACAGCTCCACGCCCGCGGTGTGGCCGACAGCAGCGGCAAGTACAAGGGGCGCCCGATATTCAAGCAAGGCGATTCAGAGTACAACGCCGACACTTTGACCTACAACTACAACAGCGGAAAAGGCATCATTTACGGTGTCATAACGCAGGAAGGCGACGGCTACCTGCACGGCGACAAGATTAAGAAAATCAACGATTCTGTGATGTACCTCAGCAGCGGCCAATACACCACCTGCAACTACGCCCATCCTCATTTTGCCATCAACTTCTCAGAGTCGAAGCTTATTGCCAACGACAAGATTTTCACCGGTCCGGCCTATGTCAGCATCGAGGATGTGCCCACTCCGCTGGCCCTGCCTTTCGCCTTCTTCCCGCTGGCTCACGACCGCACTTCGGGCATCCTTATGCCATCCTATGGCTGGATGAATGGCCGTGGCTACTACCTGAAAGACGGCGGTTACTACTTTGCAATCAACGACTTCGTCGACCTTGCCCTCATCGGCGAGATATACACCAACTTGAGCTGGGCCGCTGAAGCCAAGTCGAACTACTACCGCCGCTACAAGTACAAGGGCAACTTCGACATACGCTACGGCATCACCAAGACCGGTATCCGCGGCGATACCAACACCTTCAACAAGTATGGCGACTTCAAGGTTGCCTGGCGACACGACCAGGACGCCAAAGCCAATCCCAACAGCCGCTTCTCGGCCAATGTGAACCTCATCAGCCGTAACTACAACCGCAACACGACAAACGCCAACGACTACTTTAACAGCACCACGACCTCAAGCGTCAGCTATTCCACCTCGCTTGGCTCCTGGTTCAATCTCGCGCTGTCGGCCCGCGAGTCCTACAACATACAGACCGGCCTGATGAACATACAGTTACCCTCGCTCTCGCTGAGCAGCAACACCTTCTATCCGCTGCGACGCAAAGTGCCCTCGGGAGCCTACAAGTGGTACGAGAACATCTCGATGTCGTATGTCCTCGAGGGGGCTAACAATGTCAATGCGCAGGATACCAACATCCTGAAAAAGAGTATACTGAACCAGATGCAATACGGCATCAGCCACCGCTTGCCGATACAAAGCACGCTCAAGGTTCTCAAGTTCTTCAACTGGACCAACTCGGTGTCCTACAACGAGCGCTGGCACTGGTCAACCATCGATAAGAACCTGGATTCGAACGGTGTGCTCAAGATAGACACCATACGCGGATTCCGAGCCAATCGCGATGTGTCGTTCAACTCATCGCTCTCCACCCGCATCTACGGTATGTTCAACTTCAAGTACGGCCCGCTGAAGGCGTTGCGCCACGTCGTGAACCCAAGCCTGTCGTTCAACTACCGCCCCGACTTCGGCAGCGAACGCTTTGGCTACTGGAAGTCGTACACCGACACCACCGGCTACGTTCACCGCTACTCCATTTTCGAACAAAGTCTCTATGGAGGCCCAGCCGACGGCCGCTCGGGACAGATAGGCTTCTCTGTCAGCAATAACCTGGAAGCCAAGATAAAACCACTGCGCGACACCGCCGACGAGCTGAAGAAAGTGATGCTGATCGAAAGCCTGACTCTGTCGATGAACTACGACATAGCCAGAGACTCGCTCAACTGGTCGGACCTCAACGTGTCGGGCCGCACCACGCTGTTCAAAATGCTCGTACTGAACTACTCAGGCTCCTTCTCGCCCTACGAAATCGACACACTCGGCAACAAGCATAACGTCTTCCTCTGGAACACACGCAAAAAACTCTTCCTCCACAAGCAGTCCACCTGGAGCGCGCAACTGTCGTGGAGCCTGAACGAAAACACCTTCAAGAAAGATGTGCCCAAAGGCAAAGGCGAAATGATAGCCCCAATAATGCAAACGCCCTACGATCTCAGCCCGTCGCTGATGATGGGCACCTACGCCGACTTCTCGGTGCCGTGGAACATATCGCTCAACTACACCCTCAGCTATGTCAGCGCCTACGATGCCGCCCGCTTCAACATAAAACGTGATATAACCCACTCGGTATCAGTGTCGGGCAACTTCTCTCTGACCGAGAACTGGAAGTTCAACTTCTCGACAGGCTATGATTTCACCAACAAGGGTATGTCGTACACCAGCATCGATATCTACCGTGACCTCCACTGCTGGGAGATGCGCTTCAACTGGGTGCCTTTCGGCTACTACAAGAGCTGGAACTTCTCTATCAACGTGAAAGCCAGCTCGTTGTCCGATGTCAAATACGAGAAACGCGAGAACTACCAATCCAACCAAGGCTACTATGTTTACTAAAAACAGCTGAAAATGACGATAATGGAACGCACTTCATACATATCAGGCAAGGTTTTGTTGTCCGCTTGATGTCCGCTTGTTGTCCGCTTTTAAAGCGGACAACAAGCGGACATCAAGCGGACAACAAGCGGACAACAACCAGTGTTGGTCCCTGCTTGGCGCGTGGAAGGGCGGGCGAGGGCCTTAGGCCGCTATTTATAAGTTAACAATCATAAATTCAACAATATGGAAGGGAAATTGTATTATAGCATTGGCGAAGTCGCCGAGATGTTGGGCGTAAACACCTCGATGCTCCGCTTTTGGGAAACGGAATTCAAGGAGCTGCGTCCGGTCAAAAACAAGCGAGGTACCCGAAGCTACACTCAGCAGGACATCGATTTGCTGCGCAGGATTCACTATCTTACAAAAGAATGTGGATTGACGTTAGACGGTGCACGCCAGCAACTTAAGAGCGACAAAGCACCCGACAGGAACCTCCAGATTGTCGAAACTTTGACCGAATTGAAAAATTTTTTGGTTCAAATGAAACAAAATCTGTAAAACCACGTTAATGTATATAATTCATTCCAAGTTTTAATAAAACAATCACAATTATGAAAAAAAGTTTACTTTTCAGTGCTGTAGCACTCCTTATGATGTCGCTTTCATCGTGCGACGAAGGTTTGATAATCGATGCCGTAGAAGAGGGTCTCCTCGGAAGCGCTGAGATTACAATCACCGGTCAGAATGGCTATTATAGCAATGACACCACTATCCACTTCGCTTCGACGATTACCGATAACATCGATACCGTTATCGAAAATCAGGCCGTCATCGGAACCATTGACATTTTTGCCAATGTGAACCTCCGCGAGCAGGCGCTTGCATTCCCGTTTATGGGCTTCCAGGTTTCGGATACCACCACGGGTACCTACACGCTCTCGAACGTCCTCACCGCCGATCGTCTGCGTGACTTCAAGTTTGACTCTATCGCCGACATTTTCTTCAATCCTTCGGGCCTCAATGTGCTCCTGATTGCCGTCAGCGATACCGCTTGGTACATCTCCAACGGCGGCACTATCACCATCACCGAATATCCGGGATACGGCCACAATATGAAGGGTACCTTCAACAATGTCGACGCCTACTATTTCACCAGTTCTGATGTTAAGCGTCTCAATGACAACTGGGACGATATCCAGGCTAACGGCTTGGTCCTGAGCGACTACTTCGATCAGGCTACCATCAACGGTGAGTTCAACAGCCGTCGTTACGCTATGATCCACGACCTTATCGATGCCGCTTACACTCATCGCGGTTTGTGGAAGTAGAGATTTAACGGTAATTTGAACACAAAATGGGACGGCAAACAGCCATTCCTTTAAAACTTGTCTTTATGGTGGCGTTGCTTTTTGCAACGCCACTTTTTGCACAGTTCAGTTTCCCTGCTATGGGTGGCCGCAGTGCCGCAATGGGCGGGGCGGCGGTTGCGCTTGGCGATGAGGAGTCGGCAATGCACAATATCGCTACGCTTGCAAAGGTGGACAATATCGCTGTCGCGGCGAGCTTCAGGCAGGGCTTTATGGAGGAGGGGATGGGATGTGCATCGTTCGGCGGCGTGGTGCCTGTCGGATTCGGGGCGGGGGCGTTGACATTCCTGCATTTCGGCAATGCTGACTACAACGAACAGGGTGTGAATCTGTTGTATGGTATCCCCATTGGCCAGCGTATAGCGATGGGAGTGGGGTTCCATTACCTGCATTCAGGCACGTCGGACCCCTATTACGAGCCGCTGAACAGGATGACGTTCTCATTGGCGCTGCGATATGCCCCAACAAAGGCGTTTTCCGTCGGTTTCAGAGCCTTTAACCCGTCTGCGGTAGTCTCGGACGCCGACGCCTCTCCGCGCCTCCCAGCGCTGCTTAATCTGGGCTTGTCGTATCGGCTCACGGAGCGGCTTCTCGCTGTGGCGGAGGTGGAGAAGGACCTGCAGCATCTGGCCACGCTCCGATTCGGAGTCGAGTACCTGTTTCACGAGGTGTATGCCTTCAGGGTCGGCGTCAATACCCAGCCAGCGCTCTATACCTTCGGCTTCGGCTTGCGCAAGGAGCACTTCGGTGCCGATATTGCGGCCGAGTTCCACAGTGTTCTCGGCCTGACGCCACAGTTGTCGTTAAACTATAGATTCTGAATGTTATGGCACGTCGGGGCGTTCTGTTTTTCATCATCTGGATAGTTTGTGCCGCTGTCGCTTTCGGCCAGTCCGACGACGATGCCGTGTGGCAGGAGGTGCTTGAACAGTGGGCCGAGCAGAACGACTCGGAAACTGTGCCCGACGACTACCTGGAGCAGTTGCAGTATTTTTCCGAAAGCCCTATAAATCTTAACGACACTGCTTCCGACCTGCTGCAGGAACTGTTGTTCCTGTCTGATTTCCAGCGCGCGTCGCTGAAGGCGTATATTGTGCAGAACGGCCCGATGGCTTCTTTGGCTGAGTTGTATTTTGTCAATGGTTTTGATTCGATGGCTGTTGCTATGTTGCGTCATTTTGTCAAAGCCGAGCCTGTTGAGGATGAAGATGTTGGACTGTGGCAGATGCTCCGGCACGCTCGCAGTGGGCTGACTATGGGAACGAAGCGGGTTATGCCCTCGAGCAGAGGCTATGAGGAGGAGAAGTATGAAGGTTCGCCGTTCCGCTACTATTTCAAGTATAATCTTAGGTATTCCGACCGTGTTGACTTCCAGCTTTCTGGCGAGAATGATGCTGGCGAGGCTCTTGCTTTTGGAAATGTCGGCGGCGTGAGGCGAATGGGGCTCGACAGCTATGGTTACCATCTGATGCTGAAGAACTTTGGCAGATTGAAGCGGGCTGTTGTAGGCAAGTATCAGCTGCAGTTTGGTCAGGGCGTCACATTGTGGAGTGGTTTTGCGCCGTGGCTTTCGAGTGGGATGTCGCTGCGGCGTTATGGCGCGGGCATAAAATCGGCCAGTGCTTTCAGCGAGTATGGCTATATGAGAGGTGCCGCTGCAACGGTGTCGCTGCTGCCAAAAGGCAATGGCAAGACGCTGGGAATGACGCTGTTTTATTCCTATGTCAATCGCGATGCCACGCTTGCAACGGCGGATAGTTCGGACGGTGCGGAGCCTGTGTATCAGAGTATCTATCAGTCGGGTCTGCATAGGACTGAGTTGGAACTGTCGAAGAAGGATTGTCTTAATGAACAGCTAATCGGCGGTCATCTGCAGTATGGCAACGGCCGTCTGGTCGTTGGCGGTACGGCATACGCCACGCTGTTTGCCAATGAGCTGAGGCCTTTTGATTATGCATATAACAGCTTTGCTTTCAGAGGCAAGCAGAATCTCAACTATGGCCTTGACGCTACATACAATGCTGGCAGTGTTTTCTTGTTCGGCGAGGCGGCAATGTCTTACAATGAGTCATCTAAGAGTCTGGTTGCGGAATCGGGTTGGTTGCCGCTTGCCGCGATTGGCGGTATGCAGGTTCAGATGGGGGACAATAGTCAGATGTCGTTGGCTTATCGTTACGGCTCTCCGACATATCAAAATCTGTATGCCAATATGTTAGGGCAGGGTTCTTCGGTGGGAAATGTGTCCGGGATGATATTGTCTTTCAATACACGGTTGCCTTTCTATATTAATCTTCAGTCATATGCCGATTTCTTCCGTTATCCCTATATGCGATATCGGATTTACAGTCCTTCGACGGGCGTTGAGTATCGGTTGAAGTTATCCAAGGAGTTGGTAACCAATACCGTGTTGGATTGTCAATACCGCTATAAGGCGTCTCAAAGGAACACAGAAGGGCAGCTATACAGTGTGGCGTCTGTGAATCGACAGCAGGTGCAGGCGACATTGGACTACAATGCACCGTCGGGATGGCGTTTCGTGTCGCGTGTGATGTTTTCCTGGTTCGAGGAAGAGGGGCAACCTGTTGAAAGAGGTTCACTTATATTTCAGGAGGTCAGTTATCGGAGGGAGATAAAAGAGCATCCTCTGATTGTAGGACTGCGGCTGTCTTTGTTTGACATATCCGACTATGATGCAAGACTTTATGCATACGAGAGCGACTTGATGTATGAGTATTCGGTACCGCTTTTCAATGGTCGTGGCGTGAGGAGTTACCTGATTTGCAGGTATGAAATAAGCAGTCGGTTGTCGTTTGCGGTCAAGTATGCATTGTCATACTACCCGGAACAGGAGTCGGTGGGCTCGGGCTATGATGCAATAGCAGGTAATAAGAAACAGGAGGTGAAAGTGCAGCTTCGCTGGCACTTTTAATGGCGTTTGCTACTCTGTGGCAGGCGTGATTTTACCTTCTTCAACCAACTTTTTGTAGGTCTTTTCGGCGGCAAGCTGTTCGGCGGCTTTGATGGAGTATTCGACAGCAGTTTCAGCTGGTTCGCCGTTGATGAGGGTCTGTACCTCATATTCGCGCCGGCTGGCGTTGACTTTGCCTTCGTAGAGCACCTTGATGACTTCGAACGATACTTTGTATTTCTTCTTTTGTCCCCAGTCTATCAGTTTGCTCTTGTAGTTCCACTCCTGATGCGACAGGCTTTCGACATCCAGATGCAGCTTGATTACGCGGTCGACAATAACCTTGCGCGTGAAGTTGAAGCCTTTCTCAAGGTAGATGGCTCCTACGAGCGCTTCGAAGGCATCGCCGTCGATGGATTTGAAGATGCCCTGTTGTTCGCGGTTGTATTTTATCAGCTGCGAGAGACCTATTTTCTGTGCAAGTTTGTTAAGGTTGGCGCGGCTGACTATTTTTGAGCGCATCTCAGTCAGGAATCCTTCGCCTTGATAGGGAAATTTTTTGTATAGATATTCGGCCACTATAGCACCCAGAACAGCATCGCCGAGATACTCCAAGCGCTCGTTGTTTACACGGTGCCCCTGCAGAGTCTCGACAGACTTCGATTTGTGGATGAAGGCGGTCTGATAGATCTCTGTGCGGCGAGGCGTAAATCCTAAGATATTCTTGAAAAACTTGTAAAATTCCTCGTTGCCTTTATGTTCCCTAAGCCATATCATATTGGTAATGTATATGATTTAGTCGACTTTGCGGAAAGCCAGGCTGATGTTGTGCCCACCGAATCCAAATGCATTGCTGAGTGCGAAACGAATGTCTCTCTTCACTGCTTTGTTGAAGGTGAAATTGAGAGGCTCGATGTTCGGGTCGTCGGTGAAATGGTTTATCGTGGGAGGAATAATGCCATTCTTGATGGCAAGGATTGTTGCGATGGCTTCAACACTGCCAGCAGCGCCAAGCAGGTGGCCTGTCATTGATTTCGTGGAGTTTAGGTTGATTTCCTTTGCGTGTTCTCCAAACAGACGGGCAATGGCTTTGGGCTCGGAGATGTCTCCGATAGGCGTCGACGTACCGTGGGTGTTGATATGGTCAACGTCATCGAGTTTCATTTCAGAGTCCTCGATGGCATATTTCATAGCCTCGTATGCTCCTTGTCCCTCGGGGTGTGATGCGGTGATGTGGTAGGCATCGGCCGAAAGGCCGCAGCCGGTCAGTTCGGCATAAATCTTGGCTCCGCGTCTTTTGGCGTGCTCCAATTCTTCAAGAACGAGTGCGCCTGCACCTTCGGCAAGGACAAATCCGTCACGGTCTTTGTCGAACGGACGTGAAGCTGTAGCAGGGTCGTCGTTGCGGCACGACAGAGCCTGCATAGAGCCGAAGCCACCGATGCTGCACTCCACTACGGCAGCCTCAGAGCCGCCGGCAATGATGACATCGGCTTTGCCCAATCTAAGCAGATTGAAGGCATCGCTGATGGCTATTGCCGAGGAGGCACACGCTGCTACAGTGCAGTAGTTGGGACCACGGAAACCGTGTTTGATGGAAATCAGTCCGGCGCAGATGTTGGCAATCATACGGGTACAAAAAAAAGGGCTGAACCTTGGAATGCATCCCGAGTGCTCATATTCGCGCACCTCATCTTGGAATGTCTGCACTCCTCCGTTGCCACTTCCCCAAATGACGCCGACTCTTGTTTTGTCAATGGTTTCGTCGGTCAAACCAGAGTCCTTGATAGCTTCTTCTGAGGCTACAAGACCATATTGTGAGAAAAGATCAAGTTTTCTGCTTTCTTTTCTGTCAAAATGATTCAGGGGGTCAAACCCTTTGACTTCACAGGCTATTTTGCACTTGAAGTCGGTCGAATCAAAGCGAGTAATCGGTCCGGCACCACTTACTCCGGCAAGCATTGCACTCCACATTGTGGAGACATCGTTACCTATCGGGGTAAGTGATCCCAGACCTGTAACAACTACTCTCTTCAGATTCATTGAAGAATCATTTATTTTCCAGCCTTCTCGATGAAGGAGATAGCGTCACCAACGGTGGCAATCTTCTCAGCTTCAGCTTCGGGGATCTGAATGTCGAACTCTTTCTCAAGTTCCATAATTAACTCAACGGTATCGAGCGAGTCGGCTCCGAGGTCATTGGTGAAACTAGCTTCTGGAGTAACATCTTTTTCATCGACACCAAGCTTATCAACGATGATAGCTTTTACTTTAGTTGCAATTTCAGACATTTTTCTCAATTTTTTGGATTAAACAATTTGCAAAGAAACGAAAAAAAAATCACATACACACAACTTTTATTAATCTTTCTCAGTGTTAAATATATTAACAATTTGTGACACAATGCTATATGAGTGATAAAAAAATCCTTTCAAATTCGTGGTTTTTCACTTTAAAACCATATTGAAAATCAAATAAATATGCAAATCATTGTGGCGCATAACACTGATTCACAGTGTTTAATAATTTATTTGTCTTTTTTTTCTTAAAATCCAATAATTATTCATAAATTTGCACTTTCTTTTGAGAAAAATCGGAATACTTTTTTTACCATTTTTCTTTTGTCTTTGAATCTAATATAACTCAATTTAATATGTCTAAAGTGATTCAATTAGCAATACTTGCCTCTGGAAACGGGACCAATGCTCAGCAGATTAGCGAATACTTTGCTGATAAACCGGAAGTAAACGTTAATGTCATCATTTATAATAAAAGGGATGCATACGTGGCTACACGAGCAGAGAAGCTTGGCATTGAAGCTCGCTATTTCAACCGTCATAGCTTCTATGAGACAGATGATGTTCTCACTTTTCTTAAAAGTCGCGAAATCGACTATGTTATTCTGGCAGGCTTCCTTTTATTGGTGCCTGAAAATCTGTTGGCAGCATTCCCTAATCGCATTATAAACATACATCCGGCATTGCTGCCCAAATATGGCGGTAAAGGGATGTATGGTCACAATGTGCACGAGGCTGTGGTGGCCAATCACGAGAAGGAAACTGGAATCACGATTCATATTGTAGACCATCGCTATGACTGCGGAACAACCTTGTTCCAAGCACGTTGCGAAGTCCTTCCGGCTGATACGGCCGACGATGTGGCAGCGAAAATACATCTGTTAGAGAAAGAATATTTCCCAAGAGTGATAGAAGCTGTTGTTTTGAATAAACCTATTCCCAAACAGTAATTACGATATGCGCATAGCTGTCAATACTCGTTTGCTGCTTCCTCACAGACTGGACGGCATCGGATGGTTCGCTGCTGAGACCCTCAAGCGTATTGTGCTTTCACATCCCGAGCACGAGTTTTATTTCTTCTTTGACCGCAAGCCTGACAGTCAATTCATTTATGCCGACAATGTGCGCCCTGTGGTGCTTCATCCGCAGGCGCGCCATCCTTTGCTGTGGTATATGTTTTTTGAATGGAGCGTAACGAGGGCATTACGTCGCTTAAAGATAGATCTTTTCCTTTCCCCAGACGGTTGGATGTCATTGCGCACACCGGTGCCTACATTGACGGTTATTCACGATCTTAACTTTGAGCACGCCGTGGACTATTTGCGTCCATCACATCAGCGTTATATGAAGCACTACTTCCCTTTGTTTGCCCGCAGAGCGACAAGGATTGCCACTGTGTCGGAATATTCCAAGCAAGATATTTCTAATACTTATGGTATTGATTCCAAGAAGATTGACGTTGTATACGATGGCGCTCACAGTTTCTATCGCCCTTGCAGCAAAGAGGAGAAGGCAACAACCAGGCAGAAGTTCACTGACGGCAAGCCATTTTTCATTTATGTGGGTACAATCTCTCGTCGTAAGAACTTGACAAATATATTGTTGGCGTTTGACAAATACAAGGCCAACCGACCTTATGATTCGATGCAACTATTGGTTGTGGGGAACCGTTACTGGTGGCAGGATGAGCTTGCTGAGGCTTACGACAATATGCGTTACCAGTCGGATGTTCGCTTCATAGGACACATAGAATCAGATGTTTTAGCTCAGTTAATGGGAGCATCCGAAGCGTTGGTTTATGCATCGTTGTTCGAAGGTTTTGGCATACCTATACTCGAGGCCTTTTATGCAGAGACCGCTGTTATTACGTCAAATGTAACATCTATGCCCGAGGTGGCTGGCGATGCTGCTATTCTTGTAGACCCGTTGTCGGTGGAGGAGATTGCTAAGGCGATGCAGGATGTGGCCGGTAATGAGGAATTGAAGCGGTCGCTGATAGAAAAGGGTAGGGTACGTCGTGATTTGTTCTCGTGGGACAGGACTGCTACCTTGTTGTGGAATAGTCTATTGCAAACACTGGATAATACAAAGTAATATGAGGAAAAGGTGGATGCTGTTATCTGTGGCATTGTGCTACTTCGCTGCGGTCAACGCACAGACGCGGACGAAGTTGGCCCCCAACCTTGTATACAATCCGTCGTTCGAAGAATATCGAGAGTGCCCACGCAAGATAGATGCACTTGGTACTCTGACCATAGTTGATGCTTGGTATCAGCCTACTGCGGGGTCGGCGGACTATTATAATGTATGTGGTTCACGCGATTGCGGCGTACCCAAGAATAAGCTTGGAGTTCAGGATGCGCATTCTGGCAATGGTTTCTGTGGCATTTATTGCTCTAAGACAGATTATAGAGAATATCTGCAAACTCAGCTTGTCGAGCCACTTCGTGCCGGCGAGATGTACAGAGTGTCGTTCTATGTCAGCCTCTCGGAGTATTCTGCAGGTGCTGTAGCTACAATAGGTGCCCTGTTTACCGAGGATAGAGTGAGTGATACGGTCCGTAGTGTATTGCTGAATAAAGAGATAAGACATCTTGGACAGGGTGTATCACAGACCGTGTCTTCTTATTTTGAGCCCCAAGTGGTGAATGACTACGAGCGCGTCCTTACAGATACAAAGGGCTGGATGCAAGTCAGTGGAGTTTTCACTGCAAAAGGCGGTGAGCGATTTATGACTATAGGTAATTTCTATCCCGCCTCTCAATCGAATGTAATAGATTTGGATTCATTGACCTACCTTCTGCCTGGAGCATATTACTATATAGATGATGTGTCAGTAGTGTGCTTGGGGTGCAATGAGGTTAAATCCGTTGATACTATGGCTGATGTTGAGGAGCAAGCGACTCCTCCCGCTGATACATTTGCTGTGGGTGCCACATTCGTCCTGCAGAACATTTTCTTCGATTATGACAAAGCGACATTGTTGCAACAGTCATATAATGAACTTCAGAACCTTCTTGCAATACTCAAGTCGCATCCTAATATGAAGATTGAGGTGCGAGGACATACTGATGGCCACGGTTCGATAGATTACAACCAGCGCCTTTCTGAGAACCGCGCCAAAGCTGTTGTTGAGTATCTTATTTCTAAAGGAATCGATGCAAAGCGTCTCCAATTCAATGGCTTTGGCAAGAGTATGCCGATCGACACCAATGCTACTGAGGAGGGACGTGCCCACAATCGCCGTGTAGAGTTCAAGGTGCTTTCCTTATAATTTAAACTTGTATTAAATAAAAAAGCCCGCAATTTGCGGGCTTTTCTATTTGTCAGAGATTATCTCTTATTTGTTTACGCGATAGAAGGAGACGCGACGGTTGATGGCATTCTTGATGTCGCCGAAGCTCATCGACTTGCCCTTGCCGTTAGTGGTGAGGCGATCCTCAGCAACACCGCGTTTCACAAGGAGTTTCTTCACGTACTCAGCACGCTTCTCAGAGAGTTTCTGGTTGTAAGCGTCTGAACCGCTGTAGTCGCAGTAACCAACGATTTCGAAGTTAACATCTTCGTTGTCCTTCATAACCTTGGCGATAGCGTTGACCTTGTTCATCTGGTCCTCAGAAACAGTGTACTGGTCTACGTCATAGAGGATTGAGAACGGCAGAGCGTAGAAGTTGTGCTTGTTGGTCTCGTAGCCCTCAATGACCTTGCGGAGGCTGTCAGCAACGCCGTTGTCGGCAGCAGCACCTCTGATGATCTGAGTGTTGGTCTCGTTCTGGTTAGCCTCAAGCTCGTTGATGCGGTTTCTGAGTTTAGCCTCGCGGGTAGCAGCGTCGCGGAGATCGTTGCGGAGACCGTCGATTTCGTTGTTCAACTTGTCGAAGTTCTCCTGGGTCAGCATAGCGCGCTGAGCGATGAGGTCGAGGTCGGACTGGGTAGGACCGAAGTTATACATATAGCCGAGAGAAACCATACCGGTGTTGTCGTGCCACTGGTGGATCGGGCTGGCGATGTCGGCAGCGATGTCATCCGAAATCTCAACGAAGATGGTGGAGTGATCGCAAACTTTGTAGCTCCAACCAAGACCGCCCTGCATATACATACCGATGAAGCCAAGCTCAACATCGTCGCGGCTGAAGGTAGCACCAACACCTGCAAACAGGTAGAGGTTGCCTCTTCTGTCAGGATCGTAGCCTTTGCACAGACCCTGGAAGCTCATCTTGAAGTCAACACCAGCTTTGCCATAACGGTCGTAACCGCGGATGCCGTCTCTGTTGTATGCTCCAATAGGAAGAGCGTCATCGCCCCAGCCGTGATAGAGACCAGGAGTCTGGGCGACAATACGCATTGCCCAAATGTGGCTCAGCTCTTTCTCGAAGAACAGACTTGCACCGATGTTGCTACCATCGCGCCAGTCAAGGATTCCGCCGTGCTCGTACTGCCAGCTGTACAGTACAGAACCGCCGAGGGACCAGTTGCTCCAGAAACCATACTGAGGATAAACCAGAGTATACTCTTTTTCCTGAGCATTTGCGCTGCAAGCAATCAGAAGAGCACCTGCAAGCATTCCAATTTTAAATAGTTTTTTCAACATAATTTTATAATTTTTTTTTGAATTATTATTACACATAAATAACTTTGCAAAAATACTATATTTTTCGGAATTGCGAAAGTTTTTTTTCTTGTTTTTGGTTTTTTCTTTTGTTTGGTGCTGTCGACACTTGTTGTTTGTAGTTTATGTTTTGGTCTAAAGTTTTGTTTTTCAGTCAGTATCCTTGAATGTTAAAAAAAGTTATCAACAGCCGTTTTCTAAAAAAATTTTTGTTCTATCTGGCCATATATACGTTAGAAGACAGCGTTTTGTTTCGTTTTTTTCAAAAAAAATTCAAATTTTATTGCTTTTTTTGTGGATAAAATAAAGAATAATTTTGCCAGATGTCGTTTTTTGTGTATCTTTGCACTTTCTTTTGAGAGGGAAATAGTAACAAATTCAAATAGCACTAATTATGAATAAAGTAAGAATTGATACCGAACATCTCCGCCAGTATGTGACTGATGCCGAGTTGCAGCAGATTGCCGGTGAAGTGTTGGCTGCCAAGAAGGCCCTGCTTGCCGGCAACGGAAAGGGCAACGACTTCCTTGGCTGGGTCAACCTGCCCGACGAGCTCGATCCTGCAATCGTCGCCTCTATCAAGAACGATGTTGCTCGACTCGCGCCCAAGATCAAGCTCTTTGTGGTTATCGGCATCGGTGGCTCCTACCTTGGCGCCCGTGCCGTCATCGAGGCGCTCCAGTCCGAATTCGCCGCCGTTATGCCGTCGCAGCACCCCTATGTGGTATACGCCGGTCACACGCTCAGCGAGGATTACTACCACCAGTTGCTTGCCCTGCTCGACGGCAGCGACTATGCCGTAGCAGTCATCTCCAAGTCGGGCACCACCACCGAGCCCGCCGTTGCATTCCGCATAGTCAAAGCCCATCTCGAGGCCAAATACGGCAAGGCTGAAGCAGCAAGCCGCATCATCGCCGTCACCGACGCCCGCCGTGGTGCCCTCCACGACATCGCCGTCCAGGAGCACTACCCGATGTATGTCATTCCCGACAATGTCGGCGGCCGCTTCTCGGTGCTCACGCCCGTGGGCCTGCTGCCAATCGCTATGGCCGGCTACGACATCGACGCCCTGCTGCAGGGTGCCCGCGATATGCGCAAACTCTGCGTCGAGAGCGACGACATCGCCGAGAACCCCGCGCTCTATTATGCCGCCTTGCGCAACATCCTCTATCGCAAGGGCCGCAAGGTCGAGATGCTTGTCAATTTCCTGCCCAACCTCAAGTATATAAGCGAGTGGTGGAAACAGCTCTATGGCGAAAGTGAAGGCAAGGACCACAAAGGCATCCTGCCCCACAGCCTCAGCTTCACCACCGACCTCCACTCTATGGGTCAGTATGTGCAGGACGGCGAGCGCCTGATGTTCGAGACCTTCATCAGCGTCGACAAGCCCGCAACTTCCGTCGCCATCCCTGCCGACGAGCAGAACCTTGACGGTATCAACTATCTGCTTGGCAAGTCGTTGAACGAAATCAACCATAATGCCGAGCTTGGTACGATGATCGCCCACCGCGGCGGCGGCGTGCCGGTACTGAAAATCGAGGTGCCCAAGGTCGACGAATACATCCTTGGCCAGCTCATCTATTTCTTCGAGTTCGCCTGCGGTGTCAGCGGCTACACGCTGGGCGTCAACCCCTTCGACCAACCCGGTGTCGAAGCCTACAAGAAGAATATGTTCATTCTTCTCGGCAAGCCCGGTTACGAAGGGCAGCAGCTTGTGTAGACATAACGCCTGCTATAAAAGGAGGAAGGCTGCCAGATGGCAGCCTTCCTCCTTTTATAGCGGTCATAGTAAAGTCTTTAACCTTTAAACTATAACCTTTAACCGTTACTAAAACGGCAGGCCGTCGATCGGTTCCGTGTCGGCGTTGAGGATGTTGGCGTAAGGGTCTGTTGTCGGCTGTTGTTCGTCGTTGCGTGCGCGGTTGCCCAGCACGGTGAAGTTCTCGGCCACAACCTCGGTGGCATAGTGCTTGTTGCCGTCGCGGTCCTCCCAGCTGCGGTTCTGCAGTTTGCCTTCAATGTACACCTGCGTTCCTTTGCGGAGCAGCTTTTCGGCTATGTCGGCCAAGCCACGCCAGCAAACCACTGTGTGCCAGTCGGTTTGCTCAATGCGTTCACCGTCTTTGTTCTTGCGGTATTCAGTTGTGGCCAGCGGGAAAGTGGCCTTGCGCACTACGGGCGACATACTGTCTTCGCGGGCGCCGTCTTTGGGGAAAGTGATTATCTCGGGGTTCTTGCCAAGATTTCCAATAAGTATTACTTTGTTTACTCCTACCATAATGTTGATGTTATAACCTAATATATTTCCAAATTGGAATGCAAAGATACGCAAAATAATCCGAATAATGGCGCCAAATATAAAGAAATAGTATAAAGCCGTGTCTCACAGGATTTCCAGACCTTGCCGAAAAGTCGGTGCGGCGCCGGCGGGCACAAAAAAAAGGATTCCCTTTTCAAGAAATCCTCTTTCTGCTTTGATGCGTAGCGCTTCGGCCTCTTAGTTGTCGAGCTGCTGCTGGCGCAGATGCTGCACATAGATGGCTTTCAGCCTGCGTTCGCGGTTGATGACAGACGGTTTGGTGAATTTCTGACGCTCGCGGAGCTCTTTCACCACGCCGGTTTTCTCAAATTTTCTCTTCAGTTTCTTCAGAGCACGTTCGATGTTGTCACCTTCTTTGATAGGAACTACGATCATTGTAAATACCTCTTTCTTAGTTAAGGGTTAATAAAAAATGTTGTTTATGACAACCAGCCTGTTAGAACTGGAAATGTCCTTCTGCGGCAGCGTCCTTGATAGCGGCGAGGACACCCTTCTTGTTGATGATACGCATACCTTTGGCCGACACCTTCATAGTCACCCACATATCCTCTTCGGGAATGTAGAACTTCTTGGTTTGCAGGTTCGGAGCGAATTTTCTCTTGGTATGGATACGCGAGTGGGAAACGTTGTTTCCAGTAATCACGTGCTTTCCGGTAATTTCACAAATCTTTGACATCTTATTTCTGTTTTAAAATTATTCTGTTTAAATGGTTTGAGAGGTTTAAAAGGTTGAAAGGGTTAAAGGGTTTTGGGTGTGGATTTTGGGCGTACACGGGGGTACGCCCCTACGGAATCTTATCTCTCAGCTCTCCGTTCTCCGTTCTTTTAGCCTTTTTTCTCTCAAAACGGAGTGCAAAAGTCGCACTATTTTCCAAACTGACAAAATAATTTTCCTTGCCAAAGTCGACTTTTAAATTTTTTTAACATTTCGTTAAATGTAAATGTCATAGAATCAGTGGTTTCTAATTTTGCTTAAAAACGAATTAACATATTTTTTTCAGTCGGTTACGAGTGCAAAAGTACACATTTTTTTCATTTTTAGTACCCTGAAAATGCGATTTTCACCCTTTTTGCGTTACCAAGATATGAAAATGGATGCCGCCATAGACGCTTTTGTGCAGTATATCAGCGCCGAACGCCGCCTATCGACCCTCACCGTCGAGAAGTATTCGGGTGTTCTGGCCCACTTTGCCGCCTTCCTTGCCGATGCCTTCCTGGTCGACGACACCGCCGCCGTCACCCACCTCGAGGTGCGCGAATGGCAGATGCAACTCGCCACCGAGGGCTACAACCCCAACAGCGTCAAGGCTATGCTCGCCGCGCTGCGCTCCTTCTTCAAGTTCCTGCGCCGCCAGGGATGGACCGACAGCGACATAATGGCCAAAGTCACCTCACCCAAGACCCCAAAGCGGCTGCCGATATTCTTCACCGAAAGCGAAGCCCAACACATCTACGACCGCGACCTCTTCGCCGACGACTTCGATGGCCGCCGCGACCAACTGCTGCTGCAGATGCTCTACGAGACCGGTATGCGCCGCGCCGAGCTGATAAATCTAAAAGAAAATGCTGTCGACCTCGCCGCTAACACGCTGAAAGTCTTGGGTAAACGTGACAAGGAAAGAATAATTCCCATCGAAAATGAACTTCTGCATACTATAAAATGTTATTTTTCGTTAAAGAGAGAAAAAGGTATCACCTCAGAGTTCTTTTTCGTACAAGCAAATGGCAAGCCACTAACCCAATACTACGTCGATAAGATTGTCAAGCACTATATGCGTCCACTATCCAAGGCTGACAGGGTCAGCCCCCACATCTTCCGCCACAGCTTCGCGACCCATCTGCTCAACGAAGGCGCCGACATCAACGCCATCAAAGAACTCCTCGGACACAGCGACCTCAGCGCCACCGAAGTCTACACCCACGTGTCGCGGCAGCACCTGAAAGATACCTACAAACACACCCACCCGAGAGAGCGGAAAACGGAGAACTGAGAACAAATCAACACCAAACAAATAAACAAATCAACAAAAAAAACATATCAACATATCAACACAAAAGGAGGTAATTATGAATGTTACAATCAACTCAGTGAAATTCAAAGCAGACCCGAAGCTTGAAAAATTCGTAGGCGACAAAGTCGCTAAACTGGAACGACTGGTAGACAACGCCACCAAGTGCGAAGTATTCCTCAAAGTGGACAAACCCGAGAGTGACAACAACAAGATAGCAGAGATTTCGCTGACCCTGCCGGGCCAGACGCTCTTCAACAGCAAGCAGGCCGACTCCTTTGAGGAGGCTGTGTCGGATTGCGTCGACACTATGAAGATACAGATTGACAAGTACAAGGAGCGCTACAAATAACCACTTACGCTGCTTAGGCAACGCTAACGGCGGCTGGGATTAATCCCAGCCGCCGTTTTTATTTGGACGCTAAATGCTTTTTGCACACAGATTGACCGTATATTTTGAACACGAATTGCCATTAATTATCCGGAAATTTATTTGAACACGACCCCCGAAGGGGTGATGAGCACCGCTGAATAAATATAATACAGCGAATAATTGCTCGAATGACGCGAATAACTTTTTGACCACGGATTGAGCGGATGGAACGGATTTTAGAACACGAATTGCCATTAATTATCCATAAATTTACTTATCGGACGATTTTTTTTGAACATAATCATCTGTGCGAATTTGTTTTAACGAATTCTTAATTCGTGTTATTCGTGTTCAAAGAAAAATATCCGTGTTATACGCTCAATCCGTGTTCAAAAAAAGAGTTCTTGGGGGCAGATAGTTACAAAAAAAGCGTTGAAAAAATGATGCGTTTAGTAAGAGGGAAGTAAGAGGAGAGTAAGAGGGTATGCATTATTGCGGGAGTGTGGTGTTGAGGTGCTGGTGGCTCGATAGATCTCGCAGGAAATCTCTAAAACATTTCATCCCTAAAACCTTAAAACCCTCTAACCCTTCAACCTTTCTTAACACGAATGACACGAATGGCTCGATGAAATCTCGCTCGAATGACGCGAATAACTTTTTGACCACGGATTGAGCAGATTGAACGGATTTTTCAAAACATAATCATCTGTGCAATTCGCTAACGAATTCTTAATTCGTGTCATTCGAGCCATTCGTGTTCAAACAAAAACATCCGTGTTATCCGCTCAATCCGTGTTCAATAAATAATTTTCGGATAATTTGTGGCAATTCGTGTTCAAAAAAAACGAGTAATCCGTGTTCAAATGCAATTCGTGTTTCCCGTTGGTTGATTCGGCGTCGATATGCTTTTTAACATTTGGCGTAAAGTCGCAAATAGTGTGCAAAATTTTTTTTGCTATTTCAAAAAGTTTGCGTATATTTGCAATCTATACAAACAACTCCGGAACTACAGCGCCGGCGGGAGCCGATTGTTGCGTAACTATTTTAGTACTATTTGTTTAAGTAAGCCGTGTCTGAGCGTGGGATAATGTGTGTGACGATGCTTAGAGGCAGCAAATTTCTTTGTTTTCCTTGCTTTCGGGAGGGAAAATGGTAAATATAAGATAGAACTAAATGTTAAATATTTATAATTATTAGTAGTTAAACAACAATAAAAAGTGGTCAATGATACAGTCGCAGGTCATACAAAGGATAACAGAACTTGGGCATAGGATTTTGCCCGAGGGCTCCTCGTTGTGGCTTTACGGTTCCCGCGCCCGCGGCGAGGCCCGTTCCGACAGCGACTATGATTTGCTGATACTGCTTGACAAAGAGAAAATAACATCGCAGGATAGAGATTATAGCTATACGTTCTTTATGAACGGCTTAGAGGTAGGTGAGGAGGTCAACGCACATATTTACACCAAGAGCGACTGGAGTAAATGGGCCTGCGCACCGTTTAATGAAAATGTTGAAGAAGACAAAATAGTGTTGATATGAGTTTAAAGGATGACGATCGTATGCTTCTTGTGAAGATGCAGATGGAGAAGAGCCGCAGCGATATGCATACTGCCGAGGTGTTGGTGGGGGAGAATATGTATGCAGTGGCTGCAGGACGACTCTACTATGCTGTGTTTCACGCCGTGTGTGCCTTGCTGATACACGACAACATTCGAATCAAGTCGCACAAAGGAGCCTACACAATGTTTTGTCTGAACTATGTCAATACCGGCAGGCTGCCTCGAATGTATGGAAAATGGTACAAGGATTTGGAGAATATGCGTGAAGAGAGTGACTACAATTGCTTTTACGATGTAAGTCTTGAGGATGTTCAAAGCTGGATAAGTCCTGCCAAAGAGATGATAGATACCATAGAGGAAATGATAAAGGAAGAGAAATAGAAAAAACAAAATCAAATTAATAGTTAACTTAATTACTAACCAATTCAAAACACAATGAAACGTAAAAGTACTTTTTTGCGGATGCTTGCTCTCCTGGCGCTGTTGCTGCCTTGGACGCTGCAGGCACAGAACGCGAAGGTGAGCGAGTACGACTTTGAAGTCGGTTCCGCCGCCTACACGTCGATTGCAAGTACGGGTACGGCGTGGACACAGGCAGACGTCACTGCCGGTCACGTAGACGTTACGTTGCCGTTTGCTATGTACCTGGGCGAAAACCAGGCCGCTGCAAACAGCACGGTCAGCGTCTATGCTGACGGCCACGTTGTACTCAATGGTCTCACTGGTGCCGAGATTGCCCCGTTGCAGTATAGCGCAGGCTATGCTACCACGGTGACGTCAATCTACTACCAGCAGACCGCGTCGAACGAGATGACCATTGAATGGCGCAAGGTCGTTGCCAACGGCAACGTCCTCAGCTTCCAGTTGAAGCTGGCCGACGATGGCACCATCAAGTTCTGCTACGGCCCGATGGGTATGAGTTCCAGCATCAATGTCTTCGCCGGCATTCAGGCCGACGGATACATCTTCCGCGTTGGCGGAAGCAGCTGGGACGACATCACCCGCTACACTCAGGGCACCACTACTCGTGCTCTCAACAGCACTAACCATCCGGCTTACGACGTCAACACAGGTATCGGTGCGGTTTACACCTTCACCCTGCCTGCCTGCGTGAAGCCCACGGCTATGACCGCCACAGTTACAGCTTGGAACACTGTCCAGGTTGGCTGGACTGTCGCCGAGGCTGGTGTCAAGTATCAGGTCGCCTACAGCACTGATGCCGACTTTGACGCCGATGCCGCCAACTTCCCCGCTTCGCAGATTGTCACCGTCAACGATGGCACTGCCACCTCTACCGACATTACCGGTCTCAATAGCGAGACTACCTATTACTTCGCCGTTCGCAAATACTGCGACGCTACTACTCCTTCGGGTTGGTTGTATGGAGCTTCGGCTACCACCCCCCAGTCCTGCCCCTCGCCTGCTTTGAGCAACTTCAGCCTTTCGGCTGCCGGTGTCGCAAGCTGGACCCTGAGCAGCTACCCCAACATCGCTACTGTCGATATCTATTACAGCACTGAGAACGTTGCTCCCGATGCCGAGACTCCTCCGAGCGTCTCTGGCATAGCTGCAACTACTACCGAGTATGACCTCACCACCCAGAACCTCGCCGGCGCCACCACCTACTATGTGTGGTTCCGCGGCCACTGCACCGTCGACGGCGGCAACACCACCAACTGGGTCGGCAGCCGCAGCTTCACTACTCCGTGCAGCGCCATCAGCATCACTCGCGCAAATCCTTTCACAGAGAACTTTGACAGTTATTCGACTTCTGCCACATATAGTTCACAGAACCAATCAGCTCCTTCTTGTTGGGAAACATATTCTTTTAACACTTCAGGAACAGCTAATGGTTATTTGCCTCACGTAATATATAGTGGCGCTTCATACAACTATTCCTCCAGTCAAGTATTGTCATTCTATGGTAGCGGAACGCAATATGCAGTTCTTCCGCAGTTTGCAAATCCATTGAACCAATTGCAGATTAGTTTTGATTATGCCACTGAGAGTTCGACAACAACTTATATAATGACTCTCGGTTACATAACGGAAGAAGACAACAATATGAGTTCTTTTACCGAAATACAGTCATTTGCGCCGAGTTATCACGCATTGACACCCTACGAAATCTCATTGGCAAATGTGCCCGCTACTGCTAAGAGACTGGTATTCCGTTGGACTGCCAGTTCGCAATGGTCGGCAAACATTGAAAATGTATTGGTAGAGTTGTTACCCACTTGTCTCAAGCCAGTCATCAGCAACGTCACCAGTGCCGGTTTGGTTTCCTGGGATGCAATCAGCGGTGCTGCTTCATACGAAGTGGTTTGTGTTCCTACAGGCTACGATGTCAGCACAGGCACTATCATCAATGCCGGCACTGGTACCAGCTATCAGCTGACAGGTCTTGTGCCTGCTACTACCTATGATGTATATCTGCGTAGCAATTGTTCGGCAACTGACCAATCCCGTTGGTCGGTAGCCTATACGTTCACCACAGCCTGTGTGGCATTGGATCTTCCTTACAGCGAGGACTTCTCAAATTATGACCGTGGAGGCTCATACGGTTATAGCGGTCCTTCGGTAATACCTACTTGTTGGGATATTTATTCCAATGGTAGCAACACCGCATTGACGACTGGTAGCAGCTATTTCGGCGGAGTATTCTACTATAGCTATACAAGCAGTTATGCTGCTATGGAGACTTATAACAATTATATCTGCCTGCCTATTTATGTCATAGGTGCCAATACGACAAGTTCCACTTATGTGAACTATCATAACCAGCGCGGTGACACCAAAGTTTTGGCTCTCCCGTTGTTCTCCGAGCCTTTGAGCAGTATGATGATCTCGTTCAATTACAAGATTGCCACAGCCAATAGTGCTTCAGGCCAGAACACAGCTCTTGAACTTGGCTATATCACCAACGACGATATGACCACCTTCCAGACGTTGGAGACCTTCCCTGCTACTACCACTACCCAGACGGTTAGCGAGTTGAGCCTTTCAACACTGGCTGCTTCGGCACCCGCAGGTGCTCGCTTGGCTTTCAAATATTCGGGAACCCATAATGGAACATCTACTACCAGCAATGGTACTAACTATTGCGGTATTGACAATATTGTAGTCGATGTCATCCCCAGCTGCCCGACACCCAAGAATCTGACCGGCACTGTCAGTGCTACTTCGGTCAACCTGACTTGGAACACCAACGGCAGCACTGCCTCGCAGTGGGAGATTGAGTACGGCCCGAGAGGATTCCAGCTCGGCAGCGGCTTCACCACAACTTCCAGCACAAACGCCGCCACTATCAACTATCTTGATGTCCAGACCGAATACGACGTTTACGTTCGTGGCATCTGCGCCGCTGACGACCAGAGCGAGTGGAGCGATGTGTTCGAGTTTGCAACTCCTTGTCCCGCCGGTGGTCCGTTGGTAATGGGCGACGCTACAAGCTATATGCAGGGCCTTCCTGTATATAACTACTATGATTACTCTATCTCAGAGCAGATCTACACAGCCAACGAAATGGGCGGTGCCAAGACAATAACCACGATTTCGTATTATGTCAACGCCACCGGCACCGACCGTGACCCTGTAGCAATCTATTTGGGTGAGACAACCAAGTCGGAGTTCACCAGTACTACAGACTGGGTGTCGACTTCCGATATGACTTTGGTATACAATGGCAACTTGGTTACTTCTCAAACCGGATGGCAAACTGTCACGCTGACCACTCCGTTTGCTTATTCAGGAGAGAACAATCTTATTGTTGTGTTCGACAATAATGATGGTGGTTACAGTGGACAGCCCACGTTCGGTGTTATGAACACTGCATCGCACCAGTCCATCTGGCAGCGTAGGGACAACACTGACTATGATCCAACCAATATGGGTTCCATCACTTCGCAGACATTGTCGAACTTAAAGAACAATTTTATTTTCAACATTGACGATCCTTGCCTTGATCCTTGTGCTCCTCCGCAGGTGGCCATCGAGCCTCTCGACTATAGTGCCAACCTGACGTTCACCAACGCCAACGGTGACGAGGCCAACCCGACCTTCGGCTATATCTGTGTTCCGGCCGGCGCCGACCCGACTACGGGTACCGCCCACACCACCACACAGACCACTGCCACCGTCACCGGCCTGCAGATGGAAGAGGACTATGACCTCTATGTCTACAGCGTCTGCGGCGGCACCGAAGGCCGTATGACACGCCACGGCTTCTCGACGGTGTTTGTTCCCAGCTGCCAGACTCCGACCGGTGTCACAGCTTCGAATGTCACCAACAGCACCGCAACGGTGAGCTGGACACAGCCGGCCAACAGTGCCAACAGCACTGCCGTAGACCACTGGACGGTGCGCTATGCTACCGAGGCTATAGCTGATATGGCTGCCGCCACCGCCGACCAGTATACTGAGCTGCCTCCCGTCACGGGTCAGCCCACCGTCGACCTGACTGGCCTTGCCGGTTCCTCTACATATTATATATATGTAAAGGCCACTTGCGCCCTCAGCCCGCTCGACGAGAGCCAGAACTGGAGCGATGCCGGCACTTTCACCACCCTTTGCCCGGCTCCGGTGGATGTGGCCTTCGGCGATGCTGATTCTTATATGCAAGGCTTGCCTGTATATAACTATTATGATTACTCTATTTCCGAGCAGATTTACACTGCTGACGAATTGGGCGGTGCCAATACTTACAGCACTATTTCCTACTTTGTACAGTCTACCGGCACCGACCGTAACCCTGTTGTTATCTATATGGGCGAGACCAACAAGAGCTCGTTCGACAATAGCAGCGACTGGGTTCCTGCCAGCAGTTTGACTCAAGTTTACTCGGGCAACCTTGTCACTTCAGTGTCGGGTTGGCAAACTGTTGAACTTGATGTGCCATTCCAGTACTCTGGCAATGGTAATCTGATTATTATGTTCGACAACAATGATGGTGACTACAGTGGACAGCCCACGTTCGGGGTTATCAATACCGACGAGTATCAGTCATTGTGGAATCGTCGAGATAATACGGACTACGATCCAAATAACCTTTCAGGTGTATCTTCATACAGCTTCAGCACCGTTAAGAACAACTTCAAGTTTGGCGGATGCGACGCTACTGTTACCTGCATACCTCCGAAGGATGTTACTGCACAGGTGAGCACCACCAACGAGGTGACCCTGACTTGGGCTACCCGCGAGAATCTGGTGCCCGTACCCACCACCTTCGAGGTTCGCTACGATGTGGCTGGCACTGCTGCTAATGAGTGCGCCAATGTCATTACCGACATCACCGCCCTCAATGCTACTTTCAGCAACGGTCTGGTGAAGAACACCGACTATGTGGTATATGTAGCCAGCAAGTGTGGTGCTAACGACTATAGCCCGTGGCAGAGAGCAACTTTCACCACGAACCCCACCTGCTGGGATCCTTCGAACCTTGCTGCTGAAACAGCTCTTACCACTCCCAGCAGCGTTACGCTGACTTGGAACAACAACGCTACGGTTCCCGCTAACCGTTGGCAGTTGGCCTACGCCGAGGGCTACATCTCTGACCCCGAGGCTGCCACCAACTTTGTTGACGCTACCAACAACGAGGGCACCGAGATTACCGGTCTGACCCACTCGGCTATCTACACCTTCTATGTCCGCGCTGTGTGCGACGAGGCTGGCGAGGATGTAAGCAACTGGGTTGGCCCCTGCTACACTGTTACCGGCTGCGCCGCTTACGGCGATGACCTGCCCTACACCGAGGACTTCAGTATCAGCGTCGGCGATATGCCGTGGTGCTGGAGCAAGCTGCCCACCACGGGCACTTATCCCAACTCGACCAGCGGCAACCTGTATTTCAACAACAACAGCAGTACCGACCTCTATGCTATCCTGCCCGAGGTGAGCGTCGATGCCAACACCCTTGACGTTGTCTTTGACCTCTACTTCAATGACGAAGAGAGCTTGATTGTCGGTGTGATGAGCGATCCTGAGGATGCCACCACTTTCGTTCCGGTTGTCACCCTCAATTCGGATGACTATACATTATATGAATACAATAATGTAACAGCTCAGCTGTCCGACTACACTGGAACTGGTCACTATGTGGCCTTCAAGGTGGCCGGTGCAAGCAGTAATGCTTACACTCGTATCGATAACTTGACGCTGAAGGTGCGTGAGGCTTCGCATCCGCTTGCCGACAACGGCGAGACCGTGGCCCTCTGCGACCAGTATCTGATTCCTACCATCAGCGACCAGACCAATACCTATAGCCCCAATGTCAACGCCACCTATATCATCACTCCTGCCGAGGCTGGCAAGGTGCTGAAGATTAAGGGTGACTATGATTTGGAGTATGGCTATGACTTCCTCGATGTCTATGAAGGTACCGATGCCAACGCTACTCTCGTTGCCACCCTCACTGGCAAGGGCCCCTATGAGTATATGACCAGCAGCTATGACTGGGCTAACAAGGGCGGTATTAAGCTTGTCTTCCGCACTGACGAGGACAACGCTATGCCTAACCTCAACGGCTTCCACTTCCTCGCCACCTGCGAGTGCCCGGAGATGGTTCCCGAGACTGAGGAGCTGACCGCCGAGGCCAACGGTACCTACACCTGGACCGCTCCCAACGGCGACGGCAACACCTATACGCACAATGTGGTTCTCACCGGCCTCACCTACGGCGATGCCGAAGAGACCGTTGACGACATTGTCAATACCTATAGCTTCACTCAGACCAACGTTGCCGGTTGCGACAGCATCAACAAGGAGATGACCTTGACGCTGCACCCGACCTACAGCAAGACCTACGACGCTGAGATCTGCCAGTACGAGACCTTCTCGTTCTATGGCAACGAGTACACCGCTACCGGTACCTATACCGTCAACCTGACCTCGAAGGACGGTGCCGACAGCATCGGTATCCTGAACCTGCAGGTCCACACGGCTCCTACGGCTGCCATCTACTACAACGGCCGTGCCGTCACCACTGTCGAGAACTTCTGCGACAATGCTGATATGGCTCTGCTGGCTCGTAGCAACACCACCGGCGCCACCTTTGTATGGGACGACAACAGCACCGAGGCCAACCGTGTGGTCAACCCGCACGAGAGCAACACCTACACTGTCGTCGCCACCGAGCCTACCTATGGCTGCTCGAGCTTGACAGCTTCTGTGACCGTCACCACCACTCCGGTGCCTGAGCTGAGCATCGCTGCCACCAACGGCGTTATCTGCCGCGGCGAGAGCACCACGCTGACGCTGACCGATGCCAACAACACCGAGGCTACCTACACCTGGAGCAACGGTCAGACTGGCAACAGCATCACCGTCACTCCCACCGAGACTACTACCTATACCGCCACGGCTACCACCACCACCGGTGCCTGCGTCGCCACGGCTGAGTATACCGTCACTGTCAACCAGCTGCCCGTTGTGACTGCTGAGGCTTCGGTAAGCACCATCTGCTCCGACAGCATCATCACTCTGACCGCTACCGAGGTTGAGGGCTACAGCTACCAGTGGAGCACCGGTGCCGCTACCGCCACCGCTACCACCGTGGCTACCGCCACTGCCGACTATACAGTCACCGTCACCGACGCCAACGGCTGCGTCAATGAGTTCACCACCGCCACCGTCACCGTGCGTCCTTCCTATGAACGCGACGTGAATATGGATGTGTGCTACACTCAGAACCCCTACACCTGGGGCACACAGCAGCTGACCGCCGACGGCAGCTACGACCAGATGTTCACCGCCGCCAACGGCTGCGACTCCTTGATCCACCTGACCTTCACCTTCCAGCAGATGTCGGTGTTCAACACACCGCGCGAGGTCTGCGAGGGTACGGTCCTCACTTGGGGTCCCGAGACCGTCACGGCTACCGAGAACACCGTTGTCAGCTACATCCTCAATGCTGGCGAGACCGATCCTGCCACTGGCGAGATACTTGACTGCCCGGCTCAGTACAACCTGAACCTCGTTGTCAACCATCCTGCTGCCAGCAGCTTCGACCGCACTGTATGCGACAGCACCACCTGGAACGTCAGTGGCCTTACCTACTATGAGAGCGGCGCTTATCCCTACACCCTGGCTACCACCAAGGGCTGCGACAGCGTCGTTACGATGAACCTTACCGTCAACTACCACGTGTACAATGAATTCACCGTTGAGCACGCTTGCGACAGCTACACCTGGAACACTGAGACCTACACCGAGCCAGGCGACTATGTACAGAGCTTCACTGGTGCCAAGTGCGACAGCACCCGCACGCTGCACCTCTTGGTTGTTGACAACACCACATACGGTACCGACGACATCCTCTTCTGCGGCGACACCGCTTCCTGGATTGCCGGTAACACTGGCTACACCTGGATCGACGGCGTGACCTACACTATGAGCGAGACCGAGGGCAACATCACCCACACCTTGGTTGGTGGCAACGCGAACGGCTGCGACAGCATCGCTACGCTGAACCTCACCCTTAACCCCGTTGCTGAGGTTATGAACTGGGCTAACGTCTCCGCTTGCGACGAGTACTCTATCGATACCATCTCCTGCGACGGTGTCCGCGGCACCAAGTATATCAGCGAGAGCGGCGACTACTGGCTGCGTACGCCTACCACCGTTGCCGGCCGCGATGTGCTGACCCGCATCCACCTCACCATCAACCGCTCCAGCTACCACACCACCGTCGTCAGCGCCTGCGTGCCTTACGACTGGAATGTTGTTGTTGGACAGGATCCTGAGACTGGCGACGATATCAACTACCTCGTGGGTACCTACAACGAGAGTGGCAACGTCTCCTTCCAGATGCCCGACCAGTACAGCGCCAATGGCTGCAACCGCATCGAAGTGCTGCGCCTGACGGCTCTGATGCCGACCGAGGAGACCACACAGGCTGCTATCTGCCAGAACGGCAGCTGGACATCGCCTGACAATAGCATTACCTACAACGGTGCCGACCTTGAAATTGGTGAGAACACCAAGACCTGGAACCGCACTACCAATGAGGCTGGCTGCAACCACGACCAGAAGGTCGTCCTGACCGTCAACCCGGTCTACAATGCCACTGCAGAGCTTACCTTCTGCGAGAGCGAGTTCACCAACAACCAGCTCAGCGTTGCCAACGCACTCAATGCTAACGACGAGCCTGTTGTGCTTACCATACCGGTAACTCTCGACGAACAGCCTTATACCAATACCCTCACTGCCAACTGGACCACCCAGAGCGGCTGCGACAGCATCGTGACAATCACCTACACCGTCAACCCGACCACCTATGAGTCTGTTGACTTTGCCACTTGCTACAAGTACACTTGGGATCTTAATGGCGAAACCTACGAAGAGTCTGGTGCTTACACCTACACCAATGAAGGCGCTAACAGCTACCATTGCGACAACGTTGTCACTCTCAACCTCACTATCAATGACAGCGTGGTTGAAAACGTGACCGAGTACCACTGCTCCGACTACGAGTATGAGGGCGTTACCTACCGTACTACCGAGACCTTCCGCGAAGTCCTCGAACCCACCGCTGAAGGCTGCGAGCACGTCCGTTACGTAACTCACACCATCATCCCCACTCAGATGACCGACCTCTATGTCGTCACCAATATGCCTTACACCTGGACTACAGGTAATGGTCAGACCTACACCGAAAGCACCGATGCTATCTACGAAAGCCAGACCATCTCCTACCCAGGAAGTAACAACACCGCCACCTCTTGCGACAGTATCCTTATGCTGCACCTCACCATTGTCGATGACACTGCTGAGTTCTGCGAGAACGAGCTGCCTTACAACTATCAGCTTATGAATGTCACTCTCGACGGCAACAGCAACTCCGCAGCTACCATCTACCAGATGCCTATTGGATACAGCGACTACCTCGACAATTCCGTCCTCCTGAGTCACTATGGCGTATCCTCTGATGTTTTCACTCAATGGCGCAGTCGCCTCTTTGCCGATCAGCACGACGGTATGCGTTCAGTGCTCGGCACTCAGGTTCACAACTACAATAGCGAGTATTATACTGTAGAGCTGCAGGTCAACGGTGTCTCTAAGGCCACCAAGACCGTACACAATCTTCCTTCTCAAGAGTGGATTGATATCTTCTTCGATACTCCCGTACGCATCAGCGACGACGACGTGGTAGACTTCATCTACTCTACTACAGGTTCTTATGCTATGCTTGTTACTCTCAACGGCAACGGTGTCTACTTCCCGGACAATAGTCAGTACCGCTACAACGAGACCGATGAATGGCAACCTCTCACCACTTACAATTTTGGTAATACAACGTGTGGTATGAACCTCCAGAACTGGCCTATCTTCGGCATCGACGGATACTACTACACCGGACACGACGAAGTGAACCACCGCGACACCATCCTCCTCTATGTTGTCAATCCTAACCTCACCGAGACTCTCAATGTCACCGCTTGCGACAGCTACACTTGGGCTGACGGTACTGGTTTGACATACACCGAGAGCGGTGTCTACACCTATGAGACTACCACAGTCAATGGCTGCGACAGCACCGTTACGCTGAACCTCACTATCAATGTGAACAGCAGCGAGACACTCGATGCCGTCACCGCTTGCAACAGCTACGACTGGACCTACCAGGGCAATGCTGCCGGCACCTACACCGAGAGCGGTACCTATACACACAACTTCATTGATGCCAACGGCTGCGCCAGCGTTGCTACCCTGCCGCTGACCATCAACAACAGCGTGAATGAGACCCTCGAGGCTGTCACCGCTTGCGACAGCTACGAGTGGAACTACAACGATGTAACTGTTGGCACCTTCACCACCTCTGGCGATCAGGTTTACAACTTCACCGATGCCAATGGCTGCGATGGCACTGTCACCCTGCCGCTGACCATCAACGCCTCAAGCGAACGCGACGAGACCATTGTTGTCAACGAGGCCAGCACCTATCGCAATGGCAACTACTATCCTGCCAGCGACACTCCCTACACCTTCGATGAGATTGGTACCAACGCTGCCGGATGTCCCGAGACCGTCCACATCACCCTTATCGTCCACCAGGGCGCTACCGAGGATGTCGAAGTCAACGCTTGCGGCGAGTACACCTGGGAGACTGCCAACAACGGCAACGGCCACACCTATCAGTGGATATCCAACACCGAGCGTCAGCAGAACAGCGCCCTCTACAAGGACATCACTGATCCTGCCAACCCGATCTACATCCACGCTGGTGAGAACCCGCAGTTTGCCACCTTCAATCCTGATGGTACTGTCAACACCACTTATGTGCTGTGGCTCAACCTCAGCGAGGCAGGCTACGAGACTGTCGACCTTGGCACCATTCTGCTCAGCCAGCAGTCAAGCCTGACTGTCAATGGTGGCGCCGACTCGCTCGATGCTCAGACCATCGACCTCAGCGAGTACATCGCCGCTAAGCAGAACGCAACCCTGAATGTTCAGGTACGTCACAACAGCCCGAGCAACTGGTACTGCGGCAACATCGTAACCTACACCGCCAACTTAGTGTGGAACTACGATACCGTCCAAGCTACCATCTGCGACGCTACTACCTATGAGTGGACCGAGGCTGGCGAGACCTTCGCAGTCTCCACTGCCAACGACTTCGAAAACGGTGGCAATATGCTGACCCACACCTTCAACGCCGGTACTGCCAACGAGCAGGTTACTACGATGAAGGTCTCCGTCACCACCCGTACCACCAGCGATCCTCAGGTCGTTAGCAACTGCTTCACCTACACTTGGGCTGCCGGCGACGGCCAGACCTATACCACCAGCGGTACCTACTACTGGAACGACGATGCTAACTGCACGCTCGAGACCCTCGACCTGACGATCTTCGACAACAGCAGCTACACGTTGCCCGCTGTTACCGCTTGCGACAGCTACACCTGGACTTACAACACCGTTGAGGTCGGCACCTACACAACCTCTGGCGACTGCACCTTCGACATCACTGATGCCAATGGTTGCGCCGCTACCGTTACCCTGCCACTGACCATCAACAAGAACCACGGTCATAGTTCAGCTGCCACCGCTTGCGACAGCTACACCTGGAGTGCAAACGACGGCAACTCCTACGTACTCGATGCTACTCAGGAAAAGGTTGTTGAATACACTGACGCTAACTCCTGCGTTGGTTACGACACCCTCACGCTGACCATTAACAACAGCAACAATTACACCGATGTACAGACTGCTTGCGGCAGTTTCGAGTGGATTGTCAACAACGTTACCGTCGGCACCTACACCGAGTCTAACAATACCGCTACCTATACCATCGCCAACGGCAACGCAGCCGGATGCGACAGCATTGTAACCCTCGACCTGACGGTTTACAATCCGCGCACCTTCAGCCGCGACCAGTATGCTTACGGCAACGGTATTACCATCAATGGCCAGTTCTACGAGGCTCCCACCACCGGCGTCGCTACCTACAACCTGGTTCTCGACACCGTTGATCCTGAAGCCAACGACTGCCCCACTGTGGTCAATGTTACTCTCTACGTATCGCAGTATGAATACTTCTATACCAACTATGTGGCTTGCGGTTCCTACACCTGGCCTGTCAACAACCACACCTATCGTGGCCTGACCGACGAAGAGGCTGCTGCCAACCCGACAGCTATCTACTTCGACGAGACCGACAACGTTGCTGTCACCAGCAACCCGATGTCAACCGAAGGCAACCGCATCGACGTTCTCAACCTGACCATCAACAAGCCGAGCGTGACCGAAATCACCCGTACCGTTCTGATGAGCCAGCTCGAGGCCGGCTACACGCTGACACTCGAAGGCAATGTTGAGGACTTCAGCGCCGAATATGCCGCACATCAGAATGCTACTGTTACTCGCAGCTACAGCCTTGGCGCTCACGCTACCTGCGACAGCATCGTCAACTACACCATCAACTTGGTGTGGAACTACGATACCGTCAATGCTACCGTGTGCGACGTGACCTCTTACGAGTGGACTGCCGCCGAGGAGACCTTCGCAGTCACCACTGGCGACAACTTAAAGACTCACGTCTTCAACGCCGGTACCGAGACAGAACAAGTCACCACAATGAAGGTAACCGTTCTGGCCCGTACTGAGGATCCTCAGGCTCCTGTCACCGTGTGCGACACTTACACCTGGCACGAAACCGAGTACACCGCTTCTGCTAACCTCGAGTACAACAACGACGAGGCTTGTACACACGAAACCCTCGTGCTGACCATCAACACCAACGCCGGTAGTGAAGAGATCGTTGCAGAGTGCTTCACCTACACCTGGAACGTCCCGACCTACGAGCTTGATGCTACCACCGACAACTATGTTGCTGCCGCTGATATCAGCAATACCTACACCGAGGGCGGTGTCAAGACCGTCACCTTCATCGATGCCAACGGTTGCCAGGGTACCGCTACCCTCAACCTGACCATCTATGCAGACCAGAGTGAGACCCTCGCTGCCGTCACCGCTTGCGACAGCTACGAATGGACCTACAATAATGTTGTTGTCGGCACCTACACCGAGGGTGGCGACAAGACCTACAACTGGACCGATGCCAACGGTTGTGCTGCAACGGCTACCCTGCCGCTGACCATCAACAACAGCGCTTCTGTCAATGTTGAATTCTGGGAGGGCGAAGGCAGCTACCGCTACACCGGTATCTACACCACCGCTCCTGCTCAGATGCTCAGCGCAAGCAATACACCTTACAACTTCGTCGAGACTGTTGCCGGTGCTACTGCTGAAGGCTGCGACAGCATCTACAACATTACTCTCCACGTGGGTAACTACTTCTATGCTACCGAGACCTACCGTTCGTGCAACAGCT
Source organism: uncultured Bacteroidota bacterium (assembly GCA_902788805.1). Taxonomy (GTDB): domain Bacteria; phylum Bacteroidota; class Bacteroidia; order Bacteroidales; family P3; genus Colimorpha. Next base: position 46,827 of record CADALO010000002.1, on the reverse strand, counting down.
TCACTTGGGAGCGTAACAACCACACCTACACACGCCTCACCGATGCTCAGGCCGCTGCCAACCCGACAGCCCTCTACTTCGACGAGACCGCTAACGAGGTTGTTCTCTACAACCCCACTGTGAACATCCCGAACGAAGGCACCTACGACAGCCTCTTTATGCTCCAGCTCACGCTCGACGCTATCTGGGATTCCGTGGCTACCATCGACTTCCCCGTGAGCGAAGGCACATTGACCTGGAAGGGCAAGAACTACGACTTCTCGTTGGCTGACAACGACGCAGGTCGCGAGTTCGCCGGCCTTAGCCTGATTGATACCATCCACTTCGCAGCAGCTACCTTCTGCGACAGTATGTACCGTGTAACAATCAATGTTTACAACAACTACCGCGAGGTTGAGACCGCTGACATCTGCGCCACCACCACCGAATACACCTGGAGAGGCCAGACCATCAGCACTGTCACTACTGACTTCGATAACGAGCATACATACTATATCTATGACGCTATCAACGCCAACGACAGTGTACAGTACATCACCCTCACTCAGCATCCTGTGACATACGCCACCGAGCGCCGCACCGCTTGCGACAGCTACACCTGGTATGTCGGCAACGACAGCGTAGGCACCTACACTACCAGCACAACCAACGAGACCTACACTGCTCAGGACGAGTATGGTTGCGACCACATTGTCACTCTGACGCTGACTATCAACCACAGCAGCAGCAACTTCATCGAGACCGCTGCTTGCGACACCTACACCTGGACGGCCAACAATGCCGCACAGACCGAGATTGGCACCTACACCGCTACTCCGAACGACACCCTGCGTTACGACTATGTCAGCGACGAGGGCTGCCCGAGCACCGATGTACTGGTCCTCACCATCAACCACAACACCAGCACCGAGTACACCGTCGACGCTTGCGACAGCTACACTTGGACTGCTGAAGAAGGTGGCGATGGCCGCGTGCTGACCGCTACTGGTGTCGAGACTTACGACTACACCACTGCCGAGGGTTGCCCGAGCACCAACACTCTGAACCTCACCATCCGCAACAACAGCAACCAGACCATCGACAAGGTGGTTTGCGACAGCTACATCTGGACTGCTGCTGACGGTGGCGACGGCCTCGAGTACACTGCCGACGGCACCTACACCTACGAGTATACCGCTGATAACGGCTGCCCGAGCGTTAACACCCTCAACCTGACGGTGAACACCAACACCGGCATCACCGAGGAGGCTACCAGCTGCGACAGCTACACTTGGAACGTTCCTTCCTACGCTCTCAACACCGTTACCGGTCTCTATGAGCTTGGTGATGCTATCAGCAACACCTATACCGAGGGCGGCGAGAAGACCGTCACCTTCGTCGATGCCAACGGCTGCGAGGGTACCGCTACCCTGACGCTGACCATCAACGTCAACGAAGGCTCTGTCGAGGATGTTGCCGAGTGCCAGAACTATACTTGGGCTGTCAACGGCATCACCTACACCGAGAGCGGCACCTACACCGCTACTGTCACCGATGACAACGGTTGCGAGGGTACAGCTACTCTGAACCTGACCATCGGTACGATGCGTACCTATGTCAGCCAGACTGTCACCAACTGCGGTCCTTACACCTGGATTGTCAACGACAGTTTGGTAGGCGAGTTTGACCAGACCACTGAGGCTTCAGTCTACCTGCCCAACAGCGTTACTGGCTGCGACAGCGTGGTTATGCTGAACCTCACGATCAACCCGCTCAACGTCACTGAGGAAACCATCTGCGGTAACGGCTCCTATGTGTGGACGGTGAACAACACCACCTACACCGAGGCTGGCACCTATGATGAGGTTGAAACCGATGGCAATGGCAACTGCCTCAGCACCGAGCGCCTCATCCTCGCCGTCAACCCGGTTAAGGAAACCGCTCTCACCGACCAGATCTGCCTGGGCAACGACTACACAGCTAACGACTTCAACATCGCTGCTGCCGATATAGCCGCTGCAGGTGAATACACCTTCACTCGTACTCTGACCAGCTCTCTGAATTGCGACAGCATCGTGACCCTCACCCTCACCGTTGGCGATATCCTCACCAATGTTGTCGAGGCTACGGCTTGCGACAGCTACGCTTGGAATGCTGGCGACGGTCAGACCTATAACTTCACCGAAAGCGGCACCTACAACAGCGGCGCTTACGCCAACGCTATGGGTTGCACCACTGTCGATGAACTCACCCTGACTATCAACCAGAACTCCAGCACCGGTTACACTGAGTCGTCCTGCGACGGCTTTATGTGGAACGGCACTCAGTATACTGAGTCTGGTGACTACACCTATAGCTACACTGATAACAACAATTGCGAGAGCGTAGATACCCTCCACCTGACTATCTACAACAGCGTCGTCAACAACATACCGGTGACCGCTTGCGATAGCTACACTTGGGAGAACGGCGACGGCCAGACCTACACCGTCAGCGGTGTCTACACTTACAGCTACACCACCACCACCGGTTGCAACGGCACCGACTACCTCGTGCTGACTATCAACAGCAATTCCAACACCGAGTACACCGAGACAGTTTGCGACAGCTACGTTTGGAACGGAACTGAGTACAACGAAAGCGGTGACTACGAGTACGAATATGAGGCTGCCAACGGTTGCCCGAGCAAGGATATCCTCCACCTGACTGTCAACAACAGCACCACCAGCGAGGAGACCGCAGAGAACTGCAACTTCTACAACTGGCACGGCGAGACCTACACCACCAGCGGTGACTACACCTACGTCTCGACCAACGATGCCGGTTGCCAGCACACTGCAACTCTGCACCTGACCATCAATACTCCGGTTACTGTAACCATCGACACTACTGTCTGCGATGTCTTCGCTTGGAACGGTATCAACTACCTGCACAGCGACGTGATTACTCACAGCTTCACCGCCGCCAACGGCTGCGACAGCACTGAGATAATCAACCTCACTGTCAACAATCCTGTTTCAACTACACTCACCGAGACAGCTTGCGACAGCTACATATGGCCGGTAACTGGTTTGACCTACACCGAAAGCGATGTCTATATGGCCGAGTTCGTGGCTGCTAACGGCTGCGACAGCATCATCTACCTGCACTTGACTGTCAACCACAACAGCAACAGCAGCGAGACTGTCACTGCTTGCGACAGCTACACTTGGAACGGTCAGACCTACACCACCAGCGGTACGCAGACCTATGCCTACAATTCGCTTGAGGGTTGCCCGAGCGTTGATACTCTCTACCTGACTATCAACAACAGCACCGTCAGCGAAGAAACGGCAGCAGCTTGCAACAGCTACACCTGGAACGGCAATGTCTACAGCCAGAGCGGCGACTACACCAATGTCACCACCAACAACGCTGGTTGCGCCGACACTGCTATCCTCCACCTGACCATCAATACTCCGGTGACCACCAACATCACCGAGACTACCTGCAACAGCTACACCTGGAACGGTGCTACCTACACCACCAGCGGTATCTACACCAACACCTTCACCGCTGCTAACGGATGCGACAGTATCGTCAACCTGATGCTTACTATCAGCGCACCTGTTACCAACACCGTCAACGCTACTGCTTGCGACAGCTACACTTGGAACGGCACTGCCTACACCACCAGCGGCACCTACACCTACAATGGTACAGCTGCCAACGGCTGCGACAGCATTGTCACTCTGAACCTCGTCATCAACAGCAGCAAGACCAACGCTATCAGTGCTACGGCTTGCAACAGCTACACCTGGAACGGTGCCACCTACACCACCACGGGCAGCTACACGCAGACCTTCACCACTACAGCAGGTTGCGACAGTGTTGTAACACTGGCTCTGGCTATCTCGCCTGCTTACCAGACCGAGATCAACCAGTCGTCTTGCAGCAGCTACACCTGGAATGGTAACACCTACACCACCAGCGGTAACTATACGCACACCTACACCGCCGCTAACGGTTGCGACAGTATCGTGACCCTGCACCTGACGGTGACCCCGACCATCAATATGACGGTTACGGCTACGGCTTGCGATAGCTACACTTGGAACGGTACAGTCTACACCACCAGCGGTAACTACACGCACACCTACACTGCAGCAGCCGGCTGCGACAGCGTTGTGACCCTCGCTCTGACGATTAACAACTCTGCTACCGGCACCGCTACAGCTACGGCTTGCGACAGCTACACCTGGAACGGTACTGACTACACCACCAGCGGTAACTATACTCACACCTACACTGCAGCCAACGGTTGCGACAGCGTTGTCACCTTGACGCTCACCGTCAACAACAGCGTTGCCGTCAACACAGTCCAGACGGTCTGCGACAGCTACACTTGGAACGGTATGATGTACGTTGCATCGGGTGTCTATACACAGTCCTTCAACGCCGCTAACGGCTGCGACAGTACTGTAACCCTGACGCTTACGGTGAACAACTCGTATCACTCGACCGATGTTGTTGAGGAATGCGACAGCTACATCTGGATTGATGGTAACAACTACACTACAAGTACCACCACTCCGACCTACACCTACACCGCTGCCAATGGCTGCGACAGTGTTATCACTCTCAACTTGACCATCAACTACAGCGTCGAAATCTACGACTCCATCACGATTCTGTCGACAAGTCTGCCGTTCAACTATCGTGGTAACGTAATCGAGGATGCCGGTGACTACTTCTTCAACGGTACCACCGTCAGCGGTTGCGACAGCAGCGTCTATCTGCACGTGGATGTCCAGACCGTTGGTATCGACGTTGTCAACTCGCTCGACGACATAACCATCTACCCGAACCCGACTCGCGGTCGCGTCACCGTTACCGCCGACGAGGTTGTCAAGATTGAGGTTATGGATATCGTTGGACGCCGTGTGGCCACCTTCGAGAATACTAACACATTCGACATCTCTGACCTTGGCGAGGGCGCTTACACCCTGCGTATCACGCTGCCCAACGGCACGACGGTCCGCAAGGTTGTCAAGAAGTAACCTCTGACAAGTAACTCTAATAAAAAAAGGCGGTTCACATACGTGGATCGCCTTTTTTGCGTTATAATGGCGTGAAAGTTCTATTGTTAGGTGCTACCGGTCTGCTGGGCAACAATGTGCTGCGCTCGCTCCTCGACAGGGGCCACAGCGTCGTTGCCCTTGTGCGCAGCGGGCTGCAGGGGTTGCACCACCCCCAACTGACTGTATGCCAAGGCTCGATACTCGACATCGAGGCTCTGCGCGCCGCCGCCCGCGGCTGCGACGCCATTATCAACTGTGCCGGCACAACCGATATGTCGCTGCTGCACTATTCCGACTATGTGCCCGTAAACAAAACGCTCTGCGAGCAGCTGCTCGAGGTGATGAACGAGCTCGACATCGACATACTGGTCCACACCAGTTCGGCCAACACCATAGGCTACGGTACCCCCTCGCGGGCCGGCACCGAGACCGACGACATCAAGCCCCCGTTCTCATCCTCTTTCTACGCCCAAAGCAAGCTTGAGGCCGAGCGCATACTGCTGTGGGAAGCCCAACAGAACAAAAAACGCCGTATTTTGCTCCTGAACCCCGGATTTATGGTCGGGCGGTACGACACCAAGCCCTCGTCGGGAAAACTCCTCCTGGCGGCCTTTAAACGCCAAATAATGGCAACTCCGGGTGGCGGGAAGAGCTTCGTCCACGTGAAGGACGTCGCCGAGGCCACCGTCAACGCCCTCACGATGGGGCGCAGCGGCGAGCGTTACCTGCTGACGGGACAAAATATGACCCTAAAGGAATTCTATGAGCTCCAGGCCGAAGTGTGCGGCTACCGGCAGCGCATCTATGTCCTGCCCGACGCGCTTGTGGCACTGGCCGGCAGGGTAGGCGACCTGCTGCGGTGGATGGGCGTCGCCACACAGCTGTCGACCCGCAATGTGCGCCAGCTGATGGTGAGAGAGTACTACTCGTGCGACAAGGCCCGTCGCGAACTTGACTTCCATCTTACACCCGTCGCCGACGCCATACGCGACTTCCACGACTGGCGCGCCACAATATATGTACAATAGTTGTACAATACTTGTACAATTGTAAACGTACAAATATTGTACAAGTATTGTACATATATTGTACATATGACGGAGATGGTCCCTTGAAGGTCTGGGAATGAGACGGTTATGAAACGGGTCAAAAAAGAGGGTGTTTTTGGGTTAAATGGTTGTATGTATGGTTGTTAGGCGAAAAGGAGCTTGAAAATGCCATTTTTGTAGGATGTTCAGTGCGACACACCCCGCCGCTCCGCGGCACCCCTCTCCGAGAGAGGATGGCGCGGCGGCGGTTTGAGATCCGGTAGCCCATACCCTCTTGAAGAGGGGTGCCGCGGAGCGGCGGGGTGTGTCGCGCCAGATACCCGGCATCAAAAATTGAGCCCTAAAATAATGGAAAAAGCTGCTATCACAAAAAAAAATATTATCTTTGCATTATGGCATATTGTGTCGCAATGGGCACAATGTGCTGGTAAAGAACACTATAACCATATAAAATATTTGATTATGAACAAAAAAAATCTCTTTTTGATAGCGTTGGCAGCCGTGGTGCTGCTTGCTATGAGTAGCTGCAGTGGCGCTATGAAGCCTGGCAAGCCCGGCTCGTCGGGCAAGACGCTTGAACTGATGGTAGTTGCATCGGACGGAATCTACAATGGTCCGACACAGAAGGTGATCGACTCGCTGTTCCGCACGCCTCAGGTTGCGCTCAACTATCCTCAGTCGCGTTTCGACGTGGTGCACATCGTGCCGTCGAGTTTCAACGGCAACTCGATGTTTCAGGCCCACCGCAATATCCTGATTCTTGAGGTTGACCCTCAGGGGCTTAACAAGATTTATCTGGACAACGACCAGTGGTCGACGCCTCAGGTGGTTGTCCGCGTAACGGCTACCGACCGCCGTTCGCTCGATTCGTTGCTGCTTGTCAAGGGTGAGCGGCTGCTTGAGGAATACTACAAGCAGGAGTACCGCCGTATGAACAAGGTATTCTCGGCCGCTCCCAACGTCAAGATTATTAACAAGATAAAAGAGAAATACGGCTATAGTCTCAGCATCCCTGAGGAGTTTGAGCTGGCCACGTTGAGGTGCGAGAGCGATTTCACCTGGGTGCTGAAACGTACCAAGGACTTCGACCTCCACCTGTATCTCTACAGCCGTGAGAGCGTTGGTCCGAAGGACTTTGAGGAGGCTGTTATTCTTGACAATCTGGACACCATCCTGCGTCGCTATGTGCCGGGTCCGACCGAGGGCAGCTATCCCGGTGTGGAGCGTCGCGACTTCTTCTACACTCGTGACGTGGTGTTGGGCGACAGCATCGACGCCATCGAGACGCGCGGCCTGTGGCGCACCTACAACGACTTTATGGGCGGCCCCTTTGTGTGCTATACTTTTGCGCTGCCGGGCAGCGACAAGGTGTATACGATGATGGGCTGCGTTTATTCGCCGTCGGAGCGCAACAAGATGGTGAACCGTCGCGACCTGCTGATGCAGATTGACGGCATCTGCCGCTCGATAAAGCTTTGATAGTTAAAATGGTAATGGTTTCTTGATTGTTCGGCATTTGTTCCAAATCAGATAATGAAGAGTAGGTCAAAATATTTCATCCTGTTTGTGCTGCTTCTCGCGGCAGTGCCGGCGAGTGGCCAGATATGGCTCGGCAAGAGCGAGATAGGCTTCACGGTGGGCGGTATGAACTATATCGGCGACCTGAACAACCAGAGTATGCTGGGCAAGGTCAATCTGGCTTTCGGCGGCTTGTACAGGCACAACTTCGACGAGCGGTGGGCTCTTCGCATCGATGTCGACTACGGCCACGTGGAGGGCGGAAATCCCGACTACATAGCACGCCGCAACCTCAGTTTCAAGTCGTATATCCTTGAGGGTTCGATGCGCGTCGAGTTCAATTTCTTCCCGTTCAGTATGCGCGACGACCATTTCAACTGGACGCCTTACATCTTCGGCGGTCTCGGTTTCTTTGCCTTCAACCCGCAGGCCTATTTTACTGACCCGCTGAGCGGCGAGTCGGGCTGGTTCGACCTTCAGCCGCTGGGCACTGAGGGACAGGGCACGTCGCTGGCCCCGGAGCGTACGCCATACACGCTGAAGCAGATGTCTATGCCGTTCGGCATTGGCTTCAAATACCATCCCAACAAGTCGCTGACGCTGAGTGCCGAGTATGGCTTCCGCAAGTCGTGGACCGACTATATCGACGATGTCAGTACAACGTATGTCGACAATGCGCAGCTGACGTATGTCGCCGGCGAGCTTGCCGCAGGCCTTGCCGACCGTTCGGGCGAGGTGGAACCGGGCTATGTCAATGCCGCAGGCATCAAGCGTGGCGACGACTCGCTCGACGACTGGTTTGCCTATTTCAACGTGAACATTACGCTGAAGCTGGACTACATCTTTGGCTGGATGCTGAAGAAGAAGTGCGACAACAAGTGATAGGGAGTTGGAGGAGTCAAGGGAAGTTAATTGGAGATAAGAGGAGTTAAAGGGACAATACACAAATATAAAGCAAAGTGAAAACGATAGAAGACATAGATATGAGCAGGGTGCCTCGGCACGTGGCCATCATAATGGACGGCAACGGACGCTGGGCGCAGAAGCAGTCGAAGATTCGTCTGTTCGGCCATCAGAGTGCTGTGCAGGCGGTGCGCGACGCTGTTGAGGCTGCCGCCAGGCTGCACGTGGAATACCTGACGCTCTACACCTTCTCGACCGAGAACTGGAACCGTCCGCAGGCAGAGGTTGACGGTCTGATGCAGCTGATGATCAAGGCTGTGGAGGAGGAGACGCCTACGCTGATGAAGAACAATATCCGCCTGTTGACGATAGGCGACGTGGAGAGGATACCGCAGGCTTCGCGCGAGTCGATTAAGAAGTGCTGCAGCGACACCGCCGCCAATACGGGCACAACGCTGGTGCTGGCACTGAGCTACAGTTCGCGATGGGAGATAGGAGAGGCGCTGAAGGCTGTGGTGGCCGACGTGGAGGCCGGACGGCTGAAGCAGGAGGAAGTAGGGGAGGAGACGCTGCGCAAATACCTTGTTACGAGAGATATGCCCGATCCTGACCTGCTGATACGCACGGGTGGCGAACTGCGTGTGAGCAATTTCCTTCTGTGGCAGATGGCCTATACGGAATTCTATTTCACCGACTTGCTGTGGCCCGACTTCAGGCAGGGCGACTTCTATGAAGCCGTCTATGACTATCAGAACCGCCAGCGTCGTTTCGGCAAGACCGGCGAGCAGGTGGCAAAATGAAACAAAAAAAGGATTGTCCAACAATAATAATGCAATTTTTCAGTTATTACTGCTACTTATAGACTAAACTACGCTTTGAAACAACCGATGAGAAACATATTGAGATTCGTAGCCGTACTTGCCCTTGCCTTGCTGCCCACCGTTGCGGCGCAAAGCCAGGTGGTGATAGGCAGAGAGGTGGAATACGATATAGACTATCTGACCCCCAAGACATACGAGATTGGAGGCATCACCATTGACAGCGAAGACAAGCTTGACAACAGAATGATTCTGCTTGTTGCCGGCTTGCAGGTGGGCGATGTCATCAAGGTGCCCGGAGACAAGATAGCCACAGCAGTCGACAACCTGTGGAACCAGGGCATCTTTGAGGATGTGCAGGTGCTGCTGAGCCGCATACAGGACGACAAGGTGTTTCTGAAGATTGTCCTGCGTGGCCGCCCCAAGCTGGCTGCAGTGCACTTTGAAGGCATCAGCGGCAACGACGCCGACAAGCTGGGCAAGGAGTTCGACATACACGTTGGTGACGTGGTGACGGAAAACGTTCTTAAGACCACCAGCAACAAGGCCAAAGCCTACTATGCAAACAAGGGCTTTACAAACACGGAAGTAACCACCAAGATGCTTACCGACACATCGGGCAAAGGCAACTACGTGATCCTTAACTACAACATCAAGAAAGGCAAGAGGGTCAAGATTGACTCACTGATTATAGAAGGCAACGAGAGGGTGGCCACAAACAAGCTGCTGCGCAAGATGAAGAACACCCACGATGTGCACTATGGCAAGAAGTTGTTTGTCTGGACCAAGGGTTTCTGGAGCCGCTCGAAATACCGCGAGTTTGAGCTGAACGAAGACTTGGAACAGGTTATTGCATACTATAACGAGTTGGGCTATCGCGATGCGAGAATAGTGAAAGACACTGTGTGGAACGTTGCGCCGGAAGACTTGAAGATTTCCGACAGCAAGAAGAAACGCCAGGACCGCGTGAAGGTTAAAGTGAAGGTCTTTGAGGGCCATCCGTACTATTTCAGGAACATAACCTTCTCGGGCAATACCGTCTATTCGTCGGAGACACTTGCGCAGCATCTGCGCATCAACAAGGGCGACCCCTACAACAGGACCACTCTTGAGACCAACCTGACTTACAACCCCAGCGGCACAGACATCTCGTCGATGTATATGGACAACGGCTACCTGTTTTTCAAGGCTACGCCTGTCGAGGTGGCTGTGGAGAACGACTCGATAGACATCGAGATTCGTATTGTCGAAGACAAGCAGGCACGCATCCGCAATGTCACCGTTGAGGGTAACACTATCACCAACGACAAGATTATTATGCGAGAGCTGCACACCAAGCCCGGCGACCTGTTCAGCCGTGACGCTTTGATTCGCAGCCGTCGTGAGCTGGTGACACTGGGCTATTTCAAGGAGGAGAGCCTCAACCCGATACCGCAGCCTAACCCGCAGGACGGTACGGTGGACATCGTCTACAAGGTGGAGGAGAACCAGACCAGCCAGCTGCAGCTGCAGGGTGGCTACGGCAACGGTATGCTGATAGGCCAGGTAGGTATACAGCTCAACAACTTCTCGGCACGTAACATATTCAACAGGAAGGCTTGGCATCCGCTGCCTGCCGGTGACGGTCAGAAGCTGATGCTAAACGCTATATCCAACGGCAAATACTACTATGCCCTGAATGCAGGATTCACCGAGCCTTGGCTTGGCGGCAAGAGACCGCAGTCGCTGGGCATCTCAATATCACACAACCTTATCAGCAACGGCTTCTGGCAGTCGAAAGGAAGCAGCAGCTACTACAGTCTTACTATCACAGGCGCCAACGTGTCGCTGACGCGTCGTCTGAAATGGCCTGACGATTACTTCATTATGTCGCAGGCATTGTCGTACAAGCACTATCTGCTGAACAACTATACCTCGCTGACACCTTATTTCACCAACGGCCACGCCAATGACCTGGTCTACAGCATCGGCTTCAGTCGCAATTCGTTGGATTCGCCTATTTATCCGCGCAGTGGCTCGGAGGTATCGCTGCAAGGCTTTGTCACGCCGCCTTACTCGCTGATGAACGGCAAGGATTATTCGGCAATGGATGCTTCCGACAAATACCGTTGGCTGGAATACTACAAGTTGAACCTGCGTGGCTCGTGGATGCTCAATATCATTGGCGATGTGGTGCTTAACGCCCGCTTCCGCTTCGGATATATGGGCTACTACAACAAAGACATAGGTATGTCGCCTTTCGGCCGCTACTATCTGGGTGGCTCGGGCCTGTCGGCTTGGGTGCTTGACGGCCGCGAGGTTATCCCGCTGCGTGGTTATCAGGATTATAAGCTGAGCCCAGACGACGGTGCATCTGTTTTTGACCGCTATACTCTTGAGTTGCGTCAGCCTATAATCGAGAGTGCTGCTATGACCATCTATGCGCTTGGCTTCCTTGAGGGCGGCAACTCGTGGAGCTCTGCAAAGGACTTCCAGCCGTTCAAGCTCTATAACTCTGCAGGTATCGGCGTAAGGCTCTATATGCCTATGTTCGGACTGATAGGCATCGACTGGGGCTATGGCTTCGACGGCAATTACGGCGGCAGCCAGTTCCACTTCAGCATAAACCAGAGTATAGATTAACGTCGTGATAACGAATTAATGAGATAAAGACCGTGAAAAGAATCCTTCTGCTTATAACCTTGCTGTTTCCTTTGGCGCTTTGTGCGCAGAAATACGCCTGCGTCAACACCGAGTACATTCTGTCGAATATACCGGACTATTCGCGCGCTCAGTCACAGCTGGACAAGATGGCTGCCAACTGGCAGAAGGAATTGGAACAGAAATTCCAGGAGATAGACCGCCTGTACAAGACTTATCAGCAGGAAGCCTACCTCTTGCCCGACAACCTGAAGCGCAAGCGTGAAGACGAACTCAAGGCCAAAGAAGCCGAGGCCAGGGAATTGCAGAACAAGTATTTTGGTCCGGGAGGCGACCTCGACAAGAAACGTGCTGAGCTGATGAAGCCTATACAGGACCGCGTCTATAATGCCATTGAACGCATTGCCAATGAGAAAAGCTATGCCTTTATTCTGGACAAGTCGGGTTCGGCCACGTTGCTTTATGTCAACGCCAAATACGATGTGAGCGACCTCGTGCTGGATATGCTGGGTTACAAGCCGGGCTCCGGTTCGTCGGAGGACAAGGATGCAAGCCAGCCTACCCGTAAGAAAGAGGTCTCAAACCCTGAAATGAGAAAGCCTTGATGAATCATTTGAGAAGAAATCAATAATCTAATAACGTTAAAATAATGAAAAAAAGTTTAGTTTTACTACTCGTCGCTATGTTCGCTTTCGGAACTGCGGCATTTGCACAGAAGACCGTTAAACTCGGACACATCAACTCTGCCGACCTTATGCAGATTATGCCCGGCAAGGATTCGGCCCAGGCTGCTTTTGAGGCTGAGGTCAAGGTTCTTGAGGGAGAACTGAAGGCTATGCAGGAAGAGCTGCAGAACAAATACACCGACTATCAGGAGCGCAAGGCACAGCTCAGCGAACTTCTGCGTAGCACCAAAGAGCAGGAAATACGCGATTTGGACCAGCGTATCCAGACCTATCAGCAGAGCGCTCAGCAGAGACTGCAGGACAAGGAGAAAGAGCTTCTCCAGCCGATTATCGACCGCGCCAAGCAAGCTATCAGCGATGTGGCCAAGGAGAACGGCTATACCTATGTCTTCGACACCTCTGCAGGTGCATTGCTTTACCAGCAAGACAGTGACGACATCCTGCCTCTCGTAAAGAAGAAACTGGGTCTTAAGTAATCATTGATAGTAAATCGGTAGATACAGAAGTGGTGCCGTTCCCTACGAAGGGAATGGGCACCACTGATTGCTAAAAAGCTGTAGTATTTACATTGTTAGTACCCGTATGACGGAGGAGCAGAAATCCCTTCAGTGGCTGAGCAGCATTCTTGACATTTTGAGGAAGGAATGCCCGTGGGACAGCGTGCAGACAATTGACAGTCTGCGCTATCTGACCATTGAGGAGGTGTATGAACTGTCAGAAGCCATCCTTGCCGGCAACTATGAGGATATGCGCAAGGAGCTTGGCGACTTGTTTATGCACCTTGTTTTCTATGCCAAGATAGCCGACGACGAAGCTAAGTTCAGCGTAAGCGATGTCATAGACGGTATTTGTAGCAAACTCGTCTCGCGGCATCCCCATATAGCCCTGCCTGATCGCGATGGGGTTATACATCCGCCGTCACAGGCAGAGACCCCCGAGTGGGAAAAGGTTAAGATGCGTGAAGGAAGGAAATCTGTTCTTGAAGGTGTTCCCGAGTCGCTGCCGTCGCTTATCAAGGCTATACGTATCCAAGAGAAGGCATCGGGCTTTGGCTTTGAGTTTCCTGACACGGCATCGGCAAAAGCCAAGGTTTATGAGGAATACAAAGAGTTTCTCGAGGCTCTGAAGGATTACCATAATGAAGGTGAAAGGGCTAAGAAAGCGGCCGAGGAGGAGTTGGGCGACCTGATGTTTGCCATAGTGAAATGGGCCCGTTTCGAGAACCTTAATGCCGATGATGCTCTTGCGCATACCAATAGCAAATTCACAAGTCGTTTCAAATACGTCGAGCAACAGGCACAGAAGTCGGGTAGGAAACTACAGGACCTGTCGCTTGACGAGATGGAACGTTACTGGGATGATGCTAAAAATGTGGAACGTCAATAAATGTAATATGAAAGAAAAATACACCCCTCCAACATTCACAGTTGTTACATTTCACGTCGAACAGGGTTTTGCGGGAACCGGCCCCGATCCTGTATTCAATTTTGAGCTGTTCTTGTCGGAAAGTGATGAGAACTTGAACCAGGCAGCCACATATAACGAGGGCTACTGGAACTGGTAGATTTATCCTTCCAGTATAGCAAAGGCGGCAGCACGGCCGTCGTTTACTACATCGTTTATCGACATTGGGCGCTTGCAGGCACCGCAGACGTAAAGCCCTTGTTGCCCGGTGAGGTTGTCCCCCAGATGAGGATCTGTGGATTGTGCAAAGCCGTATTCACCGCAGATGCCGGCAGCCTTTGCAAGGCAGCGTGTGCCCTCCGAGGCCTCCATACCTACCATCAATACCAGCAGGTCGGTAGTCATCTTGAGTGGGAGTCCCATCAGTGTATCTTCAGCCTTAATCTGCACTCGTCCGTCGAATGTGCCCGACGCTTCCGAGATTCGGCCACGCACATAGCGTACACCGTAATCCTGTTGCGACTGGCGATACATCTCCTCAAAGTGCTGTCCCCACATACGAAGGTCCATATAGAATATGTAGGCTTCTGCATCCGGCAATTGTTTCTTTATTTCAATGGCCTGTTTCACGGCTGTCACACAGCATACTTTTGAGCAGTAGTGATTGCCCGACTTCTCGTCGCGAGAGCCGACGCACTGCAAGAAGACAACACGCTTGGGCTTCTCACCCATCGAGTTGACAATCTGATTGTAGCGTATCATCTTCTCCATCTCTAACGAAGTCACCACACCGTTATAAATGCCATAGCCCAGTTCCTCTTTGCGATGGGCATCGAAAGGAGTGTAGCCTGTTGCAAGCACAACATTGTCGGAATAGTAGCTGTTGCCGCGATTGTCGGTGAGTTTCCATCCTTGTTCGCCTTCGTGTACAAGCCCGACGATGTCGGTATCAAGATGTTGGGTGATGTTGGCGTTGAGGAGTTTGCGGTTCATCTGCTCCACGATATCGGTCGCTGCTGCAAAGTTTGGGAAAAGGAATGCTTTGTCGGCGATATTCTTGAGCGGAGATGACGATTTCTCGAACAAAGACACGGCGACGCCCTGTTTTGCAAGCACGTATGCGGCTTCAATTCCTGCGGGGCCGGCACCTATTATAGAGACTGTTTTCATTTCTGTATGAGGGTTTGAAAGGTTTAAAAGTAATATGGGTTAAATGGTTTTAGTCTTGACGCAGGCATTCGGGACGTGCCGGGCGTGGCAGCAAGCGGCCTGAAATACCTTTGTATTTCTCATCGGGATTGTATGCAATGCCTATTTTGTTGAACAGCGGCTCGCTTTGCACTTGGTGTAGCTGGAAGCCCAATTTCCAGGGGTCATAGCCCAGCAGCAAGCCCGCCAGTTCCTCGTAGGTCAGCACGGGTATGCCGTAGCCTTCTTTGTCGTAGGTCTTGTGTTCCATCTCAGCGATTGTATACTGCCATTTGTCGAGGAACATATTGCATCCAGGGCAGTTGGTCAGAATGAAATCCGGTTCGTAAGGCTCCATCGACTGGAATTTCTTCTTGGTGTTGGCAATCGAGTAGCCGCGGTTCTCCTGTACCAGATACTGGCGGAAACCGAAACCACAGCAGTGGCGGCGCTCGGGATAGTCTATAACCTCGCCGCCCCAGGCCTCAATCATTCCTGCCAGCACATAAGGAAACTCGGCCTTGCCTATGCCGCGTTCGGGGAATATCTTGGCGTAGTGGCAACCAATATGTTCCACCACGCGCAGCGGCTTGCCGGTAAAGCGGTTCACCAACTGGTATTTCATCTTGGGCTTCAGGTCGAAGCGGAATTTATAGATTACATCCGATGGGTGCACTATATTCTTCGGGATATTGAATTCACGTTTCGTGGCCTCCCACAGGTATTGGCGAGCCTGCTCCAGAAGCTTGGGGTTGTTCTCCCATTTCTCAATCACTTCCGAGAATACGCCGAACGAGGTGACACACGATGGCACGTAGTTCTCGTAGCCGCATTCGGTCATAAGCGAGAACAGGCGCGCCACAACGGTCATTGTGGTCTCAAAGGGCACCACATCGCTGTGGTAACCTATGCCCGTACAGGTGTGCTGGTGTGGGTTGTCGCATATATCTTTGCCGAGCTCGTTGCGCAAGATGCGCAGAAAAGCAGCCTCCGAGCCAGGGAAGAAGGTCTGGCGGATGCAGCTGCGCTCATAGAAGAAATGGTCGTCGGCTATCTCTTTCTGGTATTCATTCCAAAATCTTTTCTCCATAAGTCGTTAATTGTTAGGTTTGATTATATTCTCGGCGACTATCTCGGCAATGTCTTTCACTGGCACATTGTCGGCGTGCTGGAATGCTTTCTTGCACATCGGGCAAGCCGTGGCGATGGTGTCGGGCTTCGGTGCCAACAGGTTGTCGCGTGCGGCGTTGCGTATGGCTGTCTGCTGCTCAAGGTCGAGTAGGGGATTGCCCAGGTTGAAGCCGCAACAGAGGCTGTGTTCGCGTTCCTCTTTGGTCTTCAGGAGTGTCGTCGTGGCTTTCAGCACGTTGCGCGGTTGGTCGTAGATTCCGCAGCCGCGACCCAGCTCGCACGGGTCGTGGTAAGTCACGCGGCGGTCGTCCTTGCGCAGCTTCAGTTTGCCGCTCTCAATCAGCATATTGATATATTCCGTGTGATGCATCACAGGTATCGACAGTTTGTACTCTTTCTTGAACGACTGGTAGCAAATCGGGCACGAAGTAATAAGCATTGTCGCCTTGCTGTTGACAATCATCTCTGTGTTCTTGCGACGCAGCTCGAAGGCTTGGTTCTCAAAGCCCTGCTGCAGCAACGGGCGGCCGCAGCAGATGGTCTCGTCTTTGTCCATATACCAGTATTTCTGGCCGACGGCATTGAAGATGGCCTCCATCGAATGCGATATGCCAGGTGTCAAGTGCGACATACAGCCACCGAAGTAGGCGACACGCCCTATTGAGTTGAACGGCTGCACGTTGCGCAGGTAGCCATAGCCGTTCTTGTTGTCTATTGCGGCCTTGTTCTTGATGCGTACCTGACGGCGTATAACCGAAAGGTCAATGTTCACCGGACAGTCGGCCACGCAGCGGTCGCACATAAGGCAATTCTCAGCAATCGGCTCTGCATTCTTCTGCAGTTCCAGATTGCGTACCGACTGCAGCATATACACACCCTGCATATTGACTATGCCCAGCTCGCGGTTCATTGGGCAGCCGTCGATGCAGATGCCGCAGCGCGAGCAGGCGCTGAGTTCAAACATCGTATAGCCCGTCTTGCGGTCGCTGTCGCGCACCCCAAGCTGGCGGAAATAGATGAGGAACACCTCGGTAAAGATGTGCATATACCTCGAGAACGGCATCAGGCAGAAGAAGGTGCCCAGCGCAATGGAATAGAGCATCCAGCACGTAAGTTCAAAGGCCGGGTCGGCCACTCCCATGCTCGACAGCACATTGCCCAGCCAGCGTGTCATAAAGCCACCGTTGCCGTAGAGCGACGACGTGGCAGCCTCCGACAACAGGCGGAACGGGAAGATGCACCACAGGGCGAATTTTGCCACTCGGTCCATCAGCGTATGGCGCGTTGTGCGCTTCATACCCAACGGACGCGACCACACCTTTTTGAACATTGCCAGAAACAGACCGCTCAGCACATATATCAGCAGTGCGTCCATCAGGTTGGCATAAAACTCAGCCTGCGGAAAATCAATGCTGTACGATGGCTCAAAGTAATTGAAGAATATGGCTATCCACAGCGGGTGCCCGTCGGGGAATGCAAGCCGTGCCTGCACAGCTCCTACAACGATGAGCAGGAACCATCCAAAGGCAAGGCTGCGGTGCATATAACCCAACAGCAGATTCTTCTTAGTGATGCGCCAGTGCAACAGGCCCTCGCGGAAAGCCTCCCAGATTGCCGGCAGGAAACGCCACGTCCAGATATTCTTGCGTATCTTGGCACGTTGCAGCTTGTCGAAACCTCTGATCCAGCGCCAGTATTTCCATACCGAGAAGATAAGCAGAAACAGCACGCCTATGCAGAAAGGCAGCACAAACAGATGAAAATTGTCACTATTCATTGTTGCCTCCTTCGTTCTTTGATTTTAACTCGCGTTGCGGTCGCCACGTAACGGTGTCGACATTGGCCAGTATTCGCCTCATATTGATTATCAGCGAACGAGTGTTCACTCCTCGCGGACACACCAGCAGGCATTTGCCGCACAGCATACACTGGTTCAGCTGCTCGTCCAAGCCCTCATACTGGGCACGGAAGAAAGCGGTGTGTATCTTGCGGATATTAAAGTCCGTAAACCCTGCCGCCGAGCACGCTGCCGTGCAACCGCCGCAGCCGATGCACCATTTGTAGGAGGGCACCAGTTCCAGCAGCTTCTCCACCTTCTCCGATTTCATTTCGTCGAAGTTGAGTTGGCGGCCTTTTGATATTTCAAATCCAAACTTCTTCATCTATGCCTCCTCCACTTTCTTCTTCAAATCCATACCGCCAGTAACTTCGAAGATGCGGCGCACCTCGTTCAAATCCTCCTCCGATATCTTGCGCAGGGCACCGGCACCGTCGCCGTGATAGTTGGCTCCCAGCTTGGGCGCAATCTCCTCAATGTGTTCACGATACCATTCCCAGATAGGTCCCTGCTCGGGATGATAGTCGGGGTCAACGCGGTCGGGATGCACACAGTAGCCGATTTCCAGGATATTCTTCTCGATACTTCCCATCAACTGCTTCTGCTGCAGGCCTTTCTCACTCTCTGCGAAATAGCCAAGCTCCTGCGAAGCCTTGCGGAGCACGTTGATCAACTCTCCTGGCACATTGCCGCGCGGACAGCGGGTCTTGCACGACATACACTGGCCGCAATACCAGATGGTGTCGCTCTTCAGCAGCGCCTCAATCTCGTTCTCGTTGCCACGCTGCACGGTGTCGCAGATGCGCCGCGGGTCGTAGTCGTAGAACTCCGCCGCAGGGCACACCGCCGTGCACATACCGCAGTTCATACAGGCTTTCAGCGCCTCCTCGGCGCGCACATCCTGATTCAAATAATCAACCAGATTACCCATAGGATTCCTTGATTAACAAATTAACACATTAACGCATTCGCACATTTACACATTCACACTTTTACCTTGTTCATTCCCATCAGGCGGAAAAACAGCTTTGGAAACGCCTTCTCGCGGTTGCGGGTCAGCATATTGATGTACAGATGGGGACGCTTCAGTATGGTCAGTTTATGGGCTTCCACCAGCTCTATCAGAGTTCCGTCGGGGTCCTCGATGTAGGTGAAGTGGCCGCTGGCCTCGCCCATATCGAAGTGCTCGTTGCCCTTGCAGCTGTCCACCGTGAACGGGAATCCGAGTGCATTGCAATGCTTTTCGAGTGCACGCATATTGGTCACGTCGAAGCAGATCTGTATAAATCCCGGGTCGCCCCAGTAGCGGCCTTCATATATCTTGCGTGGTTCGCGGTCAAGAGCCTGTACCAGCTCTATGTTGCTCTCGCCGAACAGAGGCACGAAGGCGCCCTTACGCTTCTTGCTGCTGCCCAGCAGCACACGGCGGAAACGGCCTTCGCCGCCGGCCATATACTTCAAATCATCGAAAACGCCTGTCTCGTCATACAGCACTTTGTCGTATCCCAGCACATCGCGATAGAGCGGAATGGTACGGTCAATGTCCGTGCAACCGGTCATTGCACCCACGATGCCGCCGCCCAAGCGCTTTTGCTCAATGAAGACATATTTGTCCTCCACCACCTGGAAGTAGTTGCCCCAGGGGTCCTCGACCACAAAACACTTCTTGCCGTCGGGCATCTTCGCCACGGGACCCACTTTGTCGTACTTGGCTGCCAGCTCCTTGCGGAAAGCATCGACGTCGCGGCTCTTGATCTTGGCTGCAAAAATACCCAGGTCGCCCACCTGCACACGGAAGTCGCACGGCTGCGGTTTGCGCTCGCTGTATTGCCAGATCTCGAATCCACCGCCACCCTGAAGGTTGACGGCAATGCAGGCGTGCCGCTTCTGGGCCTTGCCGCCGGTGTAGGGCAGCATCCGCTCGGCCACCGTGTCGTCCTCAAGGATGCGCACATCCATCTGGAACATATCTATATACCAGCGCCACGATGCCTGAAAATCAAGGCATCCGACACCGACTTGCTGTATTCCGGAAACAAAAAAATCGTCCATTGTCAGTTGTATATTTTTTACTTTCTTTTGCTCCTAAACGCTCGACTTTGCAAAAAATTATTTCTCAGCGTGTTAAAAGAAAAGAAAAACTTTCTCAGGGGCAATAGTTTTCATTTTCCCCTCCATTCTCAGCCGTTTCTGTGTGTCGTTTTGTCGCTGGTTCTGTGTGGTTTCCGTGTTCAATGTATGCAATCGGACATCCCTTTCGGATTGGATGAAAAAGATGCAGTGGCATATCTGCCGCTCCTCTCAAAAAAACACCTCGAAACACACTCGAATCCGGCTGCGAATTTGCCCTCGATTTTAACATTTCAAACGTTAATTTAACTTAAAAACACCCCAAATTTTGCCAAATCATAACTCCCTGATTTCCATATACCAAATTCCTACCAAAGTTTACCCAAATTCTTATCAAATTTTTACCAAATTTTACCTTAGTAAACTTTGATAAGGCTTTTGTAGAATTAACATAAAAATTGTTAATAGCGAGACGGCATTCAAAAGACTTTCGGAGTTTTTTTTGCGTTTTGATGTCACAAATCTGACTCTTTTGCGACTAATATGGGCAAACGGTTATTGAAGATGGAAAAAAACGAACAGGATTTTATGGCGATGCTGGCACGGTGCGAACGGATAGTGTTCAAGATATGCCTTGTCTTTACCGATCGCCAGCCAGATAGCGTGCGCGACCTTTATCAGGACATTGTATGCAACCTGTGGCAGGGCTGGGGCCGGATGCGAGGCGACAGCACAGAGGGAACGTGGGTCTACCGGGTCGCCTTGAACACTGCAGTAAATCAGTTGCGCCGACACCGACGGACGCCCGTCATTGTACGGCTTTCAGACGAGATGATTGCCACGCTCGCCGACACTCGGCAGGAGGATCTCTACGACAAGCTCTATAGGTTGATTGACAGGCTGGACGATACAGACAAGTCGCTAATACTGTTGTATTTGGACAATATTCCATCACGACAGATTGCCATAATAACAGGTGTCGGCGAGGCTACCGCACGAAAACGCATTGAGCGCATAAAACAGAAATTAATCAAATTAAACGAACAAGACAATGGAAGCATCTTTTAAACAAATCGAACAAATGTGGCGTCGTCAGGACGAGCGGCTGCAAAACATTGAACGTGTGCAGCGTGAAACTGTCAGTTGCCTGTTGCAACGCAACCTAGCCTCAACCCATCGCCGTTTTGTGACGGAGACAACCACAGCAGTTGTAGTATGTGGTATCACAGAACTTTACGTGCTTATGCAGGCTGGATATTTCTTCGGTAGTTGGCGTATGGCTGTGCCATACATTATTTTCAATCTTGTATATTCTGGTATTGGCGTATGGACCACCGTATGGATGATGCGTCTGCGCCGACACGACCCACTGACCACCCCTACAGTTGAAATGATGCGCTTTGCCGATCGCTGGCAGTTGTGCCTGAAACGCTCGATGCTATGGGGGCTCAGCATTGTCATACCGGTATGTGTCGCTGCAGGAATGCCTGTGTTTGCGCGCCTGTTTGGACATTCGTTCCATTATTCCGACCTGCAGTATCTTGCTCCGTGGCGCATCGTTGCCGTGCTGGGAGTGTATATCGTCTGCATTGTCTACACCGTTTACGAGATGCGCCTGACACGTGAGCTGAAGGACAATCTGCGCCATTATGACGAGTTGCTGCGATAATGTTTTTTTTGTTGGTTTAGGAAAAGTTCGTATCTTTGCATTTCGAGACGGTGGTTTTTATCACTGCAGTAAAACAAGTATACTAACTTTAAACACAGGTAATTATGAAAGACATTATGCCAAATAACGGACAATTCGCAATGCCGACGCTGCCCTACGAGGCTCTCGGCAAGGTTATCAGCAAAGAAACCCTCTCGTTCCATCACGGCAAGCACCTCAAGGCTTATGTGGACAACCTCAACAAGATGCTGCCTGGCAGCGGACTGGAGAACCTGCCGCTGAGTGAGGTGATATGCAAGGCTGAGGGCGGCCTGTTCAACAATGCCGGCCAGGTGCTGAACCACGCTATGTACTTCGAGCAATTCGCCAACAATCCCAAGCCGATGGGCGGCAAGATGAAGGCATTGATAGAGCGCGACTTCGGCTCGGTGGAGGATTTCAAGAAGGAATTCGAGGCAAAAGGTGCCACGCTGTTCGGCAGCGGCTGGGTGTGGCTCAGCGCCGACAAGGACGGTAAGCTGGTCATTACGCAGCAGAAGAACGCCGAGAATCCCGTCACGATGGGTCTCACGCCTCTGCTGACCTTCGATGTGTGGGAGCACGCCTACTATCTTGACTATCAGAACCGCCGCGCTGACTATCTTGCTGCTTTGTGGCAGATTGTCGACTGGCAGGTGGTTGAAGGCCGGCTGTAGTTATGAGCTTCGGCACGGGTATTCTTCGCAAGCTGCTCGTTTTTGCTTGCCTTTTTGTCGGGGTGAGCGGGGCTGTCTGTGCGCAGTCGCACGTGCAGCATATAGGCGATACGGATTCATCGACCTATTATGGAGCGTTTGTCACGATAGAGATGCCTCCGATGTTCCCTGGCGGCGAAGAGGCACTGAACGAGTTCATCGAAAGCAATCTGCGCTACCCTCGCACCAATATTGGCGGTACGGTGCTGGTCGCTTTCTATGTCGATACCGACGGGACGATACTCAATCCCCGTGTTGTTCGTGATATAGGCCGTCGCTGCGGCAAGGAAGCCTTGCAGCTCGTTAAGAGTATGCCCAAATGGATTCCCGGCAAGCTGGCAGGCAAGGTCGTCAAAATGGAATACACGCTGCCGATACACTTTGACTTGCAGAAGAACCGCGGCCTGTTCATCTACTGGCAAAAGCCGATTATGGCCACCGACCCGCTGAACCCAGGAAGTGAAACAGAGGTGGATGGCTGGCGGGCCAGAGAGTGGTAGCAGAACTTGATATATTCAGGCGGAGCCAAGCCGCCTGAATGTTTTTTCCGACATTAAAGACAATCTTTTTTCTTTGTTTGGCAAAAAAAATACATCTTGATGTAGTTTTTGGAAATAATAATGCGTTATTATAATTGTGAAGCCGAAGGATCCTTTTGAAATATTGCTGCACCGCTACAACGGACTTCTGTTCACGCTTTGCCGTCATTTTAGTCGGAAGGGCGTTGAGGCTGATGATTTGTTGCAGGATGCAAGCGTGGCATTGTGGCGCGACAGCGAGCGGCTGTTGTCCTTGTCGGCAGGCCCGCAGCAGGCAGCACTGGTGTGGCGCATAAGCCGCAATGCTATGATCGATACCCTTCGGCGCACCCGTGAGCTCGACTCTCTGTCGGACGAGTATGACCGCGAAGCCGACGACCGCAACTTGATCAACGAGTTGCACGAACGAATAGAGCTCCTCGACGAACCTGACCGCTCGATTGTGAAGCTGCAGCTCGAGGGTTACAACTACGAGGAGATCGCTGAGATGACCGGATTGACGGTGAAGAATGTAAGTGTGCGACTGGTGCGTGTGAAAGATAAATTGAGAAGTTACTTTAAATAAAAGACAAAATATGAGACGAACAATGACCAATGAAGAGTTTGACCGACTATGGCAGCGCGCCGAGGTGGAAGGCTATGCCGCCAAGCTGTCGCAGGAATACCCTGTGTGGCGCGCCAAGCAACGCCGCAATTCGGGTTTTGCGGTAGTTCTGGCCGTGATGATGGCGGTGGCGATACCGACACTTATGCCTCACCACAGCGGCTACGGCAAGGTGTACAGCAACCGCGGCGACATTGCCGAAGCGCAATGGGTCAGCCTTACATCGGAAATACTGATGACTGTTTAAAGGAATGTATATGAAACGAATACTATTGATATTAACAACACTTCTGCAGCTGGCGGTGCTCATCGGATGCTCGTCGGGAACAGGCGAGCAGCCCGGAGACATATACCACAAGTATGCTTCGCAGCCAGGCCTGGCAGTCGCACAGGTGACTGACTTCGAGTTGTGCGACACGGTGAGCGTCGATGTAGTGATGCTCGTTGCCGACAACGACAGCGCCTGGCAGCAGATAGTCGCCGAGTTCGACATACGCATCGACAGCGGTTCCACCTCGTGGCTGGCACCGATCGGCCATCCGTCGGTACGCACGTCGTGGGACAGCAACCCGGTGCTGCGTGTGGTGGCTCTGCCCGAGCGCCGCACGGTGGGCATCTACCGTATCGACAACGAAGAGCAATACGATGCCCTTTTGGATTACCAATTGAACAACTTACACAAATAAATAAAAAAAGAAATGAACAGGATATTCAAATTATTTGCTTTGGTATTAGCCGTTGCCGGCCTTGCCTCCTGCGGGGAAAAAGATAACAAACCGATACAAAATGACGCTGCAGAGCGTACAGTAATCTATACCGTAGGCGACAAAGAGCTGCATCGCACCGTGAGTGGCGACAGCGAATGGGATGCTCTGCTTGAGAGCTTCTGCGACTACGCGATGTCGGGCGAACAGGTTGCCTTCTATAGCCTCGGCAACCACAGCTCTGTGGCGTCGAAGGAAGCCCCGTCAATCAGCACTTCCGATCGCAATGAACTGAAGCGCTGGATGAAGGCTATGGAGAAAGAAGGAAAGACTGTCAATGTTAGCTATGACGACCGCACAGGCAAGTGGAACGGCGTAGCATATCTTACCATACCTATCACGCACGGGGACTATGATTGCTATACGGGTGTGCTTACCTGCGTGGAGATGCCCATCGGCGATTACGGGATGATGACCACGGCCCTTGTGCCGGCGTTGCAAATCAGCGACGACACTCTGCTGGTGCTCGAAAAGAACGGCTATACTATGCTGTGCGGCAGCAATTATGAAAGCGGCGACACTATGACCCTCTGCGGCACCATAGAGACACGCCAGCTGGACGATAGCACAGAGTATCTGGTGCTCAACCTGACGTCGGTCAGCGAGAGCGCAATAGCCAACGTATGGGAACTGACCTATATCCAGAGCTCACTCGACTCTACGCAGAATGTTGGAGATATCTATAATTTTAGTGACGACGGCACCGTGACCCGCACTAGCAGCGGCACTACCGAAAGCGGTACCTGGACAACCGATGCCGACGGCAACCTTTGCTGCTCCCTGCTCCCCGGAGGCGGATGCTGGAGCATCAACTGGGTCTCGCCTCAGACAATGATCATCTCGCAAATAAACAACACTAACTATACTGTAATTGAGTTCGAAAGACACGCAAACTAAATTTTTTTTCCACTCCTTGTAGTTTTTAGGCGACTTCTTACGCTCTTATAAGTGAAAACAATCAATCAAAATTATAACTAATTAAACAATCACTAAAATGAAGAAAAACATCATTATCGTTGCCATCGCAACCTTGGCACTCGCAATGACTGCTTGCCAGAAAGAAGAAAACATCGTTAACCCTGGCAACAACTCGAACAACGAAGTTACCAACACGAGAGTAAAGAGCACCTCCGACCTGCACAACACCAACTGGAACTGCAGCGTCAGCGTGGCCGACTTCCTCACCGCTACCGGCTTCAATATTGGCTGCGTCGACAGCATTGACGATGCCATTATCGAATCCTACCTGAACTTTGACGGCACCTATGCCCACTTCACCTTCTCGCAGAATGTCGAAATCTGGGGCTTGGACAACAACGACCAGATGCAGCAGATGCAGGGTGTTGACTATGAGTATTCATACGACGGTGCCTCGCACACCGGCTATCTCGTAGGCCAGGACGACAACGGTAACGTTGCAAACCTCACCTTCACCTATGACGACAACACTGATGCCATCACCTTTGTACTTCCCCTCTATCTTGCCGAGGACACTGCAAACGTAATCAACTTCCCCTTGGTTTACAACCGCGCTAACTAAAAAAACGTAGTTTAATTGCAATCAGTTAGGCACCGGCAGCTACCTGCCGGCGCTTTTTTTATGTAAAAGTTTGTAGAATGCCAGTTATTCCGCCGACTTTGCCATAGTTTACTGGTTGTTGTCCGCTTGTTGTCCGCTTGATGTCCGCTTGTTGTCCGCTTTTAAAGCGGACAACAAGCGGACATCAAGCGGACAACAAGCGGACAACAGACGGTCTTGGTCTGTTTTTGAAATTGACGTGATGCGGTGTCTTGGGCGATCGTTTATTTCTTTTATAATTCTAAAAGTCTGAGAATTATGTTCTACTTAACATTTCTTAACAAAAGTCTTTGGAACTTTCACCCCCTCAAAAGCTACTTATAGAATAAAAACCTCATTACTGCGTTTCTGTGATTAAACTATGAAAATTCAAGATCTAAAGGCAAACAAGAGAATCATACTGCTGGCGGCACTTGTTGTGTCCTCGTTTGTCGCAAACGCCCAGTCGGAACAGTGGAAGGCTTATCTGGACATCTGCGGGCAATTCCGTACCGATATGACGCCCTGTGAGAAGATGGAAGTCTATGCGCGAATAGACTCCCTGTTCGATGGATATATCCCGGTGCGCAGTGTGGAAATGAACTATATGGATGCTGCCCTGCAGTGCGGCGACACGGCGACATTCAAGCGGCTGGCCTACCGCGTGGTCCGATGGAAAGGGTGGAACCCGCTGGTGTTCTACTACGTAAACCAATACAAGTTTTTGAAGGACTGCGACTGGTGGCCGGAACTGGACTCCATCCAGCAGGCAGTCCACAGCAGGAAGGACTACAGCTATGCCGAAACCCTCCACCAGATGCAAGAGGAGGACCAAGCCGTGCGCCGCGCTTTCCACAACCGCTCGTTCACGCCTGCCGAGGAAGATTCGCTCGGACGCAGGATGCGAGATGTGGACTCGGCCAATTTGGTGAAGCTGAAGTGGCTGATCGACACCCTGGGCTTCCCCTTATGGGATCGTGTCTGCTCCTATGGCTCTGCCGACGCCTGGCTCGTCGCACAGCATATGCACCCGTGGTTTCAGTACGGCTACGTAAAGCAGCTGCGTCAAGCGGTGGCGGACACCAACGCCGACCCGTCGAACCTGGCCTACCTTGAAGACCGTCTGCGCACAGGGCGCGGTCTGCCACAGCTTT
This sequence comes from uncultured Bacteroidota bacterium, assembly GCA_902788805.1. Taxonomy (GTDB): domain Bacteria; phylum Bacteroidota; class Bacteroidia; order Bacteroidales; family P3; genus Colimorpha. Next base: position 19,522 of record CADALO010000002.1, on the reverse strand, counting down.
ACGGCACGCAGTTCTCTTCCACCGGTGAGAACAACCGCATCGTGTGGCAATGCCCAGTCGCCGACATCAAGAACGTCAATATCCGTCGCGGACAAATGCTTATGCCGCCGCTGGAGGACTATATCGAAGGCTATCTGAAATCCTCGACCGAAGATGGAATGCTGGACAGTGACAACCCGCTGACAGAGATGGACGACGACTATGTGCGATACTATTACCTCGGCGACCAGTTTTCGCTGCAGCCCATAGATAAGCAGGAGGGGGTGACGGATGCCGTGGCGTACACGGCTACAGGCGATTACTGCGCAGCAATTCCCATCTTCTGCTCACGGCTCTCGAACCACTACCCCTTTGTGCGTGACTTGAAGCGCTACCTGGAATGCCTTCTGCGTAGCGAGTGCGTGGGGGACCAGTACTGCTACATCAGCCATTACGAGGTGCTGGAGCGTATGGTACTTTGTGGCTATGAGCCGGACGCCTGGCTCCAATCGTTGCCCGACACGCTCTCGGTGCCCCTGCGGGCCGACTACGCCAACCTGCGCGACGAATACCTGCGCTACCTCAACCACGAGGACGACGCCCTGCTCTCCGCCGCCCTCGCCAACCGCGCTGACTTCGAGGCTCTGCTTCGAAGCGGCAAAAACTACCACCGCTACGAACTCGATGCTTGGAACCACGCATATCCTTCGCTGCAGAAGATGACCGACGAACTGACCAAACGCGACTATGAACCGTTCTTCGCCCTCCTCTGGCGCGAAGTGGAACGTGGCAACATCCACGCCGAAGATTACGCCTCGCTTTACGACCGCACCTACTATCGCCTCCACGGCAAAGACTGGTACGGCACCCTTACCGCTGGTGTGCCGTCAGCTCGGCCGACAACGGACAAGCATATCCGTACAGCCAAGCCGAAGACTCTCAACGACCGCCGCCGCGCAGCCTGTCTGCCGTCAGCAAGATAAATAAGAAAAAACAACATGAAGAAAACAATCACATTGCTATTCCTCGTGTTATCGATGAGCATCACTTCAGCGCAGGACACGCTCACTTCGGCGCAGATGCGAGAGGATTTTGTCTATATGATGGAGCAGTACGAGCGCGTCCACCCCAACCCGACGTGGTCGCTCGGCGAGGTGCGCTACAACGAGTTGAAGAAACAGACGATGGCGCAGCTCGACCATCCGATGACGCAGCTGGACTTCTGGCGCATCATCGCCCGATGGAACCAACACTTCGACGGACACACGATGTTGGGCTGGCCGGAGTTGCCGCCGTCGAAGCAAATCACTATGAGCGTGATGGCTTTCCCGCCATACAGCGTGGTCCAATACCGCGATGGGAAGCTTTTCTTCAGCGACTACGAGGGTATGCTCGACAGCCTGCGGGGGTCTGAGATTGTTGCGATTGAGGGACATCCGTCAACGGAGATTATAAGTAATATGTTGCCCTATGTCAGCCACGAGAGTGAGGCTCTCACCAACAGCCTGTGCCTGCAGTATCTGCACTGGTATTATAGGGCATTCTATGGCTGCAGCCGTGAGATGGAGATACGCTATCGCAGCGCTACAGGAGAGCAACGTGTCACACTCGACCGGCGGACACTTTACCACTGGCTTGTGAATATCGGCGACAAGAGCAATATCGGTGGAGTGAGCCAACGGGACATCCCGTGGCACTTCTACATTTTCCCCCAGCAAGGCATCGCGCTGCTGGAACTCAACAAATGCCGTCCCGACGAGCGACTGGAGCAGTTCGACACGGAGATGGGTGCCTTCATTGATTCCGTCAACCGCCTCGGCATCCGACACCTCTTTGTCGACCTCTCACAGAACCAAGGAGGCAACGACATGTTCTGCTACCGATTCCTGCAACACATCGCGGCGATGCCCGATTCGGCGGTGCTGTTCGACTTTGCTACCACCTACAACGGCACCTCAGAGCTTGTCGAAGACCGCTACATCAGAACTTTCCAGCCTGAGGAGCCGCAATATAGCGGACGGTTGTACTTCATCCAGTCGCATTTCACCTACTCCGCCTCCATTGTCATGGTCAACCTCGTCAAGCAATACCGCCTCGGAGCCCTCATCGGCGAGGAGACCGGCGGTCTCACCACCACCTACATCCGTCTCAACCAGCGCAAACTGCCAAACTCCGGCCTGACGTTCTACTGCTCCGACAAGCAGAACCGCTACCTTGGCACCACCGGCCCCCGCGGAGTGCTGCCCGACATCCCGCTGGAAATCGGCTACAAGTACCTCTTCCGCAGCTTCACCGCCGAGGAACTGCAGCAAATGATAGAAACCGCCCAGTCGGAACAATGGAAGGCTTATCTGGACATCTGCGGGCAGTCACGTGCTGACATGACACCCTGCGAGAAGATGGAACTCTATGCGCGAATGGATTCCCTGTTCGGTGGACATATGCCTGATTACAATAATCTCTATAACTATATGATAAGTTCGTTTCTGTGTGGTGACACAATGACCTTCAAAAAGCAGCTTGTTCGTGCAACAGATTGGAAATGTTGGAATTCAAAATTAATCGATACATGGGATGCTGTTGAGTTCTTAAAGAACGAAAAAGACTGGAATCAATTGGATTCGCTTTCGAAAATATATGGAATCAAGAAGATATACCCCTATATGGATTCTTTGGAGGTCATGGTTGAACGAGACCAGGCTATTCGTTCGGAATTACACAATCCCAATCTTTCCATAGAACAAAAAGATTCTATTTTTACCCAATGGCAAATAATTGATTCTACTAATCTGACACTTCTAAAATCCCTTATTAAAAGATATGGTTTTCCTACATGGGAGCGTGTTGGCTATACCGGCTGTAGAAATGCATGGCTGATTGCCCAGCATGCAATACCTTATATTTATGACTTTGAAAAAGAATACCGCAAGGCAGTTATGGATAACAATGCCACAAAAAATTTGTTGGCATATCTTGAAGACCGCTCAAGGACAATGAGAGGTTTGCCACAACTTTATGGAACACAACTAGCGACAAATCCTAAAGATTATCTGCCTATTTCAGATATTAAAAATGTTAACAGTAGAAGAGAAGAGATAGGATTGGAGCCATTAAATGACTATCTGAAACGTATGTCTATTGATATTAATGATTATTTTATTTTACAAGATACATCGGAACCTAACTATATTGATTTTTATTATAAAGGTAATAAGCTTGAGCCTTGGGGAGTAATTAAAGCTCAAGGCTATTTAGACGAGAATGAATTTGACAAAGCGAGTGTTCTATATTGTCATATATTTCATAATACCTATCCTTTCATTCGAGATTTAAAACGTTTTGTGTCAACCCTCATAATGAATGGGGGAAAAAGCGACCAATATCTTTTCATTAGTACCTATGAGGTGCTGGAGCGCATAGTGCTCTGCGGCTACGAGCCGGACGCTTGGCTCGACTCGCTGCCCGACACTCTCTCTGTGCCTCTGCTGGCCGATTACGCCAACCTGCGCGACGAGTACCTGCGCTACCTCAACCACGAGGACGATGCCGTGCTCTCCGCTGCCCTTGCCAGCCGCTCCGACTTCGAGTCTCTGCTTCGAAGCGGCAAGAACTACCACCGCTACGAACTCGACGCATGGAACCATGCCTATCCCTTGCTGCAGAAGATGACCGACGAACTGACCAAAGGCGACTATAAAGAGTTCTTTGCCCTTCTATGGCGCGAAGTGGAGCGTGGCAACCTCCATGCCGAAGATTACGCCTCGCTCTACGACCGCACCTACTATCGTCTCCACGGCAAAGACTGGTACGGCACCCTTGCCGCGTCCGACAAACATATCCGAACCGCCAAACCGAAGGCTCTCAACGAGCGTCGCCGCGCAGCATGTCTGCCGTCAGTAAGATAGATACGAAAAGAAACTACAATATGAAGAAAACATTGATAGTATGCTCGGTGCTCCTGTTTTTCGCGGTCACCAGCTCGGCACAGACTCCTACATATAAGGAGTTGTCGGCAACCGCCTACCGCTTGCTTAAAGAACAAGACTATATTGGGGCACATAAGGCTTTCCATACGATGGACTCCCTGTATGGGATAAGTGATTTTGAAGCCCTCTACTATTACTATGCCTTGTCGCACGACTTTGTACCCGACCGCGAGGCGGAAAAGACTTTAATGTTCCGCTTGGCGCAAAATAAGTGCTGCGATATGCGCTACTTGGACGACTGGGCAAGAAGTCAGCAGGCCGACACGCTCGATTACTGGAACGACATTGTGGCCATCGTTGCACCCCGTGGCTATCAGGACACCGTCTATCAGAATCGCCTGCTGGCGATGAACAGAGCCAATAATGCAGCACGGCAGATGCAGAACAACAACCAAGATTCGGTGCGGAATGCCATTCGTATGGTTGATTCTGCTAATCTGAGTGAGTTGAAGCAGCTGATTGCCGAACGGGGTTTCCCGACATATAGCAAGGTAGGCTACTATTGCGTCAAATATGCCTCAGCGATAGCTTTGTACCAGCCACTGGAGTTTCTCCATTGGTATCTGGAGCAGGCTAAAGCCGCCGCCGACAGCAGCGACTATGACCCTGAATGGCTCGGTTATATGATTGACCGCGACAGGCTGGAGAGCATCTATGACACTGTGTTCTACTCACGCATCGAGGCGATGTTCCAGGCCGACCAGGAGGCACGTCATCTGCTTAAAAGTGATATGGACAAGGTTTCGGCGTGGAGAATCATCCACAAGGTGGATTCAGCCAATCTTATTGCATTGGAACAACTGATTGGCGAACGCGGTTTCCCGACGCTGTCCAAATTTGGGTACAAATGCTGCGACTATGCCGCCCTGATAGCACAGCACTCGCCGCCCGAGTACCTGCATTGGTTTCTGGAGCAGGCGCAGGTTGCCGCCGACAGTGGCGACTTCATTCGTTCGTGGATTGCCTATATGACCGACCGTGACCTTGACCATCAGGACAAGCCTCAACTATACGGAACTCAGGGGCTTACCCGTGACGGTTTGACCGGAATGCATCTTATCGACGATGTTGAGCACCTGAACGAACGTCGACGACGTATGGATATGGGACCCATTGAGGATTATCTTCCACATCTGGATATGGCCGATCTCTATATCCACCCCTCGCTTGTCGACTACAGACAATACAGCCTCAACCTACACATCGAGGGCGACACGCTGCGGGTGTCGGGTTTTTATCTCATTCCCTACGAAACCTATACGGGACAACCCATCAAGGTCGATACCGCCTATTCCTTGCCGCTTGCCGATTACCGCACAGCCGATGGTGCCATTGTTTTGCGACGCGAGGGCAACTGGTACCCACACCGCAATGGCGAGCTGCTGACGGCGCAGGTCCACATCACGGCGAACGACTATTACATCATTGGCGGCACGGAATGGGAGCCTTCGTTCGACATCCATCTCGTTCTGCTGCCGAAGGACAAATACGCCTGCAAGGTGATGGAATCGCCTACACGCCCCTTCCATTTCTATAGCCTTGCGAGCGACACCACACAGTATCCCGAAGCATATTACCGCGAGTTCATCGATTCTTACAACTTCTATTGCACTTTCTTCGGAGATTCCTTGTCTTCAAAGCCGATGAACATCGTGGAGATTGGCGACCCGCAGTTCGTTATGTGCCAGTCGCTGAGGGATATGATAATCTTCGGACATTATTTCTATGATGTCTACACGATGATACCCGACTTCTCGTGGATTCCTCACGAGGTAGCGCACCAATGGTGGGGCGACGGCGTCTTCTTCGAATACCGCGACTACGCCTTGGGCGAAAGTCTGGCGGAATACATCAAACTGCAGTTTCTCAAGAGTCGCGGTCGTGGCTACGAGGAGCAGATGGAATACTACAAGGCGATGATGGAGCGTGCCGAAAAAACGCTGCCGATAGCCGACATCCGCAGTGTCGAGTCGCAGGACGAATCCATCGCCATCTATCACGCGGCACCCTATCGATTGGAGCAGATGAAAACCGATGTCGATGCTGCCTTGAAGCAACTCTATCGCAAGCATAAACACACTATAGTGAGTCGGAATACCTTCCTTAATGAATGTAAGATGTTTAAGAAATGGATGAAGGCTGAATGAATGTAAATAGAAAGCCGAGGCCTTGTACAGCTTGGTGAGCTGTTTTCAACAGTATTGCAATTGGTAGTTGAGTCTATCCAATATCATATAACCATCATTTACAAACAATGAGTAATCTTAGATTTAAAGTGTTGCAGGAGGCCTTCGCCAAGAAGGCGGTTGCCGTCCAGCCTCCTGCCGGTATGGTTTCCGATTATTACGGCAGCCACATCTTCGGACGAAAACAAATGGCACGCTACCTCTCGGCAGAGACCTACAGGGCTTTCTGCGATGTGCTCGACAACGGGGCTCCATTCAACCGTGAAATGGCCAACAATGTGGCTGTAGGTATGAAGAACTGGGCACTGGATATGGGTGCCACGCATTACACCCACTGGTTCCAGCCGCTCACAGAGGGCACGGCCGAGAAACACGATGCCTTTATCGAATATGCCGGTCAGCCAGGGAGCGACGTCATCGAGGAGTTCTCGGGCAAGCTGTTGGCTCAGCAGGAAGCCGACGGCTCTAGTTTCCCCAACGGCGGTATCCGCAACACCTTCGAGGCTCGCGGCTACACCGCCTGGGACACCACATCGCCGGCCTTTATGGTCGATGACACCCTCTGCATCCCTACGGTGTTCGTCTCATATACCGGCGAGGCGCTCGACTACAAGACCCCGTTGCTCAAGGCATTGCACGCCGTTGACCGCGCCGCCACAGAGGTGTGCCGCCTCTTCGACCCCACGGTGCACAAGGTCTATTCATATCTGGGCTGGGAACAGGAGTATTTCCTCGTCGACGAATCAATCTATTCGGCACGCCCCGACCTGCTGCTGACGGGCCGCACGCTGCTGGGTCACGAGTCGGCGAAGAACCAACAGCTCGAGGACCACTACTTCGGCGCTATCCCCGCCCGTGTGCAGTCGTTTATGAAAGAGCTTGAGTTCGAAGCCTACAAGTATGCCATCCCCTGCAAGACCCGCCACAACGAGGTGGCACCCAATCAGTTCGAGTTGGCGCCCATCTACAATGAGATATGTCGCTGATGCACAAAATTGCCAGCCGGCACGGATTCAAGGTGCTGCTGCACGAGAAGCCCTTCGCCGGCGTGAATGGCTCGGGCAAGCATTGCAACTGGTCGCTGGGCACCGATACCGGTGTCGGCCTCCTCACCCCTGGCAAAACGCCCGAGGAGAACCTCCGTTTTGTCACCTTCCTAGTCAACGTGATGATGGCCGTAAAGAAGCACAACGCCCTCTTGAAGGCCTCCATTATGACTGCCACCAACGCCCATCGTCTGGGTGCTCAGGAGGCGCCCCCTTCCATCATCAGCGTCTTCCTCGGCAGCCAGCTCTCGGCGGTGCTCGACCAACTGGAGAACGCCGACAAGGAGCAGGCCATAGTCCTCGACGAAAAGCGCCGTATGCAGCTCGGCGTGGCGCATATCCCCGAGGTGTTGGTCGACAATACCGACCGCAACCGCACCTCTCCCTTCGCTTTCACTGGCAACCGCTTCGAGTTCCGCGCCGTGGGTTCCTCGGCCAACTGCGGCTGTGCTATGATAGCCCTTAACACCTCCGTTGCCTCGCAGCTGAAGGAGTTCCGCCACGAGGTGGACGCCCGTATGGCGGCAGGCGAGCAGAAAGAGCACGCCATCTTCGAAGTGCTGCGCGAGTATATCCGCGAGTCGAAGGCCATCCGTTTCGACGGCAACGGCTACAGCGACGAATGGCGGCAGGAGGCGCAGCGGCGCGGCTTGGATTGCGAAAGCAGCGTGCCACTCATCTACGATGCCTATACCTCGCCTTCGTCGGTGCAGATGTTCGAGGAGACGGGCGTGATGAACCGCACAGAGCTGGCCGCCCGCAACGAGGTGAAATGGGACACCTACATCAAGAAGGTGCAGATAGAGGCCCGTGTGCTGGGCGACATCGTCCTTAACCACATCATCCCCGTGGCCACACGCTATCAGTCGGCACTGCTCGACAACGTCTATAAGATGCACCAGGTCTATGATGCAGACAAGGCCCGTTCCCTCTCGGCTCACGACGACTCGCTCATCGAGGAACTGTCGGCACATATCTCTTCCATCAAGCAGAATGTGGACAATATGGTGGAGGCTCGCAAGAAAGCCAACCACATAGCAAGTGAGCGTCAACGCGCCATCGCCTACCACGACAGTGTGCTGCCTTACTTCGACCCCATTCGCTACCACGTGGACAAACTCGAGTTGATTGTCGACGATGAACTATGGCCGTTGCCAAAGTACCGTGAGATCCTCTTCTCGCATTAACCAATCAAACAATCTTGCCCGACCGCAGGGAGCGGCCTTGAGCACCGCTTAATTAAATCAAATTGGCGAAAAAACAATAATATATAATTTTATCATCTTATGGACACAAAGTACATCTTCGTCACGGGCGGAGTGGTCTCTTCGTTGGGTAAGGGCATCATCTCCGCCAGCATCGGCCGCTTGCTGCAGGCTCGCGGCTATAAGGTCACTATTCAGAAATTCGACCCCTACATCAACATCGACCCTGGCACCCTGAACCCCTACGAGCACGGTGAGTGCTACGTCACGGACGACGGTTTTGAGACCGACCTTGACCTCGGTCACTACGAGCGCTTCACGGGTATCCACACCACACGCAACAACAGCATCACTACCGGACGCATCTACAAGACGGTCATCGACCGCGAGCGTCGTGGCGACTACCTGGGCAAGACCATCCAGGTGGTGCCGCATATAACCGACGAGATTAAGCGTCGTATGCTGCGCGAGGACGAGAAGGACGAGCAGCTCGACTTCGTCATCACCGAGGTGGGCGGCACCCGCCAGCTGCGCTGGCAGCTGGGTCGCAACGCCGTATGCGTACACCTTACCTATGTGCCTTATTTGAAGGCTGCCGACGAACTGAAGACCAAGCCCACCCAGCACAGCGTCAAGGAGCTGCAGGGTATGGGCATCCAACCCGACATCCTGGTGCTCCGCACCGAACGCCATCTGGACGACCACCTGCGCTTGAAGGTTGCCTCCTTCTGCAACGTCGACCTCGAATGTGTGGTGCAGAGCGAGGATATGCCCAGCATCTACGAGGTGCCCGTGAATATGCAGCGCCAAGGTCTCGATGCCGCTATCCTGCGCAAAATAGGCATCCCCGTAGGCGAGACCCCCGAGATGAAATCCTGGCACGAGTTCCTCGACAAGCAACACAATGCAAAACGCGAGTTAAACATCGGCTTGGTGGGCAAATATGACCTGCAGGACGCCTACAAAAGCATCCGCGAAAGCCTGAACCTCGCAGGTATCTATAACGACGTGAAGACCATAATCTACTTCGTCAACAGCGAGGAGATCACATCCCAGAACATAGCCGAAAAACTTGATGGTATGGCGGGTGTCGTCATCTGCCCAGGTTTCGGCACACGTGGTATTGAGGGCAAGATTATCGCCGCCGAATACACTCGCACCCACGACATTCCCACCTTCGGCATCTGTCTGGGTATGCAGATGATGGTCATCGAGTTCGGCCGCAACGTGCTGGGCTATAAGGACGCCAACAGCCGTGAAATGGACGAGAAGACTCCCCACAATGTCATCGACATTATGGAGGAGCAGAAGAGCATAACCCAGATGGGCGGCACTATGCGCTTGGGCGCCTACGACTGCGAGCTGAAAGAGGGCAGCCGTGTCTATGAGGCCTACGGCAAGGAGAAGCTCATCAAGGAGCGCCATCGTCACCGCTATGAGTTCAACAACGTCTATAAGGACCAATACGAATCGAACGGTATGAAATGCGTGGGTATCAACCCCGCCGCTAACTTGGTGGAGATTGTCGAGATACCCGAGAAACGCTGGTATATAGGCACTCAGTTCCACCCCGAATATAGTTCGTCGGTGCTTAATCCGCACCCCCTGTTTATGTCGTTCATCAAAGCCTGCCTCTGATATGGAACAGCTGAAACACGAATGCGGCGTGGCGATGATTCGCCTGCTGAAGCCGCTGGATTATTACGCCCACAAGTATGGCTCGTGGGCCTACGGATTCAACAAGCTCTACCTGATGATGGAGAAACAGCACAACCGCGGTCAGGAGGGCGCCGGCATTGCCTCGGTGAGCCTGACTGGCGAACCTGGCACGGAGTATATGTTCCGCGAGAAGGCAGAGGGAAAGGATGCCATCACCGAGATATTCTCGAGGGTGACGAAAGAGATGGCAGGCGAACTCCTTATGGGCCACCTGCGCTATTCAACCACCGGCAAAAGCGGCCTGCAATACGTGCACCCATTCCTGCGGCGCAACAACTGGAGGGCCAAGAACCTGTGTCTCTGCGGCAACTTCAATATGACCAACATCGACGAGGTCTTCCAACTCCTCACCGCCCAGGGCCAGTCGCCGCGTATCTATGGCGACTCATACCTCACCCTCGAGCTTATGGGTCACCGCCTCGACCGCGAGGTCGAGCGGCTCTTCGTGGAAGCCAAGAAGATGGGACTCGAGGGGATCGACATCACACGCCATATCGACGACCACGTGGAGATGGCCAACGTCCTTCGCACCACGATGAGCCACTACGACGGCGGCTATGTTATGTGCGGTCTCACAGGCAGCGGCGAGATGTTCTCCGTGCGCGACCCCTGGGGCATCCGGCCGGCCTTCTATTGCCGTAACGATGAGCTGGTAGCCGTGGCCAGCGAACGTCCCGTGCTCCAGACCACCTTCAACCTCCAGTGCGAGGATATCCACGAGTTGAAGCCCGGCGAGGCGCTTATCGTGTGCCGCAACGGCGAGAGCCGTCTGGAGCAGATACTGCCCGCCAAGAAGCTCAGCGCTTGCTCCTTCGAACGCATATATTTCAGTCGCGGCTCCGACCGCGACATATACCAGGAACGCAAACGGTTGGGCGAACAGCTGACGCCGGCCATCCTTAAATCCGTCGACGGCGACCTAAAGAACACCGTCTTCTCCTACATCCCCAACACCGCCGAGGTGGGTTTGGAAAGACATCAAGATGCGCACCTTCATCGCCGACAACTCCGAACGCAACGACCTGGCCGCGCACGTCTACGACATCAGCTACGGTTCGCTGAGACCCTACGAGGACAACCTCGTCATCATCGACGATAGCATCGTTCGCGGCACAACGCTCCGCGAGAGTATCTTCAAAATCCTCGACCGTCTCCACCCCAAGAAAATAGTGATGGTGAGCAGTTCGCCCCAGATACGCTATCCCGACTACTATGGCATCGATATGCCCCGTCTCGAGGAGTTCTGCGCTTTCCGCGCCACAATGGCATTGATTAAGGAACGCGGGATGCAGCAGCTGGTCATTGACACCTATCAGGCTTGCCTCGACGAGCTGCAGAAACCAAAAGAGGAGATGCAGAACCACGTGCGCGCCCTCTACGAACCTTTCACCGTCGAGGAAATCAACCGGAAAATCGTGGAGATGCTCCGACCCGAAGGTATGCAGACACCCGTTGAACTCGTCTTCCAAAGTATCGAGGGACTGCACAAGGCCTGCCCCAACCATCCTGGAGACTGGTACTTCACCGGCCATTACCCCACTCCGGGTGGCACACGCCTTGTCAACCAGGCATTTGTAAACTATATCGATAAACAAGGTCTCCTTGCCTAACCACCCGCCAATGGTTTAGGCTGATGCCCCTTGACAACAAATGCAACGGCTGCCGTCCACAAGGATGGCAGCCGTTGCTGTTCAAGTGTGTCGATGATTTTTAGTAGTTCTGCTTATTGATTTCGAAGTAGGCCTGCGGGTGGTTGCAGACGGGGCAGACGTCGGGAGCCTTGGTGCCGACGAAGATATGGCCGCAGTTGCGGCATTCCCACACCTTCACCTCGCTCTTGGCGAAGACTTCTTTGGCTTCGACATTGTGCAGCAAGGCACGGTAACGCTCTTCGTGGTGCTTCTCGATGGCGGCCACGCCACGGAACTTGGCGGCCAGCTCGGGGAAGCCCTCGGCCTCGGCGGTGCGGGCAAAGCCTTCGTACATATCAGTCCACTCGTAGTTCTCGCCGGCGGCAGCAGCAGCCAGATTCTCGGCGGTGGTGCCGATGCCGTTCAGCTCCTTGAACCACAGTTTGGCGTGCTCCTTCTCGTTCTCGGCAGTCTGCAGGAAGAGGGCGGCAATCTGCTCAAAGCCCTCCTTCTTGGCCTTCGAGGCGAAGTAGGTGTACTTGTTGCGGGCCTCGCTCTCGCCGGCGAAGGCGGCGTGCAGGTTCTTCTCGGTCTGGGTGCCAGCGTAGGGGTTGGCGGGTTTCGGCTCCTCAACGGGAACGAACTTTTCCTTGCCCTGCTTGCAGCGCGGACATTTCCAGTCGGTAGGCAGCTGCTCAAAAGGTGTTCCGGGGGCTATGCCCTGCGTGGGGTCGCCCTGCGCCGGGTCATACTCATACTTGCAAATGGTGCATTTGTATTTCTTCATTGTTTAGGATATTATGGATTAATCGTTTGTATAACGATAATCGTTCGGAATTATTGTGCTGCATTTGTAACTGGAATTTAGGGAGTCTACAGTGGTGTAAAAATATTTTGCCAATCCAAAAATAGTTTGTATTTTTGCAAATTGAAATTAAAGAATAATACGGATATGGAAATGGATGCTACATACCAAAGAACTTCGCCGGAAGATGCTCTATGGACACTCTACCGTCAGCAGACGTTGAAGGTGCGTCACGCATTCCTTGCCCGTGTCAAAAGGGAAGATTTTGAGGCGAACGAAGCCCTCCAAATGCCGGGGATTTATAGCCGTGAGGAGATGATGGAGGTGTCTAAACAACGTATGAGAGATATTATTGCCGGGCGTGAGCAGACACTTTCGCACGAAGATGTGATGCAGATTGTCGACAAAGCAATAGCCGAAGCCGTATGAAGGTGAGATGGTCGGAGCGTGCCGCTGTCGAGTTTGCGGAAACGGCAGCCTACGTCGCCCGTGAGTTTGGCGGACAAGCTGCTACCAAGATGCGGAATGGCATCAATGAGGCTGTTGCCAGCATCTCGCAGTTTCCGAATATTGGGAAGACCAGTTTCACCGATGAGGAAACGTGTACCGAATTCCGAGAACTCCCCGGTCGTCTTAGCAGCGTGGTATATTCTATCTACAAAGATGAGATATACATTGTCAGTATTTGGAGCAACCGTCAGGATCGTGCCAAGCTGTATTCGGCCTTGAAAGAAGAAGCAAAGGAAATGTAGTCGTATTAATTGTGAAACCAAAATATAAAGTATGGTATAAAAAATAGAATTAGAATAGACAAAAAGACATATTGAGCGGACGCTCTTGTTCTCGTATTGAAAAGTCTGGTAAACTTTATGCGATGAGGATAAGAAAGCGTAAGTTCACGTCAGGGGCGTGAATTTTCGTAACACTTATTTATCGCATGGGTTTTACCAGACACCCTCAATACAAATAAGGCAGTTTTGACGAAAGAATCACGCCTTTCTTCATACCCCTTAATTACCAACAACAGCATCCTGCTCAATCGAATAATTAGCAGGGGTGCCGAAAACTGCATCAAAGAGTAGGCAATAAATAACAAAAAAAATGATGTTCTTTTACTTTTTAGCAGAGGTTTTCATTGGAATTTTTGCTCTAAATATTGACAATGACTCATCTGCCGTTCAACGATGCAAAAGCCCAGACGTTTTTGACAGCTCTTTTAAGGAAATAATGCTGCGAAAAAAGGTCAGCATCTTGCTTCTTTTTGTTTTATTTCTGTTAAGCTCGTTCCAAGCATTCGATTGGTTTTGGGCTTGTTCGTCAAAATCTGGATTTAAATCCATTATTGGTCAGGACCCAAGTGGTACTCTTGGATTCCTTTGTTTTGCCAATATTGTAGTGGCTATAAGTTGCATTGTCTATATCGTAAAGAAAACTTTGAGTATAAAAAACGACAAAGAAAGCATTACTCAAAAATTACAGAAAAGAATTAAGAATGTTGACATATTCAATAACTCACTTACAAATCTTGAAAATAAATATGGTAAAGCAGGTGGAATAATGCGTATCAGCAGCAATGACACCGTCTTAACTAATGCAATAATCTGTTTCAATGAAACGAAAAATCTATTCTTTCTAGGAAATTTTATCCCGTATTCAAATATTTCATCATGCATTTATAGTTCCAAGGCTATTCATTCAACGAAAACTAAAAATGTAGCAAAAACCGTAACCAAAAGTAGTAACGGTAGTACATTAGGGAGGGCTCTTGTAGGTGGTGTTATAGCAGGTCCAGTTGGTGCTATTGTTGGTGGTGTTACAAGCAAAAAGGAATCCGTAACAACAACCGAACCAATAACGGAAGATGTTATTGTTGGTATGGAACATTCTATTACATTGAATCTAAAAGATGGGCGTAAAATAACTAAACAAATATATGACAAAGGTTCATACACTGTCGATAAAAACAAACTAGTATCATTAGAACCAAAGAAATTTGTTAGAAAAGTATCATTGACCATTAGTGAGGCAATACGGGAAGACCATATGATAAGTGATGGTGACAAACACAACCAAATTGAGGAAGTGAAATTGGAGTCAAAAATCAAACACACTTACATATGTAAACTTTGCGGGTATTCAACGAAAGAGACAGTGAAACCCAATAAATGCACAATATGTGGACACAAGGAATTCAAAGAAGAAGCATAACAAAGAAAGGAGACGCAAAAAAGATTCAATACCCCAAATTGCTTTTGGGAACGGCCAATGTAATGCTGCAATAAAGCCAAATGGTTTTGAAAACAAATGGAGACAATTGAAAATCACCATCGCGCGGACGGCAGGAAGTCGCTTTTGTTGAGTCGAGACCTCGGCAAAGGGCTTCAGAACGAGACCTTTTAACCTTCACCCCCTTTAACCTTTATTCAGACCCTCAGGTCGAGGCCGGCGAGGATGGTCTCGGGGCAGAAATGGAACACGGCGTCCATCTCGCCCGCCATCGAGAAGCCGCATTGTTCGCAGCCGCCCGCCTCGCCACATACCGGTATCGGGTGTTTCGAGCCGTCGGGGAGCACATAGTTGGTTATCCAGCAACGTTTCTTGAAGTTGAGCCGCTTCATACGGGTCAGGCCCGCCCGGGTGTTCATCACCGGGTAGCCATTCTTCTTGTAGCGGATGATGGTGTCGATGACCTCCTCGCGCTTGTCCTGCGGCAGGGTCAGACCCTCGGTGCCGGGGAAGGGGGTGTGGAAGTTGAACGAGATTGATTTGATGTAAGGGCTTGCCTTCACATAGTCGAGCACCTGCGTGACGCAGTCGCAGTTGAGCGTGTTCACTGACATCGACACCGACAGCGCCTTGTGGCCGCAGCCGGCCGCGTTCTCCTCCAGGCGGGCAAAGGTGCCTTCGCCCCTCACGGCTTCGTGGTATTTCCCGATGCCGTCGAGGCTCACCCAGATGCTGTCAGCCCGGCAGCCGGCAAAGGGGCGCTGCGCGTTGGTGGTGATGGTGCAGGAATAGAATCCCAGCTCGTGGGCCAGGTCGCAGAGGTCGTTGACCGTCTTGTCGCCATCGCGCCACAGGAGGGGTTCGCCACCCTCGAAGTCGACGAACCGCGACCCCAGCGAATGGCAGTATTTCAGCTCCTCGCGTATCTGCTCGTAGCTCTTGCTGGTCGGGTTGGTGTGGTTATATACGGAGCAATGTTTGCACGAAAGGTTGCACCTGTCGGTGATGAACAGCACGCTCTGCATCGGCGCCCTGCGGCCGAAGAACCGCGCCCTTACAAACCATTGTGCCAGATAGCACATCTGCGAAAACTTGTTGGACATATAAAGGTTAAAGGTTAACGGTTAAAGTTTAAAGATTAAAGGTTGTAAGTTTTATGTGTTGCCCACTCAATTCACTAATCACTATTCACTAATCACTAATCACTAATCACCAATATGATCTTAACCACGATGAACAGCAGGCAGAAGCCGCTGACGATGTTGCGGGCCGTCATCCAGCGTATCAGGAACCAATCCAGCCCCGCCTTGCGTATTCCCTCCCAGTCTTTGGGCATAGGTCCAAGCATCCTGCGCGGGTGCTCCAGCTCCTTCTCGAGGTCGGCGCCCTTCACAAACTGCACCAGCGACCAGTAGAGCCATATCGAACGGGGCAGCACCAGCAGCACCGCCAGGTAGGCCCAATGCAGCCATCCCATAGCCACCGCCACCACCACACAGATGTAGGGGGCGAAGTTAATCACCCAGCTCATCGCCAGCTTTGCCCAGCCGTACTTCATCACACCTGCCAACGTCAGCTTGTCGGAGGCGGCGTCACCCTCCAGGTCTATCATACTGTGGGTATAGAGTATGTTCACCACCAGCAGCCCTATCGGCACCGAGACGGCCAGCACCTTCAGGTCCATCACTCCCGACGCTGCCCAATAGACACCCGCCATCAGCAGCGGTCCGAAAATCAGGCCGGTCACTACCTCACCCATTCCCCAGTAGCAGAATTTTATCGGAGGCGCCGAATAGAAGAATCCCAGCAGTCCTGCCGCCAGCGCTATCAGCAGTATCGCCCAGTCGCGCTGCCAGCCGACCACCAGGCCGCAGGCTGCCGCCAGCAATACGAATACCGCTATTGCCCCTCTTAGGCTTCCTAAGGTTGCCGACCCGTCGGTCAGATACGGATATTTGGCCGTGAAGGCCTTGATGCCCTTGCGCACCACCTCCTGCCGGTCTTTCAGCATATCGGCCTTATAGTCAAAATAGTCGTCAATCAGGTTGCACGCGAGATGTGCGCACCACACTCCCGCCACAGCCACCAGGGCCAGCCACCACGAGAACCCTTCCGCCCCTATGGCGGTAACCACCGCCACCACCGAGGGCATCAAACTCTGCATAGTGGCCCCCACACGG
This sequence comes from uncultured Bacteroidota bacterium, assembly GCA_902788805.1. GTDB lineage: Bacteria > Bacteroidota > Bacteroidia > Bacteroidales > P3 > Colimorpha. Next base: position 2,559 of record CADALO010000002.1, on the reverse strand, counting down.
GCGTTTTTCAGCCATTGTCCTATCGTATTCTTGCTCATTAGTTGCTATTGTTTAGATTGTTTACAGTAGTTATATAGTTTGTTTTCCGCTGCAAAAATACGAAAAAATCGCGACACGGCAAGAATGTCGCACTCGCCGATTGTGGCAGCATAATAATAGAACCAAGGCCACCCTCTCGGGCGGCCCCGGTGAAGATGATAGCTTAGCGCCATCACTTCCTACTCTGATGTGTTGATTTACTACTTTCATCAAAACAATTGGGTTACTTTTTCACTCGTCCAATTCGTTATGATTCTTTCTAATCACGATAGAAGCTTCTTTCTGTTTGGGAATGCAATAAGAAGAATACAAGGTTTCATTCTCAGCCTTGAAAGTTTTTCTATCGAACTGTAAAACTGTCTTTGCAGGAGAATAACTAATACTATACTTAGACGATGAGTATTTATCCAAATGGAGTTCTGTCATTTGTTGCATAATTCGAGAGCGTAAATCGGCTATCTTTTCTTCAATGTCTTCCTTCTCGTGAAGAAGTTTGTCCAGTTCTTGCTCCAGGCTGCCGAACCAATCATTGTGAGGAGTCGATACATCATCTTTCACTAAAGGTGCTTTGTCTTTATGTTGCTCAATTGCCGCTCTTTCATCTTTCCCTTCAATTAGGCAACCAGACAACTGCAGATAGCAACGTTCTTCATCATCCGAATCTTCGGGTTTCCACCAATGCGCAAGCGAAAGGCGGACAAGAGAACCAGACTCAATCGTATCCAAAGGTTCTGCCGACCCTACATAGGAAATGGTGTATCCATATTGGTTTGACATATCTGTGTATCGGTACTGCCAACGTCCACGGTCGTTTTTATAGCCCAGCAGCCGTTTGTCGTTAATCCAGAAACAGGTGCTAAAGGTTGGCACATCTTCTTTCGAGATATACAATTTGTCCTTATCTGTACGTCTTAGCTTGCCGTCGAAGACGGAGAACAACGAACCATGGAAAATTGGCATGTTGGAATTAAGCATCAACTCGGCAAAACGGTTGACTGACATGTTTGGAGCGTCAACCCGATCTATCTTCATTCGTCGCGTTACGTTTACGTCCTCAGTATGTGGGTTAGGACGTCGTTGGTTTGGGTAATAGTCAATGTCCCATATATCCCAAATCGTGTATGGGCATGTTTCGGCAGTTTCATGACGACCTCGTGCGTCGAGAAGCCGCACAGAACGCCGATTGTCAACATCTAAACCGCCGACACACACAAATCCATCAGCCATTCTCGTCCTTGAAACTATGATAACTTGTGCCATTACAAATGTTTTACTGTGTATCCAAATTGTTTGTGTAGTTTCTCGGCCACAATCGACCGGTGGCAAGCGAAGGGAGAGGTCTCGACGCAGAAGAACACTACCTTGTCTGCCCCCATTCCTTTGAGTTTTTCTACCAGTGTATCGAAGTCGTAATCCACGATATGCTTCTTATAACCATTGATGAACACATCTCCTAATCGGGTACGGTCTTTTTTCTGAATTCCAGCTAGTTTGTCTGCCTCTTTTTGCTTGTCACGGATTTCCTTGGTAGGAGCCAAGTCCTTAAGGTAATCGTATTGGATTTCCATCTCTGCAAGCTTGCTTTGTAGCCGCTGACTGTTCACGAAAGCATATTCGCTCCCACGGACACCCCGACGTTGTCTAATATCACAGAAAGTGTCGATATTGTTTTCGGCAAGTTTATTGAAAAACTGCTGCTCGGTGGAACCATAAACCCCGATGGTGTATATTTCCATTACTCGTAGGTTTTCCGTGAAACAAAGGTCTCCTCTCCGAAGAGAGTCATGGTGCCGGCCCCTTTGGTAAGGATGGCCATTACCATCTCCTGCGACTGACTCTTGCCTACACCCACGATGTGATTCATGGAGATGCCGTGTTTGAGGAGCTCCTGTCCGATGAGTTTGCTGCGGTGGCATTTCTCTGGTTCCGACTCGCTGCACATCACAGCTACGTTTAGACCTTTCTCTGCTGCTGTCAACAACCGGGCGAACCCTTCTTTGAAAAATGGCATCTCTCGCACTTTGGCATAGTCGATATGGCCATCGGTATAACAGGCTGGGTCGGAAGGAAGACCGCCGATGGTGTCACCCATATATACATAGACGAACCCCCTCTTCTGCAGCAACGCCCGTAGTCCCTCTTGGTTGAAGGAAGGATTCCATTTAGAGTAAGGTTTGGTACGCACATCGATAAGGTACTGGATGCCAAACGACCGCAACTCCTCCTCGAACTCCTCGATGGTTTTGTTCCCGTGTCCTATCGAATATAATGTAGACATAATTTATTTCTTAGAAGCTGGGTAGCCCTCTCGGGCTGCCCAGCTTGGGTTGGAGAATATTACATCTCCGAGAGTTTCTTGTAGCCTTCGTAGCGCAGTTTTGCATTTCTTTCCGTGGCGACGAAGAGTTCTTCGGCCTCCTGGGGGAAGGTCTTCATCAGCGAGTTGTAGCGGACCTCGCCCATAATGAAGTCGCGGAACTTGCTCCAGTCGGGCTCCTTCGAGTCGAGGTGGAAGCCGTT
>CADALO010000001.1 GCA_902788805.1 uncultured Bacteroidota bacterium | reverse complement strand
AGCCCGCAAAAAGAGCGGGAAACACGCCGACAAACGCAAAATCGGCACAAACAAGCGCAAAACAGCGCAAAAACAGAATTATTGACTGAAATACAAAAGATTAAGGCATAAAAACACCCCGAAAACAGGCATATAGCGGCACCTTTTTCAACAGCCGGTGCGGAATGCCCTGATTTTTGCCTGTTCGACAGTACGACACTAAACACAACTCGATTGTTCGACGGTGCGACACACCCCGATTCCTGCCTGTTTGACGATGCGACACAAAACACAACTCGATTGTTTGACGATGCGACACACCCCGGCCTTCGGCCACCCCTCTCCGAGAGGGGATGGGCTGACGCATCACATATATTGTCAATGTATTATCAAGAAATCGCTGCCGCGCCATCCCCTCTCGGAGAGGGGAGAAGGAACTGCCAGTGGCCGTTCCGATAGCGAAGCGGTGAACAAAAACGAAGGCCGGGGTGTGTCGCACTATCAGGTATAGCATCAAAAGACCAAAACCAAGACCAAAACCAAAACCAAGACCAAAACCAAAACCAAGACCAAAACCAAGACCAAAACCAAAACCAAAACCAGAACCAAAACCAAGACAAACACAAAACCAAGACGAAAACGAAAAAGAAAAACAAAACGAAAAAAAGCCCCAGAAAGGCAAAAAAACACCCCAAAACGGCCCAAAATAGATTTGTGCTTGATTATCAAAGAATTAGGCAAAAATAGGCGTTTTGTACAATATTTGTACGTTTACAATTGTACAAGTATTGTACAACTATTGTACATATATTGTACAACGACCAGTGTTGGTACGGGGTTTTTAGGGGGAGAGAATGGGGAGTGATGGGGGAGTGATGGGGGAGTGATGGGGGAGTGATGGGGGAGTGAAAGGGGAGTGAAAGGGGAGTGAAAGGGGAGTGAAAGGGACAAATGATGGGGAATGTGGAAATGCGGGAATGCATTAATGTGTAAGTGAATGGGACGTTACAGGGATGTGTTCTTTATAATACTTTATAAATCGGAGACCTTTATGAATGAAAAGGGAGCTCCTTATAAATAAAAAGTATGCCGCATATAGGTTTGTCAGGTATCGCGATGCTAGGGCTGTTGCGGGATGCAATGCCTAAAAAATATGATGATATGGTATCTGTTATATGATGATATGGTATCTGTGACGGTATGGGTCAAACGATGTTGGGTTGTGGGCGGCGCTGGTAGTCGGCATAGCTGAAGCGCAGGCCTGATTCGGCATCGACAAAGACCTCACTTTCACTCACTTTGGCAAATACCGACATATCTATGACGGGGAAGTAGACATCGGCGTCGAAATCTTGCCATACCCAAGTGACGTAGATGTGGTTGACGAACGGCAGGAACTGGCGATAAACGGCGGCGCCACCCATAATGAAGGCCTCCTCTTCGTCGCGCACCATCTCAAGCACCTGCTGCAACGAGTGTGCCACTTCCGCTCCCTCTTCGGCAAAGGTGACGTCGTGGGTAAGCACTATATTTCTGCGCTTTGGCAGCGGTCGGCGGGGCAGCGAGTTCCAGGTGTTGCGCCCCATAATGACGGTATGGCCCGAGGTGAGGGCCTTGAACCGCTTGAGGTCGTCGGATATGTGCCAGATGAGGTCGTTGTCCTTGCCAATGGCGTTGTTTTGGGCAATGGCCACTATGATGGAGATGTTGGGTAGAGCGTGAATGTCGAACATAGCAATTGGGTATAAATGAAATGTTTATTGTTTCTGAAAGATGCGCATAGAGCGTTCAAAGATGCCGTTGAGGTAGGCCAGGGCGAGGCCGTAGTTGGAAACCGGCACGCCGGCGTCGATGGCCGGAGCGAGGCGTGAGGCAAGCTGCTTTGGGGTCACGACGCAACCGCCGCATTGTATGACGAGAGCATAGTCGGTTACGGGGCGTTCGAGAGCCGAGAGACCTGCAACAGCGTCGAATTGAAGGTTTTTGCCCGTGTGACGGCTAATCAGTCGCGGCAGTTTGACGCGGCCGATGTCCTCGCAGGTGACATTGTGTGTGCAGGACTCGAGCATAAGCACACGGTCGCCGTCGCGCAGAGTGTCGAGTGCGGGGGTGCCCTTTACGTAATCTTCGAAAAGTCCTTTTGCGCGCGCCAACACGACGCTGAAAGATGTGAGCGGCACCTCGTCGGGTACAATTTGAGAGACGAGAGCGAATGCCTGGCTGTCGGTCACGACCAAGTCGGGCGGTGCGCTGAGCGAAGCCATAGTGCGCTGCAGTTCAGTCTCTTTGCAAACCAGAGCGATGGCATCGTTGTCGAGTATGTCGCGCAGCACTTGCACTTGGGGCAGTATCATACGTCCTTCGGGGGCGGACGAGTCGATAGGCGTCACCATAACCACGCGGTTGCCCGGCGAGAGCACGTCGCCCAGCAGTGACTTGTGGCGGTAGGCCGATTCGGGCAGTGCGTCGCGGATGAAGGATAGCAACGCATCGCGTCCTTGTGCATCGAACACACTGACGGCGAAAGGCTTAGAGCCGAATTCGGTTTCTATCGAAGAGAGGTATTGAGGCGTAGGCGGCACCCGGTCGGCCTGAGCGTAGAGGAGGAGGAAGTCCACCTTGTTCAGGCGGCATTCGCTGAGGAGGTTGCGTTCCGGGTCGCCCAGCGTATTGTTTGCCAACAAGATGATAGCGAGGTCGATCTGCTTGAGTTCGGCAAGAGACTTTTCCACACGCTGTCGTCCCAGCTGTCCCGAGTCGTCGATGCCGGCAGTGTCTATCCACACAACAGGTCCCACGCCGCCCAGTTCCATCGTTTTGCGGACAGGGTCGGTAGTGGCCCCCGCCACATCAGAGACGATGGCAATGCTTTGGCCGGTCAGGTAGTTGATGAGCGAGCTCTTGCCATAATTTCGCCGGCCGAAAATGCCGATGCGAGGTTTTAACTCATTACCTTTCATTACGTTGCGTTGCGTTTAATAGTAAAACATTTTGCAAAAGTACACTATTTTTGAAGAATGACAAAATAAAAATTGCCGCTGCGAGTTGTATAGATAAAAAAGAGACTATGACATCCCTACAGATACGGCGAGCGGAAGAGGGCGACCTTGAGCAGATGATGGAAATGATCGACAACTCGCGCAGGATGATGCGGGCCGGCGGCAACGATAGCCAATGGGTCAATGGATACCCCTCGCGCGACATAATACTCAACGACATACACTGCGACCAGAGCTTTGTGGCGACCGACGGCGGACGGCTTGTCGGCACCTTTGCATTCATCATTGGCCGCGACCCCACCTACGAGGAGATTGAAGGCGGAACGTGGGAGGACGATGCCCACCCCTACGGCACCATCCACCGTATGGCACGCAGCGAGGAGGGCCGCGGGATATTCGCAGCCAGCATTGACTGGTGCCGTCGTCAGGCGACATCGCTGCGCATCGACACCCACGCAGCCAACGCCACGATGATATACCTGATAGAGAAGCACGGTTTCGAGAAGAGAGGCGTCATTTATCTTGCCGACGGTTCGCCTCGGGTGGCGTTCCAGATGCTGCACACGGGAGCGCTGTGCGAGCCGATGAAAAGATACATCGACGAGAGCATACTGCCGCGTTACGCATCGTTTGACGAGGCCCACCGTCGCAACCACGCGGAAGCCGTGATACAGAACAGCCTACGGCTTGCGAGCCACTATGAGGTCGACGTCAATATGGTTTATGCCATTGCCGCCTACCACGACCTGGGGCTATGCGAGGGGCGCGAACGACACCACATAGTTTCAGGTCAGATAATAATGAGCGACAGTAAGTTACGCCAATGGTTCAGTGAAGACAACCTGAGAGTGATGGCCGAAGCCATTGAAGACCACCGAGCCTCGAGCGGCGCCGCGCCGCGCAGCATCTACGGTCGAATAGTAGCCGAAGCCGACCGCGACATAGAGCCGTTGAAAATCATCAAACGCACCGTCCAGTATGGGCTGGGCAACTATCCCGAGCTCGACAGAGAGGCCCAATGGCGCAGAGCCGTAGAGCATCTGCACGAGAAATATGCCGAAGGCGGCTACCTGAAGCTGTGGCTGCCAGAATCGGACAATGCCGCAAAGCTGCGAGAGCTGAGGCAAATCATTGCCGACGAGGATTGTCTGAGACAGCATTTCGACCGTTTTTTCGACGAGTGCAAAAATTAATTTTGCCGCGTCGGGAATTTTATGTATTTTTGCACGCTAATTATTTGCGACGAAAAGAGCGCATAATTCAGCGCAAGCAATGGATTATGCCAATTTGACGGAATTATTTTGCAAATAATTATATAATAATAACTACAACGATTACGAATTTAGAGAACATACCGATGAAGAGTACGTACAAAGTTTTTGCGCAAAGCGTCAAGGATATAACGCGTTATTATATGTTACTGGTCGAAGAGACCAAGAGTGAGCGATTGGTAGGCAGCACCAACGAGTGGGTGCTGGACAACTACTATATGATCAGCGAGCAGGAGAAGGTGATGAAAGTAGAGCTGAAGGGGCTCGAGAGAGGAAAGATGAGAGTGGACCGCCACCGCATAGCATTGATTGAGCAACTGATCACCGGCTATCTGCACAAATGTCACCATCAAGTGAACAAAGAGCTGCTGTTCCGCTACCTGAGCCAGATTCAGGTCAATCAGAACGACTATATGTCCTACACCGAGGTTTGCGCACTGCTGCCGTTGATAAAGCACATCCTGATAAAGGAGCTGGCCGACCTGTGCCGCAAGATGGAGAGGGAAAAGAAATACCACTACAACATCACGGCCAAAGACCAGGCCAATATGGAATACCTTGACGAGGTGGCCAAGGAGAATCTGATGATGATGAACATCTTCAACTCGCTGAAGAAGATGACCAAGCTGCCTATGGCCGAGCTGATTGACGCCGTCAGTTTCTCGGAGCGTATGCTTAAGAACGAGCAGGCCGCAATGTACGACCAGATGCACGACAAAACGAAGGAAGACTACCGTGCGCAGATAGTGCGTCTGTGGCGCAAACGCAAAGTGAAGGAATACGACCTGGTCAAAGAGCTTGTAGCGAAAGCCGACAAGAAAGGCGAACACATTGGTTGGCAGCTGTTTCCACCCAAGCGCTGGAACGCCAGAGCCCACTGGTATATATGGATTGTGGTGCTGACGACGCTTGCACTTGCCGCGGGGCTTGTATTTAGGTTTTCAGGCTTTAAGGTCAACGCCCTAAGTCTGACATTTGTCGTTCTGCTTCTGGTTCCTATGAGCCAGATAGTAATCGACCTCTTCAACCAATTGCTTTACAAGATTCACAAACCCACAGGCACATTCAAACTCAAATTCAAGGACGGCCTTATACCGAAGGAATACGCCACTATGGTCATTATGCCGACCATTCTGAAGAACAAGGAAAAGACCATCGAGCTGCTCGAACAGCTTGAGGTCTACTATCTTAGCAACATCAACCGCGCCAGCGAAGGGCAGCGACTTGAGAGCCGTCCGCAGAATCTTTTCTACACCCTTATCGGAGATGCAGCAGCCTACAAGGAGGCCGATGCTCCCTGGGACGATGAGGTCGTAGAGGCTGGATTGGGCAAAGTCAAAGAGCTTAACGACAAATACGGCGCGCCGATTTTCAACTTCGTTTACCGCCGCCGTTCTTGGAGCGACGGCGAGCAGACCTGGCTCGGTCACGAGCGCAAACGCGGAGCCATTCTGCACTTCAACGACCTCGTACTCGACCAGACGACAGACGAAGAGAAAACCAAGCGCTTCCGTTGCGAAACCATAACCCATTGGCTTGAAGGCGCTATGCCGCCGATTCAGTTCATCATCACCCTCGACACCGACACCGAGCTGGTGCTCTATTCCGCTCAGAAGCTCATTGGCGCAATGGCTCATCCGCTGAACCGTGCACAACTGAGCGACGACGGAAAGCGTGTCGACAAAGGCTACGGTATTATGCAACCGCGAGTCAACGTCGATGTCGAAGTGACCAACAAAAGCCGCTACGCACAGCTCTTTGCCGGATTGGGCGGTTTGGACGTCTACACTACCGCAAGTTTCGAATTGTATCAGGACATTTTCAACGAGGGTTCGTTCTGTGGCAAAGGCATTTACGACCTCAAGATATTCCAGAAGGTGCTGAAAGGCACGTTCCCTGAAAATCTGATTTTGAGTCACGACTTGATAGAAGGCTGCCATATCCGATGCGGCCTCATCAACGACCTGGAACTCTTCGACGACAATCCGTCGAACTACATCGACGATGCTAAACGCCACCACCGATGGACTCGCGGTGACTGGCAGATCATCGGTTGGCTGAAGAACAGAGTTCGTAACGAACGAGGCGACAAGGTCAAAAACCAAGTCAACACCATAGGACGATGGAAGATATTCGACAATCTGCGCCGCTCCGTGCTGAGCCTCGCTGTCGTGGTGATGATACTGGCAAGATATGCCGCCGGCATCAGCCACAGCTTTATGGCTTTGAGCCCCGCCTGGTTTGTGCTTGTAGCTTTGCTCGTTGTGGCCTCGCCTATTGTGTTTTTCATTTTCGGACAGATAACGACAATGCCTCGTTTCGGCAAGCGCTACCACTACTATGCAACGCTGATGCGCGGGTTCCGAGTAATCATATATCGTTCGCTGGTACAGTTCGCGCTGCTGCCCAAAGAGGCGTGGATGTATACCGACGCTTTGGTCAGAGCCTGCTACCGGATGTGGTTCAGCCACAAGAACCTTCTCAACTGGGTAACAAGCGACGAGGCAGCGAAGAGCACCAAAGGCACACTGGGTGACTACATCGGCAAGTTCTGGTTCAACTATGTGTCTGCTGCCATTCTTGCAATTCTAACCCAGCGCATCCTATACAACTGCAGCTGGATAGAGACGCCTGACATCCTGGCTGCCGTCGCCGCAGCGCTGACCTGTGTCGTATGGTGTGCGGCTCCGTTCCTGATGTATTGGCTTGGAAAGAAATTCCCGCAAGACAAGAAAAGACTTGATGCCAAAGAGACAGCAGAAGTGCGCCAGTTAGCAAAAGACACGTGGAACTTCTTTGACACACTCATAACGGAAGAAAACAATTGGCTTATCCCTGACAACTACCAGCTCAACCGCGAAAATAAGACCGACTACAAAACCTCGCCTACAAATATCGGCTACTCGCTCACAGCCATAGTCAGTGCCGCAGAGCTGGGTTTCATAAGCAGAGAAGAGGCTCATAATCGCCTCAAGCGCATCATCGACACCGTCTGCAAACTCGAAAAATGGAACGGGCACCTCTTCAACTGGTACGACATCAAGACACTTAACAAGCTGCCCAACTATTTTATCTCGACTTGCGACAGCGGCAACTTCGTCGCCTGCCTCTATGTCGTCAAAGGCTTTCTGAATGAGAGCGCAGAGAAAGGTCTGGAGAATAAAGAATTATTGTCTAACGCTGAGAGGCTCATCGACCAAACCGACTTCAGCAAGCTGTACAATCCCGAACTTGACGTGTTCAGCATAGGATACGACAGCAGCAACTACACACTCCTCCCCTACCACTACAACAACTTCGCATCCGAAGCACGCCTCACAAGTTTCCTTACCATCGCTCAGGGCGATGCGCCATATAAACATTGGTTCTGTCTCGACAAAACGCTCGTGCAATACCGGGGCTACAAAGGCGTTGCCTCGTGGTACGGCACGCTGTTTGAATACTTTATGCCGCTCATTTTCCTGCCCACCTACAAGCACACATTGATGGACGAGACCTACAGTTTTGCCATACGCGCACAGAAGGCTTTCATAAGGAATTCAAAAACAGAAATCAACAACCCTAAAGACTTCCCTTGGGGCATAAGTGAGACGGCCTACAACGAACTTGACGACGCCCAGAACTATAAATACCACGCCTTCGGTGTACCTTATCTGAAATTCCAGAACACCACTCCCGACAGGATTGTCGTATCGCCATATAGCTCATTGATGACAATATCGATTGATGACCGCGCGGTATATAACAACATAAGGCGTCTGAAAGCTATGAATATGTATGATGAGGGCTTCGGCTTCTTTGAGAGCTACGACCAAGAGGATCAAGTTCCCGTAAACGCCCACTACGCCCACCATCAGGGTATGATTCTCGCCTCTCTGACCAACTACCTCGGCAACCATTGCCTGCAGCGCTTCTTTATGCAGGAACCGACAATGAAATCGATGGAGACCTTGCTAAAAGAAAAAGCACAAGTAAAACCCTACATCGACCTCAAAATCACTCAATACAAACGCTACCAATACTCCAAGGTCCAGACCGAAAGCGACGCCCGCGATTTCGACGGAATAGCCAACGTGCCCGAAATAGGCGTCATCAGCAACGGCCAATACACCGTCCTCCTTAACGACCGAGGCAGCGGTTTCTCACGCTATCGCAACATCCTCCTCAACCGCTACCGCAAAATCAGCGCCGACCACTACGGCACCTATCTCTACATCCGCAACCTCAACACCGACAAGCTCTGGTCCGCCACCTACTCACCGCTCGACATCCTGCCCGACAACTATCACGTCAGCTTCGCCTCCGACAAGATTAAATACCAACGTGTCGACGACGCCATTGAGACAAAAACCGAAGTCACCGTCCTCAAGGACCGCAGTGCAGAGATTCGCCGCTACACCTTCTCCAACAACAGCTCCACCGACATCGACCTTGAAATAACCAGCTATGCCGAAGTGGTACTCGCTACCTCTGCCGAAGATGTCAACCATCGCGTATTCAACGCAATGAAAATTCATTCTGAATACGACAACGAGCACCAGGCGCTCATTTTCAGCCGACCGGCCGACAACGGCAACCGACAGTTCCTTATCCATAAGCTCTGGACCGACGACACCAACGATTTCGAACCATCGACTGACCATTCGCAATTGGTCGAATACGAAACCTCACGTATCAAATTCCTCGGACGTGGCGGCAGCCTGAAACACAGCGACATTATCGAGAACCGACGCACACTCTCACGCACCACCGGCACCACCCTCGACCCCATAATGTCTATGCGTCGCCGACTCCACATCCAAGCAGGCAAATCAGCAGAAGCTTTTATTATCACCGGCTATGCAAAAGCTCGTGAGCAATTGTTGCAGATTGTCGAACAATACCAATATCCCGTTGACATAGAACACGCCTTTGCCACATCTTCCGTATTCAACAATATGCGCACCAATATGTCACTGCTCAAAGGCAGTCAGATGCGCCTCTATAACAATATCTCGAAATATTTGGCGCAGACAGCCACCCTCGGCAACCACCGACAAGCGATACTGGCTCAGAACACCCTCTCGCAAAGCAGCCTTTGGCGTTTCGGCATAAGCGGCGACCTCGCCATCCTGCTTGTCGAGATTGACAGTATGGAAAAATCGGGCTACGCAAAGGAAATGCTCCGCGCCTTCGAGTATTTCAAGATTCACGGCCTGCAGCTCGACCTCGTCTTCATCAACGACGCCAACGAACGCGAACGCGAAGGCCTGACGCACTTTATCCGCAATATGGCCAATACCGAGCACCTCTGGTCCACACATAGCGATGCCGGAAAAGTCTATGTCCTCAATGGCTGCGACCTCAGCAACGCCGAAAGAATACTCCTCCACACCGTTGCTAGACTTGAGTTCAACACCAAGAATGGCTTACGTATCGAACAGCAGCTTGCCGAACTCGAAACAGCCAACCAAAAGTATCAGGACAAAGTCGAATACCCAATCCTTAAACCTAAAAAGGAATTCCGCGTTTGGAGCAACCTCGATTTCTACAACCAATACGGCGGCTTCGACCGCAACGGACTGGACTATGTCGTCACCAACACCAACACCCCGATGCCCTGGGTCAACGTCATTGCCAACCCGCGTTTCGGCACCGTCGTCAGCTCTACTATGGCTGGCTTTACCTTCGCCTACAATGCTCAACAGTTCAAATTGACTGGCTGGAGCAACGACATTGTCCGCGACAACGCCAGCGAAATGCTCCTCATCAACAAGCAGCAGTTCGTGCCGGCCACAGCACGTCACGGTCAGGGTTTCTCGGCTTTTGATGCTGAATATGACAATCTCAAAGTCGCTGTTCGACTGTTTGTCGCTAAAGACAAAATGGAAAAATATTATCAAATCAAAGTGCACAACCTAAACGACACCGAGCAGGACGTGCAACTTGATATGGTTTACAAGCTCGTCCTTGGACTTAGCGAAGAGCAGACGGCACGATACCTTTATTCTCAATGGGACAATGAATCCAACAGTCTTAAAGTCCGCAATGTTTACCATCCTATCTATCACGACAAAACGTTGTATCTCTCTGCAACCGAACCTCTGACCGACGTCTCATTCGACTATCCAAACCGTAAGCGTATAGGGCTCTCCCTTAGCATTCCTGCCAACAGCGACAAAGAGATTGCCTTTATAATCGCTGTCGGCGACAAGCCCGATTTCAAGATTCATAACATTTCCATCGACACAATCAACAAAGAATACCAAGAGGTGATAGAATTCTGGGACAAGCAGCTCTCTCACATTCAAGTCGACACGCCGGATACCGGTTTCAACTATATGCTCAACCGCTGGTATCTCTACCAGGTCTACTCCTCGCGTCTGTTTGCACGTGCCGCATTCTATCAGGTGGGCGGCGCAACAGGCTTCCGCGACCAACTGCAGGACGTGATGAGCATCCTATACAGCAATCCTGATTACGCCCGTCGGCAAATCCTGGATCACGCCGCCCACCAGTTTGCCGAAGGTGATGTTTTGCATTGGTGGCACGAAAGTATGCACCTCGGCGCACGCACAACCTTCAGCGACGACTACCTCTGGCTTGTCTACGTCACCCACCAATATATCAGCATCACGGGCGACAACTCCATTCTCCGTGTGCCGATTCCCTTCTGTCAGGCCGATCAGCTCGCACCTGGCGAAGCCGAACGCTGTCTAAACTATCGACTGCCCGAACGCATCGACCAATCCGAATACGACACTCATAATTCTGATTTCGAATATGCAACCCTTTACGAGCATCTGCAACGCGCCGTCAACCGCTCTATGTCCCGCATCGGCAAACACGGGTTGCCCCTGATGGGATGCGGCGACTGGAACGACGGTATGTCCACAGTCGGCGTCAAAGGACAGGGCGAAAGCGTATGGGTCGCCCTCTTCCTTGCCGATTTGCTGCCCAAGATGATGGAGCTCTCCACCATCAACTCTCAACTCTCAACCCTCAGCGACCTCTCCTATTGCGAAGAGCTAGCCGCCTTCCGCATAAGACTTGTCGACGCCCTTCAACAAAACGCCTGGGACGGAGCCTGGTTCCTGCGCGCCTACTTCGACAACGGCGACCCGATGGGCAGCCGCAACAACACCGAGTGCCAGATAGACCTCATCTCACAGGCCTGGAGCATCCTCACCGATGTGGCGACGCCAAAACAGAAGGAAAGCATCCTGCGCGAGACCGACAACCGGCTCGTCAACCGCGAAAACGAGATAATACAGCTGCTTACCCCCGCCTTCGAGCAATCTCAACCCTCGCCCGGCTACATAATGAACTATCCCGTCGGCGTCCGCGAAAACGGCGGCCAATACACCCACGGCGCTATGTGGTACATTATGGCTCAGCTCAAAGAGGGACGCAACGACATCGCCTACTACCTCTACTCAATCATCAACCCCATCCACCGCACTCAGACACTTGCCGACGTGCTCAAATACAAGGTCGAACCCTTCTGCATCGCCGCCGACATCTACAGCAACCCTCAGCACCCGGGGCGCGGTGGTTGGACCTGGTACACCGGCTCCGCATCCTGGGCCTACAAGACCGGCATCGAAAACATCCTCGGCCTGCACAAAGAGGGCAACCGACTCTCGTTCAAGCCGCACGTCCCCTCCGATTGGCCGTACTTCTCCGTCCGCTACCGCTACCGCTCCAGCACCTATATCATCAAATACTCTAGAACCAACTCCCCAACCGCCTCAACCGTCATCGACCTCGTCGACGACGGCGCTGAACACATAATCAATATTCATTGACTCCTATGAAAAAAACAATCCTTACACTGGCATTGTTGTCTATTGGCGCTGGCTCCTCTTTCGCCTGCACCAACCTCATCGTCGGCAAGAAAGCTTCCAAGGACGGCAGCGTCATCTGCAGCTACAACTGCGACGGTTTCGGTTTTTCGGGCTCTCTTTTCTATAGCCCTGCAGGTCGCCACACAACGGACGAATTGATATCCATTCGCGGATGGGGACCTACGCACGAAGGACAGTTCGTCAAACAGGTGGAATACACCTACAATGTCGTAGGCCTGATGAATGAGCATCAGGTCACTATAGTTGAAACCACCTTTGACGGGCGGCTGGATATGCAAAACAGCGACGGTCTGCTCGACTATTTCAGCTTGATGCGGCTGGCGCTGCAGCGGTCGGCAACGGCTCGAGAGGCAATAAAATGTATGGCCGAACTGGTTGCTGAATACGGATACAATAGCACTGGCGAGAGCATCACCATCTGCGACCCCAACGAGGCGTGGATAATGGAGATTATCGGCAAAGGGCCCGGACGCAAAGGTGCCGTATGGGTGGCGCTGCGCATTCCCGACGACTGCATCTGCGCCCACGCCAACCTTAGCCGCATACGCCAGTTCCCGTTAGAAAAACGGAAAGCTAAAAGCGGAGAGCGAAGAGCCATCAGCAGCAAGAGCCTCAAATATATAAACAATCCGGAAGTGGAATGTGTCTATGCCGACGACGTTATCTCGCTGGCACGCGAAAAGGGCTTTTTCAACGGGAAGGACGAGGATTTCTCGTTCCGCGATGCCTATTGCCCCATAGATTTCGAAAACGTGCGCTACGCCGACGCCCGCGTGTGGAGTTTCTTCCGGCACCACAGCGACAATATGGACCAGTATCTGCCCTATATCAACGGTGAGTTCGATAAATGCGACCACCTGCCGTTGTGGATAAAGCCTAAAGAAAAACTGAGCCTGCGCGATGTGCAGCAGGATATGCGCGACCATTTTGAGGGGACTGCGCTGGATATGACATCAGATATGACCGCCGGTCCTTGGGGAATGCCCATCCGTCCGCTGCCGATGCACTTCGAAGACCGTGACGGCAACAACTATTTTCGCGAACGACCCATAGCGACACAGCAAAGCGGATTCACAATGACCTGCCAGATGCGAAGCTGGCTGCCCGATGATGTCGGCGGCGTTACGTGGTTCAACTGCGACGATGCCAATATGGTGGCGTATGTGCCCCTCTATTGTTGCATAACACAAGTACCCGACCCGTTCCGTCCCGAAAACAACCCACGCAACGAATTCAGCTTCGAATCAGCCTTCTGGATGAACAACTGGGTTGCCAATATGGTATATCCGCGCTATTCGATGATGATCGGCGACCTGCGCCAGGCACAACGCGAACTGGAAGACTACTTTTTTGCCGACCAGAACAACGTTGAAACAGCAATCAAGGATATGACTCCACTCGACAGACGAGACTACCTCAACAAGAAAAGCATCGACTATGCCGAGCGAATGATGACACGCTGGGACAAGCTGGCCAAATACCTTATTGTGAAATACAACGACCAGGTGGTTCGCAAGGTCGACGACAAAGGTGGATTTCAGCGTTGGGGCTACGACACGCCTGGCTACGACCAGCAGTTCATCAATGCCATCGGCACTGCCACCGGCGACCGCTACCGGCTTAAGAAAGTAATCGAACGTAGAGAAAGATAAAAAAACATCATAATGAAAAAAAACATCTTCATCATTGCCGCCTGTCTACTTGCCTTTGGATGCAACAGAACAAACGGAGGCGACAACGACACCATAACATTGGAACAAACCAAGGCATTCACAACCATAACGCTGACAAGCGAACAAAATTTCCTTGTATACTCTGACGAAGAATTCCCTTTCACAGGAAATACCATTGGAATGCGCAAGTCCTACAACATAGTATGGCCCACCGAGAATATAATGACTCCGGAAGCCGAGCACGAATTGACACACATACTTTTCTGCAACGACAAAATCGATGTTTTTGAAACCGCCGCACACCACTGGCTTAACGATGCAACTTTTTATACCGAAGACGGCGCAAAAGTGACGCCAGTAAAGAATATAGACGATTCATCGTGGTACAGTTATTTTACAATAGAGAGCAAATGCGAACAGCAGGGCGACATCGCCACATTCATCATCTGGCGGGAAACCTATTCTGTCGGTGCTGCCCACGGTCTGTATTCCTGCGAATATGTAAATATCGACGTCAACAGCGGTAACATCATACATCTTAACGATCTGGTAGACACCAGTCTGTTGGGGCCCGTCATTGCTCGTGCAGTAGAAGACCTTACGGTCAATAGCGATGTCCAAAAGGCATTGTTCGACGTGAACCCGGAGCGGCTGCCTGTGACAGCCGACTTCACCATTGACAGCACACGCAGCACTATAACACTCGTCTACCAAGTGTACGAAATTGCCTCATACGCCGATGGCATTCAGGAAATTGTATTGCCTATCTTCTGGCTTTCAAAACATATTCCGCTGACCCCCTACGCCAAGTCTCTCTTCGGCCCAGGCTGCTCGATTGATTAACAGCATTCTCAAGCAACGATGTTCTTTGGCGAAACACTATCACTCTTTGTAGCCCTGTCGTGGACTGCAACAGCCCTCTTTGCCGAAGTGGCATCTAAGCGCATCGGTTCGCTGCCGCTCAACATAACACGAATGGTGATGTCTCTGCTGTTGCTTGCCGTAACGCTCTGGCTGACAATGGGAACGCCTTTCCCTCGCTTTGCCGACGCCGCAGCGTGGCGATGGTTGCTGCTCTCGGGCGTGGTGGGCTACGTAATCGGCGACTTCTGCCTGATGCAAGGCTACATCCTTATCGGTTCTCGCATCGGCCAGCTCTTTATGACCCTCTCCGCCCCTACCGCAGCCATATTCGGCCGCATTCTCATCGGTGAGCAGATGAAGCCTTTGGCCATAGTCGGTATGGTGGTGACACTGAGCGGCATAGCACTGTCGATTCTCTCAAAGGACAGCGGCGACAAGAAGGAACATCCAAAAGTGAAACTCAACCTGCCGCGACGTGGCATTGCCTACGCGGCTATGGCCGGCATCTGTCAAGGTTGTGGCTTGGTGCTGAGCAAAGTGGGGCTGCAACACTATGAGACATCCATTGCCGACGCAGGAATAGCCCCCGACGCCATCCCTTCCGATGCCTTGCTGCCGTTGCCGCTCAACATAAGCATACCTTTTGCAGCCACTATGATACGTGCCATTATGGGCTTTATGGGATTCTTCCTTATGCAGATGCTGCTCAGCAAAGATGCCATCGGCGAGCTCCGACGCGCAGCCAAAGACCGCAAGGCTATACTTTGCGCCTTGGGTTCCACGATGTTCGGTCCCTTCATCGGCGTAAGCCTGTCGTTGATGGCCACACTCTACACCAGCGCCGGCATCGCACAGACCATCTTCGCCCTAACTCCTGTTCTCATCATCGCTCCCGCCGCCCTGCTCTTCCACCAGCGCGTAACAATGCGCGAAGTCATCGGCGCCGTCATCAGCGTCATTGGCGTCAGCCTGTTCTTCATTTAATGTTCATTCTTTGTAAAAAAAACATTTGATTTGTTACAAATATAGTAAATAAGAATACAAACAACTATGAAAAGGCACAATCATTCACCAAGGCCGCTCCTACCCCAATGGATATTCAAAACCGTATGCTTTGCTCTGCTGGTTGCTGGATTAAACAATCCCGCTTCGGCACAATTTGAAAGCAGCAGTCGCAACATTGTCACCGTCCACTCTTCCAACGGGTTATACTCAGCCACCACCCTCCCTGCACGGTGTTTGGACATAACCTCATTAGGCAAAACAGATGTATTCAGCACCAAAGACTCCACGTTGCTCTACACCATCCCCGTAAACCTTGCCTGCGGAGAGGTTTTCATCAGCAATGACGGCCGAACAGTCTTGCACCTGCTCAATTACGACTACTCGCCACGAGAAAACCCTTCACACACCCACAGCTTCTCACTCTACGTCGACGGAGCCATCAAAGAACAACATAATCTGAAAGAACTGATTGGATGCAACAACGACAGCGTCAACTGCAGGCTTTATTTCACCCTCGAGGATTTCTTTATCCCCAACGCCACCTCTCGCGACACGCTGATATCCGACAGGCCTGTCTTTGCAATCAACGACACCGTCTTCGTTTACACCGCCTCACGCACATTGCTCAGAATCCATCTCTCCTCAGGCGAAATCGAAACCCTGCCGTTCTCTTATCACTCTGAATCACAACTGAGGCAAATACCTCCTCGGCAACGTATAGAAAAAAACTTCAAATGTCCAAGCGACTATGTCAGCGAGGGAGAAGAACTGATTGCCTCAAAGCTGCGGATGACTCCACAAGGCGATGTGATTTACGGCGCCTACAAATACTATCATCTGAGTATGCTGCTGCGCATCGACCGCGACGGACACGCCACCATTGTAAAAATGGACAACCGCGACAGCCTGCCCGAAGCCAAGATACGCAAAGCCATCAAGAACACACGCTTCGATGTCAGCGACTTCCCCGAAGGAATTGACTTCTGGTACCAAGAGCTATTTGGTGCAATGCACAAACGCAACAAGCTAATAGCCAAGCACGAAGGCAAAATAGAATGGCAAAACAGACGTGCCTGGTACGAGCGCCGCATTGTCGCCGACACCATCGATGGCGTTTACATCCCACGCAACATCGAGGACTGCTTCAGCCAGCTTGATTCTATATTAGCATTCAAAAACCGCAGAGGCATAATTGCCCAACCCAACCGCGAAAGTATGTCCAAATACCATTTCGGACTCGGTATGTGGCTACGCAACAACTGGGGATTATGGAGCGGCTCGCGACTTGAAAGATACTTCTATGCCCGCGGCGTCTACCATCCCGACAATATGTCCGGCGCAATACTCGAATACTACTACGACTACCTTCACGGTGTGGACAGCAATTGGAGAGCTTTCGACACGACCCTCGTTCCACCACCGCCACCCGACACAGCAACCGTTTCTATACCCGAATACAAAATCACCGACCGCCACCTGCGCCACATATTGAAAAGAGTGGTGAAAGGCAAAACACTCGACCTTGACCCCGAAAACGAAGAAACACCATTGGAGGAAAACATCGCCTGCTTCCTAACCCTATCCAATTTTTTCCCTGACGACACTTCCGACACGACAAAGATGGAAATGATTGACGACATCAAGGAGGAACTTGCCGACGGCAGCATTATCCTGCCCTCCTACGGCAATAAAAAAGCGCTTCCCAAATTCAACACCGACAATCCTTTCACCCTTTTGCATCTTCAGCAAGTAATGCTTGAAGACGACTACCGTAGTCAACCGTTCTATGGATATGTAAAGCACAAGGGACACCTCTTCTATTTGACACAAAAAGAAATCGACAGCCGCTTTTTCAAAGCCAAAAACAAAAGCCGACGGTTTTGGAAACCGGCAAAATACGACAACACAATCAAATCTTACCCTGATAGGACTTACGCCTTCTCAAACGGATTATGGTACATTATTTGGGAATATTAAAAATCAAGATTATGCACAACGTTAAGATAACAGCCATTCGCAAGGCCGACTACAAAGACCTCCAAGCCCTCTACGAGAACCCCATCCAGCACGCCTGCACCATCAACGAAGGCGACAGCTGGATAAGCATCAATGCCACCAAACCAGAGACTCTCTGCAAAAGCGCTTGGGAGTCGATGCGCTGGTTTGTCGAGGAACTCGCTGCCGGACGCGGCAATTTCTACGACGGCTGGATGAAAAACCCCAACAGCGCACTCATCTCCTGCAACGACGGCTTCCGCCCCGTCAGTTTCCTCCTCGAAAGAGTATAGCACTTATGTATGCTTGCAGGCTGGAAGCCCGCGCCACCCGTCAAAAAAAGAAACGGAGAACCGACTGTAGCAGTCCGCTCTCCGTTTTCAGTTTCAATCAATCAGTCGGTTACACTTCCCAAGTGTCGCCGCTGTTGAGCAGGTCGTCGACGCATTTGTACTTGCCGTTCTGCATCTGCTCGTCCATCTGGTCCTCATACAGCTGTGTGTAAGAGGTCTTCTTGACATTGCGGATAACGCCAAGTGCAACAGGAAGGTCGCCGCCCATATGGGCCAGCATCATATGGATGCCGGTATCCTCGGTGGTCTCATCGTGGACCATAATGTCGTCGATAGTGACACCGTTCTCGCCAATGGTGACAGCTTCCAGCTGACGACCGTTGAAACGCAAGCCCTTGTTCTTCTCCTTGCCGAAAATCATCGGCTTGCCGTGCTCAAGGACAATGGTACGGTCGTCGCGGACAGCGCGGTCGGTAATGGCAGCGTGGGTCTTGTCGTTGAAGATCATACAGTTCTGCAGCACCTCAACAACCGAAGCACCGTCGTGCTGCGAAGCACGCGTCATAACGTCGGTGGTCAACGCCGGCACGCAGTCAAGCGTACGGGCAAAGAAAGTACCCTGTGCTCCCATTACAAGCTCACCCGGATTGAACGGGTAGTCGATGGTGCCGTAGGGCGACGTCTTCGTCACCTGGCCGAACTTCGTCGTCGGGCTGTACTGACCCTTCGTCAGACCGTAAATCTCATTGTTGAAGATGGTGATGTTCAAGTCCTGGTTGCGGCGGATAGCGTGGATCAGGTGGTTGCCACCGATAGCCATCGAGTCGCCGTCGCCCATATTCACCCACACGCTCAGCGCAGGGTTGGCCAACTTAACGCCAGTGGCGATAGCGCAGGCGCGACCGTGGATGCTGTGGAAACCGTAGGTGTCCACATAATAAGGAATACGCGACGAGCAACCGATACCGGAGACCATCACGATGTTCTCTTTCTTGGTGTGCGTCTTCGGAAACGTATTGAGAAGTGATGACAGGATAGCGTGGTCGCCGCATCCCGGGCACCATTTCACCATCTGGTCGCTGGTAAAATCAGCTTTTGTATATTCTACGTCCGTTTTCGGAACAAAATGTCTTTCACTCATAATTAAACGTTTTATGTTGATATGTTTTACGTTGATATGTTTGAGGTTGAATTGTTGATATGAGCAAGCCCCATATCAACTTATAAACTTATCAACCTATCAACAATCTATTAAACTCTTCTTTTAACTCACCAACCTCGAAGGGCAGACCCATAACCTTGTTGTACTGGGTCATCGGGCACTCGGGGAACTGCGTACGCAGATAGCCGGCAAACTGACCGTTGTTCAGCTCGCAAACGACAATCTTCTTGTACTTGCGCAGTATGTCACCGGTGTTCTTCGGCAGCGGGCAGATATAGTTGAAGTGCGTGTAAGCCACCTTCTTGCCCTCTCTGTTCATCTCTTCGACAGCAAGTGTCAGAGCACCGCTGGTGCCACCCCAACCCACAACGAGCAGGTCGGCATCGGGATCGCCCGTAACCTCCTGGTCTGGGATATAGTTGGCCACGCGGTTCACCTTCTCCTGACGATTCTTGGTCATCAGAGCGTGGTTCTCGGGATCGGTGCTCAACGGACCGTCGGGGCACTTCTCAAGACCGCCTACACGGTGGCGCAGGCCTTCCATTCCAGGAAGAGCCCACTCGCGGGCGAACGTCTCGGGATCACGGCGGAACGGACGATAGTTCGGGTCGTTCGGCTTGGCCAGACGCGGAGTGATTGAAGGCAGATCGGCAACCTTCGGAATGCGGAACAGCTGCGAACCGTTGCCCAGATAGCCGTCGGTAAGCAGAACGACGGGAGTCATATGCTCAAGGGCAAGCTTGGCAGCGGTGTAAGCCCAGTAGAAGCAGTTGGCACTGCTGCTGGCAGCAACCACGATAAGCGGAGCCTCACCGTTACGGCCATAGAGAGCCTGGTTCAGGTCGCTCTGCTCAGTCTTGGTGGGCAGACCCGTCGAGGGACCGCCACGCTGAACGTCGACAACCACGAGCGGCAACTCAACCATAACAGCCAGACCTAAAGCCTCGCTCTTCAGCGACAGACCAGGACCGGAAGTGGAGGTGCAAGCCAAAGCACCGGCATACGAAGCACCGATAGCCGAGCAGATACCGGCAATCTCGTCCTCAGCCTGGAACACACGTGCACCAAGCGATTTGTGCTTTGCCAGCTCAACCATAACGTCGGTGGCCGGAGTGATAGGATAGCTACCGAGGAACAGACGACGTCCGCTGCGCTCGCTGGCTGCCAGAAGGCCCCAAGCGGTGGCGACGTTACCCGTAATGTTGCGATAACGGCCCTTCGGCATCTCGGCGTGAGCAACCTCGACAATCTTCGAGTGGATAAGCTCCAGCTTGTCGGCATATTCATAACCCTCGCTGAGGACAGCCTTGTTCAGCTTCACAACCTCGGGTTTCTTGGCGAATTTGCGCTCCAGGTAGGCAAAAGTCTTCTCAAGCGTCTTGTGCGTGAGGAAGAAAATCATACCCAGCGCAAACATATTGCGGCACTTGTCGGTGGTTTTCTTGTCAGCACCCTGCTCCTCGCCAATCTTGGCTGTGAAGCTTGTAATAGGCGCACGGACAATGGTATATGCTCGTTCGAGCTCGTCGGTGAAAGGATTCTCCTTATAACCGGCCTTCTCAAGAGCGTCCTCGGTGAAGGTATCCATATCGACGATGACGGTGGCACCCTTCTTGGCCCATTTCAGCTGCGATTTGAAAGCAGCAGGGTTCATAGCAACCAGGATGTCGCATTTGTCGCCTGAACTGTAGATGTGCGAACCCACGTGAACCTGATAGCCGCTAACGCCGGCAACGGTGTTGTGCGGAGCACGGATTTCAGCAGGATAGTCGGGGAATGTGGCGATATCGTTGCCTGTAAGGGCACTGGCATCGGAGAACAGCGTACCGGACAGCTGCATTCCGTCGCCCGAGTCACCAGCAAATCGGATAACAAGGTCATCCTTATTAACAATCTGATCTTGTGACATTTTGTGATATTTTAATTTATAATTGCTTTTAGAATTAGTTTTGCAAAAGTACTAAAAAAATATGAGTTGGCAGCCCAAAAACAAAATAAAAAAAAGCACCAGCCTTAAAACACGCCGTGCTGCACCCACAACCCATTGACGCTAAACACCTTGCAAGTTATCATTTTTTATCAACCGCACCGGTGTCCAACCTCGATACGAGCCGAAAACGGCCGCTGCAACAATAAAACCATCCGCAACTCGTTAATCCATAAAAAACAGCAAGCCGAATCCTCAACAGAGAATTTCGCACAAACAAGCAATAAAACAATCACTATATGTCAACCTATAAACCAAAGATTGTCGACACTTCCAGCATCGAATTGCCCGAACAGCTGATGCTGCTGGCCGAGCAGATGGCCGAGAACGTACACGAAATATGGGCCGCCACACGCATTGAGCAAGGCTGGACCTACGGCCCCGAGCGCAACGACGCACTGAAGCATCACCCTTGCCTGGTGCCTTACAGCGAACTGCCTGAGTCGGAGAAGGTCTACGACCGCAACACCAGCATCGAGACGCTGAAATTCATCCTTGCAAAAGGATGGAAGATAAGCAACTGATATCAGTCGCCCTCTATCTTGACAAACGATTTGATTGGCGCTATGGCTTCCAGCCGTGCGTGGTCGTAGAGGTCAGGGAACTCGACGATGAAGATGAATTCACGAACCTTGACCTTGTACTCCTTGCCGTCGAGCACAATACGCTCGCGGTTGAGCGACTCGGCAATGCCTGCCGCGGTGCCTCCCGTAGCCAGTATATCGTCGAAGAACGACAGGTAGAACGTGTCGCCCTCAGGCTTGCCTGCCGCAATGTCCGACAGACGGTAGAAGACGTGGTCGGGGCCATATTCCTTCATTATCTGCACATCGCGCAAATCGCCCTTGGCAAAAGGCAGCTTGCCCTTCTTGCGAATGGGCACGATGTTCTGCACCAGTTTCGACTGGGTGAGCAGCGGAGCGGCAAATAGGAATCCGCGGGCCTCGACGGTAATGACGTTGGGGCTGTGGACATTGGCGTCAAGATCGGCAACAAGCTGATTGTAAGCCTCCTTGTTCGACATAAAAGGGATAATGTCGATAAAGTTTATACCGGGCTTCGGGAAATCGGGATAGTGATTGATAACGTCTTTATAATTCATAATATCAGTTTGTTTAAGCGTTTTGCCGCACACGTTGCGACAATGCAAAGATACACAACTTTTCGCAATCGAAAGAAAAGAATTTTCGGCCCGTTTCAACACTATCTCATTACCAACACTTTACAGAGACAACACCGTCCGTTGTCCAGTCGTTGTCCAGTTGTTGTCCAGTTGTTGTCCAGTCAATGACTGGACAACAACTGGACAACAACTGGACAACGACTGGACAACGAGCAGTGTTGATATGGCTCAAAAGCGGCGCTGAAACTGCGTTGCAACGAGGTGTCCGTCGGGCGACTGCGAAGGAAAAAATAATCCGTATTGGTCAAAATCCATTTTTTGTTCGTATATTTGCAGTTTGAATTATTATGCAAACACATATATGCGAAGGAGCATTATATTACTGATTCTATTGCTGTTGTGCAGTTTTTCGATGCAGGGGCAAAGTGCGGAGCGTATGCCTGGCAGGTTGTCCGACTCGGCCTTTGCGAGCGTTCTGACCTGCGGTCCTGGCGACGAGTTCTATGAGTCGTTCGGCCATTCGGCGCTGAGGATATGCGACAGCGTGCAGGGCCTCGACGTGGTGTTCAACTACGGCACTTTCGACTTCAGCGAGCCGCATTTCTATTTGCGTTTTGCCGGAGGCAGGCTCAATTATCTTGTCACCACAGAGTCGCTCGGTGGCTTCTGGTTGGAGTATTCTTATTTCGGCCGTTCGGTTTACGAGCAGCGCCTTAGGCTGAGCAAAAGCGAGCTGGACACGCTGTTCAAGATGCTGGTAATCAACCTGCGACCCGAGAACAGATACTATAAATACGATTTCTTCCGCGACAACTGCGCCACGCGCATTTGGGATATGGTGGCGGCGGCCCTCAAGGGGCGCAGCCTGCCGCCCGACGACTACCCCGACACGAAGCAGACCTACCGCGACCTGGTCTACAAGTACACCGACAGCACGCTGCTGTGGTGGCGGCTGGGCGTCGACCTGCTTCTTGGCGCCAACTGCGACCACGTAATGACAAAGTCGCAGTATGCCTATATCCCAACCGAGATGATGTGGCAGCTTGACACATTGCTACTCACTGATGGAGAGGCTCTTGCAGAACCGTCGGCGCAGATGCTTGACGAGACGAGGCAGTCCCTGCCCCGCAGCGTGTCGCCCACGATGTGCTTCTGGATATTGTTTGCCATCGTGCTGATTATAACTTTGATGGCGCGCCGCGCCAAGTGGAAGCTCTATTGGCTCGATGGCATTGTATACACCGCCGTTTGCGCCGTGTCGCTGCTGCTTATCTATATGACTTTCTTCAGCGACCATTGGTGCACCAAGGCCAACTTCAACCTGCTGTGGGCCAACCCGCTGTATATGTGGCTGCTGGTGCGTCTGCGGCACCAAAACCGCGTGATGACGCTGCTCATCGGATGCGTTCTGCTGGCCTTCCTCGTGGGCTTCAGTATGTGGCCCCAGAGCTTCAACAGCGCCGTTATTCCGATTGTCCTGACGCTTGAAGTCAGGCTTCTGGACCGTTTTACCGACAAGAAAAAATACAAACTATAATGAAAAAGCAAATCATTCTGTTGTGTGCGCTGATTGTGGCCACAGGCCTGCAGGCACAAGAAAAGGATTATATGAGGGAACCCACGAAATACAAGGGTTGCCATACGGTGACGATCTTCGACTCGACCAAGGTCTTTATGGAGGAGTCGGGCCTGAGCCGCGTGGATTATCACAAACGCTTCGCCGTGCTTGACTATCAAGGCTGCAGCGCGAACAACGTGGTGAAGATGGACTACGACCCGCTGTCGGCATACGTGGAGATACGCCAAGTGCTGGTGCACCGCTACTACAGTAACCGCACCGACACCATTGTAGGAACGGTGACCGGAGAACGGAGACCGGGGAAAGTCGTCTACGACTATGTGGCACCGGCCCGACTCATCTATTGGGGCGCTTCGCAGAAAATGGTCGAAATCGGTCATCTCGACCCGCGCGACGAAATAGAAATATGGACCTTCCGCAAAGGCTTCACCTACGCGTTATTGAACGGAGAACGGAGAACGGAGAACGGAGAACTTGACGACAGTCGCTATATCCCGCCGATGCGCGGCCACTTCTACGACATCGTCCCCTTCTGGAGCGACCAGCCGATAACCGACAAGGTCTATTCGGTCAACGTGTTGACATCGAAAAAGCTGCGCTTCAGCTTCTATAACGATATGAGCGGCGTGACAATGGATTCGGTGCGCGAAGGCGACCGCACCATCTACACCTTCCGTCGCCACGACATTATGCCCCTCAAGCACGAGCCTTCGGCATTGGCCGACAACGATATGCAATGCAAGCTGCTGCTCAGCACCGCCCCCAACTGGGAGTCGAAGTCGATGTGGTTCTATGGTGTGAACGAGGACTACGGCAGCTTCAAGAGCACGCCCGAGGTGACGGCCAAAGTGCGCGAACTGCTGGCTCCCGCCAAGACCGAACAAGACAGCATCAGCATCCTGACCCACTGGGTGGCCGACAACATCCGCTATTGCGGCATATCGATGGGCGAAGGCGAGGGCTACACGCTGCACAACGCCCAGATGAATTTCACCGACCGCTGCGGCGTGTGCAAGGACAAGGCCGGAATGCTGGTGGCTATGCTGCGCGCCGCAGGTTTCAAGAGCTACGCTGCTATGACGATGGCCCACGAGCGCATCGACCGCATCCCCGCCGACCAGTTCAACCACAGCGTCTGCGTGGTGCAGCACCGCAACGGGCAGTATGAGCTGCTCGACCCAACGTGGGTGCCCGGCGTGCGCGAGTTGTGGAGCAGCGCCGAGCAGCAGCAGGGCTACCTGATGGGCTTGCCCAACGGCGCCGACCTGATGGAGACTCCCGTGTCGCCAGCCGAGAAACATTATGTGCGCATAACCGGCACATCGAAGATTAAGAAGAACGGCACCCTTGTGGGCACCTTCACCGTCACCGCCGAGGGACAGAGCGACGCTGCCGTGCGTGGTGTCTTCAAGGCTCGCCAGAGCGAATGGCAGCGCAACCTGGAGATGGAACTGCTGCGCATAGCGCCCAACGCCGTCATCAAGAAAGTGACCTATACCGATGAGGACAGCTATCTGGAGCACCCCGTCAGTATAACCTATAAATATAGCATCCCCGACTACGCCATAGTCGACGGCGACAAGCTTGTTTTCATCCCTCTGACCGCACGCAACCTCTACAGCCGTGCTATGGGCCACCTCTATTTCGACACCACCGCCACCGAGCGCACTCAGCCTTTCGCCGACCGCTGTTCGAGGCTGGTGGAGATTAGCGAGAGCATCACGCTACCGGGCGAGTATAAGACTATGGAGTACAACGCCCACATAGACGGTGTCGTCTCACCGGCAGCCAACTACGGATGCGGCTTCAAGCTTGACGGCAAGACACTGACCTTCGGCGAGAGCGCTATGTTCAACAAGCGCGTCTACGATGCAGCCGACTGGCCCGCCTTCCGCCAAGCCGTTCGCAACCAGAAAGTGGTGGCCGCCACTCCGGTAGTGTTGCATAAATAACGTTAACCTTGACTTTAACTTTAACTACAGATAGAAATGAATAGAATCTTTAGAATATTAACCGCCGTAGTGCTGTTCTCCGTTTTCAGTTCTCCGTTCTCCGCTTCCTACGCACAGGATGCTGAGTACAACCTCATACGCCGCACCTATAAAATTAACAACGACGGCACAATGGACATCAGCTACCGTAAGGAAATCAAGCTGCTGCGCAACCGTGCCATCACCGCCTACGCCGACAAGGGCGAGACGTTCATCCTCTACAACCCCACCATCGATGAGCTGAGGATAAACGAGAGCTACACCATCCGCAAGGACGGCAGCCGTGTGCAGACACCTGCCAACGCCTTCATCGACCAGCTTCCGAGCCAGTGTGAGAACTGCGGCCGCTACAACGGCATCCGCGAGCGTGTGGTAGTACACACCGCACTGGAGTACGACTGCATCATTGTACTCGACTATACCATCCACCGCAAGGCGTCGTACCTTGACGAGGAAATCGTCCTCAGCGAAGACTGCCCAGTAAAGAAATACGAGGTGATATTCGATACGCCGGAAAGCCGTGACAACTACGACATAAATTTTTCAGAATGCGCTGGCAGCAACAAAATTAAGGTTTTGAAAGACGGCCACACCTACCATTGTGTAGCCACCAACCTGCCTCAGAACTACAACGACAGCTATCTGCCCTACGCAAAGACCCTCTACCCTGTTGTCCACCTGACATTCAAGCCGTACGTTCCCGACTTCGTCTGCGGCACCGGCACTGTCGACTTCGAAGCCAAGATATGTTCCCAAGCGAACTATTTGATTGGCGAACTGCACGACAACAATCAGTTGACCTACGTCACCAACATCCGCGACTATGTCATCGACCATATCCGCACTACCGACTTCCCGATGTCGCTGGTAGGTTATGAGATATCTTCACCCTCAGAGACCTTCCTTTCCGCCTGTGGCACCCCCGCCGACAAGGAATGGCTAATGCTCGCCCTCATACGAGAGGCTGGCTTCAAAGCCTACAAGGAAGACGGACATATTGTTGTAACCATTCAGGAGGACGGCCACAATATGGACTACACACTATCGGCCACCGACAAGCGTCCGCCTCGTCTTAAAGATGCCGCTATCGACGAACAGCGCACCATCGAGATTGAACAGACGCTTGCATGGCAAGGAAAAAACATTGGTGGCAACTATACCCAGATGACATTGCCCACTGAACGTGGCAGCATCAGTATCGATCCTGCACGGCTTACCAGCAACCGCAAAGCCCCTGTCAAGGTGCGCAACTGCAACGAAAAATACCACTACACAATACAGAATGCCGGAACAATGGTAGGCAAACCTGTCAGCATTAGCCGCACAGTCAACGGCCTCGGCAGCATCAAGATTAGCATCAAGCAACTTGGCAACGGAGCAATCGATGTAATCCGCGAGCTCAACATCGACGTCCCCGACGGCATCGTTACCCCAAAGCAGTACAAAGCCTTCCGCAAGATGATTCAAGACTGGAATCAAAACAAGAGAATAACCACAAACGCCAAGTAAGACATTCCTCTTAACAGGAGTAAAACAATAATATCAGGTGGAAGTAAAAACAGGGGGGTGAATAGGACAAAAGTCTTTCTATTGTCCTATTCAACCCCCTGTTTTAATCCTTTTTTATTACTTCATCCCTCTCTCGGCTTTGATCTGCTCGTAAGCCTCGTTGATTTCGCGGAACTGGGCTTCGGCGTTCTTCTTCACCTCTTCGCCCATACCTTCCACCTTGTCGGGATGATACTTCATCGCCAGTCGACGGTAGGCCTTCTTGATCTCATCCTCGGTGGCCGAGCTGTCGATGCCAAGCACTTTGTAGGGGTCTTTCCTCGTCGACGACGAATGCGACGACGAGCCTGAGCCATAGCCTCCATTGCTGCGTCCTCCACCAAAGCCGCCGAAGCCACTGGTGACGTGGCGTGCCATAATCGACAGATAGTCGCGTGCATTGATGCCCAAGCCGTTGCTTATGGTGTGGAGCACGGTCTGCTCCGGATAGGTGATCTCGCCGTCGGCGTCACCTATGCTGAAAAGGAAATCCAGCATATGATAACGCGTCGTGTAGTCGGTGTTCTGCTTGATTTGGCGGCAGATGTCGCCAACCGGAATGTTCTGCCCCTGCAGGTCGCGCAGTTTCAGCAGCAACTCCTTGGCCTTCTCCTCGCCATAGTTGCTCACAAGGAACCTTTTAACCAGCGTCAACTCACTCTTTTTCACTTCGTTGTCGGCATTCATAACTGCCGCTATAAGCACCAGCAGTGCTGCCGACAGGTCGTCCTGCGAGCCGGTGTTGTAATATCTGCGTTGGGTTCTGCCGTCATTACCGCCTGAATAGTCACCGCCGCCGATATAACCATCTGTCTGGCGGTTTTCGAGTTTCTTGCCTATAAGGTATCCTATAATGCCACCGATGGGGCCCATCATCGACCAGCCCAAGCCGGTAAGTATCCATTTTCCTATTCCCATAATTCAATTTCAATCTTCAAAATTCATAATTCAACATTACTCCTCCTCCATCTCCTCGTCGAGGCCCTCGTCGCCCATCAGCGACGAATTGACCACATATCCCGACTGCATCGCATTGTTGTCGGGCGTGTCAACGCTTATGCGACCTTCTGATATACCCTGGCCGGCAAAATGGCGTTTAAGGAACTCGTCGCGATAGCCACCCACGATGGCCAGGCTCTCGATGGCGGCGTCGTGCGGATAAAGCCGCTCCGCAAGGCGTTGCACCTCCTTGTCGGTCGGACGCTTTGACGACAGCCCTTTCCTGTGCAGGAACGACACAAAGCCGGTGTCCTTGACCGTAATGGCATTCACCTCGCCATAGAGTATTGCCTGCGGCAAAATCGACGAGTTGGCCTTCTCGGGGTGCCGCGTAATATAATACTCTTCCTTAAGCAGATAGAGGCTCTGCCGCTTGGCAGCCTCCTGGATGTTGATCTGCGGAGCGAACGTGACGACTATAGAAGTGTCGTACTGCATCACCTCGACCATTTTGTTAAGCGTATTGTATTGCTCCGAATTGAACTGCGCCTGCAGCGGGTCGAAGGCAATATACTCGAGGTTGCCGCTCACGCCAAGAGCCTTTGACACAGCGCGGAAGGGCGACGTAGCCACCTTGACCAGCAGGTTACCCAGCGTCTTCCACACAATCTTCATATAAGAGAATTCGGGCGAATCGATATTGCCCGCGACGGGAACGTCGAACTGCACCTTATTGTCCTTGTCCTTAAGCACATAGAGCGCCGCCTTGAGCGGTATCTTGACCTGAGGCTCCACATCCTTGCGCTTCTCGCCCACCTCGGGGTTGAACAAGTCGAGGTTGTTGCGGCCTTCAAGCTGACTGTTGAGGATGGTGTTCTCGCTGGTGAACGAGAAGGTGCCGTCAGTCAGCGGATGACCGAGATAAGCCACCGCGTAAGGCGACAAATCTTTTAACTGCAAGTTCTTGATTGTCAGCACAAGGTTCTGGTGATGCTTCCACTCGTCGATGTTGCCTTGCCATTTCACGAACGCCATACCGCCGTGCGGCAGATGAGCCGACACGCGAGCCTTGCTGTCACCCAGCGAAGAAATGTTCTCAGCGCTGACGTTCAGCTTCTTGACGGGGAACGAGAAAGCGTCGGGCAGCGAATAGTCGTTGAATGTGAACTCGGCGTCGCGCAACGCCAACTTGCCCACACGCAGGTCGAACGGCTTGGCCGGCGACGACTGCTCGGCGGTCGTTTCGGCGGCGGCAGGCTCGGCATTAGGTTGGGTCTCAGCCTGTTTCTCGTCAGAAGAGCCGACAGCGAAAAGCCGCGAGAAATTGCTGCCGTCCTTGTATAAGTCGAAGTGCGACGTAAGACCGTCAATCATCACCGTCTTGACATCATACAGATTCTCTTTCACATTGATGCGGTTCACGTCGACCGACAGTTTGTTGCAGGCCAACACCTGCTCTTTCTTCGTGTCGCGGATGTCGACACCACTCAAGTCGACCTTGCCGCCAATGTTCATCCTCAAGATGTCGTTCAGGTTGCCTTTCACCTGAATATCAGCATCCAACTGTCCCTCCATCTTGCCCACGTTCATTATGTCGGCCAGATATGCGCGGGCGTTGGAGATGGCAAACTGCTCCAAATCCAAATCCACCGCGAAGTCGTTGTTGTCCATATTGAGCGACGCCTCGGTGCGCAGCGTACCGCCGTCGGCAAGCTTCAGCGCCAGGCCGGCATCGGTGTTTTCCGAGCCATCGAAGTACACTCCGGGCACTTTGATATTCAAATTCTTAAGATCCCACTCACCTCCCAACTTCGGGTCGGCATAGTAGATTTCGCCCTCCGACAGACGTATCTTATAAAAGCCGAAACGCCAGTTGCTCGACGTCGTATCGTCGTCCGTCTCATCGTCGTCCGACGCAAAGTGGTCGATAATGGAGCTGAAGTTGAAGCGGTCGCCATCCTGAATCACCCTTATACGCGGCTCGGCCAACGTGATGTGGCGCACATAAAGCTCATTGGCAAGCAGTTTGCGCAGCTTGACCGACACGTCGAGCGTATCGAACGAGAAAAATGCCGTGGTGCCGTCATCCTCAAAGACCGTGAGGTCATAGATGCGCACGCGGCCGCTCAGCGCGTTGAGCCGCAGTTTCTCGACCCTTATTTCGCGCCCTATGAGTTCCTTGCCGTGACGGTTGACGTAGCCCTTCGCTATGTGCGGGGCCACAGAGAGTACAATAACGAGCAGCAACAATATGCTCGCCACGATTATCAGCGTGATTTTCAACCACTTTTTCATATAATGCCTACTTGTTTCAAAAATGCAAAAATAATAAAAAAGTATTATTTTGCAAAAATAAGTTATGCAAATGAAAAAAAACTGAATTTTAAGCTACTGGCAACGCTTTCACACTCGCATCGAAAAAAGTCCGTTCCCGATCGTTGTCCAGTCGTTGTCCGCTCGTTGTCCAGTTGTTGTCCAGTCAATGACTGGACAACAACTGGACAACAACTGGACAACGACTGGACAACGAACGGACCTGGTGGCAGCAAAAAACGGATTATTAACGGTTTTCGTCCGCTGCCTGTACAATAAAAAACCGGAAATGCAGTTATTGCGTTTGCATCGGGACATAACCCGAGGCACGACAAAAACCATTTCTATGAAGACACGAGAAGTTGTTGAGTATCTGAACAGCAGATTCTTACCCGTTTATCAGGAGTCGTACGACAACGCCGGATTCCTGGTCGGCGACCTGGAACGTGAGGTGACAGGCGTACTGGTGGCGCTCGATGTAACCGAAAGCGTTGTGGACGAAGCCATTGAGACCGGCGCCAATCTGATTGTAAGCCACCACCCGCTGATTTTCGGAGGTATGAAACGCATCACCACCGGCGACGAGGCAGGACGACTCGTTACACGACTGATTGAGAACGGCATAGGTGCCTACGCCGCACATACCAACCTCGACAATCTGGACTGGGGCGTGAACGGTGTTTTGTGCCGCCAGTTGGGACTGGAACGCTGCAAGGTGCTGAGGCCTGTAAGCGGCGCGCTGCGCAAGCTGGTGACATACGTCCCTAAAGACAAGGCCGATGAAGTGCGCGAAGCATTGTTCGCAGCCGGTGCAGGAGGCATAGGAGCCTACGACTGTTGCAGTTACAACAGTGTCGGTACCGGCACGTTCCGCGCTGGCGAAGGATGCAACCCCTATTGCGGCAGCATCGGCGAGCTACACCGCGAAGGCGAGACACGCATCGAGGTGATTTACGAGAGCCGCATCGAAGGACGGCTGATCGGCAAATTGCTCAAGGCGCACCCCTACGAGGAGCCAGCCTACGACTGTATTCCGCTGGCCAACAAGCTAATGAGTGTCGGCGCCGGTATGGTCGGCGAGCTTGGCGAGGAGATGCCTATGTACGACTTCCTGGAGATGGTGAAGCAAGTGACGGGGCTTAAAGTCCTGCGCTGCTCGGAACTGTGCCTGAACAAGGTGAAGCGTGTGGCTGTGTGCGGCGGCTCGGGCAGTTTCCTGATGGGCGATGCCAAGAGCTGCAGCGCCGACGTATATCTGACGGGCGACTTGAAATACCACGACTTCCAAGCCGCTGGAGGCGACATCGTTCTGGTGGACATCGGCCACTACGAAAGCGAAAGATTTGCAAAAGAATTAATTTGTAGTGTAATTTCAGAAAAATTTAGTAAATTTGCCTGCCGAATTTCGGAACACGACAGAGGTTATATATATTATATATAATTCAAACACAGCACAATAAACGCCGGAAACGGCACGGAAAAGGAGAGCGATTTGCGAGAAAGTGGGCCGAACTTTGAAGGGAAAAACTAAAAAATAAATATAAAATGGCAAAAAAAGTGACAACGAAAAAAGAAACTGTAGAGGAAGAGGTACAGCAAGTGGTACGTCCTCTTGATGTTGATGTGGCTGTAGAAAAGCGCCTTGTGGCTCTGTATACACTGCAAAGGGTTGATTCTGAGATAGACAAGATTAAGATTATCCGCGGAGAGCTGCCCCAGGCCATAGAGGATCTGGAAGATGAGATTGCCGGTTTGGAGACTCGCATTCAGAACTTTAACAGTGAGATAGAGGCTACCAACCAGAAGATGGCTGCCGAGAAGAGCGAGATTGCCGAGCACAACGAAATGACCAAGAAATACCAGAAGCAGCAGGACAATGTGCGCAACAACCGCGAGTTCGAGGCCATTAACAAGGAGATCGAATATACCGGCCTGCAGATTCAGCTCTGCGAGCGCCGTATGAAAGAGGACGCCGCACACATCAAGGAACTGCAGCAGCACATCGCCGCAGCAGAGTTGTTGCTTGAAAACCGCCGCAAAGACCTGGAAGTGAAGAAGAACGAATTGGGCGACATCATCAAGGAGACCGAGAAGGACGAGGAACGTCTGCGCATCAAGTCGGAGGAGCAAGAGCACTTTATCGAGCCGCGCTACCTGACAGCCTACAAGCGTATCCGCAACGCCGCACGCAACGGTCTGGCCGTGGTAACGATCGACCGCGACGCCTGTGGCGGCTGCTTCAGCAAGATTCCACCCCAGCGTCAGACTGAAATCAAGATGCACAAGAAAGTGATTGTCTGCGAGCACTGCGGCCGTATACTGGTCGACGACACCATCGCTGATATGTGTGAAATTTAAAGAAACTGATTACCAACAACTGAAATACACTCAAGATGACTCATTATATCACACCTGAAAAGCCTCTGACCATAGCAATGGTCGGTGAAATCATTGACAAGAATATGACAATTGCCCTGAGCGACGAGGCTAAGGGCAGAATAGAGAAATGCCGCAACTACTTGAACCGCAAGATGGAAACCCAGAAAGAGCCCATCTACGGCGTAACGACTGGCTTCGGCAGCCTTTGCAACATCAGCATCAGCAAGGAGCAGCTCAGCCAGCTGCAGCGCAATCTGGTGATGAGCCACGCCTGCGGCGTCGGTGACGAGGTGCCTCAAGAAGTTGTGAAACTGATGCTTCTGTTGAAAGTGCAGAACTTCTGCTTCGGTTACAGCGGTGCCCAGCTTCAGACCGTGCAGCGTCTTGTCGACTGCTTCAATGATGACATACTGCCTGTTGTATACCAGCAGGGCAGCCTTGGCGCCAGCGGCGACCTGTGTCCGCTCGCCAACCTGATGCTGCCTTCGGTGCTTGGTATGGGTGAGGTCTACTGGAAAGGCCGCCGCTGCGAGGCAACCGAGGTATATGCCGCCAAAGGCTGGCAACCGATCGAGCTGCAGAGCAAAGAAGGTCTGGCCCTTCTCAACGGCACTCAGTTTATGAGCAGCTACGCTGTCTGGAGCCTGCTTAAGGCGCAGCGTCTGAGCCGTCAGGCCGATATGATACTGAGCCTGAGCCTTGACGCCTTCGATGGCCGTATAGAACCTTTCTATGAAAGCCTGCATCTCGTGCGTCCGCACAAAGGTCAGTTGGAGACTGCCGCTGCCGTTCGCAAATATACCGAGGGCAGCGAACTGATAAAGAGACACAAAGAGCACGTACAGGATCCTTACAGCTTCCGTTGCGCCCCGCAGGTACACGGTGCGGCAAAGGACACTATCCGCTACGTTGCAAGCGTGGTGGAGACCGAGATCAATTCCACGACCGACAACCCCATCGTGCTGCCTGACGAGGATATGGTGATAAGCGGCGGCCACTTCCACGGCGAGCCTCTGGCTATGGTGCTTGATTTCTTAGCCATTGCCGTTGCCGAACTTGGTGCCATCAGCGAGCGTCGCACCTACCAGCTTATCGATGCCAAACGCGGTCTGCCGAGCTTCCTCGTTGCCAAGCCGGGCCTGAACAGCGGTTTTATGATTCCGCAGTACACCGCTGCCGCTATCGTAAGCCAGTCGAAACAACTCTGCACGCCCTGCAGCGTGGACAGCATCCCCAGCAGCCAGAACCAGGAAGACCTGGTGAGTATGGGCGGCAACGCTGCCACCAAGTGCTACCGCGTGTGCGAGAACACCGAGCGCGTGCTTGCCATCGAGCTGTTCAACGCAGCGCAGGCACTGGAGTTCCGCCATCAGGAAGGCCTGAAGAGCAGCCCGTTCATCGAGGATATGTTTGCCGGCTTCCGCAAGGCCGTCAACTTTGTCGACATCGACGAGGTTATGTACAAGCACATCCACGCCAGCGTCAAGTTCCTGCAAGAGATGCAGATAGCCGAATAAGAAAGAGGCTAACGACATAGTTAAAGCCGCCCCGCAGGGGCGGCTTTAATATTATACCGTAATCAACTCTCGCTCTTCAACTTGCGGTTGATCCACACCGCGAAAGGCAGAGAGAGGAAGAAAGTGCACACATCGGCCACAGCCTGCGTCATTTCAACGCCCTGCAGCCCAAATATCCGCGGCAGGACAAGAATGGCCGGAACAAAGAACAGACCTTGGCGTCCTATGGCCAGCAGCGTGGCCGGGAACGTCATACGGATGTTCTGGAACAGCATATTGGTAGAGGTGCTGAGCGTGCAAAGCGGGAAGACTACACATTGCCAGCGCAGGGCGGCAGTGCCTATGGCAAGCAAAGCAGGATCCTCGTCGCGGAACACGGCAATAATCTGTGGCGCAAAGATAAAGCCCAGAGCCGAAAGCAACGTCAGCATTGCCGCCGACACCGAAAAGGCAAAGAGGTAGGACTGACGCACACGCCCATATTTGTGGGCACCGTAGTTGAAGCCGCAGACCGGCTGAAAGCCCTGCGTGAAGCCTAAAATCAGCGAGAAAGCGAACATAGTGGTGCGCGACACGATTGCAAAGGCTGCAATCGACGACGCTGCCTGACCCGCAGGTGCATACTTGGAAGCCGCGAAGTTGAGCATAATCACAGATACACAGTTGAATGCCTGACGGAAAAGCGACGGCAGGCCACCCGCCACAATCTCCTTGTAGCAGCCGAAGCTCGGTTTGAATTTGGCCAAACGAATATGGACCGATTCGTCGCGCGTGGTGCCCCACAGCAGCAGTCCCCAAGCAAACATCTGGCTTACAGCCGTTGCGATGGATGCGCCCGCGACACCAAGGTCGAGCACAAAGATAAACAGCGGGTCGAGAACTATGTTGAGCACGGCACCGCTCACGATGCCAATCATACCGAACCGCGCATTGCCCTGCAGTCGAAGCTGGTTGTTTAGCACCAGCGCCGACATCATAAACGGAGTGGCAATCAGTATGTAGCGCAAATAGCTGCAAGCGTAAGGCACCACGTCGGGCGTGGCACCAAGCAGCACTGCAAGCTGAGGCAGGAACAAAAGCCCCACCGCCGTGGCTACGAGCCCAAGTATCAGCGGAGTAAAGAAGCCCACAGCAGCCATCGTCTCGGCATCGTCTATCTGCCGTGCACCAAGCGCCCGCGAAATATGATTGCCCGAGCCGTGGCCAAAGAAAAAACCAACAGCTTGAATGAAAGTCATATAGGCAAACGAGATGCCAATACCTGCCGTCGCCTCGGTCGAGAGGTGGCCCACAAAGGCCGCGTCGACGACATTATACAATGCCGTCACGACCATACTCACCATCGACGGCACCGCCAGCCGCAGCACCAGACGCGGCACCGGCGTTTCGGTCATTTCCCTATATTTAGCGTCGAGCGTCAAAGCTTATTGTTGACGGATTATCTGTGTGTTACCTTTCGAGTTGAGCAGCGTGAGCGTAGCGGTCTGCTGCTTGCCGTCGCGCAAGTATGTCACCTCGACGGCATCGCCCGGGTTGAAGAGTGCAACCTCCTCCATCATAGAGGCATACGAGTTGACATCCATATTGTTGACCTTCGTCAGCACGTCGCCTTCGCGGAGGCCCGCTTTCTCGGCGGCGCACTTGGGAATGACGCGCGCAATGTAGATACCCTTAGGCTCGTCGAGCTTGAGGTGCGTGGCAATCTCACTTGTCACCTCTACCACGTTGACACCCAGATAGCCACGTTGCACAACCCCGTAGCGGCGCAGGTCGCCCGTCACCTTACGGGCAATATTGGACGGAATGGCAAAGGAATAGCCTGTGTAATAGCCGTTTCCGCTGGCGATAGCGGTATTGATGCCAATCAGTTCGGCACGGCCGTTGACCAGCGCACCACCCGAGTTGCCGCTGTTGACGGCAGCGTCGGTCTGAATGAACGACTCGATGGTGCTCTCCACTCCAGGATTGTTTATGATGTTCATATAGCGCGCCTTAGCCGAGATAATGCCAGCCGTGACAGTAGACGTGAGATTGAACGGGTTGCCGATGGCCAGCACCGGTTCGCCGATGCGTGCCGAGTCGCTGTTGCCAAAAGGGATAAAGTCAAGATTGTCGGCTTCGATTTTGATAACGGCCAAATCGGTAGCTGGGTCGATGCCCACGATACGCGCCGGCAGTTCTTTCTTGTTGTTGAGCGTAACCGTCAGACGTTCAGCATCCTGCACCACGTGGTTGTTGGTCACAATGTAACCGTCGGTCGAGATGATGACGCCCGAGCCGTATGCATTATAGGTCTGACGCTTCACGCCACGGTCGATAATCATCCCGAAAAAAGACTGATAGAGAGGCGTCAATTTAGTCATCTCGGTCTTGATGTGCACAACGGCATCGATGGTGCGCGCTGCCACCTCGGTAAAGTCGGTCTGCGTCAGCAGCGACGGCAAAGGCTGTTGCTGGACACGTGTTACAATCTGATTCTCTGTGTTTTTCTCCGTCTGGGCAGTGCATCCGCAAGGCATTGCCGTCAGCACAGCCAACATTACAATCAAAAAAGTCCTTTTCATATCGTTATAGTAGATTTAAGTTATACTCTTGATTTACAATACAATTTCCCATACCACCCTCATACTTGGAAGGGACCAACTCCGGTCGTTGTACAATATATGTACAATATTTGTACAATATTTGTACGTTTACCAATTGTACATATATTGTACAAATATTGTACATATATTGTACAACGACCGGAGTTGGTATGGTGTTTTTATGGTTTTCATACTTGCAAAAGATGTCCAATTAACATAAAAAAAGGCGTTTTATTATCCCGAACCAATTTTTTTATGTATATTTGCAATTTATAAGAATACCACGAATAGAGCATTATACAATGAAAATCATACTATTAGGTCCTGCGTGGCCCTACCGAGGCGGGATTGCCGATTTCAGCGACAGACTGGCGAAAGAATACAAGAGCCAAGGCTGCGAAGTGGAGGTGGTTACGTTCACGCTGCAGTATCCCAAGTTCCTTTTCCCCGGCAAGACGCAGTATAACGACAAGCCGGCACCTGCCGACTGGCCGACGCGCCGGATGATGAACTCCATCAATCCGCTCAGCTGGCTGCGGACAGGGCTGTACCTGCGCCGCCAAAAGGCCGACATCATAGTCAGCGCCTTCTGGCTGCCCTTTATGGCGCCCTGTATGGGCACCATACTGCGACTGGCCAAACGCAAAGGCACGCACCGTATCGGTCTGCTGCACAACCTGATACCCCACGAGCACCGCATTGGTGACAAGCTGTTTGCCCGCTACTTCATAAAGTCGAATGACGCTTTTATATCGCTCTCGAAATCAGTGCTTGACGACATCAGCACCTTCGACAGCAAGAAACCGCGCGGTTTCTGTCCCCATCCGCTCTACGACCACTATGGTCAAAGCACCACCAAGGCCGAGGCGCGCAAGATGCTCGGTCTCGACAACGATGGGCGCTATGCGCTGTTCTTTGGCTTCATAAGAGGCTACAAGGGCTTGGACCTTCTGCTCGAGGCCATTGGCGACGAACGACTGAAAGAACTGAATGTCAAGCTGCTGGTGGCAGGCGAGTTCTACGACGACCCCAAACCCTATACGGAGCAGATAGAACGGCTCGGCATTGGCGACCGCGTGACGCTGCGTTCCGACTTCATTGCCGACAACGAGGTGGGCCAGTACTTCTGCGCCTGCGACATTGTCACTCAACCATATAAGAGTGCCACACAAAGCGGAGTGACGCAGATAGCCTTCCATTTCGAACGGCCGATGCTGGTGACTGACGTCGGCGGCCTGGCCGAGATTGTCCACAACGGCGAGATGGGATATGTCGTCAAACCGGAAGCCAAACAGATTGCCGATGCACTTGTTGACTACTATTCAAACAGCCGCGAGGAAGCCTTTACCACAGCCGTACGCGAGGAAAAAAAGAAATACAGCTGGGACAAACTTGTCGAAACAATAGATAAACTCAGAGCCGAATGACAATCAGAAGCAAAGCACCTCTGCGTCTTGGTCTCGCCGGCGGCGGGACGGACGTGTCGCCCTACTCCGACATCTACGGCGGAGCCATACTCAACGCCACCGTCGATATGTTCGCCTACACCACCATTGAGCCTACCGACGACGGCAAGGTGGTATTCCTGGCACCCGACAAGCACCTGCGCGAAGAGTACACAAACGCCACAGAAGTTGACACCGACGGCTTTTTTGTCCTCCATAAAGGCGTCTACAACCGCATCGTGCGCCAGTTCACCCACAAGCCTTTGTCGCTGCGTATAGCCTCCTTTGTCGACGCCCCCGCAGGCAGCGGTATGGGAACCTCGTCGACATTGGTTGTCAGCATATTGGGAGCTTTCGTCGAATGGCTGAAGCTGCCCCTCGGCGAATACGACATCGCGCGGCTGGCATACGAGATTGAGCGCATCGACCTCAATCTGGCCGGCGGCAAGCAGGACCAGTACGCCGCCACCTTCGGCGGATTCAACTTTATGGAATTCGACAAGGAGAACGTTATCGTCAACCCCTTGCGTATACGTCCAAGCTATCAGGACGAGCTGTGCCACAACCTCCTGCTCTACTACACCGACACCAGTCACGTCAGCGCCGACATCATCAAGGAGCAGCAGCAGAACGTCAAAGCCAAGAAGAACAGTAGCATAGAGTCAATGCACAGACTTAAAGAGCAGTCGGTGCAGATGAAGGAGGTGCTGCTGAAGGGCGAGATAGACCGCATCGGCGAGATACTCGATTTCGGCTGGCAGCACAAGAAGCAGATGGCCAAAAGCATCAGCAATCCACGCATCGACGCCATCTACGAGGCAGCGCGCAAGGCTGGTGCCACGGGCGGCAAGATCAGCGGTGCTGGCGGCGGCGGCTATATGTTCTTCTACTGCCCTGGTCTGACACGCCACGCTGTGGCCGATGCCCTCGCCCAGTTCGGCGGTGCCGTACGCCGCTACGAGTTCACCACCGAAGGGCTCAAGACCTGGACAATGAAAGAATAGACTTTAAACCATAATAACCATATACTTATGAAAAGAGGAAAAAGAATATGCAGTGAACTTAAGGCCGTGCGGCGCCGCATAGCCGACGAGAACGGCATTGAGCTGCATCAAGACGAGTGCAAGCATACTGGCGACTGCCTTGGCACCTGCCCCAAATGCGAGGCCGAGGTACGCTATCTCGAGCAGGCATTGACCCAACGTGTGGCCACAGGCCACATTGCTACAGTTGCGGGATTGACTTTGTCGCTGGCCGCCTGCGGCGGCACAGCAAAGCCAACATTGAGTGTCGACACACCGCTTGACACGCTACCGGCCGACACCACCTTCACATCCGATACGATTATTAACACTGAAACGGACATTCCCTGTCCTGATATACCTATTCCGGGAGAACCGGAAATAGTGTGTGGATTTGAAATAGTTAACGAGATTGACACATCCTGCTCTCCTACGGAAGGTGAAATCGGTCCGACAGACGAGACCATCAAAGAGGAGGTAATGGAAGGCGAGTCTGAAATATACGTTTTCCCCGATGAATATCCCTCCTACCCTGGCGGAGAAGAAGCAATGTACGATTTCATAAACAAGAATCTGCAATATCCTGAAGGTGACAGATTAATAACCGGCACGGTTGTGATTCGTTTTGTCGTAGAGAAAGACGGCTCGATAAGCAACGTGTCAATTGCACGCGAAATCGGAGGCGGATGCGGCAAAGAGGTCGCTCGCGTGGTCAAAATGATGCCAAAGTGGAACCCGGGCAAAAAGAACGGAAAAGAAGTGCGCAGCGAGTTCATATTGCCAATACAGTTCCAACTTAACTAATAACATCGCATACTTTTTAAGGCAGTTATGCGTTATTGATAATAAAAAAGGAACTTTTTATGAACCCTCGAATCAAAGAAGCAATTCAGCAAAGCATAGACGTCAAAGAGAGCATCCTTGCGACAGAAGAGTGGCTCCGTCGCATTGAGATAGCTGCCGATATGATAACCGCATCACTAAAGGGCGGTGGGAAGATACACTTCTGCGGCAACGGCGGCAGCGCCGCCGACGCCCAGCATCTGGCTGCCGAGCTCAGCGGCCGCTTCTATTACGACCGTCCACCCCTCAACGCCGAGGCACTGCATTGCAACAGCTCCTACCTTACCGCCGTCGGCAACGACTACGGCTATGAGCACATCTTCGCACGCCTTATGCGCGGCACAGGCCACAAGGGTGACGTCCTCATAGGCATCAGCACCTCAGGCAACTCCAAGAATATCCTCTACGCATACGACGTATGCAAGGAGCTTGGTATCAGCATCATCTCGATGACCGGAGCGACCGGTGGCAAGATGAAAGAGGCCTCTGACCTGCTGCTCAACGTGCCCTCTACCGACACGCCACGCATTCAGGAAAGCCACATAATGATAGGCCACATCATCTGCGAGCTCGTCGAATCGGCAATATTCCCCAAAAAAGTTTAAATGGTTTGAAAGGGCCGCTTCGCTTAAAAGGTTAAAAAGGTTCAAGTAACAACCCCTAATACCAAATAAAGACTTTTCAACCTTTCCAACCCCTAAAACCTTTCCAACCCTTAAAACCTCACTCTATGGAAGCAATCATCCTCGCCGGCGGTTTCGGCACAAGGCTGCGCAGCGTCGTCAGCGAAGTACCCAAGCCGATGGCGCCCATCAACGGACGCCCGTTCCTTGAGTTGCTGCTCGACAACCTCATTGCCTACCACTTCGACCATATAGTGCTCTCCACTGGCTATATGCACGAGAAGATAGAAGCCCATTTCGGCACCGACTACAAAGGGACACCCCTCTCCTACGCCGTCGAGAGCGAACCCCTCGGCACCGGTGGCGGAATGCGCAACGCCCTGACACAATGCAAAGAAAACGACATTATTGTCCTTAACGGCGATACCCTTTTCAAGATAAACTACAACGACCTTGCAGCATTCTACCACTCGCGGCCCACGCGACTGGCCGTTGTACTGCGGCAGGTGCCCGACACCGCCCGCTATGGCTCGGTGTCGACCGACTGTTGCGACCGCATAGCACGTTTCACCGAAAAGACGGCTGCAGGCGGACTCGGCACCATCAACGGAGGCATCTATATGCTGAACCGCAGTCTGCTGGAAGAGTTCCCATTAGGCACACCCTTCTCTTTCGAGAAAGACATCCTTCAAAAGAAATACAACACCGAACAATTCTTCGCCTACGTCTCGTCGGACTACTTCATCGACATAGGCATACCCGAGGACTACCGTCGCCTCTGCAACGAGATTTAGCAGTCGCCAGCCATAACTACCGTCATATCATCCTGACGTAAAATGCGTTGTGCCATCGACATTATGTCATTAGTAGTGGTAGCACCAACCTCCAAGACCGACATATAATTGTCAGTGAATTGCTCCGTTACGCCGCTGGTCATCATCTGGCAGAAGCGCTCGCTGCGCTCGAACACGCCGTCCACGCTGCGCATAAAGTCGCCCAACATACAATTCCTCACCAGTTCCAGTTCCTCCTTACCCACAGGCTCACGGCAAAGCCTGTCCATCTCAAACATTATCTCCTTCAAAGCAGGCTCAGCCTTGTCTGCCGCCACATCGGTAGTAACAAAGAAATCGATGCTTCCGCGACGCACCTGCGTCATAGCGTGGATGCCGTAGGTATAGCCCTTGTCCTCGCGGATGTTCGACATCAGGCGCGAGCCGAAATAGCCGCCAAGGAGCGTAGAGACAACCATAAAACGCGAATAGTCCACATCATTCCACTTGAACGGCAGCCTGCGTCCAACCCTGAGCGTTGTCTGCACAGCGTCCGGCACCCTCACCTTATGCAAGCCAGCAACGGCGTCACCTGGTTCAGGCAGCGCAACAACCTCGTAGCCAGT
This sequence comes from uncultured Bacteroidota bacterium, assembly GCA_902788805.1. Taxonomy (GTDB): domain Bacteria; phylum Bacteroidota; class Bacteroidia; order Bacteroidales; family P3; genus Colimorpha. The sequence goes on along the minus strand of CADALO010000001.1, from coordinate 282,491 downwards.
GCACTCACAACCGCCAAAAACCTTATCGAAAACGGCAAGGTCTGCCTCCGTCACAGCGCCGCCAACGACAATATCCAAATGCGAAAAGTCAAGATAACATCTACGGAACTCTCTGACATCCTGCACGGTAAGCAAATCCAAATCCGCTGGCACAGCAAAGCGCCCCATCGGGTGATCCGAGCCATACAGACATTCCATAAACCGGTTGCGCGCCACATACGACGTGCGTTGCATATTGCTCATTAACTTCTGCTTGCGCTTGGCGATGAATATGTCGAACTCATCCTGCGGATAGACAGCCTCCTCAATCATCTCCCTGACCAGCGGCAGCAGTTCGTCCAGATAGCGCGGCATACAGTATACCGTCAGCGTTGACGACACCTCGTCGTTGGTCTTTTCCATTATGATGCCTCTGAAATCGAGGAACTCTGCAATCTCCCTCGAGCTATGCCTTTGTGTGCCGTTGGTCATCAGATTGATTGCAGACGCGGCCTGCATCTTCTTCGTCTGCAATGCCGTGCCGACACCGAAAATGAAGTCAATCTTCATCAGTTCAATATGATTGTCGGTAAAGTAGTGCACCACCTTGCCGTTGCGCAATGCATAGTGTTGTGGAATGAGCGGTGTGCGGTCTATGTCGGCAGGACTGAGCGCGCCTTTGACAGGATTCGTATATGAAATCATAATGCTTTTAGTTTGAAGAAAGATTAGAACGTGACCGTCAACTTAAGGTTGAACTGCCGGGCCGTCAAGTAGTTGGGCACGTGATAGGGTGTGTTCGAATAGTCAGTTATCCAGATATATGACACCACATTCTTGTAGTCGAACAGATTGAAGACCTCGAACGAGACAAGGATATCGTCGAGATAGCGCATCAAACGGCTGTTTCTGATGCGCTCAAAACGCGACAGCTGTATTGTGTTACCCCAGTCCACGCGGAAATAAGCCGGATAGTAGTGGTCGATCGAAAAGTCTTTCTGCCGCGGCCACGTATAGGGCAAGCCACTGCCCACCAAGAAGTTGAGCGACATACGCCAGAACGGTATGTTGGGCACATAGTCCTGGAAGAACAGCTTGAAGCTGATGCGCTGGTCGGTAGGACGCGCTATCCAGCCGTAGTCGTCGCCCAGAATGTCCTGCTGCGTGCGCATAAGCGACAGCGAGGCCCACGACTCCAGCCCCTCCACCATCTCGCCGCTAAGCCTTAGCGACAGGCCGGCGGCATAGCCCACGGCATTGTCGTTGGCATCGTAGCGCACGCGAAGGTTGTCTATGCGGTATGGAATAAGATTAGTCACATACTTGTAATACAAGTCGGTAGTAAACTTGAACGGACGTTGCCCGATATTGAAGTTCCAGTCCACGGTACCCATAGCCTGGTAGGAGTGCTGCGGACGGATAGCGTGGTTGAGCGTGCCGTCGTCGAAGCGGTATTCACGATAGAACGGAGCCTGGCTGTATACGCCGGCGGCCAGGCGGAAGAGGATGTCGTTCTCCCATTTAGGTTTGTAATTCAAGCTTATGCGAGGAGAGACAATAATATTGCGGTTGTAATCGGACGTGTCGTCGAAAAGGATGGTGTGTTCATAGTTCGAGGCATTGCCCGTCGGGTTGTCGCCCGTGAAATCGATGCCGTAGCCCTGCAGCCTGAGTCCGGCGACAAGCGACACCAGGTCGCCACGTTTGGTGTAGAGGTCGACGTTGCGCTGTGCAAAAGCCGAAAGCCGAAGCGTAGACACCGTGTGGTTGGCGCGACAGAAGAGCTGAAGCACAGGCGTATAGGGCAAGTTGGCCGAATCGCCCGGCACAGGGATGACGGCAGGGATGGCATAACCTGCCGAGTCGACCCACTTCCACTCACGCATACGGTCACGAATCTGCTCATACTGAAGCTTCAAGCCCCAGTTCCAGTTGCCGAGACGCGCATAGTGGGTCCCGTGCAGCTCCGAGGCATAAATATTGGAGGTCAAGTAATTGCGTGCGTGCTCAAGGAACGAGCCAATGCCACGGTCAAAACGCTCGGCGTTGCCGTTCTCATCGAGGTTGCCCACATTGAGCTCATAGAGCATAAACTGGCTGAGGATGTCGTATTTCTCGTTCTCCTGGTTCGACTGGAAAGAGTTGGTCCAGCGCAGGCGAAAGTCGTCGTTGGGATGCCAGTCGGCAGTGATAGCGGCAAGGCCTGTAAGGTAGCTGTCGCGCTCCTGCCCCTCATAGTAGACCTGAAACTGCATCACCTCCTGCCATCCGCCAAAGGTAGTGGTCTGCGAATCAGGCACAAGGCCATAGACATTGCGCGAGGCGATAGTCATAAACTGAAGGTCGAGCGAAGGGCTTGCCTTGTAGGATAGCAGTGCCTGCAGGTCGCTATAGGAAGTGGTGTAATTGCCCTTGGTATCCAGCGAGTTGAAAATGTAACGGTTAGAGTGCTGCCTCAATCCGAGGGCGTAGGACAGACGGTCGCCGGCAACGCCCTTGAGCGACAGCGACGCACCCAGGAACGAGAGCGACGCCGACCCCGAAGTCTCGCTGAAAAGCTTGTTGTCGGCAGTGTCGCGGTGCGCGTAAGGAAGTCCGTAGCGAATGTCGAGCACCGATGCCATACGGTCGCCGTAAGTGGCGTCGAAACCGCCTGGAGAAAACATAATATTGTCCACCAAATCGGGGTTGATAATCGAAGTGCCCTCCTGCTGCCCGTTGCGCACCAGCATAGGACGATAGACCTCCACGTGGTTGATATACACGAGGTTCTCGTCGAACGAGCCGCCACGCACCGAATACTGCGACGACAGCTCGTTGTTGGAGCTGACGTCGGGCAGAGTCTTCAGCAGCGACTCCACGCCGGCCTGCGGTCCCACGTTGTTCTCAATCTGCTCCATACGGATTGAGGTGAACGCCGAAGTGCGCACACGCTCGTCAGTCACCGTGACGGCCCCCAGCTGCAAAGCCGTACTCTTCAGGACGAAGTTCAACACATTGTCACCTGCCGACAGCCGGACGACGGTGTCGATAGTTGCAAAGCCTGTATACCTGACATTAATGTGAAGCGAATCACCCGCTGGCATTTGCAGCGCGTAACGGCCATCGCCGTCCGTGACGAAACCTGCCACGGGGTTGAGGTTGACCACGGCAACCGTGGCATACTGAAGCGGTTTGCCATCGGCGCTGCACACGCGGCCACGCAGCGTCGCCACCGTCTGCGCCGACAGAGACACAGACAGCAACAACAGAGCGGCAAAAAAGAAGCCTCTTATGTAGCCTGTACAGGATTTCATTGCCCGATTAACGCCGCGAGGCAATCTTTATTGTTATAATGAACAATAAAATGTCATAATGTGCGTTAACGACACAAAACGAACCTAAAATGAAACACCGCCTATTGACAATTATCTTGCTGGCTCTCAGCTTCGGCACCGTCCGCGCCCAGGACGAAACGCTTACCTTCACATCAATCACCGACGCCAAATTCTTTGTCTACCTCAACGGCGCGCTGCAGAACGAACGCTCGTCGGGAATGGTGACAATCAAAGGACTGGAACAGAAAGAATACCACATACGCATAGTCATCGACGACCCCTTTGAGGTGGCCGTGACACGCACCATCAAGCCCGACCCCAAGCACAGGGAATACACCGTGCAGTTCAACGCCGTGCGCGAACGCGTCTACCTCAAGCCGGCAACGACCTCGTCGCGAAGCCAGGAGGAAGACAACAACCTGTGGATTCCACAAGACCCCGCCCCTGCCGACACCCAAGCGACAGCGCCAGCCAAATCGCGCACCTCGATACGCCGCCACGACATCAGCGACACGGCCACAAAACAGGTAATAAACCGCATCAGAACCGAGACTTTGGAATACTAATCCGGCCAACTTATTGATTTTCATCGAATAACGCAATAAAACGCCATTATTGCATAACCACTTCATTTCCATCCATTCAAGGTACCAACTCCGATATGTACAATACTTGTACAATATTTGTACGTTTACAATTGTACAAGTATTGTACAACTATTGTACATATATTGTACAACGACCGGAGTTGGTAGGGCGGAAAGGCGGTGTCGGCACGGGCAAAAAATTGCGACAAAACTTTGCAAGAAAATTCTCAATATTACAAATTTTATGTAAATTTGCATCTTGAAAATACATTTGTAAGCATTATGAAATACAGACTTATCGTACTGACACTCTTGTGCTTGGGCTTTGCCTGCAACGCACAGAACAAGATTGACAAAAACGGACTCCGCCAAGGACACTGGATAAAAACCGACAAGGACGGCAGCCGCATCTTTGAAGGCGACTTCGTTGACGGCAAGGAAACCGGCACGTTCAACTACTACTATCCCGACGGCACACTGAAGATCCGCAACACCTTCACCGTTCCCGGCCGCTACTGCACGCACGAGGCCTACAACCAACAGGGCAAACTGCTGGCATCGGGCTACTATAACCAGAAGAACCGTGACGGCGAATGGCGTTTCTACAACGACGAGGGCAAGGTGGTGAAGATTGCATCGTACAAGATGGGCATCAAAGAAGGCGCCCACATCATATTCAACTCCAAAGGCGACACCGTTGAGGTGGCCAACTGGAAAGACAACCACCGCGACGGCCGCTGGTGGAAGCGCATAGGCGAGAAAGGCTGGATTACAGGCCGCTACGAGAAGGGGCTGATGCAAGGCAAACTTGTAGAATACGGCAACGACGGCAAGAAAGTGCGCGAGGGCAACTACAAAGACGGCGTCAAGGAGGGCAAGTACCAGTACTTTGAGAACGGCGAATGCACCGTCGACGAGAGTTGGCAGAAGGGCATACTTGCCGACCGCAAGATACTGCTGCACACTGCTTCGGGCGCAAAATGGCAGTCGGTGTTCGGCATCGCCTACATAGTGCCCAAAGGGACAAACGGCACACTGGTGTACCTCAACGACGAGTCGAAACTGGCCTGCACCGACTCGCCCGACGCCATCAACGAGCGCGTGGGTCACGAACAATTCGTGATGATAGACCGCAAGTCGAGAGTGATGGCCAACACCGGCAGCATTGTAGGCATAAAGAAAGACGCCGACGGACGCGACATACTGGACCTGTCGCCCAAACCGCCTTTCACAATTTTCCCTGATGAAGAATGTATCAAAATGATCCGCTCGCTGCAACGGGTCGATCAACTGGACGAAGAATAAAAAAACCGGAACGATACCACATCGTTCCGGTTCACATTAAACACTATTACAAAATCCAAATTATTACGAAAGCCTATTCTAATGGGCGAATCCGTTGTTCGAATTCGAGTGCAAAGATACATCTTTCCCAAATACTGACCAAGAAAAAATGACAAAAAGTTGTGCCCCCCCCTATAAATAACTGTATTTCAATAGAATATTTTTTCAATAAAATCAGCAAAGGCATTGATTTTTCATAAAAATAGTCCAAAAGCACTACCCGAATACTCAAAAATCGACACCAATAAGAGATGAAAATAGCCGCTCACACCCTTGGTTGCAAGCTGAATTTTGCCGAAACTTCGGACATTATGCGCCGTTTCACCCTTGCCGGCTGGGAGCAGGTGGATTTTAACGAAGCCGCCGACCTTTTTATCATAAACACTTGTACGGTTACAGCCATTGCCGAGAAGAAATGCCGCAATGCTATCAGACAGGCAATCGCCTGTAATCCAGAGGCCATAGTCGCAGTGATTGGCTGCTTTGCGCAGAACGCGGCGGCAGAAATCGCGAAAATCGAGGGTGTGGACATCATTCTCGGCAACGACCGCAAGCACGACCTGCTTCGCTATGTGGAGGCTTTTATGAAAGAGCGGAGCGGCGACAACCAACCCGTGGCACAAAAAGACAGGGATTACCCCTTCAACATAGCCTACTCGCACGCCGACCGCACACGCACATTCTTCAAGATTCAGGACGGATGCGACTATTTCTGCACCTACTGCGCCATCCCCTTCGCGCGCGGCCGTTCGCGCAGTGCAAGCATTGCCGACACCATAGCCGTAGCGCGTGAGATAGAGGCCAGCGGAGCCAAGGAGGTGGTGCTGACAGGTGTGAACACCGGCACCTTCGGCCAACGCCACGGGGAGACCTTCTTCGGTCTGCTGAAAGAGCTGGACAAGCTGAAAGGCATTGAACGCTACCGCATTTCAAGCATAGAGCCCAATCTGCTGACTGATGAGATTATCGACTTCGTGGCCCATTCGCGTGCTTTCCTGCCCCACTTCCACATTCCGCTGCAGGCAGGCAGCGACAAGGTGCTGAGCCTAATGCACCGACGCTACGACACGGCTTTCTACGCCTCGCTACTGGACAAAATCAAGGCTGCTATGCCAGATGCCTGCATCGCCGCCGACATAATGGTGGGGTTCAACGGCGAGAGCGACGAGGAGTTTGAGAAGGTAATGCACTTCGTTGAGGGGCTGCCCATCTCCTATCTGCACGTCTTCACCTTCAGCGAGCGCCCCAACACCGCCGCCTTGCAGATGGGCGAACGCATTGCCGTGCATCACCGTCGCGAGCACAGCCGCCTGATGCAGGAGCTGTCGGACCGCAAGAAGCAGGAATTCTACCTGCAACAGCAAGGCAAGACACGCCCGGTGCTGTGGGAAAGCGACATAAAAGGAGGCAAGATCTACGGTTTCACAGACAATTACATCCGCGTGCGGCGACCGGTAGCTTCGCCCACCGAGGCCGAGAAACTTGCCAACACAATTGACGGATTCACGCTGCGTAGATTTGTCGCCAACGAAGAAGTGTTTGAAGATTGTTAAAAACTAAATTCGCCACAGCACCTGCTATATATAAATAAAATCGTACCTTTGCATTTTATTTAATTCATCATATACATTTTATCATCTTAAAAAACAACAAATTATGAGTGGACTATTTGGAGTAGTGACCAAAAATCCCTGTGTTACCGACCTTTTTTACGGTACCGATTATCATTCTCATCTTGGAACGCGCCGCGCTGGTATCAGCACCAATGACAACGGCGTTATGCATTTAAACATTCACAACATCCAAAACTCTTACTTTCGCACCAAGTTCAGCGAAGACCTTCACGAGATGACCGGCAATATGGGCATTGGTGTCATCAGCGACACCGACCCGCAGCCTATCGTCGTCAACTCGCACCTGGGGCGCTTTGCAGTATGCACGGTGAGCAAGATCAACAATATGGACGAACTGGAGCGCGAATGCCTCAACCAGCGTCAGCAATTCACCGAGCTGAGTATGGGCGGCACCAACCCCACCGAGCTTGTGGCTCTGCTTATCACCCAGGGCAAGGACTTTGCCGACGGCATCCGCAATGTATACCGCCACATCAAAGGCAGTGTGTCGATGCTGATATTGACCGACAAGGGCATCATTGCCGCACGTGACTACCTGGGACGCACGCCACTTGTGATCGGTCGTCGCGGCGCTGACTATGCCGTAGCTTCCGAAAGCCACTCTTATATCAACATTGGATTCCAGACTGTACGCTATGTAGGCCCGGGCGAGGCTGTACTTATCTCGCCTGACGGTCTGACGCAACTTATAGAGCCCTCCAAGAGAATGCAGGTGTGCTCGTTCCTTTGGATTTACTATGGCTACCCTGTAGCGCAGTATGAGGACATCAATGCCGAGGAGGTGCGCTACCAACTCGGTCTTGCAATGGGCCAGGGAGACGACGTTGAAGCCGACTTTGTGTCGGCCATCCCCGACTCAGGCATCGGTATGGCGCTGGGCTATTCGGCTGGCAAAGGCATCCCCTACAAGCGCGGCATACTGAAATACACGCCCACGTGGTCACGCAGTTTTATGCCTGTCAACCAGGAGTCGCGCAACCTTGTTGCAAAGATGAAGCTCATACCCAGTCGCAAAGTACTTGAAGGCAAAGATGTTGTGTTCTGCGACGACTCTATCGTAAGAGGCACGCAGCTGCGCGACCAGGTCAAGATGCTCTACGAGGCCGGTGTCAAGCACATACATATCCGCATCAGCTGTCCGCCTCTTATCCACGGCTGTACATACCTTAACTTCTCGGCATCAAAGACCGATATGGAGCTTATCGCCCGTCGCTGCATAGAAGAGCTGGAAGGCGGCGAAATCCGCAACCTCGAGGCCTATCGCGACAGCAGCAGCAAGGAGTATGCGACAATGGTTGAGAAGATACGCCAGCACGTAGGTGTCGACACCTTGAAATTCAACAGCCTGCAGACAGTATGCGATGCAATAGGACTGCCCAAGGATCAGGTATGCACCCACTGCTTCGACGGCTCGAGCTATGATATCAGCAACCTTGAGTTCAACCAACTCGAAATGGATTTGTAAACCCGCTTTGATGATTCGCAAAACAGCAATATTAACTCTATTGGTAATGTTTGCCTCTGCTGCTTGGGCACAATCAGACCCAAGCGGCAGGGTGCAGAACGACACCGCCATAGTATACCTCAGCGCACGGGATCTGTGCTCGAGCTATCAGGTTGACGGACGCATATTCGATGATGAAAACCGCCTGTCAATGATTATGGACAGCCTGCAGCAAGTGCAGCCCAACGCCTATCCATTAATGGTACAATGGTGCCGCCAGCAGCGGATGCGCATAAACCGTATGTCGAACAGCCTGAAAAACGACTATACCCGTGAAGGCGACAACATCTGGCTCGACTCGGTGCATTGCATCACCGACGCTGCGACATTCCTTGTCAGAATGGAGATGATGGCTGCACGCCTTCAGACCGATGCCGAGCAATACGACAAACTTGAGCAAGAACGCATTGAGTTCGAACGCCGTGCCGCTGAAGAACGCGCACGTGCCGAGGCTCTTCGCATACAACGCGAGAAGGACCTGCGGCTTGCCACACTCAAGGACACTATACGCTCTATGCACAAGAACATTACAGGCATCTGCGATGCCAAGGGCATATCCGACAAGACCCGCATCAAGGAGCTGAAAGACCTGTTCTATGCATACCTCGCTGTATACAACCGCTATGACTTGACCGACGACAACACTACGGACAGCCACTTCAAACAACTCGACGAACTGCAGATGTTCCAGTCCGAACTGCTTGACAGTGTGCTTGGCAACAACTCCTACTCGAAACGCATTGAGGCCTTCAAGAACACCCTTCAGATGCGCTCAGGCAAGGAACATAACGACGTCAACAAGTCATACCTGCGAGTGTTCAAGAAGGTGCAGATTCCCATCAGTTTCAAAACGATAGCCGAGTATAACGACTATACTGCCCAACTTCGCGAAGTGATTGCTGTGCAGCAGAACTATCTCAACGTGATTGACCTGCGCGACACTATTGCCCATAACACCAACACCCTACAGATACAGTGCTCGAAAAAGCACAAGGAGATATACAGTTCCTACAAGGAAATACTCAGCGAGGTGAATCAGGTTCCATCGTTCACGACCCTTGCCGAGAGCGAGAAGTTCATTGCAAACCTGCAGGAGTTTGTCGTTGTGCAGAACGAGTTCAGCAAAGCCATTCAGCGCATTGATGTCATAGAGAATCGCGGCGACTCCATTGTCGCCTTATGCCACAAAAACATCACTGATGTGGCTACAGCCTACAAAGAACTTGTCGCCGCCAGCGACTTTGTACCTAAGTTCATCAACAAGGCCAGCGCAATATTCTTCAACAAGACTTTGGATGAATTTGAGACAGTGCAGCAACTCTATATCAAAATCGTGGCCATACGCAACATTATTGATATGGGCAGTGCCTCTATTGTTGGCAGCAAGAACGCCCCGAAAGGGCTTGTGCCGGGATACAAGCAGATGATGAAATACACTGACTTCACGCCTCATTTCAGCAACGAGGCAGGCGGCAGAGACTTCATCAAGTTGCTTAACCATTTCATTGACATCCAGCAGAAATTCGTCAACATTGTCAACAACAACAATACCATTGACGCCAACAGCAAACAGTTCCGTACAGCCTTCAAGGAATATGCCAACATCTACAAGGCTTACGAGCGACTGCTGAAGACCTACGACTATGAGCTCAACATCATAAGCGAGGCCGATATCAACAGTTACCAAAGCCATCAGGAGACTATTCTGGCGATGCAGGAGAGATTCTCAACCTTGGCCAACTCGCTTGAAAAAGAAGACTATAACAACCGCTTGAAAAAGGTCAAAGAACCCGACAAAATCAAGCTGATAATGGGAATTAATTGATAAAAAAATCAGTTTATTTATGACATTTTAATAAATCTTTGTATCTTTGCATACGGTTTAAACTTGAACGAAAACCACAAAAGAACCCACAAAAAATTAGAAAACAAATCGTTAACTCAACTTATTATTAACTTAAATCAACAAATCAATGAAAAAATTATTCTTAGCACTCGTAGCAGTTTTCGCTCTTTCGATGACTGCAAACGCACAGAACAACCTTGGTGTCCGCATTGGTGGTGGTCAGGGTTATGATGCAGAACTTTCCTATCAGCACGGTCTGGGCGGCAACCGTCTTGAGCTCGACCTTGGCTGGCACGGCGACGATGGTTTCACCGCCATCAGCTTGACTGGTGTTTATCAGTGGACCGGCACTATCACTGGCAACTTCAGTTGGTATGCAGGTGTTGGTGCTCACCTTGGTTTCTGGAGCTATGATGTTACCGACGACAGCGACATCGCTCTCGCACTCGTTGGCCAGGCTGGTCTCGAATACAAATTCGACGCTGTTCCTATCCAGCTTTCTCTCGACATCCGTCCGCGTTTCTACATCATCCCCGACACTGATTTCCACTGGGGTGACATCGCTCTCGGCATCCGCTACTGCTTCTAATCAGGCATAGAAATTGCCAATACAAATAAAAAAGGACGCATTGCGTCCTTTTTTATTTTATGTAGGGTTACCAAGTCACATTTTGAGCGGTTTAATGTTCTGGCTCAAATAAGAGTGGATGTTCTCAATAGGAATACGTTCCTGTTTCATCGTGTCGCGTTCGCGGATAGTTACGGCATTGTCGGTCAGCGTGTCGTTGTCGACAGTAATGCAGAATGGGGTACCTATGGCATCCTGGCGGCGGTAGCGGCGTCCGATAGCGTCTTTCTCGTCATATTGGACCATAAAGTCGTATTTGAGCATATCCATAATCTCGCGAGCTTTCTCAGGCAGGCCGTCCTTCTTGACTAGCGGCAGAATTGCAGCCTTGTAAGGCGCCAGAACTGCAGGCAAGCTCAACACTGTGCGCACACTGCCGTCCTCAAGAGTTTCATCCTTAAGTGCGTGGCTAAACACGGCGAGGAATGTGCGGTCGACACCGATTGATGTCTCAATAACGTAAGGTGTATAACTTTCATTGAGTTCGCTGTCAAAATACTGCAGTTTCTTGCCACTGAACTGGCTGTGACGGCTAAGGTCGAAGTCTGTGCGGCTGTGGATGCCCTCAAGCTCTTTGAAGCCAAACGGGAACTGGAACTCGATGTCGGTAGCGGCATTGGCATAGTGTGCCAGCTTCTCGTGGTCGTGATAGCGGTACATTTCTGCAGGGATTCCAAGCGCCAAATGCCATTTCAGACGCTCCTCCTTCCAGTATTTGAACCACTCGAGCTCACTGCCGGGACGAACGAAGAACTGCATTTCCATCTGCTCGAATTCGCGCATACGGAAGATAAACTGGCGAGCAACAATCTCGTTACGGAAAGCCTTGCCTATCTGGGCAATGCCAAAAGGTATCTTCATACGGCCGCTTTTCTGGACATTTAGGAAGTTGACAAATATACCCTGGGCCGTCTCGGGACGCAGATAGAGAGTGTCGTTCTCGCCTTCGACGCTGCCCATCTTGGTAGCAAACATAAGGTTGAACTGACGCACGTCGGTCCAGTTGCGGGTGCCGCTGACAGGGCAAACAATGCCAAGATCAAGAATAAGCTGCTTGAGACCAGCAAGGTCGTTGTCGTTCATCAGCTGGGCATATTTTGCGTGGATTTCGTCAATCTGCTTTTGATGCTCAAGAACTCTGGCATTGGTGGTGACGAACTGCTGACGGTCGAAAGCATCGCCGAAACGCTTGTGTGCCTTTTCACACTCCTTGTTAATCTTCTCTTCTATCTTGGCAATGTGGTCCTCGATAAGAACATCTGCACGGTAGCGCTTCTTGCTGTCGCGGTTGTCGATAAGAGGGTCATTGAACGCATCGACGTGGCCAGAGGCCTTCCAGATTTTGGGATGCATAAAGATGGCCGAGTCAATACCGACGATGTTTTCGTGATACTGAACCATTGAGCGCCACCAATATTGCTTGATATTGTTTTTAAGCTCTGTACCCAGTTGGCCATAGTCATAGACTGCACCAAGGCCGTCATAGATTTCACTTGAAGGGAAAATAAAGCCGTACTCTTTGGCGTGAGAGACTACTTTTTTGAATATATCTTCCTGATTTGCCATAATATATATTGTTTTTTCGTTTCCGATTTAAATGGCAAAGTTACGATTTTTTTTTGGAGAATAAGGATTTATTTGTATTTTTGTAAATTCATCAAAAGGACTTTATTCGACAATCAACATATAAAAAGTATTCAATATGAGTTTAATGGATCAAATCAGGGCCAAAGCAAAGGCTGCAAACAAATGCATCGTTTTGGCCGAAGGTACAGAGGAACGCACCCTCAAGGCTGCCGACATCATTCTGGATGAAGGCATCGCACGTCTCATCCTGCTGGGCAACGAAAAGGAAATCAAGGACCTTGCCGCACAATGGGGACTGAAGAACATTGACAAGGCCACCATCATCGACCCTGTCACACACGCCAAAAAGCAATTCTATGCCGAGATGCTGTGCGAAATACGCAAGAAGAAAGGTATGCAGATGGACGAAGCTATGCGACTTGTAGAAGACCCGCTCTATCTGGCCACACTGCTTATCAAGAACGGCGACGCCGACGGTGAGGTCGCCGGTGCCCGCAATGCCACTGGCGACGTGCTGCGTCCCGCATTCCAAGTCGTCAAGACCTTGCCTGGCGTAAGCGTAGTCAGCGGTGCTTTCATTATGGTCTTGAAAGACAAGACCTACGGCGAAGACGGTCTGATGGTCTTTGCCGACTGTGCCGCTACCCCCTGCCCCACTGCCGAGGAGCTTGGACAGATTGCCGTCGTGTCGGCCCAGACTGCCAAAGCCATCGCAGGCTTTGAAGAACCACGTGTAGCCATCCTTAGTTTCTCGACCAAAGGCAGCGCCAAACACGAGTTGGTAGACAAAGTTATAGAGGCAGGTCGTGTAGCCCACGAGCTCGACCCCAATGTCAAGCTTGACTGCGAGTTGCAGGCCGACGCTGCAATAGTACCCAAAGTGGGTGCCTCGAAAGCTCCAAACAGCGACATCGCTGGCAAAGCCAACGTGCTGGTATTCCCCGACCTGCAGAGTGGCAACATCTGTTACAAACTGGTGCAACGTCTTGCCGGTGCCGAAGCCATTGGTCCCGTTATGCAGGGTATGGCAGCGCCCATCAACGACCTCAGCCGCGGATGCTCGGTGGAAGACGTCGTCAACGTCGTTGCTATCACAGCAACACAGGCTGCAGCAAAGAAATAAAGACAAAGCAAAACGCAGAAAACAAAGCAGGCACCTTAATGTGCCTGCTTTGTTTTTACTCATACACCAGCGAAATAATATCGTTTGCAATGGTTTTGTCGACATCTGACGGCGCCACCGGCGCAATAACCGACGACGTTCCAACAAGTAGTTTCCGTATTGTGTCAACCAGATTGACATCCAGCGCGTCGGTAGCAACAGCGACATCGGTGATGAGATGTCGTTGTTCGTCCACAGTTAGGCTAAGGTCCACACTGCCCCAGTCAAACTGGCCACTACGCAAGGCAGTGAAATTACGCCATTTGCCATAGAGCCATTCGTCGCTGCTGTACTTATTATAAAGATTCAAGACCTCGACCTTACGAACAAAATCATCAAATTCAATAATCTCTGATTTAGCTCCATACACCGTTTCAAAGGCCTTAATCAGATGCGGCACAATATTATCACTGGTAATATCGGCCAATTCCGACAAATTAACAACACGGCTCTGCACCGATGCAACACCGTGTTTATGCAGTTTGGCAGGCCGTACTTTAAGGTAACGTGACAGGTCGTCAATATTGCCCTTGATGAGGATTGTGCCGTGGTGCAGACGTTGGAATTGACCTTTAGAAAAAGCATTGCCGCTGAATTTGCGCCCGTTGCAAAGTATATCATTGCGCCCACTGAGCTCTGTTTCAAGACCGTAATCGCGCATTGCAGTACGTATCACCTCAAACTGTTTCTGCTGATCATAAAGGTCATACGGTGCGACAAAACTGAAGTTTATGTTGCCGTCGTCGTGATAGACAGCACCGCCGCCGGTAGTGCGGCGCATCACATATCCGCCATCGGCAAGCAACGCATCGACATTGCACTCCGAAAAGGGATTCTGATTCTGTCCAATGACCACAGTGCGATGGTTTTTCCACAAATACATAACCACCGTATCGTCCAACTTACGCGAGACAAGATAATTCTCGACTGCCACATTCCAATAAGGATTGGTCTGGTTACTGACAACAACTTGAAGCATCATATCTTGAATGAGAGAGAAATGTAATTTGGGGCCTGTCCAAGATGGTAGTTGCGACGGGCAAAAGAGAACTCAAACTTTTTGGTACGCAATCCAAAGCCATATGAGAAACCGCTGAAATTGATATTGGTACGGTCGTCGGCAGCCATCTCGACAGTCTGCCGATAACGATAGCCTAGCCTCAAAAAGAACAGGCTCTTGATATCCGCCTCAATACCCACCGCCGCGTGTCGCGCCACCTGGTCAAGCACATTCGAAATTCCATCATACCAAGGTTTTGCCACAGGCTGCCCCGTGTATGGGTCAATCACCGTCTCCGGATTTAACGGATCATCGTACGACAGATTCCAACGAGTAAGTTGGTCCATAGAAAAATAAATTCTGAATGGAGCATTCTCTGCTTTATATGAAAGCATTGCCGAAAGGTCGAACGGAATAGTCTCCGTTGTATTCTCAAACGAGACAATCTGGGCCCCGATGTTGCGAGCCTGTATTGTCGCCGCGAAGCGCTTGTTGTCCGACACATACGACCCTGCCACGTTCAGTGCGAAGGCAAAAGCAGTGTAAGACTCATATTGCGACAGCACCGGCTTGAACGACGCTCCAATCGAGAAATTAGAGTCAATGCTCAAGCCCCAAGCGACCGAGAGTGCTATATCCGAAGCATAGAACGTTCCATCCGACGTCTCTTGCTCATCATACGCATCAAAACGTCCATAACTATTGAAATGGAAAGCGAAGAGGAACGAACCCAAGCGTTTAAAATCCTTGCCGTAAGCCACCGAGCCGAAGTTGCTGCCCGAGAAGAGTCCTACATAGTTCAATGCCAAGCGGTTGTTATATTCTGTCGACACAAGCGACGGATTGTCAAGCCCAACGTTCAAGTCATAAGGGGCATACACAGAGAGATAGCCCATTCCAAGTGCCGCAGTGCGTGCCGACGATGGCATACGCAGCAGCGAGAGTGTGTTCATTCCGGCAATCTGTGCCTGAACCGTGTTGAGACAAGATAAATGGAAAACGGAAACTATGGTGCATAGCATCAAGCACCACAGCTTCCGTTTCGATATTAAACAATTTATCTTCAATTTTCGTTTTTCAATTGTCCCAGACCTCACTGCCGTCGTCGGCAAGATAGCCGCTGCGCATCTTCTTGCCGTTGCGCATACGGATAATATACTTGCCGTTAAGAATCAGTACCTCGTCATACTTGAATTCAGTCACAAACTTGCCTTGCACATCGACAAAAGCCCATTTGCCCTTGCGACGCAAAGCAGCGTAATTGGCTTTGTAACCGTCTTTAGCATAATCGATTTCACAAACAGCGGCATCGTAGGCAACATCGGTGAGAGGCTCACCGCTGACGCCCACGTAGCCCCATTTGCCGCCAACCGACACAGGATACATACCGCCATTGGTCTCATAAAGCACAGCGTCATATATCGGTCGGATAGCCCATTCATTGTCTTTGTCTACATAACCCCATTCGCCTGTCTCACAACGGCAGGGATAGTACATCGGGTACACCTCCTGTGCCAAGATTGTATTGACAGCCGGAAACAGAAAACCCAGCAACATAAAAATTGCAACAGCTTTCATCGTCAATCCTTTGCGATGTTTTGCAGACATATTATAGAATGGCGGTTTATTAGTGTTTCTTGTTACGTTCGTGACGCATCAGATGGCTCGGTTCGAGGGCCATACGGTCGGTTTCGAGCAGTGATGCAACGCCCTCGTCGACACGACGTTTAGCCTCGCAAGCCTCGCAGTGGCACTCTTCGTGATACTCGCGCGGCTCTGTGTAGGTAGTGATAACACCTTCGAAGTTGCGCAGGATAACCTTGTCAGGACTCTGCGAAATAACGTATTGCGGCATAACAGGAGTCTTGCCACCGCCGCCGGGAGCGTCGACCACGAAAGTCGGGACAGCATAGCCGCTCGTATGGCCACGCAGGTTCTCGATAATCTCGATACCCTTGCTCACCGGAGTACGGAAGTGCTCCAGACCCATCGACAAGTCGCACTGGTAGATATAGTACGGACGCACGCGGTTGCGAACCAGCTCGTGCATCAGTTTCTTCATCACGTGCACACAGTCGTTCACGCCGCGCAGCAACACCGTCTGGTTGCCCAGCGGAATACCGGCATTGGCAAGACGTGCCAGAGCCTGCTCAGCCTCAGGGGTGAACTCGTTGGGGTGGTTGAAGTGGGTGTTGAGCCAGATGGGATGGTATTTCTTCAGCATCTCACACAGTTCAGGAGTAATACGCTGCGGGCATACCACAGGGGTACGGCTGCCAATGCGGACTATCTCCACGTGCGGAATCTTGCGCAGACGGCCGATGATGTACTCCAATTTCTGGTCGCTGACCATCAGGGCGTCGCCGCCGCTAAGCAGCACGTCGCGCACCTGCGGAGTCTTCTCAATGTATTCCAAGCACTTCTCAATGCGCTGGCTTGGGCTCTCGTCATCCTTCTGACCGGCAAAACGACGACGGGTGCAGTGACGGCAATACATCGAGCACATATCGGTGATAAGGAACAGTACGCGGTCTGGATAGCGATGCGTAAGGCCGGGAGCCGGCGAGTCCTCATCCTCGTGCAGAGGGTCGTTGAGGTCGGCGGGAGCGATGTTGCACTCAGCACCTTGCGGTATAGCCTGACGACGAATAGGATCGAACGGGTCGTTGGGGTCAATCAAACTCAGATAATAAGGAGTGATTGCCATACGGAACTTAGCCAAAGCTTTCTTGATGCCATCAGCTTCCTCATCGCTGAAGGTGAAATATTTGCTCAATTCCTCGTAGGTCTCGATACGGTTCTTGACCTGCCATTTCCAGTCGTTCCACTGTTCGTCGGTAACGTTCGGGAACAATTCTTTTCTACGGTTTACTTTCATTGTAAAATATATTTTTATCTTTGTTAATCAACACAATAAGCACTGCTATGAACATTATTGCACATAACATTCACGCTGCAAAGATACGAAACTAAAATAAAACCACAAAATAAAATTTCACTCACAATCCACGCCGTTCAAGACATATCCCTTCACCGAAGATGGTGTTTAATTGCCCCACACCACACCGATTTTGGCGACGAAGGGAATACAGACAATAGCCTGTCGCTACAGGACTGGAACGCGACGAAGGCCCAAATCAACGGCACCACGTCGCACATCACCGCCATTTTCGGTTTCACTTTGGCTGGGCTGGTGATTCAGGACCTTTACCGGCAGTGAGGATAGCGGCAATTGCGCAGCATTCTTCTTCCTTCAATCCGCTGAGGCTGCATTTGCCACCAGTGATTTCAGCATTCACCCTTGGGATTGCCAACATCCGGCCACCGAGCATAATCGGCAGACAACGCATAACATTATCGCGCGTAATACGCTGCCAGTCGGAGTGGTGTTCTTGGGCAAATTCAAAAAGGACATTAGGCTCATCCCACATCAACTCCACTCCTGCATTGGCCACAGAAGTGCCGTCAATCAAAGGAGCTGTGCCGCACACAAACACAATGACACTCTTGCTTGAATCGAAACCCTCCGGCACCCAGCCATAACAGCATACCGTGTCGCCGGTGCGGTGCGAAGCGCATAACTCGCGTGCTATGGCGCCCACCTCAGAGGTGTCGGCATTTGAAAACGACACACACCATCCGCTACTCTCGGACGAAATGCCTTTTTCGCGAACTGCCCTGCCCGCAACAATGCCAGCCATACTATCGTCCGCCATAGGCCAAATCTGGAAATCGGCGGCCGTGTAGTGTGCACCGAACACTTCGTCAGGATTCACATCGCAAGGAATCATCCTGGACGGCAGCTCTATAAGCCTGTGCCTATAACAAGATGAGACAGCCATTGCCGCCAAAACAATTATCATCAGTCTGATTTTCATTTTACAATTTTTAAAAGACCTGCGGCAAGGATGACCTTGCCGCAGGTTGGTTTTGAACTAAGAAATCGAATAACGGGATTCAATTTCCTGAATTCGTTTATGCGTAGAGTTCTTCGAAGATCTTGCGCAGTTTCGGGCTTTCGCGGAGCTCCTGCAGAGTGAACTCGGCGTGGCCTTTGGTGTAGCCGTTGCCCATAATCATATTGACGTCGCTTCCGATACCCTCGGCACCCAGAGAAGCCTTGGTGAAGCTGGTAGCCATCGAGAAGAAGTAGACAACACCGTCATCTTTGGTAACGAGGATAGCGGTCATCTCCTGGTCGGGAACGTTGACGCAGTTGATGGTAACGTCGGCCATCTTGCCACCGGTGAGGCGCTCGACGAGCTCATAAACCTGGACAGGGGTCATACCTGCGGCGCTCTCCACGATGTCGCAGAAGCCGAGGTCCTTGATGCGCTGAGTGCTCTTCGGGCTGTTGGCGATACCGATAACCTTGCCGGTGACGCCGACGCGCTTCTTGGCCTCATAGCAGCAGAGCATACCGCTCTTGCCACCAGCACCGAGGATGACGACGGTCTGACCATAGTGGCACAGCTTAGCGGTCTGGGCGGGAGCACCGGCCACATCGAGTGCGCTGAGGGCCAGTTTCTCGGGCATATCGTCGGGAATCTTGGCATAGATACCGCTCTCGAAGAGGATAGCCTTACCCTTGATGTCGACCTGGTCGATCTCGGGACGGATCTCACCGAAGCTGTCGATGCGGAGAGGAGTCAGCGACAGGCTGACGAGGGTAGCGATGCGGTCGCCCTCTTTCAGGTCGATCTTGCCCTTCAGGGCGTCGCCGATCTTCTCAACCTTACCCAGCAACATACCGCCGGAACCGGTACGACGGTTGCGGTGCTTGCCCTGCAGCTCGACATTGAGCAGCATTTCTTTCTTCACCTCTTCGAGGATCTGCTCTTTGGTAGCGCCTTCGCCAGCCTGCTGCTTGGCATAGTTCATAATGTCGGTGAACGACGCGGAGTCGACGTTAAGGGTCTGGACATCGATAAGGATCTCGTTGTCATAGAGAACATCCATATTGTTGTCGATCTTGTTTGCCGGCTGCGGCAGGACGCCCTTCGGCTCGAGTACACGGTGAACACCGTATTTGTTACCTTTTGGTTGCATAATTTTTAGTAGATTAAATTGATTATTAATTAATTATTTACTTAATTCAACAAGAATTGAACTTTCAAAAGTAGTAAAAAAAAAGAAAACAGACAAATATTTTTTTATTTATCTGTTTATAGCAATGATAGACAAGCTGTTATCATTCTTCGACAACGATGGAGGCCTTCAGGTGTTCCGCGAGGGCATTGCAGCCCAGAAGGATGTCGCTGTAGGCGCGTTCGAAATCGCGCGTGTACCAAGGGTCGGCGATGTCGCGCCCGTGGTCGGGACTGTCGTCGGGCAGGAAGTCGAGCAGCCGATGCAGCTTCTCGGTGGGTCGGTCGCCTATCAGGAGTTTGATGTTTTCGATATTGCGGCTGTCCATACCGATAACGAGGTCGTATTGGTCGTACATCTTGGGGGTAAGGCGCTGGGCCGTCTTCAGGCGGCAGCCGATGCCGTGGGTGGCCAGAATGCGTTTTGCAAGGGGGTAGACAGGGTTGCCGATTTCCTCGTCGGATGTAGCCGCCGAAGCAATCTCCACATAGTCGGCAAGCGAGGCCTGGTTTATGAGTCGACGAAGGATAAATTCGGCCATCGGACTGCGGCAAATATTGCCGTGGCATACGAAGATGACGCCGTATTTGTTCGAGTTATCCATATCAGTTTTCATTACTATTTTCTGATTGACAAATAAATAGCAAATTATGTTCTTGTTATTTGCATTGCAAATTTACAAAAAGTTTTCAATATAGCAAAGAAAACACCGACATTTTTCACAAAAGATATGTCGTTTGCGACAGAATGCGTTTTTGCCCCGAAAAACGCCACCTCAATATATGTACAATACTTGTACAATATTTGTACGTTTACCAATTGTACATATATTGTACAACTATTGTACATATATTGTACAACGACCAGTGTTGGTACGGAAAAAATAGGGTGCGGGACATACTAAAAACCGGTTTCGGATGTTATTGTTTAAAAATATATATAGCAAATGAGCAGACGCAAACGCAACGGCATTCATCCTGTGATGACTATCGTGGCCATCGCCGCGGTGCTGGCGATACTGGCCTATACCGTCTTCGGCAACAGCCGGCAGCGCGACATCATAGGTACGTGGGTCACGGGGCCGGCGGGCCAGGAGATCGGATTCAGATGCGGCGTGCACGGCATAGCCGCCTCAATCAACGTCACGACACGCCAGTACAACAGCTGGCGTCTGAGCCGCAACTGCCTGATACTGGACGGAAAGACATTCGAGGGCAAGCGGGTGTTCGACATCTCCGACACGCTGAAGATAAAGAAGTTGACGTCGAAGCTGCTGACGGCGGAGCAGGAGGGCGAGACGCTCAACTACCGGAAAACGCTTTAAGGCAAAGAATTCAGGCAGGCGGGGCAATATGTTTGCAAATCTGACGTTATAGATATTTAAAGAAACAAAAACAAAGCATTATAAATGAAACGTATACTTATACTTACAGCTGCCGTGGCACTGCTCTGGACGGCGACGGCGGCGGGCAGCGGCGACAGCGACGGCAAGCACCTGACGGCAGTCTTCTCGTATGCCACATTCTACGAACCCAGCACAGGCTCTTACTTCGAGACCTATCTGTCGTTCGACGCGTGGAACCTCAACTTCGTCAAGGCGGGCAACCAGTATCAGGCCACCGTCGAGGCGCTGATTACCGTCAGTCTTGGCGACTCCATCGTGCTGGCAAAGAAGTACGATTTGGGCAGCCCCAAAATAGCAAGTCCCGACGCCAACCGCTTCAATTTCATAGATGTGCAGCGTTTTGCCTTAGCCAACGGCATCTACGACCTCAAGCTGCAGATACGCGACAAGAACGGTGACGACGAGCCCACGGTGGTAGAGCAGCAGCTGGCGCTCTACTACGACACCAAGCGGCCGGCCCTGTCGAGCGTGCAGATGATGTCGAACGTGACGCCGACCGAAACGCCCAACATCCTGTCGCGCAGCGGCTACGATATGGAGCCCTACATCAACGACTTCCTGCCCGAGCAGGTGGGCAAAATCAACTTCTACTGCGAGCTCTACAACATCAACCACGAGACGAGAGACCAATACGTCTATGCCGTGTCATTCATAGAGGTGAAGGAGACCGGCAAGGTGCTGGAGTCGACCCAAAGCGTGAAACGACTGGAACGCGGGCCGATAATACCCATCTTCAGCACCATCGACATCGAGGACCTGCCCTCGGGCAACTACAACCTCGTGGTGGAGATACGCAACCACGACAACGACATTATGCTCTACAAGCGCCTGCCTTTCTTCAGGAGCAACCCGCAGGTGGAGGCCAAGCTCAACCAGACGCCGGTGTCGATGACCTTTGCCGGCACGCTGAACGACGAGGCCCAGCTGAACGAATATATCGAAGCCCTGGCACCAATAGCCAATGAGGTGGAGCGTCGCGACATATACGACATCATCCACCGTCCGGGCATCGAGGAGAAACAGCGCTTTATGTACCGCTTCTGGGTGCGCCGCGAGCCGCTGAACCCCGACGGTGCCTGGCTCGAGTACAAACAGCGCATCGACTACGTCAACGCCAACTTCACGTGGCCCAGGGCCGACTTCGACGGCACCAAGACCAAGGGCATCCATACCGACCGCGGACGCGTGTATCTGCAGTACGGAGCGCCCGACTTTGTACGCGACGAGAAGAATTTTGTGTCGATGCGATATATGGGCGGCGGCGTGACAATACAGGGCAACAACAACCTCCAACCCCACGATGTGCCCAAGCAAGGCCAGATATTCTATCTGCCCTACCAGCTGTGGCGCTACAACAACCTGCCAGGCGACGACGCCAACCGATGCTTCATCTTCTGGGACGAGTTCCGCTCGGGATTCTACAAACTGCTCCACTCTAACGCTCGCGGCGAGGTACGCGACTCAATGTGGGAACGCCGCCTGTGCGGACAGCAGCTGGAGGAGAATGTCGTGGGCGAAGTGGGCGAGCAATTCGAGAGAGGCTATTGATGAGACTATTAGATGACGAGTCTGGGAAGATAAAGGGAAGTTCAGAGACAAATGTATAATTTTCTGCTACCGGTTGCATACCTGCCGCTGTGCGTGCACTATCTGTTCGCCACGCTGCTGTGGCCCGTGGTGTACTATGTGGCGCGCTACAGGGTGAAGGTGGTGCGCGACAACCTGGAGCGTTGCTTTCCCGACAAGACACGCAAGGAGCGGCGCAAGATTGAGCGTCAATATTACCGCCATCTGTGCGACCTGCTTGCCGAGGGCATCTACAACCTGCGGGCACCGCTGAGGTGCGTAGGCAGGCACTACCGCTTCGACAACGAAGAGGTGCTGGAGCCATATTACGAGCAGAACCGCAGCATAGTGCTGATGTCGTCGCACTACAACAACTGGGAGTATATGATCACTTCGCTCGACAGCCGCATCAGCCATCACGCCATTGGTGTAGGCAAACCACTCGACAACAAAGGCTTCGGCAAGTTCATCACCGGCCGTCGCGACCGCTACGGCACCGAGATTGTGGATCAGACCGATGTGAGGCAGACAATGGCCTACTACGACCGCTGGAAGGTGCCGGTGGCTTATATGATGCTCGGCGACCAGTCGCCAAGCAACCCGCATCGCAGCTACTGGACGCGGTTTATGGGGCAGGACACCGCCTTCCTGTTCGGTGCTGAGCACTTCGCAAGGAAATACAATATGCCCGTCTTCATATATGAAGTCACCAAAGAGCGCCGCGGACGCTACAGCGTGCACTTCGAACTGCTGACCGACAGCCCCGACAGTATGCCGGAAGGCTCGATTACAGAAGCTTACGCCAAACGACTGGAGAACCAGATAAGGCAGCATCCGCAGTATTGGCTGTGGAGCCACCGCCGCTGGAAGCTGACCCGCAACGGCCGCATAATGAAGGATGGGACAATCAAGATAATTAAGAATTAAAAATTAAGAATTAAAAGATAATTCCTCAATATAAGAATTAATAATTAAGAGATTGAAGACTGCAGTAGTTATATTGAACTGGAACGGACGACGGATGCTGGAGCGCTTTCTGCCATCGGTGGTGGCCAACACCACCGGCGACGCTGAAGTCATCATAGCCGACAACGGCTCGACCGACGACAGCATAGAATTCCTGAAGAAGAACTATCCGTCGTTGCGGCTGATACTGATGGACAAGAACTATGGCTTTGCCGGAGGCTACAACAAGGCTCTGGCTCAAATAGACGCGGAATACTATGTGCTGCTCAACGACGACGTGGAGGTGACACCCGGCTGGGTAGACAAGGTCGTGGCGCTGATGGACGCCGACCCCGCCGTGGCCATTGCACAGCCCAAGCTGCTGATGTTCGACGACCGCAACCGCTTCGAGTATGCCGGCGGTGCAGGCGGCTTTGTCGATAAGCTGGGCTACCCGTTCTGCAGAGGTCGCATATTCAGCACCCTGGAGCGCGACGAAGGGCAATACGACGATACCCGAGAGGTCTTCTGGGCATCGGGAGCTGCTATGTTTGTCCGCGCATCGGTATGGAAAGAGTTGGGCGGACTGGACGGCGACTTCTTTGCGCATATGGAGGAAATCGACTTCTGCTGGCGCACAAAGATGAAGGGCTACAAGGTCATCGCCACCAGCGACGCGCAGGTATACCACGTGGGTGGCGGCACGCTGCCGAAGAGTTCACCGATGAAGACGCTGCTCAACTTCCGCAACAACCTGGCAATGCTTTACAAAGACCTGCCAGACAAGCGCCTGCGCCGTGTCATTTGCCTGCGTTTTGTCCTTGACTGGGTGGCGGCATTGTCGTTTTTACTTAAAGGCAATATGGCGGAATGCATTGCTGTTTTCAAAGCCCACAGCGAATTCAGGAAATGGAAACCCACGCTCAAGCTAAAGCGTGAAGCCATCAAACCCCAAGAGGTTGACTGCGTGCACAGACGCTCTATCCTTATCGACTACCACTTGAGAGGCAAGAAGGTGTTTTCCAAGCTGGGGATATAACTCAGACAGCAAAAGAGAATTCTCACGATGTCAGAAAACGAAGTCAAAACAAACCCTGTTGATTTCCCAGAGCAAGAGGCGCCGCGGACGCACTCTGTGCTGAG
This sequence comes from uncultured Bacteroidota bacterium, assembly GCA_902788805.1. Classification (GTDB taxonomy): domain Bacteria; phylum Bacteroidota; class Bacteroidia; order Bacteroidales; family P3; genus Colimorpha. The sequence goes on along the minus strand of CADALO010000001.1, from coordinate 257,757 downwards.
ACGAGTGTGGCGAGTGGTGTGGATCACACTCCTTTCGCTGATTGGTTTGGCCTTGCTCTTGCCCGTTGTGTACAAATGGATCAATCCACCGTTGACTCCACTGATGGTGCAACGGTTCTTCCAACAGCTGACCGAGAAGGAGCGTGAGGTCAACTTTGAGCGCGACTATGTCAAAATAGAAGACATTTCGCCCAATCTGATTACTGCCGTGATATCCTCGGAAGACGGCAGGTTTATGCGTCACAAAGGGTTTGACGTAGGACAGCTTAAGCAAACCTATCGCGAGAACAAACGAGGTCGCCGCATACGCGGTGGCAGCACCATATCGATGCAGACTGCCAAGAACGCCTTTCTGCCGCATCGACGCAGTTACCTCCGCAAGGCTTTCGAGGCTGGCTACACCATTGCCATAGAAAAGCTGTGGGGCAAAGAGCGCATTATGGAGGTGTATCTCAACATCATAGAGTTTGGCGACGGCATTTACGGATGCGAGGCTGCTGCGCAGCATTATTTCGGCCATTCAGCAAGCAAACTGACACGGCACGAGGCGGCACAACTGGCCGTTACACTGCCATCGCCGCTGAAGCGCAATCCCGGGCACGCAACGCCATACTTCAAGCGTCAGACATCTGTGGTGGAGGCACGAATGGCCAAATACGGGAGAATAGACCTCAAAACCAAGCCGAAAAGACGAGGCAAAGAGGACGACGAGACCCTGTGGGACTTCCTTCGCTGGGTAAGAAAACAGAAGAACAAATAATTAACAGCATCCACAATATTATAAAACAATATTCGTTGTTGGTACAAGCAACATAATAATTAAGCAAATGTCACAAGAAGTAAGAGTTAGATTTGCACCGAGCCCGACGGGGCCATTACACATCGGCGGTGTGCGTACCGCCCTTTACAACTATCTGTTCGCCAAACAGAATGGCGGAAAAATGATTTTGCGCATAGAAGACACCGACCAGACACGCTTTGTGCCCGGTGCCGAAGACTATATCATCGAAGCCTTGACGTGGCTGGGCATCAAGTTTGACGAAGGAGTGCACATCGGAGGTCCCTTCGGTCCCTACCGCCAGAGCGACCGCAAACCGATGTACAAGCAGTATGCCGACCAGCTGATACGCGACGGCTGGGCCTACTATGCCTTTGACAAGCCCGAGGAACTGGAAGCCAAACGCAAAGAGTACGAGGCACAGAAAAAGACCTTCCAATATGACTGCAACACCCGTGCACAGATGCAGAACAGCCTGAGTCTGCCTGCCGACGAGGTTAAGCGTCGTTTAGAGAGCGGCGAACCGTTCGTGGTTCGCTTCAAGTTCCCGGCCGACACTGAGATTACTGTCCACGACCTTATTCGTGGCGACGTGACGATGAACAGCAACCTGTTGGATGACAAAGTGCTCTTCAAGAGCGACGGAATGCCCACCTATCACTTGGCCAACATTGTGGATGACCACACGATGGAGATAAGCCACGTGATTCGCGGCGAGGAGTGGCTGCCCTCTGCCCCACTCCACGTTATGCTGTACAAAGCCTTTGGATGGGAGGATACGATGCCGCAGTTTGCACATCTGCCTCTGCTTCTGAAACCTGAAGGCAACGGAAAGCTGAGCAAACGCGACGGCGACCGTCTCGGTTTCCCCGTTTTCCCGCTCGACTGGCACGACCCCAAGAGTGGCGAACTGAGCAGCGGATACCGCGAACGCGGTTACTTCCCGGAGGCTGTTGTAAATATCCTTGCCCTGCTTGGCTGGAATCCGGGCACGGAGCAGGAGATCCTGTCAATGGATGAACTTATCAAGCTGTTCAACATCGCCCATATCAGTAAGAGCGGCGCCAAATTCAATGTCGAGAAAGCAAAATGGTTCAACCACGAATATATGCAGATGCACAGCGACGAGGAAGTGGCGGATATGTTCCAACCCATCCTCGACGAGCACGGTGTAAAGGCTGAACGCGAGTATGTGGTCAAAGTGTGCGGGATGATGAAGGAGCGCATCAGTTTCATCAGCGAGATGTGGGACACCACCAGCTATTTCTTCGTTGCACCGACAGAATACGACCCTGCTGCCATCAAGAAGCGCTGGAAAGCCGGTATGACGACACATATGGCGAAGGTTATCGAGATTCTTAACACTGTTCCCTTCGAATATGACGCAATACACAAGGCCCTTCTCGACGACTACATCGTTGGCAACGGCTTGAATATGGGACAGGTGATGAACTCACTGCGCCTTGCAGTAGTAGGCAAGACTGTAGGTCCCGATATGCTGACGCTGGTGATGATGCTTGGCAAGGACGAGACCATTCGCCGCGTACAGCGTGCCATCGACACAATCGGCGAAGTAGAAAACTGATAATTAAACAAAATGGAAATAATAAAGAAAATGGAAGAGAACAAATTAGACGAAAACGCTGTCACCTTTGAGGCGTCAGAGACCGTTAACGCAACAGCAGAGGCACAACCCCAACCCGAGAGCCCTGCACCTGTTTGCGAATGCAAAGAAGAAAAGAAATGCAAGTGCAAATGCCTGCCTATAGTGAACTGCATCCTGCTGGTGGGACTTATTCTGCTCTATATTTTCCACTTCACCGGCATCGGTGCCAAAGGCGGCAAAAGCCTGGCTAATGCCGACGCAAAGGCTCCAGTAGCAGTAAGCGAGAACGGACTGAAGATTGCATATATCAACACCGACAGCCTGTTGGCAAAATACCAGTACGCGCTCGACTTGGACAAGCAGCTTAAGGACTTCCGCACTGCCAAGGAGAACAGCTACAAACAGCAGATGACACAATTCCAGAAAGACTATGATGCCTACATCAAAGGCGGCGGAGAGAATATGACCCTCAGCCAGCAGCAGGCCAAGGAAAAAGAGTTGACCAGCCGTATGCAGCGTTTGCAGAGCCTTGAGGCCGAACTCACACAGCAAGTGGCCGAAAAGACTATGAACGAAAGTGAGAAGATGACCAAAGCAATCTACAACTTCATCCGCGACTACAACGCACAGAACCAGCAGTTCGACCTTATCCTTGCCAAATCGTTCAGTAGCAGCCCTATCCTCTACGGCAACGAGGGTATGGACATCACCGACGAGATAGTGAATGCCTTGAACGAGGAATACGCAAAAGTGAAGGAAACAAAATAAAACAAGAACACAAGCCAACAAAACAGGGCATTCGCGAGAATCGTGAATGCCCTGTTGCTTTTTCTTGTATTATGACTGTTATCTGTGTATCGGCAGCTGGTAGCCTACAGCAATCATAAAGGCGTTGTTTGTGCCTGTATATGCGTTACGGTCCTTCGGAGTCGTATTGTTCTGCGTAGTCGTAGTGCCCGTGTTGTTCTGATTATTCTGATTGTTCTGGTTCTGATCGAACGGAGCAAGCACGTCGTCTTTCTTCATCAAAGCCACAAAGCCGTGGTCCATATAGAAGTCAAAGGTGAAGTTATGCCACTGATAACCCACGCCAAGAATAAGGCCTGCATCGAGGCGACGCAGATGCTGATAAGAGGCACGGTCGTCTTTGTCGCCGGTCACAAAAGTGTCATAGTTGTTGGAGCTCTGAGGCATACCTGGTGTCACCTGACGGTCCCACAGCTTACCCCAAAGACCCACATTGAACGTTGGGCCTAAAAAGAAATTGACATAGTTCCCTGCCGGCAATTGCGGAATCTCATACTTGAAACCTGCAATGACAGGAATCTGCGCATACCAGTTATGGAAGAAGCCTTGTCTGATTGACGACATATTGACAAAGACCTGCTGGAAGTTGGTACCACGGCGAATAAAGTTCAAACCGAACTGCAGGTATATGTTCTCCGACCAGGGATTCTTCCATTCGGTAAACATATAATCCACATAGCCACCGATATTAAAACCAAAGATCGGGGTATGCGTCAGCAGGTCGTCGGCCACATAAGAGGGACCGCCGGCGATACGTGCGCCATAATGTACAAACTGAGCCTTTGCCGGTATCTGCATCAACACGGCCATTGCCACGAGGAGTAATATCTTCTTCATCTGATATAACTATTTACATTATACAACATTCATACACAAAGCCTTGGACAATTCTATGCCCAAACTATTGAACTACAAAAATACAAAAAATCCCGAACAATTCGGGATTTTTTTAAAAAAATTGATTTAAAAGTCTTCGCTTTTACAAAAACTACAGTTTCCTGATGATAAAATCCGTCATCAGCTTATACAGGTTCAGGCGGGTGTTGCCGCCGTAGATGCTGTGGTTCTTGTTAGGATAGACGCGCATCTCAAACTGCTTGTCGGCCTTCTCAAGGGCGGTGGCCATATCGAGGGCGTTCTGGAAATGCACGTTGTCGTCGCCAGTGCCGTGAACAAGCAGGTAGTTGCCCTTCAGACGGTCTGCAAAATTGAGCGGCGAGTTGTTGTCGTAGCCGTCGGGGTTGTCCTGCGGACGCTGCAGGAAACGCTCGGTGTAAATGTTGTCATAGTAGCGCCACGTGGTGACGGGCGCCACGGCGATGGCACTCTTGAAGACATCGTTGCCCTTCAGGATGCAAAGCGACGACAGGTAGCCGCCAAAGCTCCAGCCAAAGATACCGATGCGGCTCTCATCAATCCACGGCTTGCGGCCAAACCATTTTGCAGCCTCTATTGCATCGATGCACTCGTAGTGACCCAAGTTCCTGTAGGTCATCTTTTTCCAGTCAGCGCCACGGCCACCAGTGCCACGACCGTCGAAGCACACCACCACATATCCCTTTTGAGCCAGCATACGGAACCAGTTGTAGTCGCTCCAGCCATAGCTATTCGTAACCTGTTGGTTACCAGGACCGCCATACACATAGAAGAACAACGGATACTGCTGGCTCTCATTGAAGTTGGCCGGCTTGATGATGTAATAGTTCAACTCAACGCCCTCGTCAGTCTTCAGCGTACCGAACTCTTTTTTCTCAGCGCCATAATCAGCCAGTCGCTGCTGCAGTGCCGCATTGTCCTGCAGCACTTTGACTATGCTTCCCTTGGCGTCGTGCAGCGTATAGCGCGGCGCGTGGTTGGCGCTGCTGTAGGTGCAGATATAGTATTTGCAACCATTGCTGAAGGTTGCGTTGTAGGTACCCAGAATGTATTTGCCGTCAGCAATGCCGTCGGCGCCATAGCCGTCGTTGAGCTTATTCGCAGCGTCATAGTTGAGGCACACTTTCTTCTTTCCCTTAAAATCAATGACATACAGGTCCGTATTGATAGCTCCGCTCTCGTGGCTGCGATAATAGATCTTCTGATTCTTCTCATCGATGCCGCACACATTGACAACGTCATAGCTGCCTGTAGTTATCTGCCTTATCAGCTGGCCGTCAAGACCATAAAGATAGATGTGGTTGAATCCGTCCTTCTCGCTGGTAATGATGAACGACTTGCCGTCGTCAAGGAACTTCCACGTGTCGGGCACATCGACGTATGTAGCGCATTCCTCGGTGTAGAGCGGACGGATCTTGCCTGTCGTGGCATTGGCCGTCAGCAGTTCCATCTTGTTCTGCAGGCGGTTCATCCGCATAAAAGCCAGCACATTGGGATCCTTGGTCCACTGCATCCGCGGCAGATACTGGTCGTTCTCACTGCCCGTGTTGAGGCGCATCGCACTCTTGTCGGTCAGATTGTAAATATAAATGTCCACCACCGAATTGTCCTCGCCTGCCTTGGGGTACTTGTAATTGTAGTTGTCAGGATAGAGGCCGCCCCAGGTCTGCATAGTAAACTCACGCACCTTGCTCTCGTCAAAGCGGTAGTAGGCTATACGACGGCTGTCAGGACTCCAGTAGAAACCCTGCGTGATGGCAAACTCCTCCTCGTAGACCCAATCGGTAGTGCCGTTGATGATAGCGTTCATACGTCCGTCGGTAGTAATCTGATGCTCGGTTTGCGAATCCAAGTCCATATAGAACAGGTTATTGTCGCGCACATAAGCCACCTTCGTCCCGTCTGGCGAAAGCGTGGTCAGGCGTTGCTTGCCTTCGTTCGAAATCTTGTTGAACGTGCCGGCTGCAACGTCATAGATATAGTAGTCCGAAACACCGCTATGGCGATAGATAGGCTCGAACCCGCTGCTGAGCAGAATCTTCTGTTCGTCGGCTGAGAATTCATAGCTCTCAATCGGAGGCAATGGCTTAACCTTCAAGCCTTGGGCCTTGCCGCCAAAAGCGCACACCGTGCCCTCGCTCTCACCGGTCTTATACGAGAACTTCTCGATTCCGGTGCGTGTCAGCACACAATAGTGTTCGCCGTCCTGCATCGAACGGATGCTCTGGATGCCGCGCGGCGCAAAGGTGCCGTTAGCCCAGATGTCTTCAAGAGTTATTTGTTTTGTAGGTTGTGCCACGGCAATATTCATAGCAGCAAACAATGAAATTAAAATAGTTATACGTTTCATATCTTATTTTTTTATATTTCGTTAGAAAGTGCAAAGATACGAAAAAAATCGCTTCCCCGGCAATCTTTTTACAAACCACTGGTTCTCAACCCGTCTCGGAAGAATGCAGCAACTATTCCTTTCCCTGCCTAAAATTCGGATGTCAATAAAAAAAAGCAACCCTTGAAGGTTGCTTTTCTTGGCGGAGAGACAGGGATTCGAACCCTGGGACCAGCAAGCTGGTCAACGGTTTTCGAGACCGCCCCGATCGACCACTCCGGCATCTCTCCCTGTAAAACAGCGTCTTGCAGCATTAATCACCACTTTTTGACCTCTGTTTTCGGAGTGCAAAGATACAAACTTTTTTTGAATTGCAAGCTTTTTTTTGATTTTCTAAAAAAAATTTTGCCGTATGAGGATGATTTGCTAATTTTGCAAAATGTTTTGCAACGCCGAAACCGGCATTTAAAGACGCATTGTGCTCATAGACACTTAAATTTAGTTAAAAAGCACAAGTAACCGACAGAAAAGAATACAAAAAATAAAAATGACAAATAACCCCTTCCGAGGCCGCAAGGCCAAAGAATAAAACGAAAGGAGCAAACAATGAAAAAACTGATCTTGACATTAGCAATGGTAATGATGGTCCTCGCGGCCTCAGCCAACTCAGTGCGCTACTTTACGCGCTCGCAAGCCAATCGCGTAGCCAGAACGCTCGACGCACAAAACGAGCTGATGATATACTGCGGCTACGAATATGAGCTGGCAACTTACGTGATCGTCAACGAAGTCTGGGCAGAGCGCGTCAACAGCAAATACTATGAAATCTGGCTCTACGGCTACGATGCCTACACGGGCGAGGAAATCTATATGCCTGTCGACCTGGCCTGCATCTGGCTCTACAACAGCTATGGCAACCGTATGTACAGTGCGGCACAATACCTGCGCTTCCGCAGCACGGTGGCCACGCCAAACTTCTACTGGACGATGCCGCCCTACAACCCCTTCGTGCGCCACTTCCACGACCCACACTTCAACCACTGCTACACCTACCACTATGAGATTCACCGCTACGGATGGCGCCCGCCAACGCCTCCTCCTCACGGCGGCCCCTGGGCATACCACCCCTACTATATGCGCACCCCGCACACTCCGGCACCAGTGCCTCCGAAGCCCTTCACCCCCGGCGTGAACTACCCGCAAACACCTGACGGTCACGGATACCTGGGAGGCAGCAGCCGCAACAGCACCGGCACTCGCAGCACAGCATTCAACAACGCTGGCGGAGCACGCACAGGCGACAATATGAACAACGCCGGCAACCCGGGCACAACCAATCGCAACAGCAACGCCAACGCACAACCCAGCGGCAATCGCGGAGCAGCAGTCAGCGGAAACTCGTCAAACAACCGCGGCAACACGACCAACACAGGCTCAACCAATAGCCGCAACAGCAGCTCGACCACTAACACCGGCACAAGCAACCGCGGTACAAGCACGACAACAAACACCGGCAACAACAGCCGCGGCAACAACGCAACAACTAACACTGGCACCAGCAGCCGCGGTACAAGCACCGGCGCCAACACCGGCAGCCGCAGCAGCAACGCCACACCGACTACCAACACCAGCAGCCGCAGCAACAGCGTCACACCGGCTCCCAACAACAGCAGTCGCAGCAGCAATGCAAAGCCGGCAGCCAACACCAGCAGCCGCAGCAGCAACGCCACGCCGACCACCAACACCGGCAGCCGCAACAGCAGCAGCACGACAAACACCGGCACCAGCAGCCGTGGCAGCAGCAACAACAGCGGAACCTCAGGCAGCCGCAACAGCGGAACGACCAACAGAGGGTCGAACCCAACAAGATAACAATACATTAACCATATGACAGGCGACGCACACAGAGCGCCGCCTGTCTCTTTCTATACACAACCTATGGACGAACTTAAATCAAGCGAACTGGTACTGGCTCCCTCAGGGAACCTCTACCATATCAATATGAATGGCGACAACCTGGCCGACGACATCTTTCTGGTTGGCGACCCCGATCGCGTCAATATGTTTAAAGAGCTGTTCGACAGCATTGAATACGAAAGCCAGAACCGCGAGCTGCACGCCCTGACAGGCACCTACCGCGGCCACCGCTTCACGGCCCTCAGCACAGGTATGGGCTGCGACAACATCGACATAGTCGTCACCGAACTCGACGCCGCCGCCAACATAGACCTTGCCTCACGCCGCATCAAGGCCGGGCACCGCACGCTGAATATGGTGCGCATAGGCACCTCGGGCTCGCTGCACAGCGACATCGCCTGCGGCTCATTGGTGGCATCGGCCTACGCCATAGGCCTTGACGGACTGCTCAACTACTACGAGCACCGCGACGAGGAGCTGGAAGAAGCTATGACCGAGGCTTTTGCAAGCTATATGCAGTTCCCTGGGCGTCTGGCACGCCCCTACTGCGTCAAAGGCAGCGCAAAACTTTTAGACAAGGTCGCCGATATAGCCGTGAAAGGCATAACCGCCACGGCACCAGGCTTCTATGCCCCACAGGGACGACACATACGCATCGCGCCCGCCGTGAAGGATCTTAACGAGAAGCTCGCCGCCTTCAGATGGGACGGACTGAAAGTCACCAACCTCGAAATGGAGACATCGGCCATCTACGGCCTCGCCAAGATAATGGGCCACAACGCATTGACCGTTTGCCTCATCATAGCCAACCGCGCCGACGGCACCTTCATCAACGACTATCACGGCCTGATGCGCGACACGATAGTAAAAATAATGGAAAGGATGTCGAAATGAGGAAGTCGATATTGGCCATATTACTGACAATCAGCGCACTTATAGCCAACGCCCAAACATCATATATTGCCGAGCAACTGGGACGCGACGCGCACCATATTGTGCAGTCGCTCGGAGCCTTCGTTGGCAACGATCGTGCTGAAAGCCAGCAGTTCGACATCACCTATATGCCGGCAGGCAACCGCGTTGAGGGCGTGATGATCATCAACACCGCCGACTATCGCTGCACCTTCAAGATGGACCCAACAGACGAAAAATGCTACGAGGTAATCATCGATGTCCGCAGCGCCGACTTCCTGCGCGACTTCAACCGTCTGTTTCAGGTTTACCATACCGAGAATCCTGACGGCGACGACAAGACTATGCACTTCGGCGACAAGCTGATACGCGTCCGAGAAACCACATCGACCACCTCGCGTTTCCGCAGTTTCACCCTCACAGAAAAGAACTAAGCTCCCCGCACAACAGAATCGCACACTGGCAGACAGCGCCGACCGCGCAGCATCGATATCATATTAACGTCTGATTATTTGCACTTTACAACAGCCGAGCATCAAAATGCCACGGCTGTTTTTAGTCCGTAACCGCTCCTTACCTCCTTCGGTCGTTGTCCGTTCGTTGTCCGATTGTTGTCCAGTTGTTGTCCAGTCATTGACTGGACAACAACTGGACAACAACTGGACAACAACTGGACAACGACCGAAGATGGTATGGTGAAAATATTGATTTATAGTGTATTTATCATTTTGTTGCAATACACCTTTCGGCAATCCATATTTTTTTCGTAATTTTGCAGTTCGTTATAAAATCAGAAGATTCAATGCAAAATATTCGTAATGTGGCAATTATAGCACACGTCGACCACGGTAAGACCACCCTTGTCGACCGAATGCTGCACCAAGCCAAACTTTTCCGCGACAACCAAGAGACCGGCGACCTCATTCTCGACAACAATGACCTTGAGCGCGAACGCGGCATCACCATCCTTTCCAAAAACGTCAGCGTCCGCTACAAGGACCACAAGATCAACATTATCGATACGCCGGGGCATAGCGACTTCGGCGGCGAGGTGGAGCGCGTGCTCAATATGGCCGACGGTGTGCTGCTTGTTGTCGACGCCTTTGAGGGACCGATGCCACAGACCCGCTTCGTTTTGCAGAAAGCTATCGAACTGGGACTGAAGCCGATAGTGGTCATCAACAAGGTCGACAAGCCCAACTGCGACCCCGAGGCCACACAGGAGGCCGTGTTCGACCTGATGTTCAACCTGGGCGCCAACAACGACCAGCTGGACTTCCCCACGGCCTACGGCAGCGCCAAGCAGGGCTGGATGGGTCCCGACTGGAACACACCGACCGACGACATCAGCTACCTGATGGACCTCATCATCAAGCATATACCCGCTCCGCAGGTACCCGAGGGCAACACCCAGATGATGCTTTCGAGCCTCGACTATAGCAGTTATCTTGGCCGAATCGCTGTGGGACGCTTGCATCGCGGCACGCTGCAGGCAGGCCAGCCGATATGCCTCGCCAAGCGCGACGGCACACATATCAACAGCCGTATCAAGGAGTTATACACCTTTGAAGGTCTGGGCAAGGAGCGCACAAAGAATATCGTTGAGGCTGGTGAAATCTGCGCCCTTCTGCTTGAGCTCGACAAGAACGTGATGTTCGAAATTGGCGACACCATCTGCGATGCCGAGAATCCTGAGCCGCTGCCGCCCATCAAGGTCGACGAGCCCACAATGTCTATGCTCTTCACTATCAACAATTCACCTTTCTTCGGCAAAGAAGGCAAATACGTCACCAGCCGCCATATCCGCGAGCGCCTCTACCACGAATTGGAGAAAAACCTTGCAATGCGCATAGAGGAAACCGGCTCGCCCGACGCGCTGCTCGTCTTCGGACGCGGCATTCTGCACCTCTCCATCCTTATCGAGACTATGCGTCGCGAGGGCTATGAGCTGCAAGTGGGTCAGCCAAAGGTGATTATCAAAGAGATTGACGGCCAGAAGTGCGAGCCCATCGAGCAGCTGACCGTGTTGGTGCCCGAGGAGTTTTCGAGCAAGGTTATCGACGTTGTCACTCGCCGCAAGGGTGAGGTGGGCACCATCGACACCAAGGGCGACCGCGTGCAGCTCGACTTCACCATTCCGAGCCGCGGCATCATCGGCCTGCGCAACACGCTGCTCACCGCCACCAACGGCGAAGCCGTGATTGCCAGCCGCTTCTTGGAATTCCAGCCGTGGAAAGGCGACATCGACGACCACAAGTACGGTGCCCTCATAGCCAAAGAGACGGGCGAGGCTACAGCCTACAGCATCAGCAAGTTGCAAGACCGCGGTCCCTTCTTCATAGAGCCGGGCGACCAGGTCTATGCCGGTGAGGTTATCGGCGAGAGCCTGCGTCCGGGCAACGACATAGTCATCAACGTTGTAACTGCTAAGAACCTCACCAATATGCGCAGCAAGAGTGCGGACGACAAGTCGACCTGCAGCCCGGCAATAAAGATGAGCCTTGAGGAGGCTATGGAGTATATCCGCGAGGACGAATACCTCGAGATTACCCCCAGCAGCCTGCGCATCCGCAAGATTATCCTCGACGAGATAGAGCGCAAACGCGCCCGCATCGCCGCAGGGTACAAAGACGAATAACAAATTAAATAATGCTTATCCAAGCAAACAAAAAAGCGAGGAAATTCCTCGCTTTTTTTTATTTAAACATCACATCGACAAAGACCTGCGGCAGGTAGACATTTTCCAGTGCAGCAGCTTCCTTGAACAGAGGCGCCACCTCGTCGGGCGTGTAGCCAGCAATGCCGCAGCCGACAGCAGTGACAAGGAATGTCAGTTCGGGGTGCTGGCGGGCACATTCTGTGAATTTCTGCACAGCGTGGGCCATCGACGCCTCGCCCTCCATAGTCGGAAGAGCGTATGTGCGTCCCGTCAAGCCTTCGCCGACACCCCATTCGGCACCGAAATTATTGTGGGCATACCACGCGGCACCGCCACCGTGCATACCCTGGATGTTGCTGCCAAATACGAATATTTCATTCTCGCCCAACTGGGCAATGCGGTCGGATGCAATCCTATGACCATTAACGAGTTGAGTATTTTCCATAGCAATAATAGTTTTTGCAAATATAGCAACTTTTTTTCATCCGGCAAAACGTTCTACAATAATATGCAACCAAAGTCGTTATACTCGCAAAACAATCTTTGATATGAAAGTACACTTCATAGCCATCGGCGGCAGTGCAATGCACAACCTCGCATTGGCGCTGCACCAGAAAGGATATACCGTCACAGGCTCGGACGACGAAATCTTCGATCCTGCCCGTACCCGTCTTAAGAACGCAGGGCTGCTGCCCGAGAAAGAAGGCTGGTACCCTGAACGCATCACCTCCGACCTCGACGCTGTGGTTCTTGGTATGCACGCACGCGCTGACAACCCCGAACTGCTTAAAGCCCAAGAGCTTGGGCTGAAGATATACAGTTATCCCGAATACCTTTACGAGCAGTCGAAGGACAAGTTGCGCATCGTCATCGGCGGCTCGCACGGCAAGACAACCACCACGGCAATGATACTGCACGTGCTTGCCCATTGTGGCATAGAGGCCGACTATATGGTTGGCGCACAGCTGAAAGGCTTTGACGTGATGGTGCGACTGAGCCACACCGCCAAGGTGATGGTCATCGAGGGCGACGAGTACCTCACTTCGCCCATCGACCGCCGGCCGAAGTTCCACCTGTATCATCCCAATATTGGCATCATCACTGGCATAGAATGGGACCACATCAACGTCTTCCCCACTTTCGACATCTACCGCGAGCAGTTTGCCAAATATATAGATCTCATTGAGCCACAAGGCACACTGATATACTGCGACGAAGACAAAGAGGTGCATCGTGTGGCGACAGAGAACCACCGTACCGACATAAAGAAACTTCCGTATGTCTGCCCCGATTATGCGGTCGAGGATGGCATCACATATCTCCGTAGGGGCGTACCCCCGTGTACGCCCGATGACGGGACAATGGGCGTACCCCCGTGTACGCTAGATGACGGGACATCGGGCGTACACGGGGGTACGCCCCTACGGGTGTTTGGGCACCACAACCTGCTGAACCTCACCGCTGCACGATATGCCTGCCGCGAATTAGGTATTGCCGACGAGAAATTCGATGAGGCCATCAGCACTTTCGACGGTGCCAGCAAGCGCCTTGAACTTGTAAAAAAGAGCGACACCTGCGCTGTCTACAAGGACTTTGCACACGCGCCGTCGAAACTCCGCGCCACCATCCACGCAATGCACGAGCAGTACCCCGACCGCAAACTCATTGCCTGTATGGAGCTGCACACCTTCAGTTCGCTGACGCAGGAGTTCCTGCAGCAATACCGCGGCACAATGGACGAGGCAGATATCCGTTACGTCTACTTTAGCCAACACGCGCTGCAACTCAAAAAACTGCCACCTCTCGACCCCGAGGAGGTACGCAAGGCTTTTGGTGGAAATGTTGAGGTCTTCACCGACAGCAAGAAACTGGTGGAATGCGTGATTGCGTTAATGCGTAATAGCGTTAGCACCAACCTCTTGATGATGAGTAGCGGCAACTTCGACGGCATCGACTTCGCCGCACTCGCAAACGAAATCCTTTAAACGTTAAACTTTAATCTTTAACCTTTACAAATGGCACATTTTGAAATAGGCGACAAAGTAAAATTCCTTAACCAGACCGGTGGCGGCATAGTCACCAAAGTGACCGACGACTTTATTTTTGTACAAGACGACACCGGCTTCGACATACCGATGCAGCCCGAAGAACTGATACGTATGGCCGACCAGCAGGGAGCTGCCAAGATGTTCAATGCCACGATGGAAGAGCATCTGAAAGGCAAAGGCACTCCCCTACCCTCAGGACTGCCGGGCACGGCGCCAAAAGTCACCGTTCCGATGACACCAGAGGACGAAATCAAGCAGCTCAAGAACCAAGTCGCAAACCTTAAAGACCAGATTGCCAAGCTAAAGAAACAATTGAGCAATATACAGCAGCACAACACCCAAAGCCTTACCGACAACATTCTGCTACAGCATCAGGTGGCTCCAGGCGAGGCCGAAGTGGATCTTCACATCGATATGCTCACCGAACGCCCCGCCGACCTCACGCCCCACGAGGCATTCGAAATCCAGATGCACTACTTCCGCCTATGTATGAATCACGCTTTTGCCAACAAGATGAAAAAAGTGACCTTCATCCACGGCGTAGGCAAAGGCATACTCAAGGACGAAATCAACAAGGAGCTGAAACAATACGACAATATCCACTTCTTCGAAGCCCCGATGTCGAAATACGGCGTCGGCGCAACGGAGGTATATTTCAGATAGCGTTATGTCAAGACAAATAACCATAGGGAACCTCACAATGGGCGGCGGTGCCCCGGTGCGCGTCCAGTCGATGACTAACACCGACACGATGGACACCCGCGCCACCGTAGAGCAGACGCTGCGCCTCGTCGAGGCAGGCTGCGAACTGGTGCGCATCACCGCGCCCGATGTCAAAGCGGCCCAGAATCTATACAATATCAAGAACGAGCTGGCCAAACACGGATGCACCGTTCCATTAGTGGCCGACATACATTTCAATCCGCTCGCTGCCGAAACAGCAGCGGAAATAGTAGAGAAGGTACGCGTCAACCCCGGCAACTACACCGACCGCAACACTGGCCGCACCCACTGGACCGACGAAGAATACAACGACGACATCAAGCGCATAGGCGAAAAGATGTCGCGCCTGATTGAAATCTGCAAGCAGCACGGCACCGCAATGCGCATAGGCACCAATCACGGCAGCCTCAGCGAACGCATCGTGTGCCGCTATGGCAACACCCCCGAGGCAATGGCGCAATCGGCCATCGAATTTGCCGAAGTATGCCGCGAGCAAGACTTCGACAAGCTCGTCTTCTCGATGAAAGCCAGCAATGTCAAAGTGATGGTGCAAAGCACAAAGATCTTCGTACAGAAGATGCAGGCTCTCGGAATGGACTATCCCATCCATCTGGGCGTGACCGAAGCCGGCGACGCAATGCAAGGGCGCCTCAAGAGCGCCGCAGGCATAGGTGCACTGCTCATTGACGGCATTGGCGACACAATCCGCGTGTCGTTGACCGAGGACCCCGTGGCAGAAATACCCGTAGCCTACGACATACTGCAGGCCGTGGGGGCACGCATTACTCAGCCCGAATACATCGCCTGCCCTTCGTGCGGCCGCACCCAATACGATATACAAGAGGCCCTGCAACGCATCAAGAAGGCCACAGCACGGTTTACGGGCGTGAAAATAGGCGTTATGGGCTGCATAGTCAACGGCCCCGGCGAGATGGCCGACGCTGACTACGGATATGTAGGCAGCGGCGCTGGCAAGATAACTCTCTACAAAGGCAAAGAGATTGTAAAACGAAACATCGACCAGAAAGACGCCGTCGAGGAGCTGGTAAGGTTAATCGAAGCAGACTTGTAGCCAGTTTCTTCTATTAAAACAATAAAGGCAGGACGTTGCATCGTCCTGCCTTTTATTGTTTAAAAAAGTGGACGCCCCTTCGCAGGGGCGTCCGACACCATTATGAATTCAACAAAACAATCTACAATTTTACTAATTAGTCTATGTTAGTCAAGTTAGTTGTGTGAGTATTGTTTCAGTAAATGGTAAGTGTTTTTTAGAAGTGGTAGTTGATACCGATGCGGAAGTTGCCAAGATGGGCGTTCAAAGTCTGAGCGCTGGCGTTGCAAATCAGGCTGAAGTCGTTGGTCACATTAGTTGAAACCAATGCATCGGGATCGGTGAGGGTACCGTAGTTCTTGGTTGCTCTATGTGTAAAAGCAAGACCGGCGAGGTCGATGTAGCAGTCAGCCGACCAGTTGTCGCTGAACTTGTAGTTTACACCGGGAACAATCGAGAAATCGATGATGGAGTACGAAGTCGGACCATCAGCCTCTACATCGATAACGGGGGTAACGCTGTTGTCATAGGTGTGGGTGTGGCTACGGCCACTTGCGATGAATGTCAAAGTAGCTTCGCAGAAGAAATTGAAGTTACCTGCCTGGGCAAAATAGTAACGGAAATAGGGAGCAATACCAAAAGCGCCGCCTTTACCTTTTACCCAATCTTCGTGACCTGCATAATATGTGGCAGCGGTTCCGTAGTTAACTGAAGAACCAGTAACATACATCAGGCTTAAACCAACCTGCATCTTGTCATTCAGCATATAACCAATCGAAGGTGCAATTCTGAGGTCGGTGGTTTTGGTCGAAGGATGATCGAAGGCATTGGTGAGAGGTGCAATTGCCTCATAATGAGTATTGCCACCATTGGTACTGAAACCCAGTTGACCACCGAGGATGAACTGTGCGTTGGCAGCCATTGCAAAAGCCACCATAGTGAGGGTAAGAAATACTTTTTTCATTTTATTTGCATTTTTAATTAGTGCCTACTCTTTGTTTTTGTTGATGGTTTTCGGCATCTCCATCACCTTTTATATTGTTGAATTCGGGTGCAAAAATAAAGTGATTTTGCAAAATGGGGCTCCAGATTCGGACGGAAATGTCGTTTTGGAGCCCCGAAGTGCTTTTTTTGCTGTTTTAGAAATAGAGGTCGCGCTCGCCTTCGCCGATCTTGCAGAGGTTGCCTTCCACCTTTTTCTTCAATTCTTCCTTGCTGAAAGTCTGTGTCAGCTGCTTGAGCAGGGCCAGACCTTTGGCCTTGGTTTCTGGGCTTGCATAGTCCTCAAGATATTCGCGGAAGGTAAACATAGCATTGGGCTTGCAGTACTCCTTGATGAGGCCCGGCTTTGCCAGGTCCATAAAGTCGGCTCCGACACGGCCTTTGCGGTAGCAACCGGTGCAGAACGATGGTATGTAGCCGCCGTCGATCATCATACTGATCACCTCGTCGAGCGAACGGTGGTCGCCCAGCGTAAACTGTGCGCCGGTGTCGCCGGTCTTCTCGTAGGGCTTGGCCTCGTTGCTGTTGTTGTCCTCGTCATAACCGCCAGGGTTGGTCTCGCTGGCTGCGGAGATCTGGCTAACGCCGTATTTCACCAGCTGGTCGCGCAACTCGGGACGCTCGCGGGTGCTGATGATGATGCCGGTATAAGGCATAGCAATGCGTATGATGGCAATGATCTTCATAAAGTCGGCGTCGCTGACAGGGTGCGGAATGTTCTCAGGCAGCGAGAACGGCGTACCTTCGGCAGGCTCGATGCGCGGGAAACTGACGGTGTGGGGGCCGCAGCCGTACTCCTCTTCCAGATGGCGTGCGTGCTCCATAATGGCAAGAATCTCAAAGCGGTAGTCGACAAGTCCGAACAGAGCGCCGACACCCACATCGTCGATACCGCCTTCCATAGCGCGGTCCATACAGGTGAGTCGGTAGAGGTAGTCGGCCTTGGGGGTGCCTGCCGGGTGGAACCTCTTGTACTCCACCTCGTCATATGTCTCCTGGAAGCAGACATAGGTACCAATCTTCTCGGCCTTCAGCTTGGCATAGTCCTCAACGCTCATCGGTGCCAGCTCGACATTGATACGGCGTATGGTGCTTCCTTTCTCGTCCTTGGCAGCATAGCAGCGACGGATGGCTTCAACCATATAGTTTGCGTCATTGCGCGGGCTCTCGCCACAGATAAGCAGGGCACGCTTGTGACCCATACGCAGCAGGTGGAGCGTCTCGGTCTCGATCTCGTCGAGAGTCAGTATCTTGCGTTTCAGTGCCTTGTTGTCGCGACGGAAGCCGCAGTACACGCAGTTGTTCACGCAAGCATTGCCCGTGTAGATGGGAGCGAAGAGCACCAAGCGTTTGCCGTAGATTTCCTCTTTGCAGTAGTGGGCTGTGTCGAGTATTTTCTGTATGCCAGCCTCGTCCTCGACGCACAGCAGCTTGGCAACATCCTCAAGGTTCAGACCCTTAAGTTTGCGTGCCTTGTTAAGTATGTCGTTCAACTGACTCTCGGTAGGAGCATTGTTGTCGAGCATACCGTAAAGTTTGTCTCTATCAATGAAATTCTGATGTTTCATAATTGTAATATTTTATGGATTATTATTCTGTTTCAGATAAAGTATTTTAGCCTGATTTAGGCATAGTGGGCTATTAATTCCGTTTTCCGCTTTCATCAGCTTGCCTTGGTAACCACAGCCTTGGTTTCGACACCGGCAATGCGGCCCAGACGCCCGGTCAGAGCATTGATTTGGTTGACGCTTCCTTCGACAATAAGCGATATGACCGCCACGGCACGCTGCTGAAACGGCAGACCTTGGCGACATAAAATAATGTCGGAGTAATCAGAAATAATCGGATTAATCTGTGCCGACATACTACGGTCGGTCACTAATATTGTTATTGTTCCTATTCTCTTATCCATCAGGGTTCAAGAGCCTGTGGCTCGTAAAGAGCCGTTTTGAGCGCAGGCATATTACGCTTTTGGGTCAGACATACAATAAGTTGCATCGTTTCGCACTTTCGAAACGATGCAACAAAAATAACAAATTATTTTATACTGGCAAAATATTTTTCAATCCGCTCGGACAAAATCCATATATTTGCGGTTCAGATCATAATAGATGCGCATAGTGCGACCATAATAACCCACTTCACAGACGGAAGAGTTGTTCAAGGCGTTGAGCATACGCTCCTCCCAGCCTGTCGCGTCGTGTATCTCGGTTACCGCTGCGACATTCATATATATGTTATGGTCAATCATTGCATAATTGCCAGCCAATTGGTTGATGCCGCCGCCTTCCACCGTTAAGCTATCGTGAAAATAGAGCCAGAAAGGAATAGGGTCGTTGCCACGCATAGGGATTTCCTCTGTATTTGTCTCTCGGTCAAAGAAGCGCCGCAGTTGCCAGCGTTTATTGACGAGAGTGGCCGCCGTGTCGGGATAGTTGCGGTATATCTCGCGCACACTGGCAGGGTCGATATTGTAGTTGGACAGTGGTATGCCTGCAAAGCCGCCCAATTCGCCCAATTTGTTACCTTCGCAGTCGACAAACGACTGCATACCATCGCTGACATTCACACAAGGGTTGATGATAAACCCTTGCTTGGTAGAGTCATAGGTGCAGATAAAAATTTTCGCCCATCTGTTTTCGGGCCACGACTCGAACTCCACAGCCGTATTGTGCAGCCACTCCAGGTCCTCAAGTGGGTTCTCAACACCACAATGGCAAGGGCCGTCGTAGTCGAAATGAAGATTGTTCTTGTCCTTTTTACAGGCGGAAAACAGCAGGCACAATAGCAGTGCCGACAGTGGAAGAAAAAACAGTTTTTTCATCATTTAATCCTTTCTATATCTTTTATTTTATAAACAGTAACATTGTCGGCTACTAAAAATGTCGGACCTTTGGGGTATATTTCTTCTATCTTGGCCCGCACAGCCACAGTGTCACCGGCATTGTAGCCAGAAGGAATATGCCCAGATATGCAATACTGCGTTATCAGTCTGTCTCGATGTGGCAAAGACTCCCCTTCTACAAATATGACGGCTTTGATGGTGATATCGGAAGCATACGGGTGCTTGTAGGGTTCTTCCAAAACCACAAACTTACCATTTTCTATATTAAGGACGTACTCGTCCTCTTCGCATCCAGGCAGCATAAGCACTGTCATCGCCATAATGGCTAGTAAAACAAACTTTTTTTTCTTCATATTCATATTGCGTTGTTTAGTTACACCTATATAACGCACAACAGGATTAAATGTCACAAAAAAAAATTTTTCTTTTGCTGTGACATTCTTCAGGTTTTTGCGTTATTAAGGTAAACAAAACATTTTTCACTATGAGGAAGACACGAATAATGGCTGCTGCCACAATCATCATCGTCCTGCTTTGGGCTTGCGAAAAGAATGAGTCAGGGGCCCCATTCATATCCGACATCAACACGTCGGACTGCCACACCAGCACCGACAAACTGGCTGCCAAGGATATGAGCACCGACTCTATAGTGGTATTGTGGCCGGGCATTGGCAATCCAATGCAGGTGACACATTATAATATGGGGCTTGACTGCGGCGAACCCAACATCACCACTTCCGTGGAAACTAACGGCAATACAGTTACCGTAGTGGAGCACGTGGGCGAGCAAGGGCTCACCGACTGCATCTGTCTATACGACAACTCTTTCCAGATAAACAACCTGCCACCACAACCATTCACTCTAATTATAAAAGTTGAAAGCATCTTCTGCGGAACACCGGAACTGACAACCGTCTACGAGCATACATTTTAAGTAATCAACACACCATAAATCAACAACATAAGAACCTAAATCATTATAAATACCGAGCAGTTCATAAACGACATTGTCTCGCTGCAACCCGCAATGAGGCGAGTGGCAGTCCAGATTCTGCACGACGACGACCTTGCAAACGACGCCGTGCAAGAGTCTTTTGTGCGACTGTGGCGCATACGATGGCGACTGGGACTGATGAAAGACCCGCAGGGGTTCAGTATGCGTACATTACGTAACTATTGCATTGATATGCTGCGCCGCAACAAGCAGAGACAGAAGATGATGGAAGCCGCAGCGTCAGAGGTTCAGATTCAGCAATATGACGATGATCCGCACGACACCGAACTGCGATACAGGCAAGTGGAGCAAGCCATAGCATCGCTGCCAAAACAACAGCAGACAATAATAGAGATGAAATACGTAAAGCAATTGACTATCCACGATATCGCGCAACAGACCGGCCTCAGCGAAACCAACATAACCACACAACTAAGTCGCGCCTACGCCACATTAAGATCTGAAATATCAAAACACAACCCTTAAAACCCTTCAACCATCAAACCCTAAAACCCTAAAACCCTAAAACCCTTCAACCCTATAACCTTCACACAGTGAGACAGGACAATTTAGAAGACATATTACAACAATACGGTGCCGACCGTCGGCAGCAGCAACAGGCCGCAGACAACCTACACGGCTTGGCTCGGCAGCAGAAGCGGCGAGCCCTTATGGTTTGCACAGCCATATTGCTGGCAACCACAGTGTGGGCCGTGTACCTATTTGCACTGCCGCAGCAAACATCAAACGTTATCATTGCTCGACAGGAAGTTCCAAGCGTGCCGCAAACGCCCAGCCAAGAGCAAACGCAACAAAGCATACCCACAACAACACAACATAAGACAAAGCATACGTCATCCTCTACTCTACCCATCCCCGAGCCAACAGTTCCGCAGGAATACGACATACCGTATGAGAATACCGAACCGCCAGCAATTGCTATCACCCAGCAAGCCTTAGACACCGACACCCTACACACAAAAACACCTAACACCATTGAGCCTCCACTTCCTGACGTACAACCTATTTACATCCAAGAGCCATTATTGGCAGACAACCCCGTCATTCTGCCTTCTGACAACGAAGGCAAACGATTCCACTTCACAGCATCTATCGGGGCCTCTGCTCTTCCCAGAATTGGCGCCGACGATGTCAATACTATTGAAAACACATTGCACTCCATTTCCGGCACCACAAATTCCTACACCAGTATGTCGCCAAGCTCCACCCTCGCCGCAAATGTCGGTGTCAACTATGCCATTCCCTTGGGTGAACGGCAGGGTTTGGAGCTCGGCATAGGACTCAGCGGCTATTCGCATCAGACAGAAGTAACAAACTATAATATCGGGACCGTAGACGGGATTGACGGTACTGATAATACCACAATCTATCCTGCCGGTAAGCCCGAAATCCACAGCACTTTCAGCCTTTATGCCAGTTTGCCGCTCACTTTCAACTTCAGGCCCAAAGGCAAAGACATAGGATGGAACCTTAGCCTTACCCCGTCGCATAGCATCGCCACCTCAAATATGCTCGGAAACCTCACAGGAAACAAATCCATCCTCAACCCCTGGCGACTTACTATGGGCTTAGGCCTCGCCCTGCCACGCGGTTTCATACGACGCTTAAGCCTCACCGCCAACCTGCTGTCGCTCTACACCTCAAGCTCTCTCCACGAAATAGGCATTGAGATAGGATTCTGAGCAAAAAACGCAACACATAACCATATTCCCTTTGTATCTCTTTTCTTTTTCACAGAGAAACCATTTGTTTAAACTCTTGGTTTTCGCTTACTTGAATCATTATTTCTTAAAATTAACATCTGTATCGAAAAAAAAGCGTAAATTTGCACTCTCATAAGAAAGTAATCTTTAACAATTATGGAATACAATTTTCTGAAAATAGCCGACGAGGGTAATATTTGCATCCTCACCATCAGCGCTCCGAAGACGCTCAATGCACTCAACAGCGCCATTTTGAAAGAGATGGACGACTTCCTAACCCATTTTGACTGCAACAAATACCGCTGCCTTATCATCACCGGCGACGGCGAGAAAAGTTTTGTCGCTGGCGCCGACATCAGCGAGATGGCCAACCTCAATATGCTACAAGGGCAGACCTTCGGCAGCCGCGGAGCTGCTGTCTTCCGCAAAATTGAAACTCTCCACGTTCCGGTCATTGCTGCTGTCAACGGATTTGCGCTGGGTGGCGGCTGCGAGTTGGCTATGGCTTGCGACATTCGCATCTGCAGCGACAATGCCCGCTTCGGCCAACCGGAAGTGGGTCTGGGCATCATCCCCGGCTTCAGCGGCACCGTACGCTTGGCACGCCTCATCGGTATGGGAATGGCCAAAGAGCTCATCTATACCGGTCGTAACGTCAAGGCTGACGAAGCGCTGCGAATAGGCCTTGTCAACGCCGTCTATCCCCAAGCCGAACTGATGGGTAAAGCTATGGAAATGGCTACCAAGATTGCCGCCAATGCCCCCCTCGCCGTAAAAGCTGCAAAGCTCTGCATAAACGACGAATGGGATATGACTGCTGACGAAGCAATAATGAACGAAAGCACCGTCTTCGGCCATTGCTTCCAAACAGAAGACCAAAAGAACGGTATGGCTGCATTCCTCAACAAAGGAAAATGCGAATTCCAAGGGAAATAATCAAGTTTAAACTTAACATTGACTTTTACTTCAAATAGGTAAAATCACACTTTCGCATCGTTGACTCTCTCCTTTCATCCTAAAACGATAAAACATAAAAACATATAAATAAACTAAACAAAAATAATCTCACAATGAAAATTTACGTTATTGGAACCGGCACAATGGCAAAAGGCATTGTCAAAGCCTTTGCCGCCAAGATGCCCGTCGTTATGAAAAGCCGTACCCAGGCAAGCCTCGACAAGGCAATGGGTTCAATCGCTAAAGGTTATGGCAAACTCGTCGAGAAAGGCAAAATGACTCAGGAGGCCGTTGATGCTCTGCTCGCCAACATCACCACCACCACCGACTATGCAACCTTCGCTGACGCCGACCTCGTCATTGAGGCCGCTGTCGAGGAGATGCAGCTCAAGAAAGAGGTCTTCACCGAGCTTGACAAGATCTGCAAGCCTGAAGCTATCTTCGCCACCAACTCGTCGTCGCTCAGCATCACCGAGATAGCCGCCGCCACCAGCCGTCCGGCTCAGTTCATCGGTATGCACTTCTTCAATCCTGCCGACCGTATGGCCCTGGTCGAGGTTATCCGTGGCCAGCTGACCAGCGACGAGGTATGCAAGTGCGTCGTAGACCTAGCTGCCTCCATCGGCAAACAGCCCGTCGAGGTTAAAGAGGCACCCGGCTTTGTGGTCAACCGCATCCTTATCCCGATGATCAACGAGGCAGTAGGCATCCTTGCCGACGGCATCGCCACCGCCGAAGACATCGACAAATGTATGATGCTTGGCGCCAATCACCCGATGGGTCCCCTTGCTCTGGCCGACCTTATCGGCAACGACGTCAACCTCGCCATTATGGAAGTCCTCTACAAAGAGTTCGGCGACCCGAAATACCGTCCTCACCCGCTGCTGCGCAAGATGGTCCGCGCCGGTCTCCTTGGTCGCAAGACTGGCGAAGGCTTCTACAAATATTAATAAATGCTTTTACAAAGAACGTGCTTGCCGGATACCGGCAAGCACTTTTTTTCCTTTTTTATAAACACTTAAAAACATTAAACAATGAAAAGAACGATCATTTTCGTTTTTGCAGCTTTGTTGGCTTGCAGTTTTGCAATTACCAGCTGCGGACAGTCGGGCGACACGACTGAAGTTAAAACCAGCAAGAAGGACACTCCATCCGACGTAATGGAGAAAGTCCTGAAACTGTTGAAAAACAAAGACTACAAAGCAGCAATCCAGTATTCCGAAGGCATCGCTGAAGCCAGCGAGGACGACGTCAATGGAGCTATAGCCCTCGTCCAAGCGATTTATGAGGCTAACGGCGGCTTAGCTGAGTATGAAATCCTCGGCGAAGAGATTTCAGAGGACGGCCAAAGTGCAAAAGTGAAAGTGAAATACACTTTCGGCAATGGCGAAGCCAATGATGACACTGAGTCATTAATCCTCACTGAAAAAGGTTGGATGATGAAGATGTAAGCAACTCAACGTTTTAACTTTCAACCAATAAAAAGAGGTGTCGGAGCAATTCCAACACCTCTTTTTGTATGAAGCATACCCATATAAAAAAGCTAACCCCTACTCACGTAGGGATTAGCCAACCTAAAAATTGTACTATGAAAAAGAAAACTTTTCTAATACTGGTCTGCTTTGGACTTATGCCTCGGCAGGAGCGGCATCCTCATTGACAACGTCGAGGTTGAGGGTAGCCTTGATGTCACGGTAGATGTTAACAAGAGCATTGTAGGTACCGACCTCCTTAATCTTGGAGCCGTCAACAACAATCTTCTTGCGATCAATGTCATAGTTGTACTGAGCCTTCAGAGCATCGGCAACCTGAATGTTGTTGACCGAACCGAACAGCTGGCCGTTTTCACCGACCTTAGTGGCGATGCGAACGCTCTTGCCGTCGAGGGCAGCCTTAAGAGTCTCGGCATCCTTGCGGAGCTTTTCCTCTTTGAAAGCGCGCTGACGCAGTGTCTCTTCGTGCATTTTCTTATTGGCGGGAGTGGCGATGATAGCCAGACCCTGCGGGAGGAGGTAATTGTTGGCGTAGCCGTTCTTCACGGTCACGATGTCGTCCTTATATCCCAGATTGATAACGTCTTGTTTCAGTATAATTTCCATTTATTCTTCCTCCTTTGATTACTTTAAACAATCGGCAACATAGGGCAGCAAAGCAAGATGGCGTGCACGCTTGATTGCCTGCGAAACTTTCTTCTGATACTTGTTGGAAGTACCGGTGATGCGACGGGGAAGGATTTTGCCCTGCTCGTTAACAAACTTCAGCAGGAAATCGGCGTCCTTATAGTCGATATACTTAATGCCGAGTTTTTTGAAACGGCAGTATTTCTTACGCTGTGTCTCTACAGCTATAGGGGTCAAATATTTGATTTCACTTTCGTTAGCCATAATTCTATTCTTTTTGTTGTTTAACAATTACGCGCGAACATTATTATTATGCCTCTGCGGGAGCCTCGACGGGGTTCTGCTTGGCAGCGCGTTTCTTCTCATTGTAAGCGATAGCGTGCTTGTCGAGCGACACCGTCAAGAAGCGGAGCAGACGCTCGTCGCGCTTGTAAGCGACCTCAAGGTCAGCGATAACATTACCCTCGGCCTTGAATTCAATGAGATAATAGAATCCTGATGATTTCTTCTTAATCGGGTAAGCCAACTTACGCATACCCCAATTGTTCGTGTAGACTATCTCAGCACCCTTGTTGGTGAGGAAGTCCGTGTACTTTTTTACCGTTTCCTTCATCTGTTCTTCAGACAAAACGGGAGTTACAATGAAAACGGTTTCGTATTGTTTTACCATTACTTAATAAATTTGATTAATTTGTTAAAAATCTGAGCCACTTTGCGGACTCGAACCGCAGACCTACGCATTACGAATGCGTTGCTCTACCAACTGAGCTAAAGTGGCAGGCATTCAAGGTGTAAAGCATAAAATCTGGGAGATTTGTCGGGGTGAGAAGACTCGAACTTCCGGCCTCCACGTCCCGAACGTGGCGCGCTAGCCAACTGCGCTACACCCCGAAGTGGTGTCCTGGCAGGGATTCGAACCCTGGACCCATTGATTAAGAGTCAATTGCTCTACCAGCTGAGCTACCAAGACATTTATTTATCAACCATTTCAAATTTCTCTCTATTCAGTACTCCGGGTGGGACTTGAACCCACACGCCCTTGCGGGCAAGGGATTTTAAGTCCCTCGTGTCTACCATTCCACCACCAGAGCATCAAAATCTGGTTGGAGACTTTGAGCGGAAAACGAGACTCGAACTCGCGACCCCGACCTTGGCAAGGTCGTGCTCTACCAACTGAGCTATTTCCGCTTGGTGTTATTTCAAACTACTCTTTTTAGAGCGGAAAACGAGACTCGAACTCGCGACCCCGACCTTGGCAAGGTCGTGCTCTACCAACTGAGCTATTTCCGCATACTTTTTCCTCAAAAGCGAGTGCAAAAGTACAAACATTTTTGAAACTGACAAAAAAAAATTATTTTTTACTGACAATTTTTTTAATCTCGTTCAATTTCAAGAGGGCTTCTATCGGCGTAAGTGTATCTATATCAATGTCTAATATCTTATCTCGAATTTCGAGTAAAGTAGGGTCGTCAAGTTGTATAAAACTGAGTTGGAAGCCCGGTTCAGGGGTATTTTTTTCCTCTTTTTTCCCTTTTTTGAGAGTTTTTTGATCGGAAATTTTCTCATTTTTCGACTCCAACAACTCGAGCATCTGGTGCGCCCGTTTCAACACCTGCGGGGGCATACCGGCCATACGCGCCACGTGGATGCCGAAGCTGTGCTCGCTGCCGCCCATCTCCAACTTCCTCATAAATATCACCTTATTGCCGACTTCCTTGACCGATATATGATAATTCTGTATGCGTTCATACTGGTCGGCCATCTCTATAAGCTCGTGATAGTGAGTGGCAAACATCACTTTAGGCCGCACCTTCTTGTTGTCGTGCAGAAACTCGGTGATAGCCCACGCAATCGATATGCCGTCGTATGTGCTCGTGCCGCGTCCTATCTCGTCAAGCAGAACCAGGCTCCTGTCGCTCACATTGTTAAGGATGCTCGCAGTCTCGTTCATCTCCACCATAAAAGTCGACTCGCCCGACGATATGTTGTCCGACGCCCCCACACGCGTAAATATCTTGTCCACAATGCCTATCGTCGCCGACTGAGCGGGACAGTAGCAACCGATCTGGGCCATAAGCACTATCAGGGCCGTCTGCCTCAGCAGTGCCGACTTACCCGACATATTGGGGCCTGTGATGATGACAATCTGCTGCGTGTCGTGGTCCAAATAGACGTTGTTCGACACATACTTCTCGCCCAGCGGCAATTGAGTCTCGATCACCGGATGGCGGCCCTCCTTGATGTCGATAGCCGTACCCTCGTTCAGCGACGGACGGCAGTAGCCGTTGGCCAGCGACACGGCGGCAAAACTCTGCAGACAGTCGAGCTGCGCAATCAGCTGTGCATTATATTGTATAGGCTGCACATACTCCGTCAGCGTCCTGAGCAGCTGCTCATACAACTGGCTTTCAATGACAAGCATACGCTCTTCGGCACCCAGAATCTTCTCCTCATACTCTTTCAGTTCGGGCGTGATGTAGCGTTCGGCATTGGTCAGCGTCTGACGCCGAATCCATTCGGGCGGCACCTTGTCGCGATGTGCATTGGTCACCTCAAGGTAATAGCCGAACACATTGTTGAAGCCCACCTTAAGCGACGGAATACCAGTGCGTTCGCTCTCGCGTTGCTGCAGGTTTACCAGATAATTCTTGCCGCTGCCTGCCAGCGCCCTCAGCTCGTCAAGCTCCGCATTCACGCCGTCGGCTATGACGTTGCCTTTATCCACCTTCACCGGTGCCTCTTCGTTTATCTCCTTGTCTATCAAGTCGTATATAGTGTGACAGCCATTCAATTGCTCGCCATACAGGTGCAGGGCTTTGTTGTTCACGGCGCTGCAAATCTTCTTCACGCCGTCTATCTCGCCCAGCGAACGCTTCAGCTGCAGCAGTTCACGGGGGTTGATGCGCCCCACAGCCACCTTCGAAATCAGGCGTTCAAGGTCGCCGATGCCACGGATGCGCTGCCTGAGGCCGTCGGCAATGTCACCGCCTATAACCAGCTGGTCCACAACCGACAGGCGCTGCTCGATGGCCACGACATCCTTTATCGGCATCACCACCCAGCGACGCATAAGGCGCGAGCCCATAGGTGTCAGCGTCTGGTCGATGATGTCGATCAGCGTCTTGGCGTTCTCGTTGGGCGAATGCACCAGTTCCAGGTTGCGGATGGTGAACTTGTCAAGCCACACATACTTGTCCTCCTCGATGCGCGTCAGCTTGCAGATGTGCTGCGTGCGGTCGTGCTGCGTCTCCTGCAGATAGTAGAGTGCGGCGCCGGCGGCAATGACACCCGCGCCAAGTTCCTCAACGCCAAAACCTTTCAGCGACGTGGTGCCAAACTGCTTCATCAGCAGTTCCTCAGCAAAGTCAGTAGTGAAAACCCAGTCATCGAACGTGTTGGTATAGTATTTCTCAGGGAAAAGTTCCTGGAAGCGGCGCATCAATCTACGTTGCAAGACAACCTCGGTTGGATGGAAATTCTGCAGCAGCTTGTCGATATAGTTGATGTCGCCCTGGGCCACATAGAATTCGCCCGTAGACACGTCCAAAAAGCTGATACCGTTCACTTTATCGTCGAGATGCAGACCGCAAAGAAAGTTGTTCTCCTTCACCTCCAGCACCATATCGTTGTACGACACGCCAGGCGTTACCAGCTCCGTTATACCCCTCTTCACCAGTCCTTTGGCTGCCTTGGGGTCTTCCAACTGCTCACATATAGCCACTCTCTGCCCTGCCCTCACCAATCGCGGAAGGTACTGCTCCAGTGCGTGATACGGAAAGCCCGCCATCTCGGTGTAGGCCTCGCTGCCGTTCGACTTGCGTGTCAAGGTGATGCCCAGTATGCCGGCACCCTTGACGGCGTCACTGCCGTAGGTCTCATAGAAGTCGCCGACGCGGAAAAGCAGCATTGCGTCCGGAAACTTCTTTTTCATCTCCAGATACTGCCGCATCAACGGGGTATTCTTGTCTGTCTTGCTCGATTTGTCTGCCACTGCATTTCGGTTTTAAAATGCAAAATTACATAAAAAAAACGGGCCGACAACCCCATAAAACACAAATAGATTGCACAAAAAAACGCAATCTATTATGTTAAAGCTGTTTACAAGTTAGCAACTCTTGCTCAATCGCGGTTGCCGAGATAAATCATCAGATAATACATCAGTGTGGCCAGCGAGGTCAATGCGCTGATAACGTAGGTATAGGCCGCCGAGCGCAGTGCGCTTTCGGCATAGCCGTGAGTGTCGGGAGTGGTGATATTGTGCGTGTTAAGCCACACCAAGGCCCGCTTCGAGGCGTTGATTTCGACAGGCAGCGTTATGAACGAAAACAGCGTCGTCAGGGCAAAGAGAATGATGCCGATAAGCAGCAGGCTCGGGAACTTCTGCACAAACAGGATGCCTGCAAAGAGAATCCACGGCGTGAAGCGGCTCGAGAGGCTCACGGCGGGCACCATCTTCGAGCGCAGCCCCAGCCAATAGTAGGCCGTAGCGTGCTGCACGGCGTGGCCGCACTCGTGGGCAGCGACGGCAGCGGCGGCGACACTGGTGCCATAGTAGACCTGCTTGCTCAGGTTAAGGGTCTTGTTCACAGGGTTATAGTGGTCGGTCAGCGTCCCCGCCACGGTCTGCACCGTCACGTCGTGAATGTCGTTGTCCATCAGCATACGCTCGGCCACCTCGCGACCCGTCATATTGTAGTTCATCGCAATGCCCGAATACTTCTTGAACTTCGACTTGACGCTGCTGCTGGCAATCAGGCTCAGAACGAACAGAACGCCGAAAATAATCCAAATCAGTCCTCCATTAATCATCATACTCGTTTAAATATTTAAAACAGCCCCTAAAACGAATCATTTTCTGTTTTATTATATCCAGATTGCACTTTTAAATGTTAAAACTATATAAAATGACCGTTTTTTCTCCCCACCAACTCCGTTCGTTGTCCAGTCGTTGTCCAGTTGTTGTCCAGTTGTTGTCCAGTCAATGACTGGACAACAACTGGACAACGAGCGGACAACGACTGGACAACGAACGGAGATGTTCTCGTAAAACACTGATAATGAGATATGCTTTTTACAGCCCCAAAATGGACTTTTCCGCTGCCGCGAAAATATTTTTTTGCCAGTTTGGAAAAGCGTTGTATCTTTGCATCCGGTTTGGTCGCCGCAAACGATGGCGTTGAAGCACTGCAACAACATTGTTATCAACCCGTTAGGCGTCAAAAGGGAACAATGTGGAAATCATTGACAGTCCCGCTGCTGTAAGTTCCGCAACAAGGCAGTCCCCCGCACACCACTGTCTGCCGCCACAGGCCGACGGGAAGGTTTGGGCCGCCGGAACGAAGTCAGAAGACCTGCCAGGCCAAGAACGGATTAAAGCTCTCGAGGAAAGGGCGTTAATTATGAACAGACAAACACTGACACGAGACATATTGTGCTTTTTCGCAGCCTGCATTGTGTGGGCTATATGTGCTGTGCCACTACAGGCGCAGGACACCTCTGCACACCGCGTCAGCCAGCGCCAGGAGCTTAATTCAGTGACCATTACACGCGACAAAAAGCCCTCGCCCACCCTCTCGCAGGCACCTGTGCAGGTGGTCGACGACAAGAAGATGGAGCGCACGGGCGCCCTGCTGCTCAGCGACGCCCTGAAGCAGATGGCCGGCGTGACGCTGCGCGACTATGGCGGCATAGGCGGAATGAAGACCGTCTCGGCACGCGGGTTGGGAAGCCAGTTCAGCACGTTGACCATCGACGGCGTGGCCGTGAACGACTGCCAGAACGGGCAGGTCGATTTCGGGCGCTACACGCTGGGCAACAGCGCTTTCGTCAGCCTCAGCAACGGCCAGCAGGACGAGATGCTGCTGTCGGCCCGCGCCACAGCCGCTGGCAATGTCGTTAATATGGAAACACGCGAGGGACAGTTTATGCCTGGCGAGCGGACCCACCTGCGTTTAGGTATGGAAGGCGGCAGTTTCGGACTTCTGTCACCGTCAATGCTGGTAGAGCACAAATTGGCAAAGCGGCTCTCTATGTCGCTGTTCGGCAGCTGGTTGCAAAGCAATGGCAACTATCCCTTCACGCTCTACTACACCCCTTCGCACGACGACAGCTCGTCGGTGGAGCGGCGCGAGCACTCGGCGATGTGGCTGGCCACTGGCGACCTCAACCTCTTCTGGCATCCGTCAAGCAACCACTCGCTGACAGCCAAAGTCCACTATGTGCAGGGCTACCACGAACTGCCCGGGCCTGTGCAGTATTATGTCAAATCGGGCTCTGAAGACACCAAAGAGAAGCTCTTTTTCTCGCAGGTGAAGTATCTGGCATCGCACGGCAAACTGCGCTGGCAGCTAATAGGCAAATACCAGTATACCAACGATTTCTACGAGAACTTCAAAGCCCTTACCGCCTCGCGCTACCAGTATAACGAATACAGTCAGAATGAGGGCTACCTGTCGGGGACGCTGCTGTGGAGGCTGCTGCCGCACCTCACAGCAAGCCTTGCCACCGACGGAGCGCTGGCCAAGCTGCACAGCAACCTGGCCAAGAACAGCCAGGTGGACCGCCTTTCGTCGCTCAGCACACTGGCCGTGCAGTACAAAAGGCCACGCATCAGCGTCAGGGCCAACCTGTTGGCAACGCTCATCACCGAACGCGCCTGCGACAACCCAACGGACATACACTACCGCCGCCTGTCGCCCTACGCAGGCATCACCGTCAAGCCTTTGAACCGCAGCAACCTGCGACTGCGCTATTTCTTCAAGGAGAACTACCGAGTGCCCAATTTCAATGAGATGTACTATTTCGTGATGCCCCTCGACTCGCTGCAGCCCGAACGCGCCAGCCAGCACAACATAGGCCTCACACTACCGCTCACCACACGCTTCAGCCACGACTCGCTGTCGCGCCGCATCTGGTCGCTGACCGTCGACGGGTACCACAACGAGGTGAAGGACAAGATTATAGCCGTGCCACGGCAGAATATGTTTATCTGGTCGACAATGAATCTGGGGCTGGTCGACGTGATGGGGCTCGATGTGAAAGGCTCGCTCGATTGGCAGTGGCAGCAGGCATCGCTCAGCGTCACTCTGACCTACAGCCTGCAGAAAGCCGTGGACCGCACCGACCCCGACAACCCCAAGACCTACGACCATCAGATACCCTACACCCCGCGTCACAGCGGCGGGGCCACGCTCTACCTGCAGAACAAGTGGGTCAATATAGGTTACAACTGTATGCTTGTCGGCGAGCGCTACAGCCAGCAACAGAACAACGAAGAGACCCACTTGCCGGCATACGCCGATCAAGGCATAACGCTGGACCGCACATTCGAGTTGCCGATAGGAGACCTTCGCCTGCAAGCCCAGGTGCTCAACCTCTTCGACGTGCAATACGAAGTCGTCCGCTCCTACCCAATGATGGGCCGCAACTTCAGAATCAAAGCAATATATTCCTTTTAACTACCAAAACCCTCCAACCTTCAAACCTTCAAACCCTCAAACCCTCCAACCCTCAAACCCTCCAACCCTTCAAACCCTCAAACCCTCAAACCCTCAAACCCTTCAAACCTTCAAACCCTCAAACCCTTAAACCCTTAAACAATGAAAAAAGCATTTTTCTCAACCCTTTTAGCCCTCTCGCTGGCAACAACAGCCATTCTTTTCGCCTCTTGCAAGCCTGAAGAAGAGAAGCCACAGCCGAGCGATACCGTAGAAATCGATTTCGAGAATCCACGCTATATGGCCGCAGACGATGACAATATCTATATAACCTGCTACTATCCTATGGCCGTGGTGCGATTCGACAAGGCGCAGAACACCTTTACAGGCATTTGCAAGCTTGGCAAGTTCCATCCCGAAGGCATAGCCGCCGTTGGTGGCAAGCTCTACATTGCCAGCAGCAACATCTCGGACGAGAGCGGCAACTACAGCTACGACAACAAGCTGTATGTCGTCGATATAGCCACCTTCAAGCTGGTGGACAGCATAACAATCGGGCGCAACCCCAACATCGTCAGGAAACTGGACAACAGCCACATAGTCTTCAACACGTGGAATGTCTACAACGGCTCGACCGTGGTCAGCGAGGGCAGCACCTATATCCTGAACACAGACAGTAAAGAGATTGTAGACCTGAATGTTGCGATGAATGACTTTGAAGTGTACAACGGCGACATCTACGGCTACGAAAGCTCTTATACCTATGGAGCGACATTCTACAAGGTAAGCGGCGCCACCCACCAAGTGAGCGAGATACTCGACGGTTTCAGTACCTCCGACGGCATCTATGGCATCAGCGTCAACCCCTATAATGGCGACATCATCGCGCTCTCCGACGGCAACTACATATCGGCAGGCGACTGCTATGTGTTTGCCAACGACGGCAGCCCGCGTATGGGCCCTGTGCAGATGGGACTTCTGCCCAAGAAGGCTGTGGCTCTGGATGCATCCAACTTGCTAGTCCTCAACGAGGGAGGCTGGGGTTCGAACAACGCCGGCATCAGCCGCGTAGATGTGAGCAACAACACAGCGACAGTCAACTACTTTGCCGACAACAATGGTCGTGGCCTGGGCGATGTGGCACAGGACATACTCCTTGCCGACGGCAAAGCCTTCATAACCGTGACATTCAGCAACAGCCTGGAGATTATGAACACCGCCACAGGCAAATCGACACGAATCGCCACCACCAAATAATCGGATTCACTCATTATCTGTATATATCCCGAGTGCCGCCTTATGGCGGCATTCTTTTTTTGCGCTTCACAAAATAAAAAAGCCCCGCTGACGTTTAATATGCAAGAAAAACATACACAATGAATACCATAGACCTTCTCAACAGCCACCGCAGCATACGCAAATTCCAAAGCCGTGCCATCGAGCAAGACAAGATGAACCGCATCCTTGAGTGCGGAATGCGCGCCTCGAACACCGGCAATATGCAGATATACAGCATCATCGTCACACAGCAGCCCGACAATGTCGCCGCCTTGTCCAAGCTGCATTTCGGACAAGGCAGCACCGCGCCCGCGTTCCTCACAATATGCGTCGATGTGAACCGCTACCACCACTGGTGCCGTCTGCGCGGCTGCGACGAGCCCTACGACAACTTCCTCTGGCTGATGTCCGGCACCGTCGACGCCTCGCTTGCAGCGCAGAACATCTGTGTTGCCGCCGAAGCCGAAGGCCTTGGATTCTGCTATCTTGGCACCGTGATGTACAACACCAAGGCCATTGCCGAACTGATGGAGCTGCCTAAGGGCGTAGTGCCAATCGTAACCCTTTGTATGGGCTATCCCGACGAGCAGCCGGCTCAGAGCGAGCGCCTGCCTTTGGAAGGTGTTGTGCACGACGAGAAATACCACGACTACAGCGACGACGACATCGAGCGCATACACCGCATCCGCGAGGAGTTCCCCTTCAACCAGGAAATGGTGCGTCAGAACGGCACCCGCAACCTAGCCGAAATCTTCACCAAAATCCGCTACCCCAAAAAAGACAACGTCGCCATATCACAGGCCCTCCTCGACTTTGTCAAGCAAGCCGGAATGATGGAGCAGTGATTTTTAACAGCGTGCTTTTCTTATAGACAACCCTCCTCATTGCAAGGAGAACACCCTTACCTCCTGCTTTTTGCAGTCAGGCATAGCCATACCCACAGAAGCATTGATGTATGTTGGGTCACAAACTATATAACGACCATCTTCCAATTCAAGGTAGTCGCCGTCAACATTTGTCTTAAACCTCACCGCCGTTGCCAGATGTCCAGGGAAATGTAGCAGCACCACATCCAAGCCCACAAGGTCACGTATAAGAATGCTGTACAGGATGCTCCTGTCTTCACAGTCGCAATAGGGATAATAGAGGCTTTCGTCAGCGAAAAGCGACCTCTCACTGCCAAACTGATCTTCGTCGGTCTTATACTCAAATGCCGTTTGCACCCAGTTGAGCAGAATATCAGCCTTTTGCCTTTCATTCTTGCCTTCCAACATTTTACGCAGTTTAGGATACATCGACCTTTTTACCTCACCGCTCAACGATGCATTGGCATACAGATCCCACGAACCCGAAACCTTTGGATAGTCGTTATAGTAAGCTATAAGATTGCTGTTAACCTCGGTTTGAAGGGTTACCGACGGATATTTCTTGGAACGCAATGTCTTTCGTCTGCAGGCTTTATATGTCAGCTTCGGACTTCCGGCGACTCTAAGACTCGTTAAGTGTTCCTCTGGGAATCCGGCAGTCAGCACCTTTATCTCGTCGTCCTCTCTGCTGTTCTTTGAGATAATGAAATAAGGTTCTTCGTCAATCTCAATATACGGCATATTGAATACCAGTACGTCAAACGGCATATAAATCTGCAGCACACTTCTTCTCGTCATTGCCAGTCTCGACTTGTATCCCGACTGTGTCAGCAGCCATTGTTGCAAAAACACAGCCTCATTACTACTATTCCCTTTGGTGACACACTTTGCCACCTTCTCCAACAGTGTTATGTAACCCCAGTCGCCAATGCCTAATGTTTTCTTAGCCGATAAGCAGTCGGCCAACATTGCATCACATCTGCCATCCGACAAAGCGGTCCACGCTGCACTCAACACCTCTCCACTTAGTTCTTCTATTGATATGTCAATGTCTTTGTTGGTATGGATAGTAATCTCTGTCCCATAGTAATCAACACTCACTGTGTTGTCAGTAGGCGGAGCCACTGGTATCGGAACTTCCGGCACAGGTTGTGGTGCAGGCATCGGTGCCACATCTTCGTGTGGTATCGGTTGAGGCTCGGGTCTCTCGTCTGGAGCCACTGGCTGTTGCGGTGGTTTGGGTTCCTCTGGCGGTTCCACAGCCGGCTTCCTGCCTATGGCAGCCCACGCCGTCTTTACAAACTCAGCGTATTCCTCGTTCGCCTTCTTGCGGAAAGCTTGATAGTCGTCAATTGTCTGCTTACGGTAACGGCTGTAGCTTTCCCGTGCCTGCTTCTTCCAGGCATCGTACTCTTCTTGTGGTGTCTGTGCTGCTGCCGTAGACACAAAAGCCGTCAGTACAATTATTATTAACCGCTTCATCTCACTAAACATTTCTGTGGTTTATATCCTTCAATCCTGACAATGTATACTCCCGCAACAGGAACCTTAAAGGTTTGTCGGTCGGCGGCGCGTTCGATAGCGCCAATCCGTCTACCGACAACGTCATAGACAGTTATCGTATGACCAGCGGCACCAGAAACAACAATCTCCTTTCCTGACACATACACCTGCGGGAAACTTCCAACCATCTCTATTCCTACATTCGGTTCAAATATAGCCAAATACGAGGCATCGGATGTCACTGTCACAGTGCGTTGCTCCTCTTGCACTCCGTCATCCCAGCCGTTGAAATGGTAGCCACCGAAAGCGCGGGCTTCTATCGTCACCTCCGTTCCGTAGGCATAGCTGCCGCCACCCGTCACTTGCCCCATCGAGTAGTCATTGGCGGCCACCGTCAGGGTATACATCACAGGCTCGAAGACAGCGGTATAGGTCATATCTCCAGTAACCGTAATCACTCTCGGGTTGCTGGTTATTCCGTCGCTCCACTGAGCAAAATAGTAATGTTCATTGGCAGTTGCTGATATAGTGGCAGTCTCTCCAAGGAAGAAGGTGCCGCCGCCTTCCACGCTTCCACGTGTGGTATCGTTGGCGTTGACAGTAATCTGGAATTGCTGATCCAAATCAAAATAAGCCGTGAGCGAGGTGTCGCTGGTAACAGTCAGCATTCGAGGGTTGGTAGTGTTGCCGTCGCTCCATTGCAGGAAATGGCTGTGCTCAGCGGCTGTCGCCGTGATGGTGACAGTACTCAGATATGGATACCAGTCTTCTCCTTCCACACTTCCGAGACTCTCATCGTTCACACCCAGCGTAACATAGTAATTATTCACGGCGAAGTGGGCCGTCAACATCGTGTCACCTGTCAAGATAACAGTACGAGGATTCTCCGTATTACCATCGTTCCACTGCACAAAATGATAACCATAGTTCGGAGTGGCAGTCACCACCTCCACGAGGTTCGACGGCTTGTTGTGCGACACTGTGCCCATCGTCGGATTGTTCACATTTGCTGTAAGTCCTACGAGAATAGCCGTCAGCGTAGTATCTTTGACAAGCGTGAAGGTGATAGGATTGTCAGTGCGTCCATTGCTCCACCGCAAGAAATGGTAGTCGGCGTTGGGAATAGCCGTGAACGTGAGCGAAGCAAGGTAGTTATAGGTGCCGCCCGTTGTTGCCACCGTTCCTCTACTGTTGTCGTTCACATTACAAGTAGCAGAGTATTGGTTGGGAGCAAAACTGGCAGTAAAGGCAGTGTCTTGCAGAACCACCACACGGCGTGGGTTCTGCGTGTTGCCATCGTTCCACTGTGTAAAGTGGTAGCCGTAGTTGGCGGTAGCCGAAATCCAGACAGCGGTGTTGTAATCCACCGTGTCGCTATTGCCAGCAGAACCCTGAGCAGTGTTGTCACTGCCGACAGTGATAGAATGTCTGTCAATGGCAAAATGGGCAGTCAGTATTGTATCGCGTGTCACGGTGATGGTCCTCGGGTTGTCCTCAATGCTGTCGTTCCACATAGTGAAGTGGTAGTGCGGCACAGGCACTGCCGTCAATGCCACCTGCGAGAGGTAATTATACGAGCCGCCACCCGTTACGCTGCCGAGGGTAACGTTGCTGCTGTTGGCAGTAACGAGATAGCTGTTATATGTGAACTCCGCCGTGAATTGCGCCGAGTCGGTCACAACCACGCTGCGCGGGTTCTCCGTGTTGCCATCCTGCCATTGCACGAAGTGGTAGCCATAATAGGCGGTGGCCATCAGCGTAGCAGTGCTGTTGTAATTATAGGTGCCACTGCCGCTCACGCTGCCCATACTGGTGTTGTTGCAGTATACTCCGACTGCATAGCTGTTGATGGCGAATTGTGCCGTGTAGGTAGCGTTCTGCGTGACGCTCACCAGACGCGGATTGTCGGTGTTACCGTCGCTCCATTGGGTAAAGTGGTAGCCAGCGTTGGGGATTGCTGTGATATTCACCGGCGTCAAGTAGTTGTAGCTGCCGCCACCACTGGTGGTGCCTATGGCAGGGTTGCTGCTCTGAACGGTGAGGATATAGCTGTTGATCTCGAACTGCGCCGTGTAGGTAGCGGAGTTCTGCACTGTGATGGTACGCGGATTGTCGGTCACGCCGTCGCTCCACTGCGTGAAGTGGTAGCCGTATTCCGCCACTGCCGTCAGTGTGGCAGAAGTATTGAAGTTATAGGTACCGCTGCCGTAGGCACTGCCCATAGTCGGGTCGTTTGGTTCAGAGGTGATGGTATAACTATTGGCTGCAAACTGGGCGGTGAATGCCGAGTCGCGTGTCACTGTGATGGTACGCGGGTTGTCGGTGTTCTGGTCGTTCCATTGCACGAAGTGATAACCGTAGGCGGGTGTGGCCGTCAACGACATCTCGTGCAGGTAGGTATAACTTCCGCCGCCAGACACACTACCCATAGTTGTACTGTTGCTGTTGGCGACAACATTGTATGTATTCAATGCGAAAAAGGCTGTAAATGATGAGTCTTGGATTATAGTTATGCTACGCGGGTTTTGTGTGTTGCCGTCGTTCCATTGGCTGAAGTGGTAGCCGTAGTTGGGCGTTGCCGTTAGGCTCACCAAGTTCTGATAGTAATAAACGCCGCTGCCACCAACGTTGCCCCAGTCGGGGTTGGCGTTGCTGACGGTGATGGTGCTCACATTGCTCACGAAGATGGCAGTGAAGGTGGTGTCGCGCACCGCAGCCATATAGCGTGGGTTCTGTGTGTTGCCATCGTTCCATTTCAGGAAGTGGTAGCCGCTGTAGGCTGTCGCCGTCATCGTCACCGGGGCATTGTAGCCGTAGGTGCCGGTACCTGTTGTACTGCCCATTGTCGGGTTGTTGGGCTCAATGACTATATAGCTGTTGTTGGGCACGAAGATGGCGGTGAAAGTGCTGTCCTGCGTCATCTGGATGGTACGTGGGTTGGTGCCGTTGCCGTCGTTCCACTGCAGGAAGTGGAAGCCCGTCTCTGCCGTCGCCTGGATGATGGCCGAGTGGTTGTTGCAGGTGGGCTGCTGGCTGACAGAGGCACTGCCCATCGTCTCGTTGTTCGTGCTCACCGTGAGCTTGTAAGGCGGAGCCTCCACGATGGTGGAGAAATTCTCCCAGTAGTTGGTGGTATAATAGTTCATTACAGCACCGCAAGGCACGCTGACCGGCGTGCTGTTGCTCACCGAGGCGAAGGTGTGGGCATAGATAGTTGGTGGTGTTGCTCCGAGCATATCTATTCCTGTAATAGTACCTATCCCGCTATAGGCATAGTCGCCGATATTGGTAATGGTGGCTGGGAATGTCAGCTTTCCCGCCAGCAGGTTGCAGTTATCGAATGCACGTGTTCCGATGGATGTTAGGTTTGCCGACAGCTCTGGTCTTTCCAATCGCACACAACCGCAGAAAGCACTGTCGCCGATAGTTGTCACACCACCCAAATCTATATTCTGCAAACGAAAGCAGCCTCTGAAAGCACCGCTACCGAGAGTTTGTGTTGAATCGCCAAGAGTCACAGAAACAAGTCGGTCGCAATCTGCGAAAGCTTTTCGGCCGAGGTATTTTACATTGTTTGTATTCAGAGACAAGATGTTGTCACAATTTGAGAATGCGCCTTCTGCTATTGTATCGATTCTATGTGGTATAGTAAAGTCACCAGACAGATCGTTCCTGTTAGAAAAATTCCAAGTGCCCACATATCGCAGTGAATCACTCCAAGGAATAGTATCCAAAAGGTGATTGAAAACAGTAAATGCACTATCGGGAAAACGTTGTACATTGTTGGCAATCTCAATATGACTAATATTATTACATCCATCAAACACGGTACCACTATTCATTTTCTTACAGTTTATTGCATTAAACCATATCGTATCCAGTGGATTACCTGCAAACGCATAATTCCCAATAGTTGTAATAGATGTCGCAATAACTACTCTAGTTAAATTACAATAATAGAATGTATAATCGTCCACTTCTGTAACAATGTATTCTGTCTCATTTATACTTACTGAACTTGGTAAAACCAACTTCCCAATAGGCTTTTCGATACTTAAACTGGACACATAAGAATACCTAAGACATACGGAGTCAGCAGTTTGTGTCCACCCCGGCCCTGGAGTATTAACATTGCCACATGGTGGATAGTATCGATATGGGTCATTTACAAGATCTTGATGAGTATAATAACCTCCATAGTCAAACCAACACATCTCTCCCATAATTAAATTACAAGGATATGTTATCTTTACAGTCGAATCACTTGTGATAATGTAATACAAAACTTGACCACTTTCACAAGTATCGGAAAAGTCGTATGTATGGACTGGACCAATAGAAATAGCTGTTTGTGTGTTTGCAGAGAAACAGGAAATAACAAACAATAATGTTATTAGTATCTTTTTCATAATTTATAATTCTCCAGTATGATTATAGTCAATTCTTAAATTGATATTCTTAATGTGATTGTCATTGTACCATTTAACAATTGCGTCTGTTAGTGACTTGGAATGGCCTTTCAGGGATGACCATGTTTTGTATGCATCCCCCTGAACATTAACTGCTTTTTTCATTTGAAAATGCT
Source organism: uncultured Bacteroidota bacterium (assembly GCA_902788805.1). Classification (GTDB taxonomy): domain Bacteria; phylum Bacteroidota; class Bacteroidia; order Bacteroidales; family P3; genus Colimorpha. The sequence goes on along the minus strand of CADALO010000001.1, from coordinate 216,741 downwards.
TTTCATTATTAAAAGGTCGAACCAATACAAGTTCATTTCTTCCAACAATTGTGTTCATTGGCAACTCTACTTCTTCATGAAACATAGCAACGAATATAGAAAGTTCATCAGCAACTGTTCTTGGCATATACGGATTGTTGATGTATTGAGTAAGGTCAAATAGCTTAATCACACCTTCTTCAAACATTACCTTTGCTGTATCGTATTCGTATTTTGTCCTGTTCATCATAATACTGTCATTATCTTTTTCAGAGAAATATCCAGTATCCCCATAGTCTGCCAACCGACCTACTTCAAAAATATTATAGTTTACTATTGGAATTGCAGAACTATATCCATTGGAATTACTGTCAAAAACGGTATAACAGAACGTCAAATATGTATTATTAAGATAACTGACCAATTTCCCCATTATGTGTTCTTCCTCCATTTTCGAGCGATTGTTTGCAATTTCTTTTCTTGCATTTCGTGTCTGCTGAATGCCAATAAATGATAGTATAAAACCAATCACAACTGAAATGGATGTTAATATTACATCTAAAGCCTTAAGTGAAATACCAATCAGTTCCATGTTTTAATATTATTTATCCCTGTTTTCTTCCAAAAAGGTAACCAACACTTAATGAAACAAGTGAGATAACTGCACTCCAAATATTTATAATATTATATATGCTCAGAAAAAATGCGGCAACAATTAAAACAAGGGATAATATTAAGGCAATATTACTGGCTGCACCATCTTTATAACCAAACATTTTCCCTATCCATCCCGCATATATTTTTGCCATTTCCATCTTGAACTGATTCGGGTCACTCAGGTTACCTTCATCGTTTTTCCTTCTTGGTAAAGTGGTGCGCGTTTTTGAAGCAGCCATAAAACAGACACTGCTTTTCCTTGTTGATTCTACTTTCTCTTCCATAGCTAATTCAAATTTGTTTTATACCAAGTATATAATACAAAATAGGAGACATTATCTATTTGTTTGATAGAGAAAGTTAATTCTATAGTGCCACCATCATCGTATGCTATATCCAACATCTCTGTTGTGCTTACAAAATCTGCACCTTGAGTTACCTCAACATTAATTGTAATCGAACTTTCTCCATCATCAATCCTATAAGAATTATGATTACCTTCTCTAATAAACATCTTTACAGGGAGGTTATAAATTGAGAATGTAACTGAACCTTTGCTAGGAACAATCAAAGTTCCACTGTCTATGACGGTATATGTCTTGCCGTCTTTTTCAAAACTTACATTATTGTTCATCGGTTGATTATTTTAGTTAAACATTATTCTTTCTATGTTCTTCAATCTTTCTTAATGTTTTTTCTTCTTAGCTATTTCACTTATCATCAACACCCACACTACAACACTTCGCCGACTCTTTGTCGAAAGACCATCGAAAGATCTCCGAACCATCTCCGAAGGATTGATAACATTCTTCTGTTTTATTTAGCCCTTTCTTCATAGTTCCTTTTCTTTATTGTGCGGTGGCGCAAAAACAGACGGTGTGGAATGGCTCTCTCGGGGGGGTGGTCTTCCGCCAACAATTGTAGTCATTCCACACCGCAGCGACGGTGCGCGTCCGACTATTCTCGATTGTGGTATCCCCGCATCAGCGGGCAAAGGTGGAAATTCGAAGACCAAGAATAGCTCTATCCGCTTTCGTTATCTGTCTGTCATCTATCTGTTACATACGCTGTAGGTTTTCGTTTGACTTAATGGTTTATACTATTTTACATCAACGGCGTCATATACAATGGGACGTATGTGACATCATTTTTTTCCATATAGTCGTTGGAATGTATCACATAGGGAGTCGATAGGTATTCCGAATATTTACGTCTGTATTTCTCCAATGATGTGAGCGTATATCGTGACGACGACTTTACTTCGACAGGTGAGATATTATGGCGCGAGGTGACCGACGGCTTCCTGACAAGGAAGTCTATCTCCATCTTGTCGTCCTTTTTATGAGATGCATTGGAGTAGAAATAAAGCCTATTGCCGGCCGCACACAGCATTTGGGCGACAATATTCTCTACCAGCATACCCTTGTTTATCTCCAACTTGTCAAACATCAGCTTTTTGTACAGCTGTCCCTGCTGGATGTCCTTCTCGTCAAAGGCCATAGCTATCAACAGTCCTGTATCGGCCATATATATCTTCCGCTTGGCATCGTCGCGGCTTAGGTTCAGTCCCACGTTTGGCTCGGTGGCCGCAAAGCAGACGTTGATCACCCGCGACTCTTCGAGCCAGAAGAAGGCATTGGCATAACTCCTGGTACGAGCACCCTTCTCGAGGTCGCCGATGTGGAACCGTTTCTCGTGCCGCTGCAGCTGCGACGGTATGGTGTCAAACACCCGCGTCACCTTTTGCTCGTAGCCTGCGGCATATTTGCTTATGTCAGCACGATAGAGGCTCAATATGTTTCGTTTGATGCGGTCAACTATGTCGAAGTCCTTCTCTTTTGCATATATTTCCACCGCCTGTGGCATTCCCCCGACAATCATATATTGTCGGAACAGGTCCATCGCCTTGCGATGCAGCGCTCCTCCCATTTGTTTATGCGATTCAAAACAGTCTCTGATATAATCCATCAGGCCGTCATTACCCATAGCCCATAGGAATTCCTCAAAATCCATCGGATACATATCTATGCGTTCTTCTTCAGATGGGATGACGATATTCTTCACATTGTGGTTGATGCTGACCAATGAACCTGTCTCGATATAGTCATAACGTCCATCCTTGACAAGATGTTTAATTGCGGCTCTGGCAGGTGGAAATTGCTGCACCTCGTCGAAGACTATGACCGACTCACGCGGATACAACTTAACGTCCTTCATAAGTGAGAGCTTTCGGAAGAATGTATCCAGATCGGTGAGTTGTTCCTCAAACAACATCTTCAGCTGTTTGTCCTCTTTGCTGAAGTCTATCAGAATATGGGACTTATATTCCTTCTGGGCAAATTCTTCCACGATGTAGCTCTTACCAACACGACGTGCACCGTCGATCAGAATGGCAGTTTTGCCACCTCGCGTTCTTTTCCAATCCAATAACTTGCTGTAAATCTTTCTTTTCATAATCTTATTGCACCAAATTCAACTTTGCAAATATACAAATTTTACACCAAATACAAATTATTAAATTGAAAATTTTGCACCAAATCACATTTATCGTAATACCTGTTTTGACACCAAATCGCAATTAACCAACCATTTTTTCACGACTTTTTACTCTCTAAAAATACATATTACAAACAATTTTTGCGTAAATACGCATTTTTCGTTCTTTCCATTTTTAATCCACTCCCCGCCTCGGCGGAAATCCATAAATCTAATTGATCGCCAAACTCTAATTTTTAATTCTTAATTCTTAATTTTTAATTAGTAGATAGCGTTCGCTCCTCCCCATACACCGTGCCGGTGGCGTTGGTGGCGTAGGCTCTATAGTAGTAGGTAGTGCCAGCCGTTAAGCCTGTGAGATTGCTGACAAAGCTGCCTGTGCCACTGCCGTCGGTGGTATGCATACCGCTGGTAGTGGGATTGGGAGTGGTACTGTAGCAAACGCCACGCTGGATGACGGTATATCCGCCATCTGATGTGACATTTCCACCACAGACAGCACTATTGGAAGTAATACTGGTAGCAGTAGTCGTTATCACAGTCGGAAGTCCGCTGGGGGTGGTGAGGATGCGCTGCTCACCATAGACGGTGCCGTTGGCATTGGTGGCATAGGCACGCACATAGTAGGTAGTAGATGGCTGCAGGCCTGTTATGGTGCTGACGAAGGTACCCAAGCCGTTGCCGTCGCTACTGTGCAGGTTGCTCACCGTGGGTTCAGGCGAAACGCTCCAGCAGACACCGCGGGCGGTGACCGTAAAGCCTCCGTCGCTGGTGACGGTGCCGCCACACTGAGCAGTACCGCTACCTGTCAAAGTGACCTCATCGGCCGTCTGCACCGTGGGCAGACCACTGGGGGTAGCAAAGGTCTGCTGCTCACCGTAGGCGGTGCCTACGCCATTGGTGGCGTATGCTCGCACATAGTAGGTGGTACATGGCTGCAAGCCTGTGACGGTGGCAGTGAAGTCGCCCAAAGTGCCACCCACACTCACACTGCCGTCAGATAGTGTTGGATACTGCAAGGTGCTGTAGGCGAAACCACGACTGACAATAGTGGAACGCAAATCATCTGTCACACTGCCGGAAAGGGTGACACTCGTGGCGCTGACGGCATCGGTGGAAACAACATTGGTATGCACTACAGGCAAACCTGGTCCATCGACATACAACACCCCGAGGTCGTATTCCTTACGGCCAAAGCCTCCGGCCGGTACATCAGCAGAACAACCGATATAAAGAGAATCTGCACTGACCACCACACGGCAGCCATCAGCTTGCTGCTCGGCGGTGATGGAAAGGTTGAAAGTTCCGTCGTTTGATGTAGTAGTGGCACTCAACGTGGCATCGCCCGACACAAGCTGTACCGTCATTCCTCCAACGGGTTGCTGCGAGGTGCGTTCCACCACACGGCCTATCACCGTTCCCTCTGTATAGATGCCCTCCTGTTCCAATTCTTTTATACAGGAGGTAAGCATCAGTGGTATCAGTATCCAAAGTAATCGTCTCATAAGTTAAAGGTTTATGGTGAATGACACGCCAGGTGTTATGCCGACATTTGTAGGCATTAGCGTGGGTGCGAATGCAAGACCCGTAGTGCGGCGAGGCTGCATAGAATAAGCACGGTAAAGGTTGAACAGATAGAGAACCGCCGCGCTTCCCCAAGCAATATAAGACACGGTGCGCAAGGTGTTGTAACCATTCTGTGCGGCATTCCAGTCGGAATATGAAGTATTGGCATCGCGCATCACCTCCAGTCGCTTCTGAGCCATAAAATAGCTGCCAACACCTGTACCCACAAGCAATAACTCACCACCAAGGGTAAGCACACCTTCGGCGGTATAGCCTTTGCCCATCTGACCAAGACCTGGCACGAAAACACTCTTTGCCAGCGAAACCCCGTTATTGACTTCGCCCTCACGACGCAGATCTTCCCAAATGGGTTGAATATTACCTGCTACCGCCACTTGACAGAGTACCCACACACGGTAGGTACCATCGCGCAACTGCTCATCATACTGGTCAACTTTGTTGACAGGTATATTGTACTGACGGCTGAGGGTCTGATAATCAGCACCACCTGCAAGAGCGGCATCCACCGTCTGTATGTCGAACGGCCGCCCGATACGGTTGGCGGTGTTCTGCATCACACGAAGCAGTGCCTGATTATGAGCTTCGGTAAGAGATGCGCCCTCACCGGCCTCACGCACATACATAATGGTACTATTGCCAGCTTTTGGCAACTCATTCATCCACGGAGGCAGCCGCTTGGCTCCCCAAGCGGCTACGCTGACGAAAGTCAATAATATGATGAAGAAAGTTCTTTTCATCACGGTTAGTCCTTTAAGTTCTTCAAATACTCTTCGGCCCATTTGCGGAACTGGTCACGGTGGAACATACCCTCCAGTTTCTGGTCGTCGCTAAGGGCTGTAGCCATCTTGCTGGCCATCTCTTTCTTTGAAATACGGATAGCGATATGGCTCTGGTAAGTGCCACTGGGCGTCTGGTACATCTTTTCGCAGACCTGTTCGGCATCATTGAGCATACGTTCAATGACAGCTGTCACCTCGCGTTCAGCTATACGCTGCACGTCATCCTGCTGGGCAGCACCTGATTGTGTACGAACATAATCTGTAGCAAGACCTTTGGCAAGACCGCCGATCTTGGCATTAATCATACTCTTTGCTGCATTAAGAGCTGCAAGACGTGCATTCTGCATATTGACATTCTCGCCAACACCACTGCCACCGAAATAGTCTTCAGTGTCTCTGTCATAGCCAGAACACGGCAGTTCTATTTCTTTATTGCCTATCTGTTCCTGGGTGATTGGTTTGTTGCTCTTGCAGGCTCCGAAGAGCATCATCGTGGCCACAGCGGCCATAATAATAACTGTACGTTTCATATCTATGTATTTTTAATTAATATTATATTTGCTTTCTTGTTACGATACTTCCGGCTGAGGTCACCGACAGAGGCCCCCAAGCAGGTGGGGTCACATACCACATATCTTTTCCCTTGCAGGTCGACGTGTTGGCCGCGAACCTTTTTTCCGGGAATATGTACAGCTGTGGCCACGTGGTCGGTATACTCCAGCAACACTACGTCATACCCCAGAAGCACTTTTATCATTCGTGCAAATAGGACGGCCCTATCCTCACAATCGTTTGCCGGATAGTAAAAGTTCTCCTCACAGAAGAAGTTTTTCTCCCGCCCGAACTGCTTACTGTCGGCTTGATATACAAACCCCTGCTGCATAAATTCCAGCAGATTGTTCAGTGCAGCCACAGGGGACTGTCCTTCGACAAAAGGACGCATCTCACGCTCGACAGCAGCAGAAAAGGCCTCTTCCATTGCGGCATTGGCATAGACGGCAAGTTCCGTCTGCGGATAGCGGGCATAGAAATCCATCAAGGGCTGGTTGACACGAAAACTCACCCTACGGCCTAAAAGCGTGTATCTATATGTCTTTGGCGACAATGCCTCACCAAGACGCGGTGAATAGGCAAGGTTCATATTAATGGGTCGGTCGGCACTTGCCATCTGACGATCATAAGTATGAAGTCTCCCTTTACGAGGCAAATCACCGAAAGCATAGTAGCGAACCGTGTCAATCTCCACGTATGGAATATCGTAGAGACGGCTGCCCGTATTGACAAGCACTATAAGGCGGTCGTCTACACGACCCACACGGGCGTCATAGTGCATTGCACCCAGTAAATATACCGAAAGTACCGCCTGCTCGTTCACTTGACCGGGATAGACAACGGCGGAGAAATGTTGGATGAGGTCGAAAAGGCCCCAATCACCAAGGTAAAGATTACGGCGCTGTTGGTCGAGCGAAGCCAGGCATTGTTCGGCGTGATTCTCCACAAGTTTCTTCCAATAGCGAGCCACCTGTTTCTCCCGTATGCCGTTGAGTTTATTATTAGCGACATTCTCTGGTAGAGCTATAGTCAGTTCTCTGCCGTAGAACCGCACCGTGTAGTTGCGTTTTTGAAGGTCTGCAATACTTGCAGGAGGATAATACTCTGTGGCGCCCACATTTTGTATGTCGGTCAGTCGCCCATAAGGCATTTGTGTGTCAGTCTTGAGTGTATCGTCCGTTTCCATCGTGTCAAATTGCGGCTGTTCAACAGGCTTGACGCTGCGTGGTGAGGGTTCTCCTGAGAATAGTTGGTATTCTGTCCAAAGGCGCTGCAGATAACGCACGAAGTTATCGTGAATGGAGTCTGTGAAATCCTGATACTCTTGTTGTTTCTGCTGTCTGTAGCTGTCAGGCACAACTTGTGCAGATGCCGAATCGACATTCAGATAGACACAGATAATGAACAAGATGTATAATACTTTTTTCATAAAGCATCCTCCATATCCATTACCGTGACACTGTCTTGTTCTGCATAAGCGGGGGCGTGTTCAATGTTCATCTCACTGTCCGACTGGCTGGTGTGCCATAGGGTGATGCCAAAACCTAAAATCAGAATTACACTGGCAACAGCAGAGAACACAGGCCATATAGAACGAACTTTTTGCCTCTGTCTCGTCTCCTTATACTGCTCCACAGCTGCCGACATAGCAAGCAAGTCTTCAATGCGCTCGTTATTCTCGGACATATAGTCAAGCACTGCCGACTCCTCTTCAGGGGTGGCCTTGTCGCTTAAATAGCGGGCAATCATCTCATCTGTCACTTTAACTTGCATAGTCCTTCAAATGTTTCTGTATCAACTTTGCCAATGCCCGACGCTTGATATTATATAGGTTGTCCACTGTGACGTTGAAGCGATTGGCGACCTCTTGGGGCTCCTCGTCGCGAAGGATGAGGGCAGTGAGAATCTCGCGATCGCGTGGGGGCTCCAGTTCGCCAAACCCTCTCCTTATATCTATCATAATCTGGTTCATCTGTGTCGTTCCTGCATTGAGCAGTTGTTGGTCTTCTATATTGGTAATAGGGATTTGGCGACGGGAATCTATCATCCGAAGTGAAAAATCTTTGAAGAAACGATAGGAAACCACTGACAACCAACGCTCGAACGGAAGATCAGGTTCGTATTTTTTCAATCGAGCCCAGTTGTCAGCACTTAGGTATAGATAGAGTTCTTGCACCAAGTCGTCGACTGGCACATTGGGTGCGACCTTAAGGGCATTGAAACGAAGCAGGGAACGATAACGGTCGTAAAGCAGGCACTCCAAAGCTTTCCCGTCGTTGGCGAGAAGGTCGGCCACAAATTGCCGATCGGTGCTGTAGCGGTATTTGGCAAAGGGTTTCATCGGACGTGGAGTGCAAAAGAATAGCGTGGAACGTATCTCTGTCCGGTGCTCAGGGTTTCCACGCCCTCCACAATCAAACAAGTCATTCCACGCCGATGAACGGCGTTTCGTTGACATATTCTTGATTGTGGTATCCCGAACTGGGACAATGTGGAAATTTGAGCACCAAGAATAGCACGAATCGCTATTATATTTATTTATATTCTGTCTTTTTTACATTTACATCTGTTTACTACTTGTTATATATACATAATATTTATTGTCACTATCTTACTTATACAAACAAAAAACGGAAGGCAAAATACTATCTGTCCTCCGTTTTAATGTATAACTATATCTTACTGCACGTCTCTTGGGTCGAGGGGCTGGGCAAGGAGGCCGGTGAACTTGCCGGTATTGTCGAACTCCATACGGGTGTATTTCAGAGTGTGGCCCGAACCCTTCTGACTGACAACCACATAGGTGTAGGGTTTCGGCTTCTTGCCGTCAGCACCACGGTACTTGGCGTCAAACTCATACACAACCATCTTTTCGACGCGGTATTTCTCGCCTTTGAACTTCTCGTTCAGATATTTGAGGATAGCGCTCGTGTAACGCTCCTTGGCAAGCACCTTGCCGGTCTTGATGAGCTTTTCGTCGCTCATACTGTACACAGCCTCAAACTTGTTCTTCTGGTTGTTGGCATAGTAGGCCACGCACTCGTCGCCCGAACGCTCATACCAGTCGGGACCAGCGCTGAGACGTGTGGCAGGATAACGCTTGGCGAAGTTGGCAGCGATAGCCTGCGAAGGCTCGAAAGCCTCGATTTCAGGAACATCCTCTACCGGTTTGGGGCGTTTCTTGTTCGACTTCTTGGTCTTGGAAGTCTCCTCGTCGTTGCTGACGTCCTCGGGGTTCGAATGGGTGTAGTAGTCTTTCTTCACCACATCCGGATCGGGAGCCGTAGAGCGCTGCAGCTTACCGCGTGTGTCGAAAATCATCTCACAGTCGGTCGAGCCAAGGCCCTTCTTCACTATCACCATACGATAATAGTTGTCGCCACTCATCTCCTCTACATACTCGGTGCTTTTGATGCGGTAGCCCGGATAGTTGTTGACGAAATAAGTGTTCATCATCGTCGGGCACTCTTCCAAAGCCACGGGAAACGAGCTGTACTGCCAGTCGCCGTTGGCGGTGAAATAGCAGCGTCCGTTCTGTCCGTCGGTGACAAAGTCGGCAATATACTGACCTGGAGCCTGATACCAAGTCTTCACCTTATAGGATTCATAAGTTTTCTCGAGCGAGAGCAGAACCGACTTCGGAACATCGGTCTCTTTCACTTTCGTCTGTGCCGTTGCAAGCAAGGGCAGGCACATCAATGCTATAAGAAGGAATCTTTTCATTTTCGCATCATTTTTTCTATTTAGTCGTCTTTGGCGGCATTTTATTGCATCTGCCACTCATTTTTGTCGTTAACGTTGAAATGTTAAAATTATTATACGGCAAAAAAACAAAATGGTTTCAAAACAGGCTAAAATCAATTTCTGAACAGCACATCCTTGCGGTCGGGGCTTATCGACACAGCCATAATACGGACACCCGTATGCAGCTCAATGGCAGACAGATAGGCCAGCAGCGGCGCCGGCAGGGCATCATATTTGGCAATATTGGCAAGGCTCTGCTTCCAGCCTATGAACGATCGAAGCTTAGGCCTGATTTCCACCTCGTTGAACTCGAAAGGAATCTCATCCGTCTCGCGGTCATTGATGACATAGTCGGTACACATCTTCACCTCGTCGAAATCGTTCATCACGTCGGGCTTGGTGACGATCAAATCGGTCACGCCGTTGAGCATACAGGCATAGCGCAGAGCCGGGATGTCGATCCATCCGCAGCGACGCGAGCGACCCGTCGTGGCGCCGTATTCGTGACCTATCTCACACAATGTGCGGCCGGTAGCATCGAACAGCTCCGTCGGGAAAGGACCTGCACCAACGCGAGTGCAATAAGCCTTGGTGATACCCATCACGCGGCCTATCGACGACGGGGCGACACCAAGACCGGTGCAAACGCCAGCCGTGATGGTCGACGACGAAGTGACGAACGGGTACGAGCCAAAGTCGATGTCGAGCATCGAGCCCTGGGCGCCCTCGGCCAGAACCTTCTTGCCATCCTTCAGGCACTTATTGATAAAGTACTCACTGTTAATCAGTTTGAACTTGCGCAGCGTCTCGAGCGACTCCATCCATTCCACCTCATACTCGTCGAGCGTCATATCATTGATGCGGAACGCGTCGATGTCGAACTTCAACATCTTGGCAATCTGGATATGCTGAAACTTAAGCAGTTGGTATTTCTCGCGGAAGTCGAACTCCAGTATGTCGCCCACACGGATGCCGGTACGGGCAATCTTGTCGGTATAAGCTGGGCCGATGCCCTTCAGCGTCGAGCCGATCTTGGCATTGCCCTTGGCCTGCTCGTTGGCGGCATCGAGCAGTCGGTGCGAAGGCAGAATAAGGTGAGCCTTCTTCGAGATATAGAGGTTGTCGGTCGGCTCCACATTCTTCTCGCGCAGAGCCTCAATCTCGCCCTTGAATATAGCCGGCTCAATGAGCACGCCGTTGCCTATGACATTAAGCTTTTCCTTGTGAAAGATGCCGGACGGAATGATATGGAGCACGTGCTTTATGCCATTGAATTCAAGGGTGTGGCCCGCGTTGGGACCACCCTGAAAACGGGCTATGACATCGTATCCAGGCGTCAGAACATCGACAATCTTGCCTTTTCCTTCGTCGCCCCACTGCAATCCTAACAAAACATCCACTTTACTCATTTCAGTATTTTTTTATATTTTATTCTGTTTAAAACACATACACGCCTCGAACGGCCTTGCGTACCGCTCGAAAAACGTCACGAAGATACGAAAAATTTTCGAATTTCCGCCCTTTTGGATAAAAAATTATTTCTCTCGTTGCTTTTTGAACCACTCCACAAACTCCGGGAAATCGTCAAGCGGACGGAATCCGGCCTTGTACGGCTCGGGCGGAATGGCGCAAGTGTCGAGATAGCCTATCAGCGTCGAGCAGTCGAATTCGCCAATCATAGCCTCCAGCGTGACATACACGCCCACCAGCTGGTCGTCGTCGTCGGCCACAGGGTTCGGCAGCGCCACACGAATACCCAGAATATCAGGCTCTTCCTCGCTCTCAAGCTGCATAAAATACATCTGCTTGGTCTCGAAGCGGTACTTGTCGAACGTCACCTTCAGGTCGGTGCCCTTAGGCTGCTTGAAAGCCACAAACTCCCACCAGTCAAGGTCGGGGGCATTGTCGACAAGCTCGACAACATAGCGGAACAGATCCATATCGCCTTCGGCCGAGAAAGTAAGCGTACGCCCCGACGGCGTAGGCTCGCCCATCTCGTACGTCAAGCCCTCGCAATAGGCATCGAGCTGCTCCTGCAACTCTTCCAGCAGTGACTGCTGCTCTTTTTCGTCCAGGTCGCCGAGCATCGTCAGGCGCTCATTGTTGTCGGAAAACCAGTTCCAAAATAGGTTCACATCGTGCATATATCAGTTTATTTTATTGATTATCAATTATTATCACTCCTAAATCGTCCATTTTCGGCCAATTTTCGCCTCGTTTTCGAACTACCTCATTATCAAGCCTTCAAGGGACCAACTCCGGTCGTTGTACAATACTTGTACAATATTTGTACAATATTTGTACGTTTACCAATTGTACATATATTGTACAAGTATTGTACATATATTGTACAACGACCGGAGTTGGTATGGTGCAGATACGTATTTGGCAGCGCGAGGGACATAGGCGATGGTCGTGAGGTATCGGATTGTTTATTTATCTAAGATTCAGACGAATATTGCTTCACACTCAAGTTTCACGCCGAAGCGGGCTTCCACATCGGCTATTATCGTGTCGGCCAGAAGGCGCACGTCGCTGCCCTTGCAGCCGCCGCGGTTGACGAGCACCAGAGCCTGCTTCTCGTAGACCCCCACGGGACCCAGCGAGCGCCCTTTCCAGCCGCATTGCTCTATCATCCAGCCTGCTGCCAGCTTGTAGCCTCCGTCGGCGGTGGCGTAGGCCACAACATCGGGACAATCGGCTTTAATTCGCTCGTAGTCAGCGCTGTCTACTATCGGATTCTTGAAGAAACTGCCGGCACTGCCTATCTCCTTAGGGTTGGGCAGCTTGGAGTCCCTCACTGCCGTCACGGTGTCGGCCAGTTGGCGTGCCGTAGGTTGCTGCAAGCCTCTGTCGGCCAACGCCGTTGCCAGCGCCTTGTAGCCCAAGTCGGGGACAAAAGTGTCGCTGAGCCTGAACACCACGCGGTCTATCAGGAAGCGGTTGCGCCAGTCGCCCTTGAAGCGCGACCAGCGGTAGCCGAACCGACACTCTTCAGCAGTCACCCAGCGCTCTTCACCGCTCTCTATGTCAACGATATGCGTGCGTTCAATGACATCTTTGGCCTCTTTGCCGTAGGCACCCACGTTCTGTACCGGAGCTGCACCCACGGTGCCCGGTATGCCGGCCATATTTTCGAGCCCGAACCATCCATTGGAGACGCATCGGTCCACAAAGTCGACCCACACCTCGCCAGCCTCAGCTTCGACCAAACAGACACCGTTCTGCCTGTCTATCAGACGGATGCCCTTATTGGCAGGATGCACCACCGTACCCTCGTAGCGGTCGGGGAGCACAACGTTGCTGCCGCCGCCGAGGACAAAGAAGGGATGCCTCTGCAGCAAGCCCGAACGAACCAGCGCGGCATAGTCGCCGGCACTGTCGAGCTGCACGTAGCGGGCAGCCACGGCATCGATGCAGAATGTATTGTAGTTCAGTAGCTTGAAGTTCTCTTTTATATTCAGCGTGCCGTTCATATCTTTGCGATGTTAGAGTTGTAGTATGCAGCGTCGCCGGTGACATCCTTGATAACGCGCAGGAAAGGCGGGAACTTGACCGACGCCTCGTCCTCAGCATCTTCTATCTCGAGCATCAGATGGTCCAGTTTGGGCTCGAGGAATTCGTCGAGTTCAAAGTACTGGTCCTTCCACAGGAAGCAGGTGCGGTGCTTGACGACGGTGCACTTTGCGGGATTGGCCTCGCGCAGCAGTTCGAGGTATCTGTTTTCGCTTATCTGGCATTCGTGCTCGTAGCTACGGTCGGCAGCCAGACGTATCTTGGTGGTGAGGAAGTAGACGCTGTGGCCGTTCTCGCCGCGCATACGCAGACGGCGTTCCTGGCCGTCGATGGGGAGCAGATAGGTCTGCTTTATCTCGCTGACGTTGCTGTTTGGAATCTCGCCCGTGAGCTCGACGAGGTATTTGCGTTCAATCTCAATGGGTTGCGGCACGCCAAGCACGTGGGCTATCTCCTTGAGCACACGGTTGATTTTTTCCTCGAAGCCGCAGTCGTTGCCTATCACGCGCAGATGCGGATGGCCCGTCCAGACGGTCATCAACCGGTCGTCGATTGCCCTTGCCTGCTCGGGGCTCTCGCTGCGTGCGGCATTGTTGCCGAGCGTGTAGAATTTCTCGGCGCCTTTGGCGGCGGTGGACATATGAATCACCGCAGCATAGCGGGCGTCGCGCAGCTCTACCACGGTCTTGTCGATCGACTGCAGCAGGCTGTCCCACATCTCTTGCCGCATATAGGCGCGTATGTCCATCGTGCCGCGGTCGCAGACAATGAGCGAAGGCTGGCCGCTACGCTCGGCTATGCGTTCCAAGCGGTCTTCCATTTCGAGCTGGAACTCCATCAGCTGGCGTTCGCTTTCGACGAAAAGCGGCTTGTTGGCCGTCAGGAAATCGACGCCCGACTGGGAGAAGAGCGTGGCCGCCTCTGGCACGGTAAGCACATAGTAGCCCATTCCCGAGAAGTGCTCAACAATGCGGGCCAAGGCTGTGGTCTTGCCTGCACAAGGGCCGCCGGTAAGGACTATCTTGGTGATGGTGTCTTTCATATATTTCTGTATTATTGGTTGCTGTCTTTAGGACCAGCCTCTTTGCGCGGCCTGCGCACGGGCGGCACGTAGCCCTGCCTGAACACCTTGCGGTTGGCCAGCAGCAGCACCGTGGAGAGCGCAGCGCCGAGGAAGTCGCATATCATACACGACATCCACACGCCGGTGACTCCGTCGTCCATCGCTCCGCTCAGGTTGTACATTATGCCGGGCAGCACCAACGAGATGGGAATCAGGAATATCACCTGTCTCGACAGGCTGGTGACTATAGCTATCCAGGGCAGGTCGATTGACTGGAAGAGCTGTGAGTTGACAACCGTATATGCGATGAGGGGCGCGAATACCATCAGGTAGCGCAAAGCAGGGACGCCGACGCGCAGAATCTCGGCCTCGGAGTTGAAGCATCTTATAATGGCTCCGGGAAAGAGCATAGAGACCGTCGTGCCTATCACGCCGAGCAAGATACAGACCTTCATCGTCAGTATGTAGACCTCCTTGAGGCGGTCGTTGCGGCCTGCGCCGAAGTTGTAGCCCGCAATGGGCTGCATACCCTGGCAAACGCCGAGGAACATCATAATTATCAGGCCTGCGGCCGAGTTGACAACTCCATAGACCGCCACGGCATTGTCGCCCCCGTAAAAGGCCAGCTGGCGGTTGAGGACAGCAACGACCGCAAAAGCAGCGACGTTCATAGAGAAGGGGCTGATGCCGATGGCCAAAATGTTACGGAAGATGTAGAGTTTGGGCTGCCATACGTGCTTGTGGAAGCGTATGAACGACTTGGGCTGGACAAAGTGCATTACCGACACCAGGGCGGTGAGGGCCATAGAAATTGTCGTGCCCCACGCAGCGCCAACCACACCTTTGCCCAAGACATTGATAAACAGAAAGTCGAGAAAGATGTTCACAACTGCACCGCCTACCATAATCCACATCGCTTTGGTGGGGTAGCCGGATGCACGGATGAGGCCCGTGAGGTTGTAGGTGAGCGTCACCAGAAACATACCCGGCAAGACGATGTCCATATACTGGCAGGCGTAGTTTATCGTGTCGGACGAGGCACCGAACAGGACAAGTATGGGCTTCATCCACAGGTAGCCCGCTGTGACAAACAGGAAGCCGAAGAAGAAAGTCAACAGCATTGTGTTGCCGAGGATTTTCTCTGCCCAGCGCACATCCTTGCGGCCAAGGACGATGCTCATTCGGGCCGAAGCGCCGGCACCGACCAGCGAGCCAAAGGCGTGGATGATGTTCATCAGCGGGAACGTTATGGCCAGGGCTGCGAGGTAGAGCTTTCCGTTGCCGTCGCCACTGTTGCCCAGGAAAATGCGGTCAACGATATTGTAGACAGACGTAACCACTTGGCTTGCCACCGCGGGCAGCGCATATTCCCACAGCAACTGCTTGATGCTCTTGGTCTCGAGCGCTTTAGTGGTGTCTATTGCGGTCATTTGGTCTCCTTTATTCTGTTGTTCAATGCCATATAAGCGTTGTAGGCTATCAGGCCGTTGGCAAGCTCGATGGAGCGCTCGTCGACAATCAGGTTGGGACGGTGAAGGTTGCTGAACGGCGTGCCGGGCACGTGGATGCCAATGCGGAAATAGCAAGCGGGAATCTTCTGCGCGAAGAAGGCAAAGTCCTCTGCCGTCATACGCATATCAAGCCATTCGACCTTGTCGCTGCCGATGAAGGCGCAGGCGTTGTCGTGCACCTGCTGGGTGCATTCGTCGTCGTTGACCACGTAGGGGTAGCCGTAGTCGATGAAGAGGTCGCACTCGCCGCCCATACTCTCAGCTATGCCACACGAAATCTTGCGTATCTTTTCGTGTGCCTCGAGGCGCCATTTCTCGTCGAAGGTACGTATGATGCCCTCCATCTTCACCTCGTCTGGAATGATGTTGGTGCGTCCGCTACCAATGAATTTGCCGAAGCTGAGCGTGGTGGGCATCATCGGCGATGCGTTGCGGCTCACAACCTGTTGCAAGGCTACAACTATGTGACTGGCGATCAGTATGGGGTCGACGCTGAGATGCGGCGTGGCGCCGTGGCCTCCCCTACCCTTCACGGTCCAATAGAGTTCGTCGGTCGAGGCCATATACTTGCCTTTGCGCATACCCACGCGCCCGCAATCCATCTCGGGCAGGCAGTGGAAAGCGTATATCTCGTTCGGCATAAGGTCGTTGAAAAGGCCGTCGTCCATCATCATTCGTGCGCCGCCAGGGTACATTTCTTCCGACGGTTCAAAGATGAACATTATGGTTCCGTGCAATTGTTCACGAATCTCGCACAATATCTTGGCGGCACCCAGCAGCGAGCTGGTGTGCATATCGTGGCCGCAGGCGTGCATCACGCCAGGGTTTTCGGACGCAAACGGCAGGCCTGTGTCCTCTTGTAGCGGCAACGCGTCGTAGTCGCTGCGCAGGGCCACGCAGTAGCTGTCGGGCTCGATACCGCCGCGCAACAGCGCCATACATCCGGTCTTGCCAATGCCCGTTTTCGGTTCAAGCCCCATCTCACGCAGGCGTTCGGCCACATATTCCATTGTGCCGTACTCTTGCTGCGACAGTTCGGGGTGGCGGTGCAACCAGCGTCGCCATTCAATAACTTCAGGATTGATACGTTTAGCTATCTGTTTGATTTTATCTATCATAGCTTTTCTTTATTGAATACGGGGTTAGCGTATATGGTAAGGAAGAAATCCATTATGCTCTCCCGTGCTGCCAACGATGGCCCTTTCAGCGTGGAGTGCTCGGCGTATTCAATGAACTTCTCCATTTGGTCGGTTGTGTAGGAGTCATCATACTTTGCCTCGCCTCTCAGCAGGTCGGCAGCTATATAATTAGTTTTATGCAGTTTATATCCTTTATGAATGTGATTGTCTATAACGTTGGCCAGTGCCGCGAAGCGTTCGTTCTTGACAAGGCTTGCGCAATGGGCCACTTCCTCAGGCGAAATGGGATTGCAGAAATGCAGGTGAATGTCACCTTTCTGCTGCGAAATGCCAACCATAATACTGAGTACGTCCTCGTGTGCCGACTTTTCATATATGCCCGTAGATGCTATGTATTCGGCAACGCTCTTCATCAAGTCGCAAGGCTCATACTCATAGCTGATGGCCACAGGCACTATCTGAAGGCTGTTGAAATCGGCCTCAAAGTCGCCCGTGCCAGCCATCGAGAACATCTTGAGAAGTCCCTGGTCGGTACGGTCGTCGCCGTTCTTGGTGCGGCCATTGCGCTGCGCAATCCAGACGGAACTCTTTTTCTCAAAGAGCACGTGGTGGATGTAGTTCGACAAGAACATAGAGTTGTTGTAGAAGTCGCGACGCGAGCCATCACGAATGATGGTGAACATCTTGTTAAGGCGGAAGAGGTCTATGATAAAGTCGTTCTTCATCAAGTTGTTGCCAAAGCCTATCTCAGGTGTCTTGTAGCCGTTCGAGATGAGGGCAACATCAAGCAAACCTGCATCGAGAGTTATGTCTCTATGGTTTGATACGAAGAGATATGACTTGCCCTTGTCCAAGTTCTCCAATCCGTCGTAGGTGAACGACGATGCGCTGCGCTGCACGATCTGGTAGATAAGCGGGCGCATCACCATATACTGCAACTCGTCGCAGGTAGTGATGCACTCCATCAGGGCCGAGAAGCTTGAGGCATCGGCCTTGGGGTTCATCGTCTTCACCAACCTCGTAAACATTGGGTTGTGCGCCAGGCGTGCTATCGCTTTCGGCACCTCCTGGCTATTGTAGGGTTCAATGCTTGAAAAATCAAAATCACTCATTATCTGTTGCTTTCTGTCATTTTATGTTGAAGGTATATACCTTCTCTTTCATCATACCTTTATAGAATGCCACCGTCGAGATGCTGTCGCCTTTCGCCACCTCGAAAGGATTCTCATACCTAACGAACTGGCCGTCGCCGACACGATAATAGAAGTGGGTTCCCTCCACTTCCCAGTCAAGCGTCACCAAACGCTTGCCGTCGGCAGTCTTCTCGACATCCACGAGAGGCTTGAACGAGCCGCTGCCCACGGTATAGTCGTTGGCCGCAAGCCTTACGGTATGGCGAGCCACATCAGAGCGGAAACGCTGCCAGTTCTTAACGCTCAGCGGCGACCACAGGTTCTCTGCCATTGCGCACAAACGTGGCAACAGCATATATTCTGTCATCTCAGGGGTATTGATATATTCCGTCCACAAATTGGCTTGGCCGCCAAGGATATGCTTCTGCTGGCTTGCCGTCAATCCCTTGGGCATCGGGTCATAGCCATACACCTTGCTAAGCGTTATGAGAGAATTGGGCATCGCCGGCGGCTGGAAATCGGCATTGGCCTGGTAGAAATTGAAGTAGCAATAGTCTATCGGTGTCATTATCACGTCGTTGCCGCGACGCGCAGCCGCTATTCCGCCCTTTTCGCCACGCCACGACATCACTGTCGCTTCGGGCGACACGCCGCCGTCGAGTATCTCGTCCCAGCCGATAATGCTGCGTCCCTGAAGGCGTACATAGTTCTCCATCTCAACAATCATCCATCCTTGCAACTGCTCGTAGTCGGTCATTTTCAGCTCACGCATACGCTTCTTGCAGCGCGGGCAGCGGGTCCAGTTGTCCTTCACTGCCTCGTCGCCTCCGATGTGGATGTACTTGTAAGGGAAAAGCGGAATGATTTCATCCATAACGTCCTTGAGGAAAGTCATAACACTGTCGTTGCCGCCGCACAGAATGGCACGCGGAGGCCAGTAAGGGCCGAACTGGACGGTATAGGTAGTGTCGTCGCCGGCACAGGCAAACTGAGGATAGGCCTCAAGCACGGCACAGCAGTGCCCCGGTATCTCGATTTCGGGCACGACGTCGATGAAGCGCTCGGCGGCATAGTTCACGATTTCCGCTATCTCGTCTTTGGTGTAGTAGCCACCATTGGTGCGCTGTTCCCCTTCGCCGGCGGGGTCGGCCTCGCCCCAGGGCTGGTCGTCGCGATCCACGCGCCACGAGCCTATGTCGTTGAGCAACGGATATTTCTCTATCTCTATTCGCCAGCCGTGGTCGTCGGTGAGGTGCCAGTGGAACTTGTTCATCTTGTAGAGTGCCATCACGTCAAGAATCTTCTTGACCTGGCTTACGCCAAAGAAATGACGCGACACGTCAAGATGGCATCCGCGCCACTCGAAGCGGGGATAGTCCTTGATGTGGCAGTACGGCAGGTCTATCTTGCTGTAGCGTGTTGTCGCCACGTCCTCGGGCAGCATCTGCACAAAAGTCTGGAAGCCATAGAAGAGGCCGCGCTCGGTATTGGCGCTGACCACCACGCCGCTCTTATCGACATCTATCTGATAGCCTTCGTCGCCGAGCTCGTCCAGATATTGCTCATTGACAAGGAACTGAAGGCAGTTGGCCTCAGGCTTGCCAGCCAGTACCGGATTGAAGTGCCAATGGCGCAGACGGGTGGATATGAACTTGATAACAGGGTCGTTCTGTCCCATATTGCCGGCATAGCACTTGGTAGACGAGGTGAGCGAGAAGGTGCCGCTCTCTACAGTCATTTCGACCGGCTGAGGGATCAGGGCATAGCTGTCTATTGCGACTTTCTTGCCACAAGAGGCAAACAAAACAGACGCGACAACTATCAAACAGGCTCTATATAAGCACTTTTGCATTTTTATCATAATTATTTATAAATTGCAAAAATACCAAACATTTTTCAAATAGCGACTGCCAAGAGCATTTTTTATCTTTATTTAAGAATTGACTTGCAATCCCCGGCCTCTCACACATCCGTTTGCGAGTCGTTTTTTCCATCCGTCCGGAACGGGAAAATTATGCCCAAAAACAGGATTAAAATCGTACCAAAAATTGACGAAAGTTTTATCAAATTCTACTGAGGTGAAATTTGATAAGAATTTGGTAAAACTTTGAGTAAACTTTGGTAGGAATTTGGTACTTGGAAATCAGAGGGTTGCAAAATGGCAAAAATGGGGCTTTTTCGAGGCTTTTCAAAAATTGTTGTAAACGCTCTGAAACTATTAGTTTACAATGTGTTACAGGATTTTTTAATACTTTTTAACAAAAGGGTCTGTTTTTCGCAAAAATGAACGGTTTTTTGCGAAAAGTTTTCTGCTCTTTTTTGAGAGGAAAATTGGGTGCCAGATACAATTTTTTTTTGCGTTTATAGTTATGTGATGAAAACAATATCTGCTATGGGTGAAGGCAATTCGCTAAAGAAACTTTTTTCGGACTCGATGATATATGGTCTGAGTTCGATTGTGGGTCGTTTTCTGAACTATCTGCTTGTACCGCTCTACACTTACAAACTGGTGAGTTCGGGCGGCTATGGCGTTGTAACCAACCTTTACGCCTACACGGCGCTGCTGCTTGTGCTGCTTACGTTTGGTATGGAGACAACGTTCTTCTACTTTGCCAACAACAACAAGGGAGACTACAAGCGTGTGTTCTCTACGGCGCTCTATATGGTCGGCGGCGTAGCGCTGCTGTTTTTGGTTGCCGTCTTTGTCTTCATCGGTCCCATTTCGAGGGGCTTGGGTTATGCCGACAATCCTGAATACCTGCGCATTATGGCCACTGTTGTGGCCTTCGACGCATTTCAGGCGATACTGTTTGCCTTTCTGCGTTTCAAGGGGCGTGCGTGGAAGTTCGCGTTCCTCAAGCTGCTGTTCATATTCTGCAACATCGGACTGAACCTGTTTTTCTTCCTTGTCGCACCGCGTCTGGCCGTGTCGCATCCCGAATGGATGGGCTGGTACAACATTGACCGTCAGGTGTATTACATTTTCCTGTCCAACCTTCTGTGCACGGTGCCCATCACGCTTGCCTTTGTGCCCGAATTGCGCCATCTGCGCTTCGGCGTCGACCGCGGATTAGTGAAGCAGATGCTGCGTTATACGTGGCCGTTGCTGCTGCTGGGACTGGCAGGCATACTGAACCAGGTGGCCGACAAGATATGCTTCCGCTTCCTTGTTCCGGGGGCCGAGGGCGACGCCCAGCTGGGCATATACGGCGCCTGCGTCAAGATTGCAATGATAATGGCTATGATCACCCAGGCATTCCGCTATGCCTACGAGCCGTTCGTCTTCAGCGGCGGCAAGGAGAGCAAGGACAGTCAGGCGCTGGTAATGAAATACTTTGTGATGTTCACGCTGCTGGCGTTTCTGGCAGTGGTGGGCTATATGGACATTCTGCGCCACATAATTTCGGAGCGCTACTGGGACGGTCTGCGGGCGGTGCCTATTGTTATGATGGCCGAGATTTTTATGGGCATCTACTTCAACCTGTCGTTCTGGTACAAGCTGATTGCCAAGACCTGGTGGGGCGCGGTGATGTCGGCCATCGGGTGCATCGTGCTGCTGGCAGTGAATATCATATTCGTGCCGCGCTACGGCTATATGGCTTGCGCGTGGGGCGGTTTCTGCGGCTATGCCGTGTGTATGCTGCTCAGCTACTTTATCGGGCAGCGCTACAATCCCGTCAACTATCCCGTCAAGGCTATTCTGGGCTATTTCGCGCTGGCTATGGCAGTGTTCGTCGCAATGGGCCATATTCACTTTGATTCAGAGTGGCTGACGCTGGCTGTAAACACGTTGCTGCTTCTCGTCTATGTGGCAGTAGTGCTGTACAACGAGCGCACGCTGGTTAGGCGTGTGCTTGGAAAACTGGGAATCAAGAGGGGTTAAAAGAGTACCTTCTCGCAGAGGGAATAGGTAAGATGGAAGTTGATTTCCTCCTTGGCTTGGCAGGAAGTGCCGAGCTCTTCGAGTTCCTGTTCGTCGAATTCATCGACATTGCCGTCGTAGCGATAGCAGCGGCAGGTCTTGTTACACGAGGTGCACAGAACAGCGACGACGGAAAATATGATAAGCAGTTTCTTCATTATTCGTTTGTTAGCTGGCAGATGCCGCGAAGCATCTATTTGTTGCCGAGAAAGTCGGTTACAAGTTTTTCGTTTATATTGCGGTAGGCAAAGGAAGCGGTCACTTCGCCATTGTCGACAAGCAACACGATGGGGAACGAGGCGCGTGTGATTTTGATGAAGGTCTCTTTGTCAATCCTTATTTCGCGATAATGCGAAGAGCGCGAGGCCTCATAGAATCTGGCGTAGCTTGCCGTGTCGCTTACCTGCGGGAACACGTAGGTTATGCGGGTGCTGTCGAGGTCGTTACGGACCATTATTGTCGATATCTTCTCTGCTGCAAGTTGACAGATGCCGCACTTGGGGCTGAAGAAGGCGACGATGTTGCGGCCGTCCTGGAGCGGAATGGCGGGAGTGGCTGACACCGCGAGCGTATCGCCAGCATCAGCGGCAGGCTCCAACTGCTGCAGGAACAGCTCTTCGTCGAAGCGCTCATCGGTATTGGTGTAGAACCAGCTGTCGGGCGGTGTCAGAATGAACGTGGTGACAATTGGCGCCAGGATGAGCACCGTCGTGACATACCATTTGCCGTAGAACGGCAAGGAGGCCAGTATACCCACACCGAGCATTACGAGCATCATAACAAGTGCCAGCATATCGAGAGCGTGGAACGAGTGCACCATACAGAAGAATGTCAGCACGGCAGTGGCAAGGTATATCAAAACGACAAGCCACCAACGAGGAAACCAGTCGGCAGGGGTGAATTTGTAGACAAAAAGGAGCAGAATGACCAGAACAGCATTCTTAAGAATCGACTGTACGGGATCGAACGGCAGCATTTCTCCAAAGCAATGGCAGCTGTCCGTGCGCCCCACAAGGTGCGCATAGGTCAGGAATACGACAAAGCAGAGGAGGAAGAGCAACGACATCAGGACCGCGAAACGATGGTTGCGGTGCGAGATGAGCGAGGCACCGAGAATGAGCTCGAAAGCGAGCACGAAACGGGCCACATAGAAAGAGATGCCAAGCGGGAAAAGGCCGAAACTGAAGATGTACATCTCGAAGCTGTCGATAGTGATAAACTTGGAGACAGCGGAGATGATGAACATCATTCCGACGAGTATTTTCAGCACCGAGGCCGATACACGCAGAGCTTTCATCAGATCAGTCGGTGGGATGTTCCTGCGGGATGGTCGTTACGTTGTCGACATCGAGTTCGACACAATCTACTTTGCGTGTAGAGGTAACATATTCACCGTTTTTCAGTTCCTGAATACCCAGCTCGAGCAGATGGTTGCACTTGAAGCTGCGGTCGACATTGACGACAACGGTGTCGGCAACGGTATGTCTGACACTGTCAGGGGTGACAGTGGTGTAAGATTCACTAATGCAATGGCAGAAACGGCTCTTCTTGCAGGCACCAAGGGTGACAACAACGGCAAGGAGCAGTATAGCAACAGCTATTTTCTTTGTTTTCATCTCTTTAATAGTATCAATCGTTGGTATAATTTTCAAAGTCGAAGTCGGTGCAGAGCACAGAGTCCGTAATATCGGGATAGAGGACCGGATCTTGGTCGAAGAGTACATAACGCAGATCCTCGCAGACACCCTTATCGATTTTGATTATTCGTATTTTCTGTGGATTGGCGTTTGGGCCAAAGACGGCACAACGGCAGGTACGCTCCTTGGTGCAGGAAGTTGCAGCAAAGAGAAGTGCCAGAGCGCCAATGGAAAGAAGAACTTTTTTCATTTTATGGTGTGTAATATTACTCTAAATCAAAATGCAAAAATAGCACTTTTTTTTCATTTGGAGAAAAAAAAGTTACAACACGCTGCAAATTAGTAATCCATCCCTGACATTCAAGAGGATGTTTTCCACTCTTTTGTCGGCCTGGACATATTCATTGAAGGCGTGCATACAACGTGTGTCGGCATCCTTGTTCTGTTCCAAATCGAGGACTTTCCGTCCCCAAAGGACGTTGTCGACAATAACAAGCCCTCCCCTGCGCATACGCGGAACGAGCAGGTCGTAATAGTCTTTGGTGTGCCTCTTGTCGGCGTCGATGAAGGCGATGTCGATCGAATCGCTATCATCAGAGAACAGACTTGGAATCAGTTGCTTTGCATCACCGATATGAAGGATGACACGGTCGCTGACCTTAGCCATTGCAAGATGACGGCGAATTACGGTTTCGTATTCCTCATTGACTTCGAAAGAGTGCAGCATAGCACCGCTATCCAGCCCCCGCGCCATACAGACAGTGGAATAGCCCACAAAGGCACCCACCTCGACGGCGCAACGGGCGTGCAACGAGCGACAAAGCATTGTAAGCAGTTGCCCCTGATACGGGCCGCATACCATCTGAGGCTGTGCAGTGTGGAGGTGTGCCCAGCGTTCGATGGCCGCAAGCGTGTCATCTTGGAATGTGGTGAAAGCCTCGGTATATTCCTCGATTTTCAACGTCAAAGGCTTTTAAGCAGCTCTTCCAGCGCGACCTCGTCCTTGATAAGGACGTCGCGTGCTTTGGAACCATTGTAAGGACCGACGATGCCAGCGGCTTCAAGCTGGTCGATGATACGTCCAGCGCGATTGTAACCAAGCGACAGTTTGCGCTGCAACAGCGACGTACTGCCGAACTGCGATGCGACGACAAGGCGTGCCGCATCGTTGAAGAACTCGTCCTTCGACTTGGCATCGAACTCTTTGTTAGGCTCATCGTTCTCGTCAAGATACTCGGGCAACAAGAAACCCTCGCCCTCAGCATAGCCGCGCTGCTGACCGATAAACTGCGCAAGGCGTTCGATTTCAATAGTCTCAATAAGCGCGCACTGGCAACGCACAAGGTCTTTGCCAGCAAGTGATATGAGCATATCGCCACGGCCTATGAGCTGGTTGGCTCCACTTGTATCGAGAATGGTGCGTGAATCGATGGCCGAGATGACACGGAATGCGATTCGTGCCGGGAAGTTGGCCTTGATAGCGCCAGTGATGATATTGGTTGTAGGACGCTGGGTGGCGATAATCAGATGGATACCCACGGCTCTTGCAAGCTGGGCGAGACGGCAGATGGGGAGCTCCACCTCTTTGCCTGCAGTCATAATAAGGTCGGCAAACTCATCGATAACCAGCACTATATAAGGCAAGTACCGATGCCCGTGGTCGGGGTTGAGCTGACGACTGATGAATTTAGGATTGTACTCCTGAAGGTTGCGTACCTTGGCCGACTTGAGCAAGTCATAGCGCTGGTCCATCTCTATGCAGAGCGAGTTGAGGGTGCGTACCACCTTCTTGACATCAGTAATGATAGCCTCTTCCGAGTCAGGCAACTTGGCCAGATAATGACGCTCTATGGCGTTATAGAGAGAAAGCTCTACCTTCTTGGGGTCTACCATTACAAACTTGAGTTCTGCAGGATGTTTCTTATAGAGTAGCGACGCGATGACAGCATTGAGACCCACCGACTTACCAGTACCGGTAGCACCTGCCATAAGTAGGTGAGGCATCTTGGCGAGGTCGGTAACGAAGACATCATTGGAGATGGTTTTTCCGAAAGCGATGGGCAATTCAGCCTTGCTGTTGCGGAAAGCATCGCTCGTCAGCATTGTCTTCATAGAAACAACCTGCGGATTAGCGTTGGGCACTTCGATGCCTATGGTGCCTTTGCCAGGAATCGGGGCAATGATACGGATGCCGAGAGCCGAGAGCGACAAGGCAATGTCGTCTTCAAGGCTTTTGATTTTTGAGATGCGGATACCGGGAGCGGGCTTTATCTCATAGAGCGTTACCGTCGGGCCAGGCGAAGCAGTGATTTCGACAATTTCTATGCCGTAGTTGCGCAACGTCTCAACGATGCGGTTTTTGTTAGACACGAGTTCTTCGTTTGTCACCTTGACATTTTTCTTCTCCCAATCCTCCAGTATGTCGGTGTCGGGCATCTTGAAGTCCTTGAGGTCAAGCTTCGGGTCGTATGGCTCGTCAATGCCATAGTGTACGCGGTAGTCGTCGGGATCAAGATCTTCCTCTTCCTGAGAGAGTTCCTTAGAGCCTTCATCCTGCATATCATTGACAGTGAATATCGGCTCATTGCTTTGACCAGCCTTTTCACCAGGGCGACCGGCACGGCTGTTGACTTTCTCAAACTCGTCGTCTATGCTGAAAGTAACCACTTCCGGCTTCTCTTGCTGCGCGGGTTCTTCTTCCTCTTCCTGATTAGCACGGCGCTTTTGCACACGTTCTATAACGATATCGTCCAGATGGGAATCCGACTCAAACTCGACACCTTCGTTCTCACCATCTTCGTCATCGGAATCAACATCTTCTTTATGTCTTCCAAACAGTCGCTGTATGAATCCCGGTTTCTTTTCCTCCTCTTCTTCGTCATCAGTCTCTTCCACCACTTCCTGCGGAGTTGCATTCTCTTGTGGACGCTCTTTGCGCTCTGGCAGATGGAATCGCACATTATGTACCAAGAAAAGGAACATACAAGCAAGGAACAATTGCAATATCGGCAGACCTATGTGCAGGAGACCATACAGCAATCGTGCCAGTTCGGTACCAACCACGCCCGACAAGGCTGCACCAAGTGTGTACTGGTCACCGTTCTCGGGATTGGCAAGCCATCCAATAGTGGTGCACAGCCACATAACCCAGAAAATGACCGACCACAGTGTCTTGCGGAACAGGCGGTCGTCGCGCCACAACGTACGTCGCGGTGCCTTCTCAGACTTCGACTTATGGTGCGTGACGATAAGTCGAAGACCATATACAAAAAGAAGAAAACAGAGCCCCAGTGAAGCAAGACCAAACGAGCCGCTGACCAGCACCGATGCCAGCCAGCCGCCGAAGGTGCCGCACCAGTTCACCGTCCGCGAAGGCTCCAGTCCAAGCTTGATATACCACAACACATAGCTCAGTATGGCTATGGCGGCAAAAGCCGCAAACAGCACATAGAATGAACCTCGGACTATAGCAAACTGAGGGGAGGCCAGAAACTGCTTCAGGCCTCCCTCCTTGGTGGGTTTAACTTTCTTCTTTTTAGCCATACCTGTTTAGTCTTCCTGCAAGTATTGCATCTCTTCCTGAATCTGCTTGAAGAGGGCTTTGAACTCCTCGTCCGAAATGGTCTCGTAGCCACTGGGCAGCAGCATATCAACCTCTTTCACCTTGCCTTTCTTCACCTCGGTGGCAGTGAGGGTCAGCTGACGGCCTTCGCCAAGGTCGGTCGAGTACTCAAGGCCAATGCCTTTGACACCATTGAACAGCAGGTTGACATCGGGACCCATCTCGTCGCTGTACCAGATAACGATAGGATGATCTGTGCTTTCATCGTCAAAGACGTGCAGGACAGCCTTCTTTGCACTGATGCCTGCAATGGTCTTGGTCTCACCAGCCACATACTCGATGTAAAAGCCTTCGGTACAAGGAATCGTCAAACTGTCGATGTTGCTCTGCGTCAACTCGGTTTTGGCAAGAATCTTGCTCGAACCCTTATAGTCGAGTTCCACATCATTCTGCGAAAGATACATAAAAATCATACTCAAATCCCAGCAGGCGAACTGTTTGTGACCATCGATGAGAATACTGTTAATCATCGGTGAGTTGGTGAAAACCATACTTGACGTCAGCACCTTGTCGTCATAGACCTTAAGTTCAGCGGTAGCCATCTGCTCAGGGACGGTGAAGGCAGTCTCACCGGTCGAGGTGACCGAATAGGTGATGGTACCCTTGAAAGTGTTCTGGGCCATAAGGCTGCCCAGCGATAAAACGGCCATAGCCGCAATAACAAGTATTTTCTTCATAATAATGATTGTATTATTATCTCTAATTATAGTTATTTAAAAATAAATAACGCCGCTCCTAAAAAAATATTATAAGCCTTGTCAAAAAAAGTTCTAAAATCCGCTTTCCGTTCAGAGTGCTTCCTCCAGCACCCACATTTTATTCGAGTTAGAACCCTTTATCAAGATTGTGGCGCCACTTAGCTGATTTGCCTTCAGGTGTGCCAGCGCGTCGCCGCTGTTGGCAAACCACAGCACGTCCTTCTCCCCTTCCGCAAAACGGAATTCATTGCCGACAAGTACAATCTGGCCGAATCCTCCGTCCTTCACCTTGTCGAACAGCTTGCGGTGCTCCGCCTTCGAGTCGCCACCCAGCTCCTTCATACCGCCAAGCATAACAACCTTGTTGTTGGCCTTCATAGCTATAAAATTGTCGACAGCCACACCCATACTCGACGGGTTGGCATTGTAGCAGTCAAGCACCAGAGCGTTACGCTCCGTACGTTTGAACTGCGAACGGTTGTTCGACGGGCAGTATTCCTCGATGGCCGTCTTGATGTCAAAGAGTTCAACACCGAAGTAGCGACCGACGCACACCGCAGCCATAGCATTGTCATAGTTGTATGCGCCAATCAGCTGCGACTGCACGGTATACACATTGTCGTCGTCCTCGAAATAGAACTTCATATAGGGGTCTGCCGATACGAAAGCGCCCTTGCACTCCGCCGTCTCACTGCTGCCGTAGGTCACAACCGAGGCCATTGGCATATTAACCCCGCGCACCTTGAAGTCGTCAGTATAGTCGGAAGGCTTGGCACCAGGTATTGAAGGTATAACGCCAGGCAACACCGACGGACTCGAAGGCAGTTGCGACATCTTCTCGGCGCGCTCCATCAATATCTCATTGTCTGAATTGACAAAAATCACTCCCGCCATTGCCGCCAGATGCTTGTATAGCTCCGTCTTGGTGCGAATCACGCCCTTGAACGAGCCAAAGCCCTCCAGGTGCGCCTTGCCCACATTGGTAATGAGGCCGAACTCCGGATTGGCGATATTGCACAGAAAATCAATCTCGCCCGGATGGTTGGCACCCATCTCCACTATCAGCATCTCTGCGTCGGCAGGCATCGAAAGCAGCGTCAGGGGCACACCTATATGGTTGTTGAAGTTGCCTTGCGTGGCGTGCACACGATAGCGTTTCGACAACACCGCGGCCAAGAGTTCCTTGGTGGTCGTCTTGCCGTTGGTGCCGGTAATGCCGATTACCGGAACGGTCAGCTGACTGCGATGGTAGCGAGCCAGTTCCTGCAACGTTTTCAGTACATCGTCAACCACCACACAGCGGTCGTCCACCTTACACTCGGGATTGTCTATCACGCAGAGGGCCGCACCCTGCTCCAATGCTGACGCAGCAAAGCGGTTGCCGTCAAAGTTGTCGCCCTTAAGCGCAAAGAAGATGCTTCCCTCGCGCACCTTGCGCGAATCGGTGGTGACATCACGCCTCTTCAGATACTCGGCATAGAGTTGTTCTATATTCATAGCTAAACAACAATTATCAGTTATACAATACTATCTACCTACAAAAAAAGGTTCCTCTCTCGAAGAACCCTTTTCCTGTCGGGGCGAGAAGACTCGAACTTCCGACCCCTTGCACCCCATGCAAGTGCGCTAGCCAACTGCGCCACGCCCCGAACTATACTCTGCATTCAAGCTTGAAAAAAGCCTTTTCCTCTCCTCAAATGCGAGTGCAAAAGTACTACTTTTTCAGATACCCACCAAATTTTTTTTCACTTTTGTATTGGAAAAACGTACCTCTTGTGCTATAACTACCTAATTAACACCACAGTTCCCTTGCGAACAATTTGATCGAAAGGATATGTAATCTTGTGGCAAGAGATGAGGTAAGTGTACACTCCTTGGGGGCATTTTTCACCATTTTGGGCCTTTCCGTCCCACGCCTGTTCAGGGTCATACGACTCGAACACCAGCTGTCCGCGACGGTCATAGATGAAGATATGATAGCGTTGTATATCGTTCATCTTGACAAGGAAAGTATTGTTGGTGCTCTCCTCGGGCGTGAAGGCGTTGGGAATCCACAGCGTCGTATGGTCCACATAGACCGTTATCGTAGTGGTGTCGAAGCACATATAGGGATTGTATGCCCACAGCATAACATTGACCGAATCCACATCGTCGGGCACAATATACGACACCTCTTGCTCCGTCTTCACCACACCGTCGGGGAACTCCCAACGGCGCGTGGTTGCGTGCTCGCTCTTGTCGGTGAAAACAGCCTCCATCGTACCCAGCGACACCGTGCGCGGCGTCACCTCGCCGATGGCCACTGGCTGCGGCTCCACAGCCACCGTCACCGACTCCGAGTTGGTGCACACGCCATTCACGGCATTGACCGTATATACCGTAGTGCTGGCAGGGTTAACAATAATGTGTCCGTGCTGCTCCTGGCCGCCCAGTGTCGGGTCGGCAGGCGATGCCGACCAGCTGAAGCTCTCGGCACTGGTCTGCACCGTCAGTTCAGCCTCTTCGCCACCGCACACACCCTCGCCGGCATCAATCACTATGTCGGGAATCGTGTCAACCGTGATAACTATCGTGTCGTTGCCATAGCAGTCGGCACCGACGGTAAGGCCGTAAATCACATACGTCGTAGTCGAGTCGGGCAAATAAGTGTGCGTCGACGCCTCCTCGAATGTCTCGCCGCCGTCCCACGAGTACTTGTTGGTTCCCGTGGCCGACAGCGTCACCGAAGAGCCTTCGCAAATACGCATCGCGCTGGCGCTCACCTGCACATTAGGCTTCGGTATCACTATGCATATCATCGAATCCACATCCTCCCAATACTGGTTGTTCCACCACTTGTAGGAGTGCACCACATAGCGAGCCATCACCTCAGGTTCAAGATGCACCGTGTCGCTGCCTGTAGCGAACGGCTGTGTCTGACCCGAGATGAACCACACGCAGCTGTCGGCGCCTGTCACCACAAGATCGAGCGGTTCCGAGGCGCATATTGTCGTGTCGGGCGACAGGCGTGCAAAGTCGTGCCTTACGCCGACCAGCATTGTATCCGAGCCATAGCCGATACAGGCATCCTCTACCTCCACCAGCCACCGCATATCATTGAAAGTGTTGACCATTATCGCCTCTCCCGTACGCGGCTGAGAGGTAGGGTGCAGCAAGTCGGTCCACGTCACCGTACGGTTTGGCATACCGCCCGTAATGTTGGCTCTTAGCTGAACGTTCGTCGTCGAGCTGGTCAGCGTGTCGTGTTCTATCGTGACATTTAGCGGTTCAACATCAAGTATGTTGAACTCCATAGTGTCGGAGTACATACAGCCGCCGTCGGCCCACATCACAAAGCGGGCGAACTCTGTGCCCTCTATCTCATTATCCACGTATGGAGCGAGAATTTTGATAACAGTGTCAGAATTGGCTGGAAACGAGAACACGCTGTTCCAGTTCTCAAAGTCCACGCCGTTGCTCACGTCGCCTTCCACCTGGACGTGTATGGTCGTATTGGTAGGCTTCTGTTGCGGTCGTGTCATAACCACTTTGGCCTGACAGCCCTCATACAAGTCGCTGGGAGCCATAGGATTGGCCGAGTTGTCAAAAGCAAACGATATAGCATTGGATGTCAAACTATTGGCCTCCAAAAACACAGCAGAGGGCAATGCATCATCCGAAACATTGGCGACAACCATCTTAAGGTGGTAAGTCTGACAGGGAATCACCGCGGCTTTGGCTGTCAAGACCGTTGTAAATCCGTCCATATGCTTGACATAAGTCATAGTTCGGTTGTCTACAAAATATTGTGTGTTTGTGGTAATGCAGGGGGTCACTGAACCGTGAGTCTCGCCGCCATTGACAGTGTTGATGGTTATAGGCGTTGTCGTTTCAGGGATAAGGGCGATGTTATTGTTTGCTGGATAGTTTCCTCCCGACGGCCTGACACCTGTTAAAAAGAAGGCAAAAGCATCGTTATACTGCGAGCACTCCCACTGATAATATTCCTCCGAAGCGAAAACATAACGGAAACTCACCGAATCGGAACGCGGCACAAAATCAAACTCCAAACAGGCAGTGTTGTTGATATCATAAGGCAACACAAGGTTATGAAGGTCTGCATCGTTATAGGTAGGGCAACTACTTGTTGAAGAACCTCCAGTGGTATTTATATAATCCAATCCCGAGGCCGACAACACAATGCCTGCATCCATTCCAAGGTTGGTTCCGTTGCCGCCGGTAAACTTGCCGACACCCGTGCAGTTGATGCTGGTCAAACTGCCGTTAAACCTCACATTATACACTTCAACGCCGGCGCCGAGAAGCACGTTACGCACAAGGCTGTCGGGCGTCCATCCCGTCAATGTAGTGCCTGGCTGCATAGTCAGCTGCGCCTCGACCCGGCACGGGAAAAGCAAGGCCGCCAGAACAATTGCGAACGACAAAAATCTCTTTATCATATTATTGCTATTCATATTCCATAATTATTGCGATGCAAAAATACACATAAATTCCAATATATTGCAAAAAAAATTGCAATACGCTCGCGTCAAAGCACTTATCTACACGTAATCAGCGACTTCCGTCGCAAAAAAGATGTCTTATTTCTCGACACTTATCACCACGCGGAAACCGAGGTCTTGAGACTCTTTCGAGCCGAAGAAGAACTGGCGGGCGGTGTTGCGCAAATAGTAGGGTGCCTGAAGGAAGGACCCGCCACGCACGGCACGCTTCTGCAGGTTGGCGTTGCTCGGCTGCGCAGGCCCTTGCGGGTTGGTCTGCGGCGACGACGAATACTCGCCATACCAGTCTGTGCACCACTCCATTACATTGCCCGACATATCATACAATCCCAGCGCATTAGGCTGCAGCAGTCCCGACTGATGCACCTGTCCGTCGGCGTTCTTCTGCGACCAAGCCACCAGCTCTGAAGTGTCGCTGCCGGCAAAGAGCGTACGCTCTGCGGCCAGTCCGCCGCCCTTGGCGGCATATTCCCATTCGGCCTCGGTGGGCAGACGGAAACGGAAGCCCGTCAGCCGGCTCAGCGAGTCGACAAAACGCTGTGCGTTGGTGAACGACACATTATGCACAGGCAGCGCGAGGTCGGACACCATCGACGGGTTGCTGCCCATCACGGCGAAATAGAGGAACTGCGACACCTCGATGTCGGCCATCAGGAAAGCATCGAGTGTCACCGTGTGTGGCGGCTGTTCCATAATGTCGGCGTCGGGGTCGTAGTAGGGCGAGCCGTTCGCTGTGGTGGCGCCCATAGTGAAGGTGCCGCCGGGGACAAGCTTCATTTCAAACATCACGCCGCCGGCCTCGAACATAGTGTCGTGGGCCGGAGCCAGCCGCAGCACTATCTCCTCCTCCTCTTCCGTGGGGTCGACGGGCGGGTCAACAGGCTCTTCCTCGGGCCCGCAGGCAGCGAAGGCCAGCAGCACCGCGGCGGCGATGGACAGGGTCAACAGAATGCGTTTCATCGGTTTCGGTGTCAAATTACATCAGCCCTTCGATGTCGGCGATAATCTTCTGCGCCAGGGCGTCGGCCTGTTCAGTGGTATGCGCCTCACAGTAGATGCGGATGATGGGCTCAGTGTTCGACTTGCGCAGGTGCGCCCAGCTGTCGGCAAAGTCAATCTTCACGCCGTCGATGGTGCTTACCTGCTCGTGTTTGTACTTCTCGGCCATCTGGCGCAGTATGGCGTCGACGTCCATATCGGGCGTAAGGTCCTTGCGGTTCTTCGAGATAACGTAGTCGGGATAGGTGGCACGCAGCTGCGAAGCCTTCAGGCCACGCTGTGCCATATTGGTGAGGAACAGAGCCACGCCGACAAGAGCGTCGCGGCCATAGTGCAGCGCAGGATAGATGACGCCGCCGTTGCCCTCGCCGCCTATCACGGCGTTGGTCTCTTTCATCAGCGTGGTCACGTTGACCTCGCCAACTGCCGAGGCTGCGTATTTGTAGCCCATCTGCTCGGTGACGTCGCGCAGTGCGCGTGTCGACGACATATTGCTGACGGTGTTGCCTGGCGTGTGGCGCAGCACATACTCTGCCACGGACACAAGGGTATACTCCTCGCCGAACATCTCGCCCGTCTCGCACACCAGCGCCAAACGGTCAACATCGGGGTCGACCACGATGCCCAGGTCACACTTCTGGGCGGGCACGGCGGTAGCTATCTCGGTGAGGTTCTGCGGTATAGGCTCGGGATTGTGGGCAAAATGGCCCGTGGGCTCGCAGTTGAGCTCCACTACATCCTTCACGCCCAGCGCACGCAGCAGTCGCGGAATGGCGATGCCGCCCGTAGAGTTGACAGCGTCGACGGCAATGCGGAAACCGGCCTTGGCAATGGCCTCTTTGTCGACCAGCGGCAGAGCCAGCACGCGCTCGATGTGGGCGTCGATGGTGTTGAAATCCTCAGTGACGGTACCCAGGTCGTCGACCTCGGCGAAACGGATCTCATCGCTCTCGGCCAGGCGCAGCACCTCGTTGCCCTCGGCGGCGTCGATGAACTCGCCCTTGGCGTTGAGCAGCTTCAGGGCGTTCCAGTGCTTCGGGTTGTGCGAGGCGGTGATGATAATGCCGCCGTCAGCCTTCTTGTCGATAACGGTCATCTCGGTGGTCGGCGTCGTGGAAAGGCCGGTCTCGATGACGTCGATGCCCATACCGATAAGGGTGCCTACAACCAAACGGTCGACCATAGCGCCCGACAGACGGGCATCGCGACCGACAACGAGTGCAAGACGCTTGCCGGGCTGCCTGCGCTGCAAGAAGGTGGCAAAAGCCGAAGTGAATTTAACGACATCGATAGGGCTCAGGCCCTCGCCTGCGGGACCGCCAATGGTGCCGCGAATACCAGAGATGGATTTAATTAAAGACATTATGGTTCAATATTTTGCGTTAATAATCAAATTACGGTTCAAATTGCAAATGTACGAAAAATATTTTAATTTGCTTTTCCGCGTGACAAAATAACCGGAACAGGCAATATTTACACCCTCCAA
Organism: uncultured Bacteroidota bacterium; assembly: GCA_902788805.1. Classification (GTDB taxonomy): domain Bacteria; phylum Bacteroidota; class Bacteroidia; order Bacteroidales; family P3; genus Colimorpha. The sequence continues at coordinate 181,719 of CADALO010000001.1, read as the reverse complement.
ACTCCGTTTCCGTACCGCACCAACACCGTCCGTTGTCCGCTCGTTGTCCGCTCGTTGTCCAGTCGTTGTCCAGTCAATGACTGGACAACGACTGGACAACAACTGGACAACAACTGGACAACGAACGAAGATGTCCTTGTAACGCACTGGTTTTCAATAGGCGTTTTTCGGGGCCGTTCGGCACCTCATTTCGAAATAAAGTTTTGCAACGTGCAAAATAAAAAAAAGTTGTATCTTTGCATTTTCAAAGAATACGCATTATGAAATGTAAGGTTTTAATACTCACGGCATTGTTGGTATCGCTCGGCGGTATGGTCCGGGCACAGCACTTCATTCCCGACATTCAGGAAGAGCACTTGAAGGGCAACGTCAAGTCGGTGCTGACCACGGTTCGCACCCCACAGGGACGCATTGTCAGCCAGCCCGTCCGCAAGAACTTCAACCGACAGGGCTACTTCACGCAGAACACCTACTACGACACGATGGGCAACCCCGTCATCATTGTCAGCTACAGCTATGACAAGAAAAACCGCTTGGTGAAGGACATCCGCACCCACGAGCCTTACAGCGAGCTGCTGTCGCAGTCGGAATACAAATACGACAAGAAGAACCGCACCATAGTTGCCGAAATGATGGGCATAGCCGACTCGATGGTGGAGCGCACGGTCTACTATTTTGACAAGAACGACCGCCTGAAGAAGCTGTCGGTGCTGGACGAGAGGGACACCCTGCTGGCAACGACGACCTACGAGTACAACGACGCCGGCTTCCGCTCGCTGGCCACCTTCACCGAGGGCGAGAACGGCATCTACAAGGGCACCGAGAAGTTCCGCTTCGACACCGACGGATTCCTGGCCGAGCGATGCTCGTACTACCTTACAGAGCTGCGCCAGGCGTTCCTCTATACTTATTACTATGACGAGGAAGGCAACTGGGTCAAGGCCTACGTCTATCACGTCACCCCGACAGAGGGCTATCTGTACCAAGTAATCACACGTCAAATTTCGTATTTTGACTGATGCCTGCCTGCCGACAAACGGCGACGGACACAAGCGGAAAGCAAATTAATCGCACACAGATACCACTGACAACCAGAGTGTTGTAAAGTTTTTTCAGCCAAAGGCACAAAATAATTTTGCCAGTTCGGAAAATGTGTGTACTTTTGCAAACTCAAATTGAACAGAAAATAGTATTTTTTTTATAACAATCGTTTACAAAACCACTGTTTAAAACGGCAAAAAAATCAAAGAAATGAAACAAGGAATCCACCCCTCGAATTACAGACTCGTTGTGTTCAAAGATATGTCGAACGACACTATGATCCTCACCAAGAGCTGTGCCAACACCAAAGAGAAAGTCGTCTACACCGACGGCAATGAGTATGACGTTGTGAAGCTTGAGATTTCGAACACCTCGCATCCCTACTTCACTGGCAAGCTGAAACTGGTTGACACCGCTGGACGTGTTGATAAGTTTATGAGCAAGTACAAAAGATACAACAAGAATAATAAGTAGTTTGTTTTAGGTTAAATGTTAGGAAAAAGCTCTTCGATGAAGAGCTTTTTTTATTGTTTTTTGGTTCCTAAACGAAACCTTTTGGCAGGGTGTGTCGTAAAAGATTGTGTTTTTTGCCGCCGAGTGCGGAAGTTATGAATGCAAAAAGAGAGTATGAGCAACAATTATATTGACGAGTTATTTACTGATGTGGCACGCTGTGCCAATGCGAGTTCAGCAGTGATTGAAGTGCTGCCGATGTCCGACAACGGCAACGTGGAGGAGTTCCTTTTCGAGAGCAACCCTGAATGCCCCGACATAATACCCATCCTTCCGATGACGGGCAATGTGCTGTTTCCAGGCACGATAACGCCCATCAACGTTACACGCGATATGTCGCTCAAGCTGCTGCGCAAGGTGGCAGAGTCGGGCGAATATATAGGTGTGGTGACGCAGCGCAACGACTACACCGATATTCCCGCACGCTCAGACCTGTACGACATCGGCTGTCTGGCGCAGGTGGTGAAGGTGATAGATATGCCCAACGACGACGTGATCGGCATACTGCGCGGCAGCAACTGCTTCCGTCTGGGCGAGATTGTGTCGACCAAGCCTTACCTTATGGGCGAGAAGCAGCCGGCAGAGAACGCCGACACGACAGCAGCCCTGACCAAGGACGACAATGAATCGGCCCGCATCCTTATGCGCAAATATTCGGCATTCCTCAAGTCGGTCAATCCTGGCGATATAACCATCAAGACCCTCAAGGAGATACGAGGCACGCGGATGCTGGTGAACTTCATAGCGTCGCAGATTGACATCGACATACCCCAGAAGCAAAAACTGCTGGAGATGTCCTCCTATTCGGACCGCATTATGGCCTTGATAAGCCACATACGCGGCCTGGCTTCGATGGAAGAGCTGCGCCACGAGATACAGGAGAAGACGCGCGTCACGATGGACCGCCAGCAACGCGAGTACTTCCTCAACCAGCAGATGCACGTCATACAAGAGGAGCTGGGAGGCTCGTCGAACAACGCCGACATCAAACAGCTGCGCGAACGTGCCGCCAAGATGGAGTGGCCCGCGGAAGTGGGCGCCCACTTCGAGCACGAGCTGGAGAAACTGACGCGCATTGCCCAGTTCTCGTCCGACTATAGCGTGGAGCTGAACTACCTGAACGTTATGCTTGACCTGCCGTGGCTGCACCGCGGCACATTCAACACAGATATGGCCAAGGCTCGCAAATGCCTTGACAGCAACCACTTCGGCCTGGAGAAGGTGAAGGAACGCATACTGGAGATGATGGCAGTCCTGAACCTGACCGACCAGCGCAAGTCGCCAGTGCTGTGCCTTGTAGGACCTCCGGGCACGGGCAAGACTTCGTTAGGCAAATCGATTGCGTCGGCCTTGGGACGCGAATATGTGCGCATAGCTCTGGGTGGCGTGCACGACGAGGCCGAGATACGCGGCCATCGCCGCACCTACGTGGGCTCTATGCCGGGCCGTATCATCAACGGTATGATTAAGGCCAAGGTGAGCAACCCCGTCTTTGTACTCGACGAGATCGACAAGGTGCAGGCCAACAACATCAGCGGAGACCCGATGGCGGCACTACTCGAAGTGCTTGACCCCGAACAGAATATGTCGTTCCACGACAACTATCTCGACGTGGAATACGACCTTTCCAATGTGCTCTTCATCGCCACCGCCAACACGACGGCAGGCATACACCCTGCCCTGCTCGACCGAATGGAGATCATCGAGGTGCCGGGCTACATTATGGAGGAAAAACTGCAGATTGCAAAGCAATACCTTGTGCCGCGCCAGCTGAAGGACAACGGCTTCAAACGCGGCTCGTTCACATTCAGCACCGAGCTGCTGCGCAGCATTGTGGAGGACTACACCCGCGAGTCGGGCGTGCGCCAGCTGGAGAAGATGATTGCCAAGATTATACGCAACCGTGCCGTCAAGGTGGCATCGGGCGAGGAAGCAGACAAGAAAATCAACGTCAAGGAGCTGCGCCCCATACTCGGTCTGCCTATCCATCAGAGCGAGCGACGCGGCACCAAACCACGCGTGGCCGTGGTCACAGGCCTGGCCTGGACGCAGGTTGGAGGCACAATACTGTACATCGAGGCCTGCACATCGAAGGGCAAAGGCAACCTGACAATGACGGGCAACCTGGGCGACGTGATGAAAGAGTCGGCAACGCTGGCCTACGAATACCTGAAGGCCAACGCCGCCAGCCTTGGCATCAACGCCGACCTGTTTGAGAACACCAACATCCATATCCACGTGCCCGAAGGTGCCACACCAAAAGACGGACCTTCGGCAGGCATCACGATGTTTACGGCTATGGTCAGCGCCTTTACGGGCCGCAAGGTGCGTCCGGAATACGCTATGACCGGTGAGATTACGCTGCGCGGCGCCGTGACACCCGTGGGCGGCATCCGCGAGAAGATTCTTGCCGCCAAGCGTGCCGGCATCACCGACATCGTGCTCTGCGAGGATAACCGCCGCGACGTGGAGGATATTACGCCGGCCTACCTTACGGGTCTCACGTTCCACTATATCAACGAGATGTCGCAGGTGCTGCCGCTGGCATTGATTTAACGGAGTTTTTTAGAGAATCACTGTTCACCGATGAAAAGGACAATACTATATCTAATATGCATCCTGCTGCCGACCGTCAGCCTTAGGGCCCAGACTGCAACGGCAACGGCACCACGTGCCGCCAACAACTCGGTACAGACAACGCTGCTGTCGAGCTTCAAGCTGCCCGCCAAGACCTATGAGATATGCTTTCTCGACGGCAAGCTGCACATATCAACGGAGGGGATGCTTTTCACTGTCGGCATCTACGGCGACAGACTTGGATTCCCCGAAATCGACACTGCCCTGACCACGATAGATCCTCTTATGACCTACGCTGTGCGCCACCCCTCGACAGGTGCGTTCTACTATACGAAGAACGATACCAAGGGTGTAAGCCAACTGTATGAGTATTATGAGCGCAAGCCGGGCAAATTCGACAGCCGCCGCATCAAGCCTTACGGCTTTTCGTATAGCATCGAACACCCGATATTCTCTGCCGACGGACGCGCTATGGTGTTTGCATCCGACTGCCCGATAGGATTTGGTGGCCGCGACCTGTGGTTCTGCGAGATGCGCAACGGCGAATGGCAGTACCCACAGAATATGGGCCATCGCATCAACACCGAGGGCGACGAATCGATGCCGGCCATATACGGTGAGTTCCTTATCTTTGCCTCTGACGGCAGGGGCGACAGCTATGGCCAGCGCGACCTCTATGCAACACGCCTTGTGGCGCTGGAGCAGACAGGCGACACGGTTATGATGTACCCCATCGGACGCAGCGCCGTACACAGCCTTGAGGCTCCGTTCTGCTCGGCAGACGATGACTTTGGCTTCACCACGGACGGCAGCACCGGCGGATGGTGGCTGAGCCGCGACACAGCAGGCAACGAGGTGTTCCACAGCTATAGCGGACGCTTGGACTGCGTGCGGCTGAGCGGCAAAGTGTCCGACACTAAAGGCCAAGTGATGGCTGGCGCCGAAGTGACCGTGAACCGGGGCAGACGCGACGAGACCGTCATACGCTGCGACAGCGAAGGAGAATACACGCTTTTCCTACAGCCAGACAGGGAATACGAACTATCGTTTGCGGCACAGGACCACTTTGTATACAATCAAGTCTTAAGCCTCTCGCGCAACAAGGAAGACCGCCTCTATGCTGAAGAGAACTACAACGTGACCCTGCTGGGCTTTGACCTCGACACTCCGTATTCATACGCCGACCTCTTCGGCTCGTCGGTCAGCAGCGAACTGTCGGCGGCAGGGCGCACACGCGTTGACGCCATAGCCCGTTTCCTGATTGAGAACCCGCACCTTAAGCTGACCATCGTGTCGGCCTACGACCAGAGCGACGACAAGCCTTTCTGCTCGCTACTGAACAACTCGCGCCTGCGGGCATTGAACGAATACGTAGTGGCTAAAGGCGTACCGCAGTCGGCCATCGCAACATCCACAACAAGACCCTCAGCGGCAGCAGCGCAAGACGAGGTCGAAGAGTCAATGTTGCCCGGCGCAGCGCAGTCGTCACTGACGGTATTCTTTATATTCTCGCGATAGTTTTTTTTCGACATAGTATATTGCCGAAAGGCAGGAACGGCCTCTCCCCTACGTTGGAACAGGCCGTTTTTTACGCGCTCCTTTTATTTGCTCAGCACGGCACTTGCATCCAGGGTTCAGGCTAAAAGGATCTTTTGATTCTATCGCTTTGGTACCCCTAACCGAACTATTCTCGAACAGATTTATGGATGACCTGGAGGAGATATGGAAGTTGAGAGCTTATATACCAGACCCCACAACTCCTCCTGTGCTATATCGTAATCCTGATGCCGAGGATATAGTTTGATGTCTTTGAAGTAGAATATATTACCCCCTTTTTTTTTGACTTGATGTTTGTTATTATAAGAGAGTAAAAAAAGGGGGTAATTAGTATAAAAAGGAGAAGGTTAGAAAGGATATAGAGAAGACTTTAAACGGATATTGAAAATGTCCGTTTAAGAGATTGAAGAAAGGTGTGTATAGTGGAATGGTTGTAGAAGGAATAGTAAAGGAGCATTGAGAAATATTAAGGGGGGGGGGGTAAAATCATTCTATTCTTTCTATTCAACATCCTCAACCCTTTCAGTTCCTTACAGGGTTTCGGAAAGGTGGTAAAGGGTATATTGTATCTTCTCTTTCTATCCCTTTTCTTTTCTATTTCCACTCCACCCTATCACTATCGTTCAGGGTGTCGGATAATGTTAGGATGGATGGGCTAAACTGGACTCTATAACAAGGATGGTCTAGGCATCAATTTCTGTTCGAGGGGGTAGTGTCAAAATGTGAAAAAGGGATGTCGAAAGGGGGTTATTGCTTTATATAGTGGAATATATGAAAAGTAGTGTCAATCAAAAAAAAGGAAAGTATGATAGAAAGAATTTTGGAAAGACTCTTTGGCAGTGAGTTATGTGGCCAAAGAGAGAAAGCAGAAGAGTTGAAGGCTGCAATAGGAATGAAAGAGAAGCAGTCGGAGAGAAAAACTTATGATGATCCCGACCTGAATATCCTCGCCGAAAAATATGGTGAGCTGGAGGTCGGGAAGGTGATAACTATTGAATTGAATGAGGCGGCGAAAATGTTAGGTCGTAAAAGGGTTCGGCTTGATGCGTTCAGCGGCCTCATTAAGAAATTGCACAATGAATATGGCGTGGAGTTGAAGATATACTCACGCAGGACAAAATTAGAAAAGAAAGGAAAATAACTATGGCAAGAATGAAAAAAGTTTACATTGCTGGAGAGGTAATAAAAACCTATAATCTGTCTCAATTAGGATTTGAGACTTGTTTACAAAACAGATATGACAAGTGGCTTGGCAAAGATAAGGTAAAAGTTAGAGTCAATGAATTTACACCTAACCGAATTGCCATTACCATCTACCGCAAATATGGAAATTGGTATCAAGCACCTTCCAACTATACTCAAGCTCCAAACAATGCCAGTATGCTGGATTGGGACAAACAAATTATATTTGGTGAAGGATATTTTGAAGGTGGTGAGGCTGATTTTGAACACCATGAGGGTCTATACATCATTGCTCGCAGCCTTAGCAATGTCATCACCGAATATAGAAAAACGGCAAAAGAGAATCATTGCAGTCGAATCAAGTGTCTGGAGTATGTCGAGGCACTTGACCATTTCGATTTCGCATACAACTTTTAAAGAACAAATGCCATAAAGAGCAGCATCAGATTACTGATGCTGCCTTTTTTGCTCATTGCCAATGGTTATTCAGCCTCAATCTCATCATCCTCAACCTCACCTGGATATAGTGGTGTACTCATATAATCCGGAGATTCCCAATCATACCAATGCCCGTTTACCTTTATGGAAATCTTCATATCTCCACCCATGTATTGATTAAGGGAAATTGAATAATCGTCTCCCACAATGTCGAATGAGCCAATCTTGCCCATTGCAAAATCCATAAACTCTGTGGTACGGACATTGCTATTCATCATGGTCTGAAAATCGCTATCCGAGGAAACTATCTGCCTCACAAGGTTGCAAAAATCATCACTCTTACGGAAATCCACCTTGTTGTAAACCGTTCCGACATCCAACGGTTCTGCACCTCTCGCATACTCCTTCATTACATAGCTGAATGCAGAGCTTGCCAGTTGTCCTATGGATTGTACACCCTTCGACTTGGCCAACTGGTTGTCGTAAACGCTGACGATGTGATATGCTGAGTCGATGACAAAATGCTTTTCCAGGACGAAAACGGAATACTTGCTTTTATCCTCCCTGTCGATGGAATAATCCTCGACAACAACCACGGAGACCCTGTCATTACTTATCGGTTCCATTTTGAATGTCTCTCGCCGTATCGAGCTATGCTTACCGTGTACCTTGAATGTGTTATCGTATCGCTGATGACATCCTATAACATAATCCCGATCTTTGTCGTAGGCATCCTGATAACGTTCAACCGTTGGGGCATAGAGTGAAGCCAATGTTGTAAAATCGTTCTCGCAAATGGCTGTACAGTAGCGTTCGACAACATTCATAACACGATAATCATCGGGAAAATTCACATCCATCGGCCCCATCTGTATCTCACCTTTGTCCTTGTTGTGTAGCAGCAGGAAAAGGCCTAATGACAACAGTACTACCACAGCAGAGATAACGGCGATAATGATATTGCGTTTTTTGTGGGTATTAGGTTTAGGGGCTGCTTGGGAAGAATCTGCATTGCTTTTGTCAGCACCACGGATAGCCGACACACCAAGGTCGAACATATCTTTACTTATTTCCCCGGCATCGAACCTCTTTTGAAGTTCCAAAAGCCTCTTTATCTGATCGTCGGTCATAAATGTTTATAATTTTGAGATTTGTTCCTCGTATTCTTCCTCCGTTAGTTTTCCTTCGTCCCTTAGTTCCATAAGTTTGATTATCTTTCCGGCACGACTATCATCTTGGACGGAATCTTGAATACTTTTTTCGATGAATTGGCTTGGAATCGAGACTCCATTTTCTTGACAGATTCTTGTTGTTTCTCGTGTAAACTCCTCGGATGATAAGATGCCCGCCTGTAATAACTCCTTTAACTTTCCCAGAGATTCGTCAACATAAGCCTTAGCCTCTTTTACACGTTTCTTCTCTTCTTTAATTTTCTTTAGTTTTTCTTCGTATTCTGCATAATCTATTGCACCTGATTCGAGATCTCTTAATGCTTTCTGTTCAGGTGAAAGGTTTTGAGTATTATATTGTGATGACTGCGGTGGAATAAACTTGCTAAAGTCATCTGCCGACTTTTCTTTATTCGGCAAACCATTGATAATTACAGCAAGAATACCAACCAACAAGCCAATCAAAACCAAGGCCATCACCCATTCGCCATCTTCGATCCCCACCCCAACAAGAACTAAAATAATGGCAATAAAAATTATTACGGATGCAATAACTGCGGTAATTGTTTTTCCTTTCATATTTTATTGTGTTAATAATCTTTGTAATTCATTTCCAAGTTCTTCTTCCAACTCCTGGGTGGCATTTTCGTCGCCCAGCTCGCTCCGTATGATAAGCTCCAGGGCCTTACCTTGGCTCATACCATTGGTCGCTTCGCTTTGGTCTTCATCATATACCTTGTTCGTATATGTTTGCCCATCCGTCGACTTACCTAGTATCTTGTTGGTATAAGGGTCGTTCTCTGTTATCTTGTGCCATACGAAATCTGCCAGACCACAACCATTCCCTCCTATCTGGCAATTAACAGCACCATCCAGTTTGAACTTGAATCCACCAGTGTTCAGCAAATGATATATTTTTTGGATTGATTCTGGATTGTCGACAACAACACGGTCATAGCCGTCAATTCTTTGTGAACGTGTTTTTATGTCAATAGCTTTCCCGTCAAGGTCGCTAAACTTCGCTCTTACACACCCCGAACTAAAATATACAACAAATTCAAATCTATCATTGGGGAAGTACTTGACAGCAACATTATGAGGGTGATCTGTAATGATAGCGTAACCTGTCATTCGCAATGTAGCACACCCATTACCCAATTCCCAATCTCCGCAAGAGGGTGTCCATTCTGGTTCTTGGTAGACTGGCTCCGGCTCTTCTTGCTGTACAGTGGCGACTTCTGTGTAGCATTCATCCTCTATTGTTTCCACCGTATTTTTGTTAGAGCCAACAATAACCAAAGCTACAATGATGGCTACAAGAGCGACCGCACCAACAACTATCCACCAGTTAAAGCCGGATTCTTTCTTCTCGTTCTTTTGAGTTGGTGTAATGGCTGGCTTCTCGTTGATTATCTCGTTGCGGAGTTTATCCATTTCCTCCAGAGAAATCAAGCCATCGTCGAACAGCGTTTTTAACTGTTGCAGTTTCTCAACCTTTTCTGATGGAAGTACATTCGTGGATGCAACTACAGGAACCTCACCCTTCAAAACGGAAACTTTTTTGTCGAAAACCTCTTGCGTTATGGCTCCAGCATCGAGTTTCTGTTTCAAATCGAATAGTTGATTTTTTTGCTCGTCAGTCATAGTGATTAGATTTTTACCATTTGCTCCTCAAAATTCTCTTGGGTAATATGGTCAGCTACCCTGAGCTCCATCAGCCTTGCCATCTTGTCGGCAGGGTCGTTTGGCACCTCTTTTGTACATGTCGATGGTTCTGCCTTGCTTTATTAATTGTGGATTAATAATCAATAGTATTCTATTACTCTCTCTTGAATATATACAGGATTGCATTCGTCGTGGCTCGGACCTTCGTCTTCATCATGATACCCGCTATACCATATCTTTTTTATCCAATTGCCTTTTGTGTCGTACTCATAAGAATAATGGTAATAGCCACGTCTTGCGGATTCCATATATTCTACGTCGCCTTTCTTATTATATACCCAGCGAGATACACTTTCTTCGATTACAGCACTATCTATTAGGATTTTTCCGTCATTATTGTATTCAGCAACCCTTTCAACATCGCCATCGCTGTTATATACAATCTCTTTTACCAAGGTTCCGTTCTTTTTATACTCCTTTACTTTCCATCTATAGTTAACATCACCATTTTCATCATAGGTTATCTTTTCTATAACAGACGGGTCATTGGGAGATCTACGGACTACATAACGCCATCGACGACCTTCTTTAGCATCATATTCTCTGACTTCTTCTTGTTCTCCTGTTTTCTCATTATAAGAAAAGTCATACGACGATGCCAAAGAGCCGTCTCCATTGTAATTCTTTTGGGCTATTATCTTATCATTCTCAAAAGTGTTGAATGACTTATAAAGTAACTGCTTCTGCCGGTTGTATGCAACGGTGGAATCCATAAGACCATTGAGACTGAAGTAATCATCATACAGACAGGGTTCCCCTATCTCATCAGTCAACTCACCTTTCTCAAATTTACCAAAACGTTCAACTGCATAATAGTTTGTTGTTCGAATGTGTCTTACTTTCCCTTTAAGATTATAATCGGGCTTTGATGAATTGCCAGAACAGGCTACGAAAACAAGTGCGATAGCCACAAATACAAGATTCACTGTTTTTTTCATTGTTAAATTATTAATTATTTGACATTTAATGTTTTTGCATAACAAACAACAACTATGTACTGTTTCTTCCAATAACTCAGAATATGATATGGAGCAAATCTTTTTCGTTAGAAGAATTAAATTGGACAAATAATAGGGTGTAGTTCGGCAGGCTCCATCTGTACTCAACATTCTCATTTTCTTTCATGTCCTTATACTTTCCATATTTTCTCTGTAGCATAGAGAGCATCTTTTTTGACGATTCTGCATTTGGCAATTCGACAATAATATCCTCCAATTTCGAATCGTCATAACCGTCGCACTCAAGCCCCACTTTCAAACCTGAAAGCCCCCAGTAATTACCCTTGTAATAGTAAATATCACAACCGTAACCACCACCACGAGGCTGAAATTCAACTCCCTCTTCAACAAATCCCAAAGCAGAAAAAACACTCTGCATTGTTTCACGAGAATGAGACATACGGATTCCACAAAAATCATTGGTTTGAGATGGGCAACTGGCGTTTGGGGTTGGTTTGTCATTAGTTTCATTTTCACAAATGCCCTCGGCCACACCATCTGTACTATCAATGTTGTTGATTGGCTCTATTACGTTCTGTGTATGCCGAAAGGTCATCCGCTCATTGTCTCTTATTAGTACAAGTTCTGTTTCTGTCAGACTTTCAATTTTCAAGGCTACCGACGTGGAATTGGTACTCAGAATCAAGTCGTCATCGCTTATTTTATAATTGTAGGCTTTACCGTCTGCGTCAATGAGTATGCCATCCTTTTTAAACTCAATCCAGTCAATCTTGCATTGATAGCTGATGCAATACCATTTACCGACAATAAGTTTCTGACTGTTAGGCTTGCAAGAGCAGAGCAGAGCACAGATGGCCATTGCCATCATTGCCAGTAATAAAAATTTGTTTTTCATTTTAGTGTTAATTAGTGTTCTTCTTCTATTTCATCTTCACTTTCCCAACGAATCTCTTCAACAAGAGGTATTACTTCCTCATATTGATCATAATCGCGTCTTCCACTACCAATCCAAATATTCTCAACAGCTTTTGCTATACTGGGTGCATCTTTGTACATGACATAATGGGTAGAACCTACGAAAGAATTACAATATACTTGCAACAGTTGCCAACCTTGTTGAGACATATAGTTTACTGCCTGCATCGCCGAAGAATATGCCCAGCCGTCCTTTTTTACCAATCTATTGCCACTGAGTTCTATCTTGTCGAATGAATCTCGGAAAGGAGCGTCATCAATCGAAATTACAACATTGCAGTTTAGGTATCCTGACTCGTTCTCATACATCCCCACCACTTCACAATAATATCTCTTGTTTTGGGCGTTGACAGATAAACCCAAGCAAAGTATGGCTATAAAAAGTAGTAGTTTCTTCATCGTCTACTTCAACTTTTTTCCGCCTTGAGTTCCCAGTGGGGCGATTACCTAATATTACAGGGAAAGCATAGAACTCGTGTCGCCTGTTTTACGAAGTTGAGGCATCGCCAAACGCCGTTCCAGAGTAAAACAGAGAAGAACTTCATCCTATGCTTTTGATATGTAGAGGTAGAACCCATACATACGCCAAAGCAAAAAGGCATCAGTATCTTGTCCTCTGGATTATTTTGGCGAAATTTCAACTTCGGACAGAACAAATGCTTTCCGCATTAACCGACATACTCCGTCGATTTCAAGTTGCAAAAATACACATTTTTTCTGATACTGAGCCTTTGTGGGATAAAGTTCTTGTTCAATTATAAGAAAATCAACATCTTACGAAACGGTGTTTTTCTCATAACATCTATTTAAGTGTGTGATTTACTGCAATTTCAAACGCAAATTTGTCATTTTCGACCAGAGAGCAAATAAAAAAGGAGACCTCGATGGGCCTCCTTGGAATCCAGACTTATGCTTAAATCGGAATCGGATGTTATTTTTTGGGGGGTATTTGGTAATAAGAAAAAAGCGACAGAATCTTTTGATTCTATCGCTTTGGTACCGCATATCGGAGTCGAACCGATGATCTACTGCGTGAGAGGCAGTTGTCCTGGACCACTAGACGAATGCGGCAGTTGTCAATTTTGAATTCAGAATTTCGAATTGTGAAGTTCAGAATTCAACTTTCAAAATTCAAAATTATTCATCGAAATCGGGTGCAAAAGTACAACTATTTTTTGAATAATCGGCTATTTTATGAAAAAAAGTTTGTTTTTCTCATTATCTCACTGAAAATCAATAATACCACAAATGCTGTTTTGCAGACGCACAGCGTCGCAAAACAGCATTCTATGTATCGAATTATTAGAAATTCAACTGAAAATTTACGCCATATTTACTGCGTAGGTATGGCTACAGCTCGGCCTCGAGAATGGATTCTCGGGCGCTCGCCTTACGCCATATTATGGAAGACGTTGACCACGTCGTCGTCAGCTTCAAGACGCTCGATGAGGCCATTGACATCCTCCTGCTCCTCGGGCGAAAGCTCACGCATAGTGAGGGGGATACGCTCGAACTTGAACGACTTGATCTCATAGCCCTTGTCCTCAAGGTACTTGGAGATAGGACCATAGTTCTTAAAGTCGGCATAGATCATAATCTCGTCCTCGTCGCGGAACACCTCGTCGATGTCGCAGTCGATAAGCTCTAGTTCCAGCTCGTCCATATCGATGTCGTCACGCCAAGCCACGACAAAGCTGCACTTGCGCTCAAAGAGGAAGTCGTTCATACCCATCGTGCCTAGCTCGCCCTTGCCGCGCACAAAAGCTGCGCGGATGTTGGCCACGGTACGCGTGGGGTTGTCGGTAGCGGTCTCTACCACGAAGGCGGTGCCGTGAGGGCCCTTGCCGTCATAGACCACCTCTTTATAGGCCGACTTGTCTTTCTCTGTGGCACGCTTGATGGCGCGTTCAACGTTCTCCTTGGGCATACTCTCGCTCTTGGCGGTCTGCATCAGCAGGCGCAGGCGCAGGTTGCTCGAAGGGTCGGGACCGCCGGCGAGGACTGCCAACTCAATTTCTTTTCCAATCTTGGTGAAGGTGCGGGCCATATGTCCCCACCTTTTCAGCTTTCTTGCTTTACGATATTCAAATGCTCTTCCCATTGGGTAAAGGTTAAAAGGGGTTAAAAGGGTTGAAAGGGTTAAAAGGGTTGAAAGGGTTTTAAAGGGTTTAAGGGTTTAAGGGTTGAAGGGTTGAAGGGGTGAAGGGTGAAGGTTGAAGGTGGTGGGGCGTACACGGGGGTACGCCCGTACGGAATTGCTATTTCTCGTTCTCCGCTCTCCGTTCTCCGCTCTCCGTTTTATGCAGGCAGGATGCCTGCGCTCCATCGTTCTCCGCTCTCCGCTTTCCGTTTTCCGCTTAATTGAGTCCTCTGTTTCGTTTCAGGGGTTCCACGCTGGGCTCTTTGCCGCGGAAATCGACATACATCTTCATCGGGTCGATGGTGTTGCCGTGCGACAGCAGGAAGCGGAACTTCTTGGCCAACTCGGGGTTGTAGAGGTCACCGCTCTCGCGGAAGGCCTCGAACGCATCGGCATCGAGGATGGCTGTCCAGGTGTAGCTGTAGTAGCCAGCCGAATATCCGCCGCTAAATATATGCTGGTAGTAGGGGCTCTTGTAGCGGCTTATAATCTCAGGAATCAAGCCAATCTTGGCCATAGCCTGGTCCTCAAAGTCGGGCAGAACAATCTTGGTGGGCTTGGTGATGCTGTGATAGTCCATATCCAGCAGCGAAGCGGCAAGCAGTTCGGTGTTGATGAAGCCCTGGCCGTAGGTGGCAGCGGCCTCTATCTTGGCGATAAGGCTGTCGGGAATGGCCTCGTCGGTCATATAATGCTTGGCATACTCCTTCATCACCTGCGGGTTGCGGCACCAGTTCTCCATCACCTGGCTGGGCATCTCCACAAAGTCGCGCGGCACATTGGTGCCGCTCAGCGAACGGTAGTGGCACTCGCTGAGGATGCCGTGCAGACAGTGACCGAACTCGTGGAAGAGGGTCTCCGACTCGTCGAAGTTGAGCAACGACGGCTTGTCCTTGGTAGGCTTGGTGAAGTTGCACACCATCTGAATGATGGGAATGACGTTGTTGCCGTCCTTGTCGACATATTGTTCGCGGAAGTTGGTCATCCAAGCGCCGCTGCGCTTGCTCTCGCGCGGGAAGAAGTCCATATAAAGAATAGCGATGACCTTGTCGCCGTCCATAACCTCATAGCTGATGGCTTCGGGGTGATATTTAGGCAGATCGTCGTTCTCGCGGAAGGTGATGCCATAGAGCTTGTTGGCCACGGTAAAGGCACCTTGGCGCACACGCTCAAGCGGGAAATACTGGCGAATCTGCTCCTCGTCGAGGCTGTAGCGCTCGGCGCGCAGTTTCTCGCAGTAGTAGCGCCAGTCCCACGGCTGCAGTTTCTCGCCGGGATGGTCCTTTGCAAGCATCTTCTGATACTCGTCGCGTTCCTGTTTGGCCTTTTTCAGAGCCGGTGTCCAGAGGTCCATAAGGCACTTGTAGACAGCCTCGGGCGTCTTGGCCAGACAGTCGTCGAGCGTATAGGCGGCGTGGCTCTCGAAGCCCAGAATCTGGGCGCGCTCCAGTCGCAGGTTGACTATGCTGTCGATGATGGCGCTGTTGTCGAACGCCGTGCCCTTCACGCAGCGGTTGGCATAGTCCTCCCACATCTTTTGACGCAGAGCACGGTCGTTGCAGTTCTGCATAAACGGCTCCCAGCTGGGCATATGCAGCGTGAAAAGGTAAGGCTCCTTGCAGTTGCTGTCGGCCTCGGCAGCCTCTTTTGCCGCTGCCAGCTGGCCGTCGGTGAGGCCAAGGCCCTTCACTTGCTCTTCTGTCAAGGCAAGCTGTGCGCTGTTGGTAGCCTTCAGCACGTTGTTGCCGAAGCGCAGCGTCAGCGACGACAGCAGGTTGTTGATTTCGCGGAAACGCTCCTGCTTGTCGGCGGGGATGTTGGCACCGTTGCGCACAAAGCTCTTGTAGGTCTCCTCGGTCAGACGCAGCTGTTCGCCTTCAAGCCCCATAGCCTCGCGCTGGTCGTAGACGGCCTTGACGCGCTCAAAGAGCTTGGCGTTGAGCATAATGTCGTCGCCGTGGGCCGACACAAGGGGTGTCACCTCTTCGGCAATCTTCTCCATCTTTTTGCTGTTGATGCACTCTGTCAGGTTGAAGAACACGGCGCTGACTTCGTTCAGCAGGGCGCCGCTCTGCTCCAGGGCCTCTATCGTATTGGCGAAGGTCGGGGCCTCGCTGTTGTTTACAATGGCATCGATTTCGGCCTTCTGGCGCTTCATACCCTCCTCGAAGGCGGGCATATAGTGCTCGGGCTTGATTTTCTCAAAGTCGGGGATGCCATAAGGCGTGTTCCATTCCCCGAAGAAGGGGTTGTCCATATCATTCTTGTTTTTGCAGGCCGTCGCCAGCAGCAGCGTGGCACAGCCGATGATGAGTAAACTCTTTTTCATTTATTGTTGTGTTTAGTTTGTTTGTTTCACTTTATGTGCTCCAGGGCCTTGAGGACCTCCTCGAAGGTCTCGGCGTCGAGTTTCTTGGCAAGGATCTTCTTGTCCTTGTCGAGCAGATAGATCTGGGGCGTGGTCACGATGTCGTACACCTCGTGCCAGTCAAGGTTGGCCTCGCCGCCGTCAATGTTGATCCAATCCAGATGATTGGCCTTGATGAACTCGTGCCATTTGGGGCGCGTGGCGTCGTCGGGCTCGCTGAGTACGGCATAGGCCGCTATGTCGTACTTATCCTTGTAGCGCGCATAGCGCTTGAAGAGGTCGGGGATAATGGTCTTGCAGTGGCCGCAGGTGGGCGACCAGAATATAAGCAGTGTGTACTTGCTCTTCAGGTTGTAGAGCGACTGCACCTGCCCTTTGTCGTCCTTCATAATCAGCGGCGGCGCCGGCCTGCCGATGAGCAGCTTCTCCCACGTGTCGGCACGCTTCACGTTCATATCCACCGTGCTGGGCGACATCCATTCGCACAGCCCCGGCTCGATGTAGCGCTTCACCAGGTGCACATATATCTCGTCATAGCTCATCACGTTGCTTTGCAGATACTTCTCGCTGAGGGTATGGACCAGATAGCGGAAGTTCTCCTTCGACGGCTTAGCCCTGTCTATCAGCGGGTCGATGTACCTGATGATGATGTCGGGCGGCGCACTCTTCAGATAGACATTCAGATAGCGGTCCAGACGTTGCTTGAACACCGTCTGCGGCGTACGCACCAGCGCGTCGTCCTCAAGGCGCGAGTTGTCGAAATAGTGCTCCATCAAGTACTCCCATTTCTCCCTGTCGCTCAGCTTGTTGCCATCCTTGTCCGTGTCGGGTATATCGGGGTCGCGGGTGGCGTTCATCAGCAGGGCCAACAGACTTTTGGGATTGTTGTCGATATAGGCGTATTTGATGCTGTCCAGACGTAGCATCTGGTGCTGCCTGAAAGCGGCGAAGGCCGCGCTGTCGGTCATTGCGGTCTTGGCCGAGTCGATGGTGCGGAAGACGGCGCGGTTGGCCTTGTGGAAGTCGAACAACAACTTGTTCTCCTTCGAGCCTTTCACCACCATATTGTTCTGCCAGCCAGGTTCTTCGGTATCGAAGTGGAAGTCAAGCTTCTCGTTGTTGTAGACGGCAAACTCGACGTAGGTTCCCGCCGGATTGACAAAGAAGTAGAGGCCCGGCTTCAGCACCGCCTCCTTGTCCTCGAACACGAACATTCCCTTGTTCGAAATGCGTGCCGTGTCGAAAGCGTATGTGCCGCCGGCATAATAGTTGCCCAGATACATCACCGTGTCGGTGTTGCCATAGATAAACAGCGTAAAGCGGTAGCCCTTGTTGGGCTCCTTCTTGCCGCGTCCTGCCCAAGCCTCCTGAACAGTGAGGCCGCAGACAAGGACTAAGATGATTGCCAAATAGATACGTTTCATTGCTTCAATTTATTCTGTTTCCTTTCTCTATATAGTAGCTTTAGGTCGCCAAAAAGTTTCAAAAACACTCACAAAAATATCCCAAAAAACATTCTTGAAAAATGTATAACGCACAAAAACCGAAAATCGTGTAGCAACCCGAAAAAAAACTTGCACCACTCCCCGACCCGACCCATACCAACACTGGTCGTTGTACAATAGTTGTACAATAGTTGTACAATATATGTACAATTGTAAACGTACAAATATTGTACAAGTATTGTACATATATTGTACAACGACCGGAGTTGGTCCCTTGAAAGGATGAGGATGAGGCGGTTTCTTGAACGCGAATCACACAGGTTGCTTTTTGAACACGAAACACACGAATTGAACGAATTATTTTTTGAACACGGATTGCCCGGAAGGAACGGATATACGACGCTGAAAGCGTCACCGCTCAATAACCGCAGGTCGTTCCGACCTGCGGTGCCTATGCTGTAGCAATGGCACTCTGGAGGAGTGTCGCACAGTCAAACCAATGCCATACGTCGTTTTTCCGTCTGACCGGCAAGACTTCGTCAAGTGGACGGCGCTGCGATGATTTGCTTTTTTTGTCAAAAAGGTTTTGCAATTTAGGAAAAAAGCGTATATTTGCTTTTTAAATAACGACAGCGTTTTGCTGCTATTCTTTTCTGTATCAGCACGAAAGTGCGTTACAGAGCAGAAAAGAGTGGCAGAAAAACGGCGTATGGATGTATTCAATAAAGACAAACGACATAAATATATGCATATAGCAATAGCAGGCAACATAGGATCGGGCAAGACCACGCTGACCGAGAAGCTGGCCAAACACTACGGCTACGAGGTGCTGCAGGAGAAGATGGACGACAACCCGTATATCAACAGCTTCTACGAGGATATGCGGCGCTGGAGCTTCAATCTGCAGATCTACTACCTCCATACAAGGTACAAACAGCTGCTGGAGATGAAGCAGACGGGGCTCGACTTTGTGCAGGACCGCACTCTGTATGAGGACGCCTATATCTTCGCCCCCAACCTGCAGGCTATGGGACTGATGAACACACGCGACTATGAGAACTACATTGCTGTGTTCGAGTTGCTGGAGTCGTTTGTGCAGCCGCCCGACCTGCTGATATACCTGCACGGCGAGGTGCCGTCGCTCATCAAGCAGATACAGCGGCGCGGACGCAGCTACGAGAGCTCGATAAGGCTCGACTACCTGACCAACCTCAACGAGCGCTACGAGCGCTGGTTTGAAGGCTACGACAAGGGCAAGGCTATGATGATTGACATCGACGAGCTGAACTTTGCCGACAGCCGCGAAGACCTTGGCACTGTAATAAACAAAATAGATGCAGAATTCAATGGATTGTTTTAAACTTTAAACCATAACGTTATGAAAATATTAGGCATAATTCCCGCACGCTACAACTCGACCCGCTTCCCTGGCAAGCCACTGGTGGTAATCAATGGCAAAACTATGATTGAACACGTCTGGAACGGCGTAAACAACACCGGACTGGTAGACCACGTGGTGGTGGCCACCGAGGACAAACGCATTATGGAGACCGTAGCCGGCTTCGGCGGCGAAGCCATTATGACCGGCAAGCACCACAAGAGCGGTACCGACCGCTGCGGCGAGGCTATCACCAAGCTGCAGGAGGATGTGAGCAAATATGATGTCATCATCAACATCCAGGGCGACGAGCCCAAGGTGGCTGCCGAGCACTTGAAACTGGTTGCCAAGGCCTTCGAAGACCCCAACGTGCAGATTGCGACACTGAAGAAACGCATCAGCACCCTGGCCGAACTCAACTCGACCAACACGGTGAAGGTGGTGTGCGACAAGAACGGCGACGCCCTCTACTTCAGCCGCCAGCCGCTGCCCTATATGCGTGGCATTGCAAAAGAGATGTGGCTGCGTATGCGCCGCGTGAGCTATTACAAGCACATAGGCATCTATGCATTCCGCCGCGAGGTGCTGCAGGATGTGGTGCAGCTGCCACAGACACCGCTCGAGAAATGCGAATCGCTCGAGCAACTGCGCTGGATGGAGAACGGCTACCGCATCCGCGTATTAGAGACCACCAAGGAGAGCGTGGCAATAGACATCCCCGAAGACCTTCAAAAACTGTAATAAATAATTGACAGAATGAATATAACCGATTATCTGGTAGAATACCTGAAGAGCGGCAAGGCGGTGGCAATACCGCAAGCCGGTGTATTGGCGACAAAAGAGATTGAGGCCCACCTCGACAGGGCGTCAGGTACATTCTACCCCTCTCGGCGAATAATCGAGATGATGCCGAGCGGGACTAAGAGCGGTGATTTTGTGCAGTTTCTGGCCGACAAAGAATGCGTCGGCAGAGGCACCGCCGAAAAGATATGGAAGAATTACATCGACGCATTGAGCGTCAAACTCGATGCCGAAGGACGCTGCCAACTGAGCGACCTGGGCTGCGTGACGCTGGCCGAAGGCAAATACGGCTTTGAGCCTGCCGAGGGTCTGAACCTTAAAAGCACAGCCCAGAAGCTGAATCCCGTGAGCGGCATCCACAGCTATAACAACGCCGACACTTCCGACCCTTTTGCTGCCTTTGAGCAGCCGCTGAAAGAGGGCGAAGTGGTCAGCACATCTATGCTGACAGGCTCCACCATCAAGCCCGAACCCGAGCCCATTCCTGTTCCAGAGCCCGAGCCCATTCCTGTTCCCGAGCCTGAACCAGAGCCCGAACCAGTTGTAGAGCCGGAGCCCGTTGTGGAATCCGAGCCAGCTCCCGTTCCGGAGCCGGAGCCTATTCCTGAGCCGGAGCCTGAGCCCGTTCCGGAGCCAGAACCGACTCCTGTCCCCGAGCCTGAGCCAGAACCCATTCCTGAGCCCAAGCAGACCCCTGCACCTGAGCCAGTAAAAGCCTTCGGAGACGATGACACCATCAACACTTTGCATCAGCTCGACGCAATAGACGAGTCGGACGGCTCGATGGAGAAAGAGATTAAGAACAAAGAGAAAGACAAGGAAAAGAAGAAAAAGGGCGGCTTCTGGAAGGCGCTGCTTTGGATCCTTGTCATTCTGCTTGTGCTTCTGGCCTGCGCCGCAGTGATAGACCGCTATCTCTTCAACAGCAAGGGACGCGACTGGGCATTGCAACAGTTCAACATTGAGAGACCGTCGAGCAACAAGGCCGATGCTGCAGAAACAGTAGAATTCGCTGCTCCCGCCAACTACGACAAGGAGGCGGCACGCGACAATCTGACCAACTACACGATGAGTATGCAGGGGCTGCAGTTCAGCGACAGCGAGATAATCTCGCAACGCGACGAGATCATTGCCGAGATGACTCCCTATTTCAAGAGTTACCTCAAGGATTTGAAGCAGAGCGACAACGAAGAGATCTTTATTGATCAGGCTGGCAAGTACACTGAGCAGCGTCTGCGCGAGGAACTGGCCGACGAGGAGTTCCACTTCCAGTCGCTTCTCAATTATAAAGACTATGTTCGTGAGTATATGATGCCTATGCTTAAGGACAAGCAGATGAAGCGCAAAGCGGTCATCATCCGCTCAGAACTGCTGTCATACAATACCTTTGAGCGCATACTGAGCGAAGTGGTGCCTGCCGACGAGCTTACACCCGACCCGTCACTGCAGCCCAAAGAGGAGCCTGCAAAGGTGGCCAAAAAGAAAGCCGACAAGCCAGCTCCTGTCGCATCGAAGGTGCTGACAGCCTCGAAGCAGGGCTTTGACGTCATTGCCGGTGCCTATGTAAACAAAAGCAATGCCGACCGTCAATGCATACAGTTGAAGTCGAAAGGCTGCGACGCCTATATCATCAACCGCTACGGTATGTATTATGTCAGTATGGGCAGCGCCGCCAGCCGTACCGAGATTGAGGCCAAGTACGACCACATCAAGGAATGGTACAAGGGCGATGTCACCATCAAGAAATGGTAGTCTATGGGGAAGCACAAGTTAGCACGATTTGCTGAAAATCTGACATTTCCCAACCTCTTCCAGGTGTCGTTTGAGTATCTGGAGGAGCACGGCTTTGAATGGAGAGGCCGATGGAATGAGTTTTTCGGTAACGACAACCCTATAGTGCTGGAACTGGGATGCGGCAAAGGCGAATACACCATTGCCCTGGCACGCGAGAACGCAGCAAGGAACTACATTGGTGTAGACATCAAGGGTGCCCGTCTATGGCGCGGAGCCAAGACGAGCAACGAAGAGCAGATGAAGAACGTGGCTTTTATCCGCACACGCATCGAGATGATTGCCAGCTTCTTCGCCAAAGACGAGGTGTCGGAGATATGGATTACCTTCCCCGACCCGCAGCCCAAGAAACCTATGAAGCGACTGACCAGCGAGCGTTTTCTCGGCCACTACCGCGAGATGCTGAGACCTGGTGGTCCTATCCACCTGAAGACCGACTCGCGTGAGCTGTACGACTACACGATGGATGAAGTGATAGCCCCTGCAGGCTACGAAGTGGAATTCTCCACCGCCGACCTTTATGCCTCGGGCTATGGCGGAATGGCCACGGCAGTACAGACATTCTATGAGTCAATGTTTCTCAAGGAAGGCAAACCTATTACGTATATCAAATTCAAAATCAAATAATCAATAATTAAATAACTTTTTTATTATGTCAGGACACAATAAATGGTCAAAGATTAAGAGAGCCAAAGGTGCAGCAGATGCCAAGCGCTCCAAACAGTATTCCAACATCTTGAAACAGGTAGCTATTGCAGTACGTGAGGGTGGTCCCGACCCAGACAGCAACCCCCGTTTGCGCCTTCTGGTGCAGAACGCCCGTGGATGCAATATGCCCAAGGACACTCTGCAACGTGCCATCAACAAGGCCAACGACAAGGACGCCGCCGCTATGCAGGAACTCACCTTTGAGTGCCACGTCAACCACGGTATTGCCCTCTTCATCGAGGCCCTGTCGGACAACAACAACCGTACCGTTGCCAACGTCAAATCGATTATGAACAAGTTCGGCGGCACGCTGGAGACCAACGGAAGCCTCAGCTTCCTCTTCACCCGCAAGGGTGTCTTCTCAATTCCGCGCAAGCCCGAGATGAATGTCGAAGAGCTTGAGATGGAACTCATTGACGGCGGTCTGGAAGAGATGGAGGTCGACGACGAGTACCTGACCCTCTACACCGCATACGAGGACTTCGGCAATATGGTCAAGATGCTTGAGACTATGGGCATTGAGTGCGAGAGCGCCGAACTGCAGCGCATCCCCAACACCACCCGCTCGATTGACGAAGAATCAATACGCAAAGTGTTGAAGGTTATCAACATTCTGGAAGAGGACGACGATGTCACCAACGTCTTCCACGATATGGAGATACCCGACGACTTTGAGGAAGAATAAAACCGATATTGAAAGTTGAATTTCGAAAGTTGAAAAAATGGATTGCCCTAATTCAGAATTCAAAATTCAAAATTCAAAACTATATTTGGTACCGACACCTGTAGGAAACCTCGGCGACATAACTTTTCGTGCCGTCGAGGTTTTAAAGTCGGTAGACTTGATATTGGCCGAGGACACACGCACCAGTCGAGTACTGATGCAGCACTACTGCATTGAGACACCGATGCAGGCCTACCATATCTTCAACGAGCACAAAGTGGTGGACAGCCTTGTAGACAAGCTTCAGAGCGGAATGACGATTGCCATAGTCACCGATGCCGGTACCCCTGGCATCAGCGACCCCGGATTTCTACTGGTGCGCGAGGCTGTGAAAAAAGGCGTAGAAGTTGAATGCCTGCCTGGAGCCACAGCTTTTGTGCCCGCACTGATAGACAGTGGCTTGCCTTGCGACCGCTTCATTTTCGAAGGCTTCCTTCCACACAAGAAAGGCCGTCAGACTGCCATACAGCGTCTGGCCGAGGAGAGCCGCACAATGATTATCTACGAGAGCCCGTTCCGCCTCGTAAAACTGCTGGAACAACTTATAGAAGTCGTTGGCGAGGAGCGCCAAGTCAGCGTCAGTCGCGAAATCAGCAAACTCCACGCCGAGACCGCCCGCGGTACCCTGCGTGAGGTGCACGACCACTTTGCCGCCAAAGAGGTCAAAGGCGAGATTGTCGTCATCCTGGCAGGGATTGATAGTTAAAGGAAGTTAAAGGGAGTTAAGGGACAATACATTTTCCGCTTTCCGTTTTCCACTTTCCGCTTTTACAATATTTTCAGTGCAATTGCTGCGCACGCTTCGGCATCAGCCAAGGCGTGATGGTGGTTTTCAAGACAATAGCCACAAGCTTCTGCCACCGTGTGAAGCTGATGATTAGGCAATCGATGCCCGAATACCCGCCGTGCAGCGCGGCAGGTGCAATAGAACCTGTAATCAGGCCAGTCCATTCGATAGACCTGCATCACGGCCCGCAGACAGCCTTCATCGAACGGCGAATTGTGCGCAACCAACGGAAGTCCTTCGATTTTGGGTGCGATGCGTTGCCAAACCTCGGGGAACACATCCGCATCGTCTGTGTCCTCGTGACCCAAACCGTGTATCTGCTGGCAGAACCAGGCATAGTAGTTAGGCTCAGGCTTTATAAGGCTGTAGAACGAGTCCACCACCCTACCCTGCCGCACAACGACCACCCCAACGCTGCACACACTGCTGCGCTGCCCGTTGGCCGTCTCAAAATCTATAGCCGCAAAATCAGTCATTATCGTCACAATATTTGTTCAACATTTCATTCAGTTCACCTTTAATGTCAGCACGCAAAGTTTCAGGCTTCAATACTTCCACCGTGGCACCCAGTGACAAGATTTTCTGCTTGAAGTCATACGTAGGCCGCACTCGTAAGGCAAATTTGCTGTATACATCATTCCGTTCCAACTCAATCTGCGAGCTATGCAACGGCAATGAACGCAGATAATTGGCTTGATAAGCATCCACTTTAAGCCACACGCTCTGCACTGGAATGTCCTCAACAATAATGCCACAAGAGCCCGAAAACATCTTTTCCAAGTTAAACTTTGGGTTGCGTCGGAAAGTGTCCTTCTGCAGTTCACAATTAGTAATGCGGTCGAGAGCGTAGATACGATGTTCCTTTGCGGAGCCATAATAACCAATGAGGTACCAGCGACGTTCAAACATCTTCAGGTTATAAGGTTTGAAGTTATAATACAGAGAGGGCTCATCTTTCCAGTAAGGGCTGTAGGTGAAACTAACCATACGTTGCTCTTTTAAAGCCTGCATCAATATGGGAAGAGCCTCATCGTGATACGATTCCAAATCAACGTATTGAGCCACATCTCTACTATCCATCACGATACGGTTGACAGCGATGGCATCCATCATCCAGCGGCGAAAAAAGACACTTTTTCCGTCATCGGCGATACGATAGCGATAGTCAATGCCGTCACCATAGCATTCAATCTTTATACCGAACAGGTCCTCAATTTCGTTGCGATGCCGATGGAAAGTCCTTCTGGCAAAAGCGCCGTTGTCGTGCATATCATCATCACGGTCCCACAGGTCGCCGATCTGCTCAAGCGTCAGGCCTTTGTCGCCCGCCCGCATCACGGTATCTACAAGCCAGATATATTTCTTTAATGGAGTCATAAATTCTTTTTGTTTATAAGGTTGACAACAACTTTAACCATCACGTCCTTCTCTTCGGGGCGACTCTCGGCAATCATCAGCGTAAGAGCCACAAGGGTGTTGTCTGCGATACGCTTGCTGCCGTCCTCGCGGTAGAGGATGCGGTTATTGTTCAAAAACCAAAGGAACAGCGTGGCGGCGATGCGTTTGTTACCATCGCTGAAGGAGTGGTTCTTGGTGACGAGATAGAGCAACATAGCGGCCTTCTCCTCGGTGCTGGGGTAGAGCTCCACGCCGTCGAAGGTCTGGTATATCTGCCCGATGGAGCTCTTGAACGATTCATCCTTCTCGTTGCCGAAGAGTGTGCTCTCGCCGAAGCGTTCCTTCAGCGAACGGATAGCCAGCATAGCGTTGTCGTAAGTGGCATAGAATGGGGCCTCGCAGGTAGTGTCGTTGATGGTGAGCCGCTGGTAGTCGTAGCTGTCAAGGGTGTCAAGAGCGTAGGTGTAGTCGGTCACCACATCGAACAGGTCTTTGTTTATGTTTCCCATAATATTACGGCAATTGGTTATAAAATGTCCATATAATTCTCTCGCGTGATTGTCTTGATTTCCACGTCGGGATATGCTCCGAGAAAAGTCTTGCTGATTTTAGCCTTTTTCGTGGGGCTCCACTTGAATTCGTATGCTTTCATCCGCCCGTCACACTCTTCTATATAGTCAACTTCCTGTTGTTGCGTGGTACGCCAGAAATAGGGCTTTGCATAGGTGAGGTCGTAGCTGTTTTTCTTCAGCAGTTCACTTACCATATAATTCTCCCACAAGATACCTATGTCGGCACGTATGTCTATCGGCGACAGGTTGCCGATAAGCGCATTGCGGATGCCGTTGTCATAGAAATAGATTTTGCGCCCCGACTTTATTTCTGTTCGCAAATTACGGCTGAAGGCACCCAGGCGGAATATGACCTGAGCCTGTTCCAACAGGGTGATATACTTTTCCACGGTGGCACGGTCGAGTTCCACCATTCGGCTCAGCTCGTTGGCCGACACCTCGCTGCCCACCTGGAACGCCAAAGCCTGCAACAGCCTGACCACTTTGTCGGGCCGCTTGATACGTTCCCAAACAAGGACATCTTTGTATAGATAGCTTTCGGTGAGATTGTTCAACACATCGCGTTCGTTGCCTGGATTGCATACTACGTCGGGATAGCTGCCAAACACCAGCCGCAGGGGGAGTTTCTGCCACTCCTGCATAGCTCCGTAGTGTGCTGCTAACTCGCCATACGACAATGGGAACAAACGGTATTCCCACTTACGTCCCGTCAAAGGCTCGTTGACCTTGTTGGCCAGGTCAAGCGACGAGCTGCCCGTTATGATGAGCTGTACATCCGGAAAATTATCCGTCAGCAATTTGCTCTTGAGCCCGATGTCTTCGATGCGCTGGGCCTCGTCGATAACGACAATATCGTTTTTCCCGATCATACTCCGATAGCGCTCCACCGTAATGTTCGCCATCAGCGTACGGGTCTCCAGATTGTCGCCGTTCATCCAAAGCACATTTTCCTGCCCTTTCAGACATTCTTTCAGCAGGGTGGTTTTGCCTACCTGACGGGCACCAATCAGCACAATAGCTTTCCCAAGATGCATCTTTTTAGCGACTACATCGCTCATTATCCGACTAATATGCATTGTTTCTGTATTTGTTTTACAATGCAAATATACTAAATTCTGTGAATATAATCATCAAAATATTATAATTTTTTGCCGAATACAATCTTGGTCTATCAGATGATATATCTATTGCACAGTGGTGTGCCCATCATTTTACAAGAGGCAATCAATCCCACATTATTGCCTCTTTTATGAATTCTCTTGGTTTTTCAACCTCTCTGCCACAGAATGGACAAATAATTGGCACATCTTTGTCAAAACTTCCACCGCATTGACATTTGATATTCTCAAATTCCAGTAGTCTTTCCGTTGTCCAGAGCTCTCGGCCACATTTGTCGCAATGCAGCACATCAGCGACTGCGCCAGGTCCCTCATTCCACTCAAACGGTTTATGACATTGAGGACATTCTATTTTATACAAGCAACCCATAGACATTCAACTAAAAGAAACACGACTTCCGCTCCCATCGCTTGCACTTGTTCAAATAGTATGAAAAGTCCTCGTCAGGGAACGCCCGCCAGTGTTCGCGTTCGATGACGTCGAGGATGGTGTCGTTGTACTTGTACTCGTCCGACACAATCCAACTCTCGTATGTCTTGAAACCCGGTGTGCTGTTGGGCTTGTATCTGTTCTCATATACGAACTCGGTAGTTCTCTTTACACACATCCTCAGCTCTTCCGCCAACAGGCGCAGCAGCTCGTCCATCTCCAGCCGTTTGATTCTGTCGGCGGTTGCCCTCTGACTATAATGTGACTCATCGCCAATCATCATACGCCATATATACCTGAAAACAACCCAATGTATTCGGCAACGATACATCTCGCTGCGCACTTCGGCGTAGCGTTCTATGGCACGTTTCAAGTCACCGCCCTTTAGGACAAATCCTGCGAGAATAACAATTTTCTCGTCTAACGAACTGTATGACCATTCGTGTGAGCAGTCATCCCATATCTCACGTGATGATGCCAAACAAGCCTCGTATTCTTCCACATCGCAGTCATAAGGTTTGTAGAATAATTTCATATAGCAATCTTTTTTGTTTATTTTCCGACTGCAAAAATACAAAACAGGAGTGCCACATCGTGACACTCCTCTATGTGTTTACCATAAATTGTTATCTCACTGGACTTTCTATCCAGTTTTTGAGTTCGTCTGTTAATTTATTCTCTGTTTCAACCTGCCAATTACAGAAATCAGAATAATTTTCTTTTGAGACAATAGGGATTCCTATACCTTTTATCTCACCTCCATAGCCATTTAGCACCTTTTCGCCATCCTTCGTCTTCACTAGATCACCATTGTTGCGGTTTCTTTCTACAGGGTACAGTAACGCACAATGCCTAGCGGGCATAACATACATATAGGTTATCATCTGGAACAAATCCTCTCGACCGATTGCAATAGTATTTGTTTTCTCATCGTCTTGGCCATCATCTTTTACATCATTGCTTAAACACTTATATTTTGCATCCAAAACGAACGATGTTTCTGCATTCATAGTATTTTTATAGAAATCCGGGTAGTAATTCTTACGCCCATTAAAATAAATAGCGATTCCATCCTCCCCAGTCTTATTCTTTGCATGCGTAATATCCAATTTGGCCCTAGAAAAAATAGTATTCAGATATTCCTCCCAAAGCCAGGCACCGTCAAATAAGACTCCGTATATCTTGTCTTTGTCCTGTCCATATTTTATTGATTCATTCCTAAGTATCTGTACACAAATTTTCTGCAATGCAGTATATTCAGAATAGTATGGATGGGTAACAGGCCGCAAATTGAGGTTGAGTATTCTGTTGCGGTCTCTTGTATTGTATGACGGGGTGGCTTGCATCATAGCCATTACGGCATTTTTCGTCTCTTGGTCACAGGCTAGCACATTATTCCCCATTGGGTGGGTCTTAATGTATTCTATCGTGTGCCGAATCAACTCTGTCACTTCATTGTCATAAGTTTGTTCCCGCGTCGAATACGCCACCGTTCCACAGAACGGAATATTTTCCCGTATATGTCGGTTTACATCAATAGGTCCTCGTACGTTGGTGTCATTGTATTCGAAACGCCTGTATTTCTTATATATGCCTTGTCGAAGCGCATTCTTGAGGAAGTATGGAAACAGATAAAGCAGGAAGTCGAATACCTGCTGATGGTTAGTTGTATGTTTAATATCAAACAAATTGATGGCAAACACCCGTTGTAACATATAGTGTAGGAAATAGTCTTCGCTATCTGTTTTTGCAAAGCGGGAAACTATATCCACTTGGGTATTGTTAATCCCAACATATCCCATAATATTGCCAGTAGCAATACAGCCGTCATGAAAGCTGATAATCTGACCTTCGCCCACATCATCCCCATAGTATCCCAAGTCTCTTGGAAAAACTAACAAATTTGGGCGTTCATCACTTTTTAGGTTCTTTATTTGAACATTAGCGATTCTACACAGTTCCTCTCGTGTACTATCATCTATCTCATCGTGCCAATACCTCACATCACCCTCCCGGGTAATCTCTACTGCCTCATGGTTATCAGTGATACGTAAACGGCTCATGATTGCTTGCCAAAGAAAGCGTTTTCCAATGTTTTTAGTTTCCCTTCGGAATCTGGCATCCCACGTAGGTATTCAAATAGTAAGCCTTTTAGATGATTATTCCAGAGTTGATTATAATCAAAAGAGCCATCTTCATTTTTATAATTGACCAGTTTTATGAAATAGCTAGCCCCTATATGATATGCCGAGGATAGTCCTTCAATACCCTTTTTGTCTGAATTACTTCCGTCATGTTTGTCTGGACAAATCGCATCATTCAAGGCATTCATTCGACCTATTATTTCGTCGACCTTTTCGGTCATTGCGGTTTCGGTATATAGCATCTGCTGGCTTTCCTTAGCCGTGACCTCTCTGAAAGCAAATCTGCGTCGAAATGCGAAGTCCATACTTTCAACGCTTCGGTCGATATCATTCATTGTACCGATGATATATACATTTTCAGGAATATAGAACTTCTTTCCACCATCAAAACAATCAACTTCTTTCCACAGGTTGCCATATTGAGTATAAACCGCTCCATCTGTGCCTCGATAACCTGGGTCTATCGAGAAGAATAGTTCTCCAAATATCTTAGAAATCTCGCCGCGGTTAATTTCATCAATGATAAAGACATATTTGGGAGAATTCTTTTTATCCTTAGTATTTTTATATGCTTCTAATGCCTTACGACAGAATGTCATAAATATTCCATCACGTCTTTCGAAACCGACATTCCCATTTTTATCATTGATGGGTCTCAGCCCTTCTACGAAATCTGTATAATCATAGCTTGGGTGGAATTGGACAAAGCCACACTGTTTATCCAATTTTTTCTTTTCGTCATCCGAAGCCGTTTTCTCATCATACTCTTTCTCGAGTATCATTTGTATTGCAATTTGCTTGGCCAAGTATGTTTTACCAGTGCCCGGTGCACCTTGCAATATTATATTATGATTTTCACTCAATAATTTAGAAATCCTACTAATAAACAAATCCTTCATCTCAAATTGTTTCTTTAATTCGTTAATCTTTTCTGTTGCAAACTTCTCTGACACCCCACATATTGACATTCTTTGATTCCCCTGATTGATTTCCAAAGTTATCCCTTGAGTTGTTACACTTGTATTATCAAGATAATAATGCCATTGATCCACAACGATTCGCTGTCCCCAATTTTCACATCCGTCTTTCAAATCCTCATAGAAAACATCACTATCTGCGAACCTAACTATACCATCATTGTATTGATGTTTGTTATTTTTTATCACATCTGCCAAAGAAGACACTTGATTAGACGCAAATGGACAATCCATTACATTACCGTATGCATATATTTCATTGCCATAGGCTAACAGAATAACATCATCGGTTTTTATATTTCTTACACAATCGAGAATTTGTGTTACAGCTGTGGAATTCTGTATCCCGTAACGTTGCTGCGTCAACCAAATATGGTTATCAAGTGCTTGTTGCCAATAATCGTCACTTGTCACTCGCGCCAGCCAATATCGTTTAATTGTAATTCCAGCATTATTTAATAGAATATCCACCGAAGTCCCTTTTGGAATCCAGAAATCTTTATTATGACTACTCAAACCATACATAGCTAACTCTTTTTGAAATAAAGAATTCAACCTGTCATCAGTGATTCGAGTGTATAAAGAATACAAAACAGCATTGGTATCATTTCCATTCTTCTCATTATTTGCCTTATGCTTTTCCAATGTATTGTCTTTGTATCCCACAAAACGACTAGGGGCAAAACAGATATGAGAATCAATAATTTCTACCACATATACTCTGCCATTTTTAATAATCTGCGATGCAAAATTAAATAATTCCGTATTATCCTTGTTCTTTAGGTAGTAATATAGAGTTTTAATGTTATCAATTACGTCATCCCTAGTTTTAATTAACTCATTCATATCATTGATGTTTATTATTGTATATTAATTCAAATATAATGTTGCAGATTTGATTACATTTACGCTGCAAAAATACGAATTTTTCCAGATACCGATACTCTTTTTGCATATCTACGTGTTTTTTTCGACTGCAAAAATACAAAACAGTAGTGCCACATCGTGACACTCCTGAAAACATTTTCTTAAGACATATTCATTTCACCTCGTCTAATGCGCCTGTTTCGGAGTCGATGATGAAGCCTCGAACCGTTACATCTTTGGGCACAAGGGGATGTGTTCGGATAATCTCGACGGTCTTGCGGACGCTTTCCTCTGTGTCCTTGAAACCTTCCAGCCAGTGGTTTAAGTCAATGCCGCATTTGCGGATGGTGTCAAGAGTCTGGTCGGTAACACCTCTGGCCAGCATCTCGTCGTGGAAATGGTCGTAACTCATATGGCAAGCCCCACAATGAGAGTGTGCCACAACCATAATACTATCAACTCCAAGTTCATAAATAGCCACTATAAGGCTGCGAATTGCCGAGTCAAAAGGAGTGATAACCAGACCTCCAGCGTTCTTGATAATCTTTGCGTCGCCGTTGCGCAGGCCAAGGGCGGCAGGCAGCAACTCCGTGAGGCGTGTGTCCATACACGACAGCACAGCGAGTTTCTTGTCAGGGTACTTGTCCGTGACATACTTCTCATATCCCCTTTCAGCAACAAACTTTTTATTGTATTCAATAATATTATCTATCATAATTATAATTTGTTATGTATAACTTTCATTTTATCCTGTCTCCGCAGAAGTCTTTGCGTTTGCAGGTTTTGCAGCGATGGCCTTGCCAGACGCTGTCGAGGTGGTCGGCGGCGGCATCGACCAGCGAAGGCTCGTCAGTCAGGATGCCCGCCTCGAAATTGCGGTTCCCATCGCCCTTCATTCCCATTCCCGCACCGGTAAGGTTGGCCGAACCGATATAGGCCAAAGAGCAGTCGAACACCAGCAACTTGAAGTGGACCCGCGGACAAAGACGCCGCTGCAGACCGTCCCAAAGGCCCGGGAATCGGTCGAAATCCTCGCGGAAGTTCTCGCCGGGCTCCTTGGCGTGAAGCAAGCGTATGTCGACGCCTCGACGCAAAAGGCGGTCGAGGACAGCAAGAAACGGTTCAACATCATTCCTCCGTTTCAAGCTCGATACCGGCGTTCCGACGTAAAGGTCCTTCAAGTCGGCTGTACCAATCCACAAATCGTGCTTGACGCCGGCACACTGTGCCAGCACATCGGTATAATGCTCTCTGTCGGCAATGTATTTTATCATCCCATTTTCTTTACATATTATTCAGACTAACGCTAATCAAGTTTTTTTATTGCCATTAGCCAGACCGAAAACAGACTGACAAAATGTCATACTTTTATCAAATTCCCATATAAATTCTATCATATTTTACCATAGTAAAATTTGGTTAGAATTTGATAAGACTTTGAGTAAACTTTGATAGGAATATGGTATATGGAAATCAGGGTGTTATAAAAGGGATTTTTCGGCTAAAAAATGACAAAACGAAACTTTTTGCTCAGCTCAACTATATTACTGACATTCAACAAACAACAAGCGTTTAGCTGCAAAATATGGACAGAGACTGACAAAATGTCAGTTTTATACATTTTGGTATCTTTTTTGCAAGCTATAAGAACAGTAAGAAAATAAAAACCAAAAACAGAAAAGATATATGCAAGGCAATTTGAACGTTCAGACCGAAAACATCTTTCCGGTCATTAAGAAATTCCTTTATTCGGATCACGAGATTTTTCTGCGCGAGTTGATTTCCAATGCTATAGATGCCACGCAGAAGCTGAAAGCTCTGTCGTCGCGCGGCGAGTTCGAAGGTGAGCTGGGCGACCTTACCGTCGAGGTGAAGATTGACAAGAAAAAACTGATTATCAGCGACCGCGGTATCGGTATGACGCAAGAGGAGATTGACAAGTACATCAACCAGATAGCCTTCAGCGGTGCCAACGACTTCCTTGACAAGTATAAGGATGTGCAGGAGAACCTGATAGGCCATTTCGGACTTGGGTTCTACTCGGCATTTATGGTGGCCGACAAGGTTGAAATTGAGACCAAGAGTTGGAAAGACGCTCCGGCAATGCACTGGAGTTGCGACGGCAGTCCTGAATTCGAGATGAAAGAGGGCAAGAAAAAAGAGCGCGGCACCGACATCATACTGCACATTGCCGACGACTGCAAGGAATTCCTTGAGGAGCATCGCATACTTGAGCTCTTGAAAAAATACTGCCGCTTTATGCCGATAGCCATCCGCTTCGGCGAAGAGAGCGAATGGGTGGACAGCGAGACGGAGTTCACAGAAGTGGACGATGGCAACGGTGGCAAGAAGAAACAGCCAAAGCGTGTGGAAAAGAAAGTGCCGCGCATCATCAACGACACAGACCCTGCTTGGAAGAAAGCACCGTCGAGCCTGACCGACGAGGACTACAAGAAGTTCTATCACGAGCTGTACCCGATGAACTTTGAGGACCCGCTGTTCCAGATACACCTCAACGTTGACTACCCGTTCAACCTGACAGGTATCCTTTACTTCCCAAAGGTACGCAAAACCATAGACCCCAACCGCAACAAGATACAACTGTATTGCAACCAAGTGTTTGTGACCGACAGTGTGGAAGGCGTTGTGCCTGAGTATCTGATGCTGCTGCACGGAGTGCTCGACAGCCCGGACATCCCATTGAATGTTAGCCGCAGCTACCTGCAGAGCGACAGCAATGTCAAGAAGATTGCCCAACACATCAGCAAAAAGGTTGCCGACAAACTGGAGGAGATGAGCAAGCAGAAGGTCGAGAAGAAAGACGCTGACGGCAACGATGTCGCCGATGCTCCAACACAGCTTGAAGAGAAATGGGACGACATAAAGATTTTCGTTGAATACGGTATGCTAACCGAGGAGAAGTTCTGCGAGCGCGCTATGAAGTTCGCTTTGCTTAAGAACACCGAGGGCAAATATTTCAAGCTTGACGACTATCGCGATAAAATCAAGGCTTTACAGACCGACAAGGACAAGAATGTCATTTACCTCTACGCTACGGACGTTGACGAGCAGCACGCCTATATCGCCAAGGCAAAAGAGAAAGGCTACGATGTATTGCTGATGGATTCAGTTCTAAACTCGCACTACATCAACCTGCTGGAACAGAAGATTGAGAAGACACGCTTTGTACGCGTGGATGGCGACACCGTTGAGAAACTGATAGCCCACGACGACAACATCCCCGAAAAGCTTTCGCAGGAAGAGAAGGACAAACTGAAACCTATCATAGAGAATGAGGTTGACAAGGCCCGTTTCACGGTACAGCTTGAGAGTATGGAGAGCGATGACCAGCCGATGGTTATCACACAGAACGAGTTTATGCGCCGCTATAAAGAGATGAGCCAAACCAGCGGCGGCGGTATGGGATTCTATGGCGAGATGCCCGACAGCTACAATCTTGTTGTGAACATCAACCATCCGTTGATAGAGCAAGTACTGAAAGAGCAGGATGCTGAGAAGCAGAAACAACTGGTCCACCAACTGACCGACCTCGCCCTGCTGAGCAACGGCTTGCTGAAAGGCGAAGCACTGACGCAGTTCATCAAGCGTTCAGTGAAGATGATTTAAAAAGAAGGATATAAATATTAAGGCCGCTGGCAGATGCCAGCGGCCTTTTCTTTATGCCTCGGGGTCGTGTTCCCGTTTGCTCATATAAGTGTAGCCCTTCATCAAGCCAGTGTTGGCATTGCCAATGAAGCTCAGAACAATCTTACCCTCGTTTGTATTTCCATACTGCTCTTTAATCAGTTCGACAGCGTGTGACACGATAAGACCCTTCTGATACAGAATACGGTAAATATCCTGGATGTTGTTTATCTCAGCAGGTGAGAAGCCTCTGCGTTGCAGACCGAGTGAGTTTACACCCGTATACGAGATTGGATAACGTCCTGCCTTGACGAAAGGCGGGACATCCTTGTTCACCAGCGAGCCGCCCATAGTTATGACGTGCGACCCGATGTGTACAAATTGCAGAATGGCAGTCTTGCCTCCCAGCACGACCCAGTCGCCGACAATGATATGTCCGGCCAGCGTAGTATTATTGGCAAATACGCAGTTGCTGCCGACAACGCAGTCGTGGGCAATATGCACATAGGCCATAATGAGGTTGTTGTCGCCGATAACCGTTTTGCCAGAAGCCGAGGTACCGCGGTTTATCGTGCAGCATTCGCGGATGACATTGTTGTCGCCAATCTCGACAGTGGTGTACTCGCCGTTGAACTTCAAATCCTGCGGGATGGCGGCTATAACGGAACCTGGAAAGATCTTGCAGTTCTTACCGATACGGGCTCCTGGAAAGATGGTCACATTCGGACCAATCCACGTGTTGTCGCCGATGACGACATCCTCATATATGGTGGTGAAATTTGAAATCTTGACGTTGTTCCCGATCTTTGCTTCGGGATGCAAATCGTAGAGAATCATATATTAATTGTTTAGTTGTTTATTATCGTTTTTCTAATCTGCTGCGCCAGTGCGACATTGGCACGATGGCCTGGGCATTTGATAGTGAAATGCCCCTTCACAGGCATTCCCACAAGATAAATGTCGCCCATAAAGTCAAGCAACTTGTGACGCGCGGGCTCATTGGGGAAGTATGGGACAATAGTGTTGAGCACACCGTTATTGACATTGATGCTATCCTTGTCCTTGCCGAAAAGCTTCGCCAGACGTTCTTTTTCGTCATCACCAAGCGGTTTGTCGACAAATACCAATGCATTGTCCAAATCGCCGCCCTTTATAAGATTGAGCGAAAGCAGTATCTCCACTTCGTGCAGGAAGACAAAAGTGCGGCAGCGGGCAAAATCGTTCTCATACTGTGTGTATGATGTCAGCGTTGCCGACTGGTTGCCAATCAGCTCGCTTTTGAATTCAATCTCGCAGTCGACTCTGAAGTCCTCGGCAGGCTCAGCAGTCATAACTATCCCCGACTCGTTGTCCGACCAAGTAATAGTTTCCGACAGATGCAAGTATTTACGCTCTGCCTCAAGGGTCACAATACCAGATTTCTTTATCTGTTCAACCCACAGCAAAGCGCTGCCGTCGAGTATGGGCACCTCCGGCCCGTCGACCTCTATAATAGCGTTGTCGACGTGCATACCGTGCAGGGCCGACATCATATGCTCTATCGTCGATACCGACACGTGGTCACGCGCCACCGTGGTACCGTGATTGGTATCCGCCACATTCTCTGCCACAGCCTGAATCTCAGGTGTCCCCTCTACATCAGTTCTTTTTATAAGTATTCCCTGTCCTGCCGCCGCCGGTTTAATGGTGGTATGTGTGTATTTGCCTGTATGAAGTCCCGGGCCTGACAGCGTAAACGGGGTTTTTATTGTTGTTTGATATTCCATATTCTTGCTTTGTAACACCTGTTGGTTGCAGTATTAATACAGTTGTATCGGTGTAAGTTTGAAATTAACCATTTGATATATATCTGGATATTGGTTCTCATAGCCTCCCGTAGGCGACGGCTGTTTCAACGAAAACGGAAAGAGCATACCCGACGGAGCACTGAACTTCTGAGGGTTACGCCAGAACTCCGCTCCCTGACGCCACAATGCCGTTGAGAAATAAAGCATTATGTCGTGAGCCACACCTGCATAGAGCGTGTTGGGTTCGGTGCGGAACTTATCCTTGTATGTATCAATAAAACTCTTGTGTTTAAAGTTGTTATAATCCAGATACCCAGTTGTGACCGTCGTGTAGCTTAAATGTTGCAGCTGTTCAAAGTCGACATTGGGGAACTCGGTCAAGTAGTTGGTAACCGTCATCAACACCGGTGCATTCTTATTGATCGACGACAGCCTGTTAAGCAGCGTCGTGGCAAACACCGTGTTCTTGTTCCGGTCACAGTCATACACACTGATAATCACATTGTCCGATGTTGTCTTAAGCGTTGACAGAAGCTTGGCGTTAGCGTTCCAGTCAAAGAATGTATACCTTATATCCTTACGTGCCTCAAGCTGCCGCTGCAGTTCGTCGCGGTATTCCTTTTCGTCGGTAGCACCACTCTTCGTGTTTGAATGCAGGACATACAGGTGTCCATTGCGATGCTTCTTGGCCACGATGTCAAGCATACCCTTCACCGTTCCTTCGACCGAAGGCATACACTTTACAACGTATGGATTTTCCTTCACAATCTCGAGACGCGACGAGAACGGATTGATAACGAAAACCTGGTGTTCCTTGGCAAGTTCGGCAAGCTTCTGGAATGGCTTTTTGACCAGCAGGGCAATAATAAAGTCCGAATTAGCGACATTGTGCGAATTGAAGGCGGCAACGACATCTTCATCCTTGTCCGACGTAAGGTCGACAACATTCAGCACAACGTCAACGCCCTGACTTTGCAGTTCATCCAGTGCCATCAGTATTCCTTCATAGAACTGAATGAATTCGAACACTTTGTATTCTTTCTTGCCACGCTGCTCGATATCGAACTTTGACGTGGAAATATCGTCTATCTTGCTCAGATTAAGCGGCATAACAACCGAAACAAACAGTCGGTTCTTGTCCTGCCGTTCACGCACTTGGTAGTTGAAGGTCGAAACCGTGGAGAAATTGTAGTACGGTGCCTGAACCTTCGGGAAATCAGCGGTCTCGTCAAACGGATACGGGTTGACAATGGGTCGTTTCAATGCCACCGGCGCCGTCTCGGAAACACCTTCCGTGCTTATTGCTGGCTGGACCTTTTCTGGTTCTTTAACGGGTTTCGATGCCTCTTGTTGACGCTGTTGCTCAGCCTTTTGCTGTTCCTGTCGGCGCTGTTCGTCCGGTCGTTTCTGTTCTTCCGCGCGAGCCTGCTCTTCCTGGCGTCTCTGTTCGGCCTGTCGAGCCTGTTCCTGCTGTTGTTTCTGTTCTACAGAAGGCTGTTTCTCAACCTCTTTGGGAGGAATCTTAAGCATCTGCCCAGCCTTAAGCTGTTCGGTGCGCAGTTCCGGATTGGCCTCTACAATCTGCTCCACCGTCACTCCATACTCGCGCGCAATGCTATAGAGCGT
Source organism: uncultured Bacteroidota bacterium (assembly GCA_902788805.1). Lineage (GTDB taxonomy): Bacteria > Bacteroidota > Bacteroidia > Bacteroidales > P3 > Colimorpha. Next base: position 142,877 of record CADALO010000001.1, on the reverse strand, counting down.
CTGGCCCGGCTCAATCTTGATGTAATGCGTTGTACTTGCAGGCGATACGGCGGCTGTGGCATTGGCCGATACAGCCGCAACGCTGTATTCGTTCTTCGGCAGCCACACAGTGTCGCCAACCTGCATCAAATGTATATCAGTCTTGATTACAGCATCATAGTATTTCAACCCATACGCCCTGGCAATCGAAAAAAGCGTCTGCCCCGGCTCAACGATGTGGATATAATACTCCTTGTTATTGATTGTCTGCGTCTTGTTCGACACCTTGACAGCCACGGTTTTAGTCCCCTGCGCTGAGGCCTGCGCCGTGTTGAAGAAGGAGAATTGCAAATTGAAAAGTATGCAGACGAAGAACATCATCTTCAGCCTCCTACCAGCGATTTGCAAACCGTATTGTCTCATCATCAAAATATTATGCTGTTCGATTCAAAATAAAACACTACTCCCACTCTATCGTTGCCGGCGGTTTCGAGCTGATGTCGTAAACCACGCGGTTCACACCTTTCACCCTGTTAATGATGTCGTTCGACACCTTGGCAAGGAACTCGTAGGGCAGATGTGACCAGTCGGCGGTCATACCGTCGACCGACTCGACAGCCCTCAGTGCCACAACGCTCTCATACGTCCTCTCGTCGCCCATCACACCGACTGACTGCACCGGCAGCAGCATTGCGCCCGCCTGCCATACTTTGTCGTACAGGTCGTTGTCGCGCAGTCCCTGGATGAAAATGTCGTCCACCTCTTGCAATATGCGCACCTTCTCGGGCGTCACGTCGCTCAATATACGTATGGCCAGACCCGGACCCGGGAAAGGATGACGGCCGATAAGTTCCTGTTTAATACCCAACTGGCGACCCACGCGGCGCACCTCGTCCTTGAACAGGCTGCGCAACGGCTCAACCAGCTTGAGCTTCATATAATCCGGCAGTCCGCCCACATTATGGTGCGACTTGATGGTCTGCGACGGTCCCTTGACGGAACTCGACTCAATGACATCGGGATATATCGTGCCCTGTGCCAGCCACTTGGCATCGACTACCTCTTTCGAGGCATCGTCGAACACATCGATAAACGTCTTGCCTATCGCCTTGCGTTTCTTCTCGGGATCGGTCACGCCGGCCAAAACACCATAGAAACGCTCCTTGGCGTCCACGCCCTTGACGTTCAGACCCATATCGCGATACGATTCCAGGACGCCTTCAAACTCGTTCTTGCGCAACAAACCGTTGTCGACAAAAATGCAATGCAGATTGTGACCTATAGCCCTGTTCAGCAGCACCGCGGCCACCGACGAGTCGACGCCACCCGACAAGCCAAGAATAACCTTGTCGTTGCCCACCTGCTCGCGTATCTGCTTTACAGTCATTTCGATGAACGACTCAGGAGTCCAACTCTGGTCGCATCCGCAGATGTCAACCACAAAGTTTTTGAGCAATGTCAGACCGTCGACCGAGTGATGCACCTCGGGATGGAACTGGATAGCGTAAGTCTGCTCGCCCTCAATCTGATAGCCAGCGAACTTGACGTTGTCGGTCGAGCAGATGCAACGGTAGTTGCCCGGCACGCTTTCAATCGTGTCGCCGTGGCTCATCCACACCTGCGAGCCCATCGGCACACCTTTCATCAGAGGCGACGTGGTGTCGATAAACTGCAGATTTGCACGGCCATACTCGCGTATTTTCGACTGCTGCACGCTGCCACCGCCCCACTTTGCCAAATACTGTGCGCCGTAGCACACGGCCAGCAACGGCAGTTTGCCCTTGATGCCCGTCATATCAGGCACCGGAGCATCGGCAGCATTGCACGAATAGGGACTACCCGAAAAAATAACGCCTTTCACATCGTCCGTCAGCGTCGGAATCTTGTTGAAAGGATGGATTTCGCAGTAAATATTAAGCTCGCGCACTTTGCGAGCAATCAACTGAGTGTATTGAGAACCAAAGTCTAAGACAATAATCGTGTCCATATTTTAGTTTTTAAATAAAGTACAAAATTACATCTTTTTTTGAAACCGTGAAAATAAAATTGCAAACAGCAATTTCAACACCCGTTTCCCGCCGGCGGTTCCTCCTTAAGAATGCCTTGTTTCAGGGTCCGTTTCAGGCTCTTTAGAGCAAAAAATCCCGTCCTGTTTCTGCACAAAAGTTTTCACAGAAAAACACCCCGTTTTTGAAGGCAGAAAAAACGCTTTTTCACCTCGTTCTTAAAATGTTAAATTTATCATTTTTTCGCCTCATTTTCGGCCCGTCATAACACCCTGATTTCAAGGTACCAAATTCTTACCAAAGTTTACTCAAACTCTTATCAAAGTTTTATCAAATTTTACGTTAGTAAACTTTAATAGGACTATAATCAGAGTTTTATATGTCTTTGAGGCAGCGAAAATACAGGGCATTTCCGGAGCAGCCAGAAAAAGCATATATGATTATCAGTTAGTTATATTTATTGAAAAAATGTTAAAAAACAAGGAAACACTCAATCGTTTATGACCCCAAAATGGGGTTTAAGACTCCCTGTCCGGAGGGGTGTTTTGAAGGGTTATTTCGGTTGTAAAACGAGGCCCAAAAAGAGACATATTTTTTATCAGAGTTTTCTGTCAACGACAAGGGGTGGAAACAGGCACTTGAAATGAGATTGAGCGACAGTTTTTGTTGTGCCGTATACACTTCGGAACGAAATATGCAGATATCGGACAATAAAACAACACGAGTAGCGTTATTTTTTGACTTTATTAATTTTTCTATATACAATTCAAAAAAAGTTTGTATTTTTGCACCCTATGAAGAGACTTTGCCAATATACACTTATCGCGCTATCGTTCATTGCGTTATGCAGTTGCAACGGGTATGACAAGATGCTCAAAAGCACCGATTATTCCGCAAAATACGATGCAGCTTTGCGTTATTACAACGAGGGACGCTATACCCGGGCCCGCCAGTTGTTTGAAAACCTGACTCTCTATGACCGCAGCAACGAGCACTCGGAGGACATAGCGTGGTATTATGGCCAAAGCCTGCTGAAATCGGAGTACTACTATCTTGGCAGCTACCAGTTCAAGATGTTCACAAAGCGCTTTCCCTACAGCAGTCGTGCTGAGGAGGCGGCATTCCTTTCGGCCTACTGCCAGTATATGGACTCGCCGTCGCACACCCTTGACCAGAGCACCACAAAGGATGCCATCACCGAACTGGAGCAGTTCAGCGAGCGCTATCCGCACAGCACACATATCCCCGAGGTCAACAACTACCTTGACGAATTGCGCGGCAAGCTGATGCTTAAGGACTATGAGATAGCCGTCGGCTACTACAATACCGAGTCGTACCGCGCCGCTGTGGTGTCGCTCAACAATTTTCTGAAGAACTATCCCGATTCGCCATACCGCGAGGAGGCGATGTACTACATCGTCAAATCGGGCTACATCTACGCCATCAACAGCCGCGAGGACAAGATGAAAGAGCGTCTGCACCAGGTCATCAACAACTTTGACAAATTCGCTGTAACGTTCCAGAACTCGAAGTATATGGCTGAATGCCAGACCATCTATAACAACTGCAAGGCCGAGCTCCAGAAACTGGCCGAACAGAACTAAGTCGACAACAAATCCAAAACACAAGAAATCAATAAATCAAAATACAACAATGGAAGTAAAGAAGAACCGTCCTGTAAACACTACAATTACACGCAACACCGCCCAGTTCAGCGAGGGCACCGGCAACATCTACGAGACCGTCGCCGTGCTGTCGAAACGCTCCAACCAGATTGCAACTGATATGAAACGCGAGCTCCACAAGAAAATCGAGGAGTTTGCTTCGACCATCGACACGATGGACGAGATTTACGAGAACCGCGAGCAGATTGAGGTGGTGCGTCACTATGAGCAGATGCCCAAGCCTACCCTGATGGCTACTCAGGAATACCTTGATGGTGATATCTACTATCGCAACCCCGCCAAGGAAGACAAGAATATGCAGCGCCTCGAGGCTATGGAGAATGAGGCCATCGCCGAGGGTGTCACCGCCGAAACCAAGTAAGACTATGGCCGACGACGCAAAGCCCCTGCAGGGCAAACGCATCATTGTTGGCGTCAGTGGCGGCATTGCTGCCTACAAGACACCGCTGTTGGTGCGCCTGCTGGTCAAGGCGGGTGCCGAAGTGATGTGCGCCGTCACCGAGCACGCGTTGCAGTTCGTCACCGAGCTGACCCTCGAGACGGTGTCGGGCAACCGCGTCTATTCGCAACTTTTCGACCGCAGCAACCCGCACAGCACCGAGCACATCTCGCTAAAGGACTGGGGCGACGCAATGGTTGTGGCACCTGCCACAGCCAACATTATCGGCAAGATGGCATCGGGCATAGGCGACGATGCACTGTCGACCCTGCTGCTGTCGTTTCGCAAGCCGCTCTTCATCTGCCCGGCAATGAACACCCAAATGCTTGAAAGTCCCGCGTTGCAGCGCAACCTGGACTATCTGCGTGCCAACGGTGCAACTGTCATCGAAAGCACCTCTGGCGAGCTTGCTTGCGGCACTACCGGCAACGGACGTATGGAGGAGCCTGAAAGAATTGTAGAGCAGATGATTGCATCGCTTACAGGCAGCAGCGAAAAGAGTCTGAAAATACTTATCACTGCAGGTCCTACCTACGAGAAAATAGATTCGGTGCGCTTCATAGGCAACTTTTCGACAGGCAAGATGGGCTTTGCGCTCGCCGAAGAGTTTGCACGCCGTGGCTGCAAGGTGTTCCTTGTGGCCGGCCCGACGCACCTTGAAGTGCATCACCCAAACATTGAACGCATCGACGTTGTCTCGGCCCGCGAGATGTATGAAGCTGCCACCAGTCGCTTCCCATCCTGTAACGCTGCTATCCTAAGTGCTGCCGTGGCCGATTTCCGCCCCGAACACGAAGCTGACCATAAAATAAAGAAACAGAGCGACAAGGACGATATGACGCTGCACCTGGTGCAGAATCCCGACATCCTGGCCACTCTGGGCAGTATGAAAAGTGCTGACCAAATGCTTGTAGGCTTCGCCCTCGAGACCGACAACGAACTGGAAAACGCCAAGAAAAAGCTGGAGAAGAAAAACCTTGACTTCATCGTCCTCAACTCGCTGCACGACAAAGGAGCCGGCTTTGGATATGACACCAACAAGGTGACTATTATCGACCGTAGCGGCAACATCGATGCAGGGACGCTGAAAAGCAAGCAGGCAGTGGCCAGCGACATCGCCGACAAGCTGCTGAAGAGCTGCAAAACCTGATTCTGACACAAAATACATCCTTATGAAAAACAAGAGCACACTGGCACTAATCCTTTCTTGCGTCACGCTTGTGCTGCTTGTCTTTGTCTGCGCCATTGACAAGGACAACGCCGAGAAAAACGCAGGTCCTGATAACGGCCTGCAGCGCGTCAACGCAAACCCTCGCATCTATTCGCCGACGCTTCCCGACACGATGTCGTTTGCAGGCGAACCCGTGCCGTTGGACATATACTATGTTCGCGAAGGCCTTGACCGTGAAATGATTGTCAACACCTTCGGCCATACCAGTACTCTGCTCTACTTTAAGCGTGCCCATCGCTTTTTTCCCATAATCGAACCCATTTTGAAAAAGAACGGCATTCCAGCCGACTTCAAATACCTTTGCGTTATTGAGAGCGGCCTGACCAATGCCACATCGCCAGCCAAGGCACAGGGCTTCTGGCAGTTTATCAAGGCTACCGGCCAGAAATACGGGCTGGAAATCAACGACGAGATCGATATGCGCAACAACGTGGAGGCGGCTACCGAAGCGGCTTGCAAGTACCTTAAGTCACTTTACGGCAAGTTCGGCAGCTGGACAGCGGCTGCAGCAGCCTACAATTGTGGGGAGAACGGCCTGCAGCGTAATATGGAACGCCAGAGCATTGCCAGCTACTACGACACGCGTCTCAACAACGAGACCACGCGCTACGTCTACCGCATTCTGGCCGTCAAGCAGATAATGCAACACCCGCAGCAATACGGTTTCTTCCTTAGACCCTGCGACCTCTACCCCACCCTGCCGACAAAGACGGAGAAACTGAGCGGACAGAATGTCGACCTCTACGACTTTGCCAAAAGCAACGGCACGACCTACAAGATGCTGCGTGAGCTGAACCCCTGGATTACAACCGACAAGCTCACCAACAAAGCCAACAAGACCTATACCGTCAAACTGCCCGTCAGGAACGGGACCACCCTGTCGCACATTCGCACCGACCGCGACAAAGGGACTGAATTCATAACTAAAATGTGAATAGTGATTAGTGAATCGTGAAATGAACAAACTTGAAATACTTGGTGCCCGCGAACACAACCTGCAGAACATAGACATCGACCTGCCACGCAACCAGTTGGTTGTCTTCACCGGTCTGAGCGGCAGCGGCAAGTCGTCGCTTGCTTTCGACACTATCTATGCCGAAGGCCAGCGCCGCTATATGGAGACTTTCTCGGCTTACGCACGCCACTTCATCGGCAATATGGAACGTCCCGACGTGGACAGCATCAACGGCCTCAGCCCTGTCATCTCCATTGAGCAGAAGACCACCAACAAGAACCCTCGCTCGACGGTTGGCACTGTTACCGAAATCTACGACTTCGTCCGTCTGCTCTACGCGCGAGTGGCCGACGCCTACTCCAATGTCAGCGGCAAGAAGATGATTAAATACACCGAAACCCAAATCATAGACATCATCTCTTCCGAGTTTGCCAACAAGGATGTCCTTGTGCTTGCCCCGCTTGTGCGAAGCCGCAAGGGTCACTACCGCGAGCTGTTCCAGCAGGTGGCAAAGAAAGGATACCTGCGAGTCCGCGTCGACGGCGAAATCCGTGAGCTTACCTACAATATGCAGGTCGACCGCTACAAGACGCACGACATTGAGCTGGTAATAGACCGCATCCGCGTCAACGAGAAGGGCCAACGACGCCTTGAAGAGGCAGTAAAGACTGCCTTCAAGCAGGGCAAAGGAATGCTTATGATACTGGAGAACAGCGGTAACGGCGACGCTCAGCCGCGTTATTTCAGCCGTATGCTTATGGACCCCGACACAGGCATCTCCTACCCCGAGCCGGAGCCGAACACTTTCTCGTTCAACTCGCCATACGGAGCCTGCCCGAAATGCAACGGTCTCGGTGAGATTGCCGAGGTGGACCTAAAAAAGATCATCCCAGACCCAAAGAAAAGCATACGTGACGGCGGACTTGACGTTTTGGGCAAATACTCCGCCACAAACTATATGTACCGCCAGTTGGAAAGCCTTGGCCGCTTCTACCACTTCACGCTCGACGACCCTTTGGCCGATCTCAGCGACGAGGCCCTTAACGTAATCCTCTATGGCACCAGCGACTATATGGGCATCAACGTCGATAGCGAAAGCGGTTACCGCGGTGGCTTCCCCGGCATTGCCAACTATATCAGCGAGATGGCCACCGACGACCAGTCGGCAGCCATACAGAAATGGGCCAATAGTTTTATGAATACTGTCACCTGCCCGCATTGTCACGGATACCGTCTGAAAGAGGAGTCGCTCTGTTTCCTCATCGACGGCAAGCATATTGGCGAGGTGGCCGAGATGAACCTCACCGAGTTCTACCAATGGGCTGCCAGCCTTGAAGAGAAGCTTGACCAGAACCGTCGCGAGGTGGCCCACGAAATACTCCGTGAAATAACGACCCGCACCAAATTCCTTATCGACGTAGGTGTAGGCTATCTCTCGCTTAACCGCAGTTCCAAAACGCTCAGCGGCGGCGAGAGCCAGCGCATACGCCTTGCCACACAGATCGGCGCCAAACTCGTTAATGTATTATACATCCTTGACGAACCCTCTATAGGACTGCACCAACGCGACAACCGCCGACTAATCGACGCGCTGAAAGAGCTGCGCGACCTCGGCAATTCTGTCATCGTTGTGGAGCACGACCGCGATATGATACTCAGCGCCGACTATGTGATCGACATCGGTCCCGGTGCCGGCATACGCGGAGGAAAGGTGGTAGCTGCCGGCCCACAGAAAGAATTTCTGAAGCACAAGACAATGACCTGCGACTACCTGAACCGCATACGTGACATATCTATCCCCCAGCGTCGCAGCACAAAAGGGTGCAAACACATTGTCCTTGAAGGCGCTACAGGCAACAATCTTAAAGATGTCACCCTCGATATACCCCTCGGGATCTTTGTATGCGTCACCGGAGTCAGCGGCAGCGGCAAATCGTCACTCATCAACGAAACCCTGCATCCAATACTGAACCAGCACTTCTACCGTTCGCAAAAGCGCCCGTTGCCCTATCGGAACATCAAAGGCATAGACAACATCGACAAGGTAATAGAGATTGACCAAGCCCCCATCGGACGCACACCTCGCTCGAACCCAGCAACATACGTAGGCGTATTCGACGAAATACGCCAATTGTTTGCCCAGCTGCCCAGCGCACGCATACGCGGCTACAAGCCCGGACGTTTCTCGTTCAACGTTGCCGGTGGCCGCTGCGACACCTGCAAAGGCGCCGGGGTGCGCACCATAGAGATGAACTTCCTGCCCGACGTCTACATCAACTGCGAGGTCTGCAACGGCAAGCGCTACAACCGTGAAACCCTCGAAATCAGATACAAAGGAAAGTCCATAGCCGACGTGCTCGATATGACCATCAACGAAGCCGTCGAGTTCTTCGAAAACTATCCCAAAATCGCCCGCAAACTGCAGGCCGTCAAGGACGTAGGATTAGGTTATATCACCCTCGGACAATCATCCACAACCCTTAGCGGCGGCGAGGCACAGCGCATCAAGCTTGCCACCGAATTGGCCAAAGCCGATACCGGCAACACCCTCTACATCCTTGACGAGCCCACCACAGGCCTTCACTTCGAAGACATCCGCGTCCTGCTCGAAGTGCTGCAAAAGCTTGTGGACAAAGGCAATACAATCCTTGTAATTGAGCACAATATGGATGTAATCAAGGTGGCCGACTGGATAATCGACATCGGTCCCGACGGTGGCAAGAAAGGCGGTGAAATCGTATTTGCCGGCACACCAGAGAAACTTGCAGAAGAGAAAGACAACTTCACAGGCCAGTACCTGAAAGAAGAGCTCGAGGCAAGCAAAAAACACTAATAAATATTATTAAACATACTGAATTCATAACGAAAGCGTTGAAACGATGAATACCGTTCTATCAATAATCTACCTGTTGGGTGTCCCGCTGCTGGTAATGCAGTTGGCCAAACGCTGGAGCTGGATAGAGAAAGTCAGCCCGATGACGGTGCTCTACCTCATAGGTCTCGCCGTCGCCAACCTGCTGCCTACCGACGACGGCATCTTCTCGCTCAACACAGCCACCAACACGCTCTTCAGCAACCTGGCTGTGCCGCTGGCCATCCCGCTGATGCTTATGGGATGCGATATGAACAACTGGCAGATTGGCAAGGCCTTCAAGGTGTTCTTGTCGGGTTTGCTGTCGGTGCTCATCGTCACAGTTGCAGGCTATTTCATCTTCCGCGGCAGCTATAGCAGCCCAAAGGGTTTCGCTAAGGTATGTGCCGTAGCCACAGGCATCTACACTGGCGGCATACCCAATATGGGAGCCATCAAGCAAGCCGTCGGTATGCCGCATCAGACGTACCTTTACATCACAAGCTACGACCTGATAGTCACTGGATTATACCTCGTATTCGTAATATTTTTCGGCAAAAAAGTGTTCCGCACGCTGCTGGGTTCCGGCAAAATCAAAAGCAGCAATGCGGGCACACAAACAAAAAGCGACGACGAAAGCGTTAAAGTCAATCCTTTCGACCACGAACACCTGAAGACATCACTGCTTGCAATAGCCACAACTCTCGCAATAGCAGCCATCTCCTACGCCGTCTCGCTGATTGCTTCACGCGACGGCAGCCCCAATATGACCGTCCTCATCCTGCTGCTCACCACCCTCGCCATTGCCGCATCCTTCCTGCCGCCAATGCGAAAGCAACAGCACTCATTCGACCTCGGCCTCTACTGCGTCTACGTCTTCTGCCTCGCAATCGCCTCCGCCTGCAATGTGCGCGAAATGGACATAGCCGGCAGCCTACCCATCCTCTACTATTTGGGATTCATCATCTTAGGCTCGCTTATACTCCAAATCCTTTTCGCAAAACTGCTGAAAATCGACGGCGACTCGGTAATGGTATGCTCCGTAGCCCTTATCAACTCACCGCCTTTTGTGCCGCTTGCGGCAGCGCTGCTCAACAACAAAGACATCGTCATTCTCGGCATCACTATCGGATTGCTGGGCTATATGCTCGGCAACTACCTCGGCATCGGACTCTACCATCTGCTTTTTGCCTTAAGCTAACGTATCTGAGCCACAACATATTCTGACTGGGTGCCGATGCGATATTTCGCGCCCCAAATGCCAAGCCCCGACGAGACGTAATAGTGCGTCGCACCTCTCTGGTGGCTGCCCCACGAACATTCATACAGTGCATCCGTGACCCACGACAAAGGCCACACCTGACCTCTGTGCGTATGGCCGCTCAACTGGAAATCAACGCCTTGTCGTTCTGCCTCCTCAAGGTGGTAAGGCTGATGGTCAAGCACTATTGTATAGAGCGAATCGTCGTAGATAAGTTGCGACAAACTCTTGCGTTTGGGATTGGTGCGGTCGTCGCGACCGATAACACGCACTCCGTCAACCGTTATTGAACTGTCAATTAGCAGGTTGATACCCGCCTCACGATAGAATTGTTCCGCATCGGGCTCGCCGGCATAATACTCGTGATTGCCCAGACAGGCATAGACGGGAGCCTCAATTCTGCGGAACTCCGCGGCCATATCCTCCTCGATGACAGGACGGAAACTGAAATCCACAATATCGCCGGCAATCAGCACCACGTCAGGATGCTCCGCATTAATCAAATCGACCCATTTCGCCAAATCAGCCCTGCGGTTATGGTAGCCGATATGCAGATCCGACGCCATCACCACAGTCACAGGCTGTTGCAGGCGGCCGCCGCTGTCAAGCTCAAGCGACACACGCTCCTTATGGTTGTAATGCACACTGGCATAGACAAATATGCCAACCATCAGCACCGTGAGCACCGCCGTCGCAGGCAGACTCTCGTGGAGCAACGAACGAGGCACAATGTGAACCAGGCGTCCAAGGTCAAGGACGACAAAGGCCATCAATAGATAAAACAGCACTATAACATACTTGTTGCCAACGTTGTATACACACGACGACATCCAAAGCGGCATTCGATTCATCAGCGGAGTGAAGCCCACGAACTCGAGAGCAAAAAGCACTATCGCGACGCCTACCAGCGTCCACTTGCCCCATACGGGCAGTGGGGCAATAGCCCAGATATGCCAGCCGACATAAACCAGGCTTGACAGCAAGACCAACAATATTGGCAAGAAACGCATAAACATCGCCTATATATTTTTCATACTCAACGATATGCGACGGCGGCGCAAGTCGACCTCAATCACCTTGACCTGCACGTGCTGGTGCAGGTGGACCACCTCGTTCGGGTCGTTGACGCGGCGGTTGGCCAGCTGCGATATATGCACCAGACCGTCCTGATGCACACCCACATCCACAAAGGCGCCGAAGGCCGTGATATTGGTCACGATGCCAGGCAATACCATACCTTCCTGCAAATCCTCTATCTTCGTCACGTTCTTGTCAAACTCGAACACCTCGAACTTGGCGCGCGGGTCAAGGCCCGGCTTGTCGAGTTCCTTCATAATGTCCTGCAGCGTCGGCAGGCCGCAATCGTCGCTGACAAAGCGGTTTATATCTATTTTAGAACGCAGATCCTTGTTTTTCATCAGTTCCTCGACCGAAGCACCCACGCCTGCCGCCATACGCTCCACAAGGGCATAGCGTTCCGGGTGTACCGCACTGCGGTCCAACGGATTGTCGCTCTCCCTGACACGCAGGAATCCAGCACATTGCTCAAAAGCCTTCTCGCCAAGACGCTCAACCTTCATCAACTCGTGACGTGAACGGAAAGCCCCGTTGCGGTTGCGGTAGTCGACTATGCGTCGAGCCAGCACCGGCCCGATGCCGCTCACGTACGAAAGCAACTCCTTGCTGGCCGTATTCAGCTCAACGCCAACACTGTTCACACAACTGACCACAACGTCCTCAAGGCTGTCGTGAAGCATCGTCTGATCCACATCGTGCTGATACTGGCCCACGCCAATGCTCTTCGGGTCAATCTTCACCAGCTCGCTCAACGGGTCCATCAGACGACGCCCAATGCTCACGGCACCGCGCACAGTAACATCATAATCAGGAAATTCCTCGCGAGCCACATCGCTGGCACTATATACCGACGCGCCGTTTTCGCTCACCATAACGGCAATCACCTTGCTTTTGAAACGGCAGCGTTTCACCACCTCTTCCGTCTCGCGGCCCGCCGTGCCGTTGCCGATGGCGATAGCCTCAATCTTGAACGCCTCGACCAAAGCCTCCAGTTTCGACACCGCGGCACGCTCCTCTCGGACCGAGGTAAAAGGATAAATAGTCTCGTTATGAATAAGTTGCCCCTGTGCATCAAGACACACAACCTTGCATCCCGTGCGGAATCCAGGGTCGATAGCCAGCGTGCGTTTCTGGCCAAGCGGCGATGCCAGCAGCAGCTGCCGAAGGTTCTCAGCAAAGACCTTTATCGACTCACGGTCAGCACGTTCCTTGAGCAGGTTATAGTACTCCGTCTCAATCGACGGGCTGATGAGCCGCTTGTAGCTGTCCCTGACGGCGGACGCCACTTGCTGCGACGACTCATAGTTGCCGCGAACAAACTGGCACTCAAGTGCTTCCAGAACAGGTTCGTCATCCTCAGGCGCAATCTTAACACGCAACAGACCCTCGGCCTCGCCCCTGAACATTGCCAGAATGCGATGCGACGGCGCACGCATAGCATTCTCCTTCCAGTCAAACCACGACTGGAACTTGCCGGCCTCTTCCTCTTTGGCTTTCACCACTTTAGAGGAGAGCATAGCACTGCGGCGGAAGATATTGCGCACGCGGTTGCGGGCCGCGATGTCTTCGCTGACACGCTCTGCAATAATGTCGCGTGCCCCGGCAAGGGCATCGTCTACATTCTCAACACCTTTAGCCTCGTTGACGAAAGGCATCGCCAACTGCTCGACGCTACACTTATACTGCTTCTGCAAAGCATCGGCCAGCGGCTGCAATCCGCGCTCGACAGCCACCGAAGCGCGGGTCTTGCGTTTTGGCTTATATGGCAGATAGAGGTCCTCCAGGTCGGTCATCGTCGAGGCCTGCTCTATGCTTGCACGCAATTCGGGTGTCAACTTGCCTTGCTCCTCTATGCTTTGCAGGATAGCAGCGCGACGCTTATCTATCTCTTTGAGTTTCAGAAGCAAATCGCGTATTGCCGCAATCTGTACCTCGTTAAGGTTGCCCGTGGCCTCCTTGCGATAGCGGGCGATGAAAGGCACCGTTGCACCGGCTTCAAGCAGCTCAATGGTCTTCTCAACCTGGCGCACACCGAGGTTCAACTGTGATGCTATGATATTTGCGTAGTCCATTATGTGACGGATTTTGTCAGAGTTAATAATCGTAAAAAGCTTATTCTATGTATGTTGCAACAAACATTCAAATCTGTTTCGTAATGCAAAGATAAGAAAAAAACCACAACTCCACAGCAAAAAGACACGATAAGGCACATCGTGACGCAATATGTCGCAAAGTGTCGCACAATGGCACAACGCCATAAAAACAGCCAAAATTCACCTATTGAAAACCAGCACTTTAATATATGTACAATACTTGTACAATATTTGTACGTTTACAATTGTACAAGTATTGTACAACTATTGTACATATATTGTACAACGACCAGTGTTGGTACGTCGTTTTTGGGGTGCAGAAGTGGAGCGAGAAGCTGGAATTGCAAGAAAAATATTCGACCGATAAAATATTTTTCCACATAGCGCGTTACTACAGAACAATAAATAAACTCACCAATGAAGAAGATATTGATTCTCATAGCCTTTGCGATGACTGTCGGCACTATGGCCGCTCAGGAAGTCAGTTCGCGCGCCAAAGCAATGCGTATGATGACCTATGCCAAGCCGGAATATATGGTGAAGGACATTAAAGTGCTGGCCGACACGATGATAGTATATTCGTTGGCCGACTATGTGATTTACCCCATCGGCAAATGGGAGAATATTGAGCAGTACATCACCAGCACCCAGCTGCAATGGTACCGCGAGTCGGGATACAAGAACTTCTACGACTCTATGACGGTGTCCGTCAACACGTTGCGCCGACTCGACGACAGTTACCTCGATATGTACCGCAGCATTACGACGGGTCGTGTGGAGATGGTTGCCGGCAAACTGACCGACCCTGAGGTGGTGCTTGACAACGGCCTGCACGCGGGCTCGACAAAAGACGATGTTTTCAAGGTGATTTTCAAACGTTTCCCGAAATCGTATGTAGCCGACATCAAGGTGCTTAAGGTCATCAGCGGTGCCGGCGAGGTTGGTCAAATCTACACCTTCTCGGGCAACAAGCTTCGCCACATAGGAATCGTATCGAAGTACAAATACTATTGATTGTTAGAAGGGCCGCTTCGCTTGAAAGGATAAAAAGGGTTCGCTTCGCTTGAAAGGATAAAAAGGGCCGCTCCCTGCGGTCGCTTAAAAGGTTTAAAGGGGTTCCCTGCCTTTAATTCCATCAACCTGCAAACCACTTCCGACCTTTAAAACCCTCCATCTTTCCAACCCTCAAACCCTTCATCCCTAAAACCCTCAAACCCTTCATCCCTAAAACCCTCAAACCTTTTAACCCTTCCAACCTCGTGAAACACATCGGTTTGTTTTTCGGCTCGTTCAACCCTATCCACGTAGGGCACTTGATTGTGGCCAACTCGATGCTTGAGCTGACCGATATGGACGAGGTGTGGTTTGTGGTATCGCCCCAAAATCCATTCAAGGAGCGCAAGACGCTGCTCGAAGACCACCATCGTATGCAGATGGTGCGTGTGGCCATCGACGACAACTACCGTATGCGTGCCTGCGACGCCGAGATGCACCTGCCTGTGCCCTCATACACCGTGGTTACGCTGGCGCATCTGGCCGAGAAGTATCCCGACAAGCGCTTCTCGATAATAATGGGCGGCGACAATCTGGAGAACTTCCGGCGCTGGCGCAACTACGAGCAAATACTTGAGAATCATCAGATTTATGTCTATCCACGGCCTGGCAGCTCACTCGATTCGCTGGCCGAGCACCCCAACGTGCATCTGGTCGATGTGCCGATGATGGACATCTCATCGAGCTACATACGCCAGCAGATTGCCAACGGGCATCCGCCACGCTATATGCTGACCGAACCTGTGTTCCAATACCTTACCGAGATGCATTTCTACGAGCAACGGTAGGTGCGCCTTGCGACAGGCAGCCGTCGGAACAAGCTTCACTTTGGCTTTCAGCCAAGCCACAAACGGCATAATAAAAGAGGGCACCTTGCGGATGCCCTCCTTCGCATTGATTCTGGGTTTTATTTCTTCTTGGTAGATTTCTTTTCCGTTGCAGGCTTAGCTGCCTTTGCAGGTTTGGCTGCCACGGCGGTTTTGGGCGCTTTTGCTGCTTTGGCCGGAGCGGTTGCCTTGGCGGGCTTGGCAGCGACGGTGGCTTTGGCAGGCTTCGAGGGTTTGTCGTCCTTCGCCTTGCGTGTCTTTTTGGCCTCCTTCACCTCTTCCTTCACGGCCCTGACAGCCTTGATCTCGGCACTCTCGTTCTTGCGCTTGCGTCCGCGGCGTTCCTCGGGCGGGTTATCTTCGCGCAGAATGCCCTCGCCGGCATCGGCCTCCTCAAGCAGCGACTCTATGTCGAGCAGCTCGTCATCGTCGGGCTCAAGATCATCGTCATCATCGCCGTTACGGTCATCGTTGTCAAGATAGCTGTCGGGATCATCGTCTTCAGAGTCTTCGCCCAGCTCGGCGGCAATGTCAGCACTGGCAATCTCAAACTCCTTCTTGGCATCCGGCAGGCTGTCGAGGATTTCCTCGAGCGCACCGTGACGCATTTTGCCTACGGCTCTGTTGTTGCCTTCCTCCTTGTCGATTGCCTCCGACAGCGGCACGAATTCGCTTTCAGGTTGGTCGTCGTCGCCGTAGAGGTCCTTGTCGAGGTCTTCTTCGACCAAGCCGGTGTCTATCTTCACATCAAACTTAATCATATACGAAGTGTCGTCGGTCTCGAGTGGAACAACGAACAGAGGCTCGCCGTTGGGCTTAAGAGTTTTCTGCATATACTCCTGATAGCCGTCAGGATACGTATCTTTGAATAGTTCCCGTATATCGTCGGTCAAGTTTTTGTAGCTGACAATCAGTTTTTTCTTACGATTTTTATGGTCTGTCATTGCCTATAAATTTTGTGCAAGTATATGAAGTTTCTGTAAATGGGCAAAATTTTTTTCAAATAATTTTCAGCGTGGGTGCCACACAAGTTAAAAGTCAGGCCACGACGATGCTTTCGTCGTCTTCGACGCGGAGGTTGTCCATAATGAATTCGCGGCGTTCAGTGGTGTTGTCGCCCATATAGAAAGTCAGCACACCCTTGATGTCGAAATCCTTGTGCAGCAGGACGGGGTCGAGGCGCATATCCTTGCCTATAAAGTTCTTGAACTCGTCGGGGCTGATTTCGCCAAGGCCTTTGAATCGTGTAATTTCGGCGTTGGAGGTATTCCTTATGGCTTCGATGCGCTCCTCATCGGTGTAGCAATAGGTAGTTTTCTGCTTGTTGCGCACGCGAAAGAGAGGTGTCTGGAGGATGTAGACGTGGCCCGAAGAGATCAGCTCAGGGTAAAAGCGCAGGAAGAAGGTAAGGAGCAGCAGTCGGATGTGCATACCGTCGACATCGGCATCGGTGGCTATGACCACGTTGTTGTAGCGCAGGTTTTCAATGCCGTCGTCGATGTCGAGTGCGTTGTGCAGCAGGTTGAGTTCCTCGTTCTTGTAGACATCCACCTTCTTAATCTTCATAATGTTGCGTGGCTTGCCGCGAAGGCTGAACACCGCCTGCGTAGCCACGTCGCGACTCTTCGTGATAGAGCCCGATGCCGAGTCGCCCTCGGTGATGAAGATGGTAGTTTCGAGGCGTCGGTCGTGGTTGCTATTGTAGTGTATGTGGCAGTCGCGCAGCTTACGGTTGTTGAGGCTGGCCTTCTTGCCTGCCTCGCGCGCCACCTTCTTGATGCCGGCAATATCCTTGCGTTCCTTTTCGTTGGCGTTGATTTTGGCCAGGAGTGCCTCGGCTGTGTCGGCGTGTATGTGCAGGTAGTTGTCTAGATGTCGTTTGAGGATGTCGAGGACGTAGGTCTTCAGCAGAGGCGAGTCGTTGGTGCCGTCGGCGTTGTTGGGAGCCAGATGGGTAGAACCCAGCTTGGTCTTGGTTTGTGCCTCGAAGACAGGCTCCTGAATGCGCACGCAGAGGGCGCAGACAAGTCCGCCGCGAATCACCTCGGGCGCATAGTCCTTCTTGATGAAATCCTTCACCACGCGGGCGTAGGCCTCGCGGAAGGCGCTTTGATGCGTGCCGCCCTCAGTGGTGTGCTGACCGTTGACGAAGCTGTAGTAGTAGTCGTTGTTCTGTCCTTGGATGTGTGTAAAGGCAGCCTCAAAGTCGCCCTCTTTGATATAGATTATCGGGTAGAGCGGTTCGCTCTGCAGGTTGTTGTCGAGCAGATCGAGCAGGCCGTTCTTCGAATAGTAGCGTTTATCGTTGTAGTAGAGTGTAAGTCCGCGGTTCAGGTAGGCGTAGTTCCAGATGCGTCGCTCCACGTATTCGTTGACGAAATGGAAGTTGCCGAACAGTTTGTTGTCGGGGACGAACTCCACCAGAGTGCCGTTCTCTTCCGAGCAAGGCACAATGCCGCTGTCGAGAGTCAGCTTGCCCTCGGCGAACTCGGCCGTACGGCTCTGTCCGTCGCGCACAGCCATCACCTTGAAGTAGGAGCTGAGCGCGTTGACCGCCTTGGTACCAACGCCGTTCAAGCCCACCGACTTCTGGAAGACCTTGCTGTCGTACTTGGCGCCGGTGTTGAGTTTGCTGACAGCGTCGATGATGCTGCCCAGGGGTATGCCGCGACCAAAGTCGCGTATGCTGACGCGCCTTTCGGCAAAGTCGACCTTGACGTTGATGCGTTTGCCATAGCCGGACGTAAACTCGTCGATGGCGTTGTCAATCACCTCCTTGATGAGCACATAGATGCCGTCGTCGTGGCTCGAGCCGTCACCCAGCTTGCCGATGTACATACCCGGGCGCAGGCGGATATGCTCCATATCCTCGAGATGCACAATGCTACTCTCGTCGTAATCGTTGGCCACAGGCGAAATATTATAATCTTCCATATTGTGAAATACAGTTCAAAGATGTGTTAATCAAGTACAAAACCCCGCGAAGGCGACGTTTTCAGAATGCAAAAATACAAAAATAATGACTACCGCAGCGCGGCACCTCACTTTTTTTCCCCACAACCGATGTTGAAAACTATTACCGTCCACAATCGGCACAATATTGCCGGCACTTCGACGTTATGTGAAGAAAGTATGTCTGGAATGAATATCAGGTGCTTATCCATATTGATTTCAACCTTTGCCGCCGCGGTCGCCGCAGCCAATGCCCAAAGCCACGGATATACGTTGCCCTCCTACGAGGAACAGTTCGGCAAAGGCATACGCAAAGTGGTTATGATTCAGGACGACGTCAAACGCACAACCAAAATTGCCCGCGACAGGAGCATCGTCAAACCCTTCTGGTCGCTTCCAAAACCAGACAACAGCGGCATAACCCGACGCAACCGCGAGACGCTGACCGACTCGATATTCTGGACAAGGGACGGCGAAGTCGAACTGACAGACGTACTGTTCTATCGCGACAGCACTTTCAACGAGCTCGCCAAAACCATCAATGGCTGCCGCGAGGGTGTACTGCAGCAGACATCCTACAACCTCAGCACAAGCGACACCACCATCTGGCTCACCGTCGATGAGACCGACAAATACAAGCCCAAACCATTCTTCCACATCTACAAAAAGTACAAAGGCGGTGAAGTCGACCTTGACTACGCCCCCGACAGCCTTTTAATCTCCTCATTCCGCATTGTCCGCGACAGCCGGGGAATGGTCGACACCATCTACGACTGGCGCCGCTACGGGCCACCATCCGGCTGCTTCCCACCTAAAAAAGAGGATCGCAAAGAATGGCAAATGGTTGAGACCCACAAATACAAATACAATCGTCGCGGGGGCATCACCGAGGAACGCGTCTACCGCGACGGCGAACTCGACTACACAATCCGCTACCGCCTCAGATACTGGCCATTCTCAAAGCAATAGCCAAGACAAATTGCGTCACTTTTCACACAAAGACCAGCAGAAACATCGGCACCAGCAGCGAAAACCAAACCAACACCAGCACGCCAAGCACAATTGCACGAAGGATGTCGACAAAAAGCCGTGGGCGTTTGTCTTTGCCGCCAGTTAGTTGCAGAAAAAGAATGAAGCAACACAGAGGCAATGTAACAAAACTTGTCACTATCAGCACTATGACAGGAGTAATCGAACTGAAAAAGCCTGTTTCGAAGAACATATCGGAGCAAACCAACCCGAACGAAACCAAGGCTATGCCCATCGGCACAGCACGCCATTTGATTAGAAATTCGGAGACGCTTTGTGCGTTTCTATGACAGATTATCGAACATTTCGCGGCGATTATCAAAAGTTAGTTGATTTCGTTCATTGGTATAACGAATACAGTTGATAAATATTATCATCACATAAAAATTTTATGAGAAGGTTAATATATGGGCGTTGCGGTCCTGTATTTCAGACCCGACAAAGCCCATTCCACCACCCAATAGGTTATAAACTTTTCCACTTTATTGAAGTGTTTTTCTTTGTGGAAAAAAGTGCTATTAGAGGTTATAAATGTGAAAATATTAAAGTTATGACAATAAAAAGAAACACCAAAAGCAACTAAAGTTCAGATGTTTAACGTCATATATACAGGTTATTATGAAAATATATTTTGTCAATTCGTTGAAAATGTATAATTTTGCAGTCGCAAACCGATTGTTAGGTTTGCCGAGAGAAAGCGCATTTTCTCTTTATCCGTCAGTGTGGAACTTGGACACTTTCACAATGCAATTAAGTCGGATAATGGAGGAAGAATGCCCACTTGGAATGTATTGTCAGTTTTATAGATATACACCAAGTGGAGTTTATTCAGAACCCCATATCTACTTAATTGCAACACAGGGAGTCCAAGCCCTCACACTGAAGATAGGGCAGTAATGGATGGCTCCACTTTCTTCGTTTGGTTAATTTTAAGCACCTTGAGCCATAGGAGCAAAAAAAATTATTAAAAGATGAAAAAAGTAGTAGTATTAATTGCACTAATATGTGCAGGAATGGGGGTCAACGGTGTAAATGCCCAAGACAAAGATGTGTCTATTGGGATTCAAGGAGCATTTAACCCAAACAAAACAGGTGTCGGTGTTCGATTAGGCTTTGATTTCACAGAAATATTAAGGTTTACAATTGATGGAACTTACTACCTGTCTGCAAAAAAAACAATGGATGTTTTTCAAGGAGAAACTATAACAAGAACTCTTAATCAAGGTAGGTTATGGGATGGAAACATTAACCTAAACTTTGTGTTTGGAAGAAATAATTTTCATTTCTATTTGATTTCTGGACTTGGTATTACTTATGGCTATAAGTTTAATGGTATCACAGATGCTATGGGCGGATATGCGTATGAACACACCGATGCAAACGGAAACGTTATTGGATATGGAATCGATGAAAATCAAGTGACAGATGCTATTCGGTTTGGAGTGTCTCTCAATGGCGGTTTTGGTATTGAATGGCAAATTGTACCTGCCATACGTTGGAACCTTGAACAGACAGTTAATATTGGTCTCCCATCTCTTTCAACTTGGATGTGTAAAACAGGATTGGCTTATTGCTTCTAAATCATTCACGAAATGTAATCAAAATAAAAATACAATCACTTATTATAAGCGACCGTAGTAGGTCGCTTTTTTTTTATCTATGAATGTTTGTAAACAACGCCATTGAATGGAACCAGCAAAATCGACATTGTCTCACCCTATGTAAAACACATTTGGTCTTTTAGTATCAAACCTTACCCCTCCCTTCCAATAATTGTTTGGTGGAACGGTCGTAACCCTTGTTATAATTGCCCCCTCTATAACCTACCTACCCCCTTCAAATTCGTGTGTAAGGCGTTTCTAAAAATTTTTTTCTGAGAATATTTGCACTTTTCAGAACTTACCTACTATTTATAATCATAAGACATCAAAACATTAGCATTATGAACACTCAAACAAAACTTAAAATTTCATACTCGTTACGTGGCAGAAAGAAGTCAGCGACCCACGCATACCGAATCGCAGAATCGTTGCGCGGCAAGAAGAAAACCGACGAACACAAGAAAGCCATTGCTGCTGCAATGAGGAAACTATGGCGTGAGCGGAAGAATGTCACCACTTATACAGGTGACAAAACTTGCAAATTCGCACACTTAATAATCAAATAAAAATGCCTATGAATGTTACAATTCGATAGGTTGAAGTTGATAACATCATCTCAAAACATCACCAACCTCAACCATACCAAATTCTTTGAAACGCCAATGAAACAAGGGGATTACTATTATAAATATCATCAAGACAGCCCTTTTTCACTCACCATCATCAACAATCCGAGAAAAAGTGAACTTGTCATTGACTTCACTGGCAAAGTCCTGAAAGATGACTACCCAAGCCTTATTAGCCGTGAAACCATCCGACAATGTCTCGACAACATCTGTACAATGAATATTTGCGACCTTGATACAGATGCCATCCTTGAAAATTCAGAAGTCTGCCTGTGTGACGTGACCCAGGACTTTGTCTGCAATCATCCAATGGCTGAAATCAAGCGTCACATCAAAGCCAGCATAAGGAACTATGACAAGTGGTTAGCCAAGAACTGCCGAAACAACGGGCTGGAAATTTACAACTCCGTGACCACCCCACGACGATTTAAGCGGTTTATCATATACGACAAATCCAAGGAAATGATACGGGCTGAAAACAAGGGCTTTCTTGCCTGTGTAGATAATCCCAATGCTTTGTTGCACCAATTCGATGGTAGGGTGAGATTGGAACTTAATCTGCGTTCAAAGGAACAAATCCGAAACTATCTGCACATTCCGAACAACCAACTGCAAGCCGTCCTTAATTCTACCGCAACTCCCATCTTAGAAATCTACGACGAATCCATTGCGGAAACCATACCCGTAAGCAATGCCATCTATAACAAGGCTGAAAAGTTGGCATTGCTGGAACAATGCAACTATGACCTACAAGCCGTTGAAATGAAAATTCGCGAACACACGCCAAAGAACTCATCCATCCGTCGAAAGATGGAACCATATCGGCAGCTATTACAATCCATACAAAACGCCGCGCAAAACACGATGAATCTTCGTCAATACATCAAGTAAGCGTATCAATTCCCTGCTTGTATCATTTTAATCTTTGTAGAGATTGTCTGACACGTTCATTTTTGTATCAATCTAACTTAAAAGATTATAGTGCATCGACTATTCGTTTCAGTTCGGCTTTGGTGGTTGCGGTGTGAGTTACACCATCACAAACGACTATCGCCAGCAATTCATCCTCGCTGCGGTCGAACAAATCCGTAACGGAAACGCCCAAAACTTCAGAAATTTTGCGGAGAGTGGATAGTTTTGGATTCCCATTTATGGCTCGACTGAGGCTTTCAGGAGCAATCTTCATTTTTTCGGAAAGTTGCTTTATTGTTATACCCTTTTTATGGCATAACTCTTTGACTTTATGACTTATATTCTCATTCATACTATTGTATAATAAAGTACAAATATACAAGCAACATCATTATCTAAAGTTAAAAAAAAATAAATATATCATTTTAATTTTGTCATATTGATATTTTAATGTAATTTTGTAGCAAATTAATAACAATAAAAGTTAGCAATGTGAAGACAATAATCTATGCAAGGGTATCAACCAACGGACAAGACTATGAGCGTCAAATCTCCGACCTTCGTGAATATGCCAACAGAATGGGCTATACTGTGGTCAAAGAATTCAGCGAAAAGGTCAGCGGAGCCAAGAAAGTCGAGGAACGTGAGGCACTGACAGACCTTCTCAACTACGTTAAGGACAACGAGGTGGAGAAGGTGCTCATATACGAGTGTTCCCGTTTGAGCAGACGAGCAGTGGATTTTCTGACCGTGATTGAGTCTTTGACCGAGCAAGGGGTGTCCGTGTATATCCACCAGAACGGATTAGAGACACTCCAACCTAACGGAAAGCCAAACCCGATTGCCCAGCTTGTTCTCGGTATACTTGCTCAGTTTAATAGTATGGAGCGTGATTTAATCAGGAGCAGAATGGTAAGTGGATACAACCATTATCGGTCTTGTGTTGGTGTTGTCGGACGTAAGAAAGGGTATCGGAAGACCGACGAGCAAATGAAAACTCAGTATGCAGAGGAAATTAAGTTGTTGAAGAAGTCATATAGCCTTAGAAACATCAGCAAACTCACGGGTACGAGCGTAAACACCATAAGAAAATTGCAAATTTTCGTATGATTTTTCCCTTAATTTCATAGAAATTTGTATATTAGAGATATGAAAACTTGTAATCACAGCCCATAGAAAACAGGGTAATGACGGTCAGGTCGATGCTTACCCTCACCGCCCAGAAGACTCTTGACAGGCTACAAACCGTCAAGAGAGGTGTAAAAAGCGAATAACCCGTAAAGGGATAGTAAATCTTGTGTACAAATGATTAAATACCAAGATTATGAGGATTTTTTTAGAGAACTAAACATCTCAGAGGGAGAAGGTAGGGAAATTTTTGATTATCTTACGCAAATAATTGATATAGCGATAGAATCATATAATGAACAACGATAGTAAAGTGGAAAAGAAATGTTTTATTTGGACACGAGTGTCCACTAAATACCAAGAAGACAATGGCGGAAGTCTTGACGACCAACGTTACAAATGCGAGAAATATGCCAAAGAACATAAATTCAATATAGTAGGATATTTTGGAGGAAAGCACGAGAGTGCAAAGACTCCTGGTCCACTCATTAGGGAGATGATTAAGGCAATTTCGAAAAACCATAGTGTTTCATATATACTCGTATCACAGGCTGATAGATTCTCTCGAAATGCTGGTCAGGGTATTAACATTCTGAATAACCTCATCGCTCACAATACCATTGTAATAGAGGTTACAACAGGTTTAGATACTTCAACTCCAGAAGGATTGTTGATGATAAACACGAAAATGTGTATGTCTCAATGGGATAATACTAATCGAGTCAATAAGTTCATTTCAGGACGCAAACATTGTATGGAAGTTGGTGTGTTCACAGGTAAAAGTCCAGAAGGATACGATAAGAAAGGCAAGAGCATTAATACTACATACACCATCAACGATAAAGGAAAACTGATAAGGAAGGCTTTTAGATGGAAGTTACAGGGTATGTCAAATAAGGACATTATTAGTAAATTGGCGACATACAACTACATTGTGTCAAAACAGACCTTACATAAGATATTGACCAATCCGTTCTATGCTGGCAAGATAGTGAATAAGATGATGAATTTTGAAATGATTGACGGAAAACACCCTGCCATAATAAGTCACGAAGAATTCCTACGAGTACAAGATATTCTTAGTGGTAAAACTGGACGGTACACCCATCAAAAGGAAACGCCACAGTTCCCATTGAAACGTCACGTTAAATGTGCCGAAGACGGAACGCCATTTACAGCGTATTGCGTAAAGAAGAAGCACATCGATTATTATAAATGCAACAAGGTTGGATGCAAGACAAATGTTTCCGCAAAGATTCTCCATCAAAAATACGCTGAGTTGTTAGACGTATTCACATTGCCTACTCCATTAAAAGAAGTCGCCAAGAATATTGTATACGACAAGATAAACGGGGATAGCCAAGAACTTAGAGAGAACTTAACTTTATTAAAGAAAAATAAAACAGAGATTGAGAACAAAATTAAAAATAACAAGTTGCGATTTGCAGATGGTGTTATTGACGAAGATGTGTACAAGACAGCATTAGAGGTAAACCAAGATAAACTGAACAAAACAATACTCGAAATTGACCAAGTGAACAGAGAATTATCGAACTCCAATTCCGACATTGATGCTATTGTCGAAATGTGTTGTAAATTAGGTTGTTTATGGAAAGAATCATCGTTACAAGTCTGTCAAAAGTTGCAAAACTTAGTGTTTCCAGATGGAATTCTTTGGGATAAGAGCCATCAAAACCAATAAGGCACTTGAATTAATTGCTGAAATTTCAAGCAACTATAAAAAAGAAGACGAGGGCATTCAACCCTCGTCAGTCGCCTTGTGCGGATGGGGGGACTCGAACCCCCACTCCGGGAGGAATTAGATCCTAAGTCTAACGCGGCTACCAATTACGCCACATCCGCTTAACGGCTCAACGTCTGCAAGTTACGCGATTGCAACCTAAACGAAAGCGATTGCAAAGATATGAATTTTTGCGGAAATGAGAGAAAAACGGCAGTATTTTTTCGCATTATTTCAAGCCCAAATCGCAACCGTTTCTCTTCCAATACCTTTACCTACCAACTCCGGTCGTTGTACAATATATGTACAATACTTGTACAATATATGTACAATTGTGAACGTACAAATATTGTACAAGTATTGTACATATATTGTACAACGACCGGAGTTGGTATGGCCCGGATGCGAATAGGGGACGATAAAAATTTCGTTCCGATTGTAAGATTTTGGGGGGCTTGCACGTTATATAGTTATACAAACATTAATTTACATTCCTATGAAACACGCAAAAAAGCTTTTAGCAATGTTTTTAGTGGCCGCAACGGTCACATTGTCAGGATGCAAAGACGACGAACCGACACAGCCGGAACAACCACCGCAGCAGCCGCAGGGCAATGTGGAACTGGCAGGCACCTCGTGGGAGTCAAATGCAGAGAGCGACTTTACATATCAGGACGTTACGATGCACCTCGACCTGCTGTCGATGCTCGACTTCACCGATCAGACCAACGGTGAAATCTTTATGGACCTCACGGTCACTGTCCCCGCAATACCGTC
The DNA here is from genome assembly GCA_902788805.1 of uncultured Bacteroidota bacterium. Classification (GTDB taxonomy): domain Bacteria; phylum Bacteroidota; class Bacteroidia; order Bacteroidales; family P3; genus Colimorpha. The sequence continues at coordinate 116,654 of CADALO010000001.1, read as the reverse complement.
CTATCCTCCACAGCAGAATTCGATGACAGAGCCTTTCACCTATACCGTCGACGGGGTCAACATTGTTATGACCGGCACGTATGTCGACGAGGAGACCGGCGAGACGGAGACATACAGCTATACTGCCGTCTACGACGCGAATGCCGAGACCATCACGCTCGACCTCGACGACGAGGAGATGGTCGCAATGATGGGAACCGATATAATTGTCTTTACACGAAAACGTTAAGAAAATGGCAAGACTGACATCAACCATATTGCTGGCAGCGGCGATGGCCGTTGGCGCCGGTGCCTCGGCCGACCCCGTCACTCCGCAAAAGGCAGCGACGGTGGCCCAGACCTTCTGGTCGGGCGCGGTCAACTCCCGCAAAGGGGCTGCGCTCGAGGCGCAGCCCGTCGAGTGGCAATACAGCGGCATATACCTCTTTGCCTGCCCCGAAGGGGGCTGGGTTATGGTGGCTGCCGACGACGAGGTGAAGCCTATTCTCGGCTACTCGCCCACAGGCAGGCTTGACCCCGCCGATATGCCCGTGGCCCTGCAGCAATGGCTCAGCGGCTACCAGCTGCAGATCGACGCCGTGCAGAGCTACCGTCAGGCGAGCGGCGACGCTGTGCCGGCCTATCCTGCCGATGCCGCCGAATGGCAACGTCTGACGGCAGGCATCGTGGCGGCACCGACCAAGAGCGACACCGTGGCACCGCTGCTGACAACGCTTTGGGACCAGGACTATCCCTACAACGCCCTATGTCCGTCGGGCACGGTGACAGGATGCGCCGCCACAGCACAGGCACAGCTGATGAAGTTCTGGAACTATCCTGCCTTCGGCGAGGGCAGCAACACCTACGTTCCACCGCGTGTGGGCGTCGCGCAGACGGCCGACTTCGGGCACACCCTCTACGACTGGGACAATATGCCCGACAATCCGAGCTACTATGCCACCACCGACCAGATCAAGGCCGTGGCCACGCTTATGTATCACTGCGGCGTGAGCCTAAATATGGACTACGGCACCGCAGCCTCGGGCGGCAGCTCGGCCATAGGGTTGGTTGGCCACGAAGGTTATGCAAGCATCGACAACGCGCTGAAAAACTATTTCCACTACAGCCACAATATGCAGGTTAGGCACAAGGACTACTACTCGAACGAGGCGTGGCGCGCGATGCTTGTCAACGAGCTCAACTTGAGGCACCCGATACTCTACACCGGAGCCGCCGAACAGGGCGGACACGGATTTGTATGCGACGGCTACGACAGCCGCCAGTATCTGCACTTCAACTTCGGGTGGAACGGTGTCGGCGACGGCTTCTTCACGGTCGACTCCATTAGCCCCGGCGTTGGCGGCATTGGCGGCAATGTGACCTACACCTTCAACCTTCAGAACTCGGCCCTTTTCGGAGCAGTGCCCGACTATGCCTTGCGCGTCAGCGACACGCTGTTCAACTTTGCCCGCAACGCAACGACGGACTCTGTGCTGCTCAGCTCGAACGAGTCGAACGACATTGCGTGGACCGTGAGCAGCGACGCCGATTGGATTGAGGTAGAGCAGCCCACCTTCGGCCGCGCCGGATGGGTGCACTTCGGCATAGCCGAGAATTACGCCGAAGGCGAGCGCGTGGGGCACATCACTTTCAGCCAAGGCAACGAGACGGTGCGCGTCAAGATAGTGCAGGCCAACTACAACGAGGAGGAGATGTGCACACTGACTGTGGTGATGGAGAGCACACGCGGCGACAACTGGCAGAACGGGGCCTTCCTGAGCCTCGAATCGGCCAACGGCTATGTGTATGGCACGGCACGCCTTGAAAGCGGCACCCTCGACTCGGTGGACATCCGCGTGGCGCCAAAAGACGTTTATTCGGTTTGGCACTCGGGTGGCGGCACCGACCGTTTCATCAACTATTGGGTACGCAACCAGTATGGCGAGAACTTTGTGGAGGCCGAGTATGCCTACCAGACGGGCGGCACCCATCTGATTGCGTGGCCGTGCGCACACGTGGGCATAGAAGAGCCCGCCGAGGGCAGCGACAGCCGCAGCGTGGAACTCTACCCGGTGCCTACCAGCGGCAACCTGACGGTGCGTGCAGAAGGGCTGCAGAAAGTCGACATCCTTGACATCGGCGGTCGCACGATAGTCAGTTCCACAGTCGCCACACTCGACCTTTCAGACCTGCCCAACGGAATGTACTTTGTGCGCGTCACAACGACGTCGGGCTCGAGCGTGCAACGAATAGTTAAGAAATGACACAATAAAACATCCGTTTTTGAGTTATCCCATAACTTTATTGCTCAAAACGGACGATGAAACAATTTCTGAACATAATATTCATTATGCTGCTTATGGTGGCGGTGCCTACGGCGCGCGCCACCTATCTGCTTGTGCCTATGGACGAGACGCAGCGCAACCACCTGAAGGCCTATGGCATAGCCTACTACGCCCTGCAACGCGACGTGGAGGTAACGTGGCTGCTCAACTATCGCGGCGGCGCCTTTATGATGAAATACGCCGACGCCATAGAGCGCGAGGCGCGGCTGCGAGGCGTGAGCGTCGAGGCCATAGCCGACGGCCAGTCGACAGCCATCCTGTCCGAGATTGCCGATGCATCGGTCAATATGGATGCCGTGCGGCTGCAGAAGGCTCCCAAAATCGCTGTATATTCGCCCAAGACCAAGCTACCGTGGGACGATGCGGTGACGCTGGTTATGACCTACGCCGAAATACCCTACGACGTGATTTACGACGAGGAGGTGGTGGCAGGCATTCTGCCCACCTACGACTGGCTGCACCTTCACCACGAGGACTTTACGGGGCAGTACGGCAAGTTCTGGGGCAACTATCGCAACGCACAATGGTACATCGAGGACGTGCGCGACCAAGAGGCACGGGCACACAAGCTGGGATACTCGAAGGTGTCGCAGCTGAAGCTGGCCGTGTGCCACAAGATACGCGACTTCGTGATGGGCGGCGGATTCCTGTTCGCTATGTGCTCGGCACCCGACAGCTACGACGTGGCGCTGGCGGCAGAGAACGTCGACATCTGCGACGTGATGTTCGACGGCGACCCGATGCAACCCAACGCGCAGCAGCTGCTGGATTTTTCGAAATGCTTTGCCTTCAAAGACTTCCGCATAAGCACCAACCCGTCGGAATATGAGATTTCGACCATAGACATCGACGACCGCGTAAGGCAACGCCAGATAAACGAGAAGAACGACTTCTTCACCCTGTTCGAGTTCTCGGCCAAATGGGATTGGGTGCCCACAATGCTGACGCAGAACCACACGCGCATCATCCACGGCTTTATGGGCCAAACCACGGCCTTCCGCCGCGAGACGGTGAAGAGCAGCGCACTGATACTGGCAGAGAACAAGGAGCTTGGCGAGGTGCGCTACCTGCACGGCGAGTACGGCAAGGGCACGTGGACCTTCCTTGGAGGCCACGACCCCGAGGACTACCGCCACTTTGTAGGCGACCCGCCCACCGACCTGTCGCTCTATCCCAACTCGCCGGGATACCGACTGATACTTAACAACATACTTTTCCCGGCAGCAAAGAAGGAAAAGCACAAGACATAACTATACCTTAACGTTAACTTTGACTTTAACCCTATACACGAATAAAACCAATGAACAAAACATATAAGATACTCGTTGTTGTTTTGCTGCTCTCCGTTCTTCACTCTCCGCTCTCCGTTTGCCAAGCACAGAACTGGACGATGTTCAATATGCAGAACTCAGAGCTTGGCAACTCGGTGCTGGCGATGACTTCGGACAAGAAGAACAACAAGTGGTTCGGCACCGACCTGGGTATGGCGCGGCTGACAGGCAAGACGTGGACAGACTTTGCGATGTTCAACGAGAAACTGAAGGGGCAATATGTCAACTGCCTGACCGTCGACGCCAACAATATGCTGTGGATAGGCACCGACGACTACGGGGTGATTGAGTTTGACGGCTCGCGCTGGACAGAGCACAAGAACGAGATGAAGCGGCTGCAGATGAAGTTCATATCGAAGATTGCCATCGACCGCAACGATGTGAAATGGATAGGCGTGACGCTGGGCGGCCTGGTGCGATACGACGGCCGCGAGTGGACAAAGTACACTTCGAACGATTCCGAGCTGCTGAGCGACTTCATACTCTGCGTGGCCATCGACCGCCGCAACCGCAAATGGATTGGCACCAACGACGGCCTTTCGGTATACGACGACCGCCAATGGACCTCATACACAACCAAGAATTCGAAACTTCCCGACAACATCGTACCTGCCATAATCATTGACAAAGAAGACGTTAAATGGATTGCCACCTTGGGCGGCCTGGCACGATACGACGGCAACGGCTGGACAATTTTCAATACCGACAACAGTCCCCTACCCTGCAACCAGATCAACGACCTGGCCTTCGACCCGTCGGGGGCAATATGGATGGTGACAGACAAGGGTGCCGCGCTGTTCGACGGCAAAGACAAATGGCACATATACAGGCCTAAAGAGACAATGCTGCCGAAGGATGTGCTGCGCCGCGTAATGGTTGACGGGCAAGGGAGCAAATGGTTCGGCAGCAGCCTTCAGGGGCTTGTACGCTTCAGCGCCCAGCCGGTTATGGGTCGCGTGATTGACGACAAGGGCAACCCGGTATCGGGCTTGACCATAAACTGCTCGGGCGTTGAGACTCAGACAGACGCCAACGGCGAGTACTACCTTGAAATACCGACCAACGCCACGATGACCATACGTCCGCAGGACGAGAGCCGCACCTTTGAACCAGAGAGCCGCAAGCTGACCACCGTTACCGGTGCGCTGTTCGGACAGGACTTTGTGGCCTCGTCAGGTATGGTGGCCGAAGGAACATCGACCGAGAAGGTAGTGGTAAACCCCTATCTTGAACAGGGATACATAACGATCACGATGGAAAGTCCCGTGGCCGAGGTGGAGTTTGTCGACGCAAAGGGCGTGAGCATACGCACCATACCGCAGTACAAGAACGAGGCGAAGATAACCATAAGCCGAATGCCAAAGAGCAACTACACACTCTTTATACGCACCGCGAAAGGCGAGAAGAAACTGCAGTTCAATCTGAAATAAAAAAAGCCGCCCGATTGGGGCGGCTTAATTTTTAAAGATTCTACTGATTAAAGAGTACCTTTGCACTCAACACCGGTCTTGGGATCCTCGGTGAGAATAGCGGTGTAGTCTTTACATTTCTTGCCACTCTCGACTTCCATTTCGGTGGTTGATACAACTGCGCCACCTGCATAGGTTTTGCATTCGCATTTCTTGTTGCAGCTGCTGAAGCAAGCTACGGTTGCGATAACGGCTAAAGCCAAAACGATTTTTTTCATCTTATAAGTTCTTTTGTTAGTGATGATTAAGCCTACTCTATATGGTTTTCGGCAACCCCATTTAATGATGCAAAAGTAGCAAAAAATTTCAAATGCAACAAAAAAATGATTTATTTTAGATTTTTTATGTATTTTTGCGTTTCTAAAAACAAGGCAAATCTATTTGTAAATAATTAGTAATATGAAAAATATATTCAAATCATTGGTTCTGGCATTGTGTCTGATTCCTTTTACAACGGCCTTTGCCCAGCTCAATCCCGCACATTGGAATTTCAACGTCAAAGAGCTGTCGTCCAACGAAGTGGAGCTTCAGTTCCAGTTGAAACTCGACGAAGGATGGCACATCTATTCTCAGAAGTCCGACCCCAACGGCCCGATACCGTCGGAGTACACCTTTGAAGACAATGCCAACTACAAACGCGTTGGCGGCGTTGCCGAGCCCAAGTCGCACGACGAGTTTGACGAAATTTTCAAATGCACCGTTCGCTCATTCAGCGGCAAGGTGACCTTCCGTCAGAAAATCAAACGCAACACCGACAAGGCCTTCGAGGTGAAAGGCTCGATGTACTATCAGCTGTGCAACGACGGCTCGTGCATCGCCCCCGACGATGTGCCGTTCACGTTCAAGGTGCCGGCATCGACGATGCCCGCTACCGAAGAGAACGAGCCGGAGATGGCGGAGAATGTCGACACAGCTGCAGCAGAGCCGACGGTCAACGAGGAGTCGGCGGCTCCCGCAGCCGAGGTCGCTGCAGCCGACCCTGAGCCCCAGGAGCCCGAGAATAAAAAGTCGCTGCTCGGCTTGTTCTTTGGCGCCCTGCTGGCAGGCATCGTCACGATGTTCACGCCTTGCGTGTTCCCGATGATTCCTATGACCGTCAACTTCTTTATGCACAGCAGCGACAACAAGCGCAAGAACCGCCGCCAGGCTTGGTTCTTTGGCTTTTCGATAGTGTTCATCTTTGCCGTCATCGGCGGCATTCTGTCGCTGTTCTTCGGTCCTACGGCGCTCAACTTCATCGGCACCCACGGCATTCCGAACCTGATATTCTTTGTAATATTCTTCGTTTTCGCCCTCTCGTTCTTCGGCCTCTTCGAGATAAAGATGCCCGAGAAGTGGGTCAACGCCAGCGATGCGCAAGCCGATAAAGGCGGCCTGCTGGCACCGTTCTTCATAGCGCTGACCACCGTGCTGGTCTCATTCTCCTGCACTGGCCCCATCATCGGCGCCGCCCTTGTCGAGTTCACCACCTCCACCACCAACCGCTGGATCGGATTGGTGTCGATGCTCGGCTTCGGCATTGGCTTCGCGCTGCCGTTCACTTTCCTGGCGTTCTTCCCGTCGATGCTGAAGAATATGAAGTCGGGCGGCTGGCTCAACTCAGTGAAGATTGTCTTCGCCTTCCTCGAACTGGCCTTCGGCCTCAAGTTCCTCTCGATGGCCGACCAGTACTGGACTTGGCGTCTGCTCGACCGCGAGGTCTATCTGGCGCTGTGGATTGTAATCTTTGCTATGACAGGCTTCTACCTGCTTGGCAAGCTCAAATTCAAAGGCGACGAGGAGGTGCAGCACATAGGCGTTATCCGTCTCTTCCTCTCCATTGCCTGCTTCAGCTTTGTGGTTTATATGATTCCCGGAATGTGGGGCGCGCCGCTCAACGGCATCTCAGGCTTCCTGCCGCCTATGGACACGCAGGATTTCAACATTGAACGCTCCATTTATGAATCGACCAAGAACATCACCGTTGCCGGCGCCACGGATGAGAACACCGTGATGTACGACGCCCTGCCCGCCAACCGCAAGTATGCCGACCGTCTGCATATGCCCAGCGGATTCCAAGGCTTCTACGACATCGAGGAGGCCAAGGCCTATGCCAAAGAGCAGGGCAAGCCCATCTTCATCGACTTCACCGGCCGTAACTGCAACAACTGCCGCGAGATGGAGCAATATGTATGGGCCGACCCCAACGCTAAGAAAATCCTGAACGAGGAGTACGTGATGTGCGCCCTCTACTGCGATATGAACGACATCAACCTTGCCGAAAGCGACTACGTCACCGACGACAAAGGACGCGTACTCAAGACCTTGGGACGCAAGAACCTACACTTCCAGCGCAGCAAATTCAACCAGATTGCCCAGCCCTACTACGTCATCATTGATGCCGACGGCAATGTGCTGACCAAGAACAACTATTCCTACTCGCGCGACGTCAACAAATTCGTCGAATTCCTGAAAGAAGGCGTGTCGAATTTCTCGAAAAAGTAAGAGAAAACACAGCAAAAGGCAATACTTTCCGTACAAAAACGGCAAATTGAGATAATATTTTTTAAGGTTCCGTTTCTCTGTAAATAAACAGTTTATAGAAACGGAGCCTAATATTTTACAAGAAAAATTTTGTCGGTTTGCAAAAAGTTAGTACTTTTGCAGTCTCAAAACAAGAAATAGTGCGGGGTGGAGCAGTGGTAGCTCGTTGGGCTCATAACCCAAAGGTCGGAGGTTCAATTCCTTCCCCCGCTACCTAAAAAGGACAGGTCATAGGCCTGTCCTTTTTTTCAATAATAATGATTTACGGATTGAAAGTCCATACAACAAGAAGTGCCGGATTAAATCCGGCACAACAAGCATTTTACAATAATAACTATTTTACAACTACCACTTTGCGAGAATGGTAGTCACCTATCTTCACCAAGTATGCACCCGATGAAGGAATGTCAAACCTTAATGGCAAGTGGTTATCTTTCTTGGTTGCCATCAGTCTGCCGGTGATGTCAAACAACCATACCTGATTGCCGTCCGCGCCGTCAACAACAATTTGTCCGTTAGTGATGTATACTTTGACATTGATTGTTTCCACCTCGTCCAATCCAACATATACTGTGTCGTGTATATATATTGTGTCGTATATGTATTGTGGCAAGTAAATAGTATCGTGCAAAGTCAGCCAAAGGGTATCAGTGCTAAAAACAACCGTTGTATCATAAACAGTGTTGAATATTGTGTCATACACCGTGGTAGTCACCGTGTCAGTTACAATTACATATGTTGTATCGTGGACTGGCAAATACACAGTATCATACACATAGATAGTATCTTGGTACGGCTCACCATCCGATATGAAGTACGCAGTCAAAACGGTGTCGCTTAACACTGCGAAAACATACGGATTAAATGTTGCCCCGTTACTCCAATGCGAGAACTGATAGCCGCTGTAAGGAGCAGCCGTAAGTGTCGCCACACTTCCATAGACGTAACGGCCTCCTCCTGACACACTGCCGTAAGCAATGCTGTCAGCCTGTACCACAACAGTATGTGTGTCTATGGCGAAATATGCTGTCAGCAACCTCGTCCCGGTAATCACGACAGAGTGGCTGCTTTCTGTGCTTCCATCGCTCCAGCGTTCAAAGAAATAGTGTGGTGCAGTGGCTGTAGCTGTTATAACCACGGTGTCTAAATAATCATAGACCCCATTACCTGTAACAGAGCCCAACGATGGGTCAAAACTCTGCACAATCAACGAATACTGGTTCTTTGCAAATATGGCACTGACCGAAGAGTCACTGGAGATATAAAAAGTGTCTTGTATCTGGGTGCTTCCATTGCTCCACTGTTGAAAATGGTATCCATAATTGGGCGTTGCCCTAACTACCACACTTGAATCACAGCGGACACTATTTGAATCGGTGTCTTTCAATATCGTGGCGCTACCCCATTGTGGCTGTAAAGAAGTGACAGACATTGTCAGCTCAACTGTAGGCACAGTATAGTGGTGATGTGTCCCAAAATAGTTAATATAGGAATGATAAGACCCGCAAGGAATAATGATATTGAGGGTGTCCGGAGAGCCCCAAAACTGACCTCCGTATGAAGGGGCATTCTGTGTGACAAAAAACAATGAGTCAAGGCTGGGACAGTAGGTGAAACAGGCAAATCCGATACTCGTAACCGAATTACCGAATCTCACAGTTCGCAAACTATAGTTTTGCGAGAACGCCGCTTGCCCAATTGAAACCACAGAGTTCGGTATAACCACGGAAACGAGAGCTGTGTCGCAATCGAAGGCTTGGTTGCCAATAGTAACCACCGATTCGCCAATGGTCAAATCCGACAAGTTGTGACATCCACCAAAAGCCACATTCCCAATCGTTATCACCGAATTGGGAATTGTAACCGATGCCAAATCCGAACAACCGGCAAAAGCTTCTTGTTTTATCGCCGTGATGGTGTTTGGAAGCACAAGCGTATCCAATCCGTAGGCGTGATGGAACGCATTGTAGCCAATAGCTGTGACAGGATAGCTGACGTTGTTGTACTCCACGCTATCGGGAATAATCAATGTACCCGACAACGATGTACCATAGTTGGGCATATTATATGAACAATAGGTTGCCTCTGCAGCACCATTATCAAGTTGGAAATAAACAGTATGGTTGCTCGGTGTTATCACAGAGAATGTTTGCCCTTGCGCATATTGCCACATACACATAATTGCAATGGCAACCAACAGACATTTCTTTAAAACGGGTTTATGATTCATTTGTCCTAAGTCTTTGTATTGTCATAATGAAGTTTTAAGAGCCTTCCTGTTTCTTTTACGCTATGTGGTCGATTACATCAGCTCCACTACCACGGCGTGTTTGGTTTTCTTTTTGATGCGGTAGACAAGGCCGTCGACTTCGATGCGGGTGGGTGGCACTTCGCCGTCGTCGAGCAGATAGATGGCATAGCGGTGCTGGCCGTCTTTGCTCTGCGTGTAGCGCACACGGTCCTTGGCGTAGGGCTTGAGGGGGCGCGTGCCGTAGATGGCGTAGCCGTTGTCTTTCAACCAGACGCCGATTTCCTCCATACGCTTCAGACAGGGTGCCGGAATCTCGCCGTTGGCGTCGGGTCCCACGTTGAGCAGCAGGTTGCCGCCCTTGGCCACGATGTCGCACAGCAGATGTATCAATTCATTGGTCGACTTGTAGTTGTCGTTGTGCACATACGACCAGCTGTCGCCCATCGTCATACAGGTCTCCCAGGGATAAGGCAGGACGGTGTCGGGCACCTGCTTCTCAGGCGTGCGGTAGTTCTCGTACTTGCCCCCCACGCTGCGGTCGACGATAAGCAGGTCGGGGTTGTTCTCGCGCGCCATCTTGGCTATGCGGGGCATATTGATGTCCTGAATCTGTCCGCTGCAGCCCAGCCAGGGCCTCGTCTCGTCGTTGACGCTCCACGCGGGACGAATCCAGCCGCCGTCGAGCCACAGGATGTCGATGTCGCCGTAGTTGTGCGTCAGCTCACGTATCTGGTTGTAGGTGAAATCGCAGTATCGGCGCCAGCGGTCGGGCTTATCGGCAATGCTGTAGTTGACATTGCGGTCGGGCGTAGCCCACTCCGGAGCCCAATAGTCGGGGCAATGCCAGTCGGGTTTCGAGAAATAGTAGCCAATCCACATATTGTACTGGCGGAAAGCATCGGTAAGGGCCCTGGTGATGTCGCAGTTCTTGTTCTTGAAGAACGGGCAGCTGCTGTGCACCGACGAGTAGCTCGTCTCCTCCGTGCCGTACATACAGAAGCCGTCGTGGTGCTTCGTGGTGAAGACCATATACTTCATACCCGCCATCGCAGCAGCCTTGGCCCACTTGCCGGGGTTGAACCCTTTGGGGTTGAAGGTGGTGTTGAGTGCCGTATACTGGCGTTTATACTCATCGTAGGGCGCGTCCTTGCGGTCAATCCAGGGCTCGCTGCACAGGCCCCACGACTCGACCGTAGCCCATTGCGAGTAGATGCCCCAATGGGCCATAAAACCGAACTTAAGGTCCTGCCATTCGTCGAGGCGCTTAAGGATTACGGGGTCGGTCTCGTCGCGCTGCTCGTCGGCATAGTCGCGCACCGATGCCGCCGCGAAAGGCTTCATATCCTGCGCCGGCAGCAGCAGCGGCGTCAGCATCAGGGCAAAGGCAAACAGATGTTTTCTCATTGTGCAATAATTAAAAAGAGGGTCGCCGCTCCGCGGCGACCCTCGAAACTTTTTATGGAATATACAATTATTCGAACGAAGCGATGGCCTTCTTGATGATGTCGATAGCCTCGCGCAGCTGCTCCTCGGTGATGACCAGCGGAGGAGCGAAGCGGATGATGTGCTGGTGGGTCGGTTTGGCCAGCACGCCCATATCGCGCATCTTCAGGCACACATCCCAAGCCTCCTTGCCGTTGCGGGGCTTGATGATGATGGCGTTGAGCAGACCTTTGCCGCGCACCTTCTCGATCATCGGGCTCTTGAAAGCCGACATCTCGTCGCGGAAGATCTTGCCCAGACGCTCGGCGTTCTCCATCAGGTGCTCGTCCTTGATGACCTGCAGGGCAGCGATACTGACCTTAGCAGCGATGGGGTTACCGCCGAAGGTCGAGCCGTGCTCGCCAGGCTTGATGTTGAGCATAATGTCGTCGTCGGCCAGCACACAGCTTACAGGCACCACGCCGCCACCCAGGGCCTTGCCGAGGATGAGGATGTCGGGACGCACGCCCTCGTGGTCGCAAGCCAGCATCTTGCCGGTACGGGCGATACCGCACTGCACCTCGTCGGCCATAAACAGGACGTTGTGCTTGTGGCAGATGTCATAGCATTTCTTCAGGTAGCCCTCATCGGGGACATAGACGCCAGCCTCGCCCTGGATAGGCTCGACGAGGAAACCGGCAATCTTGTCGCCGTGCTCGCTCAGCACCTTCTCCAGTGCGTCGGGGTCGTTGTAAGGTATGCGGATGAAACCCGGAGTCATCGGGCCGTAGTTGGCATAGCTCTCGGGGTCGTTGCTCATAGTAATGATGGTAATAGTGCGGCCGTGGAAGTTGCCCTCGCAGCAGACAATCATCACCTCGTCGTTCTTGATGCCTTTCTTGACGACACCCCAACGACGGGCCAGTTTCAGAGCCGTCTCGTCGGCCTCGGCGCCGCTGTTCATAGGCAGCACCTTCTCATAGCCGAAATACTCGGTCACATACTTCTCCCATTCGCCAAGGCAGTTGTTGTAGAAAGCGCGGCTGCTGAGGGTCAGTTCGTGAGCCTGGTCGCAGAGGGCCTTGATGATCTTGGGGTGGCAATGGCCTTGATTCACTGCCGAATAAGCCGACAGGAAGTCAAAATATTTCTTGCCTTCGCAGTCCCACACAAAAGCTCCTTCGCCTTTGGCAAGCACTACCGGTAGCGGATGATAATTATGGGCGCCGTATTTGGCTTCCATTTCCATAAATTGCTCTGATTTTGTCATAATTATATCGGTTTTTGAGAATTAGTATTCTGGTTAAAAACGCTGCAAATATACACTTTTTTTTGAATACAAATAAAAAAAATTGAATCTTTCTCTCCGCCTGCACTTTGAAGCACCGAAAAGAAGCAAAACCGGCACTTTGGCAAACGTCTCACAACGCCACACTCGCCGCCGCCTCAGGCAAAAACCGCCACCGGCAAGTGTTTTCGCCGCTTCCGCACCGCATCAAGTTCGTTCGTTGTCCAGTCGTTGTCCAGTTGTTGTCCAGTCGTTGTCCAGTCAATGACTGGACAACGACTGGACAACAACTGGACAACGACTGGACAACGAACGAAGAAGGTGCCTATAACCCCCCTTAGATACAGCGAGTTATGTATTAATATACAATAAGCTGAATAAGAGCAAGAAACGTAAAAACGGCGTTTTCGGGGCGAAAACACAGCTTTTCGGTAGGCGACATAGAACAAACTGTGATTTGCTAAAAAACTATAAAAAAAAGTTATCCACTTAATTTTTTTTTAGTATTTTTGCATATTGGATATTATGCGCAAATGCGCAAAGCAACCATAAGAAACAAATAAAAACCAGACATTTAGAACAATAGTAAGCATATAAATGGAAATTGAAATTACACGATTATTCGACCTGTTGGACCACCTTGTCGTCAACCACCCGAAGGATGACATCCTTGCCGGCAAGGTCAACGGCGAATGGGTGCGCTACAGCTCGCACGATTACTACAAATACGCCCATTTTATGGCCTACGGCCTTATGGAGCTGGGCATTGAGCCGGGCGACCGCGTCATCACGATTTCGAACAACTGCCCCGAGTGGAACTTCATCGATATGGCACTGGCGTTGACGGGAGCCATCCACGTGCCCGTCTACCCCACCCTGTCGACCGAGAACTATGTGCACATCTTCAAGCACAGCGGTGCCAAGATGCTGCTGGTCAGCAGCCAGGTGCTTCTGCGCCGCGTGCAGCCCGCCCTGCAGCAGCTTGAGACGGCCCCCGACATCTATACCCTTGTCGCCATCGAGGGCTACCACCGCACGCTCGAGATCCTAAAGCTGGGTATCGCAAGCCGCGAGAAGCATTTGGCCGAACTGGAGCAGCGCAAGGCCGCTGCCAAACCCGACGACTGGCTGACACTGGTATACACCAGCGGCACCACGGGCGACCCCAAGGGCGTGATGCTGAGCCACCGCAACATCTGCAGCAACTTCCTGGCCCACGCCAAGGTCAACCCTATGACGCCCGACTATCGTGTGCTGTCGTTCCTGCCTCTGAACCACGTCTTCGAGCGCTCGATGAACTACCACTTCCAGTATCTGGGATGCAGCATTTACTATGCCGAGAGTATGGGCACCCTGCAGCGCGATATGCAGGACATCGAATGCGGCGGCTTCTGCGCCGTGCCACGCGTGCTCGAGATGTTCTACGACAAGCTCTATGCCGCCGGCAAGGACTTTCCCGCCATCAAGAAGGCCATCTACTTCCGCGCGTTCAAGCACGGTATGCGCTACGACAACGGCATCATCAAGAAGGTGTCCATCTGGTACCAGCTGATGCACCGCTTCTACGACCGTATGGTCTACCGCCACTGGCGCGAGAAATTCGGCGGCCGCCGTATGATCATCATCAGCGGAGGCAGCAGCATTCCCGAACGCTTGGTGCGCCTCTTCAGCGCCGCCGGAATGAACATATATGAAGGCTACGGTCTCAGCGAGACTTCGCCGGTTATCGCCGTCAACAACCCTGTCGACAACCTGGTGCGTTTCGGCACCGTAGGCCCCGCCCTGAGCGGCACCGAGATGATGATTGCCGAGGACGGCGAGATTCTGACCCGCGGACCGCACGTGATGATGGGCTACTACAAAGACCCCGAATACACAGCACAGGTGATAGACAGCGACGGCTGGTTCCACACGGGCGACATCGGCAAGGTGGTGGCTGGCCGCTACCTGAAGATTACCGACCGCAAGAAGGATATTTTCAAACTGTCGGCAGGCAAATACGTGGCTCCGCAAGTGCTTGAGAACAAGCTGCGCGAGTCGGAGTACATTGACCAGGTGATGGTCGTGGGAGAGCATCAGAAGATTGCCGCTGCCATCATCTCGCCCAACTTCAACACGCTGCACTACTGGGCTTTGAAACACCACCTGCACTATCGCGACAACCCGCAGCTCATCTCGCTGCCCGAGGTCAACAAGAAGATGCAGGAGGTCATCGACCTGTACAACAAGGAGTTTGCTCCGCACGAACAGATTAAGAAGTTCCGACTGGTCAGCGAGGAGTGGACCACCACCAACGGACTGCTCTCGCCCACCCTCAAGCTGCGCCGCAACCTGCTACAGAACAAATACAAGGACCTTATAGTCGACATTTTCGGTAAGACCGATGACACGAAAACCGGACTTTTCTCCTCGTTCCGCACCATCGAACTGCCGGCCATCAAGCTGCCCTTCAAAGGAAATTAAAGCAGCCTAAATCGGCAATAGTCAGATTGTTGGAGCCTCCGAAAGGAGGTTCCAACAAAAAAAATTTGTATACACAAAAAAATTGTAGTACTTTTGCAGCCGATTTTCGGGAGGATTCCAAGCGTTCCACCGCCCACTATTCTCCGCTGGAAACAGAGTTTGTCCTATGGTGTAATGGTAGCACATCAGATTTTGGTTCTGCTTGTCTAGGTTCGAATCCTGGTAGGACAACAAAAAGCCCCCGCTTTCGCGAGGGCTTTTGTTTTTATGTCGGCCTCTCTTAGAAGTTGCGTATGACGCAGACCTTGAATTTCATCGTGCCGATGTTGGCCATCGATGCCTGGGTGTTGAAGTCTGTGTCCTTGATTTTGAAGGTGATCTTGCCCGGCTCTATGTCATACTCGAAGCGCTCCTGATAGGGAACTCCTGCATCGTCGGTGAAATAGAGAGTGTAAGGCAGGATGTTGTCGCGGCCGTCATTGTCGAGGTAGTAGGCCATAACCACACCGTTCATAATGACCTCATCGTCGATGTCGATGTTCTCCCAAACGGAGTAGGCGTAATTGGTGGTGTAGGTACCATCGTTGTAGGTAGTGATGGAGTACTCCCACTGGTTGGGTTTCACCGTGTAATAAGAGGTTATTACTCTTGCTTTTTCGCCGCAACCCGTCAGCAGCACGAAGGCGGCAATCATAGGTAAGATTAACTTTTTCATTGTTTTATGTTTTATTTTATTGTTATAATGCGATTTGTTTACCACTGCAAAAATAGTATTTTTTTTTGAATTGGTTTTGTTTTGCACTTTTTTCACAATGCAAAAGTACACAGACCCTTGCAAGTAAAACCCGACAGCACCAACTATTTTTCCCTTTTTTGCTGGGAAAACCCCGACTGGGAACACAACTGTCTGATTCTAAACGTATCGACTATCTGAGGTGCAACATTGTTATGCCGTCGCCACCGAGTTCGATTGGTGCGGAATGGAACGATTTGACCTCGGGCATCGACTGCAGCTGCTGGCGGATTATGGTTTTGAGTATACCGTAGCCTTTGCCGTGGAGTATCTGCAGTTCCTTCTCGCTGAGCAGTTGGGCGTCGTCGAGGAAGTGCTGCAGTTCTATCAAGGCTTCTTCGGCGCGGTGGCCTCGCAGGTCGAGAGTAGGCTTGAATTCTTTGCGTTTCTCGTTGATATCGTCATAGATGGACTGGAAGCGGTTGTTGCGTTGTTGTGTCTTGTCGACGGGAATTGCCTTCTTGAGTGTCTTCTGCAAACGGTCGAGTGCTATGGTCATACGTATGCTGTTGCTTTCAACCACTGCCTTTTTACCCTTGAGTTCAACCAGTTGACCGTATGTGTCGCCAGCGTCGATACGCACGATGTCGCCCACTTGTAGCGGCCCTTCGGCAGGCAGCATCTCTTCGGTATCACCCTGTCTCTGAGGCTCAGGCGCGGCTGCGACCTTCTGCTGTGCCCGCTGTTGCCTGCGGCGACGGTCGTGCTCCTGCTGCTGGTGCTCGAGGGCTTCGGCCTCGCCACGCATCTGCTCGCGCGCCTGTTGCGTGCGCTCACGCTCGGCGTTAGCCTCCTTTATGTCGGCGATAGTGCGCTCTACCGTGCGGTTGGCATCGGTCAATATCTGGCGGGCCTGCTGGCGCGCCTCGCTGAGGATGTCGTATTTCTTGCTTTCCAGCTTCTCGGTAAGCTTCTGGTATTTGGTTATCACCTCGTTGAGGAAGTTGTCCGACACCTCGAGTTCAGCACGTTGACGGGCTATTTCCTGCTTGTCGAGCTCTATCTGCTGCAGCTGGTGCTCGAAGTTAAGCATTTCGGTACCGACCTTGCCCTCTGCTGCTTCAAGTATATCCAGCGGAAAACCTATCTTGGTAGCAATCTCGAATGCGAACGAGCTTCCCGGATGCCCCACCGAGAGACGATAGAGAGGCACCATACGTTCGGTGTCGAACAGCATAGCGCCATTAAGAATGCCCTCGTAGCGGTCGGCCAGCAGTTTGAGGTCTGCAAAGTGGGTCGTAACTACGCCAAACGAGTGACGACGGTACAGT
Organism: uncultured Bacteroidota bacterium; assembly: GCA_902788805.1. Lineage (GTDB taxonomy): Bacteria > Bacteroidota > Bacteroidia > Bacteroidales > P3 > Colimorpha. Next base: position 99,519 of record CADALO010000001.1, on the reverse strand, counting down.
TCTTCCAGCAACGCTTCGGCAATGGCGCAGCCAGAGCGTGGCTCCGTGCCGCCACCCAGCTCGTCAAGGAGGAATAACGTCCTGTCATCAGCGCTGGCAAGCAGCTGTTTCATATTCTGCAAGTGCGAGGAGTATGTGCTGAGGTCGTTCTCAAGCGACTGCTGGTCGCCGATGTCAATGAAAATACTCTCGAATATACCGAACTCCGACGTTTCGCGGCAAGGGACAAGCAGTCCGCATTGCAACATATACTGTATCAGGCCCACGGCTTTGAGACACACCGATTTGCCGCCGGCATTGGGACCAGAGACAATCAGTATGCGCTGGTCACCATCGAGGGTCAGGCTGAAGGGCACCACCTCCTTGCGCTGCGCTTTATGGTTGAGATAGAGCAGCGGGTGGTGTGCCTCGAGCCATCCTATCATAGGACGCTCGTTAAGCACCGGCATTACGGCATTGATAGAGAGTGCAAAGCGCGCTTTGGCACGGATAAAGTCGATGCGTGCAAGGAACCAGTAGGCATTGATAATCTGCTGCAGCTGAGGACGTATGTAGTCGGTAAAAGCCGCAAGTATTTTCTGTATCTCGTGTCGCTCGGCGAACTCCAGTTCGCGCAGGTCGTTGTTAAGTTCCACCACCTCCGAGGGCTCGAGGAATGCCGTCTGTCGTGTAGCCGACTCATCTTGGATAATACCTTTAATCTTACGCCTGTGGGTGTCGAGCATCGGTATCACGAGACGCCCGTTACGAATAGTCACCTCGGCATTCTCCGGTGCCCAGCCTTCACGCTTGGCACGGCTCAGCGAGCGGCTTATCTGCGCGTCCACTTCATTGCGTTTGCGCGTCATCTGTCGCCTGATGTCCTGCAACGTCGGCGATGCATCGTCGAATATCTCTCCTTTGTCGTCTACTATTTTTCCAAGCCGGCGCAATATATTGGCATCAAGCTCGACGCGCTCTGCAAGGGCAAAAAGCGATGGATACTTGACACCGCCGTCGGCCAGCAGGAAACGCAGACAGGCTGTAAGCGTCTGCAGCGAGGCCTTGAAGTCGGGCAAGGCCTCGAGTTCAATGACCGTCCCTGCCACCTTGAGACGTGTCAGTTCCTCGCTGAGGTCGATAAAGTCCTGCGACGGAAAGGCATTCTCCATCAGCAGAATTTGGCGAAACTCCTCAGTCTGCTTAAGCTCGCGCTCTATTCGCTCGTGGTTCGGGCTGAAAGCCATCTCACCCACCATCCGTTCTGCCAGCGCATTGGTAGTCTCGGCAGCTACAAGCTCGCGTATCTTGTCAAATGACAGTTTCTGTTCCATACCGTTCTTGCGCGTGAATACTAATATGTAAACCTCAGTCGCTCAATGATGTCACGTTCGCGCACGTCGACAAGGCCGTCCGACGAGGCTATCTCCTGCATACGGTTTATGGTCATCTCGGCGTTCTCACGGCTGTGGAACTTGAAGTCGTCGTCGGTCAGGAAACTGCTGTCCGCCGAGCCCAGCAGACTCAGCAGTTGCTCTTGCTCGGCAGTGGTCAGCTGGTGTATGTCGCGTATGCTCAGCGTCAGGGTCTGCTTTTCCTCCTCACTCACGTCGCCGTCGGCAACGGCAATGGCAATCAGCAGTCGGATAGTGCGGCGCAAATCCTCGTTGTCCTTGAAACTGTCGGTCTTGCCTATGTTGCCGAAGAAACGGCTTATGCCCTTTATGCGGTCTTTGACGCCGTTGACAACCTTGCTGCCACTACTCTCAAAGTCGAGCACTATTTCCGCGTCTGTGTCGGGGTCAATCACAGCTCCAGTGTGTATCTTGCCTGTCAGCACATTGCGATAGACAAATGTGTAGCAGGGAATTATGCGGTAATAGACATCCTCAATGGCGTTTCCTTCGCCCGCCTTGTCGTGAAGCACATCGATATACGGCTCAAATTCGCTCGGGTACTGCCTCAAATCCTCGCCATTGACGCGGGTCAACATACGGGTAAGAGTCGAGTCGTCGCCCTTGTGGGCCTCGAGCGTACTCGCCTTAATGTTCTCTATATCACCCTCCAAGCAGCGCATAATGCTTACTGTCTTCTCGCTCACAACCGGCGTGAACCACGACACAGAGGCCACTCGCCCCGTGCCTTCGCAGTCGGGGCACTCTACATCAACCGGCTGCCCATCCTTGTTCAAACTGCTTACAGTCTTTGTTCCCTTGCAGTTAGGGCAGTCCGACAGGCTGCACTCGGCCCTTACCACAAAGACTGGCTGGTTCTTGGCAAGCCGGTCACCATCCTTCAGCAATTGGATACTGCCGAGGTCAATGTCGCGGCCTCCGTTCATAAGCTCCGAGAGCTTCTTCTTTGCATTGCTGAAGAAGCCTCCGCCCGAGACCTTGTGCGCCTCCTTGACCTGCGATACAAGCATCTTATCCACAGGAATATAGGCAGCGTCGGCCGTCTGTCCGTCTCCATTGCCGGCCGAGAATATCTCGGCGTTCAGCAGCGTCTCCAACTCTTCATCGACAGCCACCGTAGCACTGTCCGAGCGGAACTCCACTTTCTGTGTCAACGCACGAATGTAGCAGTACCTATACTCCTTGATAGCCACGGCATTGTCAATGATAATGCTGTTGTATTGCGTGGGAGCCAACTCTTTAATCAATTCGCTAAGTTTGCCAAGTGTAAGCATATTGTCAAGATTATAGATTTAAAGAACTAATTGTCGGAAGCCATCAGATCGCCGTCGAAATCGAGATTGAACGGCCAGTGTTGACGGAAGGTGTCGAGCGATGATGCGCTGAGTGTCGCCGTGATGATGCGCTCGGAAGGGGCAGCAGCGTCGAGCGATGGCGCTATCTCACTCATCGGCAAGCCCTTATAGTCGATAATGGCTGAACAGCCGGCATAGTCGATGCCGGTGCTGTCGCGCCCCACACGGTTGCAGCCCACGGCATACGACAGGTTCTCGATGGCACGGGCGCGGAGCAGTGTGCGCCAAGCCTCATAGCGCGAGCCAGGCCAGTTGGCGCATACCAGCAGCAGGTCGTAGTCCCAGTCGGCCGAATTGCGCAGCCACAGCGGGAAACGCAGGTCGTAGCATACGGCAGGCTTGATGCGCCATCCGCGCCACTGTGTGGTGACACGCCGCGTGCCACGTCCAATCTGCGACGCCTCGCTGCTCATACGGAAAGTGTGCCCCTTGTCGTAGGTGTCGCACCCTCCGTCGGGCCGCACCAGGTGCAGGCGGTTGTATACCACACCGCCTTCGCGCACCGTCCAGGTGCCGGCAAACAGGGCGTCATAGCGGCGGGCCATCGTCAGAGCGAAGTCATAGACTGGGCCAAAGGGAGCCTCGGCCTGCCGTGCCATCTGGTCACCGAATCCGGTGCTGAACGTCTCGGGAACGACAAGAATGTCAGGCATCTGCGCTCCGTCGCCAAGAGCGGCGGCAAAATCGGCAAAAGCCTTCTCGACCTTGCTGAAATTGGCCTCTGGGTCCTCCCAGACAATGTTCTGCTGAAACAGCGCTATATTAAGGTTTTCTTTCTTGGACATAAATGCAAATCACTGACAGTTACACACATAGTCCCATCGTTTGCGCGGCAGCGGAAGCAGTTCCTCAATGGCCTGCTGGTCGTCCCACGTCAGCGGACAGACACGCAAGTCGATGACTTTCAGACTCTCGTTGAGAGCAACGAAAGTGGGAGGGAAAGCGACGACACCTGTCATCCAAAGTATCAACTCCTCGAGACGCACAAGGTTGCCCATCTCGTCGGGCAGCTCCAGTATCGGATTGCGGCTCAGGTTGATACGACGCAGGCGCGTAAGCTGTCCCACCTCGGGCGGCACTGTACGTATGCGGTTGCGGCGAAGGTCCAGTTCCTCAAGCCTAGTGAGGGTGCCAATCTCGGGCGGTATCGAGTCGATGAAGTTGCGTCCCAGGTCGAGCTTGCGCAGGTTGTGCATCTCAAAGACCTTGGGCGGTATCTGTCTGAGACGCTTAAAGTTAAGCTGCAAAATATAGACCGAATCGGGGTTGCGCACCTCCTTGAGCGACTTGTAGACGCGCCCACGCTGGGCTGCGGCTGTAAAGGCCAAGGCAAAAAGGAGTGCAAACAAAAGCTTCTTTTTCATAACTATTTATTTATTAGATTGTAAGTAAGCGCACGGTCGTCCTTAAGCTGCGATGCCAAGGCTTCGGGCGACTCGAAAGTCCGTATGTCGCGGATGCGGTCGATGAACTCGACCGACAGCTGCCGTCCGTAGATGTCGCCCTCAAAATCAAGCAGATGCACCTCAAGAACCGGCTGATTCTGATGGAATGTGGGCTGCGTGCCGAGGTTGGCCATAGCTGCATAGCTCCTGCCGCCGACGCTGGCGCGAAGGGCGTAGACCCCGGCTGCGGGCAACATCTTGGCTGAGTCGGCCGGCAAGAGGTTGGCCGTAGGGAACCCCAACGCCGTACCCACGTGACGGCCGTGGACCACCGTGCCGCTCACCTTGTAGGGCGCGCCGAGCATAGCGTTGGCAACAGCCAAATCGCCACGCTGCAAGGCCTTGCGGATCTTAGTGGAACTCACCTCCACGCCGCCCACCTGCACGGCCTCGTCGCGACAGATGCTGAAACCCAGTTCGTCGGCCAGCGTCGGCAGCTGGTCGAAGTCGTTGTTGCGGCGACTGCCGAACATATTATCGTAGCCAAGCAGCAAGATACGCATATTCAACCTATTGCAAAGAAAACGCCGCGCAAAGTCGCACGCTGAAAGTATAGCCTTCTCAGCGTCGAAATGCACCATCACTACCGTCTGGACACCACACTCTTCGAGCAATGCCAAACGTTCGTCAAATGTCGACAGCAGGGCCATAGGCGTAGCGGGATCGAGCACCTGGCGCGGATGGCGGTCGAAAGTCACCACAACAGGCTTCAACTTCTCGCTGCCGGCCACCTCAAGCAGACGTGCCACAAGGTGGCGATGCCCCACGTGAAGGCCGTCGAACATACCCACCGTAACGGCAGTTTTCGGTGTTAACAAATTGATATCTTCTATATTAAGTAGTTCCATCAGTAGCCGAAAGAAGTTACAAAATTACTACTTTTGCTACAAATGACCAAATCGAGTTGCAAAAATATCGCAAAAACGCCGTCTCCGCCCACTACCAACACTGGTCGTTGTCCAGTCGTTGTCCAGTTGTTGTCCAGTCGTTGTCCAGTCGTTGACTGGACAACGACTGGACAACAACTGGACAACGACTGGACAACGACCAGTGTTGGTCCCTGCTAAACATTGAGTAACAGCGAATTATGTATCACTTTGATATTTACGCTTATTTGCCTATAAATCAGTCGAGTACATAAAAAGTGCATTTTTGGAGCATAATTTTTATGTTTTTCGGAGTTGGAAAATGGAGTGGAAGTTAGGAGTAAAAATATTGTGATTTTTGAAAAAAATTTTGCCAGTTTCAAAAATAGTAGTACTTTTGCATTTCGATTGAAGAAACCAATTATCAATTAACAATTTAAAAAACAATTAATTATGCCTGCAAGAATTAGACTGCAACGTCACGGTAAAAAGAATCAACCTTTTTATCACATCGTAGTAGCGGATGGTCGTGCACCTCGGGATGGTCGTTTTATTGAAAAGTTAGGCACCTACAACCCGATGACGAACCCCGCTGAAATCGTACTCAACGAGGACAAAGCCTGCGAGTGGCTGAAGAACGGTGCTCAGCCGAGCCCCACCTGCCGCCGCATCCTTTCGTACAAGGGTGTCCTTCTGAAACGTCACCTCCAGATCGGCGTTGAGAAGGGAGCTATCAGCCAGGAACAGGCTGACGTGAAGTTCAACGAGTGGAAACAAGCCAAGGATACCAAGATTGCCAACGCCAAGAGCGAAATGGCCAACAACGAGCGCAATGCTGCCAAGGCCCGCTTGGAGAATGAGAAAAAGGTCAGTGAGACTCGCGCTGCCGCCATCGACGCCAAACGTCGCGCCGCTGCCGAGGCCGAGGCTGCTGCCAAGGCTGAAGCCGAAGCTACCGCTGAGGGCGAGGCTCCTGCTGCCGAGACCGCTGAAGAGAATGCTGAACAATAAAAAAGCATTTATCATAAAAAGAAGGACATACAGCAATGTATGTCCTTTTTTTAACCCTTGCCACACGCTACCATCCTGCCGCTGTGTTTAAACCTTTACAAACCCACACATCATTTATAACCCATTATGACACAAGAAGAATGCTATCAGTTGGGCAAAATCACCAAACCTTTCGGCTACAAAGGGCAGATGGTGTTTTTCCTCGACGTGGACACACCGGAAGACTATGAGGAACTCGACTCGGTTTTCGTAGAAGTGAAAGGTGCGCTGGTGCCTTATTTCATCAAGGAAATCAACATCAACGGCAACAAGGCCGTGGTTACCTTCGAGGACCTTAAGGCCGACGAAGCGCAGGCTTTGGCGGGCTGCCGCCTGTTCCTGCCACTCGACTTGCTGCCCAAACTTGACGGCAATCGCTTTTATTATCACGAGATTATCGGCTGGAGAGTAATCGATGCCGAAAAAGGCGACATCGGAACAATAGCGTCGGTGATCGACTATCCGGCGCAGGCGCTGTTCCAGATTATGAAAAACGGAAAGGAAATACTGATTCCTATCATCGACGAAGTGCTGGAGAAGGTAGACAGACAGGAAAAAACCATCTACATCAAAGCTCCTAACGGACTGATTGACCTGTATTTATAACTTAACAACAACAATTGTTGATTTTTTTATTTGCCGAATATTAAAATAGTTTGTACTTTTGCACTTTAAATATAGGAGGAAACACTATGGCAACGAAGAATCAATCATCTGAAAAGAAATACTATACAGCTGAGGAGCTTCAGGAATTCAAGGATTTAATTCTCAAGAAGATAGACGAAGCCAAGCGCAACCTTGAGCTGCTGAATGCCGCCGTAGCCAATGAGGGCAACGATGTGACGGACACATCGCCGACTTTCAAGACTCTGGAAGAGGGCAACACCGTCCTCTCGAAAGAGGAGAACTCGAGACTGGCAGCACGTCAGCAGAAATTCATCAAAGACCTTGAGGCCGCTCTGATTCGCATCGAGAACAAGACCTATGGTATCTGCAAGGTGACGGGCAAACTGATACCGAAAGAGCGCCTGCTCGCCGTGCCGCACACAACAATGACCATCGAGGCCAAAGAGATGCAGAGCAGAAGAAAGTAAGACTCTGTATACCGAATACACTTCACCATCCTTTTCGCATAACGAAGGGGATGGTGTTTTATTTTATCCCAAATCAGTCATTAGACTTTATGTCAGCTTTGTATTTGTTTCGAGCAGATTGGCCGCATCGCCATCGAAGGCGTAGCGGGCTACGTCGAGATGGCGAAGTGGACAAGATGCCAAAAGAAATACGAAGATGGCATAAAGAGGCATTGTTTGGGTCTTATTATACCGTTTGTCGGTCTAATGACTGATTTGGGATTATTCGAGGTATTGCGTCAAGGAGCCGCTGCGTGTAGGGGTCCTTGGGATGGGTGAAGAGGCTGTCGGCGTCATCGAGCTCGACAAGGCGGCCTGCCTGCATTACCATTATACGGTCTGAGAGGAAATGCACCACCGAGAGGTCGTGTGATATGAAGATGTAGGTGTAGCCGAACTGCTCTTTCAGCTCGTTGAGCAGGTTAAGCACCTGTGCCTGCACCGACACGTCGAGGGCCGAGACCGACTCGTCACAGATGACAAGTTCGGGATTGAGTATCAAGGCTCTGGCTATGCATATACGCTGACGTTGCCCGCCCGAGAACTCGTGTGGGTAACGGCCGAACCACTCTGCCTTGAGCCCCACTCGTTCCATCAGTTCCAGGACTTTGTCTTTTATGGCCGACTGCGACAGGTTTTGCTCGGAGCGGTGCACGCGGAGCGGCTCGCTTATGGTCTGCCCCACCGTCATTCGCGGGTTAAGCGATGAATAGGGGTCTTGGAAAATTATCTGAATGCGTTGCCGCAAGCGGCGCATCTCACTGGTGCTCAATGTGTCGAGCCGACGCCCGTCGAAGGATATGCAGTCCGACGACGAGTCGACAAGGCGCAGGATTGCGCGACCAAGTGTGGTTTTTCCGCAACCCGACTCACCTACCAAGCCGAGCGTCTCGCCACGGTAGACATCGAAACTGATGCCGTCAACGGCTTTCAGCTGCTTTTTGGGTTTGCCGAAAAACGATTTCTCCAAGGTATAGACCACGTTCAGGTTGCGGACGGAGAGCAGCGGCGTCTCGTTCTCCTGCACCGCGTGTCTGGCACGTTCTGCCTTGACTTCTGCTCCAGTGCCGCCTTCCATAAAGTCGGACACTGTGGGCAGTCTTTGCGGACGGCTGTCGAGTGGCGGCCGGCAAGCCAAGAGGCCTTGCGTGTAGGGATGCTGCGGGCTATGTAGTATCTGCCCAGCAGCGCCCTGCTCTACGATGCGGCCTTGGTACATCACCGCTATGTCGTCGGCAATCTGCGCTATCACGCCCAGGTCGTGGGTGATGAAAATGATGGACAGATTGTGCTTTTGCTGCAGCTGGCGCAGCAGTTCGAGGATTGTCTTCTGCACCGTCACGTCGAGCGCTGTGGTCGGCTCGTCGGCGATTACAATGTCCGGGTTGCATATCAATGCCATCGCAATCATAACGCGCTGCTTCTGGCCTCCGCTGATTTCGTGGGGATAGCTGTCGAATATCTTTTCCGGGCGCGGCAGGAGCACCTCTTTGAATAGTTCTATGGTGCGGTTGCAGGCCGTTTCGCAGTCAACCTCTTCGTGCAGGCGAAGCATCTCAACCACCTGTTCTCCACAGCGTTGCACAGGATTGAGCGATGTCATTGGTTCTTGGAATATCATCGCAATGCGCTGCCCTCTGATTTTTCGCATCTGCTTGTCATCGAGCGTGAGCAGGTTGGTTCTCGACGAGGTGCCGGCTCCGTCTTGACTGTCGTCGTTTGCCGACAGCCAGGCCTCCCCTTCCACTGTGGCGTTCTTCGGCAGCAGGCCCATCAGCGCCAACGTACTGACACTCTTGCCGCTACCGCTTTCGCCCACAATGCCTAATGTGCGTCCACGCTGCAAGCTGTAGCTTACCCCTTCCACCACCTCACGGCCGTCGAAGGCTATAGTCAAGTCCTTTACTTCTAGTATGTTGCTATTCCGGTTCACGCAGATTTCATTTGGTTGTTGTTGTCGTTACTGTGTTGCTCCCGTAAGCACCTTCAGCTTCTCTATGGCCCCGAAGATACTCTGCACGCTATCGCACACAAGCGACAGGCGATCGGCAGTCTCGCGCAGATGGACGCTGCGCTGGTGGTCCTGGGCATACTTTATCAGCTGCATAAAGTTGGGCGACTGATAGAACGGGTTGTTTTGGTTGGCGACAAAATAACAAACCATTTTGCCTTGCTTGAGCACAAGCTTCTCAATGCCGAACTCTTTGGCCATACGACGCAGCGTGATGGTCTTGATAAGCTCCTGCGTGGCTATAGGTATCGGGCCGAAGCGGTCGATGAGGCGCTCTCGGTACTGGTCAAGCTGGCTTTCGTCACTGAGTTCGTTCAATTCCTTGTAAAGCAGTAACCTCTCACTTATGTTGCTCACGTAGCCGTCAGGAATAAGCACCTCCAAATCAGTCTCTATAACGCATTCCTTCACGTATTCCTTGGTTTCCGCAGCCTCGCTCTTGAACAGCTCGGCAAAGTCGTTCTCCTTAAGCTCCTCTATCGCCTCGTTGAGAATCTTGTGGTACATATCATACCCAATCTCACTGATGAAGCCGCTCTGCTCGGCTCCGAGAATATTGCCGGCGCCACGGATATCTAGGTCGCGCATAGCAATGTTGAAACCGCTGCCTACCGAGGCAAATTCCTCTATGGCGCGCAGTCGTTTCTGCGCCTCGTCGGTGAGGATGCTGTACGACGGTATCAGCATATAGCAGAACGCCTTGCGGTTGCTGCGGCCCACGCGCCCACGCATCTGATGCAGGTCGCTGAGGCCGAACTGCTGTGCATTGTTGACTATCATCGTGTTGGCATTGGGAATATCCAGACCGTTCTCGACAATGGCCGTTGAGACAAGGACATCTATTTCACCCTCTATGAAGCGCATCATCGTCTCTTCCACCTCCTTGCCGTCCATCTGGCCGTGAGCTATCGCCACACGGGCATCGGGCACAAGGCGGCTGACCAGACCCGCCATCTCTGGCAGATTCTCCACACGATTGCTTACAAAGAAGACCTGTCCGTCGCGCGACAGCTCGAAGGAGATAGCGTCGCGTATCAGTTCCTCGCTGAATGGCGAGAGCTCCGTCTGTATCGGCTGGCGGTTAGGCGGCGGCGTTTGGATAACGCTAAGGTCGCGGGCTCCCATCAGCGAGAATTGCAGCGTGCGCGGTATCGGAGTGGCTGTGAGAGTAAGCACGTCCACATTGGCGCGCATCTGCTTCAGTTTCTCCTTCACGCTGACACCGAACTTTTGCTCCTCATCTATAATCAGAAGACCCAAATCCTTGAACTTCAACTTGCTGTTGGTTATAGCGTGGGTACCTATCAGAATGTCTATCTTGCCGCTTTCAAGGTCGCGCGCAATCTGGTTTTTGTCTTTTGTAGAGCGGAAACGGTTGAGGTAGTCGATGTTTACGGGCAGCCCCTTCAAGCGCTCTGTGAAGGTGTTGTAATGCTGGAAGGCAAGAATTGTAGAAGGCACCAGCACAGCCACCTGCTTAGAGTCGCACACTGCCTTGAATGCCGCGCGTATGGCCACTTCGGTTTTGCCAAAACCCACATCGCCGCACACAAGGCGGTCCATCGGTGCCGCCGACTCCATATCGCTCTTCACGTCCAGTGTAGCCTTCAGTTGGTCGGGCGTGTCCTCATACATAAACGAAGCCTCCAGCTCGTTCTGAAGGTAGCTGTCGGCACTGAAGGCAAAGCCACGCGTAGCTTTGCGCTTGGCATAGAGCTGGATAAGGTCCTTGGCAATATCCTTGACCTGCTTCTTGGTCTTCTGCTTCAGCACCTGCCAGGTGTTGCTGCCCAGCCGGTTAAGGGTCGGGGCGACGCCCTCCTTGCCCACATAGCGGCTTATCTTGTGCAAGCCGTGGATACTGATATACAACGTGTCGTTGTTCTTGTAGACCAAGCGTATCACCTCCTGCTGCTTGCCGTTGTTCTCGATTTTCTCGAGGCCCGAAAAACGTCCCACGCCATAGTCGATATGCGTCACATAGTCGCCCGGCTTGAGCTCAAACAGCTCTTTTAGGGTCAGTGCCTCGCGATTCTGGCTCATATCGCGCACCGTGTACTTGTGGTAGCGCTCGAAAATCTCGTGGTCGGTATAGCATAGCAGATGCTCGTCGTGGTCTATGAATCCCTTGCGCAGTGAGTAGTCCAAATAGGTCACGTGCGCCGCCATATCCTCCATCTGGCTCTCCACAAATATCTTGTCGAGACGCTTGCGCTGTTGCTCGCTGCTCACGCTGATGCACATCGTGTAGCCGCGGTCGTTATAGTCCGACAGCGACTGCTTGAGCATCTCGAACTGCTTGTTGAACGTAGGCTGCAGTTCGCTGTGCCCCTCCAATTCAACCGCCTTGGTGAAGAACTTGGAGTTGCCCGACTCAACGACCTTGCATTCTATCAGCGCCTTAAGGAAATCGTTGGCCGACGAGTACATCTCCTCGGGCTTGGCGTTACGCAGCCGCACCAGCCCCTGCTCTTTGTCGGCGGCAAGCTTGCGATACTCCTCGCTGGCAGTGGCAAAGCATTTCTCTATCGTCTCGCTGACATACATCAGCCCTTGCGACCATACAACGTCCTCGCTGCCGAAATAATGCAGCAGGTTCACCTTTTCCTCCACCTTCACCTGCTCCTCGGGGCGCTTCTCAAGGTTCGGAATGATGTTTATCCGGTCATAGTGCCTCACCGACAGCTGGGTTACTGGGTCGAAACTTCGCAACGAATCTATCTCGTCGTCGAAGAACTCAATCCTGAAAGGCTGCTCGTTGGCAAATGAGAAAACGTCGATAATACCGCCGCGCACCGCATATTCGCCGGGCTGCACCACGAAGTCCACGCGGTCAAAGCCATAGTCCTGCAGCACGTCCATAACGAAGTCCATATCCAGCTTGCCGCCCTTGACGATTTGCAGCGTGTTGCGGGTCAGCGTCTTCGACGAAATCACCTTCTCGGCCAAAGCCTCAGGATAGGTGACCACCACCAGCCGGCGTCCGGCATTGAGCTGCTTAACCACCTCCGAGCGCATCAGCACATTGGCGTTGTCGGTCTCCTCGGTCTGGTACGGGCGGCGATAGGTAGTAGGGAAAAGCAGCACACGCTTGCTGTCCATTTCCTTCCCCACCTCGCCCATCAGCGTCTCGAGGTCGTTCTGCAGATAGTATGCGTCCTCTTTCGAGCCTACGATGAATATGAAATTGCATTGGGGCAGGCACTCGGCGACAGTGGCGCCCAGCACCGGAGCCAGACTACCCGTCAGCCCCCCGATGCGGACCCGCGCCTGGCGTGGCTTCAACGTCTCGCACAGCTTATTGACAAGATTTGAGTTTTTGTAGTGTTCAGTCAGCAACATTATTGCAGTATATTATATTAGTTTTCAGTAGCGTAGCCCCTACTGGCAGTATATTCATTGAAAATCCAAATATACGAAAAAATTTGATTTCACGTTATACAGCTAAAAAATACACATAATGAACCAGAGATCAGAACCCCCAAAAGGCAGAAAAGCCGACACAACACAGCTAAGCATACTATGGGCCGACGACGAGATTGACCTCCTCAAGCCCCACATCCTGTTCCTCGAAGAGAAAGGCTACCGCGTCATACCCGTCACTTCGGGCTCCGAGGCCCTCGACGAGCTTGCCGAATCCAACATCGACCTGGTGTTCCTCGACGAGAATATGCCCGGCCTCAGCGGTCTCGACACCCTGTCCGAGATAAAGCGCCTCTATCCGCGCGTGCCGGTAATAATGATTACCAAGAGCGAAGAGGAACACATTATGGACGAGGCCCTCGGCGGCAAGATATCCGACTATCTCATCAAGCCCGTCAACCCCAACCAGATACTCCTTACGGTCAAGAAGCACACCGAGGCACGCCGACTGGTGAGCGAGAAGTCCACCTTCAGCTACCAGCAGCAGTTCCGCGACATAAGTATGCGCCTCTCCGACCGTATGGACGCCGACGAGTGGATAGAACTTTACAAGAAACTGGTCTACTGGGACCTGGAACTCGCCACAACGCAGGACGACAACATACACGACATCTTCAAGTCGCAGAAGGAAGAAGCCAACCAACTCTTCTGCCGCTTCTACGAACACAACTACATCGACTGGCTGAACGACACCAAAGAGAAGCCCCTGATGTCACCCACCGTGGTGCGCGAACGCCTGTTCCCGCTCCTCGACGACAAACGGCCCACCTTTATGATAGTCATCGATAACTTCCGCTACGACCAGTGGAAGTACATACAACCGCTCATTGAGCAATATCTGCGCGTAGAGCGCGACGAGATATACTACAGCATCATCCCCACCACAACCCAGTTTGCACGCAACGCAATGTTCTCGGGACTGATGCCATCCGAGATAGAACGCAAATACCCCCAGTACTGGGTCAACGAAGACGAAGAAGGCTTCAAAAACCAGTTCGAATCGGAACTGATGGGCGAGAACCTGCGACGCCACGGCCTCTCGTTCAAGCACACCTACAACAAAGTGCTCAACGCACAGCACGGAAAACGCCTCGTCGAAAGCCTGCCCAACCTGATGAACAACCAGCTCAACATCATCATCTACAACTTCATCGATATGCTCTCGCACGCCCGCACCGACAGCAACATTGTCCGCGAACTGGCCGAGGACGAACGCGCCTACCGCTCGGTGACGCTATCGTGGATGGAATACTCACCACTGCTCGAGGTCATCAAATACCTCAGCGACAAAGACGTCAACGTCGTCATCACCACCGACCACGGCTCAGTGCGCATCGACAACCCCGTCCGCATCAAAGGCGACCGCGACATATCGGTCAACCTGCGCTACAAGCAGGGACGCCTCATCGACTACAACCCCAAACAGGTGTTCGAAGTCAAAGAGCCACGCAAAATATTCCTGCCCAAACGCTACATCACATCGCCCTACATCTTTGCGCACAACAACGACTTCTTCGCCTACCCCAACAACTACAACCAATACGTGCAGTACTATATGAACACCTTCCAGCACGGCGGCATCTCGATGGAAGAAATACTAATACCCTTCATCACCCTGCGCAACAAATAACCCGCCGCCAATACACAGGCGCGGAATGTGATTACCACAAGTCGGGGCGGCCTTTGGCCGCCCCGACTTCATTTTATGTCATCATTCGACTTCGCATCCCCCACCGCCCGACAACACACCGCGTCAACGCCGCAGCAACAACGATTCGAGACCGTTTTTCCACCCTACCTCCGCTTGTTGTCCGCTTGATGTCCGCTTGTTGTCCGCTTTAAAAGCGGACAACAAGCGGACATCAAGCGGACAACAAGCGGACAACAACCAGTGTTGGCCTTGTAAAGACCTAAGGAACAATTCGTTATGATGCAAAAATAACATTTAGCCATTTTATTGGTTTTCAAGTACTTAAGTAAAATGGGAATATTTTTAAAATATTTTTTAGTTTTTACTGTCGCCGAAACGGGACAGTTTGGACTTGACAATGCGACACACCCCAGATTGTCGATGTTTGACGGTGCAACACACCCCGGATTGTCGATATTTGACGGTGCGACACACCCCGGCCTTCGGCCACCCCTCTCCGAGAATCGTTTTGATTGTCAATTTGATTATCAATGTATCGCTGCCGCGCCATCCCCTCTCGGAGAGGGGTGGCCGAAGGCCGGGGTGTGTCGCACCAGCCGTTCCGATAACGAAACGGCATAGTGATAGTAACCGTCCATACATCGCAGGGCAAGGCGACAAGGAAGCTGGCGTTGAAATGAGATAAAGATAAGAGACTTCGCTATTCGTGTGCTTCGTCGTACCGCTGCACGCGGGCTTTGACATCGTCGGGTATGACGGCGCTGGTGCCTGTGGCACGGTCGAAGCCTGACATAACGGTAGTGCAGGTGGCGTACGGCTGACCTGTGACGGTGTTGACAACCTGCTGCTTGACACGCAGGCTTTTGTGACCCCAGTTCGACACGAACGAGGTTACGGCGATGCTGTCGCGCCAGCGTATCTGACTGTGGAAGTCGACCTCTAAATGCACCACCATCACACAGAAGTTGCCTTCGTCGGGCCGTACAGGTATGCCAGCGTCGGCAAAATAGTGGGCCTTGCCAAGGTCGAAGAACTCCATAATGACAGCATTGTTGATGTGTCCCATCATATCGATGTCGTTGAATCTGATTTGTAATGGAAGGGTATGCATTGTGAGGGTTTGAAAGGTTTAAAAGGGTTATAGGGTTATAGGGTTTAAGGGTTATAGGGTTTAAAGGTTTTAGAGTTTTAGGGTTTTGGAGTTTTAGGGGGTTAGGGCTCTATTTTTTCTTTAGGGAGAAGAAGAACTCGAGGCCGCCGTTTTCGCGGTTGCGGACGTAGATGTCGCCTCCGTGGAAGATGACGGCGTGCTTGACAATGGAAAGACCCAAGCCCGTGCCGCCGGTCTTGCGGCTGCGGCCTTCGTCGATGCGCAGAAAGCGGTCAAAAAGGCGCGGCAGATAGGCAGGGTCGACGCCGGCACCAGTGTCGTAGAAGCGCAGATAGTAGCGCTCGCTGTCCTGCTTGTAGCACTCTATGCCCGCCTCGAGGTTTTCGCCTGCATACTGGATAGTATTTTCGAGCAGATTGCGGAAGATGGAGTAGACAAGGTTGTGGTTGCCCTGTATGTTCATAGGCGACGAGAGCTTGTTGCAGACAATTATGCGGCGTGCGCGGCATTGGTCATCGAGCTCGGTGATGGCTTCGTTGGCTATGTCGGCCACGGATATTGTCTCTTTGGGGAAAAGCGTCGCCGACTCTTCGAGTTTGTTGATGAGCGAGACATCGTTGATAAGGTCGGACAAGCGCAGCGTCTGCGAGTAGCAGCGCTCGAGGAAGTATTGCTTCTTGGCCTCATCGACGGGCTTGCCGCTGAGCAGTATCTCGAGGTATCCGCGGATGCTGCTGACGGGGGTCTTCAGTTCGTGCGCAATATTGCTTGTCATTTCCTGCTTGAGCTGGCGGTTGTGCTGCTGTTCCTGTATTATCTGTTGCTTTGACTGCTCGAGCGATGCGGCCAGTTCTTGCAACTGGCGGATGAGTTTACGCTGCCGCAGGTGGTTCCAGACAAGGAAGAGCACGAGCAGCAGGACGGCAGTGGAGATGATATAGAATGTGGCTGGAAGATGCATAGGCGCTATGAATTGTGGATGAACGTGTAGCCGAAGCCGCTATGGTTGACGATGGCCGCGGCGCAGGGGCCGAGTTTCTTGCGCAGACGGGCTATGTGAACATCTACGGAACGATCGGTGACATAGGTGTTGTCCTCCCAGACTTCATCTATTATTTGTTCGCGTGTGAAGTGTTCGCCCTGATGCCTGACGAGCAGTTCGAGTATGCTGAATTCCTTTCTCGTCAGCGGGACGGGATTGCCATCGAGGGCGACGGCCTTGCGACGGAAATCCACCTCGAGGGCTCCGTATCTGAGGCTTTCTGCTTCGTCTGCGACGCTCTGACGGCTGCGTTTCAGCACGGCATAGATGCGTGCCAGCACGGTGGGGAACGAGAAGGGCTTGGTGATGTAGTCGTCGGCACCTGCACCAAACCCTTTGAGCTGGTCGGCCTCGGCGTTGAGCGCCGTGAGGAATATGATGGGCGTGTTATCGCCTGCTGCACGCAGTTGCCGGGCCATCTCGTAGCCCGACATAGCCTCCATCATTACGTCGAGGAGGATAAGGTCGAAACGCTGGCCGCTGCCTATAAGCGCCAGAGCGGACTCAGCGCTATGGGCGCACTCTGCCTCATACCCCTCGCTTTCAAGGTTGAAGCAAAGGATTTCGCACAGATCGGGTTCGTCGTCGACGACAAGTATTCGCATCAATTCTGAAGCAGCGATTTAACAATCTCCGACACTACACGGTTGTCGGCCTTGCCTGCAAAGCGCTTGGAGGCCTGGCCCATCACGCGGCCCATATCCTTTGGCGACGATGCGCCGACTTCGCTGATGATGGCTTTGATTTCGGCTTCAATCTCTTCGCGGCTCAACTGCTTGGGGAGGTAACGCTCAATGATGCCGGCCTGGAAGAGTTCTTCGTCGGCCAAGTCCTGACGGTTCTGCTGGACATAGATGTCGGCAGCCTCTTTGCGCTGCTTCACAAGTTTCTGCAGCATAGCTATCTCGGCGGCTTCCGGCACCTCGCCGTTCACAGCGTCCTTGCCGGTCTTAAGCAGCAGGATGGCAGACTTGATGGCGCGGAGCGACTCGAGGACGTCCCTTTGTTTGTTAAGCATTGCCTGCTTGATGTCGTTGTTGATCTGAATCTCTAAGCTCATATTGTTACGGGTTAAAAGGGTTTTAAAGGTTAAAAGGGTTAGAGAATTTTAGGGTTAAAGAGTTTAAAGGTTTAAGGGTTATAGGGTTTAATAACAAAAAAGGGAAGTGTTCACTTCCCTGCTTTTGGTGGCATCGACTGGAATTGAACCAGTGACACAAGGATTTTCAGTCCTCTGCTCTACCAACTGAGCTACGACGCCATCATTCCATTTCTGAAATCGGGTGCAAAAGTACAACTATTTTCAATATTGGCAAAACTTTTTTTTGCCAAGAGATACAAATATTTTAGTTCTAACTGATTTGCAATTGATTATTATACAAAATTTCTTTTCATCATCAGGCCGTTTCCGCTGTATTTCCAGCCGTCTGGGTGTCGATTTCTTCAGATTTCGCCTCGATTTCGTCATCATTTTTTGCAGGGGCAAGCCATAACTGGTCGATGATGAGCAGAGCTACACCAACGCATACTGCTGAATCGGCGATATTGAATATTGCACCAAAGAATTCCGTCTCTTTGCCTGCAAGGAGCGGGATCCAGTCAGGCCACGTCCATTGTGCGATGGGGAAGTAGAACATATCGACAACGCGGCCAAACAGAAGCGGTGCATAGCCTCCGTCGGGCGGGAAGAGGGTGGCGATATGGTTGAAGGTGCTCTGGTCGAAAATGACGCCATAGAAGAAGCTGTCAACCAAGTTGCCGATGGCTCCGACAAGTATGAGCGATATACTTATCAGCAAGCTGTAGCGAGTGTCTTTCTTTATTTGACGGGCAAGGATGACGATGATTACAATCGACGCTATAAGCCGGAATAATGTCAGGCAGAGTTTGCCGACTTTGCCTCCCATCGACAGGCCAAAGGCTATACCTTCATTCTCAACAAAATGGAGGCGGCACCAGTCGCCTATCAGCCTCACTTCGTCGCCAATGGCAAAGTGAGTCTTTACCCAAACCTTAAGCACTTGGTCGGCGATGAGTATCACTGCCATCATTGCTACACAAATCCAGCTCTTCTTTATTATTGATTTATCCATAAATATCTATTTTATAGGATGCTATATTCCGTTTTGCTTATTCAAAGACTTTGCAAAAATACAATTATTTTTGAATATTCATCTGTTATGGTTCTCACACTGCTCCTCCAGTTCGTCGTACCACTCTTGCCCGAAGCGGCGTATCAAAGGCTCTTTCAGGTACTGGTACAGCGGTTTGCCTTCAGCGCGTCCCTTTGCCACGGCACAACGGCAGATGTCCCACTCGTGGTAGTTCACAGCCTTGAAGTCGCCATAGTCTTCGATGCGAACAGGATAGAGATGGCAGGATATAGGCTTGGGATAGTCTATTTTGCCGTCACGGTAGGCCTTCTCTATCGCACATAGCGTCAAGCTGTTCTCCACAATGGCATAGGCGCATTCGCGATTGTTGACCAGAGGCGTGCAAGGCAGCTTGTCAACGTCGAGCGACGACACACCGTCACGCTCCACAGCCTCAATCCCTTCGGCAGTCATATATTGCTTCACAATGGGATAGATGCGCTCAAGTATCAGTATTTCCTCCTTGTCGAGCGGCGCTCCGCAATCGCCTTCCACGCAGCAAGCGCCTTTACATTGCAACAGGTCACAGCAGAATCGGACCTCGGCAAGATTGTCGGATATAATGCAGTCGTCTACAATCAACATAATGTATCTATTATTTTATCGGCCAGCACTGCCGCCAGTTTGTATTTCGACTCCACCGTCCATCCAGCCACGTGGGGCGTGAGTACCGTCCGCGGCGACTCGAGCAGATAGCGGAAGTCGGCTGGCTGCGACTGGATATCGATGCCGTCCTTTGTCATATCCTCGTATTCAATGACATCCAATGCAGCTCCAAGCGCCTTGCCCTGCTCAATGGCTTTGGCAAGGGCTGCGGTCTTCACCACGGCGCCACGCGAGGTATTGATAAGGTAAAAAGGCTTGTGCATCCGCTCAATGAACATCTCGTCGACCATATAATGCGTCTCGTCAGTCAAAGGCACGTGCAGGCTAAGGATGTCGGCACGCTGCTGAAGTTCGGCAAGCGATACCTCTTCAACATACGAAGGAGCATATCCTGCCAGCTTGTACTTGTCGTATGCCACAATCTTGCAGTCAAAGCCTTGCAACCTCTGGGCAAAGGCACCGCCCATATTACCAAAGCCTATGATGCCCACTGTATGACCCTTCACCTCAAGACCCCTGTTGGCCTCGCGCCGCCATTTACCCTGCCGCACCTCTGTGTCGGCAGCGGCAATCTTGTCTACCAGCGCCAGCAGCAGTCCCACAGCGTGCTCACCCACGGCGTCGCGGTTGCCTTCAGGCGAGTTGAGGCAGCGGATGCCAACGCTCTCTGCATAGTCGACATCTATGGTCTCCATTCCAGCCCCTACCCTGCCGATGCATCTAAGGTGCCTGTTATGGTCAATGAAATTGCGGTCAATGATTATCTTGCTGCGCACCACCAGGGCGTCATAATCATTTGCATCCTCCAATAGCGACTCGTAGGTGCAGTCTGTCACCACGCAGCAATGGTGCCCTGCGGCCTCAAGTTTTTCTATCAGTACAGGATGCGTTTTATCTGTAATCAGGATTCTCATTTCTTGAAATAATAATCGCTGTCGTGCGGGAAAGTCTCAAAGCGAGGTGTCGGCAGACTGAAACGCTTGCAGCTGGAGCCGCCGAAGACGCCAATACCTCCATCAATGTTGCATATCACCTGCACAGGCTCGCTGAACAGGCCTTCAAATAAATCATACGAAGCATTGTCGGCAGTCTGCTCGTAACGGTACAGCTCGCGCGTCAACGACCTCACCCTCAACCGCAGCGGGAGCTCCGAATAGTCTAAATTAACATAACCGCCATAATAATCAGGCCAGTAGGCAATAACCATTGTAAACTCGTGTTCGCCGCTCTGGAACAGCTCACTGCTGAAAAACACCTCATCTCCATAGAAACTGCCATTATAGCCTTCAATGACATCCTCTATGTTCTGATTGTTGACCAGTGGGTCGTTCATCGAAAAAGACGTCGTCAACCAGTTGGTCGTGTCCCAAACCAAAATCGTATCTACACTTCTGAAATAGGCGTGATCAACTGCTACAGAATAGAACTCGTTGCTGCTGCGACTCTTCACCTTAAAGCGAATCTTGTAGTAATAATTATCTCCGATATAGTAGCCATACTCATCGTATGTCCGGCCGTTGCCTGTGTCTATCACGTAGTCAAGCACCTCCACCTCTGGAAAATGAGGAATGCAGGTAGTAGCCTTAACTGTCTTGTCATAACCCGGAATCGACGCCGTCACCTTAAGCGTGTCGCCGGGCTGCGGCATCGCCGTGAAAG
This sequence comes from uncultured Bacteroidota bacterium, assembly GCA_902788805.1. GTDB lineage: Bacteria > Bacteroidota > Bacteroidia > Bacteroidales > P3 > Colimorpha. The sequence continues at coordinate 78,620 of CADALO010000001.1, read as the reverse complement.
TATAGCCGCCATAACCCAGATAGGCACCGGCATCGTATGTGCCAACGCTGGTCACGCCGTTGACGTCAAGCGTTACCGTAGCGTCACTTATCGCCTCGGGGTCTCGGTTGTCAAGGAAGAAGCGGCTGTAGGCCAAATGCACGCACACCGTCGAGTCGTTCGTCGGACGCGACAGCAGCACGGCGTATGGCTCCACCTGACCCGGTTTAAAATCGATGGGCTCGCTGCAAGAAGCCATCACCAGGGTCGCGACAATGATTATATAATGTATTTTCTTCATATCCTTACCATTTTAGAATTTGAAACTATATGACACCGACGGAATAATCGGGAACAACGACAGCTTCATCAACGAGGAGTTGTAGTGGACACCGTTGATGACCGAGTGGGTATTGTTCTTCTCATATATCATAAACGGATTTTTGCGGTTATAGAGGTTGTATACGCTCAGACTCCAAGTGCGTGTGCCGTGCTTCTTCTCCTTGTGGAAGTTGACACCGATGTCCATACGGTGGTAGGCAGGCATACGGAAATTGTTGCGGCTCTCTATGTACGACACATTCTGATAGCCCACCTCGGGGTCGTAGTATTCCTGCATAGCAATGGTACCGGTGTTGCCCGACGAGAATACCCACACGGCGCTGCAGTCAAACTCCTTGTTAGGCTTGTAGCTCACCATAATGGAGATATCGTGCCTGCGGTCGTACTTGGCCGGGAACGGCTCTCCGTTGTTGATGGTCTGCCCCTCGCGGTCAAACAGACGCATTGTCTTACTCCACGTGTAGCCTACCCAGCCTGTAAAGTCGCCAACCGTCCTCTGCGCCAGCAGCTCCACACCATACGACCAGCCATCGCCCATACACACCTTGTCCTCCCATCCGGCCGAGGCACCGAAGAAGCTGGCACCGTCACGATACTCAAGCATATTATTCATCTTCTTGTAATACGCCTCTACCGAGAAGTCGGCAATGCCCGACCAGTTGTAGAACACGCCTGCCGCCACCTGATGCGCGTGCATAGGCTCTATACGTTTGGTCACAGGCACCCACAGGTCGGTGGGCAGGCTGATGCTGCTGTTCGACAGCTGATGCATATACTGTGTCATATAGCTGTAGCCGGCTTTTACCGACAGGTCATCACTCAGCATCCAACGGCCACTCAGTCGCGGTTGCAGCGATGGATAGAACTTGCCCTGGACCATAAAGCCTGTCAGGTTGATGCCACCGTTTATCTTGAAAGCCTCGCTGATGGTCCAGTCGTCCTCGATGTAGGCACTGATTTCGTTGGCGTGGACACGGCTCTCGCCCAGAACGGTGTCGTAGACCGTGCCGCCGCCGTTGTCGCCTTCCTCCATCCTGTTGCCCGTCACGTCAGGCTGAAAGATATGATGGATGACATTGCTGCCGAACTTCACGGTGTTGTCGGGGTTGGGCTGGTAGTCGAAATCCACCTTTGCAGTAATGTCGCGGATACCTGACTTGTAGTACATCTCAGCCTTGTAGTAGTCGACATTGTTGTAGTTATAGTCATACTCTTCAATGCCAACGTTGATGTCGTTGCGATAGCGTGTATATGCGCCCGTGAGGTTCATAAACAGCTGGGGATTGATCTCATAGTTCCATCTCAGCGACCCTACCAGGTTGCCCCAGTTGTAGCCCATCTTCATTTTCTCCTCTCCCGACGAGTTGTCGTAGGCATAATCGTAGCTCATACGGGCGTAAATCTTGTCATCGCCCGAATACCAGCTGCCTATCAGTCGGCTGCGGTCGCTGAAGCGGTGCGTCACCTTGGCGTTGAGGTCATAGAAATAGTAGCCCGCGTTCAGCCGGCCGTCCTCCATAGCTCCGATGGACATAATGGCAGGCTGGGCAAGAATGTCGAAATAGGTGCGGCGGAAACTCACATTGAAGGTCGTCTTGTCCTTATATAGCGGACCCTCGAGGTTCACCTTGGCTGCAATGGCGCCTATCGTGGCGTTGCCGTGCAGCTTCTTGTCGTTGCCGTCATTTGTCGTAATGTCAAGCACACTCGACAGGCGTCCTCCGAAGCGTGCCGGGAAACTGCCCTTGTAGAGGGTCACGTTCTTTATGGCGTCGGCGTTGAAAGCCGAGAAGAATCCACCCAGATGGTTCACGTTGTACAGCGGCACACCGTCGAGCAGAAACAGGTTCTGGTCGGGACCGCCGCCGCGCACATAGATGCCCGACATACCTTCCGTGCCACTCTGCACACCGGGCAGCAGCTGAAGGGCCTTCAGCACATCGGTCTCGCCAAAGAGCACAGGCACCGACTTGATGTTCTCCACCGGCACGTCGATGGCACTCATCTGCGACGAGCGATGCGAACTTATGCGGTCTGCCCTTACCGTCACGGTTTGCAGAGTCGTGCTCGACTCCAGCCACACATTCAGTTCCTCGTTCTTCGACAGGTCTATCGTGTCGTAAAAAGTCTTGTAGCCAACGTATGATATACGCAGCACCACCTTGCCTTTGGGCAGCGTCAGCGAATAGCGTCCCTCGGCGTTGGTCAGCGCGCCCTTGCCAGACTGCTGATCGTACACTGCGGCGCTTATCAGCGTCTCGCCCGACGACAGCGCCCTTATCGTTCCCCTGATTGTATAGTTCTGGGCTTCAGCCACTCCGTAGCCGACCAGCAATAGTACAATCAGTACAATTAGTTTTCTCGATCTTGACATTAATCTATCTTTGTTTGTTGTTTCGTTAAATTGACGTTTGAATGGTCAAAAATATTACACTGCATAATAAAAACTATTCTCCCGAAAAGAAGTCGTTAATCCATCCGCTCGGCTGGCTCTTCGACAGCATCGTGCCACAGTAGCGGCAGAACTTGGCGTCGGGGTCTGTCTCAGTGTAGCCACAGTGCGTGCAGAAGCGCGGTGCCGCCTCTCCCCCGCTCTCCGTCCGCTGTGCCGCGTTGTCCTCATACTCATTGAACTCCTCGGGCACCACGACCTCACCTTCGTTTTGGTTTTCGTTTTCGTTATAGTTTTCGTTTCCTCCTGTCCGCTTATGCTTATACTCGTTTATCGTCTCGCCGACAACAATGCCCGTAGGCACGGCGATGATAGAGTAACCCAGTAGCATCACTATCATCGATATGAACTGGCCCATCGGCGTAACCGGCGATATGTCGCCGTATCCCACCGTCGTTATAGTCACCACAGCCCAGTAGATAGCCTTCGGGATATTCGACATCGCCGGGTTCTTGCCCGACTCGAACATATAGACTATGGCACCCAGAATGATGGCGGCCACGAACACAAAGAGCATAAATATCAATATCTTCGTCACACTGCGCCGTATGGCGTTGAGCAGGCGGAAGCTCTCTTGCAGGAAGCGCTGCATATTGAAGATTCTGAATATCCTGAGCGTCCTCAACATACGCAGCACCGTCAGCGTCTGCGTGGCGGGTATCAGCAGGCTCAGATAGGCAGGGAATATCGAAAGGAAATCAATGATGCCGTAGAACGAAAAGACATACTTCCACGGGCGGTTAAGGCAGTAGATGCGCAGGTAGTACTCAAGCGTGAAAATTATGGTAAGCAGCCACTCCAAGCCTTTCAGCACCCACCTGATGTTGGCGTGGACGGCATCGAAGCTGTCGAGCATTATCACCACCAGGTTCAGCCCTATCAGCACCAGCAGCCACACGTCGAAGCGCTTGCCCGCCGGCGTATCGGCCTTGAAGATGATGCGGTAGATATCGCGCTTTGTTATGTTGCGATACTTTCTGGGTATCAGCACGCTGAACAGCAGCCAATGGAAGAAGTTGCCCGTAATGCGGACTATCTTCTTACCCATCTGGCGATAGTTGAGGCGCATAAAGAAGCCGCTCAGCTTGCGCCACAGCCACACCAGCGGGTGTGTCAGGCAATACCACAGCAGCAGCAACGCCTTGACAAAAATACTTTTTTCCTTCTTTTCAGTCATCTCCCAAAAATGTTTTTATGACAGTCTATTACATCCGTTTCGCCTTGTAGTACAGCACATTCTCGTGCTCACGCCTGAACAGCCGACCGGCCACGCGCCGCACATCCTCCGCCGCCGTGAGGCGATAGAGTGCCGGCTCGTCGTTGACCCACTCCAAATGGCCCAGCCACTCGTCCATACACAACAGCGCTGCGCAATCGGCCGACTTATAGCTGTTTACGGAATAGGTATTCTCAAACTTGTTGCACACCTTCTCAATCTCGCGGTCCGCCACAGGCTCTGCAGCAATTCGTTCCAGTTCCTCCCACACTGCCGCGCGGCCCTCGTCAAGGCTCACGCCCTGGGCCATCTTGCCGCTGACAATGAATAGTCCGCGGTCGGCCTCGCCCGTGACGTAGGTGTCCAACTCGGAGAAAAGACCGCGCTGGCGCACCAGATGCTCATACATACGCGACGAGTTGCCATTCGACAGAATGTCGCTGATAATGTCGGTGGTGCGGAAGTCAGCATCCACCCGTTCGCTCATCACGAACCCCATATACAGCGCATCCGACGGCACATCGCGTTCCACCTCCACCAGGCGCCCCTCAGTCTGTTCCGGCTCCGCCTTACGCACTCCGCTTTCCGCTTTCCGCTTTCCGCTCTCAATGTCTCCGAACCATTTATCGGCCAACCGCGCAACCTCGTCGCCCTTCACATTGCCAACAACGGCAAGGATGGCGTTCGACGGACGGTAGTGGCGATAGAAGAAGCGCTCCACGTCGCCGAGCGTAGCCTCCTGCACGTGGCGTATGTCCATCCCGATGGTCGGCCAGCGATAGGAGTGCACCTTATAGCACAGCGGCCTGAGCAGCAGCCATACGTCGCCGTAAGGCTGGTTGATATAGCGATAGTTGTACTCCTCGGTAACGACCGACTGCTGCACCTTCAGGTTGCGTTCCGAGAAGTCGAGCAGCCGCATACGGTCCGATTCGACCCACAGCCCCGTCTCCAAATACTTTGCAGGCAGTGTGAGGTAATAGTTGGTTGTGTCGGTCGACGTACAGGCGTTCGAATCGCCACCCACCTCGGTCAACACGGCATCGAAGTCGGGCACCGCCTTGGTGCCGCCGAACATCAGATGCTCGAACAGATGGGCAAAGCCGGTCCTTGTTTCTTCCTCGTCGCGCGACCCGACACCATACAGTATGTTGGTCGACACCATAGGGGTCGACGCGTCCTCGCACACTATCACCCGCAAGCCGTTGTCCAAAGTATATCGCTTATAGTCCATTGTCAGAAACAAAAATTTCTATAAAAACGCCATCTTGCGACAAATATTTTATCGCACCCAATTTTTAAAGCCAAATATAGTAAAATGAGACACCCCTTCTTGATAGTGCGACACACCCCGGCCTTCGTTTTTGTTAACCGCTTCGCTATCGGAACGGATGGTGCGACACACCCCGGCCTTCGGCCACCCCTCTCCGAGAGGGGATGGGCTGCCGCATCTTTTTGATTGTCAATATTTAGCAGATGTTGCGCTGCCGCGCCATCCCCTCTCGGAGAGGGGTGGCCGAAGGCCGGGGTGTGTCGCATCGTCAAGCCAACGCGAACATAAAAAGAACCAAGTATGCCGTGCCCCCAATCAAACACCACCAAAAACAGCCATTCAAACGACCCCGAAAAGCCCCCATTTAAGCTAACAGCCATACTAACAATCATTTAACCCAAAAACACCCCTATTTTGGCACCGTTTCACAACCGCCTCATTCCCAGACCTTCAAGGGACCAACTCTATATGTACAATACTTGTACAATATTTGTACGTTTACAATTGTACAAGTATTGTACAACTATTGTACATATATTGTACAACGACCAGTGTTGGTACGGGAGCGCAGGCATCCCTGCCTGCCCCGTTTACGGAAGTGATTTTGGAGTGAAAGAGGAGTGAATGGGGAGTGAAAGGGACAATACAGATTGGGAGCAGGTGGGGCATCACGTGGGTTTTTCTGGAGCACCTGCGGGGTAATTAAGGCAAGGGGCAAGATGCGACATTTTTTTTCGGACATATTAAAAGAAAATAGCCTAATGTTATACTAAATTATCATAATTTACGTTTACATAAACATTTCAATACATCGCATTATGCATCACAAATCGCTAAAGTTTTTTGCACTATTTACATTCCTTTTCGTTTGTTCCACAATCGTTTGCGCTCAGCCTGGCGGTCCTGGCGGCCCTCCTCCGGGCGGTTTTCCGGGCGGCGGCTTCCCCGGCGGTCCGCGTGGCGACCGTCAACGGCAGCAGACGCAGCAGAAGAGCACTACCGTCAAGCAGAAAAAGAATGTCAAGGCAGGCTCCACCTTCAAGGTGGTGGGCTCGCTGATCGACAGCACAAAGAACGAGCCGTTGATGTATTGCAATGTGGCCCTGCTCGAGAAGGAGGACAGCAGCTTCGTCAAGGGCGCCTCGACCGATGCCAACGGCTATTTCGAGCTGCGTGACATTCCGGCAGGCGAATACCTGCTTCGCGCCAGCTATATGGGCTACACCACGCGCTTCGTTCCCGTCAAGGTGAGCAACAATACCGCCGTGGGCTCTATCAATATGAAGGCCAGCTCGTCGGTGCTTAAGACGGTGACCGTCAAGGCCGCACGGCCTCTCTATGCCGTGGATGGCGAGAAGATGGTCTACAACGTGGCCGACGACCCCACCATACAGGCCGGAACGACCGAGGACGCTTTGCAGAACGCGCCCGGCGTGGAGGTGGACGTGGAGGGCAACATCACCCTGCGCGGCGTGAGTTCGGTGGAGATTTGGGTCAACGACAAGCCTTCGAAACTGACGTCCGAGAACCTGAAGACCTACCTGCAGACCCTGCCGGCCAACGCCCTCGACCGCATAGAGACCATCACCAACCCGTCGGCAAAGTATGCCACCGACGCCGAGGCGGTCATCAACATCATCACGTCGGCACACATCAAGAAGAACCACTTTATCAGCTTTGGCGCCAACGTAGCCACACAGCCCAACATCAGTCCCTGGGTAAGTTACACCTGGGCCAACGAGAAGCTGAATATCAACCTCTTCACCAACCTGCGCTACAGCACTTCGCAGAACGACTCGTGGAGCTGGAGCCGCACGCGGCAGGACAACCCGCTCTATCCGGGCAACCTCGACTCGCTGCAGGATGCTATCTACGAGCGCGACAGCTCGTGGAGCGAAGGCCGCAACCTGAGCGGCAGCATAGGCCTGCACATCGACTACGAGATAGACAGTATGACCGATGCAGGCGTATGGGGCAACTTCAACCTCAGCAACAGCAGCAACAGCAGCGACCGCTGGCACAGCCGCGACGTGTATCTGCCTACGCCGTTTGCCTACCAGTATGATATGATGAACGATGTGAGCACGACCAACTTCTTCGGTATGTTCGGCGGCAGCTTCACCAAGAAGTTCGACCGCAACGGCCACAACCTGCGCGCGTTCCTGTTCGGCTCGACCTCGAACAATAACACCGGCACCAGCTACAGCCGACTGTACAACATCACCGACACCACGTCGGCTTTCGACCAAAACACCTTCAAATACTATGACGACCCGTACCGCGGCACCGACGTCAGCCTGAGGCTGCGCTACAACCGCCCCTACAGCAAGGACGGCGAGATGAGCTACGGACTCAACCTCGGCACCGACAACGACTATCGCGACTATCGGCCTTACCTGCTCGACACCACTTACGACGACGGCGTGACGGTATTGAACGACAATATGCTTGACGCGCTGCGTCGCTTCACTTTCGAAGACCACAACAACGAGGTGGGCGCCGACGTAGAATGGACCCATCGCTGGGGCGGCTTCACGCTGCAGCTGGGTATGGGTGCCAACCTGAGCCACGACCATTTCTCGTTCACAGAGACCGCAACGCCTGACGAATACAGCGTCACGCATATCACCTACAACCCATCGATTCACCTCAGCTACCGCACGCAGTCGATGCACAACTACAAGCTCAACTACTCGCTGCGTATGCGCAACCCCTCGGCAACGGACCTGACGACCTACCGCAAATATACCGAGGACAGCTACAAGACGGGCAACCGCGACCTGACACAGAGCTTCACCCACAACGCCGAGGCGGGCTGGACCAAGTTCTTTATGTGGGGCAGCTTGGGCGTTGAAGGCTATGGGCGACTCTCGACCGGCGAGATAGACAATCTGACCGATGTCACCGACGCTATCGACCCCTACATCGGCCGCATCATACAATACTCGACGCCCTACAATATCGGTTCGTCGTGGCGCTACGGCTCGTCGCTCAACGCCACCTTCCGTCCCAGCGGATTCTTCAACCTGAGGCTCTATGCCAATGTGTACGACTATGGCTACTCGATGCAGTACGATAAGCTTGGGCAGGAAGCCTACGAGGACAGCAAGTGGAGCTACAGCATCCGCCTGAATATGTGGACCAAGGTGTGGAACAAATACCAGATCCACGCTTCGGCCAACTACAGCTCGCCGACGCTGGGACTTATGTCCACCCGCAGCGCCCGCTATTGGGTCAATATGGGTGTGCGCGCCGACTTCTTCAACCGCAAGCTGAGCGCCTTCATCAATGTCCAGGACATATTCAACTGGGGCAAGAATATAGGCAACACCTCGTCGAACACAAACCCCTACTATCTGAGCGAGAGCAAGAGCCGCACACTTAACAGCCGCTATATCTCGGCCGGCATCACGCTGCGCTTCGGCAAGATGGAGCTGGAGAAGAACACTCAAAGCGGCAGCGAGGCTGAAGGCACCTCGACAGACACCACTTCGACAAGCAACTGAAACAGCATAATTCGCTGACAAGCAACAACAAGAAGGCGCCGGCATATCACCGGCGCCTTTTTTGTGCCAAAAGTAGTCGATTAGGGTATGTCCGCGAGCAGCAATCTCGGCATAAAGCGATGACGGGGCCTCGGGCAACTATCACTCAAACAACGAAGTACAAAAAAGTTGCAAAAATATTTTGCAGGTATTGAAAAACTTTGTACTTTTGCACCCGATTTTGAGAGAGGAAAAGAGTTTTTTCCACGTTCACAATCGACATTGTCCTATGGTGTAACGGTAGCACATCTGACTCTGGATCAGCTTGTCTTGGTTCGAATCCAGGTAGGACAACAAGAAAGCACTGAAATATCAGTGCTTTTTCTATATTAGGAACCCCAACTGACTTTTTAGACTGATTCAGACCGAACTGCTTTATGTCAACAACTTTGACAGCAAGGACAACTTCAAATAAAAGTTGGTCAACCACATCGACTACTACAGCAACAAACACCTCAAACTAAAACTAAAAATGAGTCCGGTACAATACCGAACTCATTTCTGTAGACAAATTAACTGATTGTATTAATCCATCCAACTTTTTGGGGATCACTTCAAATTGGCGATCAGTTCCTTATGCCTTCTTTATAGATCTCTGTTACACTACGCATTATTTTAAGTTGAGCGGTAGTGCAACGCGGATTTTTCTACAGCTGTTTCTCGAAATTACTGGTTTCTTTCTTTTTTGAGATTCTTTATCATAGAGGGTATCCAACCTTGTGCCAGTTCGCCTCCCCGAATTCCATCTGTATCTGTTATGAAAAACATTGTAGAGCTCAAAACTTTTCGAACTTGAGCTATATTGTTAGATGGGTTGTTCAACATAACAACGTCCTTGTTCTTACCCTTATATTCAACCATTGATTGCATTATGGCTAAAGCTTGATCATAGTGTCCCAATTTAACTGTATATTCATTTGTCCTAATGAATCCATCCTTATCACAAAGTTGGAATGCATAAGTGGTATCTCCATTTAGTACACAACGTATTAGGTTTTGTTGTCCCATTGCGCAGTTGCAGATGACTTCTTCTGTAGGAGCTTCGATAATAGTTATCTGTGAATTCGCATTATTGTAGCCAAACATAGCTAACGCCGCAAAAGCAATTTTGATAAATGTTTTTTTCTTCATTGTGCTATTTTTTTGATTGAACGTTCGATATATGAGACAGCATCTAATGATAGTCTTCTTGGGCGTTGAATCCATCCTTTGATGCCGTGCGTGTGCAAATCCATAATTGTCAATTCATCGGTGTCTATATGACACGTGAGTTGCATTCGAAAATACTTGTTGTTTTCCACTCCTGCCTTAAACTCTGCTTTGTCAGTCCAACAGTTTTCATCTTTTAGCGACTTGTTGAATGGTATGTTTGTCTTCACGACCTCCATTTTGTAACGGATGCGCATTTCGGGCTTGGTGCAGTAGATGTAAATCACATCGCCCACCTCGAAGTTGGCAGACTGCTTCCAGTCCACAAAATTGCCGTGTTTCAACAAGAACTTGGCAAGGTCGAACTTGTTGCTGTTAGAAGGTATTATCCAATTGCTCATTTTTCAAAATTCTATAATGGTTAAACAATTTTTGGTTCTCAACTATTGTGTATAAGCTGATGTTCGAATAAAGGGCATAAAGAAAGGCGCAAAACCTTCGTTTTTAAACCCTTATTTCTTGGACAGGTGACTGGTAAATACCTTTGGGTAAATAAGGAACGAACATTTCACGCCAATGCGTGAACTCGTCGTCTCTTATTCTCACCCGATTTCGATTACCAGTCTTCATCCAAGGAGAACAAGCGCTTCAAGCTCAATATGTCTTTGCTATATTTCTACGTTTATGTCATCATCATTTTATCATTTTTCACGCTGCAAAAATACACATTATCTTTTTATCATTTTTACCGCTTTTATTCTATCAATCACCACTGTGTCATTCTCAATATGGAAGATATATACCCACCGTTTGTTGTGCGACACCATATGTCGCGCTTGAGGATGTATGCGACGGACATCAGCATAACGGCTGACACGATAGAAGTCGGCGAAGATGGTAAGCGAGAGAATCTCCTGCCGCATTGCCTCTTTGTAGCGCCAAGCACCCTCTTCGGACATATTCTCCGCCAAGAAATCGGACAACTCGCCAAGATCGGCTCTGGCCGATGCCTCAATCTCAATTCTGTAGGTTCTCACGTTTTGTCAGATACATAGACCACAATTCATCGAAATACTCGTCCACAGACAGACGTTCACGTTTGTCATCTATCGAAAAGTTTTTATTCGCAACAGATGTGCGTTCATAAACGACCTCTGGTTCAGACGCTGCAGGCATTGGCTGTTCTTTTGTTTTATATGGTTTTATTGCCATAGTATTACCTATATTTCACGCTGCAAAGATACACAAAATTATTCATATAAAAGAAATAATCATCATTGAGGTGAAAAAAAAGGCATCTAAGCAAACACAAATGAACAATTTTTATATTTGTAATGATTTGTTGCATTCACATAATGAACCTAAAGTTTTTTTGTTCTTGAAAAAATGTTTGACGAATGGGTTGTTTTTCGTATTTTTGCATTTTATAATATTACGCACAAGAAACACCAACACATTGAAAAACAAAGTATATATAGAGACATACGGCTGTCAGATGAACTTTGCTGACAGCGAAATTGTGGGTGCAATACTGACAAAAGATGGCTATGGCATTGTCAGCGACATAAACGAGGCCGATTTTATATTGATTAACACTTGTGCCATCCGCGACAATGCAGAACAACGCATCAGAAAACGTTTGCGTGAGCTTAAAGCCCTGCAACGGCAACGCCAATGGGTAAAGATCGGCATTCTGGGCTGTATGGCAGAGAGGCTGCAAAAGCAGCTGATGGAGGAAGAGGACAATGTGTCGTTCATTGTCGGTCCCGACGCTTACCGCAAACTGCCCGAGATGCTTGGACACATCCAAGACGGCGAGAAACTGGCGGAGACCCTGCTGAGCGAGGTGGAGACCTACGCCGACATCGAGCCTGTGCGATACGACTCGAACGGCATTACGGCCTATATAAGCATTATGCGTGGCTGTCAGAACTACTGCGCCTATTGCGTGGTGCCTTACACACGAGGCCGCGAGCGTAGCCGTGACCCGAAAACCATCGTCAGCGAGGCGCGTAGCCTGGTTGAGAAGGGTTATAGAGAGGTGACGCTGCTGGGACAGAATGTCAACAGCTATCGCTGGAAATCGGAAAGTGAATTTGTCGGGTTTCCACAGCTGATGGCTATGGTTGCCGAGGTAAGTCCTTTGCTGCGTGTACGTTTCGCCACATCGCACCCCAAGGACCTGAGCGACGAACTGCTGCAGGTAATGGCACGATACGACAACATCTGCAAATGCATACATCTGCCTGTCCAGTCGGGTAGCGAGCGGATGCTGAAGCTGATGAACCGCAGATACACTCCTGAATGGTATTTGAACCGAATCGACGCCATACGCAAGTATCTGCCAACGTGCAGCATTACGACCGACGTGATTGCCGGTTTCTGCAGCGAGACGGAGGAAGACCATCAGGCAACTCTTGAAATGTTCCGCAAGGTCAAATATGACTATGCATATATGTTCAAATTCTCTATGCGCCCGAACACATACGCTGCCAAGCACTTGCAGGACGACATCCCCGACGATGTGAAGACACGACGGCTGGAAGAAATCATTGCCTTGCAGGGCGAGATTGCGTTGGAAAACAACCAAAAGGAGATTGGAAAGACATATGAGGTGCTGATTGAAGGTGTGTCGCACCGCTCAGAGCAACAATTGTTTGGCCGCAACAGTCAGAACAAAGTGATAGTCTTCGACCGCGGAAGCCTTGAACCCGGCCAATATGCTATGGTGCGTGTGACGCGATGCACATCGGCGACACTTATTGGAGAGGTTGTGGACAATAATTAAGTCAAACGTGCGTTAATAAATAATCATAGTAATTATCATCTATCCGTATGAGTAAGAGTGGCTTTTTTCAGAAATATCCGTGGGTGTTGCACACCTTGATAGCGATAGGCATATCGTTGCTTATCGTGGTGATCGTCTTTATTATACTGAAACATTACGGCCGTGTGGGTCAAGAATATCCTACGCCTTACGTGGTGGGACAATATGTTGACGAACTTGGCAATGACGGACTTGAGCTGGAGTATGTCATAATCGACTCTATCTATCAGCCCAACCACAAGGGCGGATACATTCTGCGCCAAGACCCCGATTCGGGTGCTATGATTAAGACTGGGCGCAAGATTTACCTTACCGTCACTTCATACGTGCCCGACAATGCGATAGTGCCTGACCTGCGCTCGCTGTCGGTGCGCCACGCAATATCACAATTGGAGAACGTGGGACTGCACGGAGGAAAGTTGATTTTTGTCGACGATCCACATCACGTGGTTCTGGAACAGAAGTATAAAGGCCGCACCGTTAACGAGGGCCGCCGCCTTGAGAAAGGTGCAATGGTAGACTTGGTCGTTGGGCGCGGCACCGGAAGTGGGTTGAGCATAACACCTTATCTGGTTGGTATGTCGCCGACCAAGGCGCGCCGCAGCATCCTTTCGGCTTCGCTCAATGTTGGGGCCGAGCACTATGACGGCATTACAGATATGAGCCGCGCTATAGTCTACAAGCAGTCGCCCGAATACAGTGGACGCAGCGAGGCCGGCTATGGTACAAGGGTTGATTTGTGGTACTGCGACAAATCAGTTGTGGCTATGGAAGAGTTGGAACGGATGAGACAGCGCCAGATGGAGGACTCCATAAGGGCGCTTTATGAAACAGGTGACGACGGCAATTCATACAACTTGATAGGGCTGGACGAGTTTTAACGCTGATAATTACTGAGTCTTGAGAAAAAGGGTATTTGCCATATTGCTACTATTGGGACTTTGCGCCGCAACACACTGCCAGGAAGTGCTGGCTCCGCTGTCAGCCGCGCAAAGGCCACAAACGACCAAGAGTGCCGACACACTGGTTCTTGAACTTCCGTTCTTCGATGATTTTGCCGAGTATGAAGGCTTGCCAGATCCAAAGAGGTGGCTGACTTACCAAGCATTTGTAAACAAGGATTATGCGCCAATGCCGCCTTCTGTCGGTATGGTGACGCTTGACGCCCTCGACGGCAATGGGAATCTATATGCACAGGCGTCAACAAACCCTTTTACTGCCGACACGCTGGCTTCACAGATCATCAGATTAGACTCAGTGACAGGGACATACCAAAGGAAACTAAAGGCGAGCGACTCGCTGTATCTTAGCTTTTTCTATGTTCCAGGAGGTTGGTATGGCAACCAATGGGAACTTGTAGGCGAGGCGCCCTCGACAAATGATTCACTGTTTTTGGAGTTCTACGACCTTGAATCGGACCGCTGGAATGTGGTTTGGGCTACCGGCGGCCACAACGCCGACACCGCAGGGACTACCACCCACTGGCCGTGGAAATTTGTGAATATCAAGATTGTCGAGGAACGTTACTTCACAAAGAAGTTCCAATTCAGATTCCGCAACTATGCCAGTCTTGACCCGAACCCGAAGTATGGCATTTCCGGCAATTGCGACCACTGGAACATTGATTATGTGTACCTTAACTTAAACCGTACAAAGGGAGATTCGCTATTTCGTGATGTTGCTTTTGTTGAAAAGGCTCCGTCTATGCTACAGAAATATCAGGCTATGCCTGCACGCCAATATAGGTCGAACGATATGGCTACAAGTCTGAAACTAACAATTGTCAACCGCTATAACCAGACCTTGGCCTCGAATTATTCTTACAAGGTTTATGATGAAGATGGACAACAAGTAGCCGTGTATGATGGCGGATTTGAGAATATTGTGTCATTCTATCCCAATGGCAGATATCAGGAGATGGGAATCCACAGCACACCGCCTGTTAACTTTCAGTTTCCTGAGTCAAACACGCAAACACAATACACAATAGTTCACACAGTGAAAGAAGGCGTGGGCGGCGACATCCATAACGGCAACGACACGATAGTTTGCAATCAGATTTTCAACGACTATTACGCATACGACGACGGAGTGCCTGAAAACGGATATGGTCTGACTGCACCGGGAAACAAAGCCTGGCTTGCATATCGCTTCGACCTGAACACCGAGGACACACTGACAGCCATTGATATGTATTTCAACCGCACACGGAACAATGAGAATGAAGATATTCAATTCAAACTGTGTGTATGGTCTTGCGAGAATGGACGGCCTGCGACTCTTTTACACAAAGAAGACGCAAAGTTAAGCCCAGAATTTGAAGGGCTGAACAAATTCCACAGATACAAACTGGCATCGCAAGTCATTGTCAACGGCAGCATTTTCATCGGTTTTGAGCAGCTGTCTAACGACTTTATAAATCTGGGGTTCGACCGTAACAATGATGCCCGCTCGTACACTTACTACAAGTATAGCAACGAGTGGATGCAAAGCATTCTGAGAGGTGCTGTGATGATTCGTCCTGCATTTGGCCAATCGGCATTGATAGATATAATCTCTCCGCAAAAGGGATTGGATGTAACCGTTTATCCGAATCCCGCTTCAACACATTTGAACCTTGCCATTAACGCCGAGAGTACAGAGATGCTTAATCTTTCGATATACGATATGCGGGGACGCGATGTGTGGAAAAGCCCTTTTAAAAGCCAGATTGACCTTGATAGTTTCGCTAACGGCATTTACTTGCTAAGGCTAACCGACATCCATTCCAACAGACAAATACTGAAGAAAATAATCATAAGCAAATAATAATGGCCGACATAGATTCTATAAAAACGACTACCGAAAACGAAGAGCAAGAACTATTTGAGAACTATCGTTTTGTCGTTGACAAAGGTCAAGAAACTATGCGTCTTGACAAATACCTGCAGATGCGAATTGAGGGTGTTTCGCGCACCAAAGTGCAAGCTGCGGCCAAAGCATCGTGCGTGATAGTCAATGACAAACCTGCCAAGTCAAACTACAAAATAAAGCCACTTGATGTAATAAGTGTGCTCCTCCCCACCCCTCCGCGAGAGATTGAGATTCTACCCGAGAATATACCTTTCAATATTGTTTACGAAGACGACGATGTGCTGGTTATAGACAAACAGGCTGGACTTGTGGTTCATCCAGGCTATGGCAACTTTACAGGCACTTTGCTTAATGCTCTGGCCTACTACTATGAGGGCAAGAAAGGCAAAGACGGGGAGCCGATTACTCCTTTCTTGGTTCACCGAATCGACAAAGACACTTCCGGACTACTGTTGATAGCCAAAAACGAAGAGTCACAAGTGGTACTTGCAAAGCAGTTCTTTGAACACACTATAGAAAGGAAATACAACGCATTGGTCTGGGGTGATTTTGCAGAAGACAGTGGCACGATAGACGGCAACTTGGCACGTTCAACAAAAGACCGTCGCATAATGGCCGTTTATGACGATCCAGAAATTGGCAAGCACGCAGTAACTCACTGGAAAGTACTCGAGCGTTTTGGGTACGTGACCCTGATAGAATGTGTTTTGGAAACAGGTCGTACTCATCAGATTAGAGCACATTTAAAACACATAGGCCATCCCCTGTTCAACGACGTTATGTATGGTGGCGACCAGATACTGAAAGGCACCACTTTTTCAAAATACAAGCAATTTGTCACAAATTGTTTCCAGATGCTGCCACGTCAGGCGCTACACGCTCTAATACTTGGGTTTGAGCACCCTACAACTCACAAGCAAATGCACTTCGAATCACCATTACCCGAGGATATGGCCTCAGTCGTGGAGAAATGGCGTCGATACGCAGTATCAGTAAAAGGAAACGAATAATCAGTATTCCCACATATCTTGACTAATATCAAGCAATTCTGACTCAATACGTTCTGATTCCCAGATGGCTTCTGTACCCGTCAGATAGTCAAGAATAGAACGGTTAAAACGATTGGAGATACGAGTCACATAGCTGTTGAACATTCTATTAATAAAGATGTACTCCCACGAAGGCTGGTCTGCAATATTTTGCTGCCAAGTAGCCTCATTACGCACCATTAGTCTTCGCACCTGAGGTGATTGCATCGGCACCCAAAACATCTCGGCAGTGCCAATATAATCAAGGTCACCATCGTGTTCCTTGAATAATTCTTTAGTAAGGCATAGGCCTAAGATGCGCACCCCCTGCTCAGTAAGTTGCTTGTCAATATACCACGATTCCTTAAGCCGAATCTGCAGCATCTCATCCGAGTTGAACTCTTTTGGGACAAGAACTGTTTTATACTCGTAATTCTCGTCATCATCGACAATTTCAAGAATAATCGTATCAGCTTTTGTAAATTGATCGACAAACATAGAATTGTCGAGTGGGATCTTCATTTCATCATCCTCATATATAGGAATCTCGCCTGCCACAACAGCATCCCATATAACGTATGCAAAGTTTCGTCGTCCCTCAACACCTTTACGTTCTGTAGGGAAATAGAAAAAATGATTGAATTTCTCACGGAAGTCGATTGTGCGCCATACCATCTGTTCCCATACGACATCACTCTCGCGCAAGAAAGGGAAAACATACGCCTCTCGCTCACTTGCCGTATGACGCTTATAGAAATGCGGCAATTCGGTCTCTATTGTCTGTGCTACAACAGGCACAGAAAAAGAGAGTAATAATAGTAAACTGAGGCGAATTCTCATAATATAACAGAGTGAAAAGAAAAGAGTCAAGAGCCGAACAGACCCTTGACTCTTTCTATATTTTCAGATAACTGTAATCAGAATTAATACTCCCACATATCCGATTCAATATCGAATATTTCCTCCTCTATGGCTTGTGATTCAAGGATAGCATCGGTACCAGTAAGGTAGGCTGAAATGGGACGATTCATAACATTCGATTCACGATAGCAGAAACTGTCGAAATAACGTTCAATGAAGATATCATCATAGGAGCGTTCGGCGTGCGAATTATGCTCATCGTATGCCAGAACCTTGACAAGAGCATTACGGACACGCATATCGTTCATCGGGACCCAGAACATCTCAACATTATCGCACACGCGCTCTCCGTCGCGGTCTTTGCAATAATTGTAGACCAAGGTGAGACCCGTGATACGAACCTTCTGGCGGGTATCCTGTTTGTCGATGTACCAATACTCCTTAATACGGGCCGAATAGACCTCTTCAGGCTTAAACTCCTCTGTAATAAGAGTATCACGACCTTCAGTCTCGTCACCCCACTCGTCATACTCAGCGATGTGGAAATTGTAGCTGCGGGTCAACTGACTCATCATTTCCTCGTATGTGAAAGGAGTTGTCAGGTCGTCCTCCTTGTACACTTCGATATCGCCGTTTTTCAAGGCATCCATAATGGCCGTTGTCAAACTGACACGACCCTGGGTATTCTTCGTGGCGTCAATCGGGAAATAAAAGAACTGGTTAAATTTCTCACGGAAATCAATAGTTCTCCAGACAGCGTGTTCCCAGACCACGTCAGCCTCGCGCAAGAATGCATAGGGCATAGCTTCACGTCCTTTGGCTTGATCCCTCTTATAGAAGTCATTGAAATTATGGTCTTCTTCAGCATCGATAATGCTTTGAGCATTGGCAGTAAAAGTACCAGCCATAAAGAAGAACAGTCCTAAGCAAAACAATAATTTCTTCATTGTATGTGATTTTTATGTTATTTCAGACGCAATGTACAATCCAACGAGTGTGTCGCTCCGTCAGGAGTCTTCACGGTCACATCGGTTATGTATATCTTCTGGCCACGTTTGGCATTGTTGATTCTGCTGATCATCTCAGGAGTAAGGCGGTTGCCAGTACCATTAAGGTCAAGCGCACCAGAGCCCTGGACATTAAATGTAAACGTATTGATCTTCAACGCAGGAATCTGGAAGTCGAAATCTTCCATCGATGCACGCAGAACCGGGTTGGCAGTAATCTCAGCCTTCGACACCTGATCGCCGCTCTTGAAACTACCGATACGCAGCGACGGTTTCGGGATGCGTTTGATACGGATTTCCTTCGTACCCATATCCTTCGTCTGGCCGTCGATCTTGGCCATAACCTTAAGGCTCATCTTGCCGATCTTGGTGGGCTTGATGATATAGTTACCATCGCCGGCGTCCTTGACGATAGTGGCATTGCCGGTGGTAATGGTCGGAGTGATATCCTTCGAAGCCACACCAGGAACACCAATCGAAGCGGGATTGTCGATACCAGCGTAAACCACATTCATCTTAACAAGCTCGGTGACAGCCACAGGAGCGGCGACGAAGTAGCTCTCGTCGAAAGGATATTGCTCCTCTTTGCCGTCTTTCATCATATAGACGACACCGTGCACCTTGCGCTCGCCAGGAGCACCAGCGCCGGCAGTGTATGTAATCGAGCCGTCGGCACCACTCTTATATTCAGCGCCATTGATGACAGCACGGAACTCACGTTTAGAGTCGTAAGCACCAACATTTACCTTCATCTCATATTTGCCACCCTGAATGACGTAACTTGACGTAGGACGGCAAATAGCGGCAATCTGGTCAAATTTAAAGTCATCCTTGCCGATCATACCGAATAACTTCTTGATAGCGTCATACTCGGCATTCATCAACTCAGATTTCATACGAGAGAGACACACGATATCGGCGACAGCAATAGCACCGTCAAAGTTGTACTCCTCCCAACTGACCATACGGCCAGCGTGCGAGCTCCAGAACTCACTTTCGACATCCATACCGAAATTCACATCGATAGTGTCGTGAGTAATGTTTGTATCTTGGAATATCTTCGAGATTTTCTCTTTGTAGGCAATGATAGCATTCTTGATGTCGATGGCCTTACCTTTGCCCTCGTCATAGAAGAAATGCGTACCCATATCAGTATTGTCCTTTTTAGCAACAATATCCAAACCACCCAAATCAAGAGCGACCCTTGCACTATCCAGCAGGAAATTGCCACTGCCATCCTGCAGCGGAATCTTGCGTTTCATAGTGGTCTTGTCAGAATTATGCTTAACAACCTCAGCGGTTTTTTGCATATAGCAGAGGAATCCGAAACGACCTTCGTCAATCAAAGCCTTGAGCGAATCGGTGTGTTCCTTGATGGTCATAGCAGCCTCATAATACTTGACTGTCTTCACCGAGTCTGCTCTCATAGCATCTTGGAAAAGACCATAAGCCTCATTCAACTGGGTCTCGATATTTTTATTGGACTCGTTCATAGCATCGCCCACCGTAACGAATCCATTGAGAATCTCGACAGACACGTTAAGAGCCAGCAGGGCGGTGTACACGAGGTACATCATTGCAATCATCTTTTGCCTCGGGGTCTCCGGGCAATTTGTAGCACCCATATTCTATCTTTTTATTAATTCTACCATTTGTTGAACTACTAATTACTTTCAACCGACAGGATATTATCCTTTGTCGGTTTAGATGCGGGTCTGCATTGCAGCGAGCATATTGCCGTAGACATTGTTGAGTTCGGCAACTTTTCTCGTGAGTGCATCCACCTGCTCTTTGTATTTCAACACGCCTTCTGCAGACTCTGCGAAATTGGCGACCATACTCTGCATACGCTCCTGAACCTCTTTGGTAGCCTCAAGCTGCGCAGAAGAGTTCTGCATCTGAAGTTCATACATAGCATTGATAGAAGAAAGGCTTGATGCCATCTTTTTCAATTCGTCGACATAAGTGGTGTCGCCGGTGCGCAACGTCTGGGCAGTCTCCTGATAGATAGCCGACAAGCTGCTGACAGCAGCAGTGGCGTCCTTGAGACTCTCAGAGTACGACGAGGACAGTTCAAAGTCGTTATTGATGGAATCCGTAGTACGTTTGTAAGCTGCTGACAAATCACTTGCAGCCTCAGCAGCGACATCCATACTGGTGACAAACTTGTCGGTAGCGGCAACAGCAGTTGTCATATTGCCAAGAGAAGAAGCCGAGTTCGCAAGATTCTCCATTCCCTGGCCAAGTCTATTGACCAACTCCGGTCCAATCTTGGCTTCAGCAAGCATCTTGTCAAGCTCTTCAGTAATAGATTCCGACTTGGCACGGTCAGGTTCAACGACATCGTCGCCCTTCATACCAGCCAATTCAGGATAGACAAGGCTCCAATCCCACTCTATATGGAGAGGTTCAAAAGCAGAGAGGAAGAAGATTACGGCTTCGGTACCCATACCCAAAATCAGCATAGGAACAGCACCTGGCCAGTGGTTGATCTTGAACAGAGCGCCGATAATAACTGCCGATGCACCCCATCCATACAGTTTACTCATAAAGTTTTTGTAACCTTTACTCCTAACAAGGTTGTCTATTTTACTCATAACTTGAAAATTTAATTATGTTTACTTATTTTAAAATGTATTCTACTTTTTTTTTATATTTATTCGTTGCCTTCTGTCATTATTATTTGGCAACATTCGAAGCCGATTTCAGATTGTCACCCTTCACACGGCCCAAGTAAGGCTGTACGCAGCGGAAGCCGATATACGACTTAGCGGTATCCTGATACTCATACGAGCGAGTCTGGACCTGGATAAAGTACTTCTGATCCTTCCACGAGCCGCCGCGGATAACCTTCTGCTTCATTGCCGGCGAGTCGTTGTCCTTGGCATTGTAGTTGTAGTACGGCGACAGGGCATTGGCAACAACATAAGTAGCATTGTTGTATGCATCCAAGCACCATTCCGAGACATTGCCCGACATATCGTACAGACCGTAGTCATTGGGAGCATAGTGGCCGACCATCAATGTCTTAACGCCACCGTCGTCATCGTAAGCGCCCTTCAGAGGCTCATAGTTAGCCAGGAAGCATCCATTCGGGTTACGCACATAAGGACCGCCCCAAGGATAGCTCTCACCAGCAATACCGCCGCGAGCTGCGAACTCCCATTCGGCTTCGGTGGGCAGACGGAAATCGTTCATCTGAGTATAATCGATTGACTCAAGATACTGGTTCAGATAGTTCGAACGCCACACGCAGAAGGCATTGGCCTGGACCCAGCTGACACCGACAACAGGATAGTTGTCATAAGCCGGCGAGGTGAAATACTGGCGGGTGAAGTCCTCATTCATACTATATGTATAGTCGTGCACCCAGCACAGCGTATCGGGATAGATGTTCACGACTTCACGTTTAATGAACGAATTACGGTTGTTCAAGCCCTTCGGACGCGGAGCGAACATAGTGCCCTTGTATTCATCTTTGACAGCCGTTGAGCTCTCTTTCTTGGCAGCCTCGGCATAGTCAATTCTGTAAAACTCATAATTCAATTTGGCAGGGTCGACGGTGCGACGACGATAGAAGCGGTCTTTCTCCGGAAGATAGAGGTCTTCCAAAGCCTCGCGGGTTTCCTGCTCGTTCCAGCGGATTTTCTCCTTCTTGTTCAGGATAGCAGGTTCAATAGGCTCGCCATACTCGTCTTCCTCAATCAGGTATCCGTCAATACCAGCCTCGCCGAGCATACGACGAGCGATTGAGTCGATAACCCAGTTTACGAACTGGCGGTACTCGTTGTTTGTAATCTCAGTCTCGTCCATAAAATATGAACTCACCTGCATCGTGCGCGGCTGGGGAGGCGTACCGTATGTGACATTCTGGGTTCCGGCACCCATACTGAAATTGCCCTGATTGATGAAGACCATTCCCTTAAGGTCAATGTCTTCAAAAATGGGGCGATTCTGAACGCCAACCAGTTCGCCCTTGTCAGACGAACCGCAGCTCCACATTAAAACTACTCCTGAGAGTAAGAAAAACCACTTTTTCATATTAATTATGTAATTTAATTATCTAATAATTTAAAGGCGCAACTATACTTTATGCTTTTTGTTCTTTTACGGATAAACATCCAAAAGGTTTCGTTTTACAAAAAAGATTATAACAGATAACGAGTATTCTGATAAACCGACGGCAGCTTAGGCGGGATGACAATCTTGAAGCAGTATCTGATGTACCCCTCAAGAGAACCGAAGCTGAATCCCGTCTTGTACACACCGAGTTTACTGGTAGTCAAGTCATAAGCAACACCAATCTTCATCTTGTCCCAGTTCACGCCAGCCAAGAACGACACAGCGTCCTGGAAGCGGTAGCTGACACCGCCCCAAAACAGGTTCTGGTATTCCAGCAGGCAGGAGGCATCAAATTGGAAGACCGAAAAATCGGCGGTGCGGACAAGCACCGACGGTTTCAGTCTGAACGAAGGGTTGGAAGGAAGCACATATTCATATCCGCCAAGCAGATAGAGGACCCTGCTTGTCCGGAAATTCAAGACGTCACTGTGAGTGCCAAGGAAATTCTTGAGCGAGAAGCCAAAATAGTATGTGCCCGGCACCTGGTAATATACGCCGAGCGAAGCATCAATCAGAAAATCGCTGACATCATCGTTGTTCAGCAACGGGTCGGTCGTCGACGTAGGGATATTGTTCGGGTTGCCATCCAAATCGCTCGAGCCGAAAAGACCGCCCTTACGGGTAATGCTGTAGAAATCGCCCTCGATACCGGCCGAAAGGTTGCCAGGACCCCAATAGATTCTGAAAGCATAGTCGAAGGCACCGCTGATAGTCGAGTTGTAACCAATCTTGTCGGCATAAAGCGTGAAACCCAGACCGCCGTGCAGAATCTTCACAGGCGAATCAAACGAAAAGAGATAGTCTGTCGGCAGCGAACCAGGATCGCCACCGGGTGTCGGCGCGTCCAGACGGAGGCCAAGCCACTGCCCTCTATACATAATCGAACCGCACATCGAACCAGAGCTACCTGCATAGCCAGGGTTAACGGCAAGACGATTGAACATATATTGCGAGAACTGAACCTCCTGCTGGGAATAGCCAACAAATGAAAATCCCAATATCAAAAGTAAAATTGATATGTTTTTTTTGATTCCGATTTTCATCTTGTTTAATTAGTTAATATATTATAACACTTTTATTTCTAACAACATACAGCCAAAAACGCTTTGCTCGGACTTGCCAAGACAAAGTACTTTTTGACTTGCAAAGATAATAAGAATAATCTATTTATCGCAACTTTTTTGAAAAAAATTATTAAAAAAATATATACCTCACTGTATATCAGACAGAAAAGTTTTCACCGAACAACATTGCAAAAATTGCCGGAAAACCATAAAAAAACAGGCCTGCAAAGAGGTCTGGCACAACCGGATTTCGGAGTGGCGGAACACACCCGAAAAGCACAAAAAAATCCGGCTATTTTGTCTCCACAATCCTAATGTTCGGGAACAGGGCTCCAAGCTCTTTCTTGACCAGCTCGGCACGCATACGGCTCTGCGCAATGGCAAGCACAGCCACTACATTGCCCGATGAGGCGTTAGGTCTGTATTCCACCTGGTCCTGATAGAAAATCGGCAGCCTCTCCACGCGCTTCTTCGCCTCCTCAAGATTTCGGCACTGAAACAACTCCAAATCAAATAGTTTACCTATATCCTGCCTTGCATCACGAAAGCCCTTGTCAAAGTATTCGCGCAGCCGTCCCTCCCTCAAAACGTCGAGCAACTTGTCCTGCATCTCCCACGCGACAAGATAGCGCGGCGGCAACACCTCAACGTGTACCGTATGCGACTTAATATCAATCTGTTGTGCTGCCTTACGCGTCAAATCTATAATGTTGTGTCTCGGGCAGCGGTCATTCACACGCACAATAACCTGCTTGCCGTTCTTGGGGTTGGTCACGAGCAGCAGGGTTCCGAACTTATACGTCTTGTGTGCTGCCGTGTACTTGTCCTGTACAAAGACCTCGCCGCTGCTGGTCTTGCGACCCACAAATTTGTCGCTGTAGTAGGTGCCTCGCATAGTGTGCCTCGTCGTCGTATCGGTCGACGAGACTGTCTGTGCCGTTGCCGGCAGCGTCGCCGCCACAAACAACACAGTTAAAACCACACTATGCAAAAACTTGTATTTCATTGACTACCAATTTACCGCATCCTTATGAAACCATTTGTCCTGCAGACGTAAAGTCTGCTCTATAACATCGCGCACACAGCCTTTTCCACCGCCATAGATAGAGATATAATCGGCTATTTCCTTAATCTCCTCAGCCGCGTCTGCCGGGCATACCGCCACACCGCAATGCGTCATAATCTCATAGTCAGGTATGTCGTCGCCCATACACATCACCTCGCTCTCTTTCAGCCCGTTCTCCTCCAAAAAGCGCCTGTACGTCTCCATCTTGTTGGCGCATCCGGTATAAATCTGCGTCACGCCGAGCGACTCCATCCTATTGTTGATACTCAGCGATGTAGCGCCCGAAATCAAGGCGATGATATAGCCCTTCTTCACAGCGTATTGTATTGCGTAGCCGTCCTTGATATTGCCGCAGCGAACCGTTTCGCGGTCGGCATACATCCACACGCTGCCGTCGGTCATAACGCCATCAAAATCAAACACAAAAGCCTTGATGTCGTGCAGTTTGGATTTATAGTTCATATTTTGCTTTGCATTTCAGTTAAACTCCAGTTTTGTTTTTCTTGCCGCGTCAGCGTATTTCAACACACGCTCATACACGTCTCGCCAGCCCTGCCAGCCGAAGTCCTCGCACAGGCTCTGGTTGTGCCACAGCAACGAAAGAACGCCGCCCACGCCCTTCACTTCGTCGGTCAACTGCCGGTACACTTCCTCGGCCGCCTCGGGCGAAAACTTTTTGTAGTAGTAAAAAGTTGAGTCCATCGCCGCGAAGGGATGTATCGTCAACGGTGTCTCGCAGTCGCTCTCGAGGTCAAAGAATGGATAAGGATTGCCTGTGCCTGCCCTGAAGCCAGGCTCGTCGGCATAGCCCATTGTATAGTCGTGTAAAATGCCGTTATCCAGCAACATATCGTACGATTTCGGCAACGCCAGGCGCAGAAAATGGTAGCGGTTGCGCACCGTTTTGCGGTGCATCAGCGACGCAAGACGCTCACTCTCGACGCCAACCAGCTCCGGCTCGTCGAACGATGCATACGAGGCGTGCAGCCCCATCTTGGCATAGTCGCCCAGATGCTGCAGCAACTGCCTAAATTCTCCGTTCTGGTACGAAATCGGCTTATCGTTGACATTGTAGTCGGCCATCAACGGGAAGAACTTGAGGCGCATCCCCGGCAACTGGTTGTGAATCTCGAGTATGTAGTCGAACGTGTCGAAGGGGTCGTGTTCCTTGTTGAATATCACCCGCATACGCTTACGAATCTCGCCGCGGTTCTCACGGCTCACAAAGTCGCGCCCCAATCCTGTCAGGGTGCGTATAAAGCCTTTGTTGCGATAGCAGTAGGCCGCATCGATGTCGATAGTGTCCTCCACATCGAAAACACGTGGCGGAATGTTCATTGCAGGATAGCGCTGCTTGATTTTGCGGGCCAGCATCACCGCCCAGCGGTCTACCACCGCCATCGACAGGAAATGCTCCTTGTAGGCCAGGCTCTCGGTGGCCGGGAAACGCCCGTGGGCATCGGTGAAATGCGGCAGATACTCCTCATAGCGTGCCAGGCAGAAAAACGAGGCGGCAAAGATGTCGAACGGAAACGCACTCTCCGCGTTGTGGACCGGATAGAGCGCCGGCATCTCCTCATACCGGAAGCAGCGAGGCTGCTGGTCCTCTATAGTAGTCTGAAACAGCAAGTCGCACGAACGTATGAACAATCCGTCGCCCAACTGCTGACGGCCGTAGCACAGCTTCGGACCATCGTGGCGCTCGAAGACATCAAGGTCGACAGTGATTTCAAAATCCAGCCTGAGCAGATGGCGGAACAGCACATTCAGCGTGTACCCCAGACGGTTGGTCATTCGTGGTATGTGAACAAGCAGCATAAGGCTAATTTCGCTTCTAATTGAAAATGCAAAGATACAACTTTTTTTTAAAACAACGCCAAAATGTCTTTTCATACCACAAAAAAACACGTCCGTTTCCTCTTCTGGCAGACACAGTAACCGACCTTGCAGAAACACGCCTTCAGAGGCTGTCAGCACTGGCCGTTCCTATGCTAATCGCATTATGAGCCAGCGGATTGGGGAGAAGAAAGACCAGACAAACACAACAGACGAAATATCAAACAATTGCCTCCTAAAACGTAAAAAACAGGCTTCCTATTCACTTCCAAACGAGAAAAAAGTCGTACTTTTGCACTCGCAAACTGGATGTTGAATAAAACAATGCCCAGGGAAAAAACAACCGAAAAGCTAACCAAAGAAATATGAAACACAAAAAACTTTATTTTCTGGCATTGATGCTCTTGACGACGGCAGCGATGCAGGCGCAGGATATGATTGTCCTTCGCGGCCGTGTGACAGCCAAGGGCAAGGGGGTGCCTTACGCCACGCTGCAATTGCAGGGCACTTCGACCGGAGTTTCTTGCAACGACAACGGCGACTACGAGTTGAAACTGCCCGCCGACTGTCAGGACGACACTATAATCGTGCGTTCGATGGGCTACATAGGGTTCAAGGCCGCCGTGACACAACTGCAGAAAAACGGCAATGTGCACCTCAAGAGCCAGGCAATAGAACTCAAAACCGTTGTGGTTGCAGGCTACCGCTCGCCACGCCATCTGCTGAGCGACGTCGTGAAGCGCATCGGCAGCAACTACCAACAGCATACAGCCTGGTCCACTTTCTTTTATCGCGATTGGCGCTCCATCGACGACGAACTGTATCTTTTCGACGAGGCCGTGATGAACGTGCGCCGCTGCCCATATTCGCAATATGCCAACAAGCGCGGCTACAGTCTCGACCCCTCTCAACGCGAGATGGAGAGCAACTTCAAGACCTTGCTACGCCACCGGCTTTTGGTATACGACCGGCAACTGCTCAAAAGCAAGATTATCAAGTCGCGCGGATGCGACCAGGTGCTCGCCTACGCCGACGACGAATTCTTCTTCGACCCCGTTGCCACGCCGCAGGCCAGCTACGCCCTCGCCGTCCGATTGCTCAAAGAGCACAGTTTCGAGCCGCTGAAAGAGTTCTCGTCCGACGGAGAAAACTATTATTTCATACGCTCCGTCGGTCCCTGCCGCACGCCCAAGGACCGCGTATGCTATGAATACACCATCCGCAAGAGCGACCTCGCCCTTGTGCGCCTCGTCACCACAAAGCAGCCCGTCCGCCACAAAGCACCGCAAGACCCGTGGGTCAACGTCTACTTCACCTCGATGTATGTCGAGGCCGACTCATCGGTGTGGAACTACGATGTGCGCGAGGGGCACTACACTCTGACGCGATACTACAACGCCAAGTCCTACCGCCTCGAATCGAAAGACCGCGGACACGACGGCGAAGTGCAGCGCTGGCAACAATGCCGCGACTGGGTAATCACCGATTTCTCGCTCACTCAGCCGGACACAAAAGAACAACCCATTGCGGTGACGCCGCAGACTCTCGTCGGAGCCTTCGGCGGCAGCGACTACAGCTCCGACTTCTGGGGACAATACAACTATATACCCATCGACAACTTGCCATTAAATCTTTTAAATAAAAAATTCAACAAACAATGAAAAAGTTAGTGTTAATCCTTGGGGCTTTCTTTCTGCCGTTGCTGTCAGCAGCGCAGGACGACAGCGTCTGGGTTGAAGGCATCGTGACCGATGCCGTCACCAACGAACCCGAAACCATCTGCGAAGTGCAGCTGTTTCAGGAAAACGAAGTCAAAGCCATTGCCTTCTGCGACGAGGAGGGTCGCTACACCATCGGCTGGATGCCCGCAGGCACATACTCGATGTCGGTCATCTCAAAAGGCACCACGCTCTACTGCGCAGAACTGTCCATTATGGAAGATGCCATTCTGAATATCGCTCTGGTACACGACTCTCTGCTGACACGCACACTTGCACCCGTCGTAGTGGCAGAGAAAAAACACGGCCTTGGAGAACGACTGATAACAAGCCCCGACGACTATCGATTGTGGAATTTCAATGGCAATCCAGAACTTTGGGGCATCGGACCCGCAAGTTACGCCAGCGGCAACAGCAAGGGTGCAGCTTATTTTAATAACCCCGGCAAACTTGCCGGTTGGAGACCCTGGTGGCTAGATGCTCCATTCACAAAGAAAGTCAAGGCTACAGGCAGCGACAATAACCGGAAGAAAGAGAAAGACACGGAATGACCTGTCGCGACAGGCAAGCCTGTCTCCGTCTTGCAACTATGTTTCCTCTAAGAATCAAATACCGACGTCAATAGCAACGCTGTCGGAAGCGACACGCACCTTCGTTTCCACACCCAGCGGAAGAGCCCTGTTTTCGGTGCCAATGTGTCCAAACAGACAATTGAAAGCCACCGGATAACCATAGTCGGCCACTGCGTCGCGCACAATTTCCTCGGCCGTGCGGCCAAAGGGCACGGCGTTGTCGTGCATATCGCTCATAGCGCCCACCAGCAGTCCGCGCAGCCCTTGCAGCTTGCCGGCCCGCCGCAGCGCCATCATCATACGGTCTATGTGGTATAGATACTCGTCAAGGTCCTCCAGCAACAAGATGCGGCCTTCGGTGTCGATGTCCGAGGCCGAGCCGAGAAGACTGTAGAGCACCGACAGATTGCCACCCACAACCGGAGCTGTGCAGCACCCCTGACGGTTGGCAGCAACATCCTCATTGACAAACTCATAGTGCACCTTGCCCTCGAACAGCACCTGCCTCAGGCTCTCGGTGGCGGGGTAGGCCGTGCGGCAAGCGTCGGCAGGGACGTTGAGAGGCATAGTGGCGTGCAGCGTAGGGATGCCGCAGTGACGCCCGATATGGCTGTGCAGCACCGTAACGTCGCTATAGCCCACAACCCATTTAGGGCACCTTGCCAACGGCGTGAAGTCAACCCGGTCGATCATCCTGACCGTGCCATAGCCACCACGAGCACAGATTATTGCCCGCACCTCGCGGTCGTCGACAAGCTTTTGGAACCGCTCGGCGCGGCGTGCGTCGCTTCCGGCCATCTGGTTGTCGGCCTCGAACAGGCCCTCTGGCACCGCCACGCGCAGCCCCCACGACTCCAACAGGCGCACCGAAGCCTCGACCTCGCCGGGCGAAACCTTGCGTGCCGTGGCTGCCAGCGCCACCAAATCGCCCGCTTTCAACAGCATCTTCTCAATCGTTTTCATACCCACATAACGCGGAAACACTCTGAAAATTGTATGCCTCTACCCTACACCAGATTGTCCGCTTGTTGTCCGCTTGATGTCCGCTTGTTGTCCGCTTTAAAAGCGGACAACAAGCGGACATCAAGCGGACAACAAGCGGACATCAAACGGTGTTGGTCCCTTGCAGGAGCGAGGAAGACCCGACGACGGCCCGTCGCCAAGATACAGCGATATTCGCCTGTATTCAAGCCTGTTAGGAGAAGAAAAACGTTAAAAACGCAAAAAAGCATTGCCAATTCCGAAAAAGTGTGTAAATTTGCATTTTCATTTTCATATTAAAATCCATAAAAAACAACTATAAAATGACACTCCGAGAAATAGCAAAACTGCTCAATGCCACAGTCTGCATCGGTGAAAGCCGGCTCGACGAAGAGGTGGAGCACGCCTTCGCCTCCGATTTGATGAGCGATGTGCTGACGCTGAAGGACACGCCGATGCTCGTCACCGGCCTGTGCAACATCCAGACCATCCGCACGTGCGATATGGCGTCGCTCGACATCATCGTTGTGGTGCGCAACAAGAAAGTCACCGACGATATGATTGAGCTCGCCGAGGACGACGATATGGTCATCCTGAGTTGCCCCTACTCTATGTTCAAGGCCTGCGGCTTGCTCTACGACGCCGGCATCAAACCCCTTTATTAATTCCGAATTATGAATTGCGAAATTCGAATTGCTTCTGCAGGCTAATCTTCCAAATTCAAAATTCTAAATTCAAAATTAACATTATGCATCAAGAATATACAGTTGTAGAAGGCGATTTCGTCAACGCCGGAAAAGCCTCCAGTTCAGTCAAGAAGACCCTCAAGCAGCTCAATGTGGAGCCGGGCATCGTGAAGCGTGTCGTCGTGGCCCTCTACGAGGCCGAGGTCAACGCCATTGCCCACGCCTACGGCGGCAAGGTGCTGGTCGACATTGAGTCGGACAAGATCAAGATGGTTGTGGCCGACAAAGGCCCCGGCATACCCGACATTGCGCTGGCAATGCAGGAGGGCTACTCCACCGCCCGCCCCGAGGTACGCGATATGGGCTTCGGTGCCGGTATGGGTCTGCCAAATATGCAGAAGAACGTCGACAAGCTCAACGTAACCAGCGAGGTAGGCGTTGGCACCACAGTAGAGATGGAAGTCAACTTTTAAAGAATAAAAGTTCCAATAGTTCGCTCCCTACGGTCGCTTAAAAGGGTCAAAAGGTTAAAAAGGTTCGCTCCCCGCGGTCGCTTAAACGGTTTAAAAGGGCAGCACCACATTTACCCTAAAACCCTTTAACCCTTCAACCCTAAAACTCTAAAACCATATACCCCTAAAACCTTTTCAACCCTTTAAACCCTTTCAACCTTTTATACCCTTTCAACCCTTTAATCCCTTTAACCCCTCCAACCCTCAATCCAATGTTCGTACACGCCCTCAAGATCAACGAAAGCAAGTGCATCGGCTGTATGCGCTGTATGAAGGCCTGCCCCACCGAGGCCATTCGCATCACCGGCGGCAAAGCCTACATACAGGAGCACCGCTGCATTGACTGCGGCAAGTGCCACGAGGCCTGCCCCGTCAAAGCCATTTACATCAACCAGGACGACTTCGAGATGGTGCACCAGTTTCCGCACTCGGTGGCCCTCATTCCCGCCGTCTTTCTGGGTCAGTTTCCTGAGGAGATACGTGTGTCGCGAATATACAATGCCCTTGAGGACCTGGGCTTCCGCCACGTCTTCGAGGTGGAGTCGGCGGCCAATATCTTTGCCGAAGCCAAGGAGCGCTACGCCCGCGAGAACCCCGATATCCGCCCGCTGATTTCGAGCTTCTGCCCCGCCATCGTCCGACTTATACAGATTAAATATCCCTCTCTTGTAGAGAATATATTTCCCATCAAGGCCCCTCTCGACATTTCGGCCATCTATTGCCTGCAAGAGCTGCAGAACCGTGGCATCCCGCGCGAGGAGATAGGTCTGTTCTATGTCACCCCCTGCGCCGCCAAGATTGCCGCTGTCAAGGCTCCTGTGGGCGAAAAGCGCTCTATCATTGACGGCGTGATCAATATGGACTCGCTCTTCAACCGCACCTATCGCAAAATCAAGGAGCAGGGCAAGAACTACATTCCCAAGCAGAGCCGCACCATCAACCTTTCGAGCGACGCCATACTCAGCACCCTCAACAACGGCGAGCGCCGCATCTGTCTGGCCAAGAAAAGCTATGCTATAGACGGCCTGAAGAACGTGATGGACTTCCTCGACAAGCTGGAGAACGACGAGGTCGAGGATGTCGAGTTCCTCGAGCTGCGTGCCTGCGACCAGAGTTGTGCCGGCGCACTGCTGAGCTACGAGAACCGCTTCCTAAGCAGCGCCCGTATGTATGCTCGTGCACGCAAGGCCGCCGAGCGTGAACGCAACGGCGAGGTGCCGCGCGAACGCGAGATGGACAAGCTGAAGGACTACCTTATCGACAACAGTCGCGTGGAGGCACCGCAGCCCCGCTCGATGTTTGTCCTCGACAAGGACCGCAGCAAGGCTTTCGAGAAAATGGAGCGCATCAACAGACTCAAGGCACGGCTGCCGCAGATCGACTGCGGACTGTGCGGAGCGCCGACGTGCGAGAGCTTTGCCGGCGACGTGGTAATAAACCGCATAGGCCTGTCGCGCTGCATCTTCTATCAGCGCCATCTGGAGCGCAAGGACGACATCACGCGCCAGGAATGCCTCGCCGCTATGAACGCCGTATGGGGCGACGACAGGATGAAAGAAGAATAGCTTTTATCGCATTTAAAAACCTATATACTTATGAAAAGAACATTATTCCTTGCGGTTATGCTTATCACTATCAATGCAGCCGCGCAAGACACTCTTGCCACAGACGTTCCGCGTTTTTCAAAGCACTTTGCAGAAGCAAAATTTATCTTTGGCCCGGTCGTCGAACAAGACGATTATCCAACACAATTCAACATTGATGTCGGCATCGGCATCCAGTACTCGAACCTGTCAGACCGATGGGGATGGTATGGAGGATTGGCGTACATTGACGGAAAATACAAGAACTATGTCGGTGTTACAGGTGGCGCTGTATACAGAGTCTCGGACATCAGCAGCAAAATTGACTTTCAAGTGTATAGCGGACTGTCCTGCGGATTAGGACTAAACAGCAACAATCGTTTGGTAAAATATCCCGGACTGGATGCCGGATTGCGCATTGCTCCCGGTGCAAAAGTAAGAAGGAGCAGATTTGCCTGGACGAGTTTTTCGTTAGGAATGACCCACTTCTACAACAAGCCCGTCTTCACTTTCGGCTTAAGCATCAGTCTGACTCCCATTCCCGCTGTCGGATACTTTCTTTTAGACCGCCTCTTTCTCTAAAAGACGGATTCATCCTTCAACAAAATCTTTTTTTGAAGAATTAATTGCAATTCATAAAAAAGTTGTAATTTTGCACCCGATTTGGTCGCCCGAAAAGGCGTTAAAAGGGAATCAGGTGCAAGTCCTGAACAGTCCCGCTGCTGTTAGTTCAATGTATTGCCAATCAAACATATAGCCACTGCATATCGCCATAGATATGTGGGAAGGCTGAGAGGCAAAGAACAAGTCAGAAGACCTGCCAAATCTGAAAATATCGGCTCACTTTCGAGGAAAAAGTGCCCGAGAAACAGATGTGGCAGTATACATCGACAAGGCAATTCGCATCAGTTTCCCCTCCCTTTTTCCTCAATTGTGTATGCCGATACTGTAAACGGAAATTATTAACTTTTAAACAGTATCGAATATGGTAAAAAAAGTATTGACATTTGCATTGGGACTTATGCTCACATTAGGAGCAATGGCCCAAACAACTGGATTAGAAAACCACAATCCAGTACCCCAGATTCACAACGTTGCCCCTATCTCACAGAACAATGTCCGTTACTGGGTAGGCCAGGGCAGCAACAGGGTTGTCGTCTTAATCACCTGGTTTGAAGAGGACGCCAATGAGATCATCACAAAATACGGATTTGTATGGGGTGTCCGTTTCAACGGCACCGTAACGGCAGCAGACATTATGGACACCTTGAACACCTACGAGTCTCGCATCAACATCAGTTTCAGCGGCAGTCACAGTTTCATTAACGATATGACTTACGATGATGGCAATATGGACATTGAAGGACTCGGCTATGGCTGGATGTACGAAGTGAATGGTGCAATGGCAAGCGCCATCAACGCTCAATCCGTAAGCAACAACGACTTCATTGAGTGGTTTGAATGGGATGGCAGTAGTTTCTCGGCACCTACCTCCATTGATGTGCTAACCTATGTCGAGGATCCTAACGGTCCTGCCACTCCCGATGAGGCTACCATTGCCGCCAGCGACATCGTTTACTGGGTTGGTGAAGGCTCCAACCAAGTTGTTATGGCCGTCAACTGGGCCGACACCGCTCTGGCTTGGGGCTACCGCTTCGACGGCACCAAGACCGTCAACGATATGATGGATGAAATAGCCGCCGCTGACCCGCGCTTCAGCTACACTATGGACGGATATTACCTGAACGACATCAACTTCAATGCCGGCAGCCGCACCCTCGCCATCACTCCGGGCAACTACTGGAGCAGCACCAATAACGGCTTTATGGATATGGGTATGAACCAACCCCTTGCCAATGGTGACTTCGAGAAATGGGCCGACCCCGCTGCCGGCGTCATCGTCGACAGCACCTACGACGAAACATATCACTACTGGTGGTACACCTACGTCTACCCGATGGCCATCAATGCCGTCAGCCAGCCTGCCGCTATGGGACCCTTCTGCGGAGTAGTAGGAACTACCGGCTGCACCGCCATCGCCTACAACGACAACCGCATCAAGGCCTGGGCCACCGGATGCACACTCGTCCTCGGTTCGCAGAACCTGAGCGACCCCAGCGCCCCTGTTGTAACCTACGGCACCGCTGACGAAGCCGTCGGAGCCGCTTCCACCAGCACTATGGACGTTGTCAGCCTTGGCGACGGTGGCAGTGCAACACTGACCTTCGAGAAACCCATTGCCAATGGCGACGGCTACGACTTTGCAGTGTTCGAGAACTCGTTCAACGACTACTTCCTCGAGCTCGCCTTTGTCGAGGTAAGCTCTGACGGAGAGCGTTTTGTACGTTTCCCGGCCACCTCGCTCACACAGACCGCACGTCAGATTACCAGCTCGGTCGACCCGACCTACATCAACAACCTTGCCGGCAAATACCGCGTAGGCTATGGCACCCCGTTCGACCTTAACGAACTCCGCGACAGCGCCGGTCTCGACATCAACAACATCACCCACGTCCGCGTCATCGACGTAGTGGGCAGCATCGACCCCGAGCTGGGCACCTACGATGCCTTCGGCCACATCATCAACGACCCCTTCCCCACCATCACCTACAGCGCCGGTTTCGACCTTGACGGTATCGCCGTGCTCAACCAGAAGACCGAACGCATCGAACTGGCCGAAAACGGAGTCCAGATGAGCGTCTACCCCAATCCCGCCACCGACCGCATCTGCGTCACGCTTGAGAACCTCGAGAACATCGACGCCACATTATTTGATATGAGCGGTCGCGCCGTGAAGACCTTGACGCTCCGCAATGGCGACAACACCATCGACATCAGCACATTGCAGAACGGAATCTACCTGATCCGCGTCGCTGGCAGCGTTACCAAGATTGTGAAGAAATAAACGATTTGGCAATTATCAGTATTTTTTGCAAGGGTGCCTTCGGGCGCCCTTTTCTTATCTCTGCTCCGGCGCATTCTGCGCCTCGTCGGGCGGCAGGGCCTCAATGACCTCGCCGCGGTCGCGGAAATGCTCGAAAAGCGCGTTGTAGAAGCGGTGGCGCGACAGCGTCTCGCTGTTGCCTATGACAATGAGCTTCATCCGCGCGCGGGTGATGGCGACATTCATACGCCGCAGGTCGCCGAGAAAGCCGATATCGCCCTTCTCATTGTCGCGTACCATACTTATAATAATCACGTCGCGCTCCTGCCCTTGGAAGCCGTCGACGGTGTTTACGCTCACCTGTCCGCGCAGACGGCGGTAGAACTTCTGCATCTTGAGCAG
This sequence comes from uncultured Bacteroidota bacterium, assembly GCA_902788805.1. GTDB lineage: Bacteria > Bacteroidota > Bacteroidia > Bacteroidales > P3 > Colimorpha. The sequence continues at coordinate 42,662 of CADALO010000001.1, read as the reverse complement.
CCGTCTTATCATACGCACCTGGGCACGATAGGGCGATATGATGCCAAAATCCACACGTTCAGCCACAAGCCGCTCAAGGCCTATCATATCCACATAGTCGCGAAGCGTGTGCACCACCAACTTGGCCTCGTCGGTGTTGAGACGGCTCATCGAGCGGTTTTGACGCTCGCCGAAACCGCAGCGCACCGTGTCGATCCACGTCAGTGGCGTGTCCATCAGGTGCACCAGTCGGTCGGCCACCTCGGGCGCGGCCTGCAGTGCGCCGTGATAGAACCAGCGCGACGGAAACTCCATAATGTCGCGATGCATACGATACTGCGTGGTGAGCAGCGTAACGCACTCAGGCTTGGTCCTGACAACATACTGCATCAGCGTGTTTGACAAGCCTTTGCGTGCCGCCTCGAAGCACTTCACAGTTGGAGGCAGCTGCTGATGGTCGCCGCACAGCACCACACGGTCGGCCTTCAGTATGGCGGCCCAGCAAGCGGGCTCGAGGGCCTGCGCCGCCTCGTCGATAAAGAGCGTGCTGAAGTGGCAATGCTCCATAATATGGTAGGCGCTGCCGATGAGCGTGCAACTGACCACGCTGGCCTGCTCAAAGAGGTCGGCATTAATCTTGATTTCCAGCTCCATCTGTCTGTGTTTCAGGCGGCGCCGCAAGTTCTGCCGCGAGCGCCCCGACTTGTCGTTGAGGCCTTCGTTAAGCGTCTTGCGGATGTTCCACAGCTCGTGGTAGTCGGGATGGTCGGCATAGCGGCGCTCATAGCTGCACGCCAGCATCTCGTCGCTCATCTTCAGCGGATTGCCTATGCGCAACACGTTGATGCCGCGCCTCATCAGCTGCTCGCTGATCCAGTCGACAGCGGCATTGCTCGGAGCGCAGACAAGCACCTGCGTCTCGCGCTGCAACGTCTCGATAACGGCCTCGACCAGCGTGGTCGTCTTGCCCGTACCCGGAGGACCGTGGACCACAGCCACGTCCAGCGCCGCAACCACCTGGCGCACAGCCCTGTTCTGGACATCGTTGAGCCACGGAAAACCGATTGGCGACGGCTGGTGGAAACGCGGCTTTAGATTGCCCACCAGTGTCTCGCGCAAACGTACAACCTTCTCGTTGTCAGCGGTTGCCACCGACTGCAGAGCCTGGTGCATAACGCGATAGGTGGTGTCGTCGATAGCCACTCGGATGCCCAGCATATTACGTTCGGCAATGCCCTGCAGCGAAGCGAGGGCCTGCTTGCCGGGAATCTGTATCTGGATGACACCCTCCTTGTAGCTGTCGACAAAGCTGGTGAAAGGCAACTCCTTGAGGCCGTCGGAGTCCGAAAAACGGCCCGTCTCGAAGTCGAGCGTCGCCGTAGGCTTGTAGAAGAACGCCACCGGCTGCCCTGGCTCAAAGTCATTCTCAAGCTCGTCGTCGGCCTCGTAAGTTACAGTAAGAATCAACTGGTTCAGAGCATTATAGCCTGCGCCGCTGATAGCGATGGGATACTTGCAGTCGGGCTCGTTGGCGCGACCGCTGATGTTGCCCTCCTGCAGCGACCTCTTGTAGGCCTCCACCTCATAGTCGTGCTCCATTTTGAGCAGCTCGTCCAATGCCCGCAGGCGCAATATGCTCGAATTTGATTCCATAACAACAACCTCTTAACGCCACATCGGTCGAAAAAGTATGTGGCCCGACATAAAAACCCACCGTTTCCACCCCACCCCAACCCCGTATCAGGACCGGACCAACACTGACAATATATGTACAATACTTGTACAATATATGTACAATTGTAAACGTACAAATATTGTACAAGTATTGTACATATATTGTACAACGACCGGAGTTGGTACCTTAAAGTACTGATAATGAAGCACCGAAAAATCGGTGCAAAAACAAGGTCAAAAATATAATAATATTCGTATATTTGCATTGCGAACGCGCGAGGCTGCAAGGCTATAACAGCGTTTGCAACAGTACTTTAAACGATTTTATCATTCAGGTTTCTCCGTCAAAAAGCGGAGACTAAGAGGGAATCACGTGCAAATCGTGAGCTGTCGCGCAACTGTAATGCGGTGCAATGCGGCCGACAAGAGACCATTGGGCCCACGGGCCTGAGAAGGTGTCGACCGATGCCAAAGAGCCAGGATACCTGCCTTTATGATTGACAATGCTTTCGCGTCAAAAGCGATTGTCGGCAGCCGTCACTCGAGCTCGCGGCTGCTATTCCGCAGTCTATACTTTTGCCGTGTATCGCATTGTCGTATGACGATGGACGAAATAATTGTATAACAAATAAAAACACGACAATATGAACTGGAAAGACGATTACAGGAAGAAGGTTTCCAAGCCCGTCGACGCAATCAAGGCCATACACGACGGGCAGTGTGTGGTGATGGGCCACGCCGCGGCCGCACCGCGCCTTATTCAACAGACCTTGGCCGACCACTGCGACGACTATAACGATGTGCTGATATTCCATATGACCACGCTGGGCGACAACCCCTGCTACAAACCGCGCTGCTACGGCCACTTTCGCCACGTAAGCAACTTTCTCTCAGCCAATTCGCGCGAGGTAATAGAGCGTCGCGAGGGCGATTTTTTCCCGGCCTACTTCAAGGATGTGCCGTCTATGATAGGCAACGACATCCCGTGCGATGTGGCTGTATTCCAAGCCACGCCGCCCAACGCCGAGGGCTACTGCTCGCTGGGAGTGAGTTGCGACTACGCCAAGGCCGCCATACGCGCCGCCAAGACGGTCATCGTCGAGACCAACGAGATGATGCCCCTAACCTACGGAGACACAATGATTCACGTGTCGCAGATGGACTACATCATTCCCTGCGCCTACCACCTGCAGGAACTGCAGCTGCCCGAACCCGGCGAGGTTGAAATGGCCATCGGCCGCTACTGCGCCTCGCTGGTCAACGACGGTTCGACACTGCAGCTGGGCATAGGCGCCATACCCGACGCCGTGCTGCAGTCGCTGACCGACAAGAACGACCTCGGCATCCATAGCGAGATGTTCTCGAACGGCGTAATGGAACTGATGCGCAAAGGGGTTATCAATGGCAGCCGCAAGACGCTGCACCGCGGCAAGGCTGTGGTGACTTTCATTATGGGCAGCCGCGAGCTGTACGACTTCGTAGACGACAACAAAGACGTTGAATTCCACCCCGTTGACTATGTAAACAGCCCCCTCATAATAGCCAAGAACGACCGTATGATTTCCATCAACTCGTGCCTCGAGGTCGATATGCAGGGCCAGGTGGCCAGCGAGACCATCGGGATGCGCCAGTATAGCGGCATCGGAGGGCAGGTGGACTTTATCCGCGGCGCATCGCTGGCACGCGAGGGCAAGGCCATCATAGCGATGCCCAGCACCGCCGCCGGCGGCACAATATCGCGCATCAAGCCATTCCTCACCGAGGGAGCGGCAGTGAGCACCTCGCGCAACGATGTGGACTACATAGTCACTGAATACGGCATTGCACGTCTGAAGGGACGCACCCTCCAGCATCGCGCAGAGGACCTCATACAGATAGCCCATCCCGACTTCCACCCGATGCTTATCGAGGAGTACGAACGTCGCTTCAAATGCCGCTACGAGGGCTGACGCGACAGCCTCTTGCCAGTTGCGTACATCGCACTCTTTCAACGTCGAAGACTAAAGTTTTTGGAGTTTTGTAAATTATTTTTACAAAACGCTTGCGCATACATAAAATTTGCGTATCTTTGCAATCTGTAATATTATGCACAAAACATCATAACGCATTATATAATAATTAATTAAATATTAATCCACAAACTAAACAAAAGGAGTTTACACAATGACAAAAGTTAAATCGCTAGCCGACTTGAAGGCTATGAGAGAAAAGCTTCAGTCGAATCTGGACATCCGCGAGAAAGCGGAGAACCCGGAATCGCTTGTGCAAATCAAAGTCGCTATGGCAACCTGCGGTATCGCCGCCGGCGCCAAGAAAGTAATGGAACATATGATGCAGAAGGCCGACGAGCTGGGCATCGCTGCTGTGTTCACACAGACTGGCTGTATGGGCTACTGCCACGCTGAGCCCACCCTCGAGGTGCGCGTGCCTGGCAAGGACCCCATCGTTTTCGGCCACGTGGACAACGACCGCGCCGACGAGATTCTGACCAAGTACGTCCAGAACGGCGAACTGGTTGAAGGCATCATCCCCGTTAATTACGAAACAATCGATAAGTAAAGTTGTAAAGGTTGGAAAGGTTAAAAAGGTTGGAAAGGTTGGTATAGTTGAAAAGGTCGGGAAGGCTGGAAAGGCGCAAGAACCTTTAACCCCTTAAACCCTAAAACCTTCAACTCCCCAAGACCTTCAAACCCTTGAACCTTTAAACCCTTAAAACCTCAAAAAAGAGAATTATGGCAAAATACAAAATGCATATCCTAATCTGCGGCGGTACCGGATGCAAGAGCTCCAACAGCCTCCAGATTATCGAAAACTTCAAAAACATCCTTGCCGAGAAGGGTCTGTCCGACGACGTGCAGGTTATCAAGACCGGTTGCTTCGGTTTCTGCGAGCGCGGCCCCATCGTCAAGATTATGCCCGACAACACTTTCTACACCCAGGTGAAACCCGAGGATGCTGAGCGCATCGTCAACGAGCATATCATCAAGGGTCGTAAGGTGCCCGAGCTGCTCTACACCAACCCCGAGAACAAGGAGCACGTGAGCGACTCGAAGCATATGGACTTCTACAAGAAACAGATTCGTATCGCTCTGCGCAACTGCGGTTTCGTAGATCCCGAGAACATCGAGGAGTGCATCAGCCGTGGTGGTTACGAGGCTCTGGGCAAGTGCCTCACCGAGATGACCCCCGAGCAGGTTATCGCCGAAATCAAGGCTTCGGGTCTCCGTGGCCGTGGCGGTGCCGGTTTCCCCACTGGTTTGAAATGGGAACTCTGCGCCAAGAACAAGGCTGACCAGAAGTACGTCATCTGCAACGCCGACGAGGGTGACCCCGGTGCATTTATGGACCGTTCGATCCTTGAAGGTGACCCCAACAGCATCGTCGAGGCTATGGCCATCTGCGGCTACGCCATCGGTGCTACCAAGGGTTTGGTCTACATCCGCGCTGAATACCCACTGGCTATCGAGCGTCTGAAGATTGCTATCAACCAGGCCCGCGAGTATGGTCTGCTTGGCGAGGACATCCTCGGCAGCGGCTTTGACTTTGACATCGAGCTCCGCTACGGTGCCGGTGCTTTCGTCTGCGGTGAGGAGACTGCTCTGATCCACTCGATGGAAGGCCAGCGTGGCGAGCCCACCCTGAAACCTCCGTTCCCCGCTGTCAGCGGCTATATGGGCAAGCCCTCGAACGTGAACAACGTCGAGACCTTCGCCAACATCCCCGTCATCATCACCAAGGGTGCCGAGTGGTTCAGCAGCATTGGAACTGAGAAATCGAAAGGCACGAAGGTGTTTGCCCTCGCCGGCCAGATCAACAACGTTGGTCTTATCGAGGTCCCGATGGGTATCACCCTGCGTGAGATTATCTATGAGATTGGCGGCGGCATCAAGAATGGCCGTCAGTTCAAGGCCGTCCAGACCGGTGGTCCTTCCGGCGGATGCTTGACTGCCAAGCACCTCGACACAGCTATCGACTATGACAGCCTCGTTGCTGCCGGCTCTATGATGGGCTCGGGCGGTATGGTTGTTATGGACGAGACCAGCTGTATGCCGGCTATCGCCAAGTTCTACCTCGAGTTCACCTGCGAGGAGAGCTGCGGTAAGTGCTCGCCCTGCCGTATCGGTAACAAGCGTCTGTGCGAAATCCTTGAGAAGATTACCGACGGTCGCGGTACGATGGAAGACCTTAACGAGCTGCGCAACCTGGCCGCCGTTATCAAGGATACCGCTCTCTGCGGCCTTGGCCAGACCTCGCCGAACCCGGTTCTGTCGACTCTCGACAACTTCTGGGACGAGTATGTTGAGCACGTGGTTGACAAGAAGTGCCGTGCCGGTGTCTGCAAGAAACTTATGAGCTATGTCATCGACCGCGAGAAGTGCATTGGCTGCGGCAAGTGCGCTAAGGGATGCCCTGTCGAGGCTATCAGCCGTACCGACTATACCGCTCCCGGCCACAAGCTGGCTTCGATGGTTATCGACGGCACCAAGTGCATCAAGTGCGGTGCTTGCATCAACAACTGTAAATTCGGTGCAATCTCTATTCAATAAACAATATGGTTGAAAAAGGTTTAAAAGTTGAAAAGGATTAAAAGGGCCGAAGCCCTGAACCTTTAAAACAATTAAAAACCTTCAAACCTTTAAAACCCAAAACAAAGAAAAATGATTAATCTCACAATAGATAACAAAGCGATTCAAGTTCCCGAAGGCACCACTATTCTTAAGGCTGCCCGTATGAACGGTATCGACATCCCCACCCTGTGCCACTTTGAGCTGGACGGGATGAATTTTGAAAACAAACCCGGCGGATGCCGCGTCTGCGTGGTCGAGGTTAAAGGCCGCCGCAACCTGGCTCCCGCTTGCGCCACCGACGTAATGGAGGGTATGGAAGTCCTGACCCACAGCGCACGCGTCATCAACGCCCGCAAGACCGTCGTCGAGCTGATTCTCAGCGACCACCCGAACGACTGCCTGCAGTGCGAGAAGAACGGCGACTGCGAACTGCAGAGCCTCACCAAACGCCTCGGCATCAAGGAAATCCCCTTCAAAGGCGAACAGTCGCACTACCGCAAGGATTCGACCCTGAGCGTTTACCGCGATATGGACAAGTGCGTTATGTGCCGTCGTTGCGAGACTATGTGCAACAAGTTTATGACCGCTGGTGCCCTTAGCGGTGTCAACCGTGGCTTCCAGGCCGTTGTTGCTCCCGCTTTCGAGCAGAACCTCGGCGACAGCAGCTGCGTCAACTGCGGCCAGTGCGTCCAGGTTTGCCCCGTCGGAGCACTTACCCTCGTCGACGATATCGCCAATGTTATGGCTGCTATCGCTGACCCGACCAAGAAGGTCGTTGTCCAGACCGCTCCTGCCGTCCGCGTTGCCCTCGGCGAAGAGTTCGGTATGAAACCAGGTGAAATCGTCACCGGTAAGATGGCTGCCGCTCTGCGTCGTCTTGGTTTCGACCAGGTTTACGACACCGACTGGAGCGCCGACCTTACCATTATGGAGGAAGGCACCGAGCTCCTCGGCCGCCTCAAGAAAGCCCTTGCCGGCGAAGAGGTGAAACTGCCTATGTTCACCAGCTGCTGCCCCGCTTGGGTCACCTTCTACGAGAAGAACTTCCCCGACCTGCTCGAGTATCCCTCGACCGCCAAGTCGCCCCAGGGTATGTTCGGCGCCGTTGCCAAGAACTACCTAGCTCCGAAACTGGGTGTGAAACGCGAAGACCTCGTTGTCGTTTCCATTATGCCTTGCTTGGCCAAGAAGAGTGAGCGTGCACGTGAGGAACTGGCAGTGAACGGTGACAGCGATGTCAACTACACTCTCAGCACCCGCGAGTTGGCTCATATGATTCGTCAGTGCAACCTCGACCTCAACGATATGCCGGAAGAGGACTTCGACAGCCCGCTCGGTCAGTCGACTGGTGCCGCTGTCATCTTCGGTGCCACCGGTGGTGTTATGGAGGCTGCTCTCCGTACCGCTTACGAAGTCCACACTGGCAACAAACTGCCGAAGATCGACTTCGAAGAGACCCGTGGTTTCGACGGCGTCAAGGAAGCCACCATCGATTTCGCAGGATTCCCGCTGAAGATCGCTATCGTCTACAGCCTCGGCAATGCTCGCAAGATGATGGAGCAGGTCCGTCAGGGCAACCCCAACGGCTACCACTTCATCGAGGTTATGGCCTGCCCGGGCGGTTGCATCGGCGGTGCCGGTCAGCCCTACCACCACGGCAACAGCGAGATTATCCGCAAGCGTATGGAAGCCATCTACCGCGAGGACGCTGGCAAGCCCATCCGCAAGAGCCACGAGAACCCCGAAGTTATGGCCATTTACAAGGAGTACTACGGCGAACCCTGCGGCCACCTCAGCCACGAGCAGCTGCACACCCACTACTTCGACAAATCGGACAAACTCGAAGCAACAAAATAAATAAACCGTGAATAGTGACAAGTGAATAGTGAATCGATACTGACGCTGTCATTTGTCAATTCACTATTCACAATTCACAAATCACCTAAAATAGAATAACAATGGCAAATATCAAGTTATCTGAAGATAAAATCAACATTATCAAAGAGATTGCAAAGTCCTTTGGTAATCGTGCCGGTGAGGTCATCAATGTCCTCCACCAGGTTCAGGGTAAGTTCGGCTACCTCCCCGCCGAGGTGCAGGAAGTCGTTGCCCACGAGCTTAATATCCCCGTGTCGCGCGTATACGGTATCGTTTCTTTCTACAGCTTCTTCACTATGGAGCCCAAGGGCGAGCATCCTATCGATGTCTGCCTCGGTACGGCTTGCTACGTGCGTGGTGCTGAGAAAGTTCTCGACGCTTTTGCTCGCGAGCTGAACGTGCAGATCGGCAAATGCACTGCCGACGGCAAGTTCTCTCTGAACACGCTTCGCTGCGTTGGTGCTTGCGGTCTTGCTCCCGTCGCTATGATTGGCGACAAGGTCTACGGCCGTCTGACCCCCGACCAGGTTCCCGGCATCATCGCCGAGTACAAATAAGATTAGAGGCACGGGTATCCTGCCCGTTGCAAATACAATTCGAGCCGCCCATACGGGCGGCTCGGTTGTTCTTTAACCATTATTAATCTGCAAAACAAGTGAAACGGCTATCACTCACCACCCAGATCCTCATTGCACTGCTGCTGGCAGTGCTGGCCGGCGTGTTGCTGCACAATCAAGCTGATTTTGTAAACAGCTATATCAAGCCCATCGGCACCATCTTTCTCAATCTACTGAAATTCATTGTCGTACCACTGGTGCTATTCTCTATTATGGCTGGTATTCTGTCGATGAACGACATCAAGAAAGTGGGCAGCCTTGGACTCCGCACCCTGCTCTATTTTATGGTCACTACCATCTTCGCAGTAACGCTGGGTCTCGTCGTCCCCACCCTGCTTAAAGGCGTTCTACCGCTCATACACATCAATCAGAATACTGCAGCGACTGTCGAAGTACCCCGTCTCTCCGTCGTCGACCAGATTGTAGAGATGTTCCCCAGCAATCTTGTCGAACCGCTTGTCTCGATGAGGATGATGCCAATTATTGTCATTGCACTTTTCTTCGGCATCGCTATGGTGCACGTGGGCGAAAAAGGAGAGATGGCACGCAAGATAACTCTCAGTTTCAATGATGTCGTAGGCAAAGTACTCCAATATATTATGGCACTGGCACCTATAGGCGTATTCTGTATGCTTACACCTGTGGTGGTTGAAAACGGCCCCTCCGTACTCGGCTCCTACGCAGCCCTTTTAGGATTGGCCTACCTTTGCTTCGCCATACACGCAGGCGTAGTCTACAGTTCTTCGGTGGCACTTTTGGGCAAGATGTCACCGCTCAAATTCTTCAGAAATATGCAGCCCGCAATGCTATTCGCGTTCTCCAGCGACTCGTCGGTAGCCACGCTGCCCTACACGATGCAATGCACCGAAAAGATGGGCGTCGGCAAAGAGATAGGTCGTTTTGTGCTCTCGTTGGGTGCAACCATCAATATGGACGGTGTCGCCATCTATCTTGGCGTAGCCTCTGTCTTTATGGCCGCCTGCTGCGGCATAGACCTCACGCTCAGCCAATATATGGCCATTGCCTTTGCCTCGACAGTGGCATCAATCGGCACCCCCGGAATCCCGGGCGGCAGCCTTGCACTGATGGCTATGGTGTTTGCATCGGCCGGCATTCCAGTAGAATGTGTTGCGGTCGCTGCCGGCATCGACCGCATCATCGATATGGGCCGCACCGTTATGTCCGTCACCGGCGATGCCTCCTGTGCCATCGCGATGCAACGTATCGTTGGGAAAAAGCTTTACGCCGAATAGCCTAACCATCTTAGGTTGATGGCTCGTAGATTTACGTTTACGAGAACATTGTTTAATCACCCCAGCAGCGCCTCTATCGGTACGGTACTGTCCATTAGGCCGATACGAGTGTCCGCAGCGTGACGGTTCACTCCTGTATATGCCAAAGAAGCATCTTCATATCGTCGGAACTTTAGGATTGCGTCGTTCATCTGGGCACGGTTGAAGACACCTACACGAAGCAACAAGTCGAAGTCATCAATTGTCAAGCCTGTAACTCGTTCAAATAACGAGGGCTCAAGCTTGCGGATAACATCTTCAAGACTCTCCTCGCGATAGTCGGTAAGATACATAAAGATTGGAATACGCGTGGCGAACTTCATCAATTTCTCCTGCACTTCGCGCCGCTTGCTGCGATATTCTTTCTCCTCTGCCGTCAGTTCTTTCTTCTTTTTTGGATTATCGCTGGCCTCGCGTTTCAGTTTCTTTATTCGTTCCGCACGATTTACGATGTTCTCGATGATGTCGCTGCCCAAGGTGCGAAAACCTTCTATCTTCATAATGGTGGCCAGCGCCTCGGGATTGTCGAGTACCCGTTGCAGGGTGGCGTTGTCGACGTTGACCAGCTGGGCGCTGTTCCAGCGTCGGGCCAACAGGGTGCCGCTTGTACCGTTGTCCACGAAGTCGAGTATCTCGGTGGCATCCACTCGCTTCATCGAGCTGCCGTCGAACTGCAGTATAGGCAGAAAGTTGATAAAGTCGTTCACCTTATCGGTGATGCGGCGGTTGCTGTCAACGTCTAACTGGTTGGCGTAGGTCACCACCTCACGCAAGGCGCGGTTGGGGGCGAAGTCGAAGACATAGCAGGTGGGCTTCAAGATGGTCTTCTTCGTGGGGTCGTCCTTGTCGGTGGCCGTCCAAGGACTCTGCACACGGAAGGCCGTCTGGAAATAGGTTTCTGGACTTGAGCAGTTCCTCAACATCAGCAGTCCGCCCAATGGCCTCAGGGTGACGCCGGTGGTCAGCTTGCCGCAGGTCAGCGTGATGGTGCGTGTCGTCAACGGGTTGTCACCCATCGCCTCGCGTACAGGTCTAAGGGCATCCACACCGATGCCGGCCTTTGTGCCGCTGCAGTTGATGATTTGGTAGTTCTGGTAGAAGCCGTTGGCCGGACGTCGCAGCAGTGCCTCCATAGCGTCACACGAGGCCACGTTAGGCAAGAACCACATCGTGTGGGCGCAGAGGTCCAGCAAACGGGTATCCTCGAAGGGTAGCGGCGGGTGATCGTTGAGAGGCGAACTGCTGTCGCCATAGATGGGCGTCTTGCCGCGTATGATATCGAGCCATTTCTGCACAGCTTTCTCGTGTACAAAGCGCACGGCAGGCTCTCCCCCTAAGTTAGGGGAATTACCCCGAAGGGGGGAGGGAGTGTGTTCCGCTCTGAAGAACTCGTTGAGGTCGAAGCCATCCATATCCCACTGCTCTATCATAGCGCCGAGATCCTGCGGCATCTGGTAGGTCATCATCACCATCGTGGGCATCTCTAAATAGGGGCCGCCGACAGCCTCTTTGCGTGCCTGCTCATCCTGATAGGTCCAGTTGAATATCTGGTTCTCCATAAACTCGCCTGTGGCGAGGGCGCGAAAGGGCGTGCCGCTGAGGTAGAGGAAATGCTTGCCAGTGATAGGAATATCTTCATCGTCCCACGCGCGGCCGCTCTCCACGTCGATGCCACCCTCGCTCATCACCTCGTCCTCTTCCGCCTGCCGTCGTTTGGCATCGGCGTCGCCGAGGTCGAGCAGACTCTTGGCGTTGTCGTTCCAGGCTCCGAAGTGATACTCGTCCAATACGATTAGGTCCCAGTCGATGCTGTGCACCCACTCGTTCTTGGGTTTTATGTTGCCGTATTTGTCTCTGCCAAGATAGTCTTGAAAAGAGCCGAAGACAACCAAAGGCAATGCGTTAGTGTGTGAATGAGTTAATGCGTTAGTGGCATCCGCATCGCGACTGCTATAGTACTGCCACCCTTCGAAGTCTCTATGCCGCAGCAGGTCGTCCCTCCACGAGTCCTCCACGGCAGGCTTAAAGGTAAGCACCAACACTCGTTTGGCCTTCAACCGCTTGGCCAGCTGGTAGGTAGCGAAAGTTTTGCCAAAGCGCATCTTGGCATTCCACAGGTAGTGGCTGGGGCGGTCGGGCTCCTCGCTGTCCATCAAGGCGAAGTAGTCGGCAGTGTCTTTTACTGCTTTCTCTTGTTCCTCGCGCATCTTGTAGTCGAGGTCGCGCACCGTCTCGATATTTGTGTCGCGGTGACGCACCGCCACGTATGCAGCCTTGGCCTCTCGCAGCGAGCAGCGGCACCACTCCCCTATTAGCTCTTTCCCCATACGTCGCAGCATCTCGTGCAGGTCGTGGTCGCTGAAGCTCTCGCCGCTGCCGTCGGCATAGAAGGCGTTGTCGTGCCACAGCAGGTGGTAGGTCTTGTGCGGCTCGGTGATAGGATGCTGCTCGTCGATACGCTTGCGCACGTCGGCTCGCGTCGTCTGCCCTATCTTTATCCAGCCGGGGAACGACGTGTCGTCATACATATAAATCTGCGGCACCGCGCGCCGCATCGTGGGGAGTATCTGTTCTGTCGTCTGCATAGTTATTAATGTTAGTCATATCACTCCATCGGACGTATCATACTCTCAATAAAGTCAATCTCGTCCTTGTCCAAGCCGTATTTCTTATACAGCATCTCGTCCGTCCACGGGTGGGAGAAATCTTGAAGAGGTATAAATTGGAATTTCTCTTTCGAAAGATTAATCGACGATACCGCCATTAGCAACAAGAATCGAACAAATCTTGTTATAAGATAGCTGTATAGATTCATTGCCTCTTCTCTGCTGTTAAAACTGCCTATAATAATATATGAGTCAGTACACACAACATCTGGTTCGACGACTTCTGTCCTTGAGAGGACCTTAAACTTTCCTTCTTTGTCCGGTTCTCCTGCATGTTCTGCTGTCACTTTACTAATCAGAACTTTGTATTTTTCGATAAGTTTTTTGCCCTGCAAAACATCTTTCTTATCTATATAAAAGCATCCTTGACTGGTAACCAAAGTTGCATCATTTGTTTTTCTGTCAGAGTGGCCTCGCTCCTTTGAAGATAAACCAAACGGATTACGGGTGGATATAATGCCTTCAATACTTTCTTGACAAAATGACCTTACTTTATTAACAATATTTATTGCATCATTAAATCTAATGAAAACAGGATATTCATTAAGGGCACGTGTTGTCTCATTCCTGTTTTCCCCATTAATATTTACGACATTACATTTCCCATTCCAAGTAGCATCCCATAAAAAATACGACACTCCACCTCCAATGCTGTTATTCGGGAAACAATCTTTAGCATTAGCATAATCCACAAGCACTTTAATATGCTTATCCGACAGCATCTTATTTCGGTAATCATCCAATCCCTTGCCACCTGCAAACCATCGTGAAGGAGTAATCATTACCAAATATTTTGGTTTTAACTCAAGAGATTGCTTTACAAAAAGATTATAAATAGGCTTTGCACTAGCGCCGTTTCCTCCATCACTCATTTGATACGGCGGGTTGCCTATGATTACGTCGAATTGCATATCTTTATGAAATATTTCTTTAATTGATTTATGGATAAAGGGATAGGCGTAGGTCTCGCGGCTGTCAGCGCGGAGGTATTCACCCTTGCTGGCGCCGCAGTGTTCACAGCGGCCTTGCGCGTTCCAAGTGTGGTGGCATCGCTCGTATAGCAGATTGCCCTGCACGTTGCTGAAAGCAGTACTGACGCTGTACTCTCCGTTGGCCTGCTTGGAGCAGTAGAGTGTCCTGCGGCTCATCTCGGCCGTGAGGTCGGTGCAAGCGATGCCGAAGACCTGTTGGGTCATAATATGGTCGATGCGCTCTTGCAGGTCGGGTATTTGCTCTTCGAGGCAAACGAGCAGCCGTTTGGCAATCTCGCGCAGGAAGACGCCACTCTTGCTGCAAGGGTCAAGGAAGCGCGTCTTCGGGCTGCGAAACAGCTCCTGCGGCAACAGGTCGAGCATACGGTTGGCAAGCTCAGGCGAGGTGAAGACCTCATCGCTGCTGAGGTTGGCCAAGCAGTTGAGTATGTCCGGTGCATATCGTTCTTTCATATCAGTATATATTTATATTCTCCTGTTCGCTTAGCTCACGAGATCTCGTTGATCTTGTAGAATTTGCTTGCGCAGCACCGCGTAGCGGAATAATCTACAAGATTTACAAGATTTCTGCCCGCAGGACAAGGAGTTTTGATTAATCGCCATATCTATAGAGTTGAGTATAATGCAATGGTGGATAGGAACGGACAGGTTCGTCGAAGCTCTGAGCCTCGCCCTGTTCGTCGAAGAGGGAATACTGGTGCGTCTGGTTGACCAGGAAGTCGAACTGGAAATCACGCCGCGAGAACTGCATACTACCCGCAATGGGTGTCCACTCGCAGAAGGTGATAGGTTGCCCGTCCGCAGTGCGATAGGTCAGCGCATCGCCACAAACGATGTTCTTCTTTAACATATATCGTAAACTTTCCTCGTAGCCCTGAGTGCAGTTCTTTTTGCCCATCTGTTCCCTCACCTCGGTAAACAGTCGCAGTCGACAGGCCTCGGCATTATCCTCCAACAACTCGATACCATAGCAAGAGCCTACGGCAATAAGGCTCTTAAATTCCCACTCCGCGGATGATTTGACCGAAGAAAGAAGTGATAGTTTGCGGCGCAGAATCTCGATAAGGAAATTCCCGTCGCCACAGGCGGGCTCAAGGAAACGGCTGTCGAGCCGATAGGACTCGTCCCGCACCAAGTCGAGCATGGCATTCACCTCCCTTGGATTGGTGAACACCTCCCCGTGGTCAGCCACCCGCTGGCGGCTCTTGATTTGTGTTTTTGTGTTTTCGTTACTTGGCATAAAAAATCGTGGAACTTTTCTTATGCCATCTTAGGTGTTCCACGACCTGCCAAGTATAAGTAAAGCCCACGATTCCTCGTGAGCGTTTACCGCTTTACTAACTTGGCTTGATTTGTGGAACTTCAAGATGGCTAGATGGAGCGAAAACGCTTTATAATATGTTATTTATCTTTCTTATCTATTGTCTTATTATTTCATATTTCTATTCCTGTTTTGTTATTTTATTTGAGTGCAAAAATACGTTTTTTTTTTAAATAGCTAAAATAACCAAGCAGAATCCAATGAGTTCTGCTTGGTGTGAATATTGAAATATGTTTTGTTTCAAGGAAATTGGTGCCCAGTGCTCTAAGCACCAAGATTGGCTTTCGTAAAGCCACAAGCCGGTTATGTGTGTGGATTGTATTGAGCACTTTGTACCGACTTGCCCCCCCGCTAAAATTGTCATGAGTAAACCTCCTGACTAATCTTGGCATTTAATTCTTTTGTCACGTTCACTCCAGTCCATTTGGTGAACATATATTTTTGAGTTTTCAAAAAATCTAATATAGCGTCAGCATCTGTCCTAGACAGACCCATTGACTGCAAAACCTTTTGTTTGTACGACTTTGAATGATCGCCCAAGTAAGGACAGGCCGCTAAATCCAAAGCAAGAATTGCCATCTCGGCGGAGCGGTTTCTTCTAACAATAGGTATTTCTTCAATTTTTTCGACTATTTTATCCTTCAAAGCCTCTCGCAAATTGTCATACTCTCTAGATGACCCCATATAATATAGGAGAATAATGATAGCAATCGCATTCAACTTGGGGAAGCCATCCAATGTACCATCTTCCTTGCGGCGAACTCCAAGATATCGCTCTATCTCGACGGATGTCAACCTATACTTTGCATGCATCTGACGAAATACGGGTAGTAGATAAAGGGTTTCTAATTGCGTGTCAGGATTCATATGAGAACGCTGTATAACAAGGCAGACTTCATCCCGTATCTTTTTAAATACCAAATCTCTTGTTTTATCGGAAAAACGCTTGATGGTCTTGGACTTTGAAATCTTATAGTCATTGTCCAAATAAATAATAATTACATTAAGCACTTGCGAAAGTTTCAAAGTCGTATTGATTCGTTTGTCTTCAGAAAAGATGAAAAAAATAGCATCCACCAATTCAAGCAGGTAGTTTGACAATTTTATCTCAAGTTGGGAAATCCGATGCGTACAATCCGAATGAAATGTACTCAAACCAGAATCATCCAAACCTTTTTTCAACACCTTAAATATCTTGTCATACTTCTTTAATAACCTTTCCAAATGAATATTTGCAATAGCAAGTGTATAGTTGGCCACATCCTTTGGCAATACATTCGTTGATGTGATAACATCTTTGTACTTCTTGTTAAAATGGGTGGCTTTTAGATGAAAATTCAATTCTTTGGCAAGTGCTTTCTTCAAGTTTTCCTCTGTAATCAGATTCTCTTCATATTCATCGTCCTGTGTATCTCTATCTTCATCATCCTCTTTCGTATCTTCTTTCTCTATCGCAGAAAAGGAGAAAGTATCACGGATGAGTATGTCTATCATGTTCTTGGCTCGTGTAATATCAGTAATAAATGGTCTATCAATCAGAAAAGTTTTCTCATGGCTAATGGTCATCTTAAATTCCCTAAGCAGTTCATCAAAAACACGTAGAATCCTGTCTTTTATTTCAGGGTTATTGTAAAAAAAGAAAAAATCATCGACATACCTATAACACTCGTAATCCACTTTATTCGTAAAGTCAAATTTCTTCAATTCCTCCTCGGCCCTGAGGTCAATGTGTTGCATAATAACTTCTGCAAAAATACGCGAGAACTCAGGTCCAATAACGATTCCGTTTGTTTCATTATAGTTGAGTTTTTGCATGACTTTATCCCATTTCGAAGCGAAAGAATCATCTATGCTTTCAAAATGGTCTTTATAGGCATCTTTCCCTCCATTCACCGCCCAGGCAATACTATGTGTATAGATGTTGTCAAAGCAACCCTGAATGTCGAATTTCAACAAATGCTGATACTTTTTCTCTGCTCGTTGATATCGGTAGTCTTCATAAAACTTATAGATATTTGAATACTTTTTGTAACTAAAGAAAGTCTTCATATTTTCATACTCACTAAAGTATATCTCAAGTTTATCCGATTTCTTTCCTATTAGTGTACTGTGGAGTCTATCTTTGAAATAGAAATAACATGCCACTTTGTTAGGATATCGGATGGAGAAATGACTTTTGCCACACAAATATATAATCACATTCTTGTATTGGTTATAGAAGTTCACCATCTGAATCTGATTTAGAGGATGTACTACTGACAAACTCCTATTGCTCGTTTCCTTGTGCTTAATGGTATAATTAAACGGAATAGTGACAAGTTGTTTCTGAACATTTATCTCTGTTTTGTCCTTCAACTGTCTGCCTTTGTGCTGGGATAATAAAGCCAATATTGCCAATGCCCCTTTTTGAATACCTTCTTTCCAATGTAAAACATCGGAACCATCTATAGAAATTTCGTTTCTCACAAGGAAACGGTAGAAATACCTGTTGGTGAAAATAAACGGCAATTCATACGGTAGCACGTCAGAGAACACCACACGCTCTTTCTTGTATCTGAGCTTAATTTTTTTTCTTTTCACAGCCATGCCTCCATTTCCTGTATTTTTGCTAATGAGAAATGAAACATTTTCTTCTGTTCCCATCGCTCATGGAAATCAATTTTCCGAATTTTCTGGGCAATCTTCGTCTTGCAAGCAGCCCATCCCGTAGCATTATGGCTGGGTTCAATATTCTTATCCCGCAAATATTGTTGCAACGTGTCTAAATCCTCTTTTCTGTCAAGAAGATCATTGTTATAATATAAGCCCACCTTCACATATGCCTTGCTTTTAAAGAGTTTTGTATTGCCTGTGATATAATTTAGCAAGTCGAAAAATTCTTTATATGCATCTTTAATATTCACCTTACTCTTGTTCTCAAAATGAGCCACAATATGGTCAACTTTCTCCTTAAAGTGTTTTATCTTGTTCTCTGAAAGGCCAAACGTGGCCACAGTTTGCTTATTATTTCGTGTTATGGTAATACTGTAACCCAAATAATCAAAAGTGTCAAAAGATTCATCGTCAATGACATCTAGTATTTTGCACTTCTTCTTTGGATCAGTCTCATCTTTCAGTGTTAGGCCATACTTACCAAACATTTTTTTGAGTTTTATGAAACAGTCCTTGGAATTCTTCTGTCCATCAGGCAATGTCGTTAAAATAACGAAAATGTCATCCACATAACGGGCATAGAATTGTGTCCCTATAAACGATTTGATACGCGAATCCAAGTCTCGTACATATATTTCACTTAACAATGGGCTTATTCCTACTCCTCTAGGTACGCCTACACCCTTAGACACCCGTGTTTCGTCTTTACAATCGTCATAAAGTTTGAGTATTGCACGAATAAAGGCTTTTGACCTATGGCTCAATAAAGTATTTCCTTCAACCTTTTCTAATAATGCTGCCTGTGGAATTGATTCATAAAAACTGCTTATGTCCGTCCGTATGATATGGAGTGGCATTATGGTATGTAAAAACGCCTTGACATCACACAGGATGGCGTGGCGATTTGCCTGTTTTACCTTGAATGTCTTATTGATATTATATTGCAACTGTTTTAGTACAAAGAATACAGCTGGTTCATTGGTATTCAGTTTAAAGACCTCTTTGTCCGCATCCTTATCCAGAAATTTTGTCATTGTGAACTTAAAGTCCTTGGAATTGATTTTGTCTTCACAGTCTTTTAAGAATGCTTGGCGGCTTTCCTCCTTTTTGTCTTTCTCTTTGATGTAAGATTTTTCTAACTCAATAATTCTCTCAATATCTTCTTTTGTTTTTTTGTGCCCTCTGCTTTTCAATTCACCAATCTGATGTCGCAGCTCTTTCATTTCTGCAGCAGCATTACGATAACCTTCTGGCATCCAGTTAATGTCGATGTTGCCTTTTCGATTTTCTAAATCAAAAATCACCTCAAGGTTATGTACCGAGAAAGATTGGTCTAACATTGGTTTTCAAAACTAATCAATTAAAGCATATTAGGGTATAGGACACACATTATTTTTCTTGTTCTGTATCAGCAATAGTAGAAACATTCTTTATTCATTTTCACGCTGCAAAGATACGAATCTTTTCTTATTTGGCAAAATAATCTTTTGTGGTTAGTCCTTCGGTTGATTCTCCCAGCGCTGGCGGGCGGCTTCCAGGCCTTTGTGCAGCTGGCGTTGCAGCAGTTCTTTGGAGTTCATCTTTATATTGGTTACAACTTTCATATGCACGGGGTCATATACAGCGGTAAGAAAAGAATTCCGTTCTCCTCTTTGAGGTCGTTGCCGTGCAACACAATGGGTGTTGTGAGATATTCTCCGAACTTATCCATACATTTACGGAGGGAGGAAAGCGTGTAACGCTGCGAAGACTTTACCTCAATGGGAGTGATATTGTGCCGTGTGGTGAGTTTGCTTTTGGCGGTAAGGAAATCTATCTCCATACGGTCGCTGGCGTTGTCGCGGCTGGAGTTGGTGTAGAAATAGAGCTTGTGGTTGTTTGCAGCAAGCATCTGCGCCACGATATTTTCCACAATCATTCCCTGATTCACCTCCAACTTGTTGAGCAGTAGTTTTTGGTAAATCTCCACAGGCACCTTGCCTTTCTCGTCGAATGTATGGGAGATAAGCAGACCCGTATCAGCCATATAACATTTAAGTGTGTTGCGTTCCATATTGAGACGTAGCCCCACATTGGGCGCGGTGCAGTTGTAGCAGATGTTCACGATTCCGGCATCGGCAAGCCAGAAGAAGGCATCGTCGTAGTCGCGGTAGGCAGCGCTAGGTTCCAATGCCGACAAGCGGAACTTCTTCTCGTGTTTCTGCAGCTGTGCGGGAATTTGATCGAAGATGCTTTTCACCTTGTGTTCCACGCCTTCGGCGTATTTGGAGATGTCGTTGGTGTAGACCTGTAGTATTCCGCGTTTCATTTGGTCCACCTTGTCAAAGTCTCTGGATTGGACAAAAGTCTGCACTGCTTGGGGCATCCCGCCTACAATCATATAAGTGCGGAAATAGTCGAGCGCCTTCCTGTGGAGTGCACCCAGAGGTTGCCGTTTTTCATAGCATTGGGTGATATATGGCATCAGCATATCGTTGCCCATTGCCCAAAGAAACTCCTCGAAATCCATCGGATACATAGGCATTGCTTCCTCCTCGGAGGGGATGACAATGTCTCGCACATTTTTCTTGATGCTAATGAGCGACCCTGTTTCGATATAGTTGTACCTGCCGTCAGCCACCAAGTATTTGATGGCGGCACGGGCACGTGGACAGAGCTGTACCTCGTCGAAAACGATAACGGACCTGCCGGGTGTAAGACGTGTGTTGTAGTGTATCTGGAGATTCATCAATAGTGTGTCGAGGTCTTCCAGCAGCGTGTCAAACCAAGTTGCCACCACCTTGTCGGCTTTATTGAAGTCGATGATAATATACGAATCGTACTCGTTACGGGCAAATTCCTCCACAATATAGCTCTTGCCGATACGCCGAGCTCCCTCTATTAACACGGCCGTCGCGCCATTGCGCTGTTGCTTCCATTCGAGTAACTTGCTGTATATCTTTCTTTTCATAAACTATCGTTATTTGTTTCCAAGTGCAAAGATACAACTTTTCAAGATTATCACAAAATAAATTATACAACTTTTCAAGATTATCCGAACCTAAAACTTACATCTTTTCAAGATTATTGCAGGGTATATCTCCTAAAAATTACAAAATTGGATTGACTGCGTTTTTTACAGAAATCATCACTTGACGACTGCGTTATTTTACAAAAAATGTCGGCAATGCCGACACAATTTGTCCTTGTATCTTAATATATTTTAGCCACATAAAACTACTATCGCGAGTGGTTGACCAAGACAAATGTGTCACCAGTGGTGTCACAATCTTTATGTCCGGAAACATTGAGGCGAATTGCATCATCCGCCAGATACTACGGGGTTCAAATCCCTTTTTGCCGAATTCTGACTGCAATTGTGTCGACACTGCCGACACAATTTGTTTTCCGTATTCAGCGCGCTCGTTACCAAGCACTTCTCGATTGATGCGCTCACCGATATGCCAATACATCAAGGTGAGTTCGGCATTAACATTGACGGCAACGCGGTTGCGCGTCTGGTTGATAATCTGCCGCAGGTCGTCGAACAACGGCATAATATTACTGTTCTGTATGGTTATGCTGTCTGACATCAGGTAATTGTTAGCTATTTCTCGTTTGCATAAATTGATAGGTGTGGTTGTGGTTTCCTCCGTAAGCCTCCAGATATCCGGCAATAATATGTCTCTGTTTTCACGTGTCATTGCCGTTGCAAAAGTACAAACTTTTCCCGATACGGCAAAATATTTTCCCCCATTCCAAAGAAAAGGTGTATCTTTGCAAACTCTAAATCACACTAATTATGAAACATCTTCTCACAATAACATTGTTTGCGACGATGGCTGTCTGCTGCGGGAGCAGCAAAAGCGCCGAACAAGCTTCACAGGGCTCAGTGACGACCATAAGTGTAGAGGAATTCGCCAAGATTATTGGCAAAAAGAATGTCCAGCTTATCGATGTGCGGACCCCGAAAGAATATGCCGAAGGGCACCTTGCAGGTGCAGAAAACATAGACGTTAAGGCCGCTGATTTTGCCGAGCGCATCAAGGATGTCAAAGGCAAAGTGGCCGTCTACTGCCGCAGCGGTAAACGCAGCCTTATGGCCGCCGAACAGCTCTCTGCAAAAGGCTGCACGGTCTACAACCTCGACGGTGGCATAATGGCTTGGCAGAAAGCCGGGAAACCTGTCGTGAAGTGACGACCTCTGAACCACACCTTCAAGCCCCCAGGTCAATACTATGACACACAAAAGCAACAGCCTTCTCAACATACTTTGGCTCATTGCCTTGGTGCTGTTTACGCCCGTTACAGGACTGATACTCAACAGTAACGTCTTCTCTGCAAGGAGCATCCTACTCCTGCTTATGTGGAGCGTGGTTCTGCTGGTGCCATACGTCCTGACACGCAGGAAATGGCTCTACGTCACGGCTGCAAGCCTGTTGTTCGCCGACGGACTCATCAACCTCTTCCACTGGATTGTGCTTAAATGCCCTCTCAACGCCTCGTCAATCTTTGTCTTTCTCAACACCAACTGGAGCGAGGCCTCGGAGTTTATGGCTATCAAGATGACTCCGCTGCTGCTTTTGTTCATCCCTTATATCGCACTGTTTATCTTCACAATAAGACACATTCCACTGCTGTCGTTCAAGGCGAAAGGCGAAATCATCGTCTGGTCGGCACTATGGCTCTTTGTCGCCGTATTCTTCGCCGACAACATTGTCCATCAAAGGTTTCTACGTCTCGCCGTACCAGACGTGGAACGCGCCTTCGTTTCGTTCTTCGAGGAATCGAAAGAATACAAGAACCTAAAGACGCGTGCCTTGTACAACATCGATACCAAGCTGACAACCAACGATTCAACTCTTGTAGTGGTAATAATAGGCGAATCGTGCAACCGCAACCACCTGTCGCTCTACGGCTACAAACGCCAAACAACGCCGCGACTGCAGGCAAGGAACGACATAATGGTCTTCAATAACGTAATCAGCGCTAATTCCAACACTTTACGGTCTGTGATGAACTTCCTGACAGAAAACAATGCCGAACGCCACCGTTCTCTCGACAGTTGCACGCATATCTTCGACATATTCCACTCGTCGCCCTACAAGAGTTATTGGCTTTCCAATCAGTCGCCTATCGGCCTGTGGGACAACGGAGTGACCAGTCTTGCCCAGAATGCAGACATCAAGACCTTTGTGAACATAACGGCCAATTCGTCGAAAGAAAGTACAATGACCATCTCGCTCGACCAACGTCTGTTCGGGCCCCTACTCTCCGCACTCGGCGACACCGCAAAACACAAACTTGTATTCCTGCACCTGATGGGGTGCCACACGCAATACAACAAACGCTATCCCAGAGACTTCGCCAAGTTTGAAGACAAAGGCGACAAGCGTACACGAACCGTCAACACCTACGACAACGCCGTGCTTTACAACGACTTCATAGTCGACAGCATATTCTCAATGCTGAACGCCTATAGTCACACGCACAACAAAATACGCATCTCCGCCATCTATCTGTCCGACCACGGCGAGAACGTCTACGACGAAGGCGACTATTCTGGTCACGACTACTCCGACCGTATTCCCAACGCCAACGTGGAGATACCTTTCATTATTTGGTTCTCGCCCTCACAAAGCGAATATGCCGCAACGCATTACCCACAACTCATTGAGCGCCAGAACACGCCCTATATGATAGACGACCTCTTCCACACAATCATAGACCTCGGCTGCATTGCCACACCCTGCTTTGACAAAACACGAAGCATCGTCAATAGCGACTACGACGACACTCGCCCCCGACTGCTCGAAGACGGAAACCTTTACGAGCAAAAGAACTGAAAATTAAAGTATTTGCGCCGTGTGATTCTTGGTGTCTACCCTGCCAATGGCATCAACGATAACACCCTGCTCGTCAATCACGTAAGTGGTACGCAGCGTTCCCTCCGTCACTTTGCCATACATTTTCTTTTCGCCCCACGCCTCGTATGCCTTAAGAATCGTAAGATCGGTATCGGCAATGAGGTGGAACGGCAGATTGTACTTGGCGATGAAACGCTGATGCGAAGCAGCGCTGTCGCGACTGACACCCAAAACATTGTACCCTAAAGCTATGAAACGATCATAGTTGTCCCTAAGGTCACAGGCCTCGGCTGTACATCCGGGAGTGCTGTCCTTGGGATAGAAATAAAGCACAAGTTTGCTGCCGGCGAAATCGGTCAGCTTCACTGTGTCACCATTTTCGTCAATACCCTCAAAATAAGGGGCTTTTGTACCTTTTGTTAGCATAATCAAAATATGTTTTGTATCTGCAAATATACAAACAAATCGCGAATCAAAGCACTACAGCATTACAAACATCATTATCTGACTGACAAACAAAACAGTTGTAGAATTCGAACAAAAAAGTTGAAAAAACACAAAAAATATCCTTTTTTCCGCCTTCATAACTTACTGATTATCCATATCATCTTCCTATCAAGTTCTACCTAAATTCTTATTTAACTTTTACCAAATGTTATATTGGTGAAATTTGGTTAAACTATGATAAGTTTTTTGTATGAAGAAAAATCAAGGAGGGACGAGCTGTTTATTATTTGATACTACTCCATAATCTGATGATTGCTTTTCTCTCGGCAGTTTTTTTTCGATGTTGGAGATATTTTTACTTGATAATAATTTATAATTGAAATAATGTTTGTATCTTTGCAAATTGAATATTGGACATCCGATTACCACTCCCACACAACATATTGAAGCACATATAATTACTTTATCACATAATCATTTTCGAACAAATTCCAAAGGACAATGAAGACACTATTCCAAAATCTCCTGATGCTTGCAATGATAATGATGCCGTTGGTCTCATCGTCGCAAGAAGAGTGTCAGCCCATCAACGCACTCCCTTATTACAATGATTTCGAGAACGAGCCCCATTACTCGATAGGCGGTACCTCTCGCTACGACGCTTTCCCTGTCTGCTGGATTCGCATCAACGACGGCACCTCAAGCATCTATTATCCATACATCAGCAACGAGATCGAATATGTTATCAATGGCAATAAAAGTATGGTCTTCTCTCATTCCAACTACAACAACCGCCCCTTGAATGAATATGCCGTGCTGCCGCCTGTCGACTCGAACGTATACAACTCCATATCCGACCTCCATCTCTCCTTCTACGCCAAATCCTCACGTCTTTCAGCTCCCTTCCCGATGTTTATCGTCGGTGTGATGGAACAATACACCGACACCTCCTCCTTCGTCCCCGTCGACACCGTCTATCTGACCAACACCGCCACCCTCCATTCCGTCAGCTTCCACAACTACAGCGGCACAGGCAAATATATCGCCATCCGCTGTCCGCGTGTTCCGTCGACATTCAGTGCAGTGCTTGATGATGTCTACCTTACCGACCAATGGTGCGAACCCCCTGCCAACCTGACAGCCATCGCCTCTCACAACGAGCTATCGTTGTGCTGGGAAGCCAACGGAGGCACCAGTTTCGCCATCGTACTGAACAACAATACAGTCGCTGGAATTACCGACACCTTCTACACCTTTTCCGGTCTAACCGAAAACACAGTGTACCAATATGCTGTAGCTGCCCAATGCAATGGAGAGACCAGCCCCTGGCTGACAGGCACCATCCGGACCGAATGCCACCCGCTCGCCTACGACGACCTGCCCTATACCGAAGACTTCGAGGCCTACTCTTACGGCTACCACGTCTGGGACATCAGCCCTTGCTGGCATAAAGGTGACTCGCGACCGGATGTCAACTACCCAAACCCCGCCAATTGCGTGGTCGACAATGACACGGTGGGTCTCAGTATGGGTTCCTCGAACGCAGTCTACGAATGGGCCGCCCTGCAGCGGGTCGACAACTCCGTCGATGTCTCCAATCTCGAACTCGACTTCCTCATCATCCGCAGCACACAGACCTCCACCATAAGCCGTCTCGTCGTTGGCGTCGTCTCCGACATCCTGGCCTTCGAACAATCCGGTTTACAGACATTCGTCCCCGTCGACACCATAGACATCAGCAACGAGCCGCCCAACTCCATTCACCCCGTCGCCGTCAGGTTTGAAAACTATACCGACAGCGGCAAATACATCGCCTTCCTCGCCCCACAGCTCCCCGACAGCATCCCGTCCTCAATCTACAACAGCTTCCTCATCGACAATGTCACGCTCAAAGTCGCCAATCCCTGTCCTACGCCACAGCACGTCGGCGTAACCCATCTTACCCACAACACAGTCTCTGCCGTATGGGATAGCGTGGCCGGCGCCGACAGCAGCATCGTCCTTCTCGGAACACCGGGAGCCGACATCAGCACCTTCTCTCCGCTTTATATCTACGGCAACAGTATAACCATCGACAGCCTCAACCCCGACACCGACTACGAACTCATTGTGGCGGCCGACTGCGGCGACGGCCTCAGCGACCCCTCCTATCCCGTGCGGTTCCACACACTATGCACTCCAATAGTCATACTGCCTTGGGCAGAGGATTTCGACGGCGTCAACGGAATCGACGGCTTTTATTCGAGGGTCAACAATCTGCCTCGCTGCTGGCAGTACTACAATACCGGCTACCCCGCAAACACCAGCGGAGGCCCTATTGTCTACACCGATAATGCGTACATTGTCTACTCCGACCAGTCGTATGTGCACAGCGGTATCAACTCGATGCTGTTCAGCGCTGGGAACCAATACGCCATTATGCCGCTTATAGATAATTTCATATATCCGCTGAACACCTTGCAGGTGTCGTTCTGGACTAAGAGCCTCCGCGTCAACAACTCAGGGCGCACAGCGTATGTCACCGTGGGGGTGATGAGCGACCCCAGAGACACCAGCACCTTTGTGCCGATAAGGAACGTCACAATCTCCGGCTCTATGCTCTTTGAGCGTTTCACGATAGGATTTGCCAATTACGACGGTCCTCACGGCCATATCGCCTTCAAGTCGGAGTCGTCCAATATGTTCGTCATCGATGACGTCATTCTCGAAGAGATACCCAACCTCTGCCCGCCAATCGCCGAGATACACGCACAAACCACAGCCTCCGCAGCCCGCCTCACGTGGAATTTCAATACCGAATTCGGTACTCCCACAAGCTTCACCGTCAACTACCGCAATGTCGTTGATACCACACTCACCACTATAGTCACCACCGTCCCGGAACTTCTGCTGACCGGACTTGCCGCCGACAGCTCCTATTGGGTGTCGGTCGCGGCCGAATGCAACGGTTTGAATGGCGAAGCAGACACTATTGTATTCAGGACCCAAGAACTGCCTTGCATCAGCTGGGATACCATCGCTCGGGCAGTAGACACCCTCGTACTGGGCATCCCCGGGACAGAGACCAGCACTATGTATCCTGTCTACGCTGCTGCTCCGTTTTCAATAGTGCAGCATCTTTTCCTGGCGTCGGAGATACCCGTCACAGGCCCGACAACGCTGACCGGCATCGGCTTCGACTATGCCGACAATCAGCCATACCAAATCGGCAACTGCGAAATCTATCTGTATCACAGCCCAAACACCGATTTGTCGGGTGTCACCAACCCTAACCTTATCGTCGGAGGACAGCCGTTATTCACCGGCACTCTTAGTTTTACCACCGAAGGCTGGAACTACATCCCATTCAACCAAGGGTCCTTCGAATATGACGGTGTCAGTAACCTGTGTGTGGTAATTACTAAAAACACCGGTGTGGCTGTCCCTACGCCACGTTCATTCCGCCAGCAGTTGTTGCCCGAAAGTATTATGACCCGCTGGGCCGCCCGACCCAATCGCAATGTGTCATACGGGTTGGGCACTTTCGACCTCGATAAGCGCAGCAACACACGCCTCATCACCGGAGGCCAAGATGTATATTGCACAGGCAGGGCCACCTGCATTCCTCCAATCACACTTGTCGATACGAGCGCTACGGGCATAGTCAAGCTTTTATGGATTCCCGGCTATCAGGAAGAGTCGTGGGATGTCGACTACCGCCTTGTCAATCCAACCGATACCGGCGAGTGGGTCAATGTCGCAGTCGGTACTACAGCCACCGAACATTTCTTCTCTATTGCCGAACTGGAACCGGGGTCTATCTATGAGTACCGTGTGACGGCCAACTGCACCGACACACTTGTATCATCGTCGGTCACCATCACCACACCTTGCATACCCCTCAGCATCCCCTTCCATTATGGTTTTGAGGGTTTGCCTACCGGCAGCAACAGGGTGCCTGCCGACATACATTGTTGGCACCACCTCAACGACGCCACCACCTACAACGGCCACCCCGTCATCTCATCCGGCGCCCACACGGGTACCCGGGGACTTGGCTTCGGTGTCTCTGCAAGTATGTATTACTGCAACTACCAGGCCATTGTCCTTCCTCAGGTAGATACCAATATGGACCAAATCAACGCTTTGTATCTCAACTTCTGGGCGAGGTCGTCGACACGTAATGACGACCCAATACTCCTTGTGGGTGTGATGACCAATCCAAACGACATCAACACCTTCCAGACGGTAGACTCCGTCTTTATCGACCCCGCCATTCGCGTATGGGACAGGTATGAAGTCTCGTTCGAGAACTACAACGGCAACGGGCAGTATATCGCCATCCGGGCCAACCGTCCCTCATTGGCCGATTGGACTGCCACCATCGACGACATCACAATCAGCTATGAGCCGATGTGCCGTCGTGTGGACAATATCCGGTTCCGCGACGTCACCACCGACAGTGCCACCGTCTACTGGGCAAGAGGTGGGAGCGAGACGGCGTGGGAACTCACCATAGGCGACAGCATTTACTATATCACCGACACCGTATTAAATATTCACGGACTTGAAGCTGAATCGGTATATACTGTCAGCATTCGTGCCATCTGCGGCGATGGTGACACCAGCAGCTATTGGTCATCGTCGTTCCACACCCCTTGCTATCTTCTCAGCAATCTCCCACTCATCAATGACTTCGAGAATACGCCTCACTATGAGTTACACACCACCTCCTATATCGAGGCCTTCCCCAACTGTT
Source organism: uncultured Bacteroidota bacterium (assembly GCA_902788805.1). Classification (GTDB taxonomy): domain Bacteria; phylum Bacteroidota; class Bacteroidia; order Bacteroidales; family P3; genus Colimorpha. Next base: position 13,992 of record CADALO010000001.1, on the reverse strand, counting down.
GGAGGCGAGTCAACAACCTTCCCTCCAACAATAGTTACAACGGTCGCCCCTACGTCAGGAATAACGGCACCAGCGGCATTCACGGCAACAATTCTATGTACTGGGAACTGACCACCGAATATAAAAACTTATACGTTGTGCTGCCTCCGGTTGACAAGGGTGCCTACAACATCCGTGACCTCTACCTGATGTTCTACGCCCGGACATTGAGCAACAGCGACATAAGAGCCTCTTATGTCATCGGTGTGATGGACCACGACGGCGACACGGCCAATTTCATACCCGTCGACACCATCACTCCCACATTCGACGCCGTGCTCTACACGGTCAGCTTCGCTAACTATAGCGGCACGGGCAACTATATCGCCATTCGCGGTTCTGTACCTAGCTACGGTCGCGAGCTGCTGCTCGACGATGTGGTGCTCACCAACCAGCTTTGCTACCCCATCTCGCACCTCAGAGCCTCGTGTACAGACACCTCGGTGACACTTGTGTGGAGCCCTGAGGGCAACAATAGATTCACTGCCGTCCTCGGCAACGATACCGTACGGGGAATCACCGATACATTCTACACCTTCCATCCCCTCGCCAGCAACACCCTCTACAACTATGCCGTCGCGTCCGAGTGCATAGGGTTCACCGGCCTCTTCCTGACAGGGAGCATCCAGACGGAGTGCCCACCGCTGACCTACGGCGACCTGCCGTTCAGAGAGGACTTCGAGAGCTACGAATATGGCTACGAGGAAGATATCAATCCTTGCTGGCGCAGGGGCTCGGTGCCATCCCACATCTCGAGCAGGCCGCACGCCACACATACGTATATCGGCGAGGACACCGTAGGATTCAGTATGGGTGCCACTCCGCATTACTACCGTTGGGCAGCCCTGCCGCGTCTGGATGGCTCGGTCGACATCACCAGCCTGGAGGTGAACTTCCTTATCAAGCGACCCGGCAGTGGTTTTATACCTATTCCATCCTCGCGCCTGATTGTAGGTGTCGCCGAGGATGTCACCTGGTTTTCAGGGTACTTGCCTGCGGCCAGCATGGAGGTTTCCGCCCCCTCGCTAGCCTACACATATTCCGGCTTTGTGCCTGTCGACACCGTCGACCTCAGCGACGAACCCGTCGCCTCGCTCCATTCTGTCACGGTGCGGTTCGTGAACTACACGGGCAGCGGCCGGTACATCGTCTTCTATACCCCTTCGCCCGAAAGCGAAACTATGGCTAACAACGGTTTCGACCTAGACAATATCGAACTGAGGCTGTCGAGACCCTGTCCCACACCAGAGCATGTCCGCGTGACGCACGTCACTGCCGACAGCGTCTTCGCCACTTGGGATTGCGGCCTGCATCCTTGTGGAACCAATGGCAACACCAGTCCCAACCAGTGGCTTGTCTATGTAGGTGAGCCTGGATTCGACATTGGAAGCACTCCACCCTATATCTTCTCCGACAACACCGCAGCCATAGGTGGACTTATGCCCAACACCGATTACGAACTGGTGGTCGTTGCCAACTGCGGCAACCACGAGGGCTATCCTTCCTATCCCGTGCATTTCCACACCCAGTGCGCCCCGATTGAAAGCCTGCCCTTTGTCGAGGACTTCGAAAGCGTCGCTGGCCTCCCATCATATACCACCTATTCGAACACGAACACATTGCCTGTCTGCTGGCTGAGGCATAACACCAGCGTAGGAGGCGAATACAGTGGAGCACCCCTTGTCCACAACGACTCAACCTACGCCCACAGCGGACACAACGCTATGCGATTCCACACTGCTAACTATCCCATTATGTGTTCCGACCAATATGCCATAATGCCTCTTACCGACTCCGTCCTTTATCCTGCGAGGGGTCTTCAGGTCTCCTTCTGGCTGCGCACTGCCCATTTTTACTATAACTCATTCATAGTGGTTGGTGTGATGAGCGACCCCAATGACACCAATTCATTCGTTGCTATGGATACCGTCCGTATCGAATCTCTTGGCGACTATTCACACCATACGGTGAGGATGGCCGGCTACCGAGGCCCCCACGGCCACATTACATTCAAGGCTCCTTTCCAGTCTCCGGTAAACCGGCCATATATCGACGACATCGTGCTGGAGGAGATGCCGTGTGCGCCTGCCGAGGGGCTGCATTGCGTGGACAGGGGAACGGAAAGCATCAGCATTGCGTGGAGCGACTCGAGCCGTGCGGATATATTCTGGTATGTGGAGTATGATACTGTAGATTTCGTTCCGGGAACGGGAGCGGCCGCTTCGACACTTGTCACCGACAGGTTATACACGATGACCGGACTCGACTCAGGTACGTTATACCATATTTACGTCTATCCCGACTGTTTCGATTCTGTCGTTGCACGTCACCTGACGGCCACCACCCTTATGACCACGCCGACGGTTGTGCCATACGGCGAGAGTTTTGACGATGGGAGCGCGGGCGGATGGGCGCTGTGTAACGGCACCGAGAGCAATCGATGGACGGTGGGCAACGCCGCTGGCAATCCAGGAGGTTCTCTATACATCACCGACGACGGCAGTAACAACCACTATGGTGGAACGTCATCGACGGTTTTTGCCGTTAGGACTTTCCGTTTCGACACCGCAGGCGAATATGCATACAGCTTCGACTGGAGATGCAACGGCGAAGCCTCGAACGATTATCTTCGTGCTGCTCTTGTGCCAGCTGACAGAATCTATACTCCAGGCGAGAGCAATGGATTTGACAATGCCTTGTCAGTTCCAGAGGGTGGCATAGCTCTGGATGGCTCCATAGAGCTCAATCAATCCAACAGTTGGCAGTACAAGATGGGAACATTCTCGATAACAACGCCAGGATACTACGACTGGGTGTTTATGTGGCACAACGACGACAACACCTATAACCAGTCGCCAGCAGCCGTTGACAATGTAAACATCCGTCAAAACACCTGTCCCTCACCGTGGTATGTGAGAGGCGAGCGTTATGCCGACAACCTTGTACTTTCGTGGTCACCCGGCGGCGATGAGAGCGAGTGGGAAGTCATTCTTGACACCACATCCGTGATTGTCCACACGATGGGCTACACCTTCTCAGGACTAAACCCCACTTCAAATTATGCGGTTCGTCTCCGTTCCATCTGCGGAGAGGATGACACTTCCTTGGCTGTCGTTGCCTCATTTGCGCCCAAAAGATATACCGTCAGCGCCACATCCGAGCCTCCTGCCAGCGGTTCTGTGACAGGCGGTGGCATATATTACTATGGTGACATAGCTACATTGACCGCCACACCGAATACAGGCTACAGTTTCACGGAATGGAACGACGGCAATACCACCAACCCGAGGAATCTATTTGTGACAAGCGACACCACCATTATCGCCCAGTTCCAAGTTGTAGAAGATTCCGGCGACATTGAAAATATTTATACAACTTTAAATTCCCAGTTGAGAATCTATCCGAATCCAGCCAAAGATGTCATAACAGTCTCCGTTACAGGCATCAATGGCGACGTATGTTTCTTGGTAATGGATTTGAGAGGTCGAGAGATTATAAAAGAGAGCATAGAATGCTCTGTCGACTGCGAAAAACGTATCGACATCAAGGGGCTCACAACTGGAGCATACTTTGTGCGTGTCATATCGGGGAACAACGCTCCTATGACAAAGAAACTGATTGTAAAATAAGAATACTGCATCCTTCAGTTTTTTTTCGTAAATTTGCATCCGATTTTCTTATAAAAAAAAAGGATGAAATTACCGAAAATACTGGCTTTTATATCATTGTCGGCAATAATAGCCTGCAGCAAAGTGTCGCCGCCGGCACCCTACGGAGCCTGTCCGACACCGCAGCAGGTGGCGTGGCAGCGTATGGAGATAAATATGTTCTGTCATTTTGGACCCAATACTTTCACCGGCGCAGAATGGGGTGACGGTACTGAAGCCGAAGAACTATTCAACCCGACTGCCCTCGATTGTCGACAGTGGGCAGACATAGCACAGCGTGCCGGTATGGGCGGCATCATTTTAACTGCCAAACATCACGACGGTTTCTGCCTGTGGCCCAGCAAGCAAAGTGCTCACACAGTAGCACAAAGCACCTGGCGTAACGGGAAAGGCGATGTTCTGCAAGAATTGAGCGACGCCTGCACTGAAGCAGGCGTTGCAATGGGCGTATACATCTCGCCGTGGGATCGCAACGCACCGACTTACGGCACTCCGCAGTATAACGAGACATTCAGGATGACGCTGGAAGAGGTGCTTTCGCGATACGGCACCGTTGGCTATGATGGGAAGCGACATATTTTCGAGCAATGGTTTGACGGTGCCAACGGTGAAGGTCCGAACGGAAAAAAACAAACCTACGACTGGCAGTTATTCAATGGCACCGTAGCCCGCCTGCAGCCAGAAGCACTAATCTTCAGCGATATAGGTCCCGGATGCCGCTGGGTCGGCAACGAAAACGGCGAGGCCGGCGAGACCTGCTGGTCAACCCTCAACACCGATGGCTATGCGCCCGGTGCCGGTTCACCCCCCATCGACACCCTGAACCACGGCAATCTGCGAGGTGCCAAGTGGGTACCCGCCGAAACCGACGTCAGCATACGCCCGGGCTGGTTCTGGCACGCCGACGAGCATCCGAAGAGTGTTGCCGAGCTGCTGCGCATCTACTACAGCAGTGTGGGTCGCAACTCGCTGCTGCTGCTAAATGTGCCGCCCGACAGTCGAGGACTGATATCGGCCGAGGATTCAGTGCGACTGCTGGAGTTCCGCGCTGCATTGGACAGCATTTTCAGCACCGATATGGCCAAATCAGTTCAGATCACCGCCAGCCACACAAGGGGCGGTAAACGTTGCAAGGAGTTCAGTCCCCATAATTTAACCGACGGCGACTACGATACCTACTGGGCTGTGGACGACAGTATCCTCACCCCAGTCCTGACGCTATCGTTCAACCAGCCTGTCACCTTCAACCGCATTATGCTTCAGGAGTATATTCCTTTAGGACAGCGCATAGCCGCGTTCGAGATTGAGTATCAAGAGACTGACGGACGGTGGTGCCGACTTGCAGAGGGTACAACCATAGGCTACAAACGCATAATTTTAACACCCAAAACGACCACCAAATCACTGCGAATCAGCATCAAGAGTTCGCTCGCCTGCCCCATACTAAACAACATAGGTCTGTTTATGGACAATATATTGTAAAACTTCTGCCGACTGATGCACAAACCGCTGTATTACATATTAATAATCCTGTTCTTTCTGTTACCTGGCCGTGTTGCGTCGCAAGAGACTTTGACGAGGGTGCAGGGGCGCGTGTACGACGCCGTCAGCGGCGAGGCTTTGCCCTTTGTGCAGGTAGGCTTTGTGGGCACCGCTACGGGCACGCAGACCGATATGGATGGACGTTTCAAGCTTGAACACAAAACGGTATCGGCCACGAGCCAAGACACCGTGAAATTTCAGATGATGGGTTACGAGCCTGTTGTTATGGTGTTTGAGGCAGGGAGAGTGCACAACAATGTGAAAGTCAATATGTCGCCCCGTTCGCAAGTGATGCGCACAGTGGAAGTGACCGCCTCGCGCAAAGAGCGTAAGCGATACCGTCGCCACAATAATCCTGCAGTGGAGCTTGCGCGCAACGTCATAGAGCACAAGGACTTGAACCGTATGCAGAGCGTAGATCGCTTCAGCCGCGAGGTATATGAGAAAACCACACTGGCCCTCGACGATTTTCACCCCGACTTCGAGCACAAACGGCTGTGGCGCAAGCTGAGGTTTCTGGAAAAATACATTGATCAGGCACCTTTCGACGGCGTGCCGATACTGACGGTGTCGATGCGAGAGGTGATGATGCAGCAGTCGTACCGCCAACGACCGCGCCAATTCAGGACACTGACCACCGCCAAACGTATGGAAGGCATCGACGAGGTACTGGGACAGGAGGGCATTGACGCCAGCCTAAGCGAGATGTTTGTCCCAATAGACATCTACGACAACGACATAGAGGTGATGCTCAACCACTTCACAAGTCCTTTGAATAGTGCATTGGCCACAACTTTCTACAAGTTCTATATCACCGACACCGTTGAAGAAGGCGGCCAGCGATGCGCCGAGCTTTCGTTTGTGCCAGCCAACGACCGCAGCTATGGCTTTACGGGACAAATGTATATAGCCCTTGACGGCAGCTATGCGGTAACGCGATATAGTATGAGCGTATCGCCGTATGTCAATCTGAATTTCGTTCGCGACCTGACGATAGTGCAGAGCTATGAACCACAGGAATACAAGGGGCGAACACTTTATATGCCAACACGTTGCGATACATACGGACGTATGTACATACACAAGAAACTACAGGAGGTATACGCCCATCAAGTGCGCATCTATCACAAATACAACGTCGCCGACAGCGTTGAGATGCTGCCCGACAGCCTTTTCACACCGTTGACCAACACAGCCTCGCTACCTAAGACCCGAATGCGCCGCAAGGTATGGAATGAACTGAGGCCCATTGAATTGACAATGAAAGAGACAGTGATAGACAGTCTACGCTATGAGTTGGCAAGGCTACCAGAGATGCAACGTCTGAAAAAGGTTGCTGAGGTAACATTTACAGGCTACATCCCGACCAACGGCAAGCGAGACTCAAGCCGATTCGACATCGGACCTATTTACAACGCTCTAAGTTACAACAACGAGGAGGGCTGGCGTATACGCCTTGGCGGTATGACGACAGCGGCCTTGAATGCACGCAACTTTGCCGAAGGATATGTGGCATACGGCTTTCGCGACCGCAGGCCCAAATTCAATGCTTCGCTGATACACACCTTTGACGACAAGGAGCGGCACTCGCACGAGTCGCCACTAAGCCGCATCAGTCTGACGGCAGGCTATGAACTGGAATCGCCAGGCCAGAACTTCGACAACTTCGACCGCGACAACATAATGATGTCGAGCGACGTGGAGCAGAAACTACAGTATGTGGCACAGGGTGTGCTGCGCCTTCAAAAGCAGTGGCCCAGTCACTTAAGGATTGACACTTGGCTGGCATTGCGCAGCTATGAGCCGGCAGGAAGACTGCAATACCTTCAATATCAAGACGACGGCAGCCTGAAGGAGGTAGAGCGTTTTGCCGAAGGCGAATTGATGGGCAAGCTGACATTCAGCCCGAACCGCAACCCTGACAGTCGGCGCCCTGGCAGTGCCAACGTGCTGAATGTTAAGAAAGACGCGCCGATAATCAATCTAACCCACCGCATCGGCATTATGAGCGGTGGCTTCCGCTACCAGCGTACCGACTTCAGCGCCGAGAAACGGTTTTGGCTTGGCGCCTTTGGCCATATCGATGCAAAGATGCAGTCGGGAATGGTCTGGAACCGTGTCCCCTACCCTCGCCTCTGCTTTCCGAGCGGCAATGACAACATCTATATTTCATCGTCGTCGTTCAACACAATGCGGCCTATGGAGTTTGTTGTCGACCAGTATGCAGCATTGTTCGCCACATACCATCTGAAAGGGCTGATTCTAAACTACATTCCGCTGATCAAGAGGCTCCGGTTGCGCGAGGTGGCAGGGTTCAACATCATTTATGGCGGACTGTCGGCCAAGAACAACCCGGAGGCAGAGCATACGGCCGGCCTGTTCAAGCTGCCGGAAGGCACCTCGGCTCTCGGCAAGGAACCCTATATGGAATATAGCATAGGCATAGAGAACATACTGAAGTTCATACGCATAGACTATGTGCGACGATTGAGTTACGCCGAAGGTATGACCTCGAAACAGAAGAGTTTTATCAAGATTGAATTCAAATTTACGCTTTAAGATGAGAAGGTTAGTGTACATATTGCTGTTTATAGGCTTTGTTACCGGCAGCGCCCGCTGCCAAGAAGACACGGCGGCGCAGGAGAACCGCCAATATACGCGCTGGGCACTCACGATTGGCCCCAACCTGACAAGCTACCGCTGCAACCTTCAGAATGTCAACGATGCACCGGACAAGGTAACTCCCGCCCTTGGCATAGACTGCGGAGCAGCAATCGAATACCGTATTTCGCAGCCTTGGAGCCTGCAAATGGGACTGCTGGGCAACATAGAGCGCGTAGGCCTACAGAAAGATGGCAATACGTCAAAGCTGTCTGATTTCGGAATCGACCTCTCCATACAAGCCTGCTGGCAAAGCAAGAAAGGCCTGCTGGCAGCTATAGGTCCGTACACACATTTTGTCCTTGGGAGTATCACTAACGACTGGCACACGCCGAATCCACACAGCAGAGGCTTTGCAGACAATCCCCGGACCGAAGAGCCGCTGTTTGCCATCGGCGATTTGAACGCAGGCATCGCGCTGACTGCAGGATACGAACTAAACAAAAATTGGCATTTTGTCCTTGATTTGAAATGGGGAGTGACAGATTTGCTGATAACAGATTCACATAGGCTTTACGTCAGGCCATTAAAAACAGCCTTGCGCTTAGTTTATAATTTTCAGTGATTTTCGGCAAGAGCCTCTCGCTTTTTTAATAAAAATTTACAAAAATATTTTGTAACTCGAATAAGTTTTCGTAATTTTGCACCTGCGAAAGAAACGAAGACATCCTTTTTTTATATAACCATTAAAACTCAAAACAATGAAAAAAACATTATTGGTAGCAGCAATGCTAATGGCAACATTGGGCCTGAAAGCCCAAACCAACATCCAAGAGATGTACGATTTTAACCGTGGCCACTTGACGACAACCCTTGAGATGTTCAAGGCCGACAAATGGGGAAGCACTTTCTTCTTCAACGACATCTATCATCCCGACCAGAACACACCTGTAGGTTATTACACCGAGATTGCCCGCGCTATTAATTTCTGGCAGGGCAGCAAGCTTGGTGCCCTGAGCCTGCACATTGAATGGAACGGCGGCATTGCTGCATCGAATGCCTGGCTGTTTGGTGTGGAATATTTCCTGCACAACGACGACTTCAGCAACACATTCACATTCGAGTTGATGTACAAGCACATCACAAACCTTGTTCAGAATGACATAAGCTACACTCCACTCCAGTTCACCTTCGTATGGGGTATGAACAACCTGTTTGGCGTGAAAGGCCTTGCTTTCAGCGGTTTCCTCGATATTTGGGGAGAGAACGTTGTGTGGGGTCTCAACAGCGACTTGACACCAGACGAGACAGATTGGGTAATCCTCAGCGAGCCCCAGATCTGGTATAATGTTGGACAGCACTTCGGCTGCGAGAACCTCAATATTGGTGGCGAGGTTGAAGTCGCCTACAATTTTGCCGGAGGCTGGCAGAGCGGCGCTAACTGGGCCAAGAACAAAGGATTCAATGTAGCTCCTTGCCTCGGCATCAAGTGGAACTTCTAATAATGCGTTAATGCGTTAATGTGTTAATGCGTTAGTGTGTAAATGCGTTAGTTCCGACTTAAAAGGGCTGCGTAAGCTTCTCTTAATTCTTAATTTATAATTTTTAATTCACAAACTATGAAGTTTTTGAAATTTCTCGGGTTCGACCCCGAAAAACATAATGTCAGGACTGAGATCATAGCCGGTCTCACCACGTTCCTGACGATGGCCTACATTCTGGCCGTCAACCCCAACATCTTCGATGCCTTGGGCGGCGAGATGTCGAAATCCAACGGTGCCGTCTTCACGGCAACGGCCATTGCCGCCGTCATCGGCACCTTGGCTATGGCCTTCATCGCAAAAAAACCGTTTGCTCTGGCTCCGGGTATGGGCCTCAACGCCTTCTTTGTCTACACTGTATGCCTCGTTATGGGACACTCGTGGCAGTTTGCACTGACAGCAGTATTCATCGAAGGTATCATCTTCATCATCCTGACGGTAACCAATGTGCGTAAATGGATTGTTGATGCCATACCTATTTCGCTGAAGCACGCCATCGGTGCCGGCATCGGTCTCTTCATTGCTTTCATCGGTTTCCAGAATGCTGGCATTGTGGTCAACAGCGACGCCACACTGGTGACACTCGGCCTCAAGCTCCACGACGCCAGCGGCGCAGCCTTCATCAACGGCACCGCACTGCTCGGAATCATCGGCTTGGTGGTATCCTGCACACTCGTGATGCTGCACGTCCGCGGCGGTATTCTCTGGGGCATTCTTGCCACAACGTTCATCGGTATGCTACCCATCTACAACGTTTTGGGTGCCGACGGCGAGGTCATCAGAGTCTCTCTGACCACCTTCGGCGGCGTGGTATCCACACCGCCCAGCATCAGCGGCATCGCCTTCCAGTTCACCTGGAGCGAGTTAGCCACCAGCAAGGGTATTGTAGATATGATTGTCGTGGTCTTCACGTTCCTCTTCATCGATATGTTTGACACGATGGGCACCCTCATCGGCGTAAGCGAGAAAGCCGGCTTTGTGGATGAAGAAGGCAACGTCGACGGCATCAACCAGTGCTTCCTTGCCGACAGCATCGGAACCATCTGCGGCGCCGCTCTCGGTACCAGCACCACAACCACCTATGTTGAAAGTGCAGCCGGCGTCGGTGCCGGTGGACGCACAGGTCTCACCGCATTCTCGGCTGCCTGCTGCTTCGCCTTGGCACTCTTCCTTGCACCGCTTTTCCTGGCCATACCTCCGGCAGCAACGGCTCCGTCGCTCGTCATTGTCGGTATGATGATGATGCAGCCTGTCACCAAGATCAACTGGCTTGACTATCGCGACAGCATCCCTGCCTTCATCACACTTGTCGTTATGCCCTTCGCCTACAGCATCAGCGACGGCATCCTGATCGGTATGATCAGCTATGTCGTCCTCAATGCCTGCTGCGGACGCTTCAGCAAAATCACTCCGACAATGTGGGTGCTGGCAATACTCTTCATTCTGCGATACATATTTATCTAAACCTACCGTCAAGGTATTTAACGTCAAGAGGGTGCCGATGGCACCCTCTTTTTTTGCATCCACAGCATCGTATAAAAGAAAAAGTGTATCTTTGCACTATGAAAAAGGCACTGACAATCCTATCGCTTTTGCTATCGGCAGCACTGGCTTACAGCCAGATAGCTATCGACACCAATATCTGTCCCGACATAAAAAGCGTATATCTCAGCCGCAGCGACAACGAACTTGAAGCACCCTTTCTAAGGCTCTCCGAGTTTGGCGAAGGGGCTGAACAGTTATTGCTGCGCTTCGACATACTTTCGCCTCAGACCGACCATCTGCGCTATCGCCTGCGCCACTGCACCTCCGACTGGCAACCCGACAACCTTGAACCCGGCGAGTTCCTCAGCGGTGCTGCAGATAACAACATAAGCAACTTTCAATCATCGTTTACAACCCTGACAGGATACACCAACTATTACCAGCTTATTCCCGACCAATACAGTTTTTTCCTGGCATCGGGCAACTACTTGATAGAAGTCTATCCGGCAGGGTACCCCGACAGCATACTCTTCACCAGACGCTTCTGCGTCTATGAAGAGCAAGTGGACATCGATGCCGCCGTGTTGAAGCCCAGCGGTGCCTACGGCAACTTCAACCGCGACCAAGAGGTGAACGTGGCCGTTACGCCACGCCGAGGCAGTTTCCTCATCCAGCAATCCGACTACTACCGCGTCGTAGTACAGCAGAACCGGCGCACCGACCTACAGCGTGCACTGACATTCAGCGGATTCAGCGGCAACACGCTGCGCTACGACTGGCAGGCAGCCAACGTCTTCCCCGGAGGCAACAACTTCCGCTACTTCGACCTCAGCAACCTTCAAGCCACAATGTACCACGTGCAACGCATCGAACAGTGGGGCGGCGAGACATTTGCATTCCTGCAGCCCGACGAGGACCGCTCGCACAAAGCCTATACCCAGTACAACAGCCTGAACGGAGGAATGAAGACCAACATCCGCGACCGCAACAACCCACATATCGAGGCCGATTACGTTTGGGTCAACTTCAGCCTGCCGCTCGAACGGCCGTTCCTCGACGGCACAGTGCATATCATCGGCGAACTGACCCAATGGAACCTCGGCGACGACAGCCGTATGGAATGGAACGCCAAATACAAGGCCTACACCAAACGTATGCTCATCAAACAAGGCTACTACTCCTATCAGCTGCTGTTCCTACCCACGGATGAAAGCGAAGCTCTGACCGCCACTCTCGAAGGCGACCACTACGTCACGCCCAATTCATACACCATTTACGTCTACTACCGCAGCCCCGGCGCCCGCTACGACCGCCTTGTAGGGTTGCTCCGCACAACAAGCATACATTAGTTTTCCAGCCGCAGGGACACCCCGCACTCAGCGTTTTCCACATTCCTATCATAATTATTCCAGACAGACCCAAAGGCCTGTCCTGAGTCCTTTTTCCATATTCAACAAAGCCCCAAACAGGGTCCAAAATCCGACTTTTTGATAAATTCTTGTTTTTTACAAACAATCGGCTAAAAATCAACCACATACGAGGTTTTTAAAAAAGTATGGAAAAGTCTAAAAAAGGCCAAAAATGGCATTTTTCAACTCCTTGATTTACAGATACCATCTTCCTACCAAAGTTTACTCAAATTCTTACCAAAGTTTTACCAAAGTTCAGGTTAGTAAACTATGATAGGAATTTAATAAGAATTTATCAAAAAGTCGGGTCGGCGGACGCCCCTTACAGGGCATCCGCCACGACCGACTTATGGGGTGCAAAACAGGCTTATTCGCAATAATCAATAGGCGGCACCTTGGCGGCCTTTGCTTTCGAGGTCCATCTTGCCGATGCGCCAAGTGAGGCCGAGGCTGACGAATCGGCTGTTGTAGCTCCAGCGGTAGTCTTCGGCGTAGTAGGGATTGGTGGAGACGGTGTGCGAATTGTATGACTTGAAAAGGTCGTTGACCTGGAAGTAGAGCGAGAGGTGGCGGTCGAAGAGGTCGGTACTGAAGCCGAAGTCGACATTAAAGAATGGCTCGCTGCGACTGAGGAACTCGATTTGATGGCCAACAAACTGGCTGTTGACAAATACGTCCACCTTGCCCCACAATTTGGTACGTGCGTTGAGGCGTACTCTATAGGACCATACCTCGTCCTCAACCCATTCGCCTGGGCGCACTTGCATACGATACCAGCCATCGATTCCACCGGCATAAAGGCGGATATTCGTATTCTTGATTGGTCGCCAAGTGAGGTTCAGTTCGGCACCGCTCATACGTACACTTCCCAGGTTGACAGATGTGTCCATCTGCACTACGCGGCCAAAGAAGGGACTGTAAGCCACATCGGTAACCTGGGCAAAATTGTCGGTACTGAGGTTGAGGTAGCCTTCCACGCCGACGGAACCCCAGTCGGTGTAGTGCGTCCAGCCCGCCTCGGCCTTGTGGGAGTAGGCCATACGCAGGTCAGGGTTGCCGACGGTGTAGCTGTCGTCGGCATAGATGATGAATGGGCTGAGTTTGGCAATATCGGGTGTGTCGAAACGGCGCGTGTAGCTCAGGGTGAAGTTGTGGTTCTTCTCGGTGGAGTAGCTGGCGTGGATGGAAGGGACAAGTCCGAAATAGTACTTGTCGAAGTCGCACGACGCGATGTTGTGTTTGCGTTGCAGCCACTGGTTCTCGCCACGGATGCCTCCTTTGATAGTCAGCCGACCAATCTTCTGCTGGACGGTGAGGTAAAAAGTTAGTTTTGTCTCTCGGTCGTTAAAGACGTAGCTACGAACGGAATCGCGCTGGTAGATGCCACCGGCGAGTGTATCGAGGTGATGGGTCTGGTTTTGCGGCTTACAATGAAATTCCGCGCCAGCCTCAATCTTGCCCTTCTTACTATAGGGGTGAGTATAGTCGACATAAAGGTCGTTTCTACTGCCCAGCTGGTCAAGATTGCTATGACGAGTGAAGTCCAATGCTGGGAAGTTGACATATTGACGTTGCCGGATGCGGTCGTTGAGCCCGCTGGTCAGGCCACCGTTCCAGTTGAACTCAATCTCGTGCCCTGCGGTGTCGAATTTGTGCTGATAGTAGGCACCCACGTTGCCGCTGATGTAATGCTGATGCGCATCCACA